>NZ_CP047045.1:0-1447500 GCF_009792355.1 Terricaulis silvestris
ATGGAACGTCATGTTGAGGGAGCCCGCCGGGAAACGGCGGGTGTCGGGGCGGCGCGAGCCTATGAATTGGTCCGGAAGGAGCTGTTTGGCGAGTTCGGTGCGGATTTTTTCCGCTCGTACATCGACCCACTGCGCCTCGTAGCGGAGATGGATGGGGTCCTTCTCTTCCGCGCGGGGTCACAAGTCGCCAAGGAGCGGCTGACGCAGCAAGTCCAGCACCGGCTTGAAGCACGGCTGCGCGCGTACGAACCGCGCGTCAGCGCAACTCAGATTCTCCTGGAACACGAAATTCCAGACGACGTGCGCGCGCTTGCGCATGCGCGGATCGAAGAAGCGCGTCCGCAGCCGGTTGCTGCGCCGATGCAGGCGCAATCATTTCTGTTCGACACCTTTTGCCAGGATGGCTCCAATCAACGCGCGTACGCCGTTGCGCAGATGATTGCGTCGGGCGACGGTGAAGCCTTCCCGGTTTGGCTGCTGCATTCAGCGCCCGGCTACGGCAAGACGCATCTTTTAACGGCGATCGCGCGCGAAGCCGCAGTCCGCACGCCCGACCGCAAAGTGCTCATGATGACGGGCCAAGAATATCTCGAACAATTTCAGTCGGCCTTGCACAAGAAACGCGACTCTTCGGCGTTCAAGGAAATGGTCCGCGCGCCTGACCTTCTGCTGATCGATGATTTTCATCGCATCTGCGGTAAGAAGGCAACCGAAGAAGAAGCGTTCGACACCATCTACGAACTGACGCGCCGCGGCGGCCAAGTTGTGCTTGCTGCTAATCATGGCGCCGCCGGCATCGAAGGCTTGGATGACGTGCTGCGTGCGCGTTTGAAGGGCGCGGCGTCGTGCGAAATTCTAGAACCTGATGCGCCATTGCGGCGCCGCATACTCGATATGCGCTTACAGCATCATGCACGCTTGACGCCGGGCTTCTCAGTGGCTTCGGATGCGTTAGACATGATCGCTGAGCGTGTGCACGGGAGTGGTCGTGATTTAGACGGCGCTCTCAGCCAACTTCTCATCGAATGGAAGATCTCGGGAGGGATACAAGTGACGCTAGAAGCCGCCGCAAATGCTCTGCAGCCGCAATTGTCCGAAGCAGCGGAGCGACGCATCACCGTTCAGCTGGTGCAAAAGGTGGTCGCCCGTTCGCACAATATGAGTGTGCAGCAGCTGCTTGAGCGAACCCGACGTCATTCGATTGCGCGTCCGCGTCAAATCGCGATGTTCCTCGCGTGCCGCATGACCCATGCGTCGCTGCCGGACATCGGCGCGCGCTTCGGTGGTTTTGATCACACAACGGTAATGTACGCACGGGATCGCGTCGCCGCTTTGGTCGATCAGGACCCGGCTTTCCGCGCCGAGGTCGAGACCATCGCCCGCGCCATCCGTCGCGAGCCCTAAAGCTAGTCATTCCTGGCCGCCGCGCGCCCCAAATCTTGCAAATGGGGCTTGGGGTTCGCGTGGCTTCTGATAGTTTCTCACCCCCTGCGGACCGCGACTCAGGCGCGTTCGCAGGGGGTTTTCGTATCCGGCCCCCGAGCGGCATGCCTGGCGGGCCGAAGGCCAGGATGATGCAATGCGGTTGACTATCGAGCGTTCGGCGCTTCTGAAGGCGCTCAACCACGTCCAGAGCGTCGTCGAACGGCGAAATACGATCCCGATCCTGTCCAACGTGCTGATGTCCGCGCAAGGCGATAGCCTGCGGCTCACGGCCACCGATCTCGACATCGAAATCTCCGAAGGCGCGCCGGCCGAAGTTGAGCGCGGCGGGCAGACCACGGCGCCGGCGAACTATCTCTACGATTTCGTCCGCAAGCTGCCGGATGGTTCGGCGGTGAAGTTCGACGTTTCGGGCGACGATCCGCGGCTCTTCATCTCCGCCGCCAAGTCGCGCCTTCACCTTCCGGTCCTGCCGGCCGGCGATTTCCCGTCGATGCCGTCGGATGGATTCGAGACTAAGTTTGAGATCGAGCCGACCGAACTCGCGCGCCTCATCGACAAAACCCGCTTCGCCATCTCCACCGAGGAGACGCGCTATTATCTCAACGGCATCTTCTTCCACACGATCGACGCTGGCGGCGCCAAGCTCCGCGCAGTCGCCACCGACGGTCACCGCCTCGCGCTCGCCGACGCGCCCGCGCCGAAGGGCGCGGCAGGCATGCCCGGCGTCATCGTCCCGCGCAAAACCATCAACGAGCTGAAGCGCTTGCTCGATGACGCCGCCGACATGGTCGAGATCGCCGTCTCGCCGCAAAAGATTCGTTTCACGCTTGGCGACGCGGTGCTGACTTCGAAGCTGATCGACGGCTCGTTCCCGGAATACGCGCGCGTCATTCCGAAGGGCAATTCCAAGAAGCTCAAGATCGACAACAAGGCGTTCTCCGAAGCCGTCGATCGCGTCGCCACCGTCTCCGCAGAGCGCTCGCGCTCTGTGCGCCTCGCGCTGGAGAAGGACAAAGTCACACTCACCGTCAACAACCCGGACGCCGGCGTCGCCACCGAAGATCTGCCGGCCGATTATAGCTCCGACAGCATGGAAATCGGCTTCAACGCCAAGTACCTGCTCGATGTGGCCCAGCAGATCGAAGGCTCGGAAGCGGTGTTCGAACTGGCCGATTCCGGCTCACCGACGTTGGTGCGCGACGAAGCCGACGAAAACGCGCTCTACGTGCTGATGCCATTGCGGGTGTGACGCTGCACTCCCTTTATGTCTCGCGCCTCATGCTTACGGATTTCCGCAACCACGCTGCGCTCGATCTTGCGCTTGATGCACGGCCCGTGTGTTTGTTCGGCGCGAACGGCGCGGGCAAGACCAACATCCTCGAAGCGCTGACCATGCTTGCCCCGAGCCGCGGTTTGCGCGCCGCGACGCTTGTCGATGTCGCGCGCACCGGGGGAGAGGATCGCGCACAGCCATGGGCAGTGTCCGCGCGCGTTGTGCAAGACGGCGAAGAGTCCGTGTTGGGCGCCGGCGCCGAGCGTACGCCGGAGGGCGGCGTAAAGCGTGTCGCACGTCGCGACGGCATGCCGGCGACTGCCACGGAGCTCGCGCAAGCCGCTCGCATGACATGGCTGACACCCGCAATGGACCGGCTCTGGTCCGGCGCCGCAGGTGATCGCCGCCGCTTCTTCGATCGGCTCACGCTCGCGCGCGCATCAGAGCATGGCTCGGCGGCGGCGCAGTACGAGCGTGCCATGCGCGAGCGACAACGGTTGCTGGCCGACCGCGTGTTTGACGACGCCTGGCTCGGCGGCCTGGAGCGCGAGATGTCTGCACACGGCGCCGCGATCGCGGCAGCGCGCGTCGAGACGTTGCAGCGTCTACAGGAGGCCATCGATGCGCGGCCCGACGGCGCGTTTCCCAAGGCGATCCTCTCCCTCGACGGCTTGCTCGAAGCGCGCTTCGAGCGCGGCGCAAAGAGCGCCGACGTCGAAGAAGATTTCGCCGCCTTGCTGCGTGAGGTGCGCGGGCGCGACGCCGGTGCTGGCCGCGCGCTCGACGGCCCTCACCGCAGCGATCTGCTCGCGCGTCACGCCGCCAAGGATATGCCGGCCGACCAGTGCTCCACCGGCGAACAGAAAGCGCTCCTCGTCGGTCTGACGCTGGCGCAAGCGCGCGCGCTGTCGAATGACCCGGGCGCCGGCGCTTCACTGATCCTGATCGATGAAGCTGCCGCACATCTGGATTCGGTCCGCCGCGCGGCTCTGTTCGACGAATTGCTCGCAAACCCCGGCCAAGCCTGGCTCACAGGTACCGACGAGAACTTGTTCGAAGCCTTCGGCACGCGCGCGCAGCGATTCGAGGTAAAGGACGGCGTGGTGAGCGCCGCCTAGGCGGCGTGGCGCAATTCCGCCATCGGCGCGGGCAGACGCAGCGCAAAGGTCGACCCTTCGCCGGTCGCACTCTTCACCGTCACGTCACCGCCCATCAATTGCGCGAAGCGGCGTGTGATGGTGAGACCGAGGCCCGTGCCGCCGAACATGCGCGCCGTGCTGGCGTCGGCCTGGACGAAGGGCTGAAACAGACGCGCGATCTGAGCGTCGTTCATACCAATTCCGGTGTCGGCGACTTCAAACACGAGCCAGTCGCGGGCGTCGACGCACTCACGACGCGCGTTCAGTACGACGTCGCCGCCCTTGCTGAACTTGATCGCATTCGAGAGCAGATTGAGCAGGCATTGTTTGATCTTGAACGCGTCGCCGTATCCGGCGTCGAGATCGGACGCCAACACGATGCGTAACCGGGCGTCGCCGGTGACCGCAGCCGGCGCGACCGTGTCGATCGCCTCACGAGCCAGCGCCGCGACGTCGAACGGCGCCTCCTCCAATTCGACGCGGCCCGCGTCGATCTTCGAAAGATCGAGGACGTCGTTGATGAGAGCGAGCAGGTGCTGGCCTGCTGTGACGATGCGCTGAGCGTCCTGGCGCGCGCCTGCGTCCTCCAGATCCTCAGAGAGAATTTCGCCGTATCCGATGACGGCGTTGAGCGGCGTGCGCAGTTCATGACTCATGTCGGCCAGGAATTGCGCCCTGGCTTCGCTCGCGTCCTCCGCACGCCGCGTCAGCTCTTGCTGCCGCTTCGCGAGCGCTTCGAGCTCCGCGGTCCGCGTGGCCACGGTGTCGCGCAAGCGGAGGTTTTCCAGGCGCTGCCGATCCGAGAGATAGATGTCGGCAAACCCTGCCGCTACCGCCGCGACAAGGCACAACAGCACGGCAAATCCGACGACCACGCCCAGCATGGATTGTGAGATGGCGTCGGGGTCGATATCGGCGGTCCCGAACGGCGTCAGCGTCAGCGCCGCCATCGCCGTAAAATGCAGCGCGCAAATCGCGAGCAGCAGCGCGCCGCCCGCTTGCACAGCACGCCAGACGTTCGTGGAGACGAAGAAGACGAGCATGGCGCCGGCCGCGAACAGAATGCTCATCGCCACCGACGCGCCGACGTACGTAGCATCCCATTGCATGAGAGCGGGCGCTTCGACACCGGTCATGCCCAGGTAGTGCATCGAGATGATGCCGAGGCCTGAGAGGCATCCCGCGAGCGCTTTCCCTTGTAGATTGGCTGCTTTGAAAGCCAGCCAGAACGCGGCGGTCTGCGCGGCCAGCGAGAGAGCCAGCGAGCCAAAGAGCGGCGCAGCCGCAAAGCTCAGCGGCACGCCCACGTCATAGGCCGTCATTGCCACGAAATGCGTCGCCCACACGCCGAGGCCCGCGATCACGCCAGCGCCGATCCCCCACATCCGTCTGACAACGCCAGTGCGGACGGCGGTGCGGCTCAATAACAGGAAGGCGCTCGTGCTCGTGATCGCGCAGATCAACGCCGCAAGAAACAGGAGCCACAAATTGTGCTCCTGCGTGACGCAACCCAGGACACGCAGCATGGAATTTCTCGAAGAATTTGAACTCAGGTAACGCGCCGGTTAAGCACAAGGGTCGCTAAGATGGCGCTAACGCGCCTGACAATGCGGGTGCTTTCCGCTACGTCGGCTGTCCCATCTTGGGACGCGCGGCGTGACAAGAGCGCGAAAATTTGGTGCGATGCGCGCCCAGAGAGGCGCTCCCCCATGTCCAACCCAGGTTATGTTAGCCGGCACAACGAAGACTACGTCTTCGACTACGATCCGAACGAAGACGCCTGGACGACCGATCTCTCCACGCTGGACATGAGCCGCGGCGAGCGCTTCCGCGATCACACCTTCTGGCCGTTCTTCGAGCGGCTTCGGAAGGAAGATCCGGTGCACTACTGCCCGGACAGTCTGAACGGGCCGTACTGGTCCGTCACCAAGTACAACGACATCATGGCGGTCGATACCGATCACCAGCGCTTCTCGTCCGAGCCTTCGATCGTGCTGTTCGATCCGGAAGAAGATTTTCCGCTGCCGATGTTCATCGCGATGGACCCGCCGAAGCACGACGTGCAGCGCAAGACGGTCTCACCGATCGTCGCGCCGAACCATTTGGCGCAGATGGAGCCGATTATCCGCGAACGCGCGGGCGCGCTGCTCGATGCCGTGCCGCGCGGCGAGGTGTTCAACTGGGTCGACAAGATTTCGATCGAACTCACCACGCAGATGCTGGCGACGTTGTTCGACTTCCCATGGGAAGATCGCCGCAAGCTGACGCGCTGGTCCGATGTCGCGACGGCTGCGCCAGGGCAGGGCATCGTCGAAAGCGATGAGCAACGCCGCATGGAACTGATGGAGTGCCTGCAATACTTCAACGGCTTGTGGGATGAGCGCGCGAAGGCCCCGCCGAAGCCGGATCTGATCTCGATGCTGGCGCACGGCGAAAGCACCAAGGACATGCCGCGCCAAGAATTCCTCGGCAACCTCGTGCTCTTGATCGTCGGCGGCAATGACACGACGCGCAACTCGATCACCGGTAGCGTCTACGCGCTGAACAAATTCCCCGAACAGTTCGCCAAGCTCAAAGCCAAACCAGAGCTGATTCCGAACCTGGTGTCCGAGACCATCCGTTGGCAGACGCCGCTGGCTTTCATGCGGCGGACTGCCATTGAAGACGTCGAAATGCGCGGCAAACTGATCAAGAAGGGCGACAAGGTCGTCATGTGGTATGTCTCGGGCAACCGCGACGATGAAGTCATCGCGCACCCCAACGATTTCGACATCGAGCGCGAAAACGTGCGCCGCCACCTCTCGTTTGGCTTCGGCATTCACCGCTGCGTCGGTAACCGTTTAGGCGAAATGCAGCTGCGCATCGTCTGGGAGGAGATCCTGAAGCGCTTCGACAAGATCGAAGTGATGGGGGAACCCAAGCGCGTCTATTCGTCTTTCGTGAAGGGTTACGAGAGCCTTCCCGTGCGCGTCGCGAGCTAATCGCGTCAGAAATGGCGCAGCTTAATGGTGAACACGCCGTAGGGCAGTGAGCGGCTGGAACCTGGCCACAAGCATCGCGTTGGCGGTGCGATGGCTCATTCCGCGTCTTTCCGCGCCGCCGCGCACCCTGACGGCTTGTCGGACGTTTTCGACGAACTGAACAACAGCGTGAATCGCGAAAGCGAGACTGAGCACGTCCGCTTCGGCGTGCTGTTGAGCGCGGTCGGACGTCGCTCCTATGGGCCACTTCTGCTCATCATCGGACTGTTCGCGATTTCGCCCGCAACTATCCTTCCCGGCATGACGACGATCGCCGCGGCCATCACGTTGCTCGTCGCCGGTCAGATGGCGCTTGGTCTGAAGCGGCCATGGCTGCCGAAATTCGTGCTGAACCTCAAAGTGCCGCGCCGGCCTTTTTTGAAGTTCCTCGACAAGACGCGGCCGACGGTTGAGCGCATCGATGGCGTGTGGCTGCGCGAACGTTGGGCGTTCATGACGGTGCCGCTGTTCGTCAACGTCGTTGCGCTCTGCGTGATCGCCGCGGCGATGATCACGTTCCCGCTTTCGCTCATCCCGTTTGCGCCGCTCGCACCTGGAATCGCTGTCGTGATGTTCGGCCTCGGCATGACGGCGCGCGACGGCGTTTGGCTGTGTGCTGGCATCGTCCTCACCGCGGCTGCTTTCTGGCTCGCCGCGCCAATGATCCTATGAGCGCTGCATTGACGCGCGCGTGTCGCGAGCGTTGATGCCCCATGCCTGCGCAGACACTCGGCCACGTTCTCGATGAGATCTCCACAAAGGTGCGCGACGATGCGACGCCGGAAACGCTGACGCTCGGCGAAGTGATCGACGCCTTCGGCCGCCGCTCATACGGCCCACTCCTGCTTGTCATCGGTCTCTTCGCGATCTCGCCTGCCACAATTGTCCCGGGTCTCACCTGGCTCGCCGCCGCGCTGACGCTGGTGGTCGCCGGCCAGATGGCGTTGGGCCTCAAGCGCATCTGGCTGCCGCGCGGCGCGCTTCAGGCTGAGCTGCCGCGCGACGCCGTGCTGGGCGGCATCGAGAAGAGCCGGGGCTTCGCCAACCGCATCGACGGCCTCCTAAAGCCCCGCCTGACCTTCCTCAGCGGGCCTCCATTCGTGAATGTCGTCGCTCTCCTGTGTATCGCCGCCGCCCTCATCACTTTCCCGCTCGGCCTCATCCCGTTTGCGCCGCTCGCGCCAGGCATCGCGGTAGTGTTTTTTGGGCTCGGGATGGTCGCGCGAGACGGGCTCTGGCTGCTGCTCGGAACGGCCTTTGTCGGCGGCGCGATCTGGCTTGCTATGCAGGTGATTTTATAGGGCTTTTTTGCTCTGTATTTTCGCCCAAGATGCGGCATCAAAACCGCGACTTTTCCCCCGCCAATCCCTATATTGGCGTGTGATTTCCAACCCGATTCGATCCACATGACCGCTCCCCAAACCGCACCGGCGAGCGCGCCCGACTACGGCGCGGATTCCATCAAAGTTCTCAAAGGCTTAGATGCGGTAAGGAAAAGACCGGGGATGTATATTGGGGATACGGATGATGGGTCCGGTCTTCATCACATGGTCTATGAGGTTGTTGATAACGCGATTGATGAGGCTTTGGCGGGGCATGCGACCAGAGTCGAAGTGATTTTGCATCCGGATGGGAGTGCGGAGGTCACGGATAACGGGCGCGGGATTCCGACGGGGATCCATGAGGAGGAGGGGGTCTCGGCGGCTGAGGTGATCATGACTCAGCTGCATGCGGGCGGGAAGTTTGATCAGAATTCTTACAAGGTTTCCGGCGGGCTGCACGGCGTTGGCGTCAGCGTCGTCAACGCGCTCAGCGAGTGGCTGGACCTGCGCATCTGGCGCGACGGCAAAGAGCATTACATGCGCTTTGCGATGGGCGACGCGGTTGCGCCGCTGAAAATCGTCGGCGACGCGCCGCAGGACGAGGGCAAGACCAAGAACGGCACCGCGGTGCGCTTCCTCGCCTCCACGCAAACCTTCACCATGGTCGAGTACGACCGCAAAACCATCGAGCATCGCCTGCGCGAGCTCGCGTTCCTGAACTCCGGCGTCCGCATCATCTTCAAGGATCTGCGCGGCCCCGAGCCGTTCGAGGAAACGCTCTACTATGAGGGCGGCGTCAAAGCCTACGTCGCCCACCTCGACCGTTCACGCACCGCCGTCATCCCCGACGCCATCTATGTCATCGGCGAAAAGGACGGCATGACCGTCGAAGCCTCGATGCAGTGGAACGACGGCTATCACGAAAACACGCTCTGCTTCACCAACAACATCCCGCAAAAGGATGGCGGCACCCACTTGGCCGGCTTCCGCGGCGCGCTCACGCGCGTCGTGAACAATTACATGCAGAGCTCTGGGCTAGCCAAAAAGGAAAAGGTCGAGATCACCGGCGAAGACGCGCGCGAAGGCCTCACCTGCGTGCTCTCGGTGAAAGTGCCCGATCCGAAATTCTCGTCGCAGACCAAGGAAAAGCTGGTCTCCAGCGAAGTGCGCCCCGTGGTCGAAAACCTGGTCGCGGAAACGCTGGCGCGGTGGTTCGAAGAAAATCCGACCACGGCCAAAACCGTGATGGCCAAAATCGTGCAAGCCGCCGCCGCGCGCGAAGCGGCGCGCAAAGCGCGCGAAATGCGCCGCAAGTCGACGCTCGATATTTCCTCGCTGCCCGGCAAGCTCGCCGATTGCCAGGAGAAAGACCCAGCCAAGTCCGAACTCTTCATCGTCGAAGGGGACTCGGCCGGCGGCTCCGCCAAGCAGGGCCGCAACCGCGACAACCAAGCCGTGCTGCCGCTGCGCGGCAAGATCCTCAACGTCGAGCGCGCGCGCTTCGATAAGATGTTGTCGAGCGAACAGGTCGGCACGCTGATTACAGCGCTCGGCGCCGGCATCGGCCGCGGCGAGGGCGACATCGATCTTGAGAAGCTCCGCTACCACAAGATCATCATCATGACCGACGCCGACGTCGACGGCGCCCACATCCGCACGCTGTTGCTGACGTTCTTCTACCGGCAAATGCCGGAGATCATCGATGGCGGCTATCTCTATATCGCCCAGCCGCCGCTCTACAAAGCCACCAAGGGCAAGAGCGGGCGCTACTTGAAGGATCAATCCGAGTACGAGACCTTCCTGATCGAAGAAGGCTCGGCCGGCGCCGTGCTCGAAAGCGCCAGCGGCGCGCAATATGCGAATGACGATCTGAAGCGCCTCGCGCGTGAAGCCATGGCGGTGGAGACGCTGATCAAGCGCCTGCACGCGCGCGCGCCCGATAGCGTGCTCGAACAGGCCGCCATCGCCGGCGCGTTCGCGGCGGGCGCGGGCGATGCCGAAGCCAAGGAAACGGCGCGGCGCCTCAACGCGATCGCCGAAGAGGGCGAAGCCACCTGGGACGGGCGCTTCGATCCCGATGGCGCGTTGGTGCTGGAGCGT
The DNA here is from genome assembly GCF_009792355.1 of Terricaulis silvestris. NCBI lineage: Bacteria > Pseudomonadati > Pseudomonadota > Alphaproteobacteria > Hyphomonadales > Hyphomonadaceae > Vitreimonas > Vitreimonas silvestris. The sequence goes on from NZ_CP047045.1 coordinate 10,301, forward strand.
ATTGTGCGCGGCGTCGCCGAACGCGCGACCTTGGATAAATTGTTCTTGAGTTCAGCCGATGCGCGCCGCCTTGCCGATCGCGCGCCGGCGCTCCGCGAAACCTACGCGGCGCGCGGCGTTTTGAAACGCGGCCAGGATTCAACCGAAATCAACGGACCTTTGTCGCTGCTGCACGCCGTCGAAGGCGCGGGGCAGAAGGGCGTTTCGATCCAGCGCTACAAAGGCTTGGGCGAAATGAACGCCGAACAACTCTGGGAAACCACGCTCGACGCCGAAGTGCGCACGCTGCTGCAAGTGAAGGTCGATCACGCCGATGACGCCGACGAGATGTTCTCGAAGCTGATGGGCGATGTGGTTGAGCCGCGCCGCGCGTTCATCGAAGAGTTCGCGCTGGAAGCGGACGTGGACGCTTAGGAAGCCATCGCTCCGAACTCCGCCCGCAACTCAACGTCATTCGTCTACGTTGGTAGGTCGAGGTCAAATTGAAGCTGTGCGCGTTGCGCGCGATAGAGGTCAGCAACGTCTCTCCCAAGATTGCTTTCCCAACTCAGTGGCAGCGAGTGCAGGCCACCGGGATACGAACGATCTAGTAGCTCCACCAGACCAGAGATCTTGTACCTCTTCGAGCCAAGCATTTCCTGCTCCGAGAGGAGGATATTTGGAGAACGCGAGGTCATCGACTGCAGGAAGGAGTTCGGCGACGCCTCGCATCGCAAGAGGAAAAACTGAAGTTCGTATGCCACAAGATCGCGCTTCGACTGCGAATACACGGGGCCATGCTCAAGCTCGGTAGTAAGCGGGAACAGGTTGAGCCCCGGCCTTTTTCGCAATTGGGGCACTTCCTCAAGCATTTCTCTATGAGCCGTTCGAGCGAGGCTATCGCGATCACGCTGCTCCTCGTGCCCACCGACAAAGTTTATGTCGTGCCACTTCTTGCTCCTTCTCATGAGGTAGAGCGCCTCGGTGCCCGCGAGGAATTTTGCGACCACAAAGCCGCACCGTGACCGTCTTGGTTCGCCGTTCATCTCGCACCCAAACTCATCACGAAAAAACCGACCTTCCCTTCAGAATCGCACGGGACCAACTTTCTAGCGCAAGTTCTTCCACCCGGGCATCTAGTTCGTCCCAACTGGTGAATCGACCAGTGAGATCATGCCCTCTGCCGCGTGCCCTACGAAACTCTTTCTTTCGGAGATCAGTTGCGGTGTGGACGTTGTCGATTTCTACCTGAAAGATGACGCCGAAATGCTTGCTGCTGTGAGGCTCGTCCGGATCCCAACAATATCCCTTCACGTTCGTTGCAAATTCTCGACTGAGGAATAGAGAGCGCATTAGTCTATCCAGCAATGCAGCCTTAAGTAGAGGTTCTCCGCTTTGGCCGTCCACTTTCGAGACGTGCGTTCCCTGCCACACGGTGGCCTTGCCAAAGAGCTTCGACTTCGGATCATTCTCCTTACGTTGAAAGATAAAGACGGTGTCTTTCGATGTCAGCACCCCTGCAGGAATAATTTGAACCACACTTTCCGTATTCTCGGCGTCAGCGCGGCGCATATAGGTGCCGTGTTGCCGAATACACTCAATCGCCACCTCAACGGAACTCGCGCTGAAGGAGCCGCCATCTTCAAGTGGGATTTTCTCGATCTCTTCCCGTGGCACGACGAGGATCTCGGGGTTTAGAAATTCCTCAAGGCAATCGACAATGTTGTTCGCAAGGTCTGCGTTGGACTCTCGGACGCTGCTACTGCCCGACGTATCTAGGCTCAAAATTTTCGGGAAGTCTTTCTCGTACTTGTCGGTCGCCGTTCGGACAGAACGCGTGATGGCGTTCAGGACGTCTGTATTCATAATGCTGCCGGGCTTCTTTGTAATTCGCTGCGCAACTTCGCGTTTCATCGCGGTGTCGGCATCAACGCTCATGACAATACTCAAGTCGATCAGCGAGCGCCACCGCTCCAAGAGCAGGAACGCTTCTATCGTGTCCGCCTCTTCTTGAGTCAATTCTCCTCGCTCTCGTTGGAGGAGTAGCCAGACAAGTGAGTCAAATATCCCTCGGTCGACAATAATGATGTCGGTGTCTGTCTCAATGTTCTCCAGCAACTCGGCCAACATCGATGTGGCACACCAGGTATTGAAGAAGAGATGCCCCTTCATGGGTATCGGGCACTGAGCCGCTCGCTCAGAGAGAATGTGAACTCGGAAGTTCTGACGTGAGAAGAAGTGTCGGACTGCCTCAACGGCCGTGCTCTTGCCGGCTTTGGGTGTGCCGGCGAACTCAATCACAAACGCTCTCGCACCGTATCTGAGATGCGAATGAACTTTGACCGCTTTCGTTTCCAGCGCGGTGACTTTATCGTCGATCGACATGGGCGCCTCTGTCTGAACTTGGCATTCAGTACTCCGACCCGGTCGTTCTCGCAAACCCCGGCAGACGGCGATAGAGCGATGGGCCGCCGCGGAGTCGAGAAATCTCGATGCATCACGTGTCCCGCGTCGGCGATATAGCTCTGCTGCCACATGCACCGAACGCGGGGATAGATTGAAGCCAATCCGACCGGGTCCGCCGCGCGCTTAAGCTCCGCGCATGACTGACGAAATCAAACTCAAGGGCACCATCACCAAACGTCTGCATCATAGTCCGGAAGTCTGGGCGCAGGCGAAGCGGGATTATCTTGCGGGCTATACGGCGTCGGCGGTTTCGGCGCATTACGGCATGAGCGTCGATGCGATCCGGAAGCGCGCGTCGAAGGAGGGGTGGTGCAAGGCGCATCACGTCGCGACGGCTGAGATTCCGCCGCCGCTGTTTCCGTTTCCGGATGACTCTCAGGCCGTGAAAACGGGGGATTCAGAATTCGCGTCGCGGTGGGATGAGATTGCGCATGCGGCGCAGCGTGCGCCGGCGCTGCCTTGGTCGACGTGGCTGTTTCAGGGTGGGCGCGGCGCCGGCAAAACGCGCGCCGGTGCGGAGTGGTTGGCGGCGCGGGCTGAGGCGGCGCCTGGTATTTTCGCGCTGATCGGTCCGACGCAGCATGATGTGCGCGAAGTGATGGTCGATGGGCCGTCGGGCTTGCGCAATCTGCCGGGGCGGGCGCGGCCTTGGTACGAGCGCTCGCGGCGGCGTTTGCTGTGGCCGAATGGCTCGGTGGCGTACGCGTTTTCGGCGGAGGAGCCGGAGCGCTTGCGCGGGCCGCAATTCGAGGCGGCGTGGGCGGATGAGTTTTGTATCTGGCCGCGTCCGAGCGAGACGCTGGCGATTTTGCGCATGGGGTTGCGGCTTGGCGTGGCGCCGCAGCTGGTGGTGACGACGACGCCGAAGCCGCTGGCGGCGTTGCGGGTGCTGCGCGCGGAGGCGTCGTGCGTGATGACGCAGGCGGCGACGGTGGTGAACGCGGCGCATTTGGCGCCGACGTTTCTCGATGGGCTGCATGCTTTGTATGGCGGCACGCGGTTGGCGGCGCAGGAGCTGGAGGGGCTGCTGGTCGATGGCGATGGCGCGCTGTGGCGTGCGGGAGACTTGGCGCGGGTGCGTGGGGCGCGGCCACCGGCGTTGGAGCGCGTGGTGGTGGGGGTTGATCCGCCGGCGGGTGCGGGTGGCGCTGCGTGCGGGATCGTGGTGGCGGGGCGGAGTGGTGCGCGCGCTGTTGTGCTGGCGGATCGAAGTGCTGCGGGGCTGTCGCCGCTTGGGTGGGCGACGCGGGTGGCGGAGGCGGCGCGGGAGTTTGGCGCGCACGAGATTATCGCGGAGGCCAATCAGGGCGGCGACATGGTGCGCGCGACGTTGGCCTCGGCGGGCGCGCCGTGCGCGGTGCGGCTGGTGCACGCGTCGCGTGGCAAGCGCGCGCGGGCGGAGCCGATTGCGGCTTTGTACGAGCAGGGGCGCGTGACGCATGCGGGCGCGTTCGTGGCGCTGGAGGAGGAATTGTTGGCGCTCGGTGTGAGTGAGAGCGAAGGCTTGCTCGATCGCGCCGATGCGTTGGTCTGGGCGCTGACGGCGCTGATGCTGGGCCCGCCGCCGAGTGAAGGGCCGCGGATACGGGGCTTTGATCTGGCGCCGTTTCCGCGTGGGTTGTCGGGATAGGGGGATTGGGCGCGCGTCTATCCCCGGTTTTTCCGGAGAAAGGCCAAGCCGATCAACGCACGCGCGGAAATCTATCCGACCGAGTTCTGGCTGCGCGCAGACTGCGTGCATTCGAACAGAGGAGAACCGGAATGGCGTTGATTGTGGTGCGGGACGTGAAAGCTGATCGTGAGCGGATCATCAACACGGACTACATTTTCCATTGCTACGAAGAAGAGGGCGGCGTGCGGATCAACTACTCGCAGGGTGTGTCAGGGCGCGACAGCGTCACGATCGCTGGCGGCTTGGATTCGTTTGCGAAGACCGTGGGCGCGCTGAAAGTCGGGTGAGCTAGCTCAAACTGCGCCACAGCATGTACGCGGCCACCGCGAAGACGACGCCGGCGAACACGCGTTGTAGGACGCCGCGTTGCTTCGAGAGATGCGTAGCGAAGGTTGCGCCGATGACGCCGCCGATTAGGCCGCCGCCGATGAAGAGGCCGGCGATGCGCCAATCGATCAGGCCGTCGGCGGCGTAGCTGATGGCGGTGGTCGCGCCAAAGGCGCCGACGGAGAAGAGCGATGAGCCGATGGCTTGGATCATGCTCATGCCGGTGGCGCCGATGAGGCCGGGCACGATGAGGAAGCCGCCGCCGATGCCGAAGAAGCCGGACATCACGCCGACGCCTTGGCCGTAGAGCAAGAGACGCGGCACCGCGGCTCGGCTGAAGCGCGCTTCGTCGGCGGGCGTGTCGGCGCGGCGGCGTAGCATGAAAACGCCGGCGATGATCATGACCAGCGCGAACAGCGGCAGCAGCACGTCGGGATTGGTCGCTTTGCCAATGGCGGCGCCGGCGATGGCGCCGATCACGCCTGCTGCGGCGAAGATCATGGCGTTGCGCCAGCGCACATGTCCGCGTCGGGCGTGGTTGACCAGATTTGCGAAGGCGTTGACCGAGACGGCGAGCGCGCTGGTGCCGATCGCGATGTGCGGATTGGCGACGCCGACGATGTAGAGCAACGCGGGCGTCGCCAGGATCGAGCCGCCGCCTCCGATCAGCGCGAGGATCAGCCCGACGGCGGCGCCGCTTAGGATGGCGAGGATGTCGGGCAGGGTCATCGGCGGCCCGACCGTGGCGTGATTTGGCGGCGCTGTCTCTTGTGCAGGCGCGAACAATTTGTTGCGAGTCGTTATCCGTTGAGGCGTGCGCGGCGGCGGCGTAAATCAGCGGCGCTGAATTGGGGGACATGATGCTCAGAGCTACGATAGTGATTGCTGCATTTGCGGCGCTGTCCGCGTGCGCGCCGCAAGAAACCGCGCCGTTGAGTGGAGACGCGCTGGTCGCGCGTGGCGATTATCTCGTGAACAGCGTCGTGCTGTGCGGCGATTGCCATACGCCGATGGGACCGCAAGGGCCGGATCAAACGCGTCGCCTGCAGGGTGGGCCGAACCTCACGACGCCGACTATCGACATTCCGTGGGGCGATGTTGTCCCGAGTATCGCGGGCACTCCCGCGTACTATACTGAAGATCAATTCATCGCGTTCTTGCAAACCGGCGTGCGTCCTGACGGTACGCATCCGCGTCCGCCGATGCCGCCGTATCGCTTGAACGAAGACGATGCGCGCGCTGTCGCGGCTTACATCGCGACGCTGCCGCGCGGTGGTGAAGAGCACACCGAAGACTCGCACTGAGTAAGCACAATTACGAATGCGCGTGATGTTTTGTCCGTCATGGGCGTTTCGATGCGTTCACGTTTTCTGTTCCGAGCTTGACGTTTGGGTGCGCGAGGTATTTCATTTCGCGTGTCGGAAGACATCTGCGCCGTCCGCCGGTTCCCGCTTGCAATGCTCTTGCAGCACACAACACCTGGGCCACGGCGCGCGCATAGTGTCTTCCCGTCCGACGAAATGACCGCGCGCAGCAATGGTGCTGCAAGGGAAGCGGGCCGCTCATAATCGAGCCGGCGTCAGGAGACGTTTCAGCGCATGGTGATGTAAGCGCGAACAAAGTGGCAACTGAGTTGCCGCTTTTTGCATGTGTTGTGCTCTGATTTTACGCACGCTTGCATGGCGCGCGTTGCACGCCGATTTTCTAGCCATGTCGCTTCGCTTGTTTGCCGCGCTCGATCTGCCTGACGACATCGTTGAGCGCGTGATGGCGCTGATGAAAGGCGTGCCTGGCGCCAAATGGCGGCCGCGCGAGAATTTGCATCTAACGCTGCGGTTTTTCGGCGAGGTGACCGAGCCTGTGGCGGATGATCTGGACGCTGCGTTGTCGTCGACCGCGGATGCGACTGCGCCGTTCGAGCTGCAGCTGAAGGCGGCCGGTTCATTCGGTGGCGCCGATCCGCACGCGCTTTGGATTGGCGTTGCGGTCGATCCCGCGCTCACAAAGCTCGCCGCCGATTGCGAGCGTGCGGCGCGGCGGGCAGGGCTGAAGGCGGAGCCGCTGAAATACAAGCCGCATGTGACGGTGGCGTATCTCAGCGCGGCGCCGCTCGATCGCGTGCAGGCGTTCGAGGCGCAAATGGGGTTGTTTCAAACGGATGCGTTTCGCGTTGAGCGCTTTGGTTTGTATTCCAGCGTGACGCGGAGGGGTGCGCCGAGTTTGTATCGGCTCGAGGCGGAATATCCGTTGTTGGGTTGAGCACCGAGCGAAGAAAGTTGGAGCGCGGGCCTCCTGGCCCGCTATGTGCGCCACGCCAAATCGCATGAGGTTCGCGCTTGAACGTTCCAAGCGGGCCAGGAGGCCCGCGCTCCAACCTGCAAACAACCAACAAAGAAAAAGCGCGGACCCGAAGGTCCGCGCTTAAACTTCAGCCGTTGTCGCAGTGCTTACGAAACCGGCGCGGGCTGCGGCGTTTCCGGGGCAGGCGGCTGGGTTTCGTTGACGAGCGTGGCCGGCGGCGGGTTTGGGCCCATCGCGCAGCAGCGCACTTGCACTTCGAGCACTTGGCCGTTGTAGCGGCACTCGGTGTCGCTCACAGAACGCAGGATCGCCATGCCGCCAGCGCGCGCGGTGTAGCGCGTTTGCGTGCAGCCGGTCAGCGTGTAGCCCGGATCGCAGGTGCCGGCGCGGGTGCGATTCACCGTGCGCGTGACGCACACGACGTTGCGGGCCATCGCCTGGTCGGCGGTGGATTGCGCGCGGTTGGCGACGCCGAACACTTCGGCAATGCGCGAGCCAAGGCTTGAGCGCACTTCTTCGGTGTCAGCGTGTTGCTTGCAGATGTCGGTGTCGGCGCGACCCGGATCTTGGGCGCACCATTCGGCAATGGTCTGATCGCCGGTGCGGTTGGCGCAGGCTCCGAGGAGCAGCGTCAGCGCGGCGGCGGCAAAGATGGAAGCAATGCGCATTCTGGCGCCTTTCCTTGGTTGTCCCCGGCCCCTTCAAGGACCTCAACGGTTACCGCAAAGCGGATGAGGGAAAAAGAATCAAGCCCTGTCTCGGTTCCGGGGAATCCTGCGTAAGGCGCCATCTTGCTGGCGCAGTTCCCGCCATTGTCCGAAGCCGGACCGACGGGTCGCTAAGATTACGGAAACGCAAGCGAAAGTGGGCCGCGCGGTCATTGGTATGAGCAGCCGGAACGCAAGCTAGGCGCACCGGGTTTTCTGGCTAAGGTGCGGATCGGAACTAGGGAGCACGCGATGTTGGGACGCTTGGCGGCGATTGCCGTGGTTGCCGCGCTGGCCGGATGCGCCGGTATGGAATCGGCCGGACGCAACGCCGCGCGCGATCCTGTCGCGTCGGCGCCGACGGCGGCGCCCGCGCCTCGTGTTGTGGCAAGCGCCCCGACACCCGCGACTGCGCCGCTGCCGGCGCCGGTCGCGAGTGCGCCGAGACCAACACCGGCGCCGATCGTAACGGCGACACCCGCGCCGCCGCCGCCGCAGGCGATCACGCCGCGCACGACCGCCGCGCCGGCAGTCGAAGACGACGAGCCGGCGCCAGTCGCTATCGACACCGCGCGCCGTTCGGGCAGCGACATCATCGTGCCTGGCGTGCGCGAGCGCCAAGTGCAGCCGCCGCGCGGCGATCCGCGTTCGACCTCGGAGCGTATGGAAGACATTCGCGCCTGGGACCAATGCGTGACGCGTGTGCAGGCTGCGTTCGAGAGTGATCCGATGAGTCCGCAGCTCGATTCACCGGAAGAATATTGCAGCCAGTCGCTGGGTATGGCCGAGCGCGACGCGGTGCCGCTCAGCCGCGGCGAGCGCCGGCGCAACTAGCAGGCGCTCACCATCGCGTGAGCGCACCAGGCTTCAGCAAGATAGTGCAAGCGGCGCGCGACATTGATGCGTGACCATCCCTGGCATCGACAGCAGGGAAGAGATCATCGAGTTCAGAGTGTCAGCGCCGGTCTTCTGCGCATTGTTTATCTGTATCGCGCTCGATATCGCGCCGACGGCGCACGCAACGCCGGAGAGCAAAACGGTGCGCGTCGATGATCTCAACCGGTACAGCGAAGCAGGCGCACATGAGTTGCTCCGGCGGATCGAACGCGCCGCCAGCGAAGTGTGCGGTGAGAGTTTTGCGCGACGCTACATGGCGGCGCGCCGGACTTACATGGAGTGTCGGCGCACAACGATATTGACGACTGTCGATCGTGTGGACGATGAGCGGCTGAACGCCGCTTACATCACGCGCTACGGCGCGTTCTAATCCGCTTGCTCAAGGATCGCGTCCATCGCTTCGTCGCTTAGGCCGAAGTGATGGCCGATCTCGTGCACGAGGACGTGCGAGACAAGCTCGGCCAGCGTGACGTCGCCGCGCTCGATCCATTCGTCGAGAATGGCGCGCCGGTAGAGGAAGACCATCGGTTGCGTCGGCGCCGGGTCCATAATCGATTGCTGGGTGAGATCGACGCCGTGATAGAGCCCGGTCAGCTCGAATGGGTCCTCGATCTCCATGTCCGCGAGAATCTGCTCGTCGGCAAAATCCTCGATACGAATCAACACCTCGCCGGCCATGGCGCGGAATTGCTTGGGCAGTGCGGACCAGGCGTCTTGGGCGAGACGATCAAAATCGTCGAGAGAGGGGGCGAGGTGGCTCATCGGTGCGGCTTCGAGTAACCTAGGCGCGGGCGGGCGCCAACGCGGAGGTTAGTCTCATGCGTCTCGTCATGCTCGCGCTCTTGTTCACAACTGCTGCTTGTTCGCCGGCCGCGGGGCCGCCGGCGGAAGAGCCTGCGCCTGTTGAAGCCGCTGCGCCTGCATCGGTTGATCTCGGACCCTACACCAACAGCTGGGACGCGGCGGAGTTCTCGCACTTCCGTCACACGTTGCAGGCTTCGGCGCCCGGCGCGCAGACGCTGACATTGCAAGCGCAGACAGATTCGCCGGGCGGCGAGACCGTGGCGGTGTATCCGATCGGCCCGGATGGCGAACGGCGCACTGTGCGCATCGTGTTCGTGATCGCGGACGGTGACGGCACGAGTGAGGACGCGACGGTGGACGTGCCGGCGGAAGGTTTGCCGGTCGAAGTGATTGTCGAAAACGCGGGCGGGCGCCGTCACGCCGGCAATTACACGATCACGCTCACGCCCGCGGCGACGCCCGCGCCGTGACGGCGATCACGGACACTCAAGCAATATTCAGTTTTCATGCTTCGAGGAGGCATCGATGCGTTTCATCCTATGCGCGCTCGCGCTTGCCGGGATTACGGCGACGGCGTCGGCGCAGACTTATCAAGTGCAGCCGAATGCAGTGCTGCAGGTCCAGCGCGCCAATATTCTCGACGGGGTCTGGAATGTTGGCGGCCTAGGGCAGCTCAGCCTCACGACGCGCCCGGAGGGCGCGCTGGAGGGTCAGCTCGCGGGCAAAGCGTGCCACGGCCAGTATCAGGGCAACGCATTCTCGCTCCTCTGCATGAGCGACGACCGCGGCCCGTACCTGATCTCGGGCGCGGCTTTTGAAGAACCGCCGGTGGCTACCACGGCGCGGGCGCGGATCGTGGCCCAGCCAGCGCGGATGGGCGGGCAGATCCACCAGACCTATCTGACCGCGCGCGGCCACACCGAAGAGGTCGCCCAGCTCAACGGAACACGACAGTAAACAGTAAGTTGACGCCCCCGTCATTTTTCTTGATTGCGGCGTTTCCCTCAGCTAGGGTGGGGAAATCAGAACAATGCCGCCAGAAATGGGCGGCTGACCGGGAGAGACGACGCGATGGCCGACTCCGCCGCCCTGAACTCAAGCATCCGCCAGATCACCAAGGACGAAGTCTACGACGCGGTGCCGCCGGACGATTTCAGCCAGATGCTGGAGATCGATCGCCACCTGAACCGCTCGTCCGCGTTCGACAAGATTATCTCTGCGACCCACGACCACTTCTGGGACCCGCTCGACAAGAAATACATCGACTTCGAGTCAGAGCCCTGGGATCTCGACACCATGGATCTGCAGCCGGACGAAATGGTCCCGGCGTTGCTGACCGACTACGTGCAGGCTCACTTCGAGAAGCATCCCGAGCTGCGCATCCGCTTTAAGAATGAGATCGCGCGCTGGTCGATGTCAGCCATTCTGCACGGCGAGCAGGGCGCGTTGAACCTTTCCGCTTCGCTCTGCCACGTGTTGCGCGATCCGGGCGCACAGGAATACGCCGCCAACCAAACGCGCGAAGAAGGCCGTCACGTCACGGCGTTCGCGAAATACATCATCGCGCGCTGGGGTTCGCCGCTGCCGTGCGGCTCAGTGCTTGCGGACTTGCTGCAAGAGATCGTGCACGCGCCGGAGGTCTATAAGAAGATCATCGGCATGCAGATGCTGGTTGAAGGCCTCGCCATGGGCGCGTTCGCCACCATCTATCAGCGCTGGAACGACCCGCTGGCGAAGAAGCTGACGCAGCTGGTGATGACGGACGAGGCGTTCCACCATAAGTTCGGGAAAATCTGGGCCGATCGCACCATTCCGAAGCTTTCGGAAGAAGAACACAACATCGTCGAAGATTGGGCCGCGCACTGCTTCCAAACGCTGCTGTTCAATCTCGTCGCGCCGCACCAGATGAAGGACATCTACGTCCGCTTCGGGCTCGATCCGGACAAGGTGATGGAAGGCTTCCAAGCCGTCGCCACCGACGAAGCCCGCCGCGAGCAGATGAAGGAAAGCACCAACATCTTCCGCGTGCTGGTGAAGACGCTCTGGAACGCCGGCATCATCACGCCGCGCACGGCTTCGTTCTACGCCATGTATGTGAACTTCGATGAGTTCAAAGCCGAAGGCGACGAAATGGTCGGCGATGCGATCGCCGATGAAGGCATCCAATATCTGAAGACCATCAATTTCGGCATCAACACCGGCGCATTGGACGACGTGAAAGCCTCGGCGATCGCGGCGGAGTAACGGCATTCCGCGCAAAACGAAGAGCCCGCCGATCGCTCGGCGGGCTCTTTTTGTTTGTCGGCATACTTAGCCGCGCGGATCAGGCGCTTGTTGCGGCGCGGCGGGCGCGCCGGTGACGCTGTCGAGCTGCTCCATGTTTTCACCGACGGCTTGTGCGGCGCCTTGCGGATCGATCAGCGCATAGCCTTGCGGCACGCCGAACAGCGAAGCGTCTTGCTCGCCGCGTTGCAGCGAGGTGGCTTCCCAGAGCGTGCGGCCGCTTTCGGTGACGCGCAGCACGATGCCGTCTTCGGTGATGCAGGCGACGCGGTCGACGCCCGGGGCAGGCGCTTCCTTCGGCGTCCATTCGCGGCCGGATTCGCCGGCGACTTCGCAGCGGCCCGTGGAGCGAGCGTTATCCGCGCCGAGTGCTGCCCATGCGGTTTCGAGCGGTTGCGGTGCGTCAGCGTCTTCAATGCGCACCGCGACGCCAGAGGCGGCAGTCGTTAGCGCAGGTGCTGCGGCTGTCGTGCCCGGAGCTGGTGTGGTTGTGGTCGGGGCCGCAGCAGGTGCCGCCGCTGGCGCAGCAGCTGGTGCGTTTGGCGATGTCGTTGCTGACGCAGCGGCGGGCGCACCGGAAAATGCAATGCCGGTCGGGTTCAGCACGTAAGCGGCGTTGGTGGATTCGTCGTAAACAATCGTGGCCTGACCGTAGGTCGGCAGCATCGCCTCAACGCGCATTTTCGGGCCGTCGCGATAGATCACGGTTTGAGTGCCCGCTCCGCCATTGGCGTCAGCGGTCGTGCCTTCGATCCGGTAGGAGACTTCGCCGAATGTGGGATAGCTCGGCGCGCCAATGCCGCAGCCGGCCAAAAGTGCTGCAGAAGCGGCAGCCGCGAGGAACATCATGCGCATGGGAGAGAATCCTTTGTTGTGATGCCAGCGAACGCGGCGCTGCGGTGCGCAGTTCCGCCCGCTTGTTCCCGGGCGCGTGGAGTGAGAAAATGCGGGCCATGGATGCGCTGCCGCTGCCACGTCCGGACGTCACCGCGCTGCTCGCGCGCGGCGTGACGCGTATGCTGCTGGATCATGGGCTTACGCCAATCCTGGAAGTTCCCCTCGCCAACGGCCGTCGCGCCGATGTGATGGCGCTAACGCCGCACGGTGAGATCTGGATCGTCGAAACCAAGTCGTGCTTGGCGGACTATGCGTGCGATGAGAAGTGGCCGGACTATCTTGAGTATTGCGATCGGTTCTTCTTCGGCGTGACGGAGACGTTTCCGCGCGATCACATTCCGGAAGAGGTCGGGCTGATCGTCGCTGACGGATTCGGAGGCGCGATTTTGCGGGAAAGTGTTGTGCGTCCGCTCGTGGCCGCGCGGCGCAAGGCGGTGACGCTGTTGTTCGCGCGGTTGGCGGCGCAACGGTTGAGCTTGCTGTGAGCGTGCATGAGACCACCCACGCGCGCGGCGATCGCATCGCGCCGCATCGGCATGAGTTGGGTTATGCGGCGCTGGTGTTGGAGGGCGCGTACGAGGAGTTAAGCGCTGACGGCGTTTGGCGCGTCGAGGCCGGCGACCTCATCGTGCATCCGGCGTTTCACTTGCATCTGAACCGGTTCGAGACGCGCGGCGCGCGCGTGCTCAACATCACGTTGCCGCATGCGCTGGCGCGCGCGCTCGACGCGCGGCGCTACGGCATTCTGCGCGCGCGCGATCCCGATCGTCTGGCGCGGCGCGCGACGAAGAATTCTGCCGATGCTGTCGGTGAGGCGCTTGCGGAAGCTGCGGCACGCTCGCCCGTGCCCGCGCGGGATTGGCTTGATCGGCTGGCGTCCGATCTCAGCGCGCAGCCGCAGCGGCGCATCAACAGCCTGGCGCGGCGCCACGGCGTCAGCGCTGAGCACGTGTCGCGCGCGTTTGCCCGCCGCTTCGGCATGACGCCGGCGCGGTTTCGCGCGGAGCAACGGCTCCAGACTGCCTTGCAGGCGCTGACCGAGAGCGCGTTGTCGCTGGCGCAGATCGCGGTGCAGGCTGGTTACGCCGATCAGGCTCATTTCTCGCGGGCAATTGCCGCAGCGACTGATATGCCGCCGGCGCGGCTGCGCGCGGCGCTGGCCTAAGATCAATTCTGTTCAAGAACCCGCGCCCAAGGCTCCCGACAATGGGGCCATGACAAACCTTGTCCGCTTCCTGGCTGCCAGTGCGGCGCTGTTCCTATTCGCCGCACCCGCCGAGGCCCAGCGCACCAACTGGCAGGTTCGTGGCGCGGAGGGGTTGGATGCGCTGTTGCTGATCGGGGCGGCGTCCGGCGACGTGATGCAGGCGACGCAATATCCGGACGAAATCGCCTGGGTGCGGAGCAATTTCTCGCCTGAGGGACTCGCGGCGCTCGACGCGTTGGATCGTGGCTTGCGCCAAGCCGATGGTACGCTGACGGGGCCGCGCCTCGTTCTGTATTTTTCCGCTGGGCCGTTCGACACGGTGGATGACGTGCTGGCGTCGGCGCGAGCGCCGGCGGAACGATTGCGCCCGAATTTGGAGCCGACACCGTATTGGGATGACGCGGATTGGTCAGCGACGATGGCGCTGATGCCGGCGGTGGAGACCGCGTTGCTGGAGTTGCGGCGCATCGGTTTTGAGCAGCGCTACGAAACCGAATGGGTGGGCGAGATCAATGAGGGGATCACGCGCAACCGCGTCGCGGTCGAACCTCATGACGTTGTCCCAGAGCAGGAACGCTTGTTGGGGCGCACCTTGGACCGAACGCTGGAAGTCCTAATCCTGCGGTTTTGCAAGCCATACGGCATACGCATTACTGGCCAGCGCTTCATCACGCACGAAAGCTATCCGGCGGAAACGCAGCTGCGCGTGGCGGCGCATGAAGTGTTTCATCCGCCGTTCGATGTTGAAGATTGGCGCTTCGTCGCGCGGTTCGCGCGGCTGCGCGACGATCCGTGGATGCGCGCGGTGGTCGAAACCCACAATCCGCAGTTCGGCTATAACTCGTTCGACGGCATCATCAACGAAGACTCGACACAGGCGCTCGATCAAATCGTTTCAGAGCGCATGGGCTTCGGGCGCGATCCGGGCGATCGGTGGCGGCGTTCGGACGGCGGCATGCATATGCTGGCGGCGGCGCTTTACCACGCCATGAAGGAAGACGGTTTTGATCGGCGTGGCGGGCGTTACGAGGACTGGCTCCTCAGCGCGTTCGATCGGGGCTTGCTGACGCCGGACGAAGTGCGCCGCCGTGCGCGCGCGGTTGTCGGCGCTGAAACGGTGGATCGCTGGACTCCCGCCGCACCCTAAGACGCTGGCGTCAAGCTCGCGACGCTGGCGCAGACGTCTTCGCGCGCGACTTGCGCGGCGGCGTTGTAGTTTCCTAGATCGGGCGCGAGGCGGCGGATTAGCGCGATGCCGCGTCCGCTGGGGCTTTCCACCACCATTGACGCGCCTTCCGGATGCGGCCGGCCTGCGCGCACCACTGTGATCTCGGCCCCGTACCGCGCTTCACGATCGTCGATGACGAAGAAGTTGTCGCTGTTGTCGGCATAAAGCGAGAGCGACCAATAGGCGTTCCAGGGCGTTGCGGTGATCACAACCGGCCCGTCGCTCAGATCGTATGAGCAAGCGGAGTACGCAAAGTCGGGCGAGGGGCGTACGATCTGGCGCGACAGCGGCGTGACGCGGTCGGCGAACTGCCACTGATTGGCGCCCGCGCCGCTGACCCGCTTGATCGCGACATTCATCATCACGCGCGGCGCGGCGTGGATGAAAGCGAAATGGCTGATCACCGCGATGGCGAGCGCCGCCCAGATGTACTTGCCGATGTTCATGCCGCTTCTCCCGCACAGGAGATGCGGGTGAGCTGCGGCAGCGTTTCTTCATTGGGCCGGAAGTCTCGCTGCGGATTGTAGACGCGGAGCGTGAGTGAGAAATTGCGCCGCGCCTCGCGGGAGGAGAGCCAGTACGTCGCGTCGCCGCGCACCGGCGCTATGCGCGCGCTCCAGCGGCCGGATGGAATGTGCGAGGCGTCGATCGAGGCGGCGTGGTCGCTGTTTTGCGCGAGGTAATTGTCATCAGCGTAGAGCGTGACCGACCACCAGCGTGCGTCGAGTTCACGTCCGGTAAGCTCGTAGATACAGCTTTCGCTGAGCGGCTCGCCGCGATCGTCACGGTCGAGGTTGAAATAGATCGCCTCGCGCGACGACAGCGCCAGTAAGCCGACGCGCGCGACGATGGCGCGTGTATAGGGATCAGCCGCAGTCGAGCCCGTGGCGCGATTGGTTGTCCATTGGCCGACCTCTTGGCCAAAGCTTGCGCCGCCAATCGACATCGCGCCCCACGCCGACGCCGCGCCAAGCGCTACGCCGGCGAGCACCGCCGCCATCCATGCCAGGACGCGCCGAAGCATGCCCTTTGTCCCCGCTCTTTCGGCGCCGCCTGTTCTCAGGCGGAACCTGCCTCAGCGGGTGTTTTGAGGTCGAGCGAGAGCGCATGCAAGCCCGTGTCGAACTCTTCATGGAGCGCCTGGTAAACAAGCCGTTGCCGCGCGACGCGGTTCAGCCCTTCGAAAGCTGTGGAAACGAGCGAAAGCTTGTAGTGCGTTTCGCCGCCTGGGCTTGCGCCGGCGTGGCCCGCGTGAAACCGCGATTGGTCCTGTAATTCGAACACACTTGGCGTGAACGCAGTTTTAAGCAGCGTTTCCATGCGCTCGAAGCGCGAAAGATGCGTTTTGTTGTCTGTCAATTCCTTGTCCGCTTAACACTTGGCGCCCATACTCGCCCTCTCATGGCAGAGACCTTCGCCTATCGCCCGAAGTTCGTCGACATCCGCGTCAAGAAACCTGGCGCGGGTGCGGTCGCGCGCGAGCCGGCCGAGCGGCCTTGCGACCATGTAGGATGCAAGCACGTCGGCAGCCACAAGGCGCCCAAGGGCCGCGATCACGAAGGTCAGTTCTGGCACTTCTGTGCGTCGCATGCGGCCGAGTACAACAAGCGCTGGAACTACTTCCAAGGCATGAGCGACGCCGAGCTCGCCGATTACAGGAAGAAGGAAGAGACAGGCCATCGCCCGACCTGGACCTTCCGTGGCGGACGGGGCGATCGGCTCGCCGCGGCCACGCGCGGCTTCCAAGCCGGACGGAAGGCAGATCCGTTCGGCATGTTCGGCAGCGGCGCGGCAAGCGCCGGCCCGGCCCCGAAAACCCGGCGCCGTTTGACGCGGCTGCAGGCACTGGCGCTTGAGGCGATGTCGTTGGACGAAAATGCCGACCAGGCCGCGATACGGGCGAAGTACGCCGAGCTGGTGAAACGCTGGCACCCTGATTCCAACGGTGGTGACCGTGGGGCAGAGGTGAGCCTGCAGAAGGTGCTGAAGGCGTACCAGACGCTGAAAGCCGGCGGGCTGGTCTGACCCCCGTCAATTCGCCGCTTTTCTCCGGATGCTGCGGCGCGGTAAGCTAGAGCTTATTCCCAGCTATCGAGACCACATGACAGCCGCCGACGACCTTTTGACCGCCAAGCCTGACAAGACGGTCTCCGCCCGTACGTTCGGCGTCGAATCCGACATGAAGATTCCGGCCTTCTCGAAGAAGACCGAGTACGTGCCGGAGCTGGACGACGCCTACCGCTTCGATCCGCAGACGACGTTGGCGATCCTGGCGGGCTTTGCGCACAACCGCCGCGTCATGGTGCAGGGCTATCACGGCACCGGCAAATCCACGCACGTGGAGCAGGTGGCCGCGCGGCTGAACTGGCCGATGGTGCGGATCAATCTGGATAGCCACGTCAGCCGGATCGATCTCGTCGGCAAGGACGCGATCGTGCTGAAGGACGGCAAGCAGGTTACCGAGTTTCGCGAAGGCATGCTGCCGTGGGCGCTGCAGCGGCCGGTGGCGATTTGCTTCGACGAATACGACGCCGGCCGGCCGGACGTGATGTTCGTGATCCAGCGCGTGCTGGAAGCGAGCGGCAAGCTCACGCTGCTCGATCAGAACCGCGTCATCAGCGCCAACCCATTCTTTCGTCTGTTCTCGACGACGAACACGATCGGCTTGGGCGACACCACCGGCCTCTATCACGGCACACAGCAGATCAACCAAGGCCAAATGGACCGTTGGTCCGTTGTGACGACGCTGAACTATCTCGATCACGACGCTGAAGCGGAAATCGTGACGGCGAAGGCGCCGGCCTACAACACGCCGGAAGGCAAGCGCACGATCATGGCGATGGTGCGGGTGGCTGACATGACGCGGAACGCGTTCATGAATGGCGACATCTCGACGGTGATGAGCCCGCGCACCGTGATCACGTGGGCGCAGAACGCTGAGATTTTCGGCGACGTCGGCCTGGCGTTCCGGATGACGTTCTTGAACAAATGCGATGAACTGGAACGGCCGACGGTGGCTGAGTTCTATCAGCGCGCCTTCGGCGCCGACCTGCCGGAAGCGGCGACACGGGTGAAGGTGGCTTAGATCGTCGCCGGGAGCGGGGCTATGGCTGACGACTTTCAAATAGGCATCGCGGGGACGTTCGATCTTCAGAACTTTGGAGATCTGCTGTTTCCGTTGGTCGCGGAAGCGGAGCTGAGCAAGCGCCTCGGCGCTGTAAAAATTCGCCCATTTGCGTACGCTGCGAAGGCCAGGCCCGAATGGCCATTCGATGTCGCCTCGGTCGTTGATCTTCCCGATGCGGTCGCCGACCTCGACGCCATGTTGATCGGCAGCGGCCATATCGTTCGCTTCGACAAATCGATCGCACCGAACTACGCGCCACCCAACGCTGATGTGCATCATCCGACAGGTTATTGGCTGATGCCGGCGCTTATGGCGCAGCAACATGGCGTGCCGGTGGTGTGGAATGCGATTGGGTCCTATGGCCCCACGCCGGCATGGGCCGAGCCGCTGATGCGCACGGCGCTGGACGAAAGCGCCTACATCGCCGTGCGCGATGAGGATGCCTTCAATACTTTGGCGCCACTGGTGAACGGCAAGACGATCAGTCGCGTGCCGGATACGTGCTTTGGCGTTTCCGCTCTCGTGGATGGCGCGCGGCGATCGCCAGAGTACGAAGCAATACGCGAAGCGCTCGGCCTCGATGAACCTTATATTTTTGTGCAGGCAACGAACCGTCTCGAAGCGTTCGGCGCGTTCATGCGCCAGCACGGCGATCGGTTGAGCGTGAAGAAGGCAATCGCCGTTCCGGTCGGCCTGGTGTTGGGCGACAGCAACGATCAGGTCGGCCGATTGTTCGATGGCCTGATGACGTTGTCGCATTGGCCTTCACCGGTGGCGCTCGCGGAACTCATTGCGGACGCACGAGCGGTCGTCGGCACGAGCATGCACATGGCGATCACGGCGCTTTCGTTCGGCGCGCCGGTATTTCGTCCGGCCAGCGCGTGGGGCAAGTACGCTGTACTGTCGCAGCATGATTCCGTTTTTGAGTTTCCCGAGACGGGCGTCATCGATCCAGATTGGTTTGAGGCCTGCCTCCAGCGTAGAGGACCCGGCGCCAAAGCGCTCGCGAACAAACTCGCACTCGAGCGATATTGGGATCACGTCGCGTCTATCGTGAAGCGGCCACGTGATACGTCGAAACGAGCGAATGCCGTGCTTAGCGGGTTCGGTCCACGTTTGCCGTTCGCCTTGGAGCTTCAAGCTGATCTCGAGCGCGGACTTGAAGCTGCGCGAGCGGATCTTGTAGGCGCCCTGGCGGGACTTGAAGGCACGCAGCAGGCCGTTGAAGCCGCGCAGGAGAATGCACGCGCCCTTGAGGCAGCGATTCAGGAGTTCGCGAGTCGCCTGGAGGCGCAAAGCCTCGAGGTTGGCAGGCTCAATCGCGAAGCCGAGGCGTTGCGCGCGCGTGCCGCCGCGGATGCGGCCTATTTGGCCGCCATGCAGAAGTCGACCTCGTGGCGCGTTACGGCGCCGCTGCGGTGGGCGAAGTCGAGGCTCGACGGCTCGGTGGGCGCCGAGAGCTCCATTCTGAAGTTTTCGGCGATTGCGGAGGAGCAGCTGAAGCGCGATCCGTTCGATTGGGCGTTCGCTAACAATGTGTTCGCCAGCTCGGATGCGCGTGCGCTCGCGCAGAGCTATCCGCACGACCAATTCAAAACAGTGAAGGGCTATGACGGCGAGAAGGGCTACGAGTACGAAGCCCGCGCGCTGATTCATATGGGACAGGACGAAATCGCGTTTGCCGATGGGCTCAGTGCGCAATGGCGCCGACTGGCGCGAGACCTCCTGTCGCCAAACTACCGCCAAGCTGTCAGTTCGCTGACGGGGCGCGATCTGACGTCTGCGCCAATGGAAGCTTACGTCTGCCATTTCGGCGCCGGCGCCGCTGGGCCCGCACGTGGACCTTCGCGAGAAGATCATGACCCATGTATTTTACTTCAACGAAGTTTGGGATTCAGAGGATGGCGGGTGCCTCAACATCCTGCGTTCGAAGGACATGAACGATCGAGTCGCGGAAGTGGCGCCCATCGTGGGCAACACTTCGATTCTCGTGCGGTCAGACACGTCGTGGCACGCGGTTTCGAAGGTGAAGCCGGGGACGGCCTCGCGCCGCAGCATGAACGTCATATTCTATCGCGATGGCGCGGTGAGTACAATGTGGCCGCCGGGTGAAACACCCTCGCTTCATGACTATCGGCCAGCGGCATGATGAGCGCCGAGGTCTCAGCGCTCATCACACAATCTACCGCGCTGCTAGCACAGCTTCCGCGTCACGCAGCTCTTCAGTGCGATCTTCGATTTGTTCCAGCAAGCAGCCACGCACCAGGGACTGGCGCATGCGCGATCCAACGTCTTGTTGCGTCAGGTAGCGGCATTCGGCGTCGCGGAACGTGATCCACGAGCGTTCGCTGACGCGGAGTGCTTCTTCCTGACCATACCAGCCACGGACGCGTCGATCGTTGCGATCATCGGCGCGGGCATCGGCGATGCGACGCTGGTACACTTGGTTCAAGCGGCGGTCAGCGGCAGCCAGTTGGGCGGCGGTCGCAGGGCCGAATTCGTCGGCGCCGCGGCCACGGCGATTGTCCTGGGCTTGGGCGCCTACGGTAAGAGCGCCGCCGAGCAGGGCGACGGCGACCAGCGTCGAGAATGTCTTGCGCATGTGAATTTCTCCTTCGTGGAGCCAACGCCGCGTCAACCGGCGCGTTCCGATCACAAGCGCGACACCAATTCGCGCACGGCGCTGTTCCCGGCGTGCGCGTAACGGGCTAAGCAGAAATCGATGTCCGCGAAGGAAACCCCGGCCGAACTGTTCAAGCGCTCGCTGGCGCAGACCACACGCGCGTTGGCGGGGGCGGAGGACGAGTTGGAAGTCACGTTCGGCGCCGAAGGGCCACGCTTGTCGCCGGGCAAGATCGTGTTGCCGCATCCGCCGCGTGTGATCTCGGACCCGGAAGCGGAGCGTCTGCGCGGGCAGGCCGATGCGTTGGCGTTGCGCGTCGCACACCACGATGAGGCCGCGCACAAGCGCTTGTCGCCGGTGCGCAACGTCGATGCGCGCGCGGCGTTCGACGCGATGGAGGAGATGCGGCTGCAGGCGCTGGGCGCCAATGCGTTGAAGGGCGTGTCGAACAATCTGACGGCAGTGCTGGCGGATCAGTATTCGCGCAAGGTGCAGGCGTCGGCGAAGGGCATGCCGCTCACCGATGCGCTGGCGCTGTTGGTGCGCGAACGGCTGACGGGACTGAAGCCGCCGGCCTTCGCGGCGGAAGCCGTTGACCTATGGCGGCCTGAGATTGAAGCCAATGCGGGCCAAGTGCTGAACACGCTCTCCGGCGCCGCGGAAGATCAAGAAAAATTTGCGCGCATCGCGCATCAGGCACTGCGCGATCTGCATCTGATGGAGAAGGACGTCGAAGGCGACGACGATCCTGACGACGACAGCCAAGGCGGAGAGAACGAACAACCGCCGCCGCAGGCCGATAATTCCGAAGGCCACGACGAGCAGGAGCAAGACGCGCCGTCCGATGTCGAAATGCTCGACAGCGATGTCGATATCGACACCGACCGCACCGTTTCGGTCGAGACCGATATGGATTCCGACGAGCAGGACGAGTCCGACCAGGATGATCCCGGCGATAAACCGATCCGGCCCAAGATGCGCAACGAGCCGGAAGATCCGAACGCGCACTACAAGGTGTTCACGCGCACGCACGACGAGATGATCACGGCGGAAGAGCTCTGCGACGGCGAGGAGTTGGCGCGGCTGCGCGCCTATCTCGATCAGCAGCTAAAGCCGCTGCAAAGCGTCGTCGGCCGGCTCGCCAACCGGCTGCAACGGCGGCTGATGGCGAAACAGAACCGCGCCTGGAGCTTCGATCTGGAAGAGGGCGTGCTCGATACGGCGCGGCTGACGCGCATCATCGTCGATCCGATGTCAGCGCTCACGTTCAAGCAAGAAGAGGACATGCCGTTCAAGGATACGGTTGTCACATTGCTGCTGGATAATTCGGGCTCGATGCGCGGCCGGCCGATCATGGTGGCGGCGCTCTGTGCGGATATTCTCGCGCGCACGCTGGAGCGCTGCGGGGTGAAGGTGGAAATCCTCGGCTTCACGACGCGTGCGTGGAAGGGCGGGTCGTCGAAAGAGAATTGGCTGCAAGCCGGGCGTCCGCCGCAGCCGGGGCGGCTGAATGATTTGCGCCACGTGATTTACAAAAGCGCGGACGCGCCGTGGCGGCGCGCGCGGCGCAATCTCGGTTTGATGATGCGCGAGGGGTTGTTGAAGGAGAACATCGATGGCGAAGCGCTGTTGTGGGCGCATGATCGCCTGATCGGACGACCTGAGCAGCGGCGCATCCTAATGGTGATCTCGGACGGCGCGCCGGTGGACGATTCAACGCTGTCGGCCAATCCCGGCAACTATCTCGAACGCCATTTGCGCGCCGTGATCCATTGGCTGGAGACGCGTTCGCCCGTCGAGCTGATCGCCATCGGCATCGGCCACGATGTCACGCGATACTACAAGCGCGCCGTCACCATCACCGACGCCGAGCAACTCGGCGGTGTGATGACTGAAAAGCTCGCGGAACTGTTCGACGAACCCGCCGGCGAGGATCGTCCGCCGCCGCGTTCGCCGCGAGAGCAACGCCAGCGCATGCAGGTGGCGTAATGCGCGCGCTTGTGCTGGCGCTGCTGCTTTCCGCGTGCATGCAATCGAGCGCGATCACCGTGCCGGAGCAATGGCGGGCGTTGCAGATCACCGCGACGCCGATCGATCTCGGTGTCGAGCAAGTCGGCCGTCTGCGTTTTCGCGGCGGTTTGGTGCTGACGTCAGAAGACGCCGAGTTGGGCGGCCTTTCCGGCATCGAGGTACTCGACGGCAATCGCGTGCTGATTCTGAATGACGACGCTGAGTGGTTCGAAGCGCAGTTGGTGCTCGATGAATCCGGCACGCTCGTGGGGTTCACCGATCTGCGCTACGCGCTGGCGCTGAACGAACGCGGCGATTGGTTTCTGAACGAGGACACCGGCGATTCCGAAGGGCTGACGCAATTGCTCGATGGGCGTTTCGCGGCGAGCTTTGAAGGCACGCAATCGATCCGCATCTTCGATATGAATCGCGATGGCCCGTTCGGGCCATCGGGCTTTGGCCCTCCGCTCGCGGGCACGGAAGGCTTGCCGGCAAACGCCGGTCTGGAAGCGATTGCGACATTGTCGGATGGTTCGTTGCTCGTCGGCGCCGAAGGCGGTGAACGCGCCCCGACGCCGCTGTGGCGCGTGCCGCTCGATGCGACCACACCGGCAGAACCGCTGATCGGCTTTCCGCTGGAGTTCGGCTATTCGCTCACGGGACTAGATCGCATGCCGGGCGGCGGCATCGTCGCGTTGCAGCGTTTCTATGCACCCGTCATCGGCGCCCGTGCCCGCATTTCTTACTTCCCCGAGAGCGCGTTGAACGCACGCGGGGAGACTCTGCCGGAGGTGGAAGAGTTGGGCGTGATCGCGCCGCCGATACCGGTCGACAATTTCGAGGGCATCGCCACGGCGCGGATGCCGGATGGAACGACGCGCATCTACATTGTGTCGGATGACAACTATAACAGCCGCCAGCGCACGTTGATCTACGCGTTCGACGTGGTGTCCGAAGCGCCGCGCTGACGATCGTATTGTGCCGCTCGCAGCTCGGCCCAGGCTGCGAGGCCCAGCAGGCCGGCGATGAACACAGTCCAGAGCAATTCCTGCCAGATCGCGTAGGCGATCAACGCCGCCGCTAGGAGCAGGCCGGTGATAGCGGTGACGATGCGCGCGGTGTTGCGCTGCATGATGTAGCTCAGCGCCGCGCGCAGGATGTGGCCGCCATCGAGCGGAAAGCCGGGGAGCAGATTGAACAACCCAAGCATCAGGCTGATGACGCCGAACGTGTTGAGCGCGTTGAGAAACCCAATGCCCTCCGGCGCCATTGTCGGCGCGAGCAATGGCAGCAGTGACGCAACCAGCACGTAGCTCGCCAGATTGGCGCCTGGTCCAGCGGCTGACACCGCGATCTCCTGCCAGCCATGTTTCGGCTGGCTCGCGAACTGCACGTAGCCGCCGAAGAACGTGAGCACGATGCGACGGCTCGGAATCTTGAGCGCCGCCGCCATCGCGGCGTGACCGAACTCGTGAATGATGATCGCCGCGAAGATAACGCCGACGAAGATGAGCGCGCTGACAAACTCGCCAGCGCCACCACGCAGTACAGCGGAGCCGACGACATAAAGCGCCAGCAACAAAAACGTCGGTTCAACTAAGACAGGTGCGCCGGCGAACGAGCCGATGCGAAGGCCGCTCTCGCGCGCCACCTAGGCGGCGACGGTTTCGCTAAGCTTCTTCTTCAGATTGCGGCGGATCTTGGCAGCGCGCGTGGAGAGCTGCTCTTCCTTCGCCTTCAGCAGATAGCCGTCGAGGCCGCCGCGGTGATCAACCGAGCGGAGCGCCGCTGCGGTGATGCGGAGCTTGTAGGATTGGCCCAGCGCATCGCTCGACAGCGTGACGTCGACGAGGTTCGGCTTGAACTCCCGCTTGGTCTTGATGTTGGAGTGGCTGACTTTGTGGCCAATCTGGCGATTGACGCCGGACAGCTCGCAGCGGCGGGACATGGGATTACGCTCTCAAACGCGGAAAAATGAAGGGCGGACGCTTACGGGAAAGGCCGCCCAGGGTCAAGGCGGCCTAGCGGTAGGGGGTGGCTTCCACGAAACAGCCCCAATTGGTTCATGGCGGGATCACAAGCGGGGGGTTAGGTGTTGCCGCTGCCTAAGCCGTATGGGCGGAAAAACAGGGTTGTTTCCATGAGATCGCTGGCCGTCGCTTTGGCCCTAGGATTGGCCGCGCTGGCGGGCTCCGCCTCGGCGCAGAGCGCTAACCGCACGTTCGTGGGCCAGTATGACGTCCACGCCCGCGGCGTTCTGGCCGGCCGGTTCGACTACCGGTTCACTCAGACCGGAAATAGCTACACGGCGACGGCCAATCGCGAAATGACAGGCTGGGTCGGGGCCGCGCTCAACCGCAGCCAGGACTATCGCTACGCCGTGCGTGGTACGATTGGCGCCAACGGCGCGCTGCGTCCGAGCGCTTATGAACACCAAGGCGGACGGCGCCGCGATGACCGGCCGAATGGCCGACTTATCCGCGCAGCCTTCACCGCAGATGACGTCGTGACGACGGCTCAACCCGGCAATCCGAACATGGGCGACCCGCCGGCCACAGCTGCCCAGCGGCGCGGTGTTGTTGATCAGCTCAGCGCCATTGCGACGCTTCTGACCTCGTCCGCGGACCCATGCTCGCGCACTTTGAATGTCTACATGGACGGTCGCGCGCGCTTCGACTTCGTGCTTTCGCCGAATGGCACGGTGAACGTCAATTCCGCGGCCTATCGCGGGCAAGCGGTGCGCTGCAGCGTCCAATTCCGTCCGATCGCCGGGTTCGGCGAGCCGCCGGAAGCTGCGACGCTGACCTTCCTGTTCGCCCGCACGACGAGCGGCATGTACGCGCCGCTGACCATCGAAATGCCGGCGGACGGTGTTGGGGTGGTGCGGCTCGAAGCGCGCCGCCTGACCGTCAACGGCACGGCGCTGCGCTAAGGCTCGTTGGCCTCAAGAAATGAAGGGCGCGCTGGCTTACCGCCGGCGCGCCTTTTGGTCTTGTGTGCTACTTAAGTGTTAACCACTAGATGTGGCCGTGAACGAGCGAAGAACGAATCAAACACAGTGATTCGCGATTGATTCGTTCTTGTTCCCTTCTGCTCACCGTTTGTCCTGAGCTTTACTCACCGGCTCCCCACCAGCGGAGCTTCGGCTTGAAATAGCCGTGAGACCGACCCATCGTTTTACCATGGCTGCGCGCGCCCGAGGCCGGGCGAACATCAAAGCGGTGTTGGGTCCCACCAACACCGGCAAAACCCACCTCGCGATCGAGCGCATGCTCGGCCACGCCAGCGGCATGATTGGTCTGCCGCTACGGCTGTTGGCGCGGGAGGTTTACGACCGGGTCGTGAAGGCCAAGGGCGAGACGGTCGCGGCGCTGATCACCGGCGAAGAGAAGATCGTCCCCGAGACCGCGAAGTATTTCGTCTGCACCGTCGAAGCGATGCCGCAGGACCGCGCGGTGGAGTTCGTCGCCATCGACGAAATCCAAGTCGCGCGCGATCTCGACCGCGGTCACGTCTTCACCGACCGCATTTTGAACGCGCGCGGCTTTGGCGAAACCATGCTGCTGGGCGCCGACACCATGCGACCGATGGTGAGGAAGCTGTTGCCCGACGCAGAGATCACGCGACGCGAGCGGATGTCGACGCTGAAATATGTCGGCGCGCGCAAGATCACCAAGCTGCCGAAGCGCTCTGCCGTCGTCGTGTTCTCGGCGGAGGAGGTTTACGCCATCGCTGAGCTGTTGCGACGCCATCGCGGCGGCGCGGCCGTGGTGATGGGCGCGCTTAGTCCGCGCACGCGGAACGCGCAGGTGGCGCTCTATCAGAGCGGAGAGGTGGATTTCCTCGTCGCGACCGATGCGATTGGCATGGGCCTGAACATGGACGTCGATCACGTCGCCTTCGCTTCGCGGCGCAAGTTCGACGGCCATTCCTGGCGCGATCTGCGGCCTGACGAAATCGCGCAAATCGCCGGACGCGCGGGGCGGTTCACGCGGGATGGGGATTTTGGGGAGACCGGTGAGTGCGAGCCGTTCGATGAGGAAATCGTCGAGCGGGTGGAGAACCATGAGTTCGAGACCATCGAGGCGGTGCAGTGGCGCAGCGATACGCTGAACTTCAGCACGGTGCCTGCGCTGATCGCGTCGCTGGAAACGCCGCCGTCGCAACCTGGGTTGCTGCGGGTGCGCGGCGCTGATGACGAAATGGTGCTGCGCCGCTTGGCCGACGATCTCGATATGATGGATCACGTGCGCGGGCCGGATGATGTGCGCCGTTTGTGGGAAGCGTGCCAGCTGCCGGATTTCCGCAAGCTGTCGAAGGACGAGCACACGCAGCTTGCGGCGCGCATTGCGGGCTACATCGTCGTGAAGAAGGGCCGTGTGCCGAGCACGTGGATCGCGGCGGAGCTCGATAAGCTCGATCGCGCCGAAGGCGATCTCGACGCGCTGCAGGCGCGCTTGGCGCAGGTGCGGACTTGGACGTATGCCGCGAGCCGTTCCGATTGGCTCGAAGACGCCGACGAATGGCGCATGCGTACGCGCGCCGTGGAAGACAAGCTCTCTGACGCGCTGCACGAGGCGCTGACGCAACGCTTCATCGATCGCCGTACGTCGGCGCTGCTTAAGGGATTGAAGCGCGAGGACGCGCTGCTCGCCGGCGTCTCGGAAGAGGGCGAGGTTACCGTCGAGGGGCACTTCGTTGGTCAGCTCGAAGGCTTGGAGTTCAGGCCCGACCCACGCGCGAACGGTCTCGAAGGCCGGGCGCTTCGCAACGCTGCGCTTCGTGCGCTGCGGCCGGAAGTGTCACGCCGTCTCGCGCGGATCGCGGCGGCTGCGGACGCCGACATCAGTTTGGGCCGCGACGGGCGTGTCTGTGTTGATGGCGCGGCCGTGGCGCGCCTGGCGCCGGGGCAGCCGGTGCTGAAGCCGCGCCTGGTCATGATCGGCGCGGATACAGCGGGCGGCGTTGAGCGCAACGCGGCGCACGAGCGGCTGGAATTGTGGCTGGCGCAAACAGTCGCCGCGGATCTGCGGCCGCTGGTGGCGTTGGAGACGGCTTGGCGGGAAGGGCGCTTGCCGGCCAACGCGCGTGGCTTGGCGTTCCGCTTGATCGAAAACGCCGGCGCGCTGGATCGCGTCACCGAGGACATTGAGATCGACGCTGAGGCGGAGGCTGTTCTGAAGCGCTACGGCGTTCGTGTTGGCCGACATTCGGTGTTCATGCCGCAACTGGTGCGCCCGCGCGCGGCGGCGACGCTCGCGGTGCTTTGGCATTTTGCGCACCCCGGCAAAACCCAGTCCGTGTTCCTGGCGCGGCCTGGCGCGCTGTCTGTACCGTTGGAACGGCCACGCTCGTGGGGCGAGTGCGCTGCTGCCGGTTTCCGCGCCTGTGGCCATGTCGCGGTGCGGCTTGATCTGGTCGAGCGGCTGGCGGAGTCGATTGAGCAACAGCCGGACCAGCTGGAGCCGATGCTTGCGCGCATTATTGGTCGCCCGGCGCGCGAGCTCGGCGGCGTGCTGATGGCGCTTGGCTATCATAAAGCGCCACCGGTTGAGGGCGCGCCGTCGCAGTGGCGGCATGCTTTGCGCCGCCGCAAGCGCAAGCCGCAATCAGCACAGCCTGACAATGCCTTTGCTGAACTCGCCAACCTGTTGCCGCCATCCGAAGCGCCGCCGCGCCGGCGGCGGAGTAAGACCGCATGAACGGCGAGGCGCGGCAACGCGTCGATGTCTGGCTGGTTCGCGCGCGGTTCGCCAAGACGCGCGCCGCCGCTGCGCGGCTCATCACTGAAGGCGGCGTGCGGCTCGAGCACAACGGTCAGCCGCGCCGGATTGAAAAGCCAGCGGTCGAACTCGCGCCCGGCGATATTCTGGTTTTGCCGCTACGCGGCGCGCTGCGAGCCATTCGCATCGAAGCGCTCCCAGCACGCCGCGGCCCCGCCGCCGAAGCGCGCCAGCTTTACAGCGAACTTGACGCAGAGCGGCTCGCTTGACGCTGCGCGCGCCTCCAGCCATGTCAGCCGCGCGGAAATTGGAACCCGGGCAATGACCTACATCGTCACCGACGCGTGCGTGAAATGTAAGCTCATGGACTGCGTGGAAGTCTGCCCGGTCGATTGCTTCTACGAAGGCGAGAACTTCCTCGTCATCCACCCGGACGAATGCATCGATTGCGGCGTGTGCGAACCCGAGTGCCCGGTCGACGCCATCAAGCCGGACAGCCAGGACGAACCCGACGGCAAGTGGCTCAAGGTGAACACCGAGTTTTCCAAGACCTGGCCGAACATCGTCGTCAAGGGCACGCCGCCCGCGGACGCGGATAGTTTCCGGGACGAAAAGGGTAAGTTCGAGAAATACTTCTCAACCGAGCCCGGAAGAGGCGACTGATCGAGCCCCGGCTCGCGGCCTTCCGAAACGCCTAAAACTGTGGTATACAATGCCCCAGAACAGGGACGCGCCCGTCGTGTCCGGCAGTTGGATCGCTTAGCCGCGCCAAAATCAGTGCTTCGCAGAGGAAAATGAGGTCGGACAGGCCAGATCTGTCCGTTTTTCATTCGTGCGGGCTGAATTGACGCAGGGGAAGCCCCATCTGTGACAACAACAAGATTGGGACCAGGAGTTCACCGCATGCAAACCGCCACGACGCCGAGTTCTTTCCGACCGGGTGACCATATCGTCTATCCGGCGCACGGCGTTGGCCGCGTCATGGGCGTGGAACAGCAATCGGTGGCTGGCTTGGCGCTGGACGTGTTCGTGATCTCGTTCGAGCAGGACAAGATGACCCTTCGGGTTCCCACCGCGAAGGCGAAGTCCTGCGGCATGCGCCCGCTCGCCTCCGGCGAAGTGGTCGATCAAGCCATGAAGACGCTGCAGGGCCGCGCCCGCATTAAGCGGACGATGTGGTCGCGCCGCGCCCAAGAATACGAAGCCAAGATCAACTCGGGCGACTTGGTGTCGATCGCCGAAGTGGTCCGCGACCTTCACCGCGCTTCCGACCAGCCGGAGCAATCCTATTCCGAGCGCCAACTCTATGAGAGCGCGCTGGACCGGATGGCTCGCGAACTGGCGGCCGTGGAAAAGGTCAGCCGCGATGACGCGGTGCTGAAGGTGACGAACTCGCTGGCGTCGAAGAAGCAAACCGCCGCCGCCGCCTAAGCCGCGCGACAAAGCTCATGCGAAAGGCCGGACGAGAGTCCGGCCTTTTTGCTTTTGTGGCTCAGAGATCCTTCTCGGCCAGGCTGCGGAAGTCATCCGGCACTGAGCTCAGCGAGCCGAGCGCCGCTGACGCATACGTCACCGCCTCCGCGCCGAAGCGATCGCGGATCGCGTCCATGGCGCGATCGGCGCGGCCGCGCGCCATGCCCTTGCGCGTGCCGGGGCGCAGGCCGTCGTCGGCGAGCTTGAAGGGAAGCTCCAGCTGCAAGACGGACTCGCCG
The DNA here is from genome assembly GCF_009792355.1 of Terricaulis silvestris. Lineage (NCBI taxonomy): Bacteria > Pseudomonadati > Pseudomonadota > Alphaproteobacteria > Hyphomonadales > Hyphomonadaceae > Vitreimonas > Vitreimonas silvestris. The sequence continues at coordinate 40,264 of NZ_CP047045.1, forward strand.
AGATGCGAAGCGGAGATGGCGAGGAGGGAGATAGTCCGCTCGTCGGGATAGTCGCGCAGCACGCTGCCGACGAGGTCGATCGCGATCTCGGCCAGCATGGTCGTTGCCGAAATTGGCGCCGGCAACGTGATGGCGCGTGTGACGGCGCGCATATCGGCAAATCGCACGCGCACGGTCACGGTGCGGCACGGGCGATCTTTCGCGCGCAAGCGTCGCGCTATGCGCTCTGCCAAATGGAGCAAAACGGGCCGAAACACCTTCTCCGTTGCCGGTTTTCTACCCAGCGCGGATTGCGCGCCGGCGGATGTGGCGCGGCGATGGGTTTGGATTTCGCGCGGGTCTTTGTTCCAGGCGAGCGCGGTGAGTTTCCGGCCAACGGCTTTGCCGAGCAAGCGCTGCATCGCTTGCGGTGAGGATTGCGCGAGTTGACCAATTGTCTCGATGCCGTTGGCGGCGAGGCGCTCCTTGGTCGCTGGCCCCACGCCCCACATCAGCTCGACGGGCAAATTGTGCAGGAATTCGAGTTCGGTGTTGGGATCGACGATCACCAAGCCATCGGGCTTCGCGACTTGCGAGGCGATCTTCGCCAGGTGCTTGGTGCGCGCGACGCCGATCGATATCGGCAAGCCGAGCTCAGCACGGACACGCGCGCGAACGGTCTTTGCAATTTCGCCGGGCGCACCAAACAGCTGCGTTGATCCGCCGACATCCGCGAACGCTTCGTCGATCGAAATGCGCTCAACATCCGGCGTGTAGTCGCGCAACACGTCGATCGCCGCGTCGCCGAGGCGTTGGTATTCGGTGAAATGTCCACCGGTGAAGATGAGGTCGGGGCAAAGCTCCCGCGCGCGCCGGCCCGGCATGCCGCTCCGCACCCCGAACGCGCGCGCTTCGTACGACGCCGCCAGCACAACGCCGCCGCCGACCGCGATCGGCTTGCCGCGCAGCGCCGGATTGAGCAGCTGCTCGACCGATGCGTAAAACGCGTCCAAGTCCGCATGCAGGATGGCGCTGACGACTTCCATGACGCCTCTTTTCGAGATCGGAACATAAAGAGAACATCGTCTCGCAGTCAACCGCGTCGCCGCTCATCGCAATCACTGCGCGCGGACCCTGTTTCCTTGGCGCCATCGGGCTACCTCATGCGTTTCCACCCTTGCGGGGCGGCATCTGCCGCAGCCGGCGCATGAACCTGTCGCGGGCTCGCACGTAAGGGACCATATGGCGCTCACCGAAACCCTCGATCTCCGCCGTGGCTCACAGCGCTTCATGCGCGCCGCGATGAAAGCGCCGCTGCTGGCCGCCGATCACGAGCGCGATCTAGCGCTGCGCTGGCGCGATTTCGGTGACGAGCGCGCGTTGCACGAGCTGATCACAGCTTATCTCCGTCTCGTCATCGCCATGGCCGCGCGCTTCCGCCACTACGGCTTGCCGATGAGCGATCTTGTGCAGGAAGGCAGCGTTGGCTTGATGCAAGCTGCGGCGCGGTTCGAGCCGGAGCGTGAAGTGCGGTTCTCGACGTACGCGACGTGGTGGATTCGGTCGGCGATGCAGGATTTCGTGCTGCGCAATTGGTCGATCGTGCGCACCGGCACGACGTCGGCGCAGAAATCGCTGTTCTTCAATCTCCGCCGCTTGCGCGCAAAGATCGGCGACATTGGCGATAGCGGCATTAGCGCCGACGCGCGCACGCGCGTCGCGCATGCGCTGAACGTGCCTGAGCACGATGTTGAATCGATGGCCGCGCGGATGTCGGCGCCCGACCGCTCGCTCAACGCGCCGCTGACGGAAGAGGGCGATGGCGAATGGCAAGACTTGCTCGCCGCAGAAGGCGCCGATCCTGAAGCCGAAACCATGATCGCGCATGACACCATCGCGCGCGCCGATCTTGTCCGCGAAGCTTTGTGCGATCTGTCTGACCGCGAACGTCTCATCATCCGCGAGCGCAAGTTGGAAGAAGAGAGCGTGACGCTGGAAGCGCTGGGCGCTCGGCTCGGTATCTCTAAGGAGCGCGTGCGCCAGATCGAAGGCAACGCGCTGGAGAAACTGCGTCGCGCACTGATCGCACGCGTTGGCGATCCGGTGGCCGCGGGGTACGTCGGTTAGTGCTTGACAGCGTGTAACCTCTAGGTATCATATCACCCGTAGGTTACATGGGTGAACGATGAACAATCCTGAGAAAACAGTGACGCGGCGCCGGCGCGCCGTCACCGCGGGGGCGGCCGTTCTGCTCGCCGTGTTCGCGACGGCGATGACGGTCGCGCCCGCGGAGACATTGCGCAATGTCGATATCGTTCGCACCATCGGCTTTGTCGTTCTGGCGCTTGTGCTCGCTGTGCGCTCAACAACAGCGTTCAGCTTTGTCGGCCGCAATGCCGTGTTGGATGACGAACTTACCCGCGCCAACCGTGCCAGCGCTGCGCTCGTCGGTTTTTGGTCGATGTTCGTCGCCGCGCTTGCAGTGCTGGTGGCGAGCTTCTTCGAAACGGTGGCGCCGATGCAGATCATCCCGGTGATCATCGGCATTGGGGCCGTCACGGCAGCGTTGCGGTTTGTCGTGCTGGAGGGGCGGGGTGGCTGAGCCAGGGCTCGGCAGCAAACTCAAAGACGCGCGCTCGGCGGCAGGCCTTACACAAGCTGAGCTGGCCGAGCGTGTCGGCGTTTCGCGCAAGACGATCAATACGGTCGAGAACGGGGTGTTCATTCCGTCGACCTTGCTGGCGCTGAAGTTGGCCAAGGCGCTAAAATGCAAAGTCGAGGATTTGTTCTATCTCGATTGACCGACGGGCAGCACTTCGAGCTGCGACGAATGATCCAGGCAGAGCTGCGGCTCGTCGCGGAAAACGCCGAGCGGCCCGCGTACGCGGATGCGGGCGCCGGTGAGCGAGGCAAGCGCGGGACCATCCCATCGCGCGAAGCTTTCGCCGAACACGACGACGGAGAAGGGCGTCTCCGCCGGCGCGCCCTGCAACCGCAGAGAAGCGCGCCGGTCGAACACGCGCGCGTCGGCCACTTCCGCATCCACGATCCGATAGGGCGCCGCGCCACGCAGACAAGAGATGTCGGCCGCGATCGCTTGCGCTGCCGCCGCGCGCGCCGAGAGCGCGCTGTACTCGCGCCGACCCCAAAGCCCGCGCTCGGCTTGGCGCGCTTGCGCTTCCAGCGCTATCAGCTCGGCGCTGCGCGCATGATTGTCGTGACGGGGGCGCACGAACGCAGCGCCACGCGACACCATTTCGTGCTGCAACCAAAACCAGCGCCCGCCCTCGCTCTTCACGAACACATGCGCGATGGCGGCCTCGTCTGGGACTTCGGTTTGTCCTTCGCGCGGGCGAGGGACCCAGCGCCGCGCCCCGCCATAAGCCAGCAGCACCTCGCGGTGCAACGCCAGCGCTTCCAGTTCACCTTGCGCCTGAGCCGCGTAAGCATCCTCACCGCGCGGCGCGTCCATCTCCGCCAAGAACACGCGCAGTCCTGAGTCCAATTCCAGCGTATCGCCCGCATAAGCGCGCACGACGCGCCCCGTTTCTCCGCGTTCGAGCGGCCCGAGTTGTGGCCCGCACGCTGCGAGCAACACAAGCACGGCAATAGCAATCGCCTTCCGCATCGTGACTCCCCGCGTGGCCTGCCACCCGAAGCCTGAAGGGCGAAGGGTGGCGACCCCGGAGAGATTCGAACTCCCGACCATCTGCTTAGGACGCAGCAGCTCTATCCAGCTGAGCTACGGGGCCAACCGTGGCGGAGAGCTAGGGAAAACGCAGGCTCCTCGCAACCAGTTTGACGCTGGACGCGTACAAAGGGGCGGACCATCATGGGCCGCCGCTGGGGACGCCGGGGAGAGCCAAGAAATGGCGCATCGTTACGCCAATATGTGGTCGCGGGTGGCGTCAAGGCTCACCGCAATCGCGCATACGCGCGCCGGCGCGTTTCGTTGGGGCGTGTTTGTGGTGCTGTCGCTGATCTGGATCGGCGGCGGGCTGTATTACTGGCGCGATCAGGGCGTGCTGGAAGCGCTCTACCTCACCGTCAGCGCCGTGGGCATGTGGGACCAATATTTCGGCGCGCGGGACGTAACGCTGCAAGTGGTGCGCTACGCCGCGCTGGCGGTGCCCGTCGTCGGCTTGCTGTTTGCGTTCTCAGGCCAGCTTGGCCGTTCGTTGGCGCGGCTGTTCAATCTGGGCGCCGCGCATCACATCGTCATCGCCGGCGATAGTCCGGCGGCGCTTTCGCTGGCCAACGATTGCCGGCGCTACAAAGACAGCGTGATCATCGTCGCGGAGGATCTGCCGAGCGAAACCGCTTTGGCTCTTCGCCGCAAGGGCGTCACCGTGCTCGAGGGCGACGCCAGGCAAATCGAAACGCTGCGCTCGGCGCGCGCCCATCACGCGGCGCACGTCATCGCGTTCGAGCCGGACGACACCGCGAACCTTCAGATCGAAGCATGCGTGCGGCGCCTGGTCGGCGATCAGCGCCGCAAGCCGCCGATTGGCGTCCACGTGGCGACACGGTCACCGATGCTGCTGAAGGAAGCCCGCGAAATGCGCTCGGCGCAAACACGCAAAGCGAAGAACGCGGTGGCGCCGCCCGTCGATCCCAAGCCGTTCTCGCTGGAAGAGATCGGCGCGCGCGCGCTGGTGCAGGCACAAAGCCAAACGATTCTTTCGTTGGCGAAGCAGCTCAACCAAGATCGCGTGCACATCGTCTTCTTCGGCTTCGACCAGGGCGGGGAGGCCGTCGCCGAGCGCATCCTGGTCAGCTTGTGGTCGGCGCACTTCGAAGCGCCGCGCATCACCGTGCTGGCGCCAAATCCGGAAGCTGTCGGCGCAGGCTTCCGTGCGCGCCACCGCGAGGCGTTTGCGCATCCGGACGTCTGGGCCGCCGATGTCGCTTTCATGCCGTTCGACTGGGACGCCGCCTCGATTGGCGCGGAACTGCTGGATCAAGTCGAAAGCCAACGCGGTAAGCCGACGGCGATCGTCGTCTCCACCGGAGCCGATCCCGGGAATATTCATCTTGCGCTTGCGCTGAAGCGGGCCTGCAACCGCGGCCTGCGCTGGCCCGCGCCGATCTTCATGCACGAGTCGAGTCAGTCCGAGTTCTCGCAGCAATACGCCAAGGGCGACGAGACCGAGGAGCTCGACGCATATCTGCAGGCGTTCGGCGCGCATCAAACCACGGCCACGCGCGCGCGCATCATCGAGGGCAATCTGGATCGCGGCGCGGCGGTTGCGCACGAGCATTACAACAAGGGCCTCGGCAAGCGCGACGCCATGAGCATGAAGGAGCTGCAGTCGGCAATGCGTGATTGGAGCGACGTGCTCGAAACCTATCGCGCCGCCAATCGTGCCGTCGCTGACGCCGCGATGACGAAAGCGTGGGACGCGGGCTGGCGGCCGGTGAAGAAAGGCGAGAAGGGCGATACGCAGCCCGCCGTCGCGCCCGAACTGATCGACCGCATGGCGCGGCGCGAGCATGATCGCTGGATGGCCGAGCGCTTGGTCTCAGGGTGGCGCCCGACGGCGAACGGCGAAGCGCGCGACAACGAGCTCATGATCCACAACAAGATTGTGCCATGGGAAGCGCTCAACGAGGACGATAAGAACAACGACGTCGTTCAAGTGCGCGCCGCCATGGACGTCGCGCGCATCATGCACAAGGACGGCTTCGCGCGGCGCTAATCGCCGATGCGGCCGCCATCATCGCGGGTGACGATCACGACTGCCGAACGCGGCCACGAATCGCCACCGTCCGGAAAGTGCGACGTCGCCGGTTCGCCGAGCCAGCGCAATTGTGAGAAGTCCGTCCCGGCGACATCGTTGGCGCCGGGATGTTGCACCGCGCAGAGGAATGCACGCTCATCCGGGGCCATCAGCGGCCCGCAGATCTCGCTGCCTACTGGACCGACGAGGAAGCGCTTCATGACGCGCGGTCCTTCGGCGTTCACCGGTGTGCAGAGCACGCTATCGTTACAATCGGCGAAGACGCTATCGCCGCCGTCGGTCGCGATCCAGACGCGATGGGTAGAGTCGATGAAGATGTTGTCGGGGCAAGCGAAGCGATCGCCTGAGATGGTCGGCGCGCCTTTGTAGGCGGTGGAGACGTGCGCCAGTGGTCCGCCGCGCGTCCGCGCCGTCAGCGCCATTGAGTTGGGATCGCCGGCCATGACGAACACATCCCAGAGGAATGCCTCCGCGGCGCAGTCGCCGCCGGCTTCGTCGATGCGCAGGATGTGGCCGGTGAGATTGTTCTGCGCGCTCGTCGGACGATCGCTCTCGCGGCGTGGACTGCCGGGATGTTCGAATCCGCGCTCAATATTGTTGGTGCACACGATCAGCACGGGGCCGAGCCCGCGCCAATTGGCGTCGCACACGGCTTCGACATCCTCAGGCCGGTCCATCGGCGTCGCACCGAGCAGCCGCGCTGCATCGCGGACGCGCACCAAAAGATCGCCCTCGTCGCGAAAGCGGATCGGCGATTCTTCGCGCTCGGCCGCGGCGTTCGCCGCCTCCAGCGTGATCGCCAGCCAGCGGCCTTGGCCGTTTTCGAGGAATTGCGCGCAGTAAAGCTGCCCATCATCGAGCAGATTCATATTGGCGCGCCGGTCGGCAGGGTTGAAACGTCCGCGCGAGACAAACTTGTAGACGTGCTCGTCGCGTTGATCGTCGCCCATATAGACGGCGACGCGCCCATCGGCGGCGAGCGCGGTCGTGGCGCATTCGTGCTTGCAGCGCCCGAGCGCGGTGCGTTTCTTCGGCGTGCTGCTGGAATCGTAGGGGTCGATCTCGGTCACCCAGCCATAGAGCGACGGCCCGCGCGGATTTTCCGCGATGTTGAACTGGCGCGGCGCGAGCGCTGCGGGAAAGCCGCCGGCGGGATAGGCGAACGAGCTTTCATCGAGCGCGAAGGCCGGGTCGTCAAAGCGCAACGGATCAAGCCCGCGCGAGGAGCCGACGAAGAAACCGTCGAAGTTTTCTTCCGCAGTGAGATAGGTTCCCCACGGCGTGTAACCGCCAGCGCAGTTCGCCATGGTGCCGCAGCGCACCGCGTCAGTGGGTGCGCCGCCTGGGTCAGGTTCGTTGGCGTTGACGATCCGCGCGGCTTCCGCGATCCACGGGTGCCGCGCCGCTGGGCCGGAAAACTGCACCGGCGTGAACGGCGTGATGCGTCGGTTTCGTCCAGCGCCTGGCGTCGCGTTGGTGATCGCGCGCCAACCTTCGCTGCGGCGCTCCAGTTCCACCACGCTCACGCCGACGGCAGCGTAGATCGCCGACACGTGCTCGGCGGTGAAGGCGCTCGGCGCGGTGATGGCCGGGTACATCAAGTCCGGCGTCGCGTATTCGTTGTTGGCGCAGAGGATCATGCGATCCTGGTCCTTCGCCGGCGGAAACGCGTAGGTCGCCGGAAATAGCGCCAGCATGTCGTTGTTTTGGCCGAAGCGCTGCTCTTGTTCGGCGCGCGTCAGCGTGTTCGGGTCGAACACCGGCGCCGCCGTATCGAACAACCGATCACCCCACGCGATCAGCTTGCGCCAGGAATAACCAGGCGGCAGCGAGATCGTGTCGGCGTTGGTTGCCGCCACCGGCGCGAAAGCGGGCGTCGTCGCGACGGTTGATGCGGCGCCCACGGCTGTCGGCGTTGTGCAGCCAGGCAGCGCGAGCAGCGGCGTTGCCACGAGCCCGCCAAGCACCGTGCGACGCGACGCCACGATGTCGTTGAAATGCTTGGCACGGCTCATCGAGAACTCACGGAATTTGCGGCTGGCTTATTCAGCCCACACGACAAATGCGTGACATCTAGCGGAGTGCATCCCGCAGTTCGTCGATTTGCCGCAGCTTGGCTTCGAACAGGGACCAGTCGTCGCGCTCCGCGATCGCCGCCCACAGCGTTTCGACCTCGTCGATCACCATCGTTGTTGGTGTTGGACGCTGGAAGTAGGGGCGCGACAGGAACTCAGCGTTGCCGTCGCCGGTGCGCGCTTCCAGTCCTTCACGGATCGGTAGGAACGTCTCGTCGGCATAGAGCGCTGCCTGCGGGCTCGCCTTGGCGCGATCCACGCTGCCGCCGCCGCAAGACCAATCATGGAAGAATTGGTCATAACCGGCTTGGCTTGCCGTCAGCCAGTCGAACACGGTTTGCAGAAAGCGCAGGTCCGCGTCGAAATCTCCCGCGACCAGATTCAAGCGATCGAACATGCTGTGGCGCAGGCCTTGCTGGTACGCTGGCGCAAAGCGAATTAGCTCCGCCTCGAGCAATGACGCCCCGCACACGAGGCTCAACGCGCTGCCGAGTTGCGCCAACGCCCAAGACACGGCCTCCGGCTGGCGACCGAACGCGTAGAGCCCGCTCTCGTCGAAATACGCAGCAGTGAAGTCTGGTTGGCTGGTCGGGTTGAAGCGCCACGGGCCGTAGTCGAAGCTTTCACCGGTGACGTTGAGGTTATCGGTGTTCAACACGCCGTGGACGAACCCCGCCGCCATCCAGCTGGCGCAGAGCCGCGCATTGGCCTCGATGATTTCGCCAAACACCGCCGCCACGCGCGCCTCTCCAGCGAGATCGAGGTGTTTCGGATAGTAACAAGAACTGACATGTTCGATCAGCTGATGGATCAGGTCCGGTCGCTCGAAGAAGGCGAGCCGCTGGAACGTGCCGAACCGGATGTGGCTGTGTTGCAGCCGCACCAGCACCGAGGAGCGCGTCGGCGATGGCTCGTCGCCCCGGGTCAGCGCCTCGCCGGTCTCGAAGAGCGAGAACGCCTTCGACGTGTAGACGCCCAGCGCATCCAGCATCTCCGCCGCCAGCACCTCGCGCACGCCGCCCTTCAGCGTGAGCCGGCCATCGCCGAAGCGTGAATAGGGCGTCTGGCCCGAGCCTTTGGTGCCCAAATCGAGCAGCCGGCCGCGATCATCCCGCAGCTGCGCGTAGAGAAAACCGCGCCCGTCGCCAATCTCGGGATTGTAGGTGCGGAACTGGTGTCCGTGGTAGCGCATCGCCAGCGGCGCGTTCATGTTCCCTGGCAACTGCTCGAAGCGCGCGAAATACGCTTCCCACTCGGCATCGCTCAGCGTGTCGAGCCCGACGTGCGCGGCCCAGACCTGATTTCGCCGTCGCAGCACGTGCTGTGGAAATCGCGCCGGCGCCACAGGATCGGCGAACTCGGCCCCTAGCCTCTCGAAGGCAGGATCGGGCTGATAATTCGGCGCGATAGGCATGAATCATCCTAGGCGCGCGAGAGCTGCGCGTCATGCGGCCGCGATACGCGACGGGCCGTGACGCCGCCACACTTATGTGGCAATACCCGCGAGGGGCGCGGAGAGGACAAACTGGCGATGTCGGCTCGCGGTGTCGGACATCTTTTTGCAGCCGTAGCGACGCTCGCGCTTTGCGCGTGCGGCGACAGCGCTACGGGTTCAAGCAAGACCGAACAAAGCTCCGCCGAGCGCATCTCCGCGGGCCTCGACGTGTGCGCCCAGGGCAGCAACGAATTCGCTCAGCGCGTGTGCGAGAACCGCTCGCTGGCCGCGCTCGACAATCAAGTGCGCGAAACTTTGGTGACCGAGTCCGCCAGCGTCTCCGACGCCGGCGCCGCCATGCTGGTGCAGAACCAAACGCGTTGGCGCGAAGCGCAGCGCATCTCGTGCGGCATCATCGATCCGGACGCGCAGCCGACGACAGAACAGCAGCAATGCCTGGAAGCTGAATTCCGCGCCCGCGCGCAGGACGCAACCAACGCGGTGCAGGACGTCGGTGGCTACACCTTCCAGCGCATGGAGCTGGTGGACGCGACACCAGTGACGGCGGAGATCGCGGAAGCCTCAGGGCTTGGCGACGGCGCGCCGAACGCTGTCGTCCGCAACATCCGCTTCCCGCGCATTGATGGCGAACAGACGCCGGAGATCCGCCGCTTCAACGAGCTGGTGGCGCAAGAGCCGCAATTCCGGTTGTCGGACGCGACCAACGAAAGCGTCGATTACACCATCGCCTACGCCGGCCCCGAGCTGATTTCGGTGCGCTTCATCGTGAGCCAAGACACTCTGGGCGCCGCGAACGTCACCAACACGGTGAAGGCTGTCACCGTGCTGATGAACGAGGGCCGCGCACTTCTCGCTACCGACGTGTTCCGCGCCGGCACGCGCTGGGAAGATTTCATCACCACGCGCGCGGTGCAGACTATTGCGCGCCAATACGCGGACTATCCCAATTTCCCACCGCGCCGCGACGTCTATGAAACCGCGACCAAGCCGCATTTGTGGCTGATCACGGAGCAGGGGTTGTTGCTGTTGTTTCCGCCGCTTTCGTTCGGCGGCTCGCACGCCGATGGCGGCACCGAAGTGACGATCCCGTGGGCGGACCTGCGGCCATACCTGAACCCGGCCGCGCCGACGCCGATCCGTCCGAGCGCGTAGGCGAAGTCACTCCGACAATAGGAACGTAGGTGACGGGCGAATTGCCCTATTGCCCTGCTGCCCTACTGCCGTACTGCCGTTCAGATGGGTTCGCGGGGATCATTGGCGGCGCTGGTTGGCGTTGTGCTGATCGGCATGACGGGGTTCGGCATCTTCCTGCCGATCTTCCCGTTTCTCGCGCTTGAACTGGATGCAACGCCAACGGCGACAACCATCGCGATGGGCGCGTATTCGTTGGGCCAGTTGATGTCGTCGCCGTTTTGGGGCCGCTTGAGTGACAAGGTTGGCCGCAAGCCGATCCTGATCGCCGGCCTGATCGGCGGCGTCTTCTCCTATCTCTGGATCGCCCGTGCCGGCAGCGTCGAGGAACTTGGCGCCGCGCGGCTTTTTGGGGGCCTGATGGCGGGCAATATTGGCGCTGCGTTTGCCGCCGCCGCCGATCTCTCCGACGACCGCACCCGCGCGCGGAACATGGGGCTGCTTGGCGCGGCCGTTGGCTTTGCCTTCATCGCCGGCCCCGCTCTCGGCGCTTTCCTGATCGGTGCAGAACCAACGCGCGCTGAGTTCGCGCGCGTGTGCATAATCTCCGCCGCGCTTGCCGCCGCTGCCGCGCTCGTGGCGTTGCTGCTGTTTCGCGAAACGCTGCCAGCGCATGCGCGCACGCAATCCGAACACGATCGTCCGCGCCGCGTCGCCATGCTGATGTCGCGCCCGGCGCTGACGCGCTTCGTGGGCGTGATGTTTCTGATGATCGCCGCGCAAGCGCTGATGGAAACGACGTTCGGCCTCTGGGCCGATATCGAACTCTCCTGGGGCCCGCGTGAGGTGGGCTGGACGTTGGCCGCGCTCGGCTTTGGCGCTGTGTTGCTGCAGGGCGGCGGCGCGGGCGCGGCGTCACGCGCCATCGGCGAACGCATGACGCTGCTGATCGGCCTGGTGCTCTTCGCCGCCGGCTTGGGCGGGCTCTCCGTCTCGCACGAGCCCGCCACTATGGCCGCATCGCTCACCGCTCTAGTCATCGGCCTTGGTCTCGCAACGCCCGCGCTCAACGCACTGATCGCCGCGCAAGCTGCGGAGACCGAACGTGGCGCGGTGATGGGCTTATCGCAATCGGCGTCGGCGCTTGGCCGTGTCGCCGGTCCGCTTGGCGCCGGCGCGATCTTCGATGTGTGGGGTTCAGGAGCACCGTTCGCGGCGGCGGCGTTGCTGATCTTGGCGGCGTTGTTTGTGGCGCTGACTGAGCCGGCCAAGGAAGCGTTCGGCCGGACGCCTTAGTCTTCGTAGTCGCGCCAAACGCCGTTGCGATCGCGGACTTCGTAGCCCTTATCCGTTTCACGCAAGCTCGGCGCAGCCAGCGGCGCCTTGCCGTGGCCGCCGGGGATATCGAGGATGTAGTTCGGTTGCGCCAAACCTGACGCGCGTTCGTGCAGCGCTTGCGCCAATTGTTGGCCCTCCGCGATGGTGCAGCGGAAGTGCGACGTGCCAGGCGCCTTGTCCAAGTGATGCAGGTAGTACGGCTTCACCCGAAGCTCGACTAAGCGCCGCATCAGCGCTTCAAGTGAATCGGCGTCATCGTTGACGCCCTTCAGCAGCACGGTCTGCGACAGCATCGGCACGCCGCCGTCGACGATTCGTGCAATGGCGGCGCTAGCGTGCTCAGTCAGCTCGCGCGCGTGATTGGTGTGCAGAACAACATAGGTCGTCGCGCCATCCAGTCGCAGCGCCTCGACCAGATCCGGCGTGACTCGCAGCGGATCGACCGCCGGCACGCGCGTATGCCAGCGGATAATCTTGACGTGCGGAATCGCCGCCAGCCGCTCGGTGATCTCCCGCACGCGCCGCGCCGAGAGCAAGAACGGATCGCCGCCGGTCAGGATCACTTCCCAGATCTCATCGTGCGCGGCGATGTAGGCGAGCGCCGCATCCAGCTCGGCGCCATTGAGGGTGCCATCGCCCTCAGGACCCACCATTTCGCGCCGGAAGCAGAAGCGGCAATAGACCGGGCAAACATGCACCAGCTTTAGTAGGCAGCGATCACGATACCGATGCACCACGCCTTTTACCGGCGTATGCGCATCGTCGCCAATCGGGTCGCTCAGCTCGTCCGGCGCAATCTCCAGCTCGCGCGCGTCGGGGCGAAACTGCGCCGCAATCGGATCGCCTGGATTGGTTGGATCGATCAGCGCCTCCATCGCCGGCGTGATCGCCACCGCATAGCGGCTCGCGACGTCAGCTAAAACGTCGGCAGGTTGGAGCGCGGGCCTCTGGCCCGCATGCGCGCCGGGAGGCGCGCGCTCCAACCTGTTTGCGTCAGCACTCATAACTACAACCCAAACGCTTTCGCGTAACGCAGCTTGCCGCCTTGCTTCAGCGCGCCGGGTTTCAGCTCCAGCGCCATGAAGTGCGGACCTGAGAACGGAGCTTCCAATGATTCGGCCAGCGACGCCGAGAACCCAAACTTCGGATAATAAGCCTCGTGCCCAAGCACCACGATCGCGTCCAAGCCTAGCTCGGCGCAGCGCGCGTTGCCGGCGCGGATCAATGCGCTGCCGATCCCGCTTTTCTGAAATGCTTTCAGCACCGAAACCGGCGCCAACGCCGCGGCCTTGATCGTGTAGTCCGGTCCTTCGATCGCGAGCGGCGAATAGAAGATGTGGCCTTGGATCGCGATATCGCTCGCCGCAACAAGCTCCACCAACACGTCGCCATCGGCGCGCAATTTCTCGACCAGGTTCGCTTCTTCGGTCTGGCCGAACGCATGGCTAATAACGGCGCGAATGGCGGGATAGTCGCTGGGGGCTGCGTCGCGGATCACGGGCTGTTGCCTAGACGGATCGGGCGGTTTCCGCCAGACAAACACTGCATGAGCCGTCGCCTCCATCGCGCAATGGTCCTATCGCTCGCCCTCGCCGCATGTGACCGGGATGTGGCGGAGCAGAGGATTTCGGACGACGCAAACGTTGAAATGTCCGTGCGTCTTCCGCCTTCGGACGCCGCTTTCGCCGATGATCAATCGCTGCCGCCGGACGAGCGCGTTCGCGCCGCCATCGAGGGCTATCGACTGAGTTACGCATATGATGGCCCGCCGCCGCATGACGCCGCAACAGGTGAGTTGTTTTCATGCGGGGATGATTGGAGACGAGACGGCGGACGCGGCGGCCAAATCGGCACATACCGCATCGATGGCGACACCATCTGCATCGAGGAATCGCGTCGCAGTGATCGCAATGTTTGCCGTCGCTTCATTCGCCGCGAAGGTGATCGCGTTTTTCTCGACGACCCCGAAAGGGGCGAGATCGAGTATCTCGCGCGGCGGCAGGCATATTGCGCCCCCGATCCCGCCGGCGGACCATCGCTGGACGCGACGGGTATTGATGTGCGCGAACGCGACAACCTCAGCAACGCTGAACTTCGCGCCCTCGTGCGCGGGTCGACATTCTTCACGCCCAGGAGTGGCCTGGCGAGCAACCAGACTTTCAGCTGCGATGGGCGTTGGAGAGGTTCGGCGCCAGACCTTCGTGGGCGCTATCGAATCCAGGACGATCAGCTCTGCTTGGAGATTGGTCCGCGCAGCGGATGCCAGAAGCTCTTTCTTGTCGACGGCGACTACTACGCGGCCCCTTTGCTGCCTGATGAAAGGGCGATAAGCGCGTTGCGTTTCGAAGTCGTAGAGCGAGGCGCGTGTCCGCGTTAGCCCTGCGGGGTCCAGAGCACGTCGTTGATGTGACGCGCCCCTGTCGCTAGCATCACAAGCCGGTCAAATCCCAGCGCCACGCCACTTGACGGCGGCATATGCGCTAACGCTGCTAGGAATTCTTCATCGATCGGCCAGCGTTTGCCATAGCGCTTCTGCTTTTCCTCCATCGCCGCAACCAGCCGCCTGCGCTGTTCCACCGGATCAGTTAGCTCGCCAAACCCATTCGCCAGCTCCACGCCGCACGCATAAAGCTCGAACCGCTCGGCCACGCTCGCGTCGTGCGGGCAGGGCCGCGCTAAAGCCGCTTCGGCGATTGGGTATTCCGTCAGCAACGTCAGCGCGCCGTCTCCAAGATTCGGCTCGACATGCTTCACGATCGCCGCCGAGAACGCATCGCCATCCGACGGCAGTTCGATCGGCGAAAGCTCGGCAAATGCCTGACGCACCGTGATGCGCTCCGCCGCCGTGAATGGATCGCAGCTTTTGTCACGCCATCGGAGCATCGCTGCATTGGCCGCCCGCGCCGCCACGCGCGCGACTTCAACGCAATCGTCCATGATCGCTTCGTACGGCGCGCCGGCGCGATACCATTCCAGCATGGTGAACTCTGGCGCATGCAACGGCCCCGTCTCACCGCGCCGCCACGTCTTGCCGAGATAGAAAATGCGCGTCTCGCCGGCGGCCAGCAGCCTCTTCATCGCGAATTCGGGGCTGGTGTGGAGGTAGCGGCCATCAACCTCGAACGCTTCGATATGCGTCTCAGCACCGGGCGAGGCGACCAGCATCGCCGGCTCCACCTCCGTGAAACCCTGCCCCGCGAACCAGTCCCGCACCGCGCGCAAAATCGCGGCGCGCGCGTCCAGGAACGGCTTTCTGTCGGCGTGGCGGGCTTTGTCCCACCAGGGGGAGGGCGTCATGACGCTGCCCCGCTACAGGGCTGAGGCTTGGCCGCAACGGCAAATCTGGCTAGAGAAGCCCCCAATTCCGGTCCTTTCGACTGATTATGAGGCCCGCCGGCCAAAAACGTATTGGGCGGCGGCAAGTGAGGGTTACGTGGTCAAAGTCATCGCCAGCGACGTCCGCAAAGGCAACGTGCTCGAGCACGAGGACGGCAAGCTTTACGTCGTCATGAGCCACGAAACCTTCCGCCCCGGCAAGGGCACGCCGACCACCACGATCATTATGCGGCGCATCGTCGACGGCGTGAAAACCACCGCCGTGCACAAGACCTCCGACGGACTGGAAAAGGCGTTCGTCGAACAGGTCAAACACACTTTCCTCTTTGACGATGGCGATGCCGGTCTCGTCTTCATGAATCCCCAAAGCTACGAGCAAGTGCATCTCTCGCGCGACATGGTCGGCGATTCCGCGGCGTACCTGCAGCCGGAAATGGTGGTCGATCTCACCATGTACGAAGGCCAGGCGCTCTCCATCGAACTGCCGCCGCGTATCACCGCGACAATCGAAACCACCGAGCCCGTGGTGAAGGGCCAAACCGCGTCCTCGTCCTACAAGCCGGCGATGCTCGACAACGGCATCAAGACTATGGTGCCGCCGCACATCGGCCCTGGCACGCGCGTTGTGATTTCGACCGAGGACAATTCCTACGTCGAGCGCGCGAAGGATTGATCGCGCGCCATGGCGGACGGCTTCACCATCCGCAGGCTTGAGCCAGCCGACACCGCGCTTTTCCGCGCGCTGAACGCCATGTTCGGCAAAGCGTTCGATGACGCCGAAGCCTACGCTGGCGCGCCGCCGAGTGACGACTATCTCGAGTCTCTGCTGCGCAAGGATCACATCATTCCGCTAGTTGCGCTCGCGGATGACGCCGTGATCGGTGGCCTCGTCGCTTACGAACTCGACAAGTTCGAGCAGGCGCGGAGGGAGATCTACATTTACGATCTCGCGGTTGCGGAAACGCATCGCCGTCAGGGCGTCGCGGCTGCGTTGATCAAGCACCTGGGCGAGATCGCTTCTCGTCGCGGCGCTTGGGTGATCTATGTGCAGGCCGATTACGGCGACGACCCCGCCATCGCGCTTTACACCAAGCTCGGCCGCCGCGAGGACGTCATGCACTTCGATATCGATCCGGCGGAGTAGGCGATGCAACGAAGCGTTGAACTCACACGCCGCGCCACGCTTGTCGGCGGCGCCGCGCTCGCAGCCTGCGCCCCAATGGCGCCTGCCGATCCGCGCGAGAGCTACGTCCCACCGCCGGACGATCAGCGCTTTGCAGCGATCGAAGCGCGCATTGGCGGCCGTGTCGGCGTGGCCGCGTGGAACACCGGCACGGATGCATGGCTCGGCCATCGCCGCAATGAGGCGTTCGCCATGTGCTCCACCTTCAAGTGGGCGTTGACGGCGGCCGTGCTGCACACCGCCCAACGTGCCGGCGGTCCCCAGCTCAATGAGATCGTATGCTACAACCAATCCGACATGCTCTCGCACGCGCCGGTCACCAGCCAGCATCTCGAGCGCGGTTGGATGACAGTGGAAGAATTGTGCGCGGCCGCCGTTATCACCAGCGACAATCCCGCCGCCAATCTGCTGCTCGAGTTGCAATTCGGGCCAGAGGGTTTCACGCGGTTCCTCCGCGCCAACGGCGATGGCGTTACGCGTCTCGATCGCACCGAGCTTGCGCTCAACGAAAACCTGCCCGGCGACCCGCGCGACACGACGACGCCCGATGCGATGGCGCGCACGCTGAAGCGCTTTCTGCTCGAAGACGGCGTGCTCAACGCCGCCTCACGCGAGAAACTCACCGGCTGGATGGAGACGTCCACCACCGGCCTGAGCCGTTTGCGCGCGGGCCTGCCCGCGGGCTGGCGCGTTGGCGACAAAACCGGCACCTCCACCGCCGAGCACAACGCCACCAACGATGTTGCCATCGCCTGGCCGCCTGGCCGCGCTCCGATCATCATCACGAGTTATTTGAGCGAAAGCATGGTCGAGCTCGATGCGCGCAACGCCGCGCACGCCGAGATCGCGCGCATCATTGCGGGAGAGTGGGCCTAATGGCGAAGCGTGGTTTCATCATCTACCACAACCCGAAATGCACGACGTCGTGCAACGTCCTCGCCATGATCGAGGAAGCGGGCGTTAAACCCACGATCATCGAGTATCTGAAAACCGGCTGGACCAAACAACAGCTCAAGGATCTGTTCGCCGCTGCGGGCGTCACGCCGCGCCGCGCGCTGCGCGCCAAATCCAAGGAAGCCGAAGAGCTCGGTCTGCTCGATCCGAAAATCAGCAGCGCAAAAATCCTCGACGCAATGATCGCGCATCCCGCGCTGGTCGAGCGACCGTTCGTGACGGCGCCCAAGGGCACACGGCTCTGCCGGCCGAAGGAAATGGTGAAAGAGCTGCTCTGATCATCGCCTCAATATGGACCGCCGGCGCCCTCGCCGGCATTCGCACGAACGACCAAGCGCTAGCGTTCGTGTTGACGAAGAAGCCGGCGAGGGCGCCGGCGGTCCATATTAGCGCGAACGCGGCGCCAGGATCGCCCGGAGCCGATCCGTCGTCCCGCTCACGCGCTCCAGATGCGCGTAACGCAGGCCGCCGTGGTAATCGAGCTCAACGGTCCGGTACTGATCGCCGTTCTTCACCAACAAGTGGATCGGCTCGGCGCTATCCTTCGCCGCTGTGATCGAGCGTCGCAGCACATCGGCGCTGTAGGCCACATCATTCACCGCCACGACTTGCGTGCCGATCGTGATGCCCTGGTTGAAGGCTGGGCTGTCCCACTGCACAGCGCTGACGTTGCCGCCGTCGCCGAAGCTCAGACCGATCGAATAAGCAAAGCTTGCGTTCTTGTTGAGCGATTCAGAGTCGCGCTGATAGTCGCTGCGCTCTTCGGTGTAGACGAGGCGATAGCCGCCGCGCGTAATGCCATCGAGCGGCGGCTCTGTGTTGATACCTTCGATCCGCGTGCGCAGGAACGTCGCCCAATCGTGGCGATAGACCGCGTTCAATCCGGCAACGATGTCATCGAACGTGTAAGTCTCTGGAACTTGCCATTCTCCGTTGCGCACACCGAAGAAGGCGCGGGAGAAGTCGTCGAGCGAACGGCGGTTGCCGGTGCCTTCGCGGATCAGCGTGTCAGCGTCGAGCCAGATCAGCAGGCCTTCGGAATAATAGTCTTCGTTGCGCTGCCAGCTCCGCCACGGCGAGGGCCGCCGCGCGGATAGCACCGGATCCATCGTGGTATCGGCAACCGAGCGCCATTCCCGGCCTGACATGTTCTGATACGTCGCCGCCGTCAGCGCGAGCGAGTCGAGCGCTTGCTCGCGCGTCCAAAGGCCCGAGCGCGCCGTGAGGATTGTGCCCCAATATTGCGTCATGCCTTCATAGACCCAGAGCAGGCTGCCCTGCTGTGGCACCTCGTAGTTCGGCGTCCACATGTCGGCGGGACGGCGGAATTTGCCGTTCCATGAATGCACCATTTCGTGCGGCAACAATCCGCGCTCTGACGCTGAGCTATCCCAGTCGGTGAAGTATCCCGGATCAACACCATTCTCGCTCGAACGGTGGTGCTCGATGCCGACGCCACCCATGCGGTCACTCAACGAGAATAGGAAATCGTAGTGATCGTAGTGTTGCGAGCCGAACAGGCGATAGGCTTGGCGCACCAGATTACTATGCGCTCGAATTTGCTCCTCGCTGGCTTCGAGGAGGCGCGCCTCGTCGGCGACGACGTTCAGATAAACCGGCAGTCGCGCGCCGGGATCGAGATCGATGCGGCGGAAGTATCGGCCCGCGAACATCGGAGAATCCACCAGCGTTTCGAGATCGACTTCGGCAAAGCGCGTCACCGCGCCCTGCGTTTCCGCGCCATCAAGCGCCACCGCGAATTGCCAGTCCTCCGGCAGCGTGATGCTGGGGCGGAAACGAATCTGTCGCGCATAGTGGCCCGACGGATAGAGTAGTAGCGTTTCCCAGTTCAGGTTGAACATCTCGCGCGTCGAGACGATGCGGCCTTGCGCGGTCGCCGTCGGTGACACGAACTGATGCCGCGCCTCGATCTCGGTGACGCCAGCCGGGATGTCGAGATGGAACGCGAACACATTCACCGGATCGCGCCGCCACGGCAGCAGCTCGCCGTTGGCGCGAAACTCAAGGCCGGCGAACAGATTGATCGGCCCGCGCGGCGAATGCTTGCCTGGAATCCACTCGGCATAGAGCAGCGTCATTGGCCCCGGCTGCACCGGGATCACCTCACGCGCTGTCCAAATGCCGCGCAGCGTGTCCGTCGCGTCCACCTCAAGTGTGATCACGCCCGGGTAGGCGACGTCCTGCGGCGTTGCGACCGGCGGCGGCAGTGGTGCAAAATTCTGCGCCGAAGCCGGGATGAAACCCGCGCCAAACAAAGCGGTGGCCATCGCCGCGCCGCGCATTATGCTGGTCATGATCAATCCCCGAACACTTGGTCGGCCAATAACAGCGAGCGGCGTCGCTCAGGTCAATGCCACAACCCTAAGCGGCGAGGCATCGAGCGCTGGTTTGCGATGAATGGCGCAACATCGGCGGCGGATCGTCTTGGTTCCATGCAATTGCTTCGTGCGGATATTGCCGGTAAGCCGCTCGCGTCGGTTAAGGGAACGCGGTGCAAATCCGCGGCTGCGCCCGCAGCTGTAAGCGGCGAGCATCGAACCAAGCGCCACTGGAGCGATCCGGGAAGGCGGTTCGGCGCATCGACCCGTGAGCCAGAAGACCTGCCGACGGAGACGCCTGGGTCCGGGATCGTGGCCGTTGGAGGCACGCGTTGCGGTGGTTGATCTGTGCGATGGCGCTTGCATGCGCGCTCCCGGCGCACGCTGAACCGCGCCGTATCGTGTCGCTGGACTATTGCGCCGACCAATTCGTGCTCGCGCTCGCCGACCGCAACCAGATCGCCGCGCTCTCACGCGGCTCGCTGCGCGACGATTCCTATTTTCGCGATCGCGCGCGCGGCATCCGCCAAACACGCGGAACGCTAGAAGAGGTGCTGGCGCTGCGTCCCGATCTCGTCGTCCGCAATTGGGGCGGGCCGTGGGATGCGGAGGCGGTCTACGGCCGCTTTGGCGTGCCGGTGCTGCAAGTCGGCGACACGCCGGACTTCGTGACGGCGAGCGCGGATCTGCGCGACGCGGCGCGCTCGCTCGGCCACGCCGATCGGGGAGAGGCTATCGCCCGCGATCTAGACTCGCGTTTATCGCGCCTCGCGGATTCGGCGCCGCATCAGCGTAGCGCCGTTATGTACCTCTCCGCGGGCGGCGCAGTCGCAGGCTCGGGCACGATGATGGACGCGATCATCACCGCCGCTGGCGGGCGCAATCTGCGCACCGATGCGAGCTGGGCGGTGATGCCGCTTGAACGCCTGGTGGAAACACCGCCCGCGCTCATCGCGCTCGGCTTCTTCAACAGCGGCCGCGAGCAGGTGAACGCATGGTCGCCATCGCATCATCCAGCGTTGCGCCGCGCACTGCGTGAAGCGCGCACGGTCCAGCTGCCGACCGCAGCGATTTCATGCCAAGCCTGGTACGCCATCGACGCCGCCGAAACCATCGCCGCTGCGTTGCGCGCGCCATGAACGCATCGCTCCGCGCGTCGTTCGTGTTGGCGTTGATCGGCGCCGTCGCACTCGCTGCCGGCCTCGCGCTCGGCCCTGTCGCCACTAGCATCCTTGCTACCGACGAAACCTCCCGCGTCATCGTCTGGGAGATTCGCTTTCCGCGCTCGCTGACCGCCTGGCTCGTTGGCGCAGCACTCGGTCTCTCGGGCGCGGCGCTGCAGGGTTTGTTGCGCAACCCGCTCGCGGATTCCGGCGTGCTCGGGCTTTCTGGGTTTGCCGCGCTCGGCGCTGTGATCGCTTTCGCCTTCGGCTTCGCCGCGTTCGCTCCGCTGCTCGCGCTGCTGTTCGCGCTTCTGGCCGCAATGCTGGTGACTACCCTCGGCTGGGCCGCGCGCGGGCCGGCGAGCTTGGTGCTGATCGGCGTCGGCCTCTCCAGTTTCGCCGGCGGGCTAATCGCGCTCGCGCTCAATCTGGCGCCTAACCCCGGCGCGTTGGCCGACCTGGTGAATTGGACGCTCGGCTCCGTGGAAGGCCGTTCGCTCGAACACGTCGCGTTGGTTGCCGGATTTCTCGTCGTCGGCGCAGCGTTCATTTTCGCTGCCGCGCGCGGCTTGCAAGCACTCACGCTCGGCGAAGAAGCCGCCGCCGCGATCGGCGCAAATCTCACGCGCACGCGCACGCTCGTCGTGCTCGGCGCCGCCGCTTGTACGGGTGGCGCGACGGCTGTCGCTGGCGTGATTGGCTTTGTTGGCATTGCCGCGCCGCATCTGGTGCGCGCGCTCGCGGGCCACGACCCAGCGCGTTTGCTGTTGCCGAGCGCGCTGGCCGGCGGCGCCATGCTCGTGTGCGCTGACGTCGCGGTGCGATTGTTGCCGACGGATACCGAACTCAAACTCGGCGTCGCCGCAGCCCTGATCGGCGGGCCGGTGTTTGCGTTGATCGCGGCGCGCCTCGCTTCGCGGGGAGGCGATGCATGAGCGCGTTGATAGAACTCGTAGGCGTCAGTGTATTTCTCGGCGGCCGTCTGGTCGTCGAGGAAATCTCACTCGCTATCGAACGTGTACAAATCGTTGCGCTGCTCGGCCCAAATGGCGCCGGCAAAACGACATTGATGCGCGCCGCACTCGGTCTCGCGCCGATCGAGTTCGGCGCAGCGCAGCTGATGGGCGACGATCCGATGCTGTTGTCGGCGCGCGCGCGCGCCTTGCGCGCCGCGTATTTGCCACAGCGCCCGCAGTCGATCTGGCCTATCAATGTCGAACACCTCGTAGCCCTCGGTCGTTTCGCGCACGGCGCCGCGCCCGATCGCTTGTCGCCGCCGGATCAAGCCGCCGTCGATGCCGCGCTCGAGGCGTGCGCGCTGACGCCGCTGCGCGCGCGCCGCATGGACGAGATCAGCGGCGGCGAGAAGGCGCGCGCACATCTTGCCCGCGCGCTCGCCCAGCACGCGCCGCTCTTGGTGTTAGACGAGCCGACTGCCGGACTCGATCCGGCGCAAGCGCTGAGCGTCGCCGATATTCTCACGCGACACGCCGCAAGCAGCGGCGCCGTTCTTTTCTCCACCCACGACGTGGCGCTCGCTGCGCGCATTGCGCATCAAGTCGTTCTTTTGCGTGAAGGCCGCGTCATCAGCACGGGCGCGCCGCGCGAGGCGCTGACGCCGCAATCGCTCGAAGCAGCTTACGCGCGCAAGGGCAGGTTGGAGCAAATCGGCGACACATTGGTCGCCGTGTTCGACTAAAGCTTGAAGCCGCCGCTCTGAATCTTCGCGTATACCTCCGGCGTCACGCGGATATAGGTGTGCGTTTCCGGGCAATCGAAATAGAGTTCCTGCTCGATCTTAGCCGGATCGAAGCCGTCGCGCACCAGATCGACCTTGCGATACTTGAACGTGCCGGTCGTTTCGATCGCTGGCGTCATGCGAATGAAGAGCGGTCGCGCATAGTTCGGCAGCTCGCGCATCAGGAAGTCGCGCAAGCCGTCAAGCTTGAACTCCGCGCCGGGCGTGATCGCCGCCATGCCGGCGCGGCCGTCGATGCGATCGATTTTCACACCGTAGACGTTCGCTTCGTCAACGCCGGGATAGCGCGCGATCACTTCGGCCACCTCTGTGGTGGAAACGTTCTCGCCCTTCCAGCGGAACGTGTCGCCGATGCGGTCGACAAAATAGAAATAGCCCTCCGCGTCCTGGCGCATCAGATCGCCCGTGCGGAACCAGGCATCGCCAAGTTCGAACACGTCGCGCAAGACCTTGCGTTCTGAAGCGGCCTTGTCGGCGTAGCCGCTATAATTGTGACGGGCGTCGTCCTTGATCAGACCAATCGCTTCGCCTGGTTCGCCCACATCGGTCAGCAGGCAAAGGCCGTCCGGCCCACGCACGGGCGCCTCCGCTTCAACGTCGAACTTCACCAGACGCACCGCGAAACTACCACGCAGATAGCCGGGTATGCGCCCGATCGCGCCGGGTTGCCCGTCGAAGTTGAACATCGAGACGTTGCCTTCGGTCGAGCCATAGAACTCGAGAATGTTCTTCACGCCGAACCGCTCTTGAAACTCGGTCCACACCTCGGGGCGTAATCCGTTGCCGAACGCGAGCTTCAGCCGATGCGCGCGCTCTTTCGGATGCGGCGGCTGATTGACCAGGTAGCGGCAGAGTTCGCCGATATAGACAAAGATCGTGCAATCGTTGTCGGCGACGTCATCCCAGAAATGAGTCGCGGAGAACTTGCGCCGCAGCACCAGCGTGCCGCCATTCAGCAGCGCCGCGCCTACGCCGCACAAACCGCCCGTCGAATGATAAAGGGGCAGCGCGCAATAGACCTTGTCTTCCGCGTTGGAATTGGTCGCGCCCGCGAACGCCCGCATATAGAGCTGCGCCCGCGTGTGCGTGATCTTCGCCGCTTTCGGCATGCCGGTGGTGCCGGAGGTATAAATGTAGAGCGCGACATCGCGCGCCTTCAGGCCGGCGCGACGTCCGCGCGATGGGCGCTCCGGCGGCAGCTTCGGTTCGTGCAGATCGAGCTTGCGCCGGCTCTCGCCTTCGTCTTCGCCATCGATCACCCAATAAGTGAGCGGCTTGGCCAGACCAGCACGGATCGTCTCGACCGCGGCCAGCGTTTCCTTGTCGGTGATAACGTGTTGTGCGCCGGAGATGCGGAGACAATGCGCCAAAGCGGCGCCGGTTAGGTTGTTGTTGATCAGCGCAGTCGCGGCGCCGACCTTCGCAAGCCCGGCCCACGCGGGGATGTACTCGGCGCGATTGGGCAGCAGTAACGCGACAGTGTCGCCCGTCTTCACGCCTTGCCCATCGGCCCATGCCGCGAAGCGATTGGCCAACGCGTCGAGCTGGCGATAGGTGTAGCGCTGGCCTTCGAAGATGAGCGCGGTGTGGTCTTCAAAGCGATCGACCGCGTTCTCAAAATCGTCGCAGATGAGATCGTCGGAGTCGGAATCGATCTTGCGCACCCGCCACAGCGTGCGCGCCAAGCCGCTTAGAAATCTGATCTCGCGCCCGATCCGCGCCGCGGGGTTCATCACATGCTCCGAGGCGTACTTAGTGGGCTTCGAACCGAATCGAAACCGAGACGCAGCGTCACACGGCAATCGTTATTCGGCTGTTACGCGGCAAGCACGTCGCGCACGGCTTCGATCAGCGCGCGCTCGTCGAATGGCTTGCGCAGCAGCGTGGGGCGCGCTTCGGAGGCCTCAAGCGCATCCGCATCGGCGTAACCCGAAACGATTAGCACGCGCAGCGCGCCGTTGGAGCGGGCCTTGGCGTGCTCGGCAAGTTCGAGACCGGTCATGCCCGGCATAGAATAGTCCGTCAGGAGCAGATCGGGGAGGCGAGTTTCCAGCAGCCGCAAGGCCGCGCCCGCATCTTCGGCTTCCACTGCGTCATAGCCGGCTTCACGCAACGTCTCCGCCATGAACGTCCGAACGCCCGGTTCGTCGTCGACGACGAGCACGCGCTTGCCGTCTCCGCCGGAAAGATCGACGCGCGCCGGCGCTTCGACCTCGCCGTTTTTCACCGCGGGCGCCTGCGTTTTCGGCAGGACAAGCCGCACAGTTGATCCGCGGCCCGGCGCGCTATCGATCTCGACATGCCCGCCCGATTGTCGCGCCGCGCCGAACACTTGCGCGAGGCCAAGGCCCGTGCCTTTGCCGGCGGGCTTGGTGGTGAAGAACGGTTCGAAGGCGCGATCGACAACATCTTTCGGCATGCCCATGCCCGTGTCGCGCACGGCGAGATCGATGCAGCCCTCTTTCTCCGAAGGCTGTGCGATGATCTCGATGCGCCCCCCCTCTGGCATTGCGTCGCGCGCATTGATGACGAGATTGAGGATGGCGAGTTCGAGCTGATTGGCGTCGGTGCGCACCCACCGCGCTTCAGGATGCAGGCTAAATTCGAGAGTAGTGCCTGCATCGACGGAACGGCGGAGCAATTCTTCCATACCGGGCACAACCTCGTGCAGATCGACCGCCGCCAACTCCATTTGTTTTCCACGCGAGAAGGCCAGCAATTGCTTGGTCAATTTGTCGCCGCGCTGGGCGGCGTCGAGCATGTGCAGCGCGATCTCGCGCTGCTTGGGATCTTCGACGCGCTTCAGCAGCATGTTGAGGCCGCCAATGACGACGGTGAGCAGATTGTTGAAATCGTGCGCCACGCCGCCGGTGAGCTGACCGATGGCTTCGAGCTTCTGTGTCTGAGCCATGCGCGCCTCGGCTTGGCGTCGCTCGGCAAGATCGCGCAGCGCCCAAACAATCAGCGCCGCCGCCAACGCTAACGCGAGCAAAGCGCCGATGACAACGGAGAGGTACGAATACGTGCGCGGCGTATTGATCAGCGAGGAGGCGATGGCGATGTGCGTCGACCAGCCTGACGTCGGTGAGGTCACATAGGCCGTCGAACTCCGGAAGCCCTCCGAGGTAACGCCTTCGTAGATGCCGCTGGTTTCGCCGCTGACGATCGCATTGCGCACATAGGATGTGGCCGGCGTGCCGACGCGCCGTTCATAGTCAGCGCTGCGGGCGATGAAATTGCCTTCGCGATCGACCAAGGCCGTAATCGCTTCCGTCGGCGAGTGGCGCAGAATGACAGCCTGAAAAATCTGCGGATCCACCGCGACGGTTAGAAGATAAGAGCCATCGCCCCCGATGGGCACGTGCAAATACACACACGGACAATTCGGCCCGTCGCGCCGCACTTCGCCGACGCCGTTGCTGTTGACGGTGATGGCTGGATTGAGCGGCGCCGAACTCAATTGGAAGGATCGGCGGGTGCTGAAAATCTCGCGGCCGCTTTCGAGGTCGGACACGATCACGTTGCGCCAGTGCGGATTGAGCGACGCGAATTCGCGCGAGCGATCGTAAGCGGCTCTCCATTGCCGGCGATCGAACATGTCGGCGCTGGCGAGCACCTCCATCAGGGCGAAGTCCGATTGCAGGCGCGCATCGACCAGTTCGACGATTTGTTGCGCGTTCGTCAGAGTGCGGCGTTCGACTTCTTCGCGCTCGCGGCCAAACGCGAACGAGAGCTGGATCACCACCAGGATCACGATCGGCAACGCAAGCGCGGCGCCGATCAGTACAAACGATCTTTGACTGGGCGTGCCCTGCAAACTTTCCTCGCGCGGGCGCGACCTTAAGGGCCGTATCCGCCTGCGGCAATCGGGAACCCGGACCGGTTTATGTCTGGATGCGCTCGATCAGTGCGAAAGCGGGCAGAATTGCCAACATCCAGGTGATCAGAATGGCTTGGCCTTGCATCTGCGTCATCCTCGTTTGCTCGAGAATGTTTCTAGCTGCGCTCCGTTGCGGCGGTGTTTCGCGATCGTTTCACAGTCGTGGCGATTTAGGGGCAGCCTTGCCAATGCGCCGCCAGCGCATCGCGCCAGGCTTGTTCGCCTTCGTGGCCATCGGCGACGCGTTGCAGTACGAGCGAATAATTGTCGTAGCCCGGATGGTTCGGTTCGTTGAAGCGGGCTTCGACGACGTAGCCTTCGCGGGCATCGAGCCAGAGTGAACCGTTGAGCGCACCGCCGACATCGTAGCGGATCGTGTCGCGGTTCTGGCGTTGCGCTTCGCCGATGAAAGTAGCATCGGCGCGGCCGCGACTGGTGACGAATGGGCCGCTGCCGCTTTCGTCTGGCCAGGTGAGGACGACGAAGAAGGCGAAGTTTTCGCGCGGCGCCGCACGGCCTTCCATCATGGCGGAGATGTCGGCGAGATCGAAATCGTAGAGACGGTAGGGCGCCGGGATGCGTTCGAGGCGTTCGTAGACGCTGGCTTGGGGCACTTCGACGTTGATGGTGCGATCGTTCAAGTTCGCGTTGAAGGTGGCGAAGGCTTCTTGGGTGCTTTCGCGGGTTAGGCGGCCGCCGATTAGTTGCGAGGCTTCGCCTCGGGTGAGATCGAATTGTGCTGTGACGTAGGCGGCGTTGGTGCAGTTTTCGACTTGCTTCGATACCGCGACCCGGGCGCGGCTTTCGCGGTGGATGATGATGCGCTCCGGCATGGTGCCGTCTTGGTTCGAGCGGACGTAGAACGCGGTGCGGCCGACCGGGTCGGTGGCTTCGGCGGGAACCGCGGTGGAGGCGGCGCTTGAGCAGCCGGCCAGGAGGAGGGCGGAGAGGAGGGCGTTTCGGATCATGTCCCGGAGATGCTCGCCCGGCGCGATTGGATGCAGCGCGCGCTCAATTCGCTTTGTCGCCCTCGGGGTAGGCGCCGGCGTGATCCATGAACCAGCGGCCGGGCGGGTTGACCATGTTGAGGAAGCGGAGCGCTTTTTCGTCGGCGATTTCCTTTGACGGAAACACGTCTGGCCCGCCGTGGATGCCAGGGAACAGCGTGCCGAGCGGAAAAATGTCGAGCACGCGATAGACGCGGTAATAGTTGCGCCAGCCCTTCGCGGGCGGCGCGTGCGGGATCGGGGAGGGTTTGAGCTCCAGCATAAGGGTTAGGTGAGGCGCGGGCGCTGGAAGATCAAGCGCCGGTGCTAGGTGGAGTCGAATGCGCCGCTGGCTGTGAGCGCCGCGTCGTACGAGACCCAGAAATCGTCTTCGCCGATGAGCGGGATCAGCTCGGCCGCGTAGTGCAGCATCGGCCGCGCGCGATGGGGCGTGGCGTAGAGGCGGGCGGCGAGACGTTTGGCGTAGGGTGCGGGATCGTTGAACACGCGCAGCAGCGCTTCGGCACGCTCGGCGAGGGGCCAGGCGGAGTAGAAGCGGCGCTCTCTTGGACCGCCGGCTTCCTGCCGGCATTCGGTGTTTCGACTTTCACCGGCCTGCGCCGGTTGCAACGCCGGTTTGCCGGCTGGAAGCCGGCGGTCCGAGAGCGAGAAACACCGAAAGCTCACGCGCCAATCTTCCGGCGCGTCGGCGCTGAAACCGATTTCGCGGCGCTTTCGCGTGCGGCGCGGCCAGAGGAGCGGGCGCGTGTTTGGTTTTGGCAGCGCTGCGGCTTCGAGCAGCAGGAGTTGACGCATTAGCGTTTCACCAGCGCGGAGCCATTTGGTGATGAGGCGCCATTGATCGCGCAGCAGCGTGTGCTCCGCCGCGATCTCTTGCGGCGCGCCGAACAGGTTGAACAGCGTCAGGATGAAATCCTGCGCGATTTGCCAGTGGCGGCGATTGGTGTGGCGGGTGTCGAACATTTGCGCGGGGAGTTTAGCGCGGGGTGGGGGCGGTCGGATTCAATGAACCCTCTCCCGCGCGAGCGAGAGAGGGCAGGGTGAGGGTTAGCGCTGGAGTTGGACGCGGTTGGCGCAGTGAAAGGTGCGGCGTTCTTTGTGGAAACGGTGGTGCTCCACCCTCACCCTGCCCTCTCCCTCCCATTGGAGGGAGAGGGTTCTAGACGGGTGCAATCCTCCGGATTTAGCTTCGGCAATCCGCCAGCACGCGCTGGAGCATCGCGTCGTGGCGGATGCGGGTGGTGTCGCCGGCGGCTTGGACGGCGAAGCCTTCGGCGCTGGCGGCGATCGCGTCGAGACGGGGATCGATGGCGCGGACTTGCGCCGAGATGTTCGGCAGGCCTTCGTTGAAGCTGCGCGCGTCGAACACGTAGCGCGCGCCGGGGGTGATGATGCCGAGGCCGGTCGGTTGATCGGGCGTGAGCTCGATGTCGCGCGTGAGCGCGATCGTGCGGCTGGCGCGATTGCAGACCCAGGTGAACGACGCTTCGGTCTCCTCGCCGCCGAACGCCGCGCTGGTGAACGCGCCGTCGCCGGACGCAGTGTAGAACCAGCGGCCGATCAGTTCGGGATCTTGGTCGACATCGTCCCAGGTGAACGCGGGATTGTCGGAGAGCGCGTTGGGATCGCGGATGGTGGTGTTGGTTGATGCTGTGGCTGACGACTGCGCGGCTGGTGACTCAGCCGCAGGCTGAGTCGGCGGCGCGGGCGGGGTGCAGGCGGTTAGGAGGAGGGCGAGGGGCATGATTGACACTGAGCGCATTTCCCTAGCCATCCAACTTTGCTGCATCAGCTCTGTTCGTCTTCCTCGGAGGGATCTGTTTCGAGCATTCCGAGCGCGAGAGCCCAGACTGACTCCGGATGATTTTGATCAATCTGCGGCCACGCACGCGAGTTCTTGAACGACTTGAAGGTGTAGGCTTTCGCGCTTTCGAGCCCCTGAACTTTTAGAACAACAAATCCCCTGTCGGTGCGGACCATTGTTAAGCCAAGCTCCCGAAGAGCTTCGTCGACTTCCGCCAGGTGCGCGTCACGGAGGTAGGTGCGCTTTCCTATGACCCGCAATGTGCGCTCTGAAACTCGCATTCGAGGCTGAGCAAACTCTATAAACATCAGGCTGGCGTAGGCGGCGACTTCGCTTGCAGTTCTCATCGTCCAACTCCTGGTCCATTAGAACCACTGTATGGTTCATAAGAACCAATAATCAGACCAAGTCAAGCGGCATACGGATTGCCGCACATCCCCCTTTTGTTCCCAGGCCGAATCGGATAAGGAACAAATCGAGAAAGGTTTCAACCAATGGCTGCAGCCAAGCTTCCGTATATGACCTCGCCGGGTGTGATCCCAAAAATTCTTGCAAAGATGCAGGAGGCGAGGCGACCGGATCGATTTACCCAAGATTTCCTTGCCAACAAGCTTGGTCACTCGGGCGGCGGTTCGATGCCGATAATCCCGCTGCTTAAGCGGATGGGCTTCTTGGCATCTGACGGCACGCCTACCCCGCTGTACGATCGGTTTCGCGATCCAGCGACGCAGGGTGCTGCCGTCGCAGAAGGAATGCGCACGGCGTACTCAGAACTTTTTGATCGCAGTGTCTACGCGGGCGACCTTTCGAAGGACAAGGTTCAAGCATTGATCATGGAGGTTACCGGCGGTGCAAAAGATGATCGCACCGTCGAGTTTACGCTCTCGACTTTTTGGGCGTTGAAGCAAATGGCCGATTTTGAAGCATCACTTGACGCTGGTGGAGAGAGGGCAAAGCCGCCTCTCTCCGCGGTGGAGCAAGAACGTCAACTCCCGGTTCATACGCCGCGCGTGTCTGCCGGCGCAGATGTTGGATTGAACTTGGCTTACACGATCAATCTCGTTTTGCCCGAGACGACAAATCCTGATGTCTTCGCGGCCATCTTCCGTTCTTTAAAAGAAAATCTGTTGAGGCCCTAGTGCGAGCCGAAGATGCCATTCGCCTGTTCGGTTTGAATAACCTCGCGATCGAGTCGGAACTCCGCCGAGTCGAGGACTCAATTGATGTTGATCTTGGCCATCGCCGACGTGGTCAGGAGGACACGGATCAGGCCTATTACCCGCAGTTCTCTGAGAAGCTCAGGGACGAAGCTGCTGCCATGGCTGGTCACTACGCGATCTTCTACTGTCTGGAGAATACCATTCGGACAGTGATCGTCGAGCGCATGAAAGAGCACTCTTCCAACTGGTGGGACGAGAAAGTGCCCGAGGCTGTGCGGAAGAACGCGCAAGCAAATAAGAACAAGGAAACGAGCACGGCAATTACGCCCCGATCTGCGGATCTGATTGACTACACGAACTTCGGAGAGCTCGGTGAAATCATAAAGATCAATTGGGATGTATTTGGCGATATGTTTCGTGATCTTCGGGCGGTCGAGCGAGTGCTCGCGAACCTCAATACTCTCCGCGCGCCGATCGCTCATTGTAAGGCGCTGGCCGATGACGAAGTCGTGCGTCTGCACCTCAGCCTGAGAGATTGGTTCCGACAAATGGAGTAGTACGATGAGTGGGCAGTACTATATCAGCGATGATTATATTTACGGCCCAACCGACAGCGGCCGATTCTATGTCTCGGACGGATACATTTATGGACCGCGCAATAGCGGCAGGTACTATATCTCTGACGGCTATATCTACGGCCCGAAAGACAGCGGAAAATTCTACATTTCCGACGGCTACATCTACGGTCCCGGAATCCCGCCGTTCTTGCGAGATGACTAACCGCCTTCTCTTGGTGCGCCTGACCCTAACTTCTGGCTTGCGGCAAAGGGCTAATCGGCATTACAACCATAGGGTGTAATGCCGAAAAGGGCCGTTCTGCATGGATTTGTCTGGGTTTGCGCGGTTTGTTGATGCGGAGGGGCGGTGTTCTGATCCGCGGATGATCAACGCGGTGGCGGCGTATTGCGGCGTGTCGTTGGCGGGGCCGGAAGACATCGCGCATGCGCGCGCGCTCTGTGCGGCGACGATTTCCGAGAATGTCGTCAGCGTCGAGACACTGCAGCAGGTGCAGAACATCACGGGCGCCAGCGTGTTCGTTGCGCGCGAGCGTGGCGTGGTCACCGGCATGACGGCGTTCTTCCTGGTGCGCGCCGAAGGCATGCGCGCGCTCGACGAAGGGCGCTTCGATACGCTGAACATCGATCCCGAGCTGATCTGCCGGCCGCGCGAGAAGCCGGCGGGCGGGTATGCGTGGGGCTTCGCGGGCTCGACCGATCGCGGCGCGGGGCGCGCGGTGAAAGCGTCGGTCGCGGTGCGCGAGACGTTGTTCTGGGCGCTGCCGGGTT
Source organism: Terricaulis silvestris (assembly GCF_009792355.1). Lineage (NCBI taxonomy): Bacteria > Pseudomonadati > Pseudomonadota > Alphaproteobacteria > Hyphomonadales > Hyphomonadaceae > Vitreimonas > Vitreimonas silvestris. The sequence continues at coordinate 71,915 of NZ_CP047045.1, forward strand.
ATACGCGCGCGGCGACGGATGACGGCGCGCGGCTGATCTTCGGCTCGCTCGGCTTTGTGCCGGTGGCGGGCGATCCGTCGCTGGCGCGCTATGAGGGGCGTGATCAGCCGCTGATCGGACTGCACGCGTCGGCCGCCGAAGCGGCATGAACGCAGCGCGCCCGGCGGTGGAGGTCAGCGTCGTGCGCACGCTCGACCAGCTGCCGCAAATCTATGCGCTGCGCGGCATCGTTTACATGGGCGAGCAGGATTGTCCGTTCGAGGAAGAGTTCGACGGCAATGATCTCAGCGGCGCGACGCATCTGGTGGCGCGGATCGGGCGCGAGCCGGTGGGGGCGATCCGGATTCGTTGGTTTGCGGGCTTCGCTAAATTGGAGCGCGCGGCGGTGCTGCGGCGCTATCGCGAGAGCGGCGTGGCGCATGCGTTGTGGAGCGCCAGTGCGGCGATCGCGGCGCGCAAGGGCTATCGCTTCGTGCTGGGGCATATCGAGCCGCGGCTGCTTGGGTTTTGGGAACGCTGCGCTGGGTTTCGCTTGCGCGAGGGGCGGCCGCCGTTTCGGTTTTCCGATCGCGACTATGTCGAGGTGATCGCGGAGCTGCCGGCGTGCGCCGATGCTGTGACGTTGAACGCGCCGCCGCTGGTGCTGCTGCGGCCCGAGGGCGCGTGGGATGTCGCCGGCGTGCTGGATGACAGCGTCGCGCGCGATGCGCGCGTGCGCGGGGCGGCTTGACTCTGAACCCTCTCCCTCCTTTGGGAGGGAGAGGGCAGGGTGAGGGTGGAGCGCAATCGTCAAAGAATGGGAGCGCGGCGCTCCGCGCCGCATGCGCGGCGGAGCCGCGCGCTCCAACCTGCAAACGCCGGCGGCGCTAGTCGATCGGGGCGCGCTTTTTGCCCGTCGGATGCACGTAGATTTCGCTGCCGACTTCTTTGAATTTTTCGCTCATCTCGGCCATGCCGCGTTCGGCTTCTTCTTTTTTCGCGGCGTAGTCGCGGACGTCTTGGGTGATTTTCATGCTGCAGAATTTTGGGCCGCACATGCTGCAGAAGTGTGCGGTTTTGTGCGCGTCTTTGGGCAGCGTTTCGTCGTGGTAGGCGCGGGCGGTGTCGGGGTCTAGGCCGAGGTTGAACTGGTCTTCCCAGCGGAATTCGAATCTTGCGCGGGAGAGGGCGTCGTCGCGCGTGCGCGAATAGGGATGGCCTTTGGCGAGGTCGGCGGCGTGGGCGGCGAGCTTGTAGGTGATGACGCCGGTTTTAACGTCGTCTCGATCGGGCAGGCCGAGGTGTTCTTTCGGCGTGACGTAGCAGAGCATCGCGGTGCCGAACCAGCCGATCATCGCCGCGCCAATGGCGGAGGTGATGTGGTCGTAGCCGGGGGCGATGTCGGTGGTGAGGGGGCCCAGCGTGTAGAAGGGCGCCTCGCCGCAGACGGCGAGCTGCTTATCCATGTTGGCTTTGATCTTGTGCATGGCGACGTGGCCGGGGCCTTCGATCATCACTTGCACGCCGTGCGCCCAGGCGACTTTGGTGAGTTCGCCGAGGGTTTCGAGTTCGGCGAATTGCGCGGCGTCGTTGGCGTCGGCGATGGAGCCGGGGCGCAAGCCGTCGCCGAGTGAGAAGCTCACGTCGTAGGCGCGCATGATTTCGCAGATCTCTGCGAAGTGGGTGTAGAGGAAGCTCTCTTTGTGGTGGCTGAGGCACCACTTGGCCATGATCGAGCCGCCGCGGCTGACGATGCCGGTGACGCGCTTGGCGGTGAGGTGGATGTAGGCGAGCCGCACGCCGGCGTGGATGGTGAAATAGTCGACGCCTTGCTCGGCCTGTTCGATCAGCGTGTCGCGGTAGACTTCCCAGGTGAGATCTTCGGCGACGCCGTCGACTTTTTCGAGCGCCTGGTAGATTGGCACGGTGCCGATGGGTACTGGACTGTTGCGGATGATCCAATCGCGGATGTTGTGGATGTTGCGGCCGGTGGAGAGGTCCATCACCGTGTCGGCGCCGTGGCGGATGGCCCAGACCATCTTGTCGACTTCCTCGGCCATGGAGGAGGTGACGGCGCTGTTGCCGATATTGGCGTTGATCTTCACGAGGAAGTTGCGGCCGATAATCATCGGCTCGAGTTCGGCGTGGTTGATGTTGGCCGGAATGATGGCGCGGCCGCGGGCAATTTCTTCGCGGACGAATTCCGGGGTGACGAAATCGGGGATCGATGCGCCGAAGTCTTCGCCGTCGCGGATGAAGGGCTGCGTTGCTTCGCGGCGCATGTTTTCGCGGATGGCGACGTATTCCATCTCCGGCGTGATGATGCCGCGGCGGGCGTATTCGAGCTGCGTAACCGTGGCGCCAGCTTTGGCGCGGAGCACTTTGTTCATCACCGGGAAGGCGGGCGTGAGTTTTTCGGGTGAGACGTTGCCGTTGTCGACGTCCTGCACGGTGCGGCCTTCGATCTCTTCGACGTCGCCGCGCGCGCGCACCCACGCTTCGCGCGTGCGGGCGAGGCCGGTGTTGATGTCGATGGCAGCGTCGGCGTCGGTGTAGGGGCCGGATGGATCGTAGATCGTCACTGGTGGTTCGTTGGCGGTGTGATGCACCGCGACTTCGCGGAATGGCACACGCAGATCCGGATGCGCGCAGCCGGACGCGTACACTTTACGAGAGCCAATGAGCGGGCCGGTCGTGACCGCTGGTGTAAACGCGGCTTGGTTCTCGGGCTTATTCATAAGCGCTCCTCCCTCCGCCGGTGCTAACCGGTTCAGGTTCGACGGGTCAGGGCGGGTTGCCCAATCTCAGCCGCGTGCGGCCCCCCGGGAATGACGCTGCTCTACGCCCCGGGGGCGCGCGCTTCAAGGGCGGAGCGTATCCTGGATCAGCTGCTTCAGCTTTTGTGCGTCGGGGAGCCCGGCGATGCGGCCGCGGAAGTTGTCGCGCTTGTGTTTGCCGGAGGGGCCGTAGTCGAACAGCAGCACGTGGGCGTCAGAGCCGCCGCCGCGCGCGTCCATGACGTGGAAGTAGGACGCGTCGTAGTCGATCAAGCCGCGCCGCGACACGATGATGAAGCGGCGATCCGTCAGCGCGTAGTGCGTGCTCCAGCTATCGAGCAGGGCGGATGTGTGCTCCCAAGCGGCGCGCAGGAAGAAGAAGCTCAGCACCAGGGAGAAGAGCAGGGCGCCAGCGGGAAGCGCGAGCCACGGATCGAGCGCTACGGGAAACGATTCCGGGATGGCGCTCGAGACGACGTTCCAACCGATCACGATGACGAATGCCGTCATTGCCCAGACAATGACGACGACGGGAAGTCGATTGCGGAACAGCGCGTGCGCCGCGGGCTGATGGCGCCAGACGACGCGCTCGCCCGTCGCGAGATGGCGGGAGACGGGATCGTCGCTGGATCGTCGCGCGGTCACCGCGCGTCAGACATTCTTGGCGAACCAACCGACATAGCTGAGCCAGGCGCCGAGCAGGCCCAGCACGAGCGTGATGCCCAGCAGCATGGGGTGGGTGTCGGCGACTTGGCCGGCGATGTTGATCAAAACTTCCGGCATCACCATCAGCATGGCGCCCCGGACGACGAGAATGAGCGCCAGCATGGTGAGAAGCGTGGCGGCGGCGGAGCCCAGATGGTGGTGCGCGGTGTAGAAGACGAGGCCGAGCACGAGCGTCCAGATGCCGGTGATCATGACCAGCGGTGCGTCTTGCATCATCGTCGGCATCAGCATCGGAAACGTCTCGTAGCGCGAGAAGATCATGAGGCCGAGGAGGATGAGGAAGGGTCCCGCGACGCGGGCGCAGAATCGTGTAGCGGCGACTTGCGCTTCGTTCATGCTGTCTCCCCGGAGCACGGCGTGAGCCTAGACGGCGGCGGTAGGCTTTGCAAACCAGCCGACGAAGGTGAGCCAGGCGCCGATCAGGAGTGCGATGAGTCCGGCGATGATGAGCGCGGGGCCGGCGCCTGTGATCGCGGCGTGCGCGAGGCCGGCGATGATGCTGGGTGCGAACATCAACAGCACGCCGCGGATGATGGTGGTGACGGCGAGGAGCGAGATGACGATGGCGGGAAGGCCTTTCCAGTGATGATGGAAGACAAACAATGTGACGCCGCAGATGAGCGTGAACATGCCAGTGACGAAAGCGAGCGGACCGTCGCTGAGGATGCCGGGGACGATCAGCACGATGTCGTCCATGCGCGCGATCACGACGGCGCCGGCCAGGAGCAGGATCGGCCCAACGATGCGGGCTGCGATGCGGGTCGCAAGGGCTTGAGAGTCGGTCATGGCGTCACCTCGTGTGGCAACGCTCCTAGGCCTGTTTCGGTTCGATCCAAAGCGCTTCCGCGCGCGCGATGACAGCGCCTTGCGCGGTGTAGAGCACGGCGGCGCCCCAGTGCTTGCGGCCGTCTTCGCGGATCGGCCAGGCGGCGACGATCAGCTCTTCGCCGGTGCGCGGGAGTGCTGCGTCGATCGATGCGGTGAGGCTTGCGAGGAGCGCCGGTTTGCCGGCATGCGTGAGCGCCCAATAGCTTGGGCAATCGAGTGCGGCGTGGATGAATTCGGGGCGGACGATGCCGTTTGCGTCGGCGAGATCGGCGCCAGGAGTCCAAGTGCACGCGACCATGTCGCGGCCTTCGACTTTGCCGGTGAAGAGGTCGAGGCCGTCGTGCGCGGGACGTGACTGGCCGCAGACGAAGCAAGTTGGGTAGCGATGGTCGGCAAAGCCGGCGTAGCGCTTTGCTGCGTCGCGCGCCTCGGCGAGCGTAGGCGCAGGCGGGGCGACGAGATCGAACGCGACGGGTTTAGCCTCGCCAACGAGGACGTCGCCATCGTGCAGTGTGGCGAGGTAGCTATCGGCTTCGAGAGTGAGCGGCTTTTCCAGTGGCGGGGGCACACGCAAAATCGCTTGCGAGGGGCCGTCGATTTCTTTCGCCAGCAATCCGCAGACGTAGCCGCCATTGCCTGAGCCGGGCGGGCCGTTGAAGCGGGATGCGATGGAGATGGTGCGGGTCATGCGTGTGTTGTTCGCCTGGAAAGCGAGGCGACACTAGCGACGTTGGTTACACTTGTCGCGCGCCGCACTCCTGCCACAGTGCGGCGCGACGGAGACGCCATGGGCACGCCTGCGGACTACACCATTATTGTGCTGCTTGTGGCGCTGGGCGTGGGCGTGTGGACCATGTTCGATCGCGTCGTGTCGATGCAGCGCGATGTCGAGGCGATCAAGCGCAAGCTGGACGTGCTGGATCCGCCGGGTCCGACCTGAGCGATGACTGCCCCGGACTATCGCGAGTATCCGCCGCGGCCGGCGCTCCGGGATTATGTGCGTTGCGTGTGGACGTTCGTTGCGCCGGCGGATGACGCGCCGCAGCCGATCGCGCCGGATGGATGCTGCGAACTGATCGTGCACGTGCGGGCGCCGTATCTGGAGCGCGGCGAAGGCGGCGATGTGGTGCAGCCGCGCGTGCTGTTTGCGGGGCAGATCACTGAGCCGCTGAATCTGGTTGCGCAGGGCGAGACCGGCGTTGTTGGCGTGCGCTTTCAGCCGTGGGCAGCGCGGGCGTTCTTGGGCGCGGATGCCAGCGGCGCGACGGACAAGCGGGTTGATCTTGCTGCGCTAGACGGCAAAGCCGCTGCGATGCTTCCGCGTGCGCAGGCTTCAGTCGAATCAGGGTCTTGGGTTGATGCCGCGCAGGACTACGTCGCGACGCGGGTTTGGAATGCGTCGATCGATCCGCATGTGCGCGCCGCTGTGGAAGCGCTCGAGGCAGAGCGCGAGGCGCCGGCGCCATCGGGCTTGAGCGAGCGGCAATGGCAGCGGCGGTTCAAGGCGGAGGTTGGGATCTCGCCGCGAGAGCTGCAGAGCGTGTTTCGATTTCGCCGCGTGTTCGATGCGATAGAGCGGCCAGGGCCGCCGGGATGGGTCGAGGCGGCGCTGGCGGCGGGGTATTTCGATCAGCCGCAGATGGCGCGGGATTTTCGGCGCTATCTTGGGCTCTCATCGCGGCAATGGGCGGCGCAGCGTGTTGGCTTGGCGAAAGCGCTGATGTCGGAAACTTACAAGAAGGATGGCGCCGGGCCGCGCTAGGTGCAGGCTTGGATCAGGGGAGACGCGCGTGCGCATTTTGGCGGCAATCGGTTTCGCGTTGGGCTTGAGCGCGTGCGGAGTCTCGGCGCAAGGGGCGGCGAGCACGTCGCCCGACTGGATCAGCGGCTATTGGCTCTCGTGTGTTGACGGGCGCGAGACGGCGGAGAGCTGGATCGGCGCTGGCACGGGGACGTTGCTCGGTGCGAATTCAAGTGGCGGCGGGTTTGAGTTCTTGCGCATCGCGGCGAACGAAGACGGCGGTTTGAGTTATTACTCGATGCCGAACGGCGCGTCGCCGCCGACGGCGTTCGCAATGACGAGCTATGCCGATCAGCGCGTGGTGTTCGAGAACCCGCAGCACGATTTTCCGCAACGCATCGTCTATGAGCGCGATGGCGACGTGATGGTGGCGCGGATTGAAGGCCCGATGGACGGGCGCACCGAGTCGATGGAGTGGCGCTTCCAGCGCGCGGAGCAGGATGCGCACTGTCCGGCTTAGGCGTGCGGTGTGACCCAGAGGCGGCGCTCGGCGGGATCGAGCGTAATTGTGAGCTGGCGTAGCAGCTCCATGCCGACATTGCCGTGCGGCAGACCCTCCATGAAGGTGATCTCGGGATTGGTGATGTTGAGTGGGCCGACTTGGGCCGCGCCGTTGAGCGTGGCGCGATAGAGTGTGCGCTCGCCGTTGATGAGCCGCGCGCGGCCGGCTTCGACCAGCGGCGTTGAGAGCGGCAAAGTGTCAGCCATTTCGCGCGGAAGCGCGAGGCTGGCGGGAGAGCCGGTGTCGAGATGCGCGAGCAGGCGTTGGCCGGTGGGGAGCGTGACCCAGATCGACGGCAGCGGGCGCGGGCCGTCGTCGTAGGGCGTGGCTTCGGTGGTGGGAATGGTGGCGGATGATTTCGTCAGCGGCTGCATGCGCGCGTTCTGGAAGTCGAGCAGCAGCAGATTGCCGGTGAAGATGTTGGCGCTGAGCACGGCGACCGTGTCGGGCCGGAGCATCGGAATGGCGATGGCGCGGAAGTCCGGCACGGCGACGCCGTTCATGGCGGCGTTGATCACCGTGGTCATGAAGCCTTCGATGGTTTCACCACCGGCGCCGCTGCGCACGCCAGCCACGCCTTCGTTGGGCAAGCTCAGCTGCTCGGCGAGCGGGCGATGGATGGCGGAGCCGGAGGCGCCGGTGTCGAAAATGGCTTCGCCTTGATCGGCGCCGTTGATGAAGAGCCGCACGCGTGGTTGGCCACGGCGGAGATCGAGCGGGATGGTTGCTGTGTCTTCGGCGAATGCGATTTGCGCGCCGAACGGCGCTGCGGCGGCGGCAAACAGGAATGCGCGGCGGTGCATTGGCAATCTCCCCAAGCCGCGCACGCTAAAGGCGCCGTGTTTCAGCACTGTGTCAGCGTGTGCGACGAACGGCGCGGAGATGGCGACGAACTACCTGGTGGAGGGCTCCGGCATGACAAGCACGGTCTGCTTGGCGGCTAGATCGATGTCGGCGGCGTCGAAGGCGAGCTTGATGCGGCGCAGGTATTCGCGCTGCACCATCCATTGCTTGCCCGGCGCGGTTTTGATGCGGGCTTTCAAAGTCACGCCCGCATCGGTGAGCTGATCAACGCCAACCACCTCGATGGGCGAGAGAATGAACGGCGCGAACGAGTCTTCCGCTTTCAAGTCATCGCCGGTTTGTTTCATCAGATCGAGCGCGGCGATTGCATCCGCGCCATGCGAGACAGCGAGATTAAACACGGCGAAGCTGAAACTCTTGGTGCGGTTGTGGATCACTTGCGCTTCGGAATAGGGGAAGATGTGCAGCGTGCCGTCGAAGTCGCGCAGCTTGATGGTGCGGATCGACATTTCCTCCACCGTGCCGCCGAAGTCGGCGATCATGACGACGTCGCCGACGGAGACCGCGTCCTCGATGATGAGGAAGATGCCGGTGAGAAAATCTTTCACGACGGTCTGTGCGCCGAAACCGATTGCGAGGCCGACAATGCCGGCGCCAGCGAGCAGTGGTCCGATCTCCACGCCGATCTCGGAGAGCGCCATCATGGTGGCGGCGATGACGAGCGCTGTGGTGGCGACGCCGCTCAGCACGGGCGCGAGTGTGCGGACTTGCGAGGCGCGGCGTACGTTCTTGGCGCGGCTGGCGACGCGGGAGAAGACTTGGCGGATGGCGAGTTGCGAGAGCTCGATCGCGGCGAGCGAAAGCACGATGATCAGCAAGATGCGCCCGGCGATGGCGAGGACATCGCCGACGCGGCCCTTGGTGAGTGTTTCCAGGTCGAAGCCCCAGACGCGGGCGACGATGATTAGCGCGGTGACGAAGATGGCGGCGCGCGCGATGCGCTTGCTCCAGCGGCCGATGGCGACGCGTTTCCGTGGTGGAGCGTTGGGATCGGGCGGCGCGAGGCGCTCGGCCAGCGTCTTCAGCACCAGATGCAAGCCCCACATCAGCAGCAGCGCGCCGACGAACACGAGCACCGAAAGGCCGCCACGGATCGCGGCTTGCTCCGGGTCGAGCGTCAGCACGCCGTTGATGAAGCTTTGCAGCTGTTCGGCGAGCGTGGGGCCGGCGGATTCGCTTGACGCGGGAGTGGGCGTTGCGGTGTTTGGAATCATGAGCGCGATAATAGGGCTGCGCGTGGCGATTTCGAGTTCAGTCGCGCGGTTTCGTGAGGGCAAGTACGACCCAACCGGCGATTAACGTGATGCCGCCGACGGGCGCCAGCATGATCAGCGCGCTCGAATGCGTGATGGCGAGAATGTAGAGCGCGGTCGCGAACAAAGCCGCGCCGCCAAGGATCATGGCGCCGGCGATGAGGTTCAGCACGCCGTCGCGGTTGGTGATGGCGAGTGCGGCGGCGGCGGCGATAAGCTGGATGAAGGCGCCGAGATGGATGCGCTCGAGATCCTCCGGCGCGGGATGCAGCGCGTGCGACGCGATCACCAGCATGATGAGCGCAATGGCCCCGGAAAGGGCGGTCGCCACATTGAGCCAGCGCATGATCGCTCCTAGGTAGGGCGCTAGTGATAGCGAGTGGCGCGCTGGCGTCCAGGTAGGAGCGGCATGATGCAGCAGAAGCGCGAACTCGGACGCAGCGGGATCAAGATCACGCCGCTTATGCTCGGCGGCAATGTGTTTGGCTTCACGGCCAACGAAGCGGCGTCGTTCGCGGTGCTGGATGCGTTTGTGGATATGGGCGGAGACGCGATTGACACAGCGGATGTGTATTCGAGCTGGGTGCCGGGGCATGCCGGTGGCGAGAGCGAGACTGTGCTGGGCAAATGGTTCACGCTTGGCGGTGGGCGGCGCGAGAAGGTGGTGCTCGCGACCAAAGTCGGCATGTGGGACAAAAGGCTGGGGCTGACGCGGCAGAACATTCTCGATGCGTGCGATGACTCGCTGAAGCGGCTGGGGATCGAGACGATCGACCTCTATCAGTTGCATCGCGATGACGAGGAGACGGCGCCGGAAGAGTTCATGGGCGCGCTGGGTGAGTTGGTGAAAGCCGGCAAGGTGCGCGCTGTTGGTTTGTCGAACTTCAAGCCGGCGCGGATGCAGGCAGCGATCGCTGCGGGCGGACCGAGGATCGAGACGCTGCAGCCGGAATATTCGTTGATGAGCCGCGAGATTGAGGCGGATCTGATGCCGCTGTGTGAGCGCGAAACCGTGTCGTTGATCACGTACTTCGCGCTGGCGAGCGGCTATCTCAGCGGGAAATATCGTAGCGCCGAGGACAAGACGAAGAGCGTGCGGGGTGGGCGCATGGACAAGTATCTTGAGGGTAATGGGCCGACTGTGCTCGCGGCGATGGATGCGGTGAGTGCGCGCACGGGCGCGACGTTGGCGCAGATTGCGCTGGCGTGGATCATGGCGAAGCCGGCGATCGGTGCGCCTATTGCGAGCGCAACCAGTGTCGATCAGTTGAAAGAGCTGATGGGAGCTTTGGCGCTTGAGTTGAGTGCGGACGACATCGCGGAATTGGATCGCGCTAGCGCCTAGGGCGCTTCGGGTAGCGCGAAATTTAAGCGATCCGGCGCGGCGACGCAGGCAGCGTTGAGCGGCGCTTGCGGGTCGGCGAGGAAAGCGAGCGTCATTTCCCAGCCGCAGCGGCTGAATCCGGCGCCGTGTGACGCCCATGGAAAGATGACGTGGCGCGCGTTCGGCAAGGTTTGGGTCATGGCGGCTTGCCATGCGGGCGGCGTGGCAGCGTCGAACGCGCCGGAGAAGATGAGGACGGGCGCTTCGCTCGTGATGCGCTCGTTGTCGCGCGGTGTGGCAGCGCGGAGGCCGGCGGAGTCGCAGACGCCGGGCGGCACGGTGGATTGATCGACGCCGGAGAATTCGAGAAAATCTGTGCGTTGGCGGCGGATCGCGGCTTGATCTTCGAAGGCGTATTCTTCGTTGCACCAGATAGCGATGCGCTGAAGCCAAGGATAGTTCGACGCGCCGCCATCGAGGATTTCTCGCAGTGCGCCGGTCTCGCCGCGCGCGATGGCGTCGATGCGGCGTGGCAGTTGCTCGATGGATTGCCTGTCGTAGAGCTGATCGAGCAGCGCGGTGGTGAGCACCCAAGGTGTGACGCGGACATTGGTGTGGCCGGAAGGGTCCGACGCATCTTCGATCGAAATGGTGCGAAGGCGGCGGCGGGCGCTGGCGATGATGTCGGTAAATTGCTGGCGCAGGTTGGGATAGGCATGCGCGCATGATGCGTCGGTGGCGCAGGCGTCGAACACCATGTTGAGCGAACGGCGCATGTTGGTTGAGCCGAACTCGTCGTAGTTCACTTCCGCCGGCATCGGCGTGTTGAGGATGACGGCGCGCACGGATGTTGGGAAATCGCGCGCGACCTGCAGCATGACGCGGCCGCTGTAGGAGAGCCCGTAGAGATTGACTTGGGTGTAGTCAAACGCGCGGCGGAGGTCTTCGATGTCGGCGGCGACCTGCGTGGAGGTGAAGCCGGTGAGATCGATGTTGGCTTCGCGGGCGCGGTCGGCGCACGTGCGCGTCACGGCGATGCGCGCGCGGGCGAGGGCGTCGCCGTCGATCTGGCCTGTGCCGGCGCGGCGTCCGGCGGCGTTGTATTCGGGGCAGCGCAGTGCGGGATTGGTTAGCACTGTGCCGCGTTGCTCGAGATAGATGAGGTCGCGCGTTTCGAGCACGGGATGCGGGCCGGGGATGCGCGCGGGGATCGAGCGCACGCCGGGGCCGCCCATCATGATGATCAGCGGCGTCGCTGGCGTGGCGGCGGCGCTGCGCAGGCGCATGTACGCGATGGCGATGTTGCGGCTGTTCGGATTGGCGCGGTTCTCAGGCACATGGAGATAGCCGCAGTCGGCGGTGACCGTTTCAGCGACTGTTGTCCAACCTGAGCAGGCGGTTGGTTCGAGTCGAATGTCAGTCTCGGCGTGCGCGGCGCCGATGAAGGCGGTGGCGACGGCGAACACTGCGGCGGTGAGTTTCATGGCGCTTGTATACAAGGCGACGGCGCCGTTTGCTCAAGCAGTTGGTCGCAAGGCGCGGTTAGTTCGGCGGAGAAGCAGCCGGTTTGGCGCGCGCAACGAAGAAAAGCGCGATGATTCCGGAGCCGAGAACGCAGAGGCTGACGAGCGCGCCGGCGCCGGTTTCCGCCGTGACGTAGCTCAACGCGGACCAGAGCATCGCGACGCTGGAAAGCGCGAACAGGATCGGCAGCACGGGGTAGAGCGGTGTTTTGAACGGGCGCTCGGCGTTGGGTTGGCGGATGCGTAGCACGATGACGGCGATGCCGCTCATGGCGAGGAAGAGCCAATAGACGGGCGCGGTGTAGTCCACGAGTGTCGCGAAGCCTTGGTAGAACGCGCCGAACACCACGAGTGCGAGTGAGATGATGCCTTGCGCCCAGATTGCGGCGGACGGGATTTGGCGTTTCTCGTCCCATCGGCCGATCCGTTTGAGCGCGGGCCAATCGTGCGCGCAGGCGTAAGTTGTGCGACCGCCGACGACGATGGTGGCGTTGATCGAGGTGATGACGGCAAACGCGATGGCGAGCGCGGTGATCACGCCCGCCCACGGGCCGAAGGCTTTGGCGATGAGATCGGCGGCGGGCGCGGTGGAGGCGGCGAGGCCCTCGACACCGAGGCCGTACCAGAATGCCCAGTTCACAGCGAGATAGAGTACGGTGATCAGCGCCGCCGCCATCACGAGCGCGCGCAGCATGCCGCGTTTTGGATCGCGCACTTCGGCGGAAAGCGTCGCGACTTCGCTCCAGCCGCCGAACGCGAGCAGGGCGTAAACGAGCGCGTAGCCGAAGCTTGGCGGTGGTGCGGCGATATTGGTGAGGTTGAGGCCTTCGACGGCGGGCACGCCTTGCAGGATCAGCGCGAGCGCTGCGGCGACAATCGCGAGAAGCCCGACGACTTCGAGGCCGGTGAGGCTGTAGTCGGCGGCGTCGTGACCTTTGCCGGCGCCGCGGAGATTGAACGCGGTTAGGATGATCACCGAAAGCGCGGCGTAGAGCGGCGGGCCGATTGTGCCGAGTGGAATGACAACGTTGAGATAGTCGCCGAGCACGTAGCCGAGCAACGCTACGGAGCCGCTGTTGATGACGGTGAAGCGCGCCCACGCGAACAGGAACGACCAGTTGCGGCCGTAGGCGAGGCGGAGGAAGTGGTAGTCGCCGCCGGGATGCGGGAAGGCGGTGGCGAGTTCGGCGTAGCAGAGCGCGCCGACGAGCGTGATGAGTCCGCCGAGCGCCCAGGCGGCGAACAACCATTCCGGTGAACCGGCGGCTTCGGCGACGGCGGCGGGCGAACGAAAGATACCGGCGCCGACGACCATGCCGACCGCGAGCATGGCGACGTAGTTCGCGCTAATGTGTCGGCGCGGGGCGGCGGCGAGGTCAGTCATGAACCAAGTCACGCGGCGAGTCGGGTGCGCGAATGAGGCGGCGGAAACGTGCATACTGCTCGTCACCCAACCACACGGCGTTCGCCATCAAGCAGCGTGGATGATAGGCATCGCGATCAAGCCAGGACCAAGGTTCGAAGCGTGCGCCTATGCTGACAAGGGTCGCATCAATGATCTCAACCTGATCGACCCAGGTGTTCGAGACCGGGAACGCGCTGTCGATACGCGTGCTGCCGCCATCGCGGAAGTGAACCTCGTAGACCGGATCGTCGGACTCTCTTGAAACATGATTGCAGCCGACTTCCACGCGCGTTGCGTCAGACCAAGACCGGATCGTGGGTGACGGAAGAAACGTGTGTCGCTCTTCATAATGATCGGCGAAGTATAGAGTGTAAGTGTTGAGTTCGCGGAACGTGACGATGGCTGCAAGAGCTAAAGCGCTGGCCGCAACGATGGCCGCTGGTTTCATCCAGGCAAAGGTTGCGCGACTAACATATCGGGCTGGGTCGTGTTCGTCCCGAAGCTCTTCCATCATTCGCCGGATACCCCAACGAGCGCTACGCTCGCTGCGCTGATCCGGTGCATTGGCGGAGCCGACGATGGTTTCGTAGAACTCGCCGGCTGCGAGCCGTCGCGACAGCATCGGAATCACGCCGATGATGACCCCGCTCGCGCCGATCCATGCAAACAGCGCGATGAGCAGGCCGATGCCGAAATTGTGATGGTAGAGTAACGCGCCAGATGTCTCCGCGGCGGCACGAGCATTGAGCTCCAACAGTGCTTCCAACACAGCCCACAATATCGTGCCGACGGCGAAACCGCCGATCATCACAACCAGCACGCCGACGCTACTCAACAATGGTATTCGAAGCGGCCGCTGCTCAGCGACATATGACGCGACGTGTCGCGGCACGCCGAGCGCGATCAGGTCGCGCTCTACGTTGGGGTCACTCACGCGCCAGCTCGGTTGGCAACAAGATCATCCACAACGCTCGGATCAGCCAACGTGCTCGTGTCGCCGAGATTGCTGACGTCATTTTCCGCGATCTTGCGCAGGATGCGGCGCATGATTTTGCCGCTGCGGGTTTTGGGTAGGCCTGGCGCCCATTGGATGATGTCGGGCGAGGCGGTTGGACCGATTTCGCGGCGCACGGTTTGGATCAGTTCGCGCTTGAGGTCGTCGCTCGGCGTGACGCCGGCTTTGAGCGTGACGTAGCAATAGATGCCTTGGCCTTTGATGTCGTGCGGGTAGCCGACAACGGCGGCTTCGGCGACTTTGGTGTCGGCGACGAGCGCGCTTTCGATTTCGGCGGTGCCGATGCGGTGGCCGCTGACATTGAGTACATCATCGACGCGGCCTGTGATCCAGTAGTAGCCGTCTTCGTCGCGGCGGCAGCCGTCGCCGGTGAAGTACATGCCGGGGTAAGTGCGGAAATAGGTTTCGAAGAAGCGTTTGTGGTCGCCGTACACGGTGCGCATTTGGCCGGGCCAGGAATCCAGCAGCACGAGATTGCCGCTGGCAGCGCCGTCGAGGAATTCGCCTTTGTCATCGACGAGCGCGGGCTTGATGCCGAAGAAGGGGCGTGTCGCGGAGCCTGGCTTCATCGCGGTGGCGCCGGGGAGGTTGCCGATCAGGGACGCGCCGGTTTCGGTTTGCCACCAGGTGTCGACGACGGGACAGCGGGAGTCGCCGACTGTGCGATAGTACCAGAGCCAGGCTTCTGGGTTGATCGGTTCGCCGACCGTGCCGATGAGGCGGAGGCTTGCGCGCGAGGTGCGCTTCACGGGTTCTTCGCCGTCGCGCATGAGCGCGCGGATCGCGGTGGGCGCGGTGTAGAAGGTGTTGACCTTGTGTTTGTCGATCACCTCCCAAAAGCGCGACACGGTCGGGTAATTTGGCACGCCTTCGAACATCAGCGTCGTCGCGCCGTTCGCGAGCGGACCGTAGACGATGTAGGTGTGGCCGGTGACCCAACCGACGTCCGCGGTGCACCAGAAGATTTCGCCGTCTTTGTAGTCGAAAATGTATTGGTGCGTCATCGCGGCGTAGACGAGATAGCCGCCCGTGGTGTGCAGCACGCCTTTCGGTTTGCCGGTGGAGCCTGACGTGTAGAGGATGAAGAGCGGATCTTCAGCGCTCATTGGTTCGGGCGCGCACTCGGCCGAGACGGTGGCGGCTTCGTCTTCGTAGACGACATCACGACCGTCTTGCATCGAGACGCCGGCGCCGGTGCGGGTGACGACGATGACGCTGGTGACGCCGCTCGCGTGCTCGAGCGCTGCATCGACATTGGCTTTGAGCGGGATGATCTTGCCGCCCCGGACGCCTTCGTCGGCGGTGATGACGGTCTTGGAGTCGCAATCCTTGATACGGTTGGCGAGGCTTTCCGGTGAGAAGCCGCCGAACACGACTGAGTGGATGGCGCCGATCCGTGTGCAGGCGAGCATCGCGTACGCCGCTTCCGGGATCATCGGCATGTAGATGGTGACGCGGTCGCCTTTGCCGACGCCGCGTTTTTTCAGCACGTTGGCGAAGCGGCAGACTTCGGCGTGGAGTTCGCGATAGGTGATTTGCGATGAATTGTTAGGATCGTCGCCTTCCCAGATGATGGCGACAGAATCGCCGCGTGTTTCGAGATGGCGATCGATGCAATTGGCGGAGACGTTCAAGGCGCCGTCTTCGTACCAGCGGATGTGGAAGTCAGCTTCGTTGAAGCTCGTGTCTTTGACCTTGGTGTAAGGCTTGATCCAATCGAGCCGCTGACCTTGCACGCCCCAGAACGCTTCGGGGTCTGCCAGCGCGCTGGCGTGCATCGCCTTGTATTTCACGTCATCGACGTAGGCGCGCGCGGCCCATTCGGGCGGGACCGGGATGACGACGGGATCGGACATGCGGGCGTTTCCTCTTCGCCGGTTTTATGGACCGCCGGCGCCCTCGCCGGCAATCGCCAGCGCTGGCCGGCGAGGGCGCCGGCGGTCCATATTCGCTTAGTGCGCGATTGACGCCGCGCGCCTGAACACGGTGCGGATGGTGAAGTTCGAAACGAGGCGGCGGACGCCAGGGAGACGCGACAGCGTCTCGCGGTGGACGCGCTCGTAGCCGTCGTCTTCTCCGATGGTGATGCGGAGCAGGTAGTCGCTCTCGCCCGTCATCAAGTGGCAGTCCTGGACCTCTCGGCATTTGGCGACGGCGCGTTCGAAGCTGGCCATGGTTTCGCTGCGCTGATTTTCCAACGTGACGGCGACGAACACGGTGGCGCTGCGGCCGAGCGCTTTCTCCGAGAGGATCGCCGCGTAGCCCTCGATGACGCCGGCGGCCTCCATCGCTTTGACGCGGCGGTGGCAGGCGGATGGGCTGAGCCCGATGCGTTCCGCCAACGCTGCGGCGGTGAGGACGCCGTTGCGTTCGAGCTCGATCAGGATCTTATGGTCGAAATCGTCGAGCTGGACGGGAGAATTTTCCGTGGAAGCGGTCATGGTGCAATAATCTTAGCGTGATTTGCTCTGATTATAGCGAAATATCCAAGAAAATGCACGCGCTTTGGGATAATTCAGCGCGCAATAGGAGAATCTCATGCGCGTCGGCTGCCCGAAGGAAATCAAGGTTCATGAGTATCGCGTCGGCCTGACGCCTGAGAGTGCGGCGGAGCTGGTCCGCGCTGGGCATGAAGTGTTCCTGGAGACGAAAGCCGGCGAGGGCATCGGGGCGCCGGACAGCGTCTACGAGAAGGTCGGCGTGAAGATCCTTCCGAACGCGGACGCGGTGTTCGAAACGGCCGAGATGATCGTGAAGGTGAAGGAGCCGCAGGCGGTTGAGATCGCGCGGCTGAAGCCGAAGCACACGCTGTTCACGTATTTGCACCTCGCGCCGGATCCGGAGCAGGCGGAAGGCCTGATGAAGTCGGGCGCGACGTGCATTGCATACGAGACGGTGACGGATCGTGATGGCCGCCTGCCGCTTCTGAAGCCGATGTCGGAAGTCGCGGGCCGGATGTCGATTCAGGTTGGCGCCTATTTCTTGGAGAAGGCGCACGGCGGACGTGGCGTGCTGATGGGCGGCGTGCCGGGCGTGCGGCCGGCGGATGTCGTGATCCTTGGCGCTGGCGTCTCAGGCTACAATGCGGCGCAGATTGCTGTCGGCATGCGCGCGCGCGTGACGGTGTTCGATAAGAATCCGGCGCGCTTAGAAGAGCTAGACCGCGAGTTCAACGGGCGATTGGAAACGGTGTATTCGACATCTGCGGCGATCGCGGAAGCGATTAAGGAAGCGGATGTTGTGGTCGGCGCCGTGTTGGTTGCCGGCGCCGCTGCGCCGAAGCTGATTACGCGTGACATGCTGAAGACGATGCGGCAGGGCTCGGTGTTGGTGGATATTTCGATCGACCAAGGCGGTTGCTTCGAAACGTCGAAGGCGACCACGCACAGCGAGCCGACCTTCATCGTCGACGGCATCATCCATTATTGCGTCGCCAACATGCCGGGCGCGGTGTCGCGTACCTCGGCGTTTGCGTTGAATAACGCGACGCTGCCGTTCGCGCTGGCGCTGGCCAACAAGGGCTACAAGCAAGCGCTGATCGACGACCCGCACTTGGCCAATGGCTTGAATGTGTACGAAGGCGCGATCGCGCACGAGGCGGTGGCGAAGGATTTGGGCAAGCCGTTCAAGAAGCCGAGCTGGTTGGGCTAAGTGTCAACGTATCGGGTCGCCGAGCGTGTCGTCACGCTCGGCGGTTTGTTTGTGAACCTGCCGGGCATGATTATTCTGTTCGGCGGATGGTGGCTCGAGTTCTACTTCGTTGAGCGATACGAGGTTCAAATCAATCTTGGCCCGGTGCTCAACGTCAGTGTCGCGGTGATTGCGCTCGCAATGCCGTTGGTCTTGGCGTGGCTTTGGTGGTCTGTAACTGTACCGCGTTGGAAAATCTGGGCGCTTGCCCGGTGCCGTGATTGGCCGACGCTTGAGCGCGTAGCGATCCGTGATCGATTGATCTGGGACGAGCGTGATTGGTTCGGTCGGGCGATGGCGCGAACGGAGATTTGGACACCAAACTTGCGCAAGCGCTTTGCGGACTTGCGCCGCGCCGGCGCAGCTGAGACCTGATCTCAGCGCGAAAGGTCGAAGCGCTTTCGCACGCGATCTACTGGCGTGCCGTCCTTTAGCGGCACGCCAACGCGCCGGTCGTAGTCGATAAATCCCATGCGGCTATAGAACGCCAGGCCGCCGGCGTTGTCGGCGCGGATGGTGGCGTCGATGGTTTTGATGTCGGCGGCGCGCGCCGCTCTTACGGTTTCGGCGAACAGTGCGCGGCCGATACCGCCGCCGGTGTGGCCGACGCGCGCGTACGTGCCGATGTAGGCCCATCCATCAGGGAACGGCTCTTCCGCGTTGGGCCACAACAGAACCTGGAATCCCAACAAGCGGTCTTCATCCTCGACGATCGTGCAAGAGAGCAGGTACGGCGGGGAGATGAACTCGCGGTCCATGCTCTCGGGCGTGAAGGGCTCTTCGTAGGCCGTGGTGCCGCCGATGGCGATGATCTCGTTGATTAGCGCCGCCATTGCGGCGGCGTCGTCGGCGGTGGCGCGGCGCGTGCTTAGCGTCATCCGCCTATGATGCGATCGCGTCGGCCGCGTTCAAGACCCTAAAGCGCATTTGGCGGCCGGCGCCGTGAGACGCCGGCCTGAGCAGTTCAAGACGCCGGACTGGGCGACAGCACGTCGTTGAAGCGAATGCTGCTCCTTGGCCGGTCGTCGAGCGAGCCTTCACGCGATCCGGCGAATACCGCGACGACCCAGATCAACGCGGCGAACAGCACGAGCAGCATCCACCACAGGCGCTGAAGCGGTTCGCTTTGGCGCATCAAGTCGGCCCAGTGCCAGGCGGCGGCCATTGGTTGCGGCGACGGTGAGAGATAGCCGGTCGCGGCGACGATGCCGGTGACGGTGAGCAAAGCGAGCAGCGTAAGCGTGATGGCCTGGCCGCGATTGCTGAGCGGCGCGGCGACAACGCCGATCGCGAACGGCAACAACACCGGGATGAGGTGCTGCTTCAGTTCGAGCGGCAAGGCCTGGAACGCAGGCTGTGTGGCGACGAAATAGACGCCGGCCGCGGGCAGGAGCGCGATCAGGCCGGCGGTCACATAGCGCTCAGATTGCGGTGAGGTCTTGTTGGCGGTGCGCGACGCGATCGCCGCCAGCGCCCACGCCGAGAGCCGCACCACGGCTGTGAGAGTCACGAAGAAGAGGCCGACGCCGGCGGCAAGGAGCGCCGCCATGAAGAGGTAGCCGAGCACTTGGCCGAGCAGGGGCGCGCCGCTGGTGAGTGTGTCGGCGATCTGTTCGCCAGCGCGGCCGAGGATCAGCACGGCCGCCCAGGCGACGACGATCGCAAGGGCTATGGCGATGATTGCGCTGAGCAGGGTCAGCGCGCCCGGCGCGGCCGCGGTGGCGCGGTCAAACCATTCCTTGGATTTCTCGCGAAGCCGCTCGATGCGGCTGCCGGCAACGTCATTCATCGCTTGTCCCTCCGAGATCGCTGCCATCAACCCAGAGCCCTTGGCGGCGAGTGTATCGTGTCAAAGCCCAGGGTGTGAGCAACGTTGGGACGAACGGTGCTTATGATTTTTGTTAGATTGGAACCGATCAGGCGCGACGACTGGCCGGCGCTCACTGTGTCATAGACGTTTGCGACGGAGGTGGGGAGCGCGATGGCGAAGCTGTGGGGGATGGTTCTGGCGCTGGCGCTGGGTGCATGCGCGAGCGGTCCGCGTGGCTGGGAGAACACTGGGCAAGAGACGTTCGCGACCGCTCAGACGCGCTGTCAGATCGGCACGCAGGAGGTCGACGGCGCGCAGTGGGAAATCTGCATGAACGGGTTCGGCTGGTGGCAGACCACGGGCGTGATCCACGACGGCGGCTACGATGTGCTGCGCGTGTATCTCACCGTCACACCGGACACAGAGACGCGGACGATCGGGGGCTGGCAGAGCATGACGCTGCGCGCCGAGCGCGAGCTCACTGAAGTGCGGTTTGACGCCAACGCCTTGACGCTTGCTGAAGCCACGATGGATGGCGATCCGATGATGTCGCGCATCGAGGACGGGAAAGTGGTCTTCACCTTTCCGTATCCGATCCGGCCGGGGCGATTGGTGACGCTGCGCTTCAACTATGCTGGCGCACCCGCGCGCGGTTTGGTTTGGGAAGAAAACGGGCTCTACACTAGCTACTTCACATGTGACTGGATGTTCTGCGCATTGGATCGGCCGGGCGACGCGTTTGAGTTCTTCTCGGATTGGCGCAAGGCTGAGGACTGGCGAACGCTTGAGACTGAGATTGCGCACGCTTATCCGGCGCACGTGCAGGGTTTTGCCGCTGGGCGCTGGGCCGAGGTGCGCGAGCGCGCCGGCGAAACAGATTTCGTCTACGCCAGCATGCACGGCAGCGAGGCGGATCTGCGCGCCATGTTCGCCGACACGCCGCGGATGGCGGCGTCCTTTGAGCGTCGCGCTGGCTTGCCGTTTCCGCATGCGACCTACACGCAGCTGCTGGTTCAAGGCGGCGCGGCGCAGGAGGGGGCGGGGTTTGCGATCCTGGGCGATGACGTTGTGCGGCCGGTGTTGACCGATCCGCATGAAGACTGGGCAGCGGCGCACGAGATGGCGCATGCGTATTGGGGCGATCTGATTACGCCGAAGGATTGGTCGCACTTTTGGCTGAGCGAGGGGCTGACGACGTTCATGGTCGCGGCTTGGAAGCAGGAGCGCTGGGGCGAGGCGGACTATCAGCGCGAGATCGGGTTGGCGACGACGCGTTGGACGCGGGCGCGCGATGCGGGATGGGATAGGCCGCTGGCGTTTGCGGCGGCGTATCCGGATTTGCGTACGCGCCGCGCGATCCAGTATTCCAAGGGCATGCTGTTCTTCGTCGAGCTGCGACGGGCCCTGGGTGAGGAAGCGTTCTGGCGCGGGATCGCGACGTACACGCGGGCCAATGCCGGCGGCGTGGTCGAAAGCGCGGACATGCAGCACGCGATGGAAGAGGCGAGCGGGCGCGATCTTGACGCACTGTTTGCCGAGTGGGTGTATCCGTAGCCATGGCCGTCACCGCCGCCCGTGCGCGCAAGTTGGCGCTGTCGTTGCCGGACACGGCGGAGGTCGCGCATTTCGATCGCGCAGCGTTCCGCACGCCGCGCAAGATTTTCGCCACGCTCGCGGGCGATGGCGCCGATCTGAACTTGATGTTCGACCTGGCGACGCAAGAATTCTTCTGCGAGCACGCGCCGCAAGCGCTCGCGCCGCATCCGAGCGGGTGGGGCAAGCAGGGCGCGACGTGGGTCGATCTGAAGCGTGTCGATGAGGACACGCTGCTCTCGGCGTTGAAGGCGGCGCACACTTTGGCGGCGCCGACGCCCAAGAAGGTCAAGAAAGCAACAGTCGCGAAGAAACGGAAGCGCTAGGCGCCTTGGCCGGTTTCGCGGCGTGGCGATGCGCGGCACGCTTCGATGGTTCGCCGCAATTCGCCTCAGAGGCGCGCGCGTCGATCACAACTTTGTGGATGCGCGTCCGCAATGGACCCGGCGTGCATCCTCTGAGTTAATCGTGTGGCGCCCACTCACCACCCCAGGCGCCGGCTGAAAGGTTTTGTTCAGCACTACTGCGTTAATGTGAAAGGGTTCGGAGTAACTGCCATGCTCGAGAAGAGAATTGGCGAGCCTTGTCCGACCTGTCAGACGCCGCTGCAACGGCGCCGCTCCACATTTCGCACCATCGTCGGCGACGTCGCGTTCTGCGCGCGGTGTTGTTCCTCGTTCGAATTGTCGAGCCTGACAGAGGACGACGTTCTCGCGGCGTTCGGTCCGCCGGAATTCGCGCCGACCTGAGGCGCGGCCAGTGCTGAGCTGACGCCGGGCCGCAGCCCGGCGGTGCCCATTTTCATCTGTTGTCCAATTGCGCGCGTACCGCGGCGAGACCATCGCGCGTGATGCGATAGGGTCCGCCTTCGCGGCTCATGATGAAGCCGCGGCGGCGGAGCTTTCTGAAAATTTCGAGCGTGCAATCGTCCAATCGCCAACCATCGCGGTTGAGGCAGTCGATTTCGACGATGTCGCCTTTGTCGTTCTTGATGTGATGGATCACGCCGCCTTGGGCGAGCGCGTGCAGCGTGCGCTGCTCGTACTTCGAAATATTCACTGGAAGATTGCCTAGTCTGAACGCGGTCGTTCGCCCCTCGACAGGCTCGGGGCGGCTCAGAACGGGCGGGCGTTACGCACGCGGCCCGTGGCGTCAGGCAATCTCGTTACACATAGGCGGCGGGTGTTTGGCAAAGATTGTGTTCGAAAGCAAGTCCCGCTTTCCCGGCCGCATGCCCCGCGAAGGCGGGGCGAAGAGCCGGGATCCATCGTTGCGGACATCGTCGCGTTTGAACGATGGGTCCCGGATCGCACCCCGACTTTTCGCGGGGTTGCGTCCGGGAAGCGTTACGCTGGAGCGCGTTCCAGTTTCGCTTCAGGTATCAGATCGCGCATGCGATTGCCGAAGGAGATGAGGCAGACTTCGCTCGGTGACAGTGGTCCCGTCGCGTAGCTGGAGCTTTCCATGCCTTGCTGCACGCCTTCGATCAGAACGGTGTCTTCGGCGTTGACTTGGCGGTTGATGCGCCAGTTCAGATAGCGCGCGGCGTGCATTTCGCGGCTGGCGCCAGAAGACGTGTCGGGATGCACGTAGGCGATCTCGCGGATCATGGTTTGCGTGGCGCTGACCGGCACGAATTGCATGAAGTCGACTTGGTCCGGATAGATGTCGAACGCGATGTTGGGCCAGAGTTTGTAATAGGCCCAGAGGCGGCGGCGTTCGGCGGGGATGTGGTCGAACGCGCCGAGCAGCTTTTGGTATTGGCGTTCGGGCCAATGGTTCGACGGCGTCTCGGTGACGCGGCCCCACATCTTATCGATCCAGGGCTTGGACTCGATCTTGTAGCTGCCCGCAAGCAGGCGTGAGAGGCCGGGATGCGCGACGGGGATGTGCATGCCGTCGGAATAATTGTCGCCGACGTTTTTCCAGTTCACCGGGCGCGGGCGGAGCGTGACGCGGCCGTTGGGGATGAGCTTTTCCAGCTCGAACGCTTCGAGCTCTTCGGCATAAGGCGCCATCATTTCTTTCACGCTGGGTAGCCCTGGCGCGAAGCGGATGAAGATGAAGCCGTGCGCTATTTCCTGATCGACGGGTTTGAGGCCGAGCACATTGGCGTTGAGGTTCTCGAAGCCTTGCCATTTTGGCGCGCCGGCGAAGCTGCCGTCGAGCTTGTAGCTCCAGGCGTGGTACGGGCAGACGAATCGGTGGCCGCATGAGCCGCGCGCTTCGGTGGCGATCTTGCCGGCGCGATGGCGGCAAACATTGTGGAAGCTGCGCAGTTGGCCGTCTTCGCCGCGCACGGTGACGACGCGTTCGCCGAGAATGTCGAGCGTGAGATAGTCACCGGTGTTGGGCGCATCGTTGATGTGGCCCATGATGTGCCAGGCTTGGGCGAACACCTTCTCGCGCTCCAGCTCGAAGAAGCGTTGGTCGGTGTAGAGCCAAGCGGGGAGGGACTGGGGCGCGGTCATGCGCCTATTCTTACGTCATTCTGGGCGAGCGAGGCGAGACCCAGAATCCAGGGGATCATAAGGCTGTGTTGGTGGCCCCTGGGTCCTGGGCTCGCGCTGCGCGCGCCCCAGGATGACGAGTGACGGCGTGTACCAGCACTCTCAATGGCCAGAGCAATTGCGAAACCGGATCGCGGCCGATTGCGTCGCGCACGCCCAGCGGCGCTGTGCACGGGCCTGGCGTGTGATGGGTGCGGAAAGCTTGATCGAACACGCTGAACACGGTGGCGAAGTTCGCGCCGGCGCCGTCGGCGTCGCGGATGTGGTGCCAGCGGTGCATGGCGGGAGAGACGAAGACGCGGCCGAGCGGGCCGTAGGTCCACGGCAAGTCCATATGGATGAAGAGGCCGTAGTAGTGGCGGATGTAGGCGTTGAGCATGATCGCTTCGGGCGGGAAGCCGAGGAGCGCGAGCGCTGTGGTGTCGATCAGCGACGTGGTGAGGCGGTTGAGCGGGTGGAAGCGGACGCCGGTGGTCCACGTCATTGCGGCGTCGCTGTGATGGATGGCGTGCGCGGGCCACAGCAGCGGCGTGTGTTCGAGGCGATGGCGCCAGTAGCCGACGAAATCACCGATGAAGACGGCGATGAGCGTGACGAGCCAGAGTGGCAGTGCTGACCATGTGTCGGGCGCGATGAGGCGGATGCCGTTTTGCTGCATCAATGCGCTGACGGCGCCGAGTGCCAGAACCAGGAGCGGCGTTACCGCGACGATGTCGAAGGTGAAGAGCGCGAGGTTCGTGCGTACCTCGGGCGTCGCAGCGCGGGCGGTGCGGAGCGATTCAACGCCGCGTGCAGCGAAGGCGATCGCGGCGAAGA
This sequence comes from Terricaulis silvestris, assembly GCF_009792355.1. Classification (NCBI taxonomy): domain Bacteria; kingdom Pseudomonadati; phylum Pseudomonadota; class Alphaproteobacteria; order Hyphomonadales; family Hyphomonadaceae; genus Vitreimonas; species Vitreimonas silvestris. The sequence continues at coordinate 96,331 of NZ_CP047045.1, forward strand.
TGAGCGCCGGGATGACGAGCGCGCGTGCGCTATCGAGCAGCGCATCCCAAGAGGTCAAGACAAAGCTCGTCATTCCGGGGCGGCCGGAGGCCGAACCCGGAACCCAGGGGCAAACGACGCGCTTGTGGCCCCTGGGTTCCGGATCGCGCTCCGCGCGTCCGGAATGACGAGCGTGGTTAGTTCGTCAGCCATTTGAGTGGAGTTTAGCGCATCAAAGCAGCTTCGCCAGCATCGCTCGAAAGCGGCGGTCGCGTTTGAGCGAGACTTCGCGGCTCATGGCTTCGCGGCGGGTGGGGTAGCGCTCGGCATAGAGCAGTACCCAGGCGCGCCCGCGTGTGGAGCGTGCGCCGAGGCCAGCGTTGTGGAGCGCAAGGCGCGCATCGATGTCGACGCTCCAGCCGACATAGGTGCGCCGATCCGCGCCAAACGCGCTGCCGAGGACATAGACGTAGCCGCAACTAATCAATCGCGCTGCCCGATTGTGGTGGACGGCTTCGACTCAACCGTCGCAGGCGTCGGCTTGAAAGCCAGACCATCACTACTCCAAGAGCAGCAAACGCTGCTCCTGCCGCTTTGGCTTCGCGTTCGCCCTCCACAATGCGGCCTGATAGCCAAAAATACCCCACGCTCGTCGCTGACAGGAGCAACAGGATGCCCATCGCGAGCAAGGCAAGATAGAATGCCCGATGAATCCAAGGCGCGACGCGGATCAATCGAATCCCCCGAAGTTCACGAACTTAGTCTCGAGATATTCTTCCAAGCCTTCTACGCCGCCTTCGCGGCCGAGGCCGCTTTCCTTGACGCCGCCGAACGGGATGACTTCGTTGGAGAAGATGCCGTCATTGATCGAGACCATACCGGCGTCGATGCGTTCGGCGACGCGCCAGGCGCGGTTGACGTCCTTGGTGAAGAAGTAGGCAGCGAGGCCGAACTCGGTGGCGTTGGCGATGTCGACGGCTTCGTCTTCGGTTTTGAAGCGGATCAACGGCGCGACGGGGCCGAAGATTTCCTCGCGGTTGACGCGCATCTCCTTGGTGACGTTGGCGAGGACGGTGGGGGTGTAGAATTGCGCGCCGGCGGCGTGTTTATTGCCGCCGGTGAGCGCGGTCGCGCCGGAGGCAAGCGCTTCGGCGACCATGCGTTCGACTTTCTCGATGGCTTTGGCGTCGATCAGCGGCCCGATCTCGACGCCGGCTTCGTCACCGGGGCCGACTTTGAGTTTGGCGACGGCTTCGGTGAGCTTCTTGGAGAAAGCGTCGTAGATGCTGTCTTCCACCAAGATGCGGTTGGCGCAGACGCAGGTTTGGCCAGCGTTGCGGAATTTCGACATCACCGTGCCTTTGACGGCGAGGTCGAGGTCGGCGTCGGCGAACACGAGAAGCGGGGCATTGCCGCCGAGTTCGAGCGACAAGCGCTTCACAGTGGAGCCGACGCAGGCGGCGCCAAGTTTCTTGCCGACTTCGGTGGAGCCGGTGAACGAGAATTTCCGCACCAGCGGGCTCTCGCACATGGCTTTGCCGATCTCGGCGGTGTGATCGTGCGTCGTGACGACGTTGAAGACGCCTTTCGGCACGCCGGCCTTTTCCGCAAGCTCCGCCAGCGCGAGCGCAGTGAGCGGCGTTTGTGAGGGCGGCTTCAGCACGATGGTGTTGCCGGCGGCGATGGCGGGCGCGGCTTTGCGGGTGATCATCGCCATTGGAAAATTCCACGGCGTGATCGCGGCGCAAACGCCGATCGGCTGTTTGATGGTCACGTAGCGGCGCGTCGCGGTGGTGGTCGGGATGGTGCGGCCGTAGGCGCGTTTCGCTTCTTCGCCGAACCATTCCATGAAACTTGCGCCGTATGCGGCTTCGCCTTTGGCTTCGGCGACCGGCTTGCCGCCTTCGAGCGAGATCAAACGCGCGAGGCGGTCGATGTCGGCCATCATCAGATCGAACCAGGCGCGGAGAATTTGTACGCGCTCCTTGGCGGGCTTTGCGGCCCAGGCCGGGAAAGCGGCGTGTGCGGCGGCGATGGCTTCTTCGGTCTCGCGCGCGCCGAGATCGGGGACACGGGCGATGACTTCCTGGTTCGCCGGGTTGAGCACGTCGAACCGCTTGGCGCTCTCGCGCCACTGGCCGTTGATGTAGGCGTCTTGGCGGAACGAGGTGGCCATATTCCGTGTTCCCTTTGCAGTAGCGAGGTCTAGAGTCATTCCAGGATCGCGAAGCGATACCTGGAATCCAGGGCCGATGGTAAGATGGTTGCCCTAGATTCCAGATCGCGCTCCGCGCGTCTGGAATGACTTATAGCTTACACCTGATGCCTGACACCCGAGGTGCTCATGAGCTGGAAGGACATCCTAGTCATCGTCTCCGAAGCTGAGGGCGATGAGCCGGCTTTGGCGCTGGGCGAGGCGTTGGCCAAACAGTGCGCCGATTGCCACTTGGCGGCGGCATTCCTCACGCCGTTGCCGGATGAGCCATTGGCCTATGAACCGACGGTGGTGGCGGGGGTTTGGGCCGAGCTACTTGGGCGCGCGCGGCAAGAGGCCGAGAGCGAGCGCAAGCGGGTGGAAACGCGGCTGGCTCAGTCGAGCAAGAAATATGACCTGCGCAATGCCGAAGCGCTGTCGCGCGACCTCGGCCGCGTCGCGGCGGTGCATTCGCGCTACGCCGATGTCGCTGTGATGACACGGCCGTTCGACGGTCCAGGCGCGGAGTTGCGTGAGGAAATTATCGAGGGCGTGCTGTTTCACTCCGGTCGCCCGGCGCTGATTGCGCCGCCGGGATGGAGCGGGACGGGCATCGGCAAGCGCGTCGTGGTGGCGTGGGATGCAAGCCGCGAAGCGACGCGCGCGCTCTCGGAGGCGGATGACATTTTGGAGTTCGCGGAAGCGGTGACGGTGCTGACCGTGGACGCCAAGTCGAAGATGTTCGGTCACGGTGATCAGCCCGGCGCGAATATCGCCGCGCACTTGCAGCGTCGCGGCCTGCCGGCGGAGGTGCGCAACGTCGATAGCCAAGGGCGCGCGGCGTCGTTGGCGATCATGGAAGAAGCGACGGCGCTGGGCGCTGATCTCGTGGTGATGGGCGGATACGCGCATTCGCGTTTGCGTGAGTTGGTGTTCGGCGGCGCGACGCGTGAATTGTTGCGGACGGCGACAGTGCCGCTGTTGATGGCGCATTGATCAGAAAAGGCGGCGGGGATGGACTTCAATTTTTCGATGCTGGACGGCGTGCTGGGCGTCGCGCTGGTGATCGTGATCATCTGGATGGTGTTCAAGTTGGCCACGCGGCTGGTGCTGGGCGCGATCCTCGCGGTGGTGATCGCCGTGGTGTTCTTCGGCGTGCACCTGAGTGATTTCGGCATTCGGTTGGGATAAGGGCGCCTCTTGTGTCACCGGCGCGCCACACCTAGTTCATGGGCACAACACAGCTCATGCCACGTTGATCCGCCGATTGGGGGTTAAGGTGGGACGCCGTAAGGGTCGCTCATGGATATGGAAAAGCTCACCGAGCGTGCGCGCGGATTCGTGCAGGCCGCGCAGACGATCGCGATACGGGAACAAAACCAACAACTCGAAACGCAGCACCTGCTGAAGGCGCTGCTGGATGACCGCGAAGGTCTGGCCGCCGGGTTGTTGACCAGCGCCGGCGCCAATGCGCGTCAAGCGGCCGACGAAGCCGACAAAGCCGTGCAAGCGCTGCCGAAGGTGCAAGGCGGCGGGGATCGCATGTATGCGGCTGTTTCGTTCAACCGCGCGCTGGATGCGGCGGATCAGGCCGCGACGAAGGCTGGCGACAGCTACGTGACGGCAGAGCGTCTGCTGTTCGGCTTGGCCATCGCCGACGGCAAAGCGTCCGAGATTTTGAAGAAGTCGGGGCTGACGCCGCAGAAGCTGGAAGCGGCGATTGCCGAATTGCGCCAAGGGCGCACGGCGCAATCCTCCTCGGCTGAGGATCAGTACGATGCGCTGAAGAAATACGCGCGCGACCTCACGGAGGACGCGCGTAAGGGTAAGCTTGATCCGGTGATTGGCCGCGACGAAGAAATTCGGCGCACCATCCAAGTGCTGTCGCGACGCACTAAGAACAATCCGGTGCTGATCGGCGAGCCGGGCGTCGGCAAAACAGCCATCGCTGAAGGCTTGGCGCTGCGGATTATCAATGGCGATGTGCCGGAGAGCTTGAAGCACAAAAAGCTGCTGGCGCTCGATTTGGGTTCGCTGATCGCGGGCGCGAAGTTTCGCGGTGAGTTCGAGGAACGGCTGAAGGCCGTGTTGAACGAGGTGATCGCGGCGGAGGGCGGCATCATCCTCTTCATCGATGAAATGCACACTTTGGTTGGCGCTGGCAAAGCCGATGGGGCGATGGACGCATCGAATTTGCTGAAACCGGCGCTGGCGCGGGGCGAGTTGCATTGCGTCGGCGCGACGACGCTGGATGAGTATCGCAAGCACGTCGAGAAAGACGCGGCGCTGGCGCGGCGCTTCCAGCCCGTGTTCGTGGATGAGCCGAGCGTCGAAGATACGATCTCAATTCTGCGCGGACTGAAGGATCGCTATGAGCAGCACCACGGCGTGCGCATCTCGGATGCCGCGATCGTGGCTGCCGCTCAGTTGTCGCATCGCTACATCAGCGACCGGTTCTTGCCGGATAAAGCCATCGATCTGATGGACGAAGCAGCGTCGCGGCTGCGTATGCAGGTCGATTCCAAGCCGGAGGAACTAGACGAACTCGACCGACGCGCGTTGCAGCTGAAGATCGAGCTGGAAGCGCTGAAGAAGGAAAAGGATTCTGCGTCGCGGGATCGGGTGACGAAACTCGAGGAAGAGATCGCGCAGTTGGAGACGCGTTCTTCGGAGCTGACGTCGATTTGGTCGGCGGAGAAGCAGAAGCTCGCCGTGACGTCGAAGTCGAAGGAAGAGTTGGAGAAGCTGCAGACCGAGTACGAGCAGGCGGTGCGGCGCGGCGATCTCGCGCGCGCGTCTGAACTCAAGTACGGGCGCATTCCGCAGCTCGAGAAGCAGATCGCTGACGCTGAAAAGGTCGGCGATGGCGGCGGGCTGGTGAAAGAAGTGGTGGACGCCGAGGCGATTGCCGGCGTCGTCTCGCGTTGGACCGGTGTGCCGGTCGAGAAGATGCTCGAAGGCGAACGCGCGAAGCTGCTGGCGATGGAGGATTCACTGCGCGGGCGCGTGATTGGGCAAGAACCGGCATTGCGCGCGGTGGCGGATGCGGTTCGGCGTGCGCGCGCGGGGTTGCAAGACCCGAACCGACCGATTGGCTCGTTTATGTTCTTGGGCCCGACGGGCGTTGGCAAAACTGAGCTGACGAAAGCGCTCGCCGAATTCCTGTTCGACGACGAGCATGCGCTGACGCGCGTCGATATGTCGGAATACATGGAGAAGCACTCGGTCGCGCGGCTGATTGGTGCGCCTCCGGGCTATGTTGGCTATGAAGAGGGTGGTGCGCTTACCGAAGCGGTGCGCCGCAGGCCCTACCAGGTGATCCTGTTCGATGAGATCGAGAAGGCGCATCCGGATGTGTTCAACATCTTGCTGCAAGTGTTGGACGATGGACGCCTTACCGACGGCCAAGGCCGCACCGTCGATTTCAAGAACACTATTTTGATCATGACCTCGAACGCCGGCGCCACGTATCTGGCTGATCAGCCGGAAGGCGCCGATGTCGAGGATGTGCGGAAGTCAGTGATGGACGAAGTGCGCATGCGCTTCCGGCCGGAATTCTTGAACCGGATCGACGAGATCATTCTGTTCAAGCGATTGGAGCGCGCGCAGATGGGCGCGATCGTCGATATCCAGCTGAAGCGTTTGGATAAATTGCTCGCGGCGCGCAACCTCAGCATGGAGTTGGAGGGTCGTGCGAAGAACGAGCTTGCCAAGCGCGGCTACGATCCGGCTTGGGGTGCGCGGCCGCTAAAGCGCGTGATCCAGAAGGATGTGCAGGATCCGCTAGCGCGGCTCATTCTCGAAGGCCGCGTCAAGGATGGCGACCGCGTCGTCGTCACGTTCGACGGCAACGATTTTCTGTTCAACGGCGCGAGCGACAAGAAGGCGGCTTAAGTCCTCTCCCCTTGGGGGATAAGACAGACCGCAGCGAAGCGAAGGTCAGATGAGGGGTGCTGGCGCAGCCCTTCGAACGTCCGCACCCTTACCCTTCATCTGCGTTTGCTTCGGCAAACGCTGTCCTTTCCCACAAGGGGAGAGGACGCAAAATAAAACGGGCGGCGCCTCCAAAAGCCGCCGCCCGTTTCCCCGTTCTCTTTGTCAGAGAGACTTAGTTCGTCTTCGCGTCGTCATCCGTCGCGTGTTCGACTTCGGTCGCGGCGTCGTTGACGGCGCCTTCAACGGCTTCGCCAGCTTCGTTCGCGGCGGCGCCGACTTCTTGACCGGCTTGATCAAGCGCTTGGCCGGTGTCTTCGGCGGCTTGGTTGACGTCCTGTTCGGCAGCGTCTTGAGCAGCTGGGCTGCAGGCGGCGAGGCCGAGGGCGGCGATGGCCGCGAGGGCGACGAAAATTCTCATTCTTCTCTCTCCTGGGCGATAGCCCCGGCGGACCGTATGACGGCTCCGTATAAGCTGGTAGCGCAAAAACGGGCGGCGCAGCGTTCGCTTTTGCAGGGCTCGGCGCTGGAACTTTTGCGCTTTCACCGGCCTTGTGATCGAAATTGCGGGTGATAACCGGGGTTTGCGCGATGCTGAGAGTTTCCGACTGGGCCGGCTTCGCCAAACGCGAGCTTGGACTGACCACCGTCTTTCTCGGCTTTGCGCTGCTGGCGCTTGGATTCCTGGCGCTCGATCGTGCGATGGGCGGCCATTTCGATCAGTCGCTCTTGATCGCTTTGCGCACGCCCGGCGATCTCGACAATCCGGTCGGCCCGCCGTCGTTCGAGGAAGCCGTCCGCGACATCACCGCGCTCGGTAGCTTCGCGGTGTTGACATTGGTGACGGTGGTGGCCGTCGTCTTTCTCGTCGTCAGCAAGAAATACGCGGAAGCGACGACGCTGCTCTTTGCGGCAGTGCTAGGCCAGGTGCTGAGCGAGACGATCAAGGCGTTCATCGGCCGGCCGCGCCCTGATCTCGTGGCGCATGTCGTCGATACGACAAGCGCGAGCTTTCCAAGCGGACATTCGATGATGTCTGCCGCGATCTTTCTCACCATCGGCGCGATGCTGGCGCGCGTGCAGGCGAACTGGCGGTTGAAGTCTTACATCCACGTGGTCGCGCTGCTGCTGACGCTGATGGTGGGCGCGAGCCGCGTCTATCTCGGCGTGCACTGGCCGACAGACGTGCTGGCAGGTTGGTGCTTTGGCGCGCTGTGGGCGATCCTGTGCTTGACCGTGGTGGCTTGGTTGACGCGGTCAAAGGATGACGGCGGGCCGCCGGCGTCCTAGATTGGGGGCATGAGCATCCGACCTGGCGACGAGCAAACACCAAACGAATTGCCTGAGCATGGCCCTGTGCTCGAACGCATCGAGCCGAAGCCGCGCGACCTGGGCGATAACTTCTTTGTCCGCCGCGCGCTGCCGGCGATCGAGAAGCGCATGGTTGGGCCGTTCATATTCTGGGACGAGTTTGGGCCGGTGCAGTTCGAGGCCGGCAAGGGCATGGACGTGCGTCCGCATCCGCACATTAATCTTGCGACTGTCACCTATCTGTTCGAAGGCGAGATCTTTCATCGCGATACACTGGGATCGGCGCAGGCGATCAAGCCAGGCGACGTCAACTGGATGAATGCCGGCCGCGGCATCGCGCATAGCGAGCGCACCGCGCCGGACCTGCGCGCGACGGGCTTTCCGATGGCCGGCATTCAGTCCTGGGTGGCGCTGCCGGAAGCGCAGGAAGAAAGCGAGCCGTTCTTCAAGCACTATGCGCAAAGCGAGCTGCCGGTGTTGGAAGAAGGCGGCAAGGTCGTGCGCGTGATCGCGGGCAAGCTGTTCGGCAAAGCCTCGCCGGTGAAAACCTATTCGGAGATGTTCTATGCTGACGTGCAGCTTGATACCGGCGCTTCGCTGCCGCTCGATGCCGATCACGAGGAGCGCGGCGTTTATCTCGTTGAAGGCGAGATTGAAGTCGCGGGCGAGCGGTTCGAGCGTGGGCGTTTGCTCGTGTTCCGGCCGGGCGACGCGGTCACGATCAAGGCCGTGACGCCGGCGCGCTTCATGGCGCTAGGCGGCGCCAATCTCGGGCCACGCCACATCTGGTGGAATTTCGTCTCTTCGCGCAAGGAGCGCATCGAGCAAGCCAAAGAAGACTGGAAGGCGGGCCGCTTCGGTACTGTGCCGGGGGACGACAAAGAATTCATCCCGTTGCCGGATCGCTGAGACGCGGTGATTGTTGTCACAGTCATCGCGCTTGTTGGCGGGGTGGTGCCTTGGGGCGGCGTAGGCGCTGGCGTGTTGGGTTGTTGCGACTGGACTTGCGCGCCGGAACGCAGGTCAATGACGACGAACGTTAGGCTAGTCAGCGACGGCGCGCCCAGCCAAGCACGGCAGGTGGTTGCAGGACAGCGCCATAGGCGGGCGCGTTCTTCCACCAGTCTTCGAACTTTTCGAGGTCCGAGACGTCTTGCCCGAGCGCGCGTCGTTGTTTCCGCGCCGCTTCCAAAACGCGCGCCATACCTTCCTTGCGCGCTGTCATAGGGCCCATTGGTGAGGCGCCTTCGAACCCCCAATCGGAAATATCCAACCCGGCGGCCAGGAAAACTTCCGGCAGGCGAACGCCCATATGATTCTGCACACCTTTCAAGATGCCGGCGCCCATTGACTGCGAGGCGTCGCCACCGCCTCCAGGTGGTTGGGGCCAGATGTCGCCGCGCGCGCCGTCGTACATGTTGAGCTCATGAAATGCGATTGCGCCGCCGGGCCTCACCACGCGCGCCACACTGCGGACCGTCGCGAGGGGATCGGCTTGGTACATGAGCACGTATCGCCCAATAGCGATGTCGAACGGTGAGTCCGCCGGTGGTGCATTGATATCGCCTTGCACGAACGTGACATTTGCAAAACCGGCGTCAGCGGCACGACTGCGGGCGTGAGTTACGTGATCAGGGTCCCGGTCCATGCCAACTACACGCCCCGCAGGGCCAACGATTTCCGCAGCAAGCAGCGCGACATCGCCCGCACCCGTGCCGAGATCAAGGATCGACATGCCCTCGCGCGCGCCCGCGTTGCGCAGCAGGCGCTCAGTCAGTGGGCGCAAGAGCTCCGCTTGGCTGGACAGTCGCGCTCGCTCGCGATCCGAGCTTTCAAGGGGGTAAGAGTTCATTCCCCGACAATAGACATAGCGGATGACGGAACAAGCACATGCGGCGTACAATCGCGTCCATGGGCATTCGCTCTGGCGACGAAAAACCCCCGAACGAAGTTCCAGAGCACGGACGGTGCTCGAACTGATCGAGCCGAAGCCGCGCGCTGCCGGCGATCGAGAAGCGCATGGTGGGGCCGTTCATTTTCTGGGACGAGTTCGGACCTGCGCAGTTCGAGGCGGGAAAGGGCATGGATGTTCGTCCGCATCCGCACATCAATCTCGCCACCGTCACCTACCTCTTCGAAGGCGAGATTTTCCATCGCGATATATTGGGCTCGGCGCAGGCGATTCTGCCGGGCGACGTGAACTGGATGAACGCTGGGCGGGATCGCGCATTCAGAGCGCACCGCCCCCGACCTGCGCGCCAAGGGTTTTCCGATGGCGGGAATTCAGTCCTGGGTGGCGCTTCCGGAATCGCACGAAGAGAGCGAGCCGTTCTTCAAACACTACGCTGAGAGCGAACTGCCGGTGTTGAACGAAGGCGGCAAGATCGTGCGCGTCATCGCGGGCGCGCTCTACGGCAAAGTCTCGCCGGTGAAGACCTACTCGGAAATGTTCTATGCCGACGTGCGTCCGGAGGCGGTCGAGATTGCCGGCGAGCGGTTCGAGCGGGGACGGCCGCTTGTGTTTCGCCCTGGTGACAAGGCGACGATCAAAGCCGTGACGGCCGCGCGCTTTATGGCCTTAGGTGGCGCCAATCTTGGGCCGCGGCATCTGTGGTGGAATTTCGTGTCCTCGCGCAAAGAGCGGATCGAGCAGGCGAAGGAAGATTGGAAAGCGGGCCGCTTCGGCGCTGTGCCGGGCGATGATAAGGAGTTCATCCCGCTGCCTGAGCACTGAGCCTGAAGAATTGGCTTGAATTCGCAAAGCGAGACGTGTTGCTGGCGCGAGGAGTAGGTGATGTCTGGTGGACAAGCACGCCTGATGGCGCTGGTGGAAAAAAACTACACGGCCGAGCAACGGCAGAAGATGCAGCAGCTTCCGCGGCAGGAAGAGTTGCGCATCAACGCGGGCTGGGATTCGCTGTTTGAAGACATCGCGAAACTCGGCCCTGATCCCGATACAAGGTCGGCGAAAGCGCAAGAGCTTGGCAAGCGCGCGCACGCGCTCCTGAAGGATTTCTCTCAGGGCGACGCGGGCATCTTCACGTCCGCGGTCGCGATGAATCGCGACATCGCCAGAGATCCAGATCTCGCGCGCTTGCGAGGACAGGAGTACTGGCCGTTCATCGACAAGGTGCTGACCGATCTCAAGCTGATCGACCGCGCTTGAATTGGTGGCGCGGAGAGTTTGTATCGCCGTTGACTTAACCATGCTCCGTGACCGTTCGCGGAACAGGCGCATGAGATTCACCTGAAAGGCAGGCGTCTGCGAACGACATGACTTGAATTTGTTTCGGTTCGTGAAACAGTAGCCTCTTCGGCCTGGACAGGCCGGTCATAAGCGAGAAGCGGCGCCTGCCGCTCGGCGCCGCCCCATCCCGAGAGGGAACAGAGGAGGCAGCGTCATGGCTGAAAGCAAATCCGCCAACATCGTGAGGGCAATTGCCGTCGTCGGTCCGACCGGGGCGGGCAAGACGGCGTTGATCCAAGCTCTGGCATCAGCCGCCTCGGGCGGATCGGGGTCAGCCCCGACCGCGGCGGGCCAGTCCACTGAAACCAGCTTCACCGCCATCGACTTCATGGGCGACCATTACGCGCTGATTGATGCACCCGGCGCCGTCGACTTCCTCGCAGATTCAGATTTCGCACTGCCCGCCGTGGACTTGGCGATCGTCGTCGCCGATCCCGATCCGGAAAAGGCCGTGTTGGTGCAACCGTTCCTGAAGGTGCTCGAGGATCAGAACATCCCGCGCGCGCTGTTCATCAACAAGATCGATCAGGCGCGCGGACGCGTGCGCGATCTGTTGGAAGCGCTGCAGCCGGTGAGCGCAGTGCCCCTCGTGGCGCGGCAGATTCCGATCTGGGAAGATGAGAAGGTCACCGGGTTCGTCGATCTCGCGCTGGAGCGGGCCTATCATTACGAGGCGGGCAAGCCGTCGAGCGTGATCGACATTCCGAAGGAATTGGCGGAGCGCGAAACCGAAGCGCGCTTCCACATGCTGGAACAGCTCGCCGATTATGACGACACGCTGATGGAGCAACTGCTTTCCGACACCACGCCGGATCGCGACACGGTGTTCGCGGACTTGGTGCGCGAGCTGCGCGAAGGACTGATCACGCCGGTGTTTTTTGGCTCGACCGCTGGCGGTCACGGCGTGCGGCGGCTGTTGAAGGCGTTCCGCCACGATACGCCGGCGCCGCAATACGCGGCCGAACGCTTGGGGCTGAAAGGCGTGGGCGCGTACGTGATGAAGATCTCGCACGCGGGGCAGGCGGGCAAGCTCGCATACTCGCGTGTGTTCGGCGGCAAGCTTTCCGAGTCCGATCAAGTTGCCCTGAGCGATGGCTCGTCTGGCCGGGCGGCGGCGCTGTTTTCGGTCAGTGGCGCGCAGACGAAGAAGATCGCGACGGCGCCGGAAGGCGATGTGGTTGCGATCGGCAAACTCGACCCCGTCGCGGCGGGCGACATTCTGGTCGCCAGTGGCAAGGCCGAGGCGATCAAGATCGAGCGCAAGAAACGTTTTCCTGTCTATCAGCTCGCCATCGCCACCAAGGACCGTAAGGACGACGTCCGGCTTTCCGGTGCGTTGCAGAAACTTGTGGAGGAGGATGCCGGCCTCGAAGTCGTGCACGATCAGGTCACGCATGAAATCCTGCTGCAAGGGCAGGGCGAGCCGCATCTGCGTTCGGTGATCGATAGACTCAAAGGGCGCTTCGGCGTGGATGTGTCTTCGACGCGGCCTTCGACGCCGTACAAGGAAACCATCCGCAAGAGCGCCGAGAAGCGCGGACGTCACAAGAAGCAGACCGGTGGTCACGGCCAGTTCGGTGATTGCGTCATTCAAGTGAAGCCGCAACCGCGCGGGCGTGGCTTCGAGTTTGTCGATAAGATCACCGGCGGCGCCATTCCGCGGCAGTGGATTCCGGCGGTGGAAGGCGGCGTCAAAGACGCGATGGCGAAGGGGCCGATTGGCTTTCCGGTCGTCGATGTGTCGGTGACGTTGATCGACGGCTCGTTCCACGCCGTCGATTCATCGGAGCATTCGTTCCACTCAGCGGGCCGCATCGGCATGAACGACGCGCTGGCGGAGTGCGAGCCGGTGTTGCTGGAGCCCATCGAGAAGCTTTCAATCCACACACCGAGCTGGGGCACGCCGAAGATCAACTCGGCGGTGTCGAGCCATGGCGGACAAATCCTCGGCTTCGAGCCGCGCGATGGCTGGAACGGTTGGGATCGCGTCGATGTGTACCTGCCGCATGCGGAGCGGCAGAACTTCATCATCGAGCTGCGTTCATTGACTCAAGGCTTGGCGACGTTCGAGGCGTCGTTCGATCACATGGTCGAAGTCACCGGCCGCCGCGCCGAAGACGTTGCGAAACGCGCCGCGCAGCAGGCCACGACCTAATGCGCTGACCCGCGCCGGTTAGGGCCGGCGCGGGTCCCTCGCGGCGTCGCTGAAACGGCGTCGCTCGTCGCTCTTTTGTGTCAAGCGGCTGGACATTGCCGCCGCGCGCGTGTGGTTTGGCCCCTCAAACTCGGGAGTGGGCGATGAGATCATTCGCGGCGATGGTTGGCGCGTTGGCGCTGGCGGCCTGTGCGACAGCAAGCGTGGACGGGCCTGCGAGTTCCGCACAACCGGCGTCGGTCGCTGAGCTGATGCAAGATGTGCAGCTCGGCTACGAGACGTTCACGCTGGACAACGGCTTGACCGTCATCGTGCACGAGGACCGCAAGGCGCCGGTCGTGGCGGTGGCGTCGTGGTTCAATGTCGGCTCCAAGGATGAGCCGCAGGGCCAGACTGGTTTCGCGCACCTGTTCGAACACATCATGCTGTTCAACGGCACCGAGCACATTCCGAACCTGATCGTGCCGCTCCGCGAAGTGGGCGCCACCAATTGGAACGGCACCACCTGGTTCGATCGCACCAATTATTTCGAAACGGTGCCGACGCAGGCGCTCGATCTCGCGCTCTACATTGAGAGCGAGCGCATGGGCTATCTGCTCGGCGCGCTGACGCAGACGAGCCTCGATGCGCAACGCGGCATCGTGCAGAACGAAAAGCGCCAGGGCGACAACCAGCCGTATGGTCTGAGCGAATACGCGCAGCTTGAAGCGCTGTTTCCCGATGGCCACCCATATCGCCACTCCACCATCGGGGCGATGGCGGACCTGGACCAAGCGTCGTTGGAAGACGTGCGCCAATGGTTCCGCGACAATTATGGACCGAACAACGCGGTTCTGGTGTTGAGCGGAGATATCGATATCGCCGAGGCGCGGCCTTTGGTGCAGCGCTATTTCGGCGCGATCCCGCGTGGCGCGCAGAACGTCCCAGCGGACGCCGATGTGCCGACGCTGCCGGCCGCGATCAACGAAGTGCTGCACGATCGCGTTTCCAACACGCGCATTGAGCGCAGCTGGGTGGTGCCGGGGCAGGGCCATGCGGATGAAGTCGATCTCGCCATCGCAGGCCAAGTGCTAGGCGGACTGGCTAGCTCACGGCTCGATCGCATCTTGGTGCGCGATGAGCAGACGGCTGTTGCCGTGACCGCTGGTCTACAGCCGTTTCAGCGGCTGAGCTTTTTCAGCGTCACGGTGGACGTGAAGCCTGGCCAAGACGCTGACGCGGTAACGCGACGGCTCGATGAGATCATGGCGGACTTCATCGCCAACGGACCGAGCGAGGATGAAATCCAGCGCGTCGCCACCACGCAGATCGCGCAAAGCACGTTCGCGATCGAGCAGATCGGCGGGTTCACCGGCGCCACTTGGGTGCTGGCTGACGGCCAGATCATGACCGGCGACCCCGCCTATTTCCGTCGCAATCTACTTGAGTACGGCGAAGCGACGCCCGCAAGCGTGCGGGCGGCGATGCAACGTTGGCTGACACGGCCGGCGCACACCTTGCGCACCGAACCAGGCGAGCGCGAGCCCTACGAAGAATCCGTGGCCACGCGCCGTCCGCCGCCGGACACATCGCCGCCGACGGCGCAGCCGCGCGATCCGATGCCGGCCGTCGGCGAGATCGCGGATCTCGATTTCCCGAGCGTCGAGCGCGCTACGCTCTCGAACGGCATCGAGGTGGTGTATGCCAACCGCACTTCCATTCCGGCCACTTTGGTCGCGATCGATTTCGACGCTGGCGTCGCCGCCGATCCGCAAGGGGCCTTCGGCACGCAACGCCTGATGTTGGCCGCGCTCGATACCGGCGCCGGCGGGCGCGACGCAATGCAAATCGCCGAGCAACAGGAACGCATCGGCGCAACCATTGCGTCAGCAGGTACGCTTGATCGCACCTCGGTGACGCTCACGGCGCTCTCGGCCAACTTGCCGCTGGCGCTCGACTTGTTCTCCGACATCGTGATCCGACCCGATTTCGCCGACGCGGAAGTGTCGCGGCTGCGCAATCAGCAGCTCGCGGCGGTCTCCGCCGAATTGACCCAGCCAAACGGCCTCGCGCAGCGCGCTTTGCCGCCTCTCATCTACGGCGCCAACCATCCGTACGGCCGCGCGGCTTCGGGGGTCGGCACCGCGGAATCCGTGGGCGCACTGGATCGCAACGCGCTCGTGGCGTTCCACCAGACTTGGGTGCGGCCTGAAACGGCGCGCATCTTCGTTGTCTCGGATCGTCCGCTCGCGGAAGTGCGCCGTTTGCTCGATGCGCGCTTCGGCCAATGGCGCGGTTCGACGACGGTTGCTGCGGGGCGCAAGGACTTCACCGCGCCGATCCCGGAGCCTCGCTCACGCATCATCGTAGTGGATCGTCCGCAATCGCCGCAATCGGTGATCTATGCCGGCAACGTCCTGCCGATCAGCGGCACCGATGATACGCTGACGCTGGCGGCTGCGAATGAAGTGCTCGGCAACAATTTCCTATCGCGCCTCAACACTGAGATCCGGGAGCGCCGTGGTTGGTCGTACGGCTTGGGTGGCAATGCGCAGCTGCGTGAATATCGGATGCCGTATATCATCAACGCGCCGGTGCAATCGGACCGCACCGGTGATTCCATCCGCGTGTTGATCGAGCAGATCAACGCGTTCAATGGCGCTAACGGCGTGACCGAGGCGGAGCACACGCGCACCATCAACGGCAACATCCGCCAGTTGCCGGGTGCGTTTGAGACGGCTGGGGCTGTGCTGAACGCACTTCGCCAGAACGATCTCTACAACCGCCCTGACACGTACTGGGAAAGCGTTGCGGCTCGCTATCGCGCGATGACGGCAGCCAACATGGATTCCGCTGCGCGCGCAGTGGTCGATCCGCGGCGGTTCGTCTGGGTTGTGGTCGGCGACGCGTCGGTGGTGCGGCCCCAGCTGGAAGGATTGGGCTTGCCGATCGAAGTGGTGCAGCCTGCGAGTTAGCGGGCGGCGTCCACCAGTTGCTTCAAGCGTTCACACATCGCGCTGCTCGGATCGACGAGCGGCGCGATGACGGTGAAGTGGTTGGCGCCGTCGATTTCTTCGTAGCGCGTGTTCACGCCGTCCTCGCCCCAGGCCGTGACGATCGCAGCACTCTGGCGCAAGAACTCGCTCGATTCATCGGCGCCGACGACGGCGTCTAGCGTTTTACCTTCCGGTGCAGGCCAGAATATCGGACTGTACGCTGTTGCCCGCTCGGGAGTGAGTTGCAGTTTCTCGTTGAGACTTGTTTCGATCAGCGGCGAAAGTTCAAAGAGCCCCGAAATTGAGTAGGCGGCGGGGACGTAATCCTCCGAGGCGAGCATACAAACGGCTAGGTGCCCGCCCGCTGAGTGTCCGCTGGCAATAATCGGCGCGCGCACTGCTTCATGAAGCGAGATACACGCATGCCGCAATTGGCGGATGATGTCGCCGATCGCAACGGCGGGACATAGATCGTAGCTCGGTACGGCGACGGTGATGCCTAGTTGGTTCAAGCCGCGCGCGTGGATGCTGTGAAAACTCTTGTCTAGCGCCTGCCAGTAGCCGCCGTGGATGTACATGACGACGGGGCCTTCGCCGGCCTCGAACAGATCGATGCTGTGGCGTTCGCCGTCCCCGTACGCGATCATGCGCGGTGGCTTGATTTCACGATACGCAGCGGCGTCGCGCGCCCAGCTTGCGATGATCGCCGCGGAGTCGGGGACGCGGGCGCGGTTGTTGTATTGTTTTTCGAGGTCGAGGCTCATTCCGTGTCGGGATAATCAAAGCCCGGCCATTTGGAGCCGTAAATTTGATAGCCGAGGATGGTGTAGGTTTGCGCCACGTTCGGGTGCGCGCGGATGGTGTCGGCGACGACTTTCTGGATCGTGTTGAGATCGGGGTGCTCAATGCGCACGAGCAAATCCCATTCGCCCATGATCGAATAGATATCCATGATCTTGTCGCTGCCGTCCCGGAGCGCGTTGCCGACGGCCTCGGGCGACGCGCCGTGGACGCGGACGAAGGTGAAGAGGCTGTGGTCTGCCATCGCGGAACTCCTCAACGCACTCTAGCGCGGCACGACGGCGGTTGTCTCGATTTCGATGAGCGCGGCGTCTTCGATCAGCGCCTTCACTTCGACGACTGCCATCGCGGGGTAGTTCTTCCCCATCTTGTCGCGCCAGATCGCGCCGATCTCGGCGAGCGATGCGAGGTAGGCGCGCTTGTCGGTGATGTACCAGGTCATGCGCGCCACATGTTCGGGGCCGGCATTGGCCTCGCGGAGAACGGCGAGCGTGTTGTCGAGCGTTTGTGCGAATTGCGCGGGCAGGGTTGTCGCGCCGAACTTGCCCTCGGGCGTCCACCCGATCTGGCCGGCGACGAACACGATGCGGCCCTCCGCTTCGATGCCGTTGGCATATCCCTTGGGCCTCGGCCAACCTTCGGGGAGCAGCGTTCTCATGCCTCGATCCCCGCGAAGTTGGCGACGGCGTCGCGCAGGTCGCTCGGCCACGGCTCGGCCTTCATCGTCGCAAGATCGGTGAACACGATGGTCTGATCGAAACGCGCCACCGCGCGATCGCCGACAGCGGCGAGGTGTTTCAGATTGAGCGATGACGTGCCGATCGCCTCGACGCCAAGACTTTGGCGTAGCGTATCGCCCATGCGTACAGGCGCGACGAACTCGGATTCAAACCGCACAGTCGGCACGCCCTTGCGCTGATCGACGTGCAGCGACTTGAACGAGTGGCCGAGACTGGCGAACCAATCCTCCACCGTTTCATTCACCAGCGCGAAGAAGCGCGGGTAGAACATGATGCCGGCGGTGTCGCAGTGTTCGAAGCGTACGATGATGTCGCGTGTGAACGGGTTCATGAAGGCTCGCGGAGTTTGAAACGCTGCAGCTTGCCGGTGTGTGTCTTCGGCAGCTCAGCGACGAATTGGATCGCGCGTGGGTATTTGTAGGGCGCGATGGTTGCCTTGACGTGATCCTGCAGAGCGCGCTCGTCGGCGCTTACGCCGGGTTTGAGCACGACAAACGCTTTGACGATCTGCCCGCGCTGTTCATCCGGCGCGCCGATCACGGCGCATTCGGCGACGGCGTCGTGGGTGAGCAGTGCATTCTCTACTTCCGGTGCCCCGATATTGTAGCCGGACGAGATGATCATGTCGTCGGCGCGCGAGACGTACCAGAAATAGCCGTCGGCATCGCGGCGATAGATGTCGCCGGTGACGTTCCAGCCGTTGGCGACATAGTTCTTCTGCCGCTCGTCCGCGAGATAGCGGCAACCCGTTGGCCCGCGGATGGCGAGGCGGCCTTCGCCTTCGCCATCAAACGGCTCGTCGCTGTCGCTGAGCAGCGTCGCTTCGTAGCCGGGCACAGCCTTGCCGGTGGCGCCGGGGCGAATGTCGTCGGCGCGTGCGGAGACGAAAATGTGAATCATCTCGGTCGAGCCGATGCCGTCGATGATGCGGATGCCCGTGCGCTCGAACCATTGGTCCGATGTGGCGCGCGGCAGATGCTCACCGGCGGAGACGCAGGTGTGGAGCGAGGCGAGCTTCGCCATGTCCTGCTTCATCAGCGCGCGATAGCCGGTGGGGGAGGTGAAGAGCGTTGTGGCTTTGTGCTGCGCGATGGTGTCGGCGAGAACGTCGAAGCCGGGCTTGTCGCAGATCACCGTTGCGGCTCCGGCGCTTGCCGGGAAAATTACGCCGGCGCCGAGTCCAAACGTGAACGCCAACGGCGGCGTACCGATGAATATGTCGGCGGGCTTTGGTTGCAACACATGGCGCGAGAAGGTTTCGGCCATTGCCGCGATATCGCGATGGAAGTGAACACACCCCTTTGGCGTGCCGGTTGTGCCGGAGGTGAAGGCGATGAGCGCGGGATCGTCGGCGGCGGTTGGGACCGCGTGAAAATCGTTAGGCGCATTCGCCATGCGCCGCTCTAAGTCATCGGTGGAGATGATGTGCTTCAACGGCGGCGCATCGGCGCGCGCTTGCTCAAGCTCCGTGGCGCGATGCGAGTCCACAATGGCGTGGGAGATCTGCGCCTTGTTGAGGATCAGGGCGAGTTCGTGAGGACGCAGCATGGGCATCGTGCCGACAGCGACTCCGCCCGCGCGAAACACGCCCCACCAAACGGCGATCGACAATCGGGTGTTGGAAGAGTGGATGAGGACGCGGTTGCCGGGGACGAGCCCGTACTCGTGCATCAACACATGGGCTATGCGAGACGCTTCTCGCAAAAGCATCTCGTAGGTGAGCGTGGCCGATGAAAACAGCACCGCGTTTCTGGCGCCGTGGCCGCTGGCGATCGCCGCGTCGAGGATGCTGCTCGCGTTGTAGCGCGACGGAAATTGCAACTCCGGCAGTGTAAACCTGAACTCCGGCCATTGATCTCGGGGCGGGAGATTGTCGCGGACGAAAGTATCGACGTGCACGCTCATCTCAGTCGCCCCCGAACACCGGTTTCTGCTTCGATGCGAAGGCGACGTAGGCGCGCTCGAAGTCCTTCGTTTGCATGCAGATGGCTTGCGCCTGGGCTTCAGCTTCGAGCGCCTGCTCGAGGCTCATACTCCATTCCATGTTGAGCTGGTTTTTGGTCATGGAGTGCGCAAAAGCGGGGCCATTGGCGAGATCGCGCGCGAAAGCTTGTGCTTCGGTGAGCGGCGTTTCGGTGAGCTTATTGAAGAAGCCCCACGCAGCGCCTTCCTCGGCGCTCATGGAGCGGCCGGTGTAGAGCAGCTCACTCGCGCGGCCGTGGCCAATGATACGCGGCAGGATTGCGCACGCGCCCATATCGCAGCCAGCGAGGCCGACGCGCGTGAACAGGAACGCGGTCTTGGCATTTGCCGAGGCATAGCGGATGTCGCTCGCCATCGCGAGAATGGCGCCGGCGCCGGCGCAGACGCCTTCGACGGCGGCGACGATCGGCTGCGGGCTGGCGCGCATGGCTTTGACGGCGTCGCCGGTCATGCGGGTAAAGCGCATCAGCTCCGGCATGGTCATCTTGGTCAGCGGCGCGATGATGTCGTGCACGTCGCCGCCCGAGCAGAAATTGGCGCCTGCGCCGGTGATGACGATGGCGCGGCAATCGTCGGCGTAGCTCAGGCGGCGGAAGAGATCGCGAAGTTCGGCGTAGCTTTCGAACGTCAGCGGATTTTTGCGTTCGGGACGATTGAGTGTAACGGTTCCGACGCGATCCTCGACGCTCCAGAGGAAATGCTCGGCGCGGTAATCGGCGCTCTTCCAGGCATCGTTGATCACGGCGCCGCTCCCTTTGTCAGCTTGCGGCGGATGGACGATTTGGCGCCGTCCAGCAGCCGCGTCAGCGCTTGTTTGTCGGTTTGCGTGAGTTCGCCCAACAGCGAATCGACGCGCGCTGCGTGCGCTTTGGCCATTTGCTTAAATACGCTTTCGCCGCGTTTGGTCAATCGCACGCGCTGGATGCGGCGGTCGCTCTTGTCCGCCTCGGTTTCGATCAGGCCGTCTTCGTTCAAGCGCGTTCGCAATTGCGTGACGTTGCCGTTGGACACGAGTAGGTATTGCGACACCTCGCCCAGTGTGAGCGCGCCATGTCGGTCGAGTGCGGAGAGAAAATCGAAGCGCGCAATGGTGCTGTCGAAGCGCGCGCGGAAGAGGGCGTCGACTTCGCGCTCGATCAGCCGGCTCGTGGTCAGCAACCGAAGCGAGAGCCGGACGGTGTCGCGCGCGTCGGCCATCAGATTTCGCCGCCCGACATCGGAATTGCAGCGCCATTGGTGGCCGCCGCTCCGTCACTGCAGAGCCAGGCAATGGCGCTCGCGACTTCGTCGGCGGTGATCAACCGGCCTTGCGGGTTGCCGGCGTAGAGCGAGGCGCGCGCTTCGTCGCCGCTGAGCTTGGTTTTCGCCGCGATGTTCTCAACGGCGCGCGTGACGATATCGGTTTCGACATAGCCGGGGCAGATGGCGTTGACGGTGACGCCGTGCTTGGCGGCTTCTTTTGCCAATGCGCGCGTCATGCCGACCATGCCGTGTTTGGAGGCGCAGTAGGCGGCGATGTACGCGCTGCCCATCAAGCCGGCGATCGAGGCGACGTTGACGATACGGCCCCACTTGGCGTCGTACATATCCGGCAAAGCTGCGCGCGTGCAGAGGAATGCGCCGGTTAGATTGATTGCCAGCACTTCGTTCCAGGCCGCGAGCGATGTTTTGTGCAGTGGCGCCGATGGCGTGATTCCGGCATTGTTGATGAGAATGTCGATGGCGCCGTAGCGGTCGCGCGCCTGGGCGAAGGCAGCTGTGACGGATGCTTCGTCGGCGACGTCGCAGACGACGCCTTGCGCGTCCTCAAATGCTTCCGCCGCGCCTTGCACGCGTGCGCCGTCGCGTCCGACCAGCGTGAGCCGCACGCCAGTTTTTGCCGCGAGGGCGCGCGCCGTTGCCAACCCGATGCCGGTGCCGCCGCCGGTGATGAAAGCGTGTTTGGTCATGCTTGCTCCGCGGCTTTGCGTGCGAGATTGCGCTGCATTTGCTGCTGGCCGGGCCGATACTGCTTTGGGCCAGCGAGGCCAGCATAGCCCAGCTCCGCGGCGGCGCGCAGCGACCAGTTCGGATCCATCAGGTGCGGTCGCGCCAGTGCGCACAGATCGGCGCGGCCGGCGGCGAGGATCGAGTTGACGTGATCGGGCTCAAAGATGTTGCCAACGGCCATCGTCTTCACCCGCGCTTCGTTGCGAATGCGGTCGCAGAATGGCGTTTGGAACATGCGGCCGTAAACGGGACGTGCGAGTGGCGTGGTTTGGCCGGCGGAAACGTCGATCAGATCGGCGCCGGCGTTGGCGAAGGCCTGTGCGATGGCGACGGAATCTTGGGTGCTCAAGCCCTCATCGTGCCAATCGGTGGCGGAGATGCGGACGCTCATCGGCTTGTGCTTCGGCCAAGCGGCGCGCATCGCTTCGAACACTTCAAGTGGGAAGCGCAGTCGGTTTTCAACGCTGCCGCCATACGCGTCGGCGCGTTGGTTGCTGATCGGCGTGAGGAACGAAGAGAGCAGATAGCCGTGGCCGCAATGCAGTTCTAGCATGTCGAAGCCGGCTTCCTCGCCCAAGAGTGTGGCGCGGACGAAATCGGCTTTGACTCGCTCCATGTCGGCGCGCGTCATCTCGCGCGGGGTGGCGTTGCGATCCGACCAGACGATGGCCGAGGGGCCGATGATTTCCCAATTGCCCTCAGTCAGCGGCTGATCGGCGAAATCCTCTTCCCACGGCACGCGGGTCGAGCCCTTGCGGCCGGCGTGCGCGAGTTGCAGCGCGAATTTTGCGTTGGTGTGCGTGTGCACGTAATCGACGATGCGCTTCCAGGCCGCGACGTGCGCGGGCTTGTACATGCCAGCGCATCCGGGCGTGATCCGTGCGTCTGCGGAGACATCGGTCATTTCGCTGAAAATGAGCCCGGCGCCGCCGCCGGCGCGGGCGCCGTAGTGCACAAGGTGGAAGTCGTTCACTTCGCCGTCGACGGCGGAGTACATGCACATCGGCGAAACAACCACGCGGTTGGCGATCTCCATCTCGCGGAGTTTTAGAGGGACGAACATTGGGGGAGTTGGAGCGCGCGCCTTCAGGCGCGCATCGGTGCTAGCCGCTGCGTCGTTGGCGCCAGGCGGGCCTGAAGGCCCGCGCTCGGCGGCGCCAGCGAACCAAGATTCCACGCGATTGAGGAAACCGTTATCGCGCAAGCGCAGGTTCTCGTGGCTGACACGCTGGCTGCGGGTGAGCAGGGAATATGCGAACTGCAGCGGTTGTAGATTGGCGTAACGATCGATGTTCTCGAACCACTCAGTTGAGTTACGCGCGGCGTTCTGGAGCTTCAGCACCTCGACTTGCCGTTCGGCGTGGTACTCGGCCAGCGCTTCCGCGAGCGGCTTTCCGCTGTGCAGCACTTGCGCCAGCTTAATCGCATCTTCGATCGCGAGCTTGGTGCCGGAGCCGATCGAGAAGTGCGCCGTGTGGGCGGCGTCGCCCATCAGGATCAGGTTTCCCTTGTGCCACGTTTCGCAGACGATGCGCGGGAAGTTGAGCCAGGCTGAGCCGCGCAAATGCTTGGCGTTGGTGTCGAGCGTGGCGCCGTCGAGGTATTTGGCGAAGAGCTTCTCTGCCGCGCGGCAGGTTTCGTCTTGGCTCATCGCGTCGAAGCCGAAGCTGCGCCAGGTGGCTTCGCTGCATTCGACGATGAAGGTGGAGGCGCCATCGTCGAACTTGTAGGCGTGGGCCCAAATCCAGCTGTGTTCGGTTTGCTCGAAGGCGAAGGTGAACGCGTCGAACGCCTTGTTGGCGCCGAGCCAGATGTATTTGTTGGGGCGGATGTCGATGTCGACGCCGAAGTGTTCGGTGTCTGCGGAACGCAGCTTTGAGTTGGCGCCGTCGCAAGCGAGGACAAGATCGTAGGCGGCGAACAGCTCCGGCGAAGGCTCGACCTCGGTTTTGAACTCAAGCCGCACGCCGAGTTGGCGGGCGCGGTCTTGTAAGATGTTCAGGAGACGCTTGCGGCCAATGCCGACGAAGCCGTGGCCGGAGGAGGTGATAGTTTGACCGTGGATGTGGACGTCGATGTCGTCCCAATGCGCGAAGTCGGCTTCAATTTCGTCGGCGCTTTTGGGATCGTTGGAGCGGAGGTTCTCCATGGTCTGATCGGAGAACACGACGCCCCAGCCGAAGGTGTCGCCAGGATCATTGCGTTCGAACACGGTGATATCATGCCGCGGGTCGCGCAGCTTCATGGAGATCGCGAAGACGAGGCCGGCGGGACCGCCGCCGACGCAGGCTATGCGCATGAGTTAGTTTATATATGAAGTATCGATGCGAGACAAGCCGAAAGGAGCGCGGGTCTTCAGACCCGCATTTTCCCGTAGCCTGACTAGGCGGGTCCGAAGACCCGCGCTCCTTTGTTTTACTCCGCTGGCGTGCGGACCGGATCGTCGGCGTCCGGGATGTGCGGCTTGGGCAGGAAGCCCTGCACCCAGCGTTCGAGCCGGTCGATCAGCACGAACATGGCGGGCACGAACACCAGCGAGAGCAGGGTGGAGAGCATCAGCCCGCCGATCACGGCGGCGCCCATGCCTTGACGCAATGTACCGTCGACGCCCCAGCCCAAAGCGGCCGGCAACATGCCGCCCGACATCGCGAAAGTCGTCATGATGATCGGCCGTGCGCGTTGCATGCCGGCTTCCATCAGTGCGGCGTTGCGGCTCATGCCGTGGTGCATGCGCTCGACCGCGAAATCGACCAGCAGGATGGAGTTCTTCGTCACCAAGCCCATCAGCATCAGCAGGCCGATGAAGGCGAACAGCGACAGCGGCTGGTTGGCGATGATGAGCCCCAAGAACGCGCCGCCGATCGAAAGCGGTAACGCCGTCATGATGGTGATGGGCTGGAAGAAGTCGCGGAACAGCAGCACCAGCACGATGTAGATGAGGATGACGCCCCATAGCATCGCGCTGCCGAAGCTCGCGGTCATTTCCGCGAAGTCTTCGGTTTGTCCGGCGGACGCGAGGCGCGCACCGGGCTGGTTCTGCGCCTCGGGCAGATTGGTGACAGCGGACTGCGCGGTAGAGAGCTCCACGCCGGGCACGACGTTGGCGCCGACGGTGACAGCGCGCTCGCGGTCGCGCCGCTCGATGGCGGCTTCGCCCAACGAGAACTGAACGTCGGCGACAGCGTCGAGGCGTACTGGTTCGCCGAGCTGCGATTGCACCGGCAAAGAGCGCAATGCGTCGAGATCGGAGCGGCGGTCGGGCCGGAGCGTGACACGGATCGGAATCTGGCGATCGGCTAGATCGTAACGCGGCAGAAATTGCTCCGCGTCGCCGCTTGTTGCGATGCGGATGGCGGACGCAAGCGCGGAGGCCGAAACACCGAGGCGCGCCATGTCTTCCTGACGCGGGCGAATTTGCAGTTCCGGCCGACGCAGAGCGGAGGTCGAACGAACGTCGGTCAGCTGCGGCAGACGGCCCATTGCGGCGGCGAGACGGTCGGCGGCCGCGTTCACGGCGGCCGGATCTTGGCCGACGAACTGCACGGTGATGTCGGAGCCGGAAGACCCGCCCTGATCCTGCACGAATGCGGCGCGGTAATCAGGAAACTCAGAAAGCACCGGACGCAGCACTTGCTGGATCGCGTAGGCGGACTTGTTGCGATCGCCGCGATCAACCAGCGAGATGAACATGTCGGCGTTCGGCGCCGAGCCGTCGGAGCCGTTCATGGCGGTGAACACGCCTTCGACTTCCGGGGTCTGGCGAATGCGTGCGCTCATTTGCTGCAGCACGCGATCGGCTTGCAGCACGGGTGTGCCCGGTGGAATCTCGACGCGCGCCTGGATCACACCGGCGTCGAATCGCGGAATGACGACGGCGGGAATGACGCCGACAATCAGCAGTACGAGCGGCACGATGAAGACGCCAAGCCCGACGCCGATGGTCTTCCATGGATTGCGGATCGACCAGCTTAGCGTGTCGCGATAGGCGTGCGTCAGCACACCCGGCTTGGCTTCGTGGTCGTGCGCTTTGTTGGTGAGAAAGAAGGCAGACATCATCGGCGTGATCAAACGCGCGACAATGAGCGAGAAAAGCGCCGCGAAGGCGACGGTCAGCCCGAACTCCCTGAAGAAGACGCCCATGCCGCCTTCCATGAAGCTCACCGGCACGAACACCGCGATGATCGCCCCTGTGGTGGCGACGACGGCGAGGCCGATTTCGTCGGCGGCTTCGAGCGCTGCCGGGTAGGCGCCTTTGCCCATCCGCATGTGCCTGACGATGTTCTCGATCTCGACGATGGCGTCATCGACCAAGACCCCGGTCACCAACGCGAGCGCGATCAGCGTCACCATGTTCAAGGTGAAGCCCAGCACTTCGATGGCGGCGAAGGTCGGGAAGATTGAGAGCGGAATGGCGGCGGCGGCGATCAGCGTTGCGCGCCAATCGCGTAGGATCAGGAACACGACCAAGCACGCCAGCAGCGCGCCTTCGATCAAAGCGTGGATCGAGCTTTCGTGCATGCCGCGGATGAATTCCACGGTGGAGAAGATTTCGCGAACTTCGATTTCCGGACGCTGGCGTTCAATCTCTCGCAGCCGCTCGTCCATGCGGTCGAACACTTGCACTTCGCTGGCGCCGCGCGAGCGCAGGATGGCGAATCCGACGACAGGCTGGCCGTTGTACCGCGACACCGAGTTCATATCGCTGGCGGCGTCGGTAATTGTGCCGAGATCGCCCAAACGAACAGTGCGGCCGTCCGCGGCGGAGATGCGCAGATCATTGAGCTGGGCGATGGTTTCCGCGCCACCGAGCGCGCGAATGGACTGCGCCTGGCCGCTGATCTGGGCTTGACCGCCTGGCAAATCGACGTTCATGGCGCGCAGTTGATCGTTCACCGCGTCGGCTGAAACGCCGTAGGCCAGCATGCGCGCGGGATCGAGTTCGACGCGGATTTCGCGATCGACGCCGCCGGTGCGCTGAATGCCGCTGACGCCCGGAACCGCGAGCAATTCACGCTGCAGATCATTGTCGATGAACCAGGAGATATCCTGCGGCGACATGCCTTCGCCGACGACAGCGTAGTAGCCGATCGGTTGGCTCGCCGCGTCAAGCCGCGTGATCACGGGTTCGCTGATGTCGGCGGGCAGTTCGGATCGAATGCGGTTGATCGCGTCGCGCGCGTCCTCGACGGCGCGGCCGAGATCGCCGTCGCTCTCCATCTCGACAACGGTGTTGGAAAAGCCAGGCGAGATCGTCGAGGTGACGCGCTTTACCCCTTCGACCGACGTCAGCGCGCTTTCGATGCGCTGCGTGATCTGGGTTTCCATTTCCTCTGGCGCGGCGCCGGCTTGGCCGACGCCGACCGTGAAGCCGCCGAAGTCGACGTTCGGCAGTTGGTTGATCGGCAGCCGGCCGTACGCAGTCCAGCCCGCGAACACGAGTGCCAGAATGAGCAGGATCGGCGGGATCGGATTGCGGATCGCGCCGGCCGAGATGTTCCAAGCCATGACGGATCAGCCCTCCCGGCCGCGCAGTTCGCCGGAATTGTTCTCACCAGACTGATCGGCTGGCGCTGTCGTCGCCGCTGGCGTTGGGTCGGCCAGCGGCCGCACTTCGTCGCCGTCCTGCAAGAAGGCAGCGCCGGCGCCGACAATGCGTTGGTTCAACTCAAGCCCGGAGACGATTTCGACCCAATCGCCGTCACGCGCGCCGAGCGCGATGTTGGTGCGGTGAACGTTGTTCTCTTGATCCAACACGAACACGTAGGCTTGCCCGTTGTCGTAAAGGATCGAGCTTTGCGGCACGGCGAGCACGCTGCGCTCGGCGAGTTGCGCTTCTCCGCGCAGATACATGCCGGCGCGGACGCGGGTTTCGCGCGGCAACTGGAACAGCGCCTCGCCGGTGCGCGTGCGGCTGTCGATCGAGGCGGGCAGGCGGCGCAAGCGACCCTCAACGGTTGTGCCATCGACCAGCGAGAACGTTGCGGTCTGGCCCTGCGTGAGCGCCAGCGCTTCGCCTTCGGCGACTTGCGCGGCGACTTCGAGATCGTTGCCGGCGGCGATGCGGAAGAGAATTTGTCCGGCGACATCGCGGCCCACTTCAGCTGTGCGGTCGATAACGAGGCCAGCCGCGGGCGCGCGGACATAGCCGCCGCCGAGGCGCGCGTTGACTTCCTGCAGCTGCGCGCGCGCTGCGGCGAGCCGCGCATCGGCCGCGATCGCGGCGGAACGGCGTGTCTCGATTGCTTCGGTCGAGAGCGCGCCGGAGTCGCGGATCGATTCCGCGCGTTCGTACTCGCCACGAGCGCGCACTGAGGTAGACTCGGCTTCGGCGACGCTGGCTTGTGCGGCGCGCGTTTGCGCTTGCGCAAGATTGGTGTCGAGCCGCGCCATCGGTTGGCCTTCGCGCACGTACTCGCCTTCATCGACCAGGAGTTGAAGGATGCGCACGCCGGTCGCCGGCGCCGAAACCTGAATGTCGCGCACAGGGCGAGCCTCGCCATTGAGAGAGATCGTTGCGTGGAATGGGCGCTCGGCGGTCGTGATCACGCTGACGGCTTGCGCGGTGGAAACAGGCGTATGCACAGCGCCGTCACCGCCCAAGCGGCTCAGCACGAACATGACGGCGATTACCGCGACGATGCCGATGCCCAGCATTGTCAGAACACGGCGGCGATGACTCGGATCGTCGGGATCGCCCGCCGCTCGGCGCCAAGCGTTCTCGCCGGCGCCCTTAGCTGTTTGCAAAGCACGACCGCCAGCATCGGCGGCGCGTTTGAACAAACCCTCCGCGCGGGTGAACTCTTCGGGATTCTCGGGCTTATTCATGACGTGGGCTCAGATAGCGCTCCGCGAGCGCGCGGAATTGGAGGAGGGCGGCGTCTGGGTCCGTGTCGCGCAGAAATGCGCGCCTCAGACCTATGCCTTCGAGGGCGGCGAACAAGGTGTTCACCGTCATTTCTGCGTCGAGTGACGGATCAACTTCACCGCGCTCTTGCGCGGCCTTCATCGCCTTCGTGAAAACTTTGACACTTTGCGCATCGGTCGCGCGCAATGGCGTCGACACAGAATCGTCACGAATGGCTTCGGCGAAAATGTCCGCGATCAAAGATCCGTCACCGTCGGCGAACTTCTGCATGAAGCCGCGGCAGGCCAAGCACATCGCTTCGATGATGCCGTGCTCTTCGGCGGCGCGCAGAAACGCTTCGTCGCTTTCGCCGCGCGAGTCTTCGGCGATAGCGCCGATGATTTCCGCCTTGGAGGCGAAATAGCGATAGAGCGCGCCGGCGCTGATGCCGGCCTCGGCGCAGATCTCGGCCATCGTGGCTTGGTGGAAGCCGCGCTTACGGAAGCAGGCGATCGCCGCGTCCATGATCTGCCGGCGCCGGCGATCAGCCAGTTCGGGATCGGCAAGGCGGGCCAAGGATCATCCCCAAAACAAAATCAGCCCTTGCGGGGCTTCGCTGCAACGCATATAAAACGAATGTTCGTTCTATAAATGTTAAGGGTGGACGACGTCAAGTCGAAATCCCAAGTCCTGGACCAACAAACTCTTCGGCCGATCCGCTGAAGGAAGAACTAAGCTACTGAGGAGTAAGGGAATGGTCGCCTTCCGGCCCTGGATCGGCGGATCGGCGCGTGCCGTGGCTTTGGCCGCGCTGCTCGCGACGTCCGCCTGCGTGACCATGCCCAGCGAGCGCGCCGAAGCGCCGCTGCTGCCGTCGCAATGGCGCGACGCGCCCGCGGGCGCGGCGCTGCCGGTGACCGATTGGTGGCAGGGCTTCAACGATCCGGCGCTGACACAGCTGGTGGGCGAAGCGCTAGCCGATGGCCCAACGGTGCAGCTCGCTGTGTCGCGCGTCCGCGAAGCGCGCGCGCTTTCTTATTCAACGCTGACTCAATTCTTGCCGGAGTTGTTGGCGACCGGCAGCGGCCAATACACGCGCGTCGTCGAAGGCGCGGTCGCGCCTGGCGCCGAGCGCGAGCAGATGACTGGCGCATACGGCGCCCAAGTGTCGTGGGAATTGCCGTTGTTCGGTATCGGACCGGCGGCGGCCGGCGCTGGCGCCAACACGCGCGCCGCGGTCGCCGATCTTCGTGGCGCACAAGTCGCGCTCGCCGCGGACGTAGCGCAAGCTTATGTCGATCTGCGCACCGCACAGGCCAGCTACGCGGCGCTGTCGCAATCAGTGCAAACGTCGGACGAACTTGCGCGCATCCTGCAAACCAGTTTCGAAGCGGGCTTCGCGTCGGAAGCGGACGCCGCCGATGCGCGACGCTTGGCCGAAAGCACACGTACGCGCTTGCCCGGCTTGGTGATTGAAACGCGCCGCGCTGAGAACGTACTCGCGGTGTTGCGCGGCAAGGCGCCGGGTACGGAGGAGGCGGGCGTGCAGGCGGTCATAGCCGCTCAAAACGCGCCAATTCCGCATCTTGAGTTGACGTCAGCGCCAGCTGCGCCGGCTGATCTTCTCCGCTTGCGCCCTGATGTTGCGCGCGCGGAAGCGCAGACACTTGTCGCCGCTGCGTCGCTGGGTGCGGCGCGCGCTGACTTGTTTCCGCGCTTGAACCTCACCGGCTCGATCAATGTCACCGACGCGCTGATCGGCAATCCGGCTACAGCCGGGACGACACTCGCGAGCGCGACGCCTTTCATCTCAATCCCGCTCTTTGATTGGGGCCGCCGCTTTGCTGTGCAACGCCAGCGTGACGCGCAGTTCGACCAATCCTTGATTCAGTATCAGCAGACGGTGACGCAAGCCGTGGCCGAGGCGTCGAACGCATTGGTCTCGCTGGATCAGGGCCGTTTGCGCCTCGACTCTGCACGTCGCGCCGAACAAGCGGCGGAAACCACGGCGCGCGGTTCGCGCGCGGCGTACGGCGCTGGCATCCAAAGCTTGGCCGATCGGTTGCGCGCCGAGCAGCAGCTGATCGATGCGAACCTCACGCGCATCGACGCTGAAGCGCAATCTGCCCGCGCGGCCATCGCCACCTATCGCGCTTTCGGCGGCGGCCCGGCGATCGAAACCACTACCGCGTCGCGCTAGGACGAAAGCGCTGCAATCCGCGACGAAGCGCGATTGACTTTATCGATTACACCTGTAATTGTACGAAGATTACAGGTGTAAACATGCGCGTCAGTGGTGCGGAAAGTGTGATCATGGAGGCGCTTTGGAAGCGTCACCCTTTGAGCGCGGACGATATCGTCTCCGATGTCGCGAAAGAGCAGGGCTGGACCGAAGCCACGGTCAAAACGCTGATCAATCGGCTGCTCACCAAGGATGCCATCACCGCCGAACGCGATGGCCGGCGCTATCTCTACAGCCCGAAGATCGTGCGCGCCGACTACGTCAGCGAAGAAAGCCGCAACCTGATCGACCGTCTGTTCGATGGCCGGCTCTCATCGCTGGTCACGCATTTCTCAGAGCGCGAACAATTGAGCGCCGACGATATCGCAGAACTGAAACGACTGATCGGGGAGCTCGACAATGAGCGCTGATCTTCTTGGCCTCCTAATGCGCCTGGTCCTCGTCGTCAGCGCCGCCATCGCATTGGTGCTCGCGCTGCGCATTCCAATGCGAGCTGCCTTCGGCGCACGCGTTGCGTATGCGTTGTGGCTGCTCGTTCCGATTGCGGCGATTGCGGCGGTGATGCCAGCGCGCCTGGTTCTGATCGACGCCGCACCTTTGGTTTCAAGCGCCATAGTCGAACAGGGCGCGCCCACCGCAACCGTTGCGACGCCCCCAGCCGATGCGATGTCATCGGCCGCCACGTTCGCCATATCGCGCCTCGATGCCTACATCATTGCACTGTGGGCCCTTGGCTTTGCGTTCAGCCTTGCGGTGCTCGCGCTTGGTCAACACCGGTTCCTCCGCCGTCTTGGCGCGCGTCGCGCGGCGAACGGCGTACGCATCGCTGCAACAGACAGCGCCGGGCCCGCTGTGGTCGGCGTCTTTGTCCCCCGTATCGTCGTGCCAGTGGATTTCGAAGCGCGCTACACGCCCGCCGAGCGCGAACTGGTGCTGGAGCATGAACGCGCGCACATCAGAGCCGGCGATGTCCAAGTCAACGCACTCGCGGCGCTGCTGCAATGCGTGTTCTGGTTTAATCCGCTCGCTTACGTGGCCCGCGCCGCACTGCGCATCGACCAGGAGCTCGCCTGCGACGAGCGCGTGATGCAGCGCCATGGCTCGGCGCGCCGCGCTTACGCTGAAGCGATGCTCAAAACTCAACTCGCTGCTAGCGCCGTGCCGCTTGGTTGCGCTTGGCCGCCGGTGGGCGCCCAGCCGCTGAAGCAGCGCATTACCGCGCTCGGGCGCCCGCGCGTCGCCGCAACGCGCCGCGCGTTCGGTGGCGCATTGTGCCTCGCCGCCACGCTCGTGGTCGCGCTCACGGCGTGGGTCGCGCAACCGCCGCGCCGCGCCTACGCTGACGAAGTGCAAGACGGCGGCTGGTTGCAGCGCTCGTCCAGCGCACGCCTAGTGCACGCGCTGCAAAACGGCGACGTCGCTGAAGCGCGTGACCTCATCGCGGCTGGCGCCGACGTCAATCACTGGATCCCCGGTGACGGCACGCCGCTCATCATGGCCGCGCGGCTTAACGATCTCGATATGGCGCGCGATCTGCTCGAAGCCGGCGCCGATGTAGATCAAGTCGCGCGCGGCGAAGGCAACGCGCTGATCGTCGCCAGTCAGTTAGGCAATGTCGAGATGGCGCGCCTGTTCGTGCAAGCCGGCGCCGATGTGAACGCTATCGTGCCGTCCGACGAAACGCCGCTTATCAATGCTGCGCGCAGGAACCGCCTAGTAGTCGCGCGCTACCTCATCAATCACGGCGCCGATGTGAATCTCGCCGTGCGCGCGCCGATTGTTGACGGCAACGAACTTCGATCGCCATTGCAAATGGCGCGCAGGGGAGGTCACGTCGAAATGATCGATCTGCTCCGCCAAGCCGGCGCCCGCGGCTAGCGAAACACCCCGTAAATTCAAGAAGGAGTTGCGCGATGGCAATCATCGACGCCCGAGATTTGCCCGAAGCGACCGAGATCGAAGCCGATCTCGTCATCATCGGCGGCGGCATGGCGGGCATCGCCATCGCCACCGAATGGGCCGGCGCCAACAAGAGCGTTGCGATCCTCGAAAGCGGCGGCCTGGAGTTCGACCAGACCATCCAGGATCTCTACCGCGGCAGCGGCGTGATGCGCGCGCCCGACAATCCGGAAGCGTCGCTCGATGATTACACGTGGCAGTCGCGCATGCGCATCCTCGGCGGCTCGGCCGCGATCTGGGGCGGCAAGTGCGTGCCGCTCGACGAAGCGGACTTCACACGCCGCGATTGGCTCTCGCGCACCGGTTGGCCGATGACGCGCGCGCAGTTGCAGCCGTACTACGATCGCGCTTGCCGCTTGCTCGAGATTCCGCTGTTCGATCGCGACTTCGATTCCAGCTCGGAAGAGGGAAGGCCCGCGCTCACCGTGAACGGCGCGCGCGATTTCTTTTCCGCGCCGCGCTACTTTTCGCCGGTGGGCGGCGGCGCTGACCGCGACAAGTTCGATCGCTTCCGCACCGCGCCCTCGGAAGCCGCGAACGTCAACGTCTACCTCCACGCCAACGTCACTGAGATTCGCAAGCGCCGCCGTGGCCGCCGCATCAGCGATCTCGCCGTCGCGTGCCTGAACGGCAAACGCCACACCGCGCGCGGGCGCGCTTATGTATTGGCGACCGGCGGCATCGAGAACGTGCGTTTGTTGCTGGCGTCCGATCTCGGCAACGACAGCGATCAGCTCGGCCGCAACTTCATGGGCCACGTCACCTACGGCCAGTTCGAGGACGAAAAGCCGATCTCGATGTTCGCACTCAGCGACGCGCAGCGTGCGATGACGCTCTACACCGACAACGGCCGTGACAAAGTCCATTGCGTGCTGGCGGCGACGCTTGAAGCGCAGCGCCGCTTCAACATGGGCAATTTCACCGCCACCATGGTCAACGCCACGTTCCCGCCGAACGCTAACGTCGAAGCGGCGCGCATGCTCGCGTCAATGCTGGATCAGAACGGTCTCCGCGCCGAACCTGCGCAGCGCGTTGCAATCTATTTTATGGCCGAGCACATGCCTAACCCCGAAAGCCGCATCACGCTCGATATTGCGAACGTCGATGCGTTGGGCATTCCGAAAGTGCGGTTGGATTGGGTCTACACCCGGCGCGACCTCGACAATCTCGAGGCTGGCGTGAACGCGCTCGCGCAGGTGCTGGGCGAGACCAACACCGGACGTGTCTGTTGGCCGGTGCCGCGCAATGAATGGCTCGCGGGCTTCAGTCCGTCACGCCACCACATGGGCGCAACACGCATGAGCATTGATGCTGACGAAGGCGTGGTGAACGAACACTGCCGCGTGCACGGCCTCGATAATCTCTACGTCGCCAGCGTCTCGGTGTTTCCAACATCCGGTATCGCCAACCCCACGCTCACCCTCATCGCGCTCGCCATGCGCATGTCGGATCATTTGAAGCGCGACCTCGGAGTGCGGTC
Organism: Terricaulis silvestris; assembly: GCF_009792355.1. Taxonomy (NCBI): domain Bacteria; kingdom Pseudomonadati; phylum Pseudomonadota; class Alphaproteobacteria; order Hyphomonadales; family Hyphomonadaceae; genus Vitreimonas; species Vitreimonas silvestris. Next base: position 130,163 of record NZ_CP047045.1, read on the forward strand.
ATGAGCCTGAACAAAAGAGAGCTGTTGTTGGCGCTGGCCGCGCTTGGCGCCGGCGCGATGTTGCCGGCCGCTGCGCAGCAAGCGGGGGCGCCCGATCTCTCCGCCGGCCGCGCGATCGGCGACGCGTACCGCGCCGCGAACGCCGGCGAGGATTGGGGGGCGATCCGCGCTGAACTGGCGCCGAGCGGGCTCGACGCTGCGGCCATCGCTCGCTTGCGCAGCTTGGCCGCCGCCGATTTCAGCGCGGGCAGGGTGTTCGTGCACGAGGGCTGGCGGCTTTCACGCACCGAGGGGCGGTTATTTGCGCTGCTCGCTGCCGCTTGACCGAGGAAATCCGGGGCCCGGACTTGCAACCGGACGCAACCGCCGCCATTAAGCGGGCCTCCGGAGAGGTGGCCGAGTGGCTGAAGGCGTCAGTCTCGAAAACTGGAGTACTCGCAAGGGTATCGAGGGTTCGAATCCCTCCCTCTCCGCCACCCGCGCCAAATGGCGTTGGAGGCAAAGAAAATCCCGCCGATAAAGGGTTTTTTCCTCTTCACGCACTACAAACTACCACTATAAATTGCCCCATGGCTCGGGGACAAAATCGAAAAAAGAAGGTGCCGGGTACGCGGGTTCTTCTTGATGGGACCTATGAGGCCATCCTCGTGGTTCCAGCGGATTGCCAGGACCGGGTGGGCAAGAAAAACCTCACCCGTCGGCTGGGCACCACACTCTACTCAGACGCCAAGAGACTGGCGCCGCCGATCTTGCGCGAATTCGAGCTTGTCGTTGAACGGGCGCGTGCTGGCGCATCGGCGCCGGCTGAGCCCGTCGATCCGAGAAAGGCCGTTCGGGCCATCGAACAATGGCGCGCTGCTGAGCTTTCGCGGGCAGAACTGCGAGCATTCAACCAACCTGACGAAGAGATTCCGGACCCCCAGACCTACTGGAGTGAGCATTCGGCGTATCGGCTGCGCTACTACGAGCTTCGGGACGGGCTATCTCGTCAAGGACGCTGGGCAGACATCGCAGGCTTCGACGAAAAGCTACTTGGCGTGCTCGATGATCAGGGGATTCGGCTGAGCGGCACCCACCCGGCAATGACACGGTTGCGTCCGATTTTTCAGGCCGCTTGGTGCGATGTCGTGAAATATGAGGATGATCTTAGAAGCGGTGCGGTCACACCTGGAGAAACGTCGAATGCGGCAGTGGCGCAGTCAGTCTCGACCGCCTCACAATTCTCAGACCACAACCTTGAAGGCACGGTGTGGGACGCATTTGTCGCGTGGCGAACTAAGCGTGAGCGGGACGGAGGCGATGCAGGCAAGACGGCGCGAGAGTTTGAAACTCAGGTTAAGCGTTTCATTGATGTGCATGGTGATCTTCGGCTCGGTCAGATCACGCGGCGACACTGCATCGAATTTCGTAATCTGATGGCTCAGTATCCGGCGAGCGTACCCACCGCCATGCGGTCCGAGTCCGTGCGCACTGTCGTCGCTCGATACACGGCGAAAGGTCAAGCGCCTTACAAGCGGCTGGCGGCAAAGACGCTCAACGAGAAGGTCTTCGCTGCGCTCCGAGCCGTATTCGCTGATGCGGCTATTGAAAGCGAAAACTTCGTCAATCCCATGCTGAACATCTCCGTGGAGACCACCAAAAGCGCACCAACTAAGCTCCCTTATAACGATCGCGAGGTGGGAGCATTGTTTGCGAGCGACGTATTTCGCGGAAAGCTTGTTCGCGACAAGAGGGCTGGTGGCGACGCCCAGAAATGGATTCCACTGCTGGCCGCTTATTCCGGCGCCCGATTGGAAGAACTGGGGCAACTCGCCGTCACCGACATCAAGGAAGAAGACGGCGTCCATTACATGCATATTCAGGAGCGATACGACGGCCCCGACCCGGGCTATCTTCGGAGCCTCAAGAATGAAGCTTCCCAACGGAAGGTGCCAATTCATTCCGCCTTGCTTGAGCTTGGCTTCCTGCAATTCGTCGACGCCCAGCGTTCCGCTGGAAATATCCACGTGTTTTCTTCGCTCAAGTGGGACGATAAAAAGAAGCGCGACAAAAGTTACAAGGTGACCGCATCATTGTCGAAGTGGTGGTCCGCGTACTCCAGACTTGTTGTTCCGGATACGCGGAAGTCGTTTCACTCGTTCCGCCACACCTTCAAAAACCGATTGCGAAACGCCGGTGTGGCTAAGGCGCTGGACGACGCTTTGACTGGCCACATTTCGTCAGACGAAGGCGACCGCTACGGGCGAGACCAAGAGGGACTGGGCTTTCGACTTCCGATTTTGGCCGATGCGATTGAACAGCTTTCACATCCGAATATCGACGTTCGGGCCATTCGGTAGGCGTAAATAGCAAATGCCAACTGCCGACGACGTCGCCACTTCTCTTGAACTTCGCTTCTTCCTCGATCGCTGTTTCGTCGCACACCAGACCAGACGACCAGACTTGGCTGACATTTATGCGCGTGCCGCCGAAGCCGTGCTGCGAGCAGCCTTTCCCCAACTCGCCGCCGACATCGGTCGCACCGCGAGCCGCAAAGGAAATGGCGACGTGATCGGCGCCCGGCTCGCACAACATCTCTCAGCACGATCGGCTGCGGTTGTGGCGACGGTACTGACCTTGCGTGGTGCCAGAAAACCGGTTGTGCAAGCGTTGTCGGCGGAGTTCGGAAGTCATCCGGAGTTCGTGGCGACGACCAAAATGTTGTGCCGGCGGGTGTTCGACCCGCTGCTGGCGACGACCTCGACGATGGCGCCAAGCTGTGCGCCGGTCTTGGCGTCGATCGAGGTTGCGGCGCCGGTTGGGCGGTAGATAACCAGCTTCGCGAATTCCAGCCGGTGCAACGGGCTTCAGGTGGTGCCTGGGGCTGAACCAACACCACAAGTTGCGGACCAGGAATGAGCAGTAATTCGGTGCCGGACTTAAAGTCAAATGCAGGTGTCTGCCGGCGCTGAAGCCAACTCCCTCTATCTGCATTTGCCGAATCGCGGTATAAACGCCGTTATTACTTTGCCGCACTCGTCCGGATAGATATTTGAGAGTATTGAGAATGTATAAGTGTAGTCCCGGCGCCAATGCGCCGGCACGGGCTGATTTGTGCCCGATTTCCAAGGTTGTGGCTGGCTCTACGCCGAGCGAGGACGTCCTGCCCCCCGGCGGCGACGACGATTTTCATCCCTGCCGGTGTCCGACCTGCCTTGCGGGGCTGACCAAGATCGAATGGCTGCGTCCGCCGCACTTCCTCTATGAGATCGTCGTTGAACCAATGGAAGACGATGCGAACGCCTCCGGAGGCGAAGCTTTTAGTCTGGTCCAGGATTTGAGGTACACGCTTCCGGCTGATCGCCCGGACTTGGTCCGCTTCATTCAAGGGCGTGAGCGCGGCGACGGCCATACCACGACAATGGTCACGCTGCCTTCATGCGTGGATGAGTTCGAATCGTTCTTGGAAGAGCAATTGATACCGGCGTTGACTGCGCTGGGATGGCGAAGCGACGTCATGGCCACGCGACGCAATGGTTCGAGCGATCCGATCCGCAATTTGGTTGGGATGTAGATGGCGAATTCGCCGCCCGCTCACGGTACGGACGTCGTCGGTACCGATGTCGATCGACCGCATTCGATTGTTGATCAGCATTGTGACGGAACTCTTGCTCGTGGCCACATCCGACGCAACCACATCGGTCGCGCGATATGCATGCTCATGTGTGACCGGTTGGAGTGGCAAGGAACCGCCGCGCAGCTTCTTGATGAGTTGAAGCGCCTTCACCCGAACGATCGTCGTCTTGCCGGCCAGACGCCGGGAGGGCTCGGCCAGCACTTAAGCAAGCTCCATCCTAAGCTCATGCAAGCGGGGTGTGTGGAAGTCGAGATGGCTAGGGTGGGGCACAACCGTACTCGAATGATCTTTCTAACGAGGCTCGATCAGAAGGCGTGTGCCGACGCGGCGATCGCGCTGAGGAATGCTGGCAGCGCGGACGAGGCGGACAGTGTTTGCGCCGAATCCACCGACGTTAAGCGCGCTCTTGGCTTCGGCCTCAGGCCTGCCCACGGGCTCCGCAATCGTTTTGGTAGGCATTTCAATTCGACGGCCTGGGCCAATGTCGAAATCGACGAGTGCTTCGGTGAGAGAAAGCATGGCACGGCCCTCTCGTCTGTGGGGCGCTGACCCCGCCGTCTGCGTTGTGAAAACTAAGGGCGCTTGGACCGTACGAACTGTTCGGCTGTGAGACGTTCGCCTGCAATGGCGTAAACAATTTCTAGGAGCCGAGGAAAAGCGGTTGCTGGCGAGCCTAACTACTTCGAGGCGCACAGGTCCTCGGAGTGCAACGCATGAGCCAAGTAAAATCGTATAGAATGCCGTCTGATCGACGGAGAACCGTTGCTGTGCTGGAGCCGATGCTTCGCGAGTTGCTGGCCGGTGTCCAGAACCAGGAAAACAAATGTACTTCTGTTGGGAAATGCCACGTCGAGTTCTGGCGGGGAAAACTGGGCATGCACTGTGCGATAACGCTTGAGTATCGACGCGTCTTCGAAGCCCTAATCGAGCCGGAGTTCAAGGGGCGCTATTGCGACGGGCGAGTAGAGGTTCGGCGCTGGACCCGTGGCCCGTGGGAGGCGGACTTCGGAGTCAAAGTGGAGGGCTTTGATCCACTCACCAACGATGTTCTGCCCGAAGAATTATTGAAGGCCCTGCGCAGTGGTTTGCGCTCTTACGCGATCATTGCTGACGGTTTGATCGAGGACATGTTTGCTCACACTTGGGTTGCCCCAATAAGCCGTGGGAATTTGATCGATCGCCTTGCGCTAGGTTTGCAGCGGATCGGTGTCGAGGTGGACGAGGACTTGGCTGACATCGGGGTCCTTCCACTGCTTTGATCGGATCGTGCCCTTCCGCTTTGGGGCAAAAGGCGTAATTGGGAGCGGCGTCGAACCGCGCCGAAGCGGACGCTCGTGTCAGCTCATGCCTGCGGCTAGCACTGGCCCGAAGCGGACTCTGGGCTCCGCAGCCTTCGCATGGCAAATCAGAGCAATGGCCGAGCTATTTACAGTTGAGATGTCGCCGCCGGTTCATAACGGCATGACGTTGGATTTCAGGTCTAGCGATCAGCATTTCCGACAGAACTTTGCGACTCATATCCACCCGTTCCTGGAGAGACTTGTCAGTGCTCTCCGGGTACTCCGAGACGGATTTGTCGATGAGAAGATCAGGCTCTTTATCGGCGCGCCCGAATGCGAAATTTGCCTTCAAGCAGAGGCAAATTCTCAAGTCGCCAGACTTCGTCTAGACATCTGGCCGGATTTCAAGCGCAGCACGATGAAGCCGCCCAAGACGGTCTTTTCCATTGAGGGAAGCCGCCAGGAGATAATCGAGCCCTTTGTCACCGCCCTGAAAAAGTTGCGCGCAGAAGTGGGCAACGCCGACTTTGAGCGAGGGTATGGTTCTGCCTTTCCGGATGCTGAGTATGAGAGGCTTACCAGCAACCGCTGAACGACCGTTCCCGGCGACCTCACGCCGTTCGACGGAGTAGGGCACCAGCGGCAGGATTGAAGCGCGCCCGCCACTCAAGAAAAATGTCGGAGGGCGCACGTCTGGCCCGAAGCGGACATTGGCGCAGGCGCCGTCACACACGGCCTTGATGGAGTAGCGCCGGAGCTTCCTGGTCTGTCGCCTCATCACCGGACTCATTGATCTGACGTGGTCCCTGAGCCCTTCTGACAATTCTCCCTTGACGCCAGCAATCAGGATGATAATCATCATCTATCTACATGACGAGTATAATCCACAATGTAGAACCACACAGCGCCTAGATCGATGCATCAACGGAGTTTGGAAACATGACGGAGCACGTCAAAGCCACCACGGCGAACGACATCCTCACTCTGGTGATCGACAGACCTGACAAGAAGAACGCCCTGACCAACGCCATGTACGGTGCGTTGGCGGACGCCCTGGAACGCGCCGAGAAGGATTCCGAAGTCGCCGCTATCCTGATCCGCGGCGAAGGCGACATGTTCACCGCAGGCAACGACGTCAGCGAGTTCGCGGCCGGCGCCTCGGACAACGAACCGCCACACGTCGGCCGTTTCCTGCGTGCGTTGATCGCGTCGTCACGTCCCGTCGTCGCCGCGGTGCAGGGCCGCGCCGTGGGCGTCGGCACGACCATGCTCCTGCACTGCGACTATGTGATCCTGGCAGAGGGCGCGCAGCTCACTACGCCGTTTGTCAATCTGGCTCTCGTCCCGGAAGCCGCATCGAGCCTGTTGCTGCCTTCGCGTATCGGCCACGCCCGCGCGTTTGCGATGTTTGCGCTTGGCGAACCCCTGAGCGCTCAGGATGCGCTCGCCTGGGGCATCGCCAACAAGGTGGCGCCGGCGTCCGAATTCATCGCCGTCGCCGAGCAAGTCGCGGCGCGTTTGGCCAAGCAACCGCTCGGCGCAGTCATGGCGACCAAGCGGCTCATGCGAGACGCCGCGGCGATGACCCGGCAGATGGAGGCGGAGAGCGAGCAGTTTCAAGCGCGCCTGGCGTCTCCAGAAGCGCAGGAGGCGTTCGCCGCGTTCGCGCAGCGGCGCGCACCGGACTTCAGCCGTTTCCGTCGGCAACAAGCGATGGCCTGACGCATCCTGCAGATGGGCAATCTAGCGAAGGAGGCGTGAGTCGTGGGTCACTCGCAGGCTGCGAAAGCGAAGAGTCGAGAGCGGATACTCGCGGAAGCCGCCGATCAGATTCGAGACGAAGGATTGGAATCCGTGAGCGTGGGCAAGCTCATGAAGAGCGTGAAGCTGACGCACGGGGGCTTCTACGGCCACTTCGCATCGCGCTCGGACCTACTCGCGCAAGCACTGGAGCGGGCGCTCGTCGAAGGCGCAAAGCGTTCCGCAGCGGAGGAATCCGTCCGCAGTCGCGGGTTCGCAGGCTTCGTCCGCAGCTATCTGAACCGGGCGCATCGTGACTCACGGAGTTCCGGATGCGCGATTGCAGCGCTCGTCTCTGACGTCGGTCGCGCCGACGAACAGTCCCGTGCCGTCATGGAAGAGCATGTTGAAGAGTACATCGCCGCTATCGAGCGACGCCTTGGCGACGCGGACGATGAACGGGCGATAGTCGCGGTCAGCGCCATGGTGGGCGCGCTCGCCTTGTCGCGCGTCATGACCAACGCCTCGCGCTCGGATGCACTGCTCCGCGTGGTGCGAGAACATCTGATGGCGAACAACATAGAGTCAAACGGCGAATAGGCCGCAGATCGTTAGGATGAGACATGTCGGAAAGTAGCGCTGAAGGCCGCGTTCGCCACGAACGCCAAGGCCGCATTCTGAAGATTGTCATCGACAACCCGGCGCGGAAGAACTCCTTCCAACCCGAGATGATGGCGCAGCTCTCCGATGCGCTGACGCTGCTGGATGGAGACGACGACCTTTGGGTTGGCGTGCTCTGCGCCGAAGGCGACCACTTCACATCCGGCCTCGACATGCCGAAGTTCTTCGGTCCTGGCGCCACGCCAGTCGAGCGTCCGCCGACGCACATCGATCCCTTCGGCCTACGTAACCGCTGCCGCAAACCGATAGTGACTGCTGTGCAAGGCATCTGCTTCACGGTTGGCATCGAGATGATGCTGGCGGGCGACATTGTCGTGGCCGCTGACGACTGCCGGTTCTGTCAGATGGAGTCGAAGCGCGGTATCGCGCCCTTGGGTGGCGCCCACTTCCGCTACATCGCCAACGCCGGCTGGGGCAACGCGATGTACCACCTCATGCTGTGCGATGAATTCAGCGCCGCAGAGGCTCACCGAATCGGCCTCGTGCAGGAAGTGGTTCCTGCTGGCCGGCAGATCGAGCGCGCCATGGAGATCGCTGCGATCATCGCCGCCAACGCCCCGCTTGGCATCCAGGTCACAAAGCAGGCCGGCCGCGCGTTTATACAAGCGGGCGAACAAGCCGCCATCGCCGCCATCCCCGGCATCCATGCGCGTGTGATGCAGAGCGCCGACGCGATGGAGGGCATCAAGTCATTCATCGAACGGCGTCCTGCTCAATTTCAAGGGCGCTGACACAGCGGTAGGGCAGGTCTTCCGCAAGCTGAGCTCAATGTCCGAGATCGGCGAAAAACAGACTCTCCACCCATAGGTAGGAGATGTCTCATGTTCGAACCCACACCTCGTTGGCGACGGTGGCTGGTGCCTCCGGAATGGTTTCGCACCATCCTGGCGTTCGGCCCCATCGAATCCATTCGGATCTGGCGCAATCTCGACCATCCCTTCTGGACCCGCCGGCGCATGCACGACTGCGGAGATGCAAGGGCGATTTACGCGCGGTGGTGGGGCTCATTGAAACTGTCGCAGCGGTCCCGCTTTATGTTCGGCCTGCCCACAGGGAAATGGCGTCCGACAGCCCGCATCATCCGGCCGCCGCAATTTCACCCCGAGATCGCACGCGTCAAACGCGAGCAGGAAGCGATGAGGGAGTGGAGCCGGCTGCACCCCGATCGCGACCCGATCGAATGCCCAATCTATCAGGAGCGCCTTGCGCGGGTTCGAGCGCGCATCGCCAATCCTCCGCATGACAGTGCGGAATGACCGTGTTCGGCGAGAGCGCGCCACTCTAGCGTGCATGGCGCCAGCGACCGGATATGAGCGCGCCGGCCACTCGAGAAAATTGTGCGACGGCCAACGGCTGGCCCAAAGCGGTCGCTGACAAATCTCACTGGTTTTCCGCCTAGCAGCCGCCAAGATGGACTTAGGATGCGGGTCAAGAGATCATCTATTTGCGCGGTGTTGGTGCCGCTTCTTGTCGGGTGCTTTGGGCCTGCTGTGCCAAACGACGACCTTGTTCGAGCCTGTCGCGACGAGCCTGCCCACTGGCGCAATCAGACCGTGATGGCGGATACCGTACTCACCGCGGACTGGGTGAACTTGCTTGCGCCGCCACTCCGGTGGACGAATACGGTGGGCGTTCAACCAGGATACAATCCTTGTGCGGCTTGCACCTCGTTGCTGCTCAGAGGGTTTTCGTCGGTGGAGTATCTTCCGACCTCAGCGTCTAGCTTGGACCGCGTTTGGCGCTACACCTTCGCCAACGATGGTGATCCGCGTTGTCAGTTCAACGAGAATCGCGCGGCGCCCATCAATCATCCTCCCGCCGGAAGGTGCTTGGCGGTCGAGCGCAATGTGCCGCGCGCCGCTCGATACGCAATCGCCCTTCACAATACCGACCGCAACGATCAGGGGATCGATGTCTGGACATATGAGCTGGTGGATCTGAATGAGCGCTCTGTCGTCGCTCGCGCAACAGAACTCTACCAGACCGGTTGGGAGACCATGATGTATAGGTGCAGCGACGTCAGCGTCGAAAGAAGCGAAGCTCGGGAGTTCGTCGAGCAATCAATCCGACCAAACGCCGTTCGATAGCCGTCGGTCGAACGTCCGTTCCCGGCGAAAGTGCTCCGTTGCTGCAGCCGCTAAGCGATTGGCTGGATTGTATCGACTACGCCGTTGACGGAATTTGTCGATCGGCGCGCTGCTGGCCCAGAGCAGCCATTGGCTCTAAAGCCGAGGGAGGCCCAATTCGGCGTAAAGGGCCGCGACCAATGCTCCACTCATTTCACCTGCTATCGACCAAAGAATATCCACCGTCAGATTACTTGCGGTGGCCACTGGGAGCCGAGGGCGTCCAGCTACATGACGACCTTATGACATACATGTGGGACGCGCTTTCGTGGTCGCCGTGCTTCTACCCTCAAGCTGGAATGCGAGAAGCAACAGCGCTCGACAGATGCGGCCCCGCCGTTTTTCGCGGAAGCGGCGCGCGCAAGTTCGCGGAGATCATGGAGGCATACGCTCAGCTTTTCGTCATCGGTCCGAACGTGTTGCGCCTGAACTGCGGTCTGTGGTTTGCCGCCGATGAACCTTCGACCTTTGAAAACGCCCAAATCAACTTCCATACGTTTGCGCGTGACGAGACCGTGGGCAAGTTGCGCCAGATCGCAAGTTGGGCGAGGGAGGCCAGCCCCGCTGACGCGACTGACTATCTTGCATTCAAAGGGCTCTAAGGGCCGTTATCGGCGAGAGCGCGCCGTTCTGGCGGGCAGGCCGCTAACGACCGGTTCTGCGCTCTCTGGACATTGGGGATGGCGCGGCGCTGGCCCGACCGCGACATTGAAGCCAGAACTACCGACACACTGGTGGCTCGAATGATGCGCATGTCCGACGACAAGAAAAACCCGCTCTGGTGGACTGTGGCCTTCTGGCTAGCCGTCGTCGTACTGATCGTGTGCGCCGGTGCGGTTGTGTTCGCGTTTCTGATCGGCGGCGTCTGGTGAGCGGACCTTCTGTTCTTGGCTGCAAGCAGGCTCTAGGTCGATTGCGCTGAGCCACCGGCCTTGGGATGGCGTGGTGTTCGCCGCAGAGCCGTGATTGAACATCGGAATGTCGCCTTCCGGCGAGATCGCGCCGAATTTACGAGCAGGCGGGAGTGGCTCGATTGGAGCGCGCCGGCCATTCAAGAAAACAGGCGCCGTGACCTACGCTGGCCCATTGCTGACTTTCGAGAGGATCGTTCGGCGAAACACCGTCGTGTGTCGGTTCGACGAAGCGGCTGCGACCAAAGTAAATGATCGGCCACAGCCCGAGGCCGCCACGAGCATGTGGCGGCCTCGATTTCAGTTAGCCGCGGCGGCGATCGCGGTCGTTCAGTGCGATCTGCAGGTCCGCGGTCAGGCGATCAAACCGTCGATCGAGATCACGCCGCTCCTGGTACGATAACCCGTTGCGGCGATAGCGCGCCTCGACTTGGGCGATGTCGCGGAACTGCGCCCGGAGATGAAATGCTTCGTTGCGGGAAAGGCGCCCGTTGCGCATGCCGGCCCGAATGCGGTTCTCGATCATATTCTGCCGCTGATTGATCGGCTGCCAGTTTCGATTGTAGCGGTCGTTGTCGCCGCGATCGTAACGATCACCGTCGCGTCGATCGTCGCCGCGGCGATCACGGTCATTGTCATCGCCACGTTCGTAACCTGACCGATCTTGAGCGTAGGCAGTGGTCGCCAACGGGCCCACGAACATGAGCGCGGCGACGGTCGCCAGAGCAATGCGTTTCATCAGATGGTTCCTTTCAGTAAGCGAAACGCGGGTTGTGGGAAAACGTTTCGTTCGCTGGAAGGTGATGTCCAGCGCATGATCGCCAGCTGAATGCGCGCGCAAGGGAGGCGCCGAACCGTGTCGCGAGATCGCGTGGACATACGTCGACACAACTATCTCGCATACGTGAAAGCGGATACGAAGACTCGTAGCGGGTAGACGGGGCGTTCTAGATTGACGCGACAGCGAGCAGCGCCTGTAGCACCGCACTCCGCCGACGTGAGTCCGCGTCAGGAGGACCTGTTTGCGTGACGCATTCTGCGCACACATGCCGCGAATACGGGGATCGGTGACGACGGGCCCGACACAATTTGTCTAGGACTCGACAAATTGTGGTGTCGCATCGGCGCCATGCATTTCCTGGGGCCTTAAGGAGAATTCGATGAGCGTCCGCATCCTGATGGCGACCCTCGCGACGGCCATCGTAGGCGCCGGCGCTTGCTCGCCGCAGCCAGAAGCGCAACCCCAGCAGCAAGCGGAAAACGAGCGGCAGGGCGGCCGTGGCGGTTTCTTGCGTCGCGCCGACGCCAATGAAGACGGGATCGTTACGCGCGCTGAATTCGACGCTTCGGCCGGCGACCGCTTTGTGCGCCGGGACGACAATTCTGATGGCGCCATTACAGAGGACGAGCGTCAAGGACGAGGCGGCGGGCCTGATAGCGGCGATCGTTCAGGCCGTGGAGGCGGCCGCATGATGGATGCGGACGCCAACGAAGACGGGATCATTACGCGCGCCGAATTCGATGCTTCGCAAAGCGAGATGTTTGCGCGGTTCGACGAAGACCAAAGCGGGGCCATCGAAAGTTCGGAATTGCCGGCGCGTCGGACGGATTGATAGCGGCGCACCCATCGGCCAGATCGAAGCGCCTGGTCTTGTGGCCGTCACTCAGGTCCGCTGAGTCTGCTTCCGGCGAGATCGGGACGAGTAACGAGAAGCAGAGTGAGCGACGCGTAACGGCGGCGCGGGCCAATCGCCCTGACGCCCAGTACGACACTGGCCGTGCGCGGGAACTGGCGCCGGTCAACCCCGTTGATCTGACGGTGTTCCCGCGAGGCCGGGAGGCCAAGGTAGGTACCAGTTATGGAAACGATCACAGCGACTGTCCTGGGTGTCGTCGTAGTTCTCGCCTTGTTGGCGGTCGCGATTGTCGTTCTGAGAAGGCGCCGTGCCGACAGACTTCGTTTGCGATTTGGCCCTGAGTATCAGCGCGCCGTCGTCGAAACTGGTGGGCGACGAAAGGCGGTAGCTGAGCTTCACCAGCGCGAAAAACGTGTTCGGGGGTTTGCGATCAAACCCCTGACGTCCGGGGAGCGCGAGCGCTATGTGCCCATGTGGACGGCAATCCAAACGCAGTTTGTTGACGATCCCAAAGCGGCTGTGGCCGATGCGGAGCAATTGCTCAGCGAGGTCATGGGGAGTCGCGGTTACCCCGACGGAGACTTTGAACAACGTTCGGCGGATCTCTCCGTCGACCATCCGGTTTTGGTCCAAGATTACCGCACAGCCCACGACATCTCTGTGCGAGACGCACAAGGTGAAGCCAGCACAGAAGAGTTGCGACAAGCCATGCTGGGTTACCGCGCGCTGTTTCGAGAACTCACTGGCGAACCTGTGGACGACAACCTTGCGGATCGCGAGCCTGCGGCCGAGTCTGTAATCGATGAACCCATACTCGCAGATGAATCTACGGTGGATGCGCCGGCGCCGATTGATGAGCCAGACGCCGTTGAAACTGAGGCAAGCACCGATGCTGCGATAGATGAATCCGAACCAGTCGTTGAGCCGGTCATTGAAGATGAATCTGTGAGAGTCCCTGCTGAGGCGGTCAGCAGGTAATCGAAGTCAGCCAGCGACCGGTTTCGGCGATTGTGAGCCGATCGAGCGGCCAGCGGCTGATCTGGAGCGCGACAGCCGTTCGAGAGAATTGATGCCGTGACCTACGCTGGCCCGAAGCGGGAGTTGCGAGTGAGGGAGATGTTCGGCAGTTGCTTCCCGATCAGCCCGTCAGGACTGGACTAAATGCGCGCCAACTCTTCGCCGCACTATTCGTTGCGGCCTGTGCGAACACCGACGCCAGTCGCATCGCCGTGCGCGATGCGGCTTCTGCAATTCGTATCGGAATCGCAGCCTGTGTTTCACCAAACGTGCTCAACCGGCTCAGTCCGTGATGCGAGCTAGCCTACGCGGTAATAGTTGGCGCGTGTGGCAGCAAGGGCGAGCATGCGAAGTGTTCGCCACGGACGCTGACGCCGTCACTGGCGCCGCTGGCCCATGCTCGATCTGCGTCACATGATGTCCGCTATCGGTGACGATCAGCCCGGTCCCTGTCGTCATCAACACGCGACGAGTGATGCGGGCAAGCCACAGGACTAGCCTCGGGGTAAGTCGCAATGCGTTGGAAACACGATAGTTTCCGCGAGGCGCTAAAATTCCGCAGGCCGCGCATAGGGGTGACGACAAGTGAGCGCTCGTGCTATGCAGTCCGCTGGCGTTTTGGGGGAGGTCTCATGTCCATTCGTGGTCCACTTGCGATCTCCGCGTCGCTCCTTGCGATTGCTGCGGGTTCGCCCGCTGCCGCGCAGAATTTTTATGTGGGCGCCGGCGTAGAAACGAGCGTCGAGAGCGAATTGAGCGCCCTCGGCACCGACTACTCCAACGATTTGACGATGGGCTCCGTTCTTGGCGGCGTCCGCTTCAATCACAGCAACTTCTTCTTCGGCGCCGAAGGTGAGACCAGCCTGTTCACCGAATACGACAGTGATTGGTCGACCGCGTCTGAGCTCGACCGGGTTTCGCGTTTGCGCGCGATCGGCGGCTACGACTTCGGCGCCTTCTCTGCGTTCGGCGCCGTGGGCGGCGTCTGGACCGAAGGCGAACTGGCGGGCCCCGGGCTCGCCGATAGCGCCGACGGCACGACGTGGGGCGTCGGTGGCGAGTACTCGATCAACGATCGCTGGGACGCTCGGCTTGAGTATATCCACGACGAAGCCGAATTCGACGGCGGGTACGAGTGGCAGAACAGTTCCGTACGCGCCGCGGCGATCGTCAAGTTCTGATACCGGGGCCTTTCGTGGCTCTGAACGAAGCTCTGTCCGACGCTTTTGACCGGTACGGCGACGCACCTGCGCTGCTCAGCCAAGACGGCCAAGTTCTCTCGTTCGCTAAACTTGGGCACACCGTCGCGGCGCTTGCGACACGCCTGCGTGACGAGGGCGTTGGCCCCGGACAATGCGTGGCGATCGTCACCGATAACCGCGCGCTTAAGATAGCGTTGCTTCTCGCACTGGCGCGCCTCGGCTCAGACGTCGCCCTTGTGTCCTCGATCGGTGCGCTGGCGCGGCGGGGGCAGAAGATCGACTCCGCCATCCGCTTTTCCGACCAGAACGCGGAAGGCGCAGAGCGCTCTATCGTGTTTTCGCAAGATTGGCTGAACACGCCGCCCGATCTGACCATGGCGTTCACAGCGCCCGGAACGCTTGTCCTCTCCACGTCGGGCTCGACGGGCGCGCCGCGCTACGTGCGGATTCATCCGCAAGCATACGTGGACATGGTCACTGCGCTGCCCGATGGCGTCGGCGAGAGCATCGGCTCGGTTCTTGTGTCGATCCCTGAGACGGCGCCATTTTCGGTCTTCCTCCTGTTGCGCGCCTTGCTCGGCGGCCACGGCTTTGCCGGCATGAGCCCAAGCGGCGGCGAAACCCTCGACGAAGCCGCGCGCTTCGGTGTGCGCGAGATGATGGTGACGCCGCTGGCGCTGAACGAACTCGTGGCCGCCACTGAAATGGGAGCACCCAAAGGTGATCTTGCGCGCCTGTGCGTGTTCGGCTCCGTCGCGGAGCCGCCGCTGCTGGCGCGCGCGGAAAAGGCGTTCGGCTGCGGCGTTTACATCTGCGTGGGCGCGACCGAAATTGGACAAACCACTTGGGGACGCTTCGATTCGGCGAGCTACGTCACTGGCTGGTCGGGCAAGATGGTGGCTTCGACCGAAGCTCGAATTGGCGAGGGCGGACGCTTGTTGCTGCGTTCGCCGTTCAGCAGCCAAGTCGAGGCTTATATCGGCGGCCCGCCGGCGTTCGACGCCGAGGGCTGGTTCGACACCGGCGACATCGCGCGACTGACCGAAGACGGCGTGCTGATGATCGATGGCCGCGCCGACAACATGATCAATCTGGGCGGCTCGAAATTCGCCGCCGAGCTGATCGAAAAACTGGTTGGCCAATGTCCGGGCGTCGAGATTTCGGCGGCGGTGCGCATTCAGTCGCCCGGCGGACTAGCGCCAGAGCTCGGCGTCGCCGTTGTCGCGAGCGCAAATTTCGACGCGGCCGCGGCACGTCGCTTGTTGGCGGAAAAACTGCATACGTCGGCCCACATTCGCATCATCACGTGTCCGCAGTTGCCGAGTTTGCCCACGGGAAAAGTGGATCGGACCGCGGTGGCGGGGCTGTTCGCGTAGGCGCTCCGCGAGCGGTACCACTGAATCGATCTTCGACTGTCCGCTTTCGGCGAGATCACGCCGGTCGGGCAGAGCTTAAGGCGCTGACCGCATTGGAGCGACTACGCCGCTGACGTTAAGGGGTCCACTTCGGATGCTCTACGCTAAGATGGTGGCTCACTTGCGCTGGATCGGTCCTGTCGTACATCTGGCCGCAGGCAGCGCAAGTGAGATGGCGACGGCTGCCTCGTGGGCTCATCACGGCGCTGCGCGCACCTGCGATGAGTTCAGCGATGGTTTGCAGTTTCTCGGTCATGCGTCCCGATACGCCTATTTCATGCGCGCGTCTCGGGATTCGGGGCAACGACTGCTGTCGGCGAAAGCGCGCCGCTCCCGCGGTTGAGGCGGACGCTGTCATTTAGATCAAAGGCGGCCAATCAAACATCTTTGCGACACACCCTGAACATGCGGTGCGAGCGAAGCTCGCTGTCGAACGAGGCACACCCAGATGACAGAGCAAATTTCTTCCGTGGCGATGACCACCTACCGATTCTTCGCCGTGAACGAACTGGACACGGTCATGTCGGTCCAAGAGATTGAATGTACGGATGACGGCGGCGCAAGGGAGATCGCTGAATCTCTGCTCACCGACGGGTGTGGCATCGAGGTGTGGGACGTTGGCCGTCGGGTCTGCTGATACGCCGCTTGGCTCTATTCTGGGCAACACTTGAGTGCCCGCAATCGGCGATCGTGAGCCGTTGCGACGAGCAGCGCGCCACCGGCCGGATAAGAACGCGGCGGCCACTCGCGGACCTCAAGTGACCGAACTTCAATCGGACAAACTCGCCCGCAGGGCGTTCATATCGCGCGTATCCTGACGTGTGATCAGGACGCCGCTTATGACGGTCAACGCCAGATGAACGGAGACGAACGCGGTGGCGTACGGCCAGTCCGGCGGCATCGCCAGAATCCAAACGGTGAGGATCAACGTGAGCAATAGCGCCGCGACGCCTTCGAAACATTGCTGGCGGATCGAGGCGTACAGGCCAGTGAAGACGTGGGCTACATCCTCAGCATACTGGTCCGCCTTCAGCGTGCGCAGACTGAGCCAGTTGGCGCCAAGGCCGAAGGCGAAGACGAGAGTGTCCGCCACGTACCAGTACCGCCACCCGGCCTCGCCCAGAGCCGTCGACGACAGAACCGCAAAGGGGATGATCTGGAACAGACACATGAGCGGTCCGACGAACAGCACTTCCAAGCCTGCCTTCATCAGGTACAGCGCGCGGTGACACAGGCGGAAGAACATCAAGAGGCCGATGATGACGCTGGTGAGCCACAATATGAGGCGTATCCATGTTGCGTCTTCCGTTTGGAAAATCCCGATCACCGAGAATGCCGCCGCCGACAGGACGCCGCCCTGTAACAGAACGGCGATCTGAAGCATGAGATCAGCGGCTTGATTTTTTATGCGTTGCGACAGCTCGGCTCGGTCCAATCGCGGCGACATGGCTGCCCCTTCGTCTGGCTCAAGACGACATAGCGAGGACAAGTCGCAAGTGTCGACCGGCTAGTATCGGACCAGCGTCGCTTTTCGGCGAAAGCGCGCCGTTGTGACGGGCAGGGCGTCAATGACTGGTGTTGATCGAATGCGCCAGTAGATCACAATCGCCGGATGGCGCCGCGTGGTCCTTTCCGGCCACGCGCCGCAACCCCAAGCCAGTCCGTTGCGATCGATTCCGCGTACGCTTGGATTCGTGATCACACATCGAACCCGAATGAAATTGGCGCGAGTGGATCGCGGCTGCCGCTCGACGAAACTGGTGCTACAGCGCTGGGTGGCTCTGCGCGGTCGCGAAGGGCGATCCTTCTTGAAGCACTCGGGCGCGGGCACGGGTGACTACGCTCACTGCGTGTGTCGACGTGGAAGCTTGGCCCGATTGCGCGTACGGTTGTAGGCAATCAGGGGGATCGCCATGCGGATCGTGTTTTTCATCTTGGCGCTGTTGGCGCTGGCGTTCTGGGGTTTCGGCGTCTTCGATATGTGGGCCACATTGACCGGATGGCCCCCCTATGTGGACCAGTACGGCGCAGACATGGTCGCTTGGATTCAGGGCTTCCCAGTTTGGCGCCAAACCATCTGGGGTGCGAGCCTTGGCTTCGGCTTGATTGGCTCGCTTTTGCTGTTTACGCGCGATCGTCTGTCTGGGCCTGCGCTGTTGATAGCGTGGCTGCTGTTTGCATGCGGCTTCGGCTATGACCTCGCTTTCCGAGACGGCGTCCGAAACTACGGCCAAGACGGTATGATCGCCTCCGGTGCTCTTGTCGCGCTTGCGGCGTTTTTCGCTTGGATTGGCTACGCCAGCTCTGGACCTGCGAGGGCAAAGCCGCCTGTCATGAGGGTTGCTCCCGCGTCCGTCGCGCCTCAGGCGTTGACGGAACCAAGCGCCAACGCACCTGCGTCAAGCGAAATCACGACAACGGCCTCCGCACAACAATCAGAAACGCCATCGTCCGAGCCCGCGCTAACGCAAACGGGTCCCGCCGAACCTGGGCCACCTGTCGCCGAGGCGGCGCCGCCAACGGATCCTGCGTCACCGGCGGAAGCCGAAGAAGCCAGCTCGCCGGCCGGCGGGTCTGAACCGACGGCTCAGACCGCGAACGAAGCGGCGTCGCCAACGGAAAGCGAAACCGAGGATGGCCACGAACCGGCCGCGCCAGCACCGCGGCCGGAGGACAAGCCGACCGCCGAATAATCACGAGCAATGTCTCGCATCGGCGATAAGCGCGCCGCTCTAGCGGGTAGGGCGCCAATGACGCCATTGGATCGCTGCCGCCGTTCGGCGAAATCGACAGTCGGCATACTGAGTGTTACTCGGACTCGGCGGCTCACGGCGCGGTTGACGGCGCGCTTCGCGCTATGTTGCGAACCCGACGCAGTTCAGCGAGCAAGACCGCGCGATCGTAACCTTGATAGAAGGGCGCCGCCTGCTCCGCGTCGAGATGTTCAAGGTCGACCGCCGCCCCGAATCGACCTTCGGGCGTGACCGAAAAGATGAAGGGAAGACCGCCGCTGAAATGAGTTGCAGCGCCTGTCGCCTCCAGCACTGCTCGACCGTCCGGCGATTTGTCGCCTTCGATGTGAGCCAGGATGATATTCTCCGACGCGAATTGGTTCAGGGCTCTCGCGTCTCGCGGCACGTCGCGCCTGGATCGTTCCACCGAAGTCCATGAGGGGGTGTTCGGATAATTGAATCGGCCCGTTGCTCCATTTACGTGACTGTCGAATACGTGACACCAGACGCACCACTCAGCGCCGTAACTCACGATGACTGTTTTCCCAGTCGCTTGAGCCTCCTCAAGCGCCCTCTGAAAAATATCCATCTGCGAGCCGCACTCATCGTAGATGCGCGCGGCGCGTCCCGCCGGGCGGCCCCCGCATAAGGGATCGAAATTGATCGGAAAGGAGGAAACAGGCAAAGCTTCAGACGACGACGCTGTCGGCACTTCCGGTGCACATCCGTTCAGAAGCAGAAGTGCAACCAACAGCGGCGCCACATATCGCATCGAGCCAGTCCGACTTCTTCGTCTATAGTCAAATTCAGCACTTTTGCCGCCATAACGCCAGTCCGTTCACGCCGGCGTTGAGCACCCGCCAGCGGAAAATCAACCGCTGCATTGTGAAAGCCCGATTACAGACTGGCGATCTCCTCTCGCGGCTGTAGCATCCCCGAGCGGGAGAAAATCATGTCTGAATCCGCTGTGAAAACGCCCTGGCACCTGTGGGTGCTCGGCGTCGTCGCGCTCCTATGGAACGCGTATGGCTGCTATGACATCTACATGTTCAAAACAGGCGCATATGACTATCAGATGAGGGCGAAGCAGGTCGCCTTCTTCCATTCGGTACCGGCGTGGGCATGGGGCGTGTGGGCGACCACTGTGGGAGCCGCGCTTTTGGGCGCGATCCTCCTGTTGCTACGAAGCAGATGGGCGTTCCACGCCTTCGTCGTCTCGCTCGCTGCAGGCGTGCTCAACACCATCTATCTCTTTGGCCTTAGCGAAGGCGGCGAAGTGATGGGGCGCGACATCGGCATGATCTTTTCCGCAGTGGCTGCGGCCGTCGGCATCTTCTACATCTGGTATGCGCATTCCGCCGCGAAACGAGGCATCTTGCGATGACCTTGAGACGCCCGGCGGTCCACAAAATGTAGGGTCGCCGCTCGCGCCGTACGCCGGCACGGCGGGGAGTCTTGCGGTTACGCCCCTTCCGCCAGCCGCGCCGACCGCTACCCTTGCACGACAAAGATGCGGAGTCATTGCCGCGGACAGTGTAGCCTCACAATCTGAGCGATCGGAGTGGGATGGACTGAACTGCGTGCAGTACACAGCGCGTAACGAGCACGAGCTTCTCTTGTTCGTCTGCGTTCGGCGACATCGCGCCGCTCCAGCGGGTAGGGTGCCGGTGACCGGATCGGAGCGCGTCGGCTAGGCAGGAATGACTGCTTCGGGAGCAGAACTTACAAAGAGGCCGTCCCGAAGCTGCCGTTCATGCGTTCAGAGGAAATCAATCAGTGCTGAACAGGCTTGGCCTGCACAACGACCTTCAGCTTGTCGATGAAGGAGCTTCCCCGCGCGCGCTCAGAAGGGTGCGTTCACAACGCTAGACTCACTTTGCTTCTTGACGCGCGCAAATATTGTTCGAGCTGGCGCGGCGTACGCCTCGGAGGGGCAACGTTGACCGCCAGATATTTACAAAACCCTCGCTGGGGGACACGAGACGTGGCGATGCGCTCGGGAGGTGCGGCGAATGTTGGCTGGGTTAGTCCGCCGCGCTCACGCCGACGCCGATGTCCGCTCCCGGCGATGGCGGGCCGCTCCCGCGGGCAGGGCGCCAATGTCTCGTTTGAATCGAGCGCGCCGTTTAGGAAGTATGCTTCGGATCGCTTCCTACTTTGGTTGTAATCGAAGTTACGGCGCATCGGAAGATATTGACGCGCGGAGTGATCGCCAGTTGTTTAACGACGCTTGAGACCTCGGGAGATTGACGATGAAAACGCTCTTGGTAGGTGCGCTCGCGTTGTTCGTGACGACATTGGCGTCATGCACGCCGCCCAGCGAAACGTCCGGCGACACGATCATAGCAGCGCGCAATGCCGCTTTCGCGCAAGCATTCGCGGCTGGCGATGGGACTGCAGTCGCGGCGATGTACGCTGACGGTGCGATTGTCATGCCTGATGGCGCAAGTCCGGTGCAGGGACGAGAAGCGATTATGCAATTCTGGCAGGGTTTCATCGACTCCGGCGCCGCGCGCCTCGAATTGATGACGGATGAGACAATCTCGGCAGGTTCAACGACCATCTCAGAACGCGGCAGATTCAGAATCTTCGATGCCGCCGGTGCATCAATTGCCGAAGGCAAATATGTGGTGGTCTGGACCCTTGAGGGCGGCGAGTGGATGCTGAGATGGGATATCTGGAACGCAAATGCTGGGCCAGCGCCGGCTGGCTAGAGCTTGGCCCAAGCGGACGCTGAGCTTGACTCTGACCCAGTCCGCACTCGACGAGGGATAGTGGCGCCCGGTTCACCCTCGCGGACGGCCAGCGCGTTGACGCGCGTTTGGCACCGGACAGCACACCGCAAACTTGCCGTTACGAAGGCGGCGGTGCTTTCTAACCGCCCGTCGCCAGCCGCTCTTCAGCTGCGGCGATCATTTCTTTGTATCGGGGATGATCACGGATGGGGTCCATGTCTGGATCGTTCGCGTACCAGTTCAGCCTTTCTCTGACCGCTGTAGCGACAACAGTCTCGAACAGGTCTAATGCTGCATCGAGTTCGCCTAACGCGACAAGCGTGCAAGTACAATTGTATCGCATGTTGGCGTTATCTGGATCGAGCAGCATGGCGCGTTCGATCCATTCCTTGGCGCGTTCGCGCTCTCCCATCGCCGCCAACCCGCCAACGATGAAGCTCATAGCCGACCCATTGTCCGGCTCGACAGCGACGATCCGTTGGGCCCGCTCCAGCGACCGCTGACCGGAACGGCGGGCCCCCTCATTGTCGCCGATCGCGACATAAAGACTCGTAGCTAAACCAAGTGACCTAAAGTCCGTTTCCAAGAGGTCGGCGGCTTTTTCGAAGTAAGCGATCGCGTCCCTCGTCCGACGCACCTGGTAACAAAAATTTCCCGCCGCGAAGTTCACGTCGTAAGATTCGGGGTCGAGGCGCAGCGCAAGCTCGATCTCGCGTTGCGCTTCATCGTAACGGGCCGCGTATGCTAGAACTCTGCCCTTTACCGCGTGGGCCTCGGCGAGCGAATCGTCGAGCGCAAGTGCTCGTTCTGCGGCGGCCAAGCCATCCTCCTCCATTCTGGCATGATGAAAGCGCAGCGCTGACTGTGCGCTGGCGATCATGGCCCATGCGCGCGCATAATTCGGGTCGATCTCGGTAGCACGCCGACACAAGCGGATAATCGCTTCGCTCCGCCGCGCGCTGCCAATATTGCCGGCGACCTCGTATTGACGCGCCATCAAAAGGAGCTTGTAGGCCTCGGCGTTGGTCGTCCCGCGCTGCTCAATGGCTTTCTTTTCTTCGGGAAGGAGTCTGAGTTTTAGCGCGGCTACGATCGCTGTCGAAATTTCGTCCTGCAGGGCGAAGATGTCGCTCAGGTCGCGGTCGTAGCGTTCGGCCCAGACGTGACCGCCGGTTGCGTCGACGAGCTGGGCGGTGATGCGCACACGCCCGCCCGCCTTGCGCACGCTGCCCTCGAGTAGGTGGCTGACCTTCAACTGCCGCGCCACCTGCGGCACGTCCACGTGCTTGCCTTTGAAGGTGAAAGCGGTGTTGCGTGCGGCCACCCACAGGGCCGAGACCTTGGACAGGTCGGTGATGATGTCTTCGGTGATGCCATCGGAAAAATATTCTTGCTCCTGATCGCCGCTCATGTTGGCGAAGGGCAGCACGCAGATCGATATTTTGTGAGGCTTCTCTATCGCCTGAGACGGCGCGACGATCACAGATTGCGGCCGAACGGCGAAGACGTGTACGGGGTTTTCGATATTTTTCACCGCGTGCGGGCCCATGTCCTCGAATTCCGCGGCGACTTTGCCCGCGACTTGATCGCTAACATTGCGCGACACGGCGACGCCGCCCACGGGCGCAAGCGCTTGCAGGCGCGCGGCGACGTTGACGCCTTCGCCATACATGTCGTCACCGTCGACGATCACATCGCCCAGATTGATGCCGATGCGATAGCGAAAGCGTTCGGCATCAGGCCTGTGGGCTTCGGCAGCACCCATCGCCGCTTGAATGTCGAGAGCGCAGGTGACGGCAGCGGAGGCGCTGGGAAATTCAACCAGCACGCCATCGCCCATGAGTTTAAACACACGCCCGCCCTGTGCGACGACTCGCGGATCGAAAAGAGATTTGCGGTTCTCCTTCAGTCGCGCGAGCGTCCCTGCCTCGTCGCGCTCCATCAGGCCGCTGTAGCCGACGACGTCGGCCGAAAGGATGACGGTCAATTTTCGCTGCATGGGCGTCCGGGGTCTACCAAGCCTACATGAACCCTAGGGACTCTTTGCGGCGCCGTCAGCGGCCGAAGTCCGATTGGTCGAACGAATTGAGCGACCTTTGGTCTTAGCGAGCGCCGAGGTCGCGCCAAGATCGGGCGACCCGGCGCGGTGCGACGCGCGGCTCATGTGTTTTCCGGCCAATGATCGGAACCGGCGAAAGCGCGCCGTAGCTCACCGATTGTGATCTACGTCTCGCTTTGAGCGGCCCAGACATTCGCTGATCACAGCGTTGCGAGCACGTGCCGGCCATTCTCCGACGTCGCCGGTGACATTGCCTCGGATTTCGCTGGCGTTTTGGCGATATTGAGCGCGTCCTGGCCCGCCAATCGCTGTCTTGAGGCGGGTTCGGGAGGTGCGAGTTGAAGAACGTTGAACGGCTAGCGGTGATTGCTGCCGCAATGATTTTGACGACGCCTTTGGTTCTCCCTCCGGGGTCGGCTCTGGCGCAAGACGGCGTGAACGCCATGCAAGTCGCTAGCGAGCGCATGCAAGCAGAGCAAGCGCTCGCGCAAGCCAATGCCGCGCGCCCCGGCGATGAATTGCTAACGTGCGAGCAGATCCAAACCGAAATGGGCACGACAATGAACACAGACGCCATGCGGACTCAACGGTCGGAGATCGAGGCATCGGCGCAACGCCAGCAAGAACTTCAGCAGGAGGCAAGCGAACGAGCGCGTGGCCAGATGACGACTGGCATCGTCACTGGGGTGATCAGCTCATTCGTTCCGGGCGCTGGCTATGCGCAAGCCGCCGCGATGCAGGCGCAGGCAGCCCAGCAACAGGCGGACGCGGAGGAGAGTCAGAGCGAAATGGCGGGAATGATCGGCAACATGTCGAACATGATGCCGGCGATGATGCGCGGTCAGCGCCTCGGTGAATTGGCACAGGCGAACGACTGCGCGTTCGCGCAAGACATGCCTCGGACAGAACGGTAGCTGGTCGATGACATCAACGCCGCGCTGGTCGGCCCTAATCGCTTTATCAATCGTTACGTGCCGGCGAATGACTACAACCGGCGAAATCGCGCCGTTGTCGCGGGTAACTCGTGGATGTCGTGACTGGATCGACCGCGCCGCACGCCTTGATCGATCGGTGACCCGCCTCTGCCCTTCGCCCAATCACTTCCATCGAAGCGTCCGCTTCAGTCTAGAGAGCGGCCCCGCGCGTGGAGCCGCTCTCATGATGAACCGTTTCAGGGGTAATCGCCGAGGCTCAACAGCCAAGGGCGATTACCGAGACGCGGTTGACGAACAGGGTGATCAGCGCGGTCTGTCTTTGCGATCGAGCGCGTCTAACAGTGTCTGCCATGAGGCCGGAAGAGCGACGCTCACCGGGTAGATTTGCTTTAGCGGACGAGAGAGAGCTTCGCGCCATTGCGCGGGTTCGTATGTAGCTTTCGACGAAGCATCGCGGACATTCATGTGAGTGCAAAACCGTACAATCGGCTTTGTTCCGGAAAATGCATTGGAATAGTAGGGCGCTACCGTTTTGCTTACACTGCTGCCGCGCGACCATTCGAGCCAGCGACAACGCGCACAAAAAATACCGCCCGGCCTGCGTTTCGCACCGCAGGCTGCGGAGTGACCGGAACCGGCGATTAGCAGACTCTAGATGTCCGCTTCGCGGACGTAGCGGCTCGACGTCCGTTGTTGGGATCAATCGGCGGGTCGGTGAATTGGTACTGCCGTCCCTTCACATCGACACGTAGCCGTACCAGGGCACGAGCAGCACCGGACGCGCCGCGAACGACGAGCGATCGAATGACGCTATCGGCGATCTACTGTCTTCGCGATCGCAGCATTTTGAATGGCGGGAGCGAAGGGCGACGTTACAGAAATGCCGCACGGGCAGAGATTCGGTTGCGCTCGTTCGCTTATGAGTGACTCGCGCCGAACACTGCCCCCTTATCACGCCGCCTCGATGTGGGGTTATGTAGTGGGGTGATCCAATGCCTACGTCCAAGAAACTGATGAGTTCAGCTCTGGCGATTGCTTTCATGGCGTCACTGGCGTTAGCGCCGACGACCGCATGGGCGAAGGCCGAAAACGCTGCAAACGTCACACAAGATCCATTTGGCGGTTGTCTGGTTGCAGACGCAAACGGCGTCTATGCATTCGACGCCGCTTGCGAAGCTCAGGTCGTGCAAAGAAGTGATAGAAACGGCAACTTGGTCCTGTGGAACTACCAGGATCACGGCCAACTTCAGCCAGGTCAGCCAGTCCCGACATCCGCACGGACGGCGCCCGTCTCGTCTAATATTGGCGGCGGACTAACCTGCAGTGGCACTGAGACGACCACGCCGAGCGGCGAGTATAGATCGAACTGTTTCTACAACGCCAACCGCAACTAATGATCGCGTCGCGGCCGCGTACCACTGAAGTTTGATTGGATGGGACGCGGCCGCTGACATTGGCCCAATCTGCCTCTCCGGTGGCAGCAATGGGTGGGGCATTGTGAAGGTTCAATCGCTGCTCTTGGCGTTCGCCGCATGCACGGCGGCCGCCGCCAACAAGGGCGCGGAAGCACAGCCTCCAGCGCCGCAGTCGGCGCTTGGGGATGACGGTGAACAAGCGGCGCGAGCCAGCCCGATTTCCACGCTGAGCAATCAGCACCCTCAGGCGCTCACGCCGCCTGACTCGTCTTCGACCGAGGTCCGCGCAAATAGCGCATCGGCGGACTCACCAGAAGGCGGCAAAACGGATCTTGAAAACGAGCCATTCGAGATCGTCGTGATCGCCGCGCGTCTGGCGGATTTCACCCCGGAGCAGATCTACGATTTCGATAGCGTCTTATCGTATGGGGTGAACACAACTGGCGATGCGCTCGACGCTCTGGCCGCCGAAAACGGCGATATCGACCCTACCTTCTTTGTCAACGGCGAGCCCATAACCAATCGGGGCGACATCGACGATTATCCGGTTGAGGCGATAGAACGGATTGAAGCATTGCCCCGCGGGTCTGCCGCGCGGGCTGGCGGGACAGGCAGCGAGCGGGTTTACAACATTGTGCTGAGGCCCTCGGCGGTGGTGCGCAGCGTGAGCGCCAGCCGCCGGTCGTCCACCCAAAGTGGTTGGAGCTCGGCACAAGGAGAAGCGCAAGGGACCTACATCCGCGGGCCCGACCGCGTAAACCTTTCGCTGCGCATTTCTCAGTCGGACCCGCTGTTGGACTCCGACCGTGGTCTGACGCAACCGACTGACAGCTTGACTGCGACGCTGCGGGGCAATGTGCTGCCCATTTCATCCGCATTCGAAATCGATCCCCTGCTGAGTGTGTTGGCCGGCGAAACCGTGAGCATCGCCGCTGTACCGCTGGACATCGCTTTCCCCACACTCTCCGATTTTGTCGCTGGCGCTAATGCGCCGAGCACAATGGAGGCGGGCCGATACCGTACGCTGCGCTCCGAATCCCGTGGCTACGAAGTGGCGCTAGCGGGCAATAAGCAACTGGCGCCGTGGCTGTCGGCAAGTTTCCAGGCGCAGTTGAATGGGCAACGTGATGAGTCCCTGAGCGGTGCGCCCCGGGCCCATTTCCTCTTGCCGGAAGACGTCGCCGCAAGCCCGTTTTCGAATGACGTGGTCATTACAGTTAGCGATCCCACTCGTCCGCTCAAGGGTCGCAGCGAATATGATACTGCCAGCTTTTCGACGACCCTGACCGCGACCGCCGGCGATTGGCGCTTTCCGTTTTCGCTGCGCTACGAGGATCGCAGGAGCGCTTTCGAGTTCCAGCGCGTCGACGCTGTGGGAAATTTGCTTGTCGACCCGGCATCCAACCCCTTCAACGGATCGCTTGCCGCAGCCATCCCGATTGCATCGGAGATGACCGAGAGCCACGCCATCGCGCGGAGCGTGACGATCGGCGCCGAAGGCCCCTTGGTTGAGCTCCCAGCGGGAGAGATTCGCGTCCGCTCAAGTGTTGGCTTCGGCGATTTGACGATGACGTCCAAGACCTCGCTCTCAGCCTTCTCCTCCCCATTCGCGCGCGAGGAAAGGTCAGGTCAGGTGGGTGTCACGATTCCAATCCTGAGCGAGCGACGGATGACGGGATGGGGCGACGCTGAGTTTAGTGGAGAGCTCGGGCGTATTGATTTCGGCGGCTTTGGAGCAGCGAACCATCAGCAGGCGAGCCTCAGCTGGAGGTGGGGCAATTGGCTCAGATTGGCTGCATCTGTCGTTCAAAATGAGATTCCGCCAGCTCCAGACACGCTTTCGGCGCCCATCCAAACCAACGAAAATGCTCGCGTGTTTGATCCAATTCGCGCCGAAACATTGGACGTCGTTAGCATCACAGGGGGCAACCCAGACCTGCTGCCAGAGTCGCAGCGGCAAGACCGGTTCTCCCTGGGGCTTGCTCCACTGGCGCGGATCAATCTCCAGTTCACCGTTGATTACTCTGAAACCGAGCGGCGGAACCTGACCGGCGGCTTGTTCGATGCCAATACCGCATTGGCGTCGGCATTCTCAGATCGTTTTCAGCGCGATTCCTCCGGACGCCTTATTGCGGTGGACTACCGGCCGGTGAACTTTGAGAGCTTAAGAACGCGTGACCTGCGCACCAGTGTTGGTTTCACGCTTCCGCTCAACGACGCGTCGCAGCCAACAAACGTAGACGAAGTGAACGCCTCAGGTTTGCGCTCGCGTCCCAATTTTCAGTTCAATATTTCACATACGCGAGTGCTCGACAGTTTCCTCTTGCCGCGCGCGGGCGCGCCAGAGATCAACCTCTTGAACGGCGGCGCTTTCAGTATGAGCGGCGGTGTCGCGCCGGAACATGCCGCTGCAAGCGTGGCGTTGACCGATCGGGGCAGCGGTGGCCGCTTGTCGCTCTTCTGGAGGGGAGCGTCCGCGCTGGATGTTGGAACTGCGTCGGCGCCGGATCGGCTTGACTTCGCGGCTTACGCCAAAGTTGACCTTGCGCTGTTCGCCGAGACCGGGGCGTTGTTTCCAGACGTGAA
Organism: Terricaulis silvestris; assembly: GCF_009792355.1. Taxonomy (NCBI): domain Bacteria; kingdom Pseudomonadati; phylum Pseudomonadota; class Alphaproteobacteria; order Hyphomonadales; family Hyphomonadaceae; genus Vitreimonas; species Vitreimonas silvestris. The sequence goes on from NZ_CP047045.1 coordinate 158,250, forward strand.
TTGGCTGGAAAGAACTCGTGTCGCCTTGACGATTGAGAATCTTACTGACGCCAGCCAGACCGTTACAGATCAAGGCGGCGAAACGCCACTGAGCTACCAGCGTGCGTACCGTGACCCGATTGGACGGAGCATCCGCCTGGAGTTGCGCAGGTCGTTCTAGCAGTCTGTCGATGCGTCACATCCGAAATGGAGATTGTCGATGCGGGCGAGCCGGAATTGAAGGGCAGTGCCCGGAAGCCTTCGGCTCTTCGGCACGGTGACGCGTCCAGCCGTTCAGGGCTGAGGCGAAGGATTTAATTGCCCGTTCCGCACGTATCATGACTTCGCGCTCCTCCGAACGCGTTTTGTCCTCGCGCTTTTAGGAGTTGAAGACTTCACTTTTCTAACGTCGTTGGAAACGTGGGCTCAGCTCGCGATATGTCGTTTGGATGACCTTTCGGCGAGACCACGCCGCTGCGCCACTCGGTGAAATGGACGCTACGGCACGTGCTGGCCGTCGGCTTTGAACTCGAACGGCGATAGCCTCACGCGATGCGCTGCGAATGCTCTAGGAAGTCGCCATGGCGGCTAAGCAACACACCAACGGAACCATCACGATCACCTATGACGCCGAAGTCTGCACTCACGCCGCGCGTTGCGTGAAAGGACTGCCAGGCGTGGTTGACGCCAATCGCAAGCCCTGGATCGACCCTGACGGCGCAACGCCATCAGAGATCGAGGCACAGGTTGCGCGTTGCCCTTCAGGTGCGCTTGGGTTCTTACGCAACGCCGACTGAGTCCGAGGTCGGCGAAAGCGCGCCGCTCTAGCGGGCAGGGCACCGCCGGCCGGATCGGAGTACGCCGGTCATTCAAGAAACATGTCGGATGGCGTGTGACTGGCGCTTTCAAGCCTTTCAGCCGCGAGCGCTAAGAAGGTCAGCGCTCGCTTTGTTCGGTCTGCGGCGCACGCAGTGCGCGCATGCGCGCGCGCACCGGCTGGTGATCGGTGTTCTGAAAACCGAGATCGAAACCGGCCACGCTCTCAACCGCGACGTTCGGTGAAACGATGAAGCCATCGATCGTGGTCACGTAGTTTTCGCCCGCCACATACGGCTGATGATTTGTGCGCACCGAAGGCACACGCGCGTCGGCGGCGATGCGCCAGCCTCCGGGTAGCGCGTCTTGAGGAAACGGGAATAGCCAGAACAGGAAGCGGTCTTCCGTCGTGTTCGGGAAGGTGGTCTCGGCCAATTGGAAGTTCCAATCGCCGCCGATAACGATGTGCTGGCCGCTCTGGTATTCGCGCTCGGCCCACGCCAGCAGCTCGCGCAATTGCCGCGTGCGAACGGCGGCGTCGGGATCGAATGCGGCGAGGTGCACGCTGGCGACGGTCCAGCCGTGGGCGGCGCCGTCGATGGGAATGCGCGCAACAACGGATGCGTACCGCCGCTTGACGCCAAAAATACTCGCGTCTTCCGCCGGCAGAGCCACCACATCAGCGCTTTCGATTCTGTAGGTGGAATAAATCGCCTGGCCGTGCGTCATGGCGAGTGGCCACGGCATCAGGCGTGTCTTGAAATCAGCGAAGAAAACGCTGTCGCGTCCGTGTAGCGCCTGATCGATGCTAGATTTGAGATCCACCCAGTAGTTCACTGGTCCGCCGCGGGCGATCTCTTGAAACAAGACTACCTGGGCGCCAGCGCCCTCGTCGCTGACGAAGCGCTCGATCGCTTCCACATTGCCGCGCACCGCCGCGCGAGAGGGTGGAAAATAGTGCGTGCCGCCGTCGGCGATGAAATCGCTCTCGCGCCCGAGTCCGCCATAGCCCAGGTTCCAGATCATCAGATCGAGCGTCTCGCCGGCTGCGCCATTGGTGTCCGAGCCGCGCACCACGAGATCGCGCGACGAAGCGACAGCATTGCCGTTCAGCACGGAGAACGCTCCGGCGTAGAGCGCGATCGCCACGGCCAGTGCGGCGAGCGCGATGAAACGAGCGCCCATTTCACGCCTCCGCCTTGCGCTCGCCGCGGCCCGGTATGCGGCCGACCGTGAACTGGATCGCGGCGGCGAACAGCGCCAGCCCCGAGCCTTCCCCGCCGATCGCCTGGGCGAAGCCAAGCAGATTCTTCGACCTGTTCAATTGCACGACCATCTCATTGTAGCGCTGCGACAACTCCCACGCCCCCAACGTCGCGTTCGGACGCGCCGCCTCCATGCGCGCCAGCGTGTCCTGGATCACGTCGGCGTAGGAAAGGAAATAGCTGACAAAGCCCGCAATCAGGATGCCGGCGATAGCGATAGCGGTGAGGATGTGGGTCAGGTCGATCGCGCCCTGCATGAAGGCCGAGCGGATCGGCGACAGGACGATCAGGATGTTCACCGCGAAGATCACGGCGGCGAAGATGAAAACCGGGTTCATCTGATCCTGAAGGATGTTCTGCGACACTGCGATCTGGCCAATCGCGTCTTCCAAATAGGTGAGCGCATGACGCGCTGCATCGAGTGGATCGCCGGGCGCCTGCGCTGCCGCGACGGCTCGGCTGACCGATTGTGCGACGATGCGGGCTTGGGTGTTGAAGGCGTGTTGATCGTGGAGGAACTCCGCGCCGAGCAAGCCCAGCACGCCGATGCCGCCCGCGAACAGGATGGCCGAGTATATCGCATACGGCACGTAGGCCGCGCCAAGGCGCGCGCGGTAGGCGGCGTCCTTACCATCACGCTTGGCGCCGGCGACCACGCTGAGCGAATAAACGAGAACGATCAGTCCAACGGCAAGCAGAACGCCGAGCGCTACGCGCCAGTGGGGCACGAGGACGTCATCGACGATGGCGACGTCTGTGAAGGCGCGCACGGTGGCGACGACGCCGGCGCAAGCGGTGAACAGGGACCATTCGCCCCAAAAGCCCGAGACGCGGCGCGGCCGGCCAGGGCCGGCCAGTTGAATCGAGTGCCGCTCGACCCAGACGGGGCCGGCAAGCACGTAACCCATCAGCAACAAGGCGACGCCAACAGCGTAGGCCGCTGCAAGTGCAGTGAGATCGAGTGTCACAAGGCCTCCCGGGCACGCACTATCGGGTCTGATCCCAGGCCGGCGCAAGCGTGGAGCATCTTTGCAGTTGCCTGCAGACCAAGTCCGCCGCCAGGACGAAGCGCTCGCCCGCATGGGCCGCGGTGGACGGCCTGCCTCAGAAATCGCCGCGCCAGGTTGCGCTCAAAGTGATAGCGAGCGCCGGAGCCGACTCACTCTGAGAGCCAATACTGCATGAAGGTTATGGACGTCACATTGTCCGGGAAATATCGAATCGTGCACATCCTGGTGAGATTGTAGTGTCGAATAATGGCCAACGCCTGGTCGGCGAGCGCGCGATCGGTCCCAAAATTGAGAAGCAGCTCCCCGGCGGGCCCGGGGCCGTTGCCGCTTGCGACGTACCAATTCCCGTTGATGTTCACCACGCCCCTCGCGGTAGGATGAAGTGCGGCGCACGTCTCCGGGTTCGTTATGTTGCGGTCCAAAACGGGCACGCTATTGCCGCCGCGCCAATACATCATCGTAGGCCTGGGATTGGCGATGACTGGACTGATGAGCGGGACCGAACACTGTGACGTGAAGCCGTAGGATCGGATGGTGTTGAACGATAGTTCGGCGGGTGAGCGGTGAGGGCCGAATTGGAGAACCCGTCGGCTGCCGTCCATGATCTTCCACTGGCCGTTCACATTCACCAGTTGGAGATTGTCGGGATTGATGGCGACGCAGTTTTCACCCTGAAGCGCGGAGGCCCTGAGCGTCACGCTGGGGCCGGGAAGGCCGCGCAATTTGCAAGCGGCGTAGGCGGCCAGTCTCGAGGTGGCTTGCGCGCCGCTGCGTGGCAGTGAAGTCGGTGAAAACCTGATCGGTCGCGCCGTCGCTAGTGAGGCGCATGGTGACTGTTCTGCGCGGCGGCGACGCATCGTAGTGCGCCAGTAGCGCGATCGCGTCACGCTCTGGGTTTCCCAGAGCGCTCGGTGCAAAAGTCATCGCGGGAATCTCGCCCCATCCGCAGGCTTGCTGCGGCTGTTGAGGGCATCTGACGAAGACTTGAATGCGAACGCCAGATCCGCTCCGCGTCACTTGAATGCTCGTAACTTCGCCGCCGGCATCCTGTGCGGTCCATCGTCCAATCAAGTCGTCCACGCTTGCCGTGGCAGGTGAGGCCAGAGTGAGGAGCGCGATGGCAGCAGCGCAGCCGGCGATCAATGTGCCAAGCGTGACAACTCTCCACTGTCCCTCGGAGAGCCCGTTTATGCCATGCTCAACGCTGAGGCGCCACCGAATGGCACTCTGGCGCGGCAGGCGTGGCGAGGGGAGGAGAATGCGGTCAGGCGTGCTTGCCTGGCGGCGTGTAGTCTCGCGACCGCAGCGCCGCTGCCATCTGTTTATGAGATAAGAGCCGTAGTGATCAATGCTTGGATCGCCAAATCTTAGAATTGCTGGCGCAAATGACCGACGACTTGGACCGATGGGCTTCGGTAACGAGTCGGCATGAGGCGATGTTCTATTGTAGCGTGTTTATGCTGGAGACGAATGAAGGCGCCGAGATTGCTCCTGCAACTTTGATGGCACTCGGCGCGCGTGGGATCTCACTGGGAGTCGACATCTATGCGCCCGGCGACGACGCTGATTGAATGTCCGCACACGGCGAGCGTGCGCCGAATTGACGGTCGGGGCGCGAGCGCGCGGATTGGAGCGCGCCGGCCACTCAGCAAATTTCGCGCTCGACGCGGTCCTGGCCCGAAGCGGACGCTGACTCGACGGCGAGTGACTGCGCGGAATGCCGAGTGATGAGTGAAGACGCGCCCGCAACCAAAGAGTCTTGGAAGAAGTTGCCGCTCCCCGCCGAGCGAGAGCATTTCAAGTTGTCGCTTTTGTTCACGGACGCGGATGGCGACCAGATGCGTCGCGGTTTCATTCCCGAAAGCATGGACGACAAGTGGTTCATCTTCTTCGAGAACGGCTGGCTTTATTTTCACCGCAGTTGGACGGGCGCGTGCATCTTTGGCGCAAGGCTCGACGTTTCGCCAGCGGGAGTGAGGGTTGTCGATGTCTGGGCCAGCCGAGACAAGTCACAGTACAACTCGGCGGGGATCGAATCCGACAAAGGCCTGGTGGAACACCTGATCAGGTCGTTGCTGTCTGCATAAGGCGAGGTTCGATCCCGCGGATCGGCGGCAGTTCGCCGTCAAATCACCATTTGGTTTAGCGATCTTGCCGGCATCGATTTCGCTCTGAGTGCCGGGAGCGTGAACGTTAGCGAAAGCGGCGAGGCCCGTTTAGAGCCTCGCCGAGACTTGCTTTATTGAGTTGTAGCGGTGCCTCAATTGAAAAGCGCCTGCGACCTCAGATTTTGTCAGAGGAGAGATACCCCATTTATGGTAGCGACGCGGCGGTGAAACGCGTTTCGGCGGCTAGAGCTGCATTATCAGTGCGCGCGCGTGAGGTCGCGTTCTAGCGTTCGGATTTCGCGCTCTAGGTCATCTAGCGTGTCTTTGGCTTGTTGCGGCGCGTGACGCCGCAAGCTCTCGCGTGCGAGCCGCGCGCGTGTCAGGCGGTCGCGAAGCACAGGCGCTGGAACAGCGGCGCGTGGTCTCGAACGCAAGTCCATCTGTGAGAGATGACCTACCAGAAAGCGACGGGCAACCCCGTTACACATAAGGTTCACACACCAGTCGTTGCACCAACGTAGTGCTTGAGTAGATTTGCCGAATTACCCGAATTTCAGCGACCAAAGTCCCCAATCAAAACTTGAAGCCCTGGTCTTCGTGCCGGGGCTTTTTCTATTTTAGCGGCTGCCAACAATCCGACAGTACAGATCGCGCACACAAGCGGCGCCGTCAGTGCCCGATACACCGTCAGCGCGGTTCGAGGCGCCGATCATGAAGGCGCCGCGATATGCGTTGCTGCCAGCGCGCTCATAGATCGCGAAGAGCGAGGCACCTTGTACCGACGCACGAGTTGGAGGATTGGGCGCATCGTTTGCTTCGATACGAGCGCCTATGGACATCAGGCCGTTAGCGGGTAGGCGACGGTTTAGTCTTGAAACAGTTTAGCGAAGGCCGCTTTCGCTTTGAGGAAGCCCCGTCGGAGAATGCGACTGTCTTTGATTTCTTGACTGGGTCCGAGATCAGAGCCTGTTCGTGCAAGCGCTCCATTGCATCCCAATCGAAAGCCTTCCGGGCGCCCAGGACCCCAGTTCGCGCCAATCTCAAGTTTTGCTCGCTTGACCCATCTCGGCTAGCCTTTCCCGCAATGGGCAAGCGGTCTGGATACGCACAGAGCAGCGCCGATGTTGAGGCGCTCACGTTGGCTGAACTCAACGCCGAGATTCAACGCTGCCTTTTCCGCTATGAGCGAGGCGGCACAAGCCAGGGGCGCAAAGCGTTCTTCAAGCGGCTTGTTTGGCTGGAAGCCGAGCGGGAACGTCTGCACAGCGTCACTGCGAAATCGCGGCGTTTCAGCGATCCCTAGTGTGTCTGCTACCGGACGAAGGCGCGTCGCTCTAGCGAGCTAAGTTATGCTCCCGTCGACGTGCGCGGCGGCGAGGCCCCGCCAGGACTGCGCTTGCGCCGTTGACGTGCGCAGGTCGCGCCTACTTGAGCGGTCGAAAACGTGGCCGTTGTCGTTGAGCGCATACCCCTCATGGAGTACGAACGAACGGGAACTCTGCTCCAATCTGTAATTATGTCTGCAGCGTTCGGTAATTGTCCGCCGGCTGCGAAGCTTCGCAGAAATAGTACGAAAGCAGAGAGAATACTCCGTAACCTCGACTACATTGTCTTTAGGCGTAAAGTCTAATTGCAATACTGAGTACTGATTGCGGATCATCCGTGGTTTGCGATGCGTGGCTCCAAGATTAATCAAGGATGGCGTGTTTTCTACCTGGAGGCGGCATGAGGATACGCAAGGTGAATGGCGGTTAGTGCAAGGGCTTATGCCCAACTGTATTGAAGACAATCGTTCGAGTGGTTACACATTACTGCAATGAATGACCCACTGAATGCCTTGCGCGCTCGGCGCGCGGAGATTGAGCGTGCGATAGAGCGTTTGAGCGCCGAGGATAGCGAGCTTGCGGTAACCGAGCGGGTGCTGGCTCGTTTTTCGATCGATAAGGTCGTGGGGGTCTCCCATCAGGTTCGCCAGCCACGTCCCCGCAGCCAGCGCGAGTTTGTGTTGGAGGCCCTCGGGCGCTCAGAGACCGCGTGGTTGAGGAGCGCCGAAATTGTCGCGCTCATACAAACGACATGGGGCGAAGTTATTCCAGAGCTGAGCGTTCGGCCGCTTTTAACGAGTTTGAAGCGCGCGAGCCAGATCGTGCGGCAAGGTCGGCTGGTCGCGCTCAAGGCGCGCGCCCATGAACCCATGCGCAGCGGCGGTCGGCAGCGCGTGCGCCTACGCCGCTCGTAAAAGGGCCTCACGTCATAAGTCCAAACGCTGCGTACAAACGGGTTATTGCCAAGCTCTAATATTTGGCGTTCAAATTAGAGACCGCGCGGGACCATTGTTCCTCAACCGCACGGGCGGGAAGGCAAGATCACCAAGCTCGGTTTCCCGCTCCCGCAAGACTTCACCCAAGCGGGTAGGCTAAAGCGGCGCAAACGGGGCCTTGTCCCAGGACCACGTAACAGGGTCCAAGGTCTCGTTTGCGTTCGCCTGCCAGGTGCTCGGCCGCCCATAGCCGATTGGCGGGTGCTTCTCACGCCATCTTGCTTCGACCAGCGCGCGCCACTTCCTGCAAAACGCGGCGCGCTCGACCAAGCAGCATGCACCAGGCGACCAATTATCATGGTAGTTATCCGCAACATGTTTTTGTCTCTCAGCGAGCGCCGATTGGGATCGCTGATTTTCCGGGGGTGCAATGAGAGTGGGCATGGAAATTGATGATGGCGACGACCGCGGACCGGCGAACGCCGCACTGTCAATCACGAGACCGCGTCACCCGAGGTTTGACCGCATAGAGGATCTGATGCCGCCAGACACACTGAGCGAGCGTCGTAGCGTCTGTCCGCCTTCACGCGCCAAGCACCGTTCCGCCATACCTCGCCCTTGAGGACAAGGGCGTCGCCGAGTGATATCGCAACTAGGCAGAACGATCGCGCATGTGGCCGGCGATGCGATGAAGTGAGTGCGCGACGACCATTCTGTCTGATCGCCGCTCAGGCAGCGTCGAGCGATGCCGCGCGCGCTCAACTGTGGCATGTTGCTACGCTGCCCCGGTGCGCCGCGTCCGTTTTGCTTTAGTTGTTTGATGCGCGGCAGGACGCCTTTCGACCGCTCAGAGTCATGGCGTTGCACTCGATCGAGACCGCAACATCATTTGGAAGAGATCTTCACGCGGCACAAACGCAAGGCAGGCCGCGGCTTGGTCGGCGCCAACGCCGGAGCGAAGATACCAATCGATACGTTCGCTGATCAACGATTCTTGCAAGCCCCCTGCGTGTGCGATGCGAAGCCGGGCGCAGTCGGATTCCGCATCGAGCATAGGCGCCGCGATCCAACTTCTTTCAAGACAGGTCTGTGCCGCGCAGGGCGCGTGCGCAAGATCCATGATGGAAAACGTGGCCAGCCTCGCCCACGCATTGGGCTGTGTGGGCCCGATTTGTGTGGCCCGCATCGCCCACAACATGCTTTCAGCATAAATCGCTTCGTCGCCGCCGGCGGCGTTCGCGCGCATGGCATAAATCGCTGAGAGCGCTTCTGCGGCGCTGGCGTTCCAGCGCGTCGGTTGGGCCCAGCTTTTTTGCAAGCGCGCGGCCGCGCCGGCAAGCATCCGTTCTTGGAGTTGGATTGACGAGGTTCGTTGGGCGACGTGGACGACGTCTAGCGCCGCCTGGGTTTGCGCTGCACCCTCGAAGACGACGCCGCAGGCCATGATGGCGCTTGCCAAAAGTGCAAGGACGATCGCTTTCAGCATACCGAACTATAAGCAAGGCGTTGTCATTTAAGGCAAGCCGCAACGCCGATCTTCGACACCCTTAAAAATGGGCCTCTGATGGACGAAGCGGCGCAATTGCGCCCCCCAGCGAGACCGCGAGCTGGGGAAATATTGGCCCCAGCCGGTCAGCGTCGTCGCCGTTCTCGATCCATCCGGGAATGTTGGGATGCACTCTTAGTCGCATTTGGCCGCGAAGCGTTGCGCCTGGGCTGGACAACATGTTTTGAACAAAGGGGAGCATGGCGCCGCCGCCCGCGGGAATGACGTCAACTCTCTGAGCGCCTGCCGCAAGAGCCTCGCGGAGCACGCGGCTAAGGCAGTCTTGATACGCGCCGCGCAACGACGCCTTAAAGTCACGAAAGCCCTTGTCTCGGTAGAGGTCGTTCAAGCGGATCGTCATTTTCTTACCTTGGGAAGTCGCGTGGCAGACCCCTTCGCGAAAGAGGGTCTCCTTCAATTGGCGCGCCCGCACTTTCAGGCGCTTCCAGAACGCACGCTTGACGCTTGCCGGACTTGCCTTGGGGGTTTTGTCAATGAACATCGCCACGAGAACATTGTCGATCTCATCGCATCCGAGCGCGAGTGTTCGGCGCGCTACGAGAATCTCCTCGAGGTGACGCGCTGCGCCATCACCTGCGCGTCTAAACGAAGCAAAATCGGTCGTGCCCGCGCCCATGTCGAAGACCAGCACAAATTCAGGAATCTCGGTGGCGAAGGCAAAGTGGCATTCCGAGGCGGCCTGAGCTTCAAAGACGCCCGCTTCCACGCGGCCAAAGCCAGGCTTTGAACGCGCGCGGTCAAGTGAGGCTCTGGCGACTTCGAAGGCTAGACTATCTGCTTCGACGAGATCACCGCCAAGCTCGGTCACGATCGCTTGCGCCTCATCAAAAAGGCGCGCGACCACAGCGTTCGCTTTCGTGTCGGGTCCCCAGATCGGATAGGCGTATCGACGTTGGCTTATATGCGCATCGTTCGAAAGCCTTGGCTCGCGTTTAATTGCGCGCTCGGTGAGCGACAAGACGTAAGCCGTGTAGAGCGTGAGTGCGTCGCGTTGCGTAAAAAGATTTGAAGGGTCGGTTGTTCGCTTAAGCTTGAGCGACAAAGACTCTTCAACGTCACGGGCCGCTAGGAACATCTTGAAAGATTGAAGTAGCTCAGAGATGCATTCTTCATGGCTCGCAGCCTCGGTCGCGCGAATCCCAAAGTGGATGCGGTCGCGATCAAAAAGCATCGCCGATTGCACCAAATAGGGGTTGGGCTCGCCTGTGAAGGAGCCGATCTTTAAAGGATGCAAAAAGGGGCCGCGGCCGTCTTGGGCGCGGGCGCAAACGCTGACCTTGGACGCCGACGTTCCCAGGTCAACGCAAGTCCGCCAAAGAGCACCTGTTTGCACCTGCTCTGCGACATCGCTCATTGCAGCGAATGCTTCATTGGTTCCTCTGCCACCGCGTTAGGGCATGAGTGGAAATTGTTATCCGTGTTATCTTTACGGCGAATAAAGACTGTTTGGTTACAAGCAAGCCGTTAGCCCCCAGGGGCGGCGGACTTCGAGTTTGTCCAAGGTTTTGTTACTGGCGACGGCGTCCTGCCTGTCGATGCTCGGGTCGGGCTGCGCCATGCTGCGGCCGAGCGCAGATTTGGGTCCACCGCCGTCGGCAACTAATGTGAGGCTGCTTGCCGGGCCCGCCGTTCCGGCGCCATCGGGACTAGTCGCTTTCTGTGCGCGCGAACCCGAAGCCTGCTTGCAGTCCGACGACACATCCCGGCAAGCCACTCCGTCTAGGCTCTCGAATGCGAACCACGAAGCGCGCGAACACGAGATTCTGACACGGCGGCGGTGGCGACAATTGAACGAGGTTAGCCGCGACGTCAATCACACCATCGCCCCGGTGTCGGATCAAGACCAGTACGGCGTGCCGGATTATTGGACCGTGCCGGTCTCTGTGCGTGCTGGGTTGGCGGCCAGCGGGGACTGCGAGGATTATGCGCTGGAAAAAAGAGCGCGACTGATCGCTTTGGGTTGGTTGCCCCAATCGCTCGTGCTCGCCGTGGTGACGGCGCCAACGATTGGACGCCACGCCGTGCTGGTGGTTCAAACAGATCGCGGCGATCTTGTACTCGACAATTTGCATGATGAGCCGCGAGAGCTTGCCTCGCTGGGCTATCAATGGCTCTCGCGCCAGAGTGGACCGATCCTTCAATCATGGGCGAGCGCACGCGTTGAAGCGCCTGAGACTCTGATCTTGCACTCTCAATTAAATGCCGACAGCACGATCGCGCCGGCGTTCGTGACGCCGCCGACCCAGGCTTGGCGACTTCAGAATTAGAGGGTCGATTTCCCTGGCCAGGTCCGAGTCGCGGTTGTAAACCTGAGCTCGAACAGCCTATCGGGGGAACGGTTATGCGGCCTCAAATGCCAAAGTCCCGGCTTGCCCCGGTCTTCCTGGCGGCCGCGGTGTCGCTCGGATCCGTGCTTTTGGTGCAACTCGCGTTGGCTGACGGGATTGAACGGCGCCGGCCGCCTCCAGAGCGGGAGGCCAGTGTGGTTCCGGCATCGCCCGATGTTCCCTCGCTGCTCGGCGCCAACGAATTGCCGCCGAGCTTGGAGGGGCCTTGCTTGGATCGCGAGCAAGCTTTGTTGGCGATCCAGACCGCTAGTGCGGGGGTCCCCATGGAAACCGTCAACGCCGCCTTGGCGAATGTTTCGGGCACAGACCAGACGCCCCCGACGGACCCGGCCGCGGCGGATCTGTCAAATCGGCTCCGCGCCGATCTTGGATATGAGGCGGGCGGCGCTAATTGTGCGACCGTCCAGTCCGCGTTGAACGACGCGACGCAATTTGCGCAGATAACGTCTGACGAGCCCACGGGCGCTATCGGCCCGACAGGTGACGTTGGACGCCCAGGGCCTCTATCGCCGTCTTCGTCGCCTTTGGTTCCGGCGGGCTCGCCCGGCGGCGCCAATGGTTCTGGCTATTGCCATCTGAACGGCCACGGCTGCGGTCGGGGCTAAAACGATCCGTTCTGTTGGCGGTGCTGCCGTACGGCTGGGTTTGAGAACGCCCCAAGGCAGAAGGCGAAAAGCGCTGCGATCGCTGGGATCTGCAACGTAAAATCCATGACGCCGTGGACCAAGAACAACAACGACGCCCCGTAGAGGGCCGCGCTCCAGTGCGGGGCAGATTTGTCCATCACGGCGCTTTCGAGCGCACGCCAAAGCGGCGGCGCGACCATAAGCACAAAGAGCGCCAAGCCGATCACGCCTGTCTCCTCCAGCGCTTGAACGTAAATGTTGTGGGCCGCGCCCACGATCCTCAAGCTATCCCAATTGTCCGGCGTGATCGCCATGGCGTTCAGGTCGTGAAACGTGTTGAGCCCGTGGCCCAAAAGCGGCCTCGATAAAAACGCCTGCCAGTGCGGCGCAAGCAATTCCTGTCGCCCCTCCAACGCCGCACCCACATCGCCAAATCGGCCCAGCACCGGATCGGCGCCCATGGCGATAAACCAAAGCCCGAGCGCCCCCAACGCAAGCGCAGGCGCCAAGATGAGCGTCCGCCTTGCGCCGCTGGCGCGAAGCGCGAGCAGCCCCACAAATGCGCCAAATCCGATGCCGGTGGCTGCGAGCCCGCCGCGTGAGGCCGTCAACAACGCGCACGCAACGGCGAGGGCAAACGCAGCCGTAGCCAAGGGTGCGCGAAGCGAAGCCGCAACCCAATTCAAGGCGCGTGGCATGTGTCGTGGCGCTCTCTCAGGCCCATTCCGAGGACCGGCTTTGCCGATCACGCGCGCACAGGCGAATATCGCCAAAGCGCCGAACAAGGCGGCGGCGGCGTTTGCCGAGCCAATATGTGCGTCGAGCCTCGCGTCGGCTTGCCCCGCGAAGTACTGGCTAAGGGCATAGAGAGCGTAGACCACGGTCAACGCGCAGAGCCATGCGCTGACCACGGAGCGTGAGTGTCGCAAGCTCGCGAGCGCGCCCAGCACAAACGCTGTCAACGGCCCCAAAAAGGCGATCAACCCTTCGATTGTATTGGTCGGTGCAAGCGACATCGACGGACGCAACCACTGAAAGGCTGGGGCGAGCGGGTGGGCGAAACGGGCCGCCAGATCTGGAGATTGAAGCGGCGCCGCCGAGAGCGCCGCCAAGACGACAAAAGCGGTGGCGGCAGCAGCAGGCACGCGATTTGAGGCCAGAATTTGCCCCATGACACTTGAGGGGAGGGTCAAGATTGAGACAAACAGCGTGGCCAACAAAGCGCCAGACAAGAGCGCTGCCGCCGCAGGGGTGTTTGCCCCTTCCACCACCATCGCCGCCAGGATGATGACCAAAGTCGCCCCGCAAATCGGGTTTGCGTTGGACGCCAGGCGAACGATGCTGGTCATGAAGGCGTGTTTGACCTCAGGTTGAATTATAGCGACCGAACCGCGACATTAACGGGTCTAAGGTCTCGCGCCACATAGGACGGCGCAAATGTGGAACCAACCATGACGAGCGGCCCTCGCGGCAAGGCTAAGCGAAAGAAGGGTCTCGCCTCATTCGCGGAAGCACGCCTCGGGTTTGCGATCGGCGATGTGCATGGTCGCGCCGACCTTCTGGATCAGATGCTGCTCCGGATCGCACACGACGTCGCTGAGGCAAACAGTCAAAACGCCATCGTCATATTCATGGGCGACTATGTTGACCGGGGCCCCGACAGTGCTGAAGTCATCGCGCACCTTTTGAGCCAGCAGCCCCCGGGCATCGAGTGGCGCTTTTTGAAAGGCAACCACGAACAGTCGATGCTGAATTTTCTCGACGGGCCAACCATGAACCGCGGTTGGCTTGCGCATGGGGGGCTCGAAACGCTGGTCTCCTACGGGGTCTCGCCCTTGCCTTCGATAGGTTCAAGCGCGGAAGCCATTGTTCAGGCCCGCGATCAATTGAAGCAAAACATGCCGGCGTCGCACTTGGCGTTCTTGCAGTCGCTTGAGCGCTTCGTGATTGTTGGCGATTACCTGTTCGTGCATGCGGGCGTTGACACAAGCCTGCCGATCGAGCGTCAGCGCGACGACGACTTATTTTGGGTGCGCGGAAAGTTCTTGAACGACACCCGCGCCTTTAGCCACGTTGTCGTGCACGGCCATACGCCAGTGACGACGCCCTATCGAGATCATCGCCGCATTTGCGTTGATACCGGCGCCTACGCCACGGGTCGGCTGTGTGCAGCGCGGTTTTTCGGCGATTCAGTGACGTTTTTGATCGAAGAACGCGTCAAGATGGCGTCTCCAAGCGGCGGCGATTAGAACAACGCTGTTGAGTAGTGGCGCGGGCCACGTGTAATCTCCAAGCTTGACGATGGAGGAGGAAGCCGATGTGGGCCAATTCGGTGCGGCGGTTGTTCGCCTGCGCGTTGGTTCTGCTCTGCGCCGCTTGCGCTTCAGACGCAGGACCGGTCAGGCAGACAGCGACAGGGGCAACGCCGGTTGCTGAATATCGGCTTGGCCCCGGCGACAAAGTCCGTGTCAACGTCTTTGGCGAGGCCGACCTTTCGGGCGAATTCGTCGTCAGTCCGACCGGAAACGTTTCTTATCCGCTTGTTGGCGAGGTGCCGGCGTCGGGTCAAACGGTTCCCGAGTTTACCTTGACACTGACCGAGGTGCTTCGAAACGGCTATGTTCGCGAACCTCTGATCTCGGTCGAGGTCGTCAATTATCGCCCCTATTATATCATGGGCGAGGTGGGTTCGCCGGGAACCTTTCCCTTTACTGGCGCGCTCACGGTGATGAACGCCGTCGCTACGGCGGGAGGCTTTACGTATCGAGCCGACACACGGCGGGTGTACATCAAGCACGCGGACGCCGAGAACGAAGAGCTCGTGCCTCTGACCAGCACCACCTTGGTGCAGCCGGGCGACACCATCCGTATTCCGGAACGCAGGTTCTAACCGCCTCAACGCTCTGCTGACCCGGTCTTCCAAGACGACGCGGTCAACCCCAGCGTTAATTCTCGCGATAATAATGGCACACGCACGCGGAACTTGGCTGCCTCGGGTTGTTGCTTAAGCGCATCTTTTGGTACCCAATACCAAAGGTTAACGGCGGGGGCCAAAATGCCTAAATGTGGTGTTGGGGCGGTGGCAAGCGTACTTGCTGCGATCTTCATGATTGGCGACGTGCGAGCGCAACCTCAGGTAGAGGATGGCGGAACGGACTATTTTCGACGTGATGGAAATCCGAGCGTTCGCGACCGGCAAGTGGAGCGATCGGCCGAACTCGGATGGCGCCTCGGCGGATTTTGGTTGAAACCGCAAGTGTCGCTGGATCTCGGCTATAGCGACAACGTCGCCGCCAGCGAAACCGATCCAGAAGCCAGCACGGTCTACCAGGCCGATGTCCGCATTGATCTTGAATCCAATTGGGGTCGACACGAACTCCACGGCTCGCTCGACATTCCGACAGTGAACTATACCTCCGACTTTTCGGCAACGGACGTCATTGCCGAACTCGGCGGCCGTCTCGATATCGATCGCGGCCTTAGCGTCAATGGCGGCGCGAGCTACGGGCGACGGACAGAACCGTACTCGTTTCTCCCGAGCGGAGTCGAACTTAGCGACCCGCTCGAGTACGACACGACCGGCGCATATGTGGGGTTTGCACAGACCTTCAATCGAGTTCGCCTGGCCGGTCGCGCGAGCATGCTTGAAAGAGATTTTCACGACGGCGAATTGACCAACGGGTTGCCATTTGAGGTCGACGACCGCGATGTGACGCAAGTCAGCTATGGCTTGCGCGCCGATTACGCGATGACGGCGCGTACGTCCCTGTTTGTGTCGGCCGAGGCAAACACACGCGAGCACGACCTCGTTCCGCCGGCGGTGCTCGTGAACAAAGATAGCGAGGGCTACGAGGTTCTCGTCGGCGCCAATTTTGACCTGACGCACCTGATGAGCGGGGAACTGGGCGTTGGCTATTACGCACAATCGTTTGACGAACCAGGCGTCGAAGAACAAACAGGTTTCGCTGCGCGTGGTCAGATCGAGTGGTATCCCGACGAATTAGTGACCGTTACCGTGGGCGTCGAACGCGCCGTAAGCGAGGCGTTTGCAGTGGGCGCGAGAAGCCTTGTCAACACCGACGCCAACATCGGCATCGATTACGAATACCGCCGCAATATCATTTTGAGCGTCGCATCGGGGTACAGCTTCGAGGAGTACGGCGAGATTGACCGCCAAGACAGGCGATGGACCGTCTACGCCGGCGGCGAATACGAATTCAATCGCTTCACATCGTTTAACGCGCGCATCGGCCATGGCGAGCAAGAGTCTGAAGGTGCCGACTTCGGTCGGAGCTACGAAGAGAACGTTGCCTCCATTGGCGTCAGGTTGCGGCGCTAGGAACGGTTGATAGAGGCGACATGGACACATCCTCACCGAGAGCCGATTACGACGCCGCCGCAGAGCGTACGGAAGTGTCGGGTGATGACCAGCGCAAACAATTGTGGGGGCTGTTTGGCGTATTGCGCCGGCGCTGGTTCATCATGGCGCCGGCAGCCTTTATCGTCTTTGCGATTTCGTATGCGGGTGAGGCGCTCAGCCCCAGAATCTATACCGCCGCAGCGACTGTGTTGATCAATCCGGGACGCGAGCAGGTCATTGCCAATGACGAGCTGGTGACGCAGTCCTCGCCGAGTTGGGTCCAGACCCAATCGGAAATTCAAGTCATGGCCTCGCCCGCTTTGATGCGCAGGGCGGTGGAAAGCCTGCGGCTTGAGGAAGATCCAGAATGGAACGGGGCGCTGCGCCCGCCAAGCGGCATCGATGCGACGTTGGCGCCCTTGATGCGGGCGTTGGGACGGCCCACGCGAACCCCCCGACCAGTCGCTGACGACGAAAGGGAAGGCCTCAGAGACAGCATTGCGCGCGCGCTCACACGCGCGGTCAGTGTCGAGCGCCTGGAAGAAAGTTACGTCATCGCCATTTCGGTGGAATCGCGGAGCCCGCGTCGGGCCGCCGAAATCGCCAACGCGCTGGCCCAAGCCTATTTGGATTCCAAGGTCGAGGCCCAGTTCGCCACCACGGAGCGCGCCAACCAATGGCTGATGCAAAGAGTGCAAGACCTTGCACTGGAGGTTCAGGAAAAGGAGCGAGCCGCTGAGGTCTACAGACGAAGCGAAGGGCTCGCCGGCGGGACGGGCGGAGGCGCTCAGGCCCAATCCCCAGAAGTGCAGACGATGCTGGTGGCCGCCCGCGCCGAACTCTCCGAGAAGGAGGCGCGGCTGCGTCAAGTCGAGTCGTTGCTGCGTGAGGGCGGCTCAGCCGACCTGATCGCTGGCGCCGCGAACTCGCCGCTCATCACTGAACTTCGGTCCCGCGAGGCGGAGCTACTTCGAAGACAGGCCGAACTCGAACAACGCTATGGCCATTTGCACCCACAGGTTCGGAATGGCGCCGTCGAAATCGAAAACCTACGGGTGCGGATCGAGGCCGAGATCGCGCGGATTACAACGAGCCTCCGTAATGAAGTGGAAGTGACGCGGCGCCGGCTCAGCTCGCTGGAGGGCAACTTTGGCGCGATGTCTGGCACTTTGAGCGGCGATGACGAGGCGGTCGTGCATTATCGTCAATTGCTGAGGGAAGCAGACGCAGCGCGTTCGGTGCATCAATCCTACCTGCTGCGTCTTCAAGAGGTGCAGGGGCAACGGTCACTTGCGGTGACGACGGCGCAAATCGTTTCCAACGCAGTGGCGCCGGGCTTTCCTTCAAGCCCCAATTTGAGCGCGGCGTTCAGGCAAGCGTTGCTGCTCGCGTTGGTGTTGGGAGTGGGTCTGGGTTTGGTCGTTGAATACCTCGACAACACGGTGTCGACGACTGAGGAGGTTGAACGCAAACTTGGCGCTGTCGCGATTGCGTCGGTGCCGCGTTTAGGCTCGTCCGACTATCGCGGGCTTAGCCCGGAGCAGCGACACCCCGCGGGGTATCTTGTTGCCAAGCCTATGTCTGGCTTTGCGGAGGCGTTTCGCGTCATGCGCACGTCGGTGCTGCATGGTCGCATCGACCAACGCACCCGGGTGTTGGCGATTACCTCGGCGCTGCCCGATGAGGGCAAGACCACCGTCTCGCTCTGTCTTGGTCGAATTGCTGCTTTATCAGGTGAGCGGGCGCTTGTGATCGATTGCGACATTCGCCGCCAATCGCTGGCTGAAGTGCTGGGGATTGTTCCAGGGCCCGGGCTGATGGAAGTGCTTTTGGGCAACCTCAGCTGGCGCGGCGCGATCAAACAAGACAGCGAAACCGGCGCCCATTTCTTGGTTGGAGCCCCGGCTCCGTTCACGCCGGTAGACGTCTTCTCGTCGCAAGCTATGCACCACCTTATTGCTGACCTGCGCACGCACTACGATTTGATCGTCCTCGATTGCGCGCCGGTGTTAGCCGTGGCCGATACCCGCATTGCCGCGGCGCATGCCGACGCGGCCATGTTGGTGGTGCGTTCGGAGAAGACGCCAACTTCGGCGGCGCGCACGGCGATCAACGAATTGCGCAAATCCGACATCCTCGTCCATGGCGTGGTCGTCAATCAGCTGCGACCCGCGCATCAGTCGAGGGCGGACTCGCTTTATTATGGCTACGCGCGGAAGAAATATTACACCGCCTGAGCGGCTGTGTTGGCCGATGCGAGAGCCCAGTTCGTATCGGTGATGTCGCGGGTCGGCGGCGGCTGCAATCAGTCAGAGCTAAGCGTGCGCATCAGTGTCTGGAAGAGTTCGTCTGGCGGCAGGAACGACAGGCAGCGCGCCGCTTCGCTCCGCGATGCGCCGCCGTCCAGATAAGCCTCGATCCGCGCATCATTTGGCGTCAGCAGATTTCGTCGTTGCGCCAGTTGCAGCCTGGCGCATGCCGGCTCTGGCTCGACCATCAAGGCCACGCTCCAAGACCGCTCAAGGCATAGGTCGATGTCGCAGACGGAATTGCCGTAACCGCGTTCGGCCAAAGCCGCGAGTCGGATCCAGGCGTTTGGCTGTACCGGGGCCAGGCGGACGGTGTGGGTCGCCCAGCGTGCGCTTTGCTCAAATAAACTCGCGTCGCCGAGCGTTTCGGCCTTCAGAAAAATAACCGCCGAAAGCGCTTCGGCGGCGCCGGCGTGCCATCGCGTCGGTAGCGCCCAACTTTGCTTGAGACCGAGCTCGGCGCGTTCCAAGAGGCGCTGACGCACAACGGGAGAGTCGGTCCTGCTTGCGCTGACCGTAAGCGCAGTGGCGGATTCTGCGGCGAAGCTCGCCTCAAAAACAAAAGCGGCCAGCGCCAAAAGCGGCGCCAGGAGCGCCAAACAAATGAGCCTCAATCCCATGGCGGGTAAAGCTCGCCGTCCGCGTCAGGTTCGTCAAGCCGTGGCCCGATGGCGTGGGTCGGGTTCAGCACCGCTGGGCGGCGCGCTTCCGCTCGATCGCGAATACGACGCGAAGGCGTTTTCAAGCGAGCGCCGCAGCGTTCGCTGGTTCATCGGCAAGATGCGCCAAGGCGCCGCCCAATGAAATCGCCACTTGGGGGAAGGCGTCTTGCAAGAAGGGGTCGTATCCTCTGGGCAAATACCAGTTCACGCCAAAGGTCTCGATTTCGATCTTCAGACCCTCGCCGCCCCGTGCGCCCGCGGCATTGGCGACCTCGGTTAGGAATTTCAAATTCGCGCCGCCGCCGGCCAGAAGAATGGTGAGCTTGCTTTCTCCGGCAAGTTTGGCTCGCTCAGCGACGGCGCGAACGCTTGCCGCACAAATCTCGGCGAAGGCGCGGCAGAACGCCTTGAAGGCAGGAGCGCGAGTCAGCTCTCCAAGCATCAAGGTGCGCACCTTGCCGTCATGCTCGAAAGCGCACTTGCCGTTCAGGAATAGGTCGCGCTTGAGTTTACGTGCGGAGAGCCGAAGCGAGCGCCAGAGCTGTTCTTCGGAGAGACCTCGGCGCGGTCTGCTCTTGGCCAAGGCGAGATTGACCAAAACCTCATCGATCTCATTGCCGGCGAGCCCACACGACTGGCGTGCGCGAACCACCTCTGAAAGGGCTTGCCCGTCACCGCCCTCGAGACGCTCGAATCCCGCCAGGTCGGTCGTGCCCGCACCCATATCGACCACCAGGACGAACCGTTGCGGCGCGCGCGAAAACGCAGCATAGGCCGCCGCCGCGGCGTGGGCTTCAAAGACGCTGGCTTCCAATTGTCCGATGCCCAGGGTCTGTTCGCCCTTGTCCAAGGCGTCCTTTGCCTGCGCAATCGAAACCCCGTCTGGAGCGATCAGTCTTTCTCCTAACCGCACTGAGACAATGGCGGCCTCGTCGAAGAGGCGCGACATGGTTCGATCGGCTTCATCGCGCATGCGCCAGATCGGGCTGGTGTAGCGTCGCGCCGCGTCGGCCGCGGATGGGGGGAGCGTCGCATCTCCCTTGATGACGGCGCGGACCAATTGGTCGAGGTGGGCTAGGTAGAGAACCAAGGTGTCGCGCTGACGCAAAGTGCTGGTCGGATCAACCGATGGCGGGATTTTTTGCGCGAGCGCGGGTTCGAGATCGCGCGCGGCTAATATCGTCTTGAAAGACAAAATTGGATCGCGATTGACACTCGCGGCCCGCTGGGCGCGTTCGAGCGCCACGGGACCGATGAGGATGCGGCCCTCATCGACAAACATCACCGAGGGCGTCAAAAACGGGTGGTCTGCGCGAGAAATTGCCCCGATCGCGAGCGGAAGGACCGCTTCGCGCGCCGGCAGCGCGCCGCCCAAATAGAGGCTGGCTTTGGAGAACGCGGTGCCAAAATCCAGGCATAGCCTTGGCTGTCCGCTGTGGTCTGATGACATTTAAGCGCGCTTCCTCTCGACTCTTGGCGGCGCGGGGGCAGTTGCCGTTCAACTATGTCAGGAACCTGAGGATTGGAAAGCGAGCTCTCCGACCTCATTTGAGCACGCCACTCGTGCGCCGCGATAATGTCCGCCCACCGCAATTGGGGTTTAGTTGAAGGCGCACTCAGGATTTGTTCAAAGGCGCGTTCAGTTCAGAAACGCTGAGGCGAGCCAAATAATCACGTCCGCGTGCCGCTCCTCCAGTAGCGCCAGACGCAACGCGAGAGCATGGGCTGGCTAGGTCGAATGCCCGGGCGCAGCCGGTGGCCTGGATTTGATTTCGCGAAAACGTCGCGCGACTGATATTCGTTATCGTCAAGTAATCATCTTATGGTTATCGCATAATTTGCCATGTGTTTTGCCCAAGAACTAAATGTCTCAGGTTTAAGTTTGACCCTGCGCTGGTGGCGTTGGGATATTTGCTTTGCGTATTCTTGCATTGTGCTTGATGGCGGCGGCTTGCGCCAGTCCAGGCGTTCAGCCCCTAACCCGGGTTGGGCAGCCCGCGCGCTTGCTTGCGGGCGCACAGATGCCGGCGCCCCTGGGGGCCTTAGATTATTGCGCGCGGCTGCCCGCTGATTGCGGCCAGATCGATCAGGACGATCTGCTTACGCGCAATGGCGTTGTCGGCGCGCCGTCTCTTCCGCCTTCCTCGAACCGGCGCGACGCACTCCAAGCGTCAGCGTTCCGCGCCATGATGGCGGCTCGCTTTGCGCCCCCTCAAAGTCATCTGGGTTCGACGCGAATGGAAATGTCGCTGACGGACGTGCGCTGGGAGGAGCTGCGTCAGGTTAATCGCACGATCAACCGCAGCATTCGCCCCGCCACCGATCTCACCACTTATGGCGTCGAGGAGTACTGGAATAGACCCCTGGTCGCGAGCGATCGGGGCGCTAGAGGCGATTGCGACGACTACGCTTTAGAGAAGCGAGCGCGCTTGATCGCACTGGGTTGGACGCCGGACATGGTCGCCTTAGCAATCGCGATGGCGCCGCGCGTGGGCTTGCACGCCGTCTTGATTGTGCAAACCAACCACGGAGACTTTGTGTTGGATAATCTCGCCGACGAGCCGCGAGCGCTGTCGCAGCTCCGTTATGGCTGGATTTCGCGCCAGTCCGGCTCTGGTTTGATAACATGGGCCGCCGCTTATCGGTCTGATGTGACAACCCAGCGGCCACGGGCGGTCCAATTGGTTGACGCAAGTCCAGAGGATGCATTTCACCGAATGATGGGTGAGCGATTGAGCGCGCGCGGGGCGACGGCGTTTGCACCGGGGCAAACGCCGGTGTCTGAGCCCGCAGCGATCGCTGCTGACATCGCCCGCGGGCGACGCTAGGGCCCAACCTTAAACGGAGTGGCCGACGCGCCGCTGCGCGCGACCAACAGCTGCGCCCACCAGAAAAGCAAACAACGCTGCAAGGGCTGGCACCTGTAAGCCAAAGTCGACCAGACCATGCAAGAGCACCAGCGCCGACGTGGCCAAGGCGATGGCTGCCCATTCCAAGCCAGAACCACCGCCGGCGATACGTGTGAAGGCGCGCGACAATGGCGTGGCTAACATGAGCGCAAAAAGGGCAAAGCCGATTAGGCCGGTTTCCTCTAACACCTGGACATAAATATTATGCGCGGACCCAGCGATCCGTAGCGAAGACCAATTCTCTGGCGTGGCCGCGAGCGCGTTGATTTCGTGATACGTGTTGAGCCCGTGGCCGATAAGCGGACGCTCTAGAAATGCCTGCCAATGCGCCTTGGCCAACATCTCGCGTCCCTCGAAATCCTCCGAGGCCAACGCGAAGCGTTCGACCGTACGCTCACCTCCGCGAACGAACAGCACGACGAACAAGATCACCAATGCGAGGAGCGGAGCGACGAGCGCGCTGCTGCGCGCGTAGGTTTGCTTTAGCCTTTGGCTCGCAAACGCAATGACGAAGAGGATAAAGGCCACTCCGGTCGCGATCAGTCCGCCGCGCGATGCTGTCAGCAGCAGGCAAGTGGTTGCAAGCAAGACAGCGGCCAGTGAGAGCGGCGTGCGCACTAAAAATTCCGCCCACGACCACGAGGCGGGCAGGCCATGGCGCTGATCTGCTTGGCCGAGGCGCCCGCGTGCGCCGCGGACGATCAGTCCGGCGCCTACCAGCGTCAACACGCCAAACAGCGTCGCCGCCGCGTTGGCCGAACTTATGCCGACATCAAGTCGGCCTCCCGAATGTCCATCATTCGAAAAGAATCCGTACAAGGCGATAAGGGCGTAGAGGATTGTGAGCGCGACGACCCAGCGTCCTACCCAGTCGCGAGCGTTGGGATCGGGCGCCACCAACGCGCCCAACAGGAAAGCCGCGGCGGGCCCCAACAATGCCACGGCGCCTTCAAGCGTGCGAAAGGGCGACAACGAAAGCGGCGCGTTGGCGACGGGGGCCCAGTGCGGAGAGCTCTGCAAACCGAGCGGAAGGCCCGGCGCGGTCATTGCCATCGCCCAGGCCAAAAAGACCAACAGAGCAAGTATCGAAAGCCTATTTGCGCTCAACACACTGGCGAGATCGCGCCGCGGAGCGCCCGCGACCCCAATCATCAAAGCTACCAAGAGCACAGCCGCCATGAGGCTGGCGCGCACGGCGCTGTTGGCGCCTTCGGCGAGAAGCGCGGTGAAAAGGATGACGAGCACGCCAAGCGCGCCGACATTGATCTCTTGCAGGCGGCGAATGAGCGCGTCCATGGAATGGATATCCCCCAGCGCCACACTATCCATCTGGCGGCGCTTTCGTCGAGACGCGCACCCGAGGCTGTGTGGTTGCATCACTTGGCGAACCGGCGTGCTCACTGCTAAACTCGCCAAGTGAGAGGGGATGGGTTTATGGGTTGGCTAAAGGATTTGCGCCGATCTTTGATCGGATTGGCGATGGTGGCGTTGTGCGCGGCGTGCGGATCGTCGAGCGGCGGCGTGGACCCGAGCACCGCTATTTCGCTTCAACAGCCGAGCCTCGCAGAGTATCGGTTGGGGCCAAGCGACCGGTTGCGCATCAGCGTCTTCGGCGAGCCCGATCTCACAGGCGAGTTTGTGGTCTCGGCTGGTGGGATGGTGTCATACCCACTGATCGGAGACCATCCAGCCACGGGCAAGACGGTCGCGGAATTCAGCGAAAGTCTACGCACGGCTCTCACCCGCTATGTGTTGCAGCCAAACATCAGCGTCGAGGTGATGAACTACAGGCCGTTCTTCATCCTGGGCGAAGTCCGAACGCCAGGGACCTATCCTTATTCCGCCGGGCTGACGGTCATGAGCGCTGTCGCCACGGCCGGGGGGTTTGGCTACCGAGCCGACACCTCGCGGGTGTTCATCAAGCATCCGGACGAGAGCATCGAGCGGACGTATAGGCTCACCAGCACCACGCCGGTCTTACCCGGCGACACCGTCCGTATTCGCCAGCGGCGTTTCTAGCGGTGTGTAACTTCGGGTTGGACGGGCGCTTGTCCACGAATGTTAGCGCTCAGGTCGATTAATTACTCGACTGTTTCAACCTGCGCGCTTAATTCTGGGGGCAAGAGCAAATTCTGGAGGGGCTTCCATGTTAGCGCGCGCCATTTTCGCGGCCTTCGCGGTGTTCAGTTTGGGCGTAGCACCGAACGCTGGCGCTCAGACCGGCGAGGCACAAGACCAAGCGGCTGCTGTTACAGGCTTGGCCCGGACCGTCTTGGACGAAATTACAACAACGCCGTCGGGCGACAAAGACGCCGTCCTGGAGGCGATCAATCGAGCCACGCGCGGCGTGGACTTGGCCGTTATCACGGAAGCGGTTTGCCAGTTACGCGATCGGCGTGAACTGCCGCAGATTGTAGGCGCTGACCCGGGCGGCCAAGCGCGGGCGCGATTGACGCTGGGCCGGCCAGAAGTGAGCGAAGCGTTGGGCGAGACTTGCGAGATCGCACGCTTGGCGCTTGCGTCTTCCTTTGGCGCGACTGGAGGCTTGGGAAGCAATGGCCGGGGCCGGGCCTTTGGCCTTGCTACCGCAGCGGGCTCGCCAGGTGGCGGTGGCGGCAGCGGCTACGTCAACGATTAAATTTGTGCGGCGCGCGCCGACGCAAGCGTGCGTCGGCGACGGTGCGGGGTTGCACCGGCGAAGCCTGCGCGGCGGCTAAGGTGGGGCATGAAAAAAGTCGAGATCAATTTGCCAGTGATGGCGGCGGCGCTTGGTTGGAGCTTCAGCGCTGGCGCTCAAGACGATAACGTCAGCGTGCGCGGGCGCCCAAAGCCTGAGTATGACGCCTCCGGCATCAGCGTCGGCACCTTCAAGCTTTATCCTGAAATGACGCTGAGCGCAGAGTACGACGACAACATCTTCGCAACGCAGACCGATCCCCAGGAAGACCTCGTCTTCAATGTCTCGCCGAGCCTCACTTTGGCGTCGCAATGGAGTGTTCACGAGCTCAACCTGGCGCTGACAGCGCACTCGCGTTCCTATAACGAGTTTAGTCAAAACGACACGACCGACTACGGAATCGCCGCCAACGGCCGACTTGATGTGTTGCGTGACCTCCGCGTGCAGGGCGGGGCGAGCTACGGCGAGGCGACAGAGCCGCTGTCGCGTTCTCCAACGTCCTTGCCGCTCGCAGAGCCGATCAAATACACAAACACCTCAGCCAATCTTGAGTTGGTCAAGGAATTCAGCACGGTGCGCGTCTCGACGGGAGCGAGATACTCGGCCGCCGATTACGAAGATGGCGTGCTGTTTGATTTGTCGCCGGTTGACCAGGATGACCGCGACCGCACCGTCTTGGGGGCGACGTTGCGTGTCGATGTCGCGGTCAGTCCCGCCACTTCGCTTTTTGCCTCCGTGTCGGGCAACCAACGCGAATACGATCGCGAACCGCCGGATGTGCTCGTGAACCGGAATTCTGAGGGTTATGAAGCGCTGGTAGGCGCCAGTTTCGAGGTGACGAGCGCCGTCAGCGGCGAGATCGGTGTTGGGTATTTGAACCAGACTTATGAGGATCCCGCCGTAGGCGAGACCTCCGGCCTCGCGGTTCGCGCCGACCTGCAATGGAATCCCGATGACCTCGTCACGGTGAGCTTGAGCGCCGCGCGCGAAGTCGCCGACGCCGGCGCTGAGGGTGCGGCGAGCTATGTCGCCAACAATATAAATGTGGGCCTGGATTACGAGTGGCGGCGCAACGTGGTGCTTAGCGTTAATGCCGGTTACAGCGTCGATGACTATAACGGCGTCGACCGCGAAGACACGCGTTGGGATGGCCGCGTGAGGGCCGAATATCTGGCGAACAGCGGCGTCGCGTTCTACGTCGAGGCAGGCCATTACGAGCAACGCTCTGAGGGACTGCAGTTGGGAAGAGAATATGATGTCGATCGCGCTACGGTCGGGATAAGGCTGCGCCGCTAGCGCGGCGAAGTCTCATTGGGCCTGCAATCATGAACATGATCTCGATCACAAGGGGCGCAGAAGACTTTCGCGAGCAATCGGTCGGACCAGAGGAAGATCAAGGCGCGCAAATCAAGCGTGTCTACGGCGTGTTTATGCGGCGCTGGCGCGTCATGCTGGCGGTTGCGGTCGTGGTTTATGCAGCCGTCGTCGCAAACACGATGCTCAGCCCCAAAATTTATACAGCCACAGCATTGATCATGGTGAATCCGGCCGGTCAGCAGGTGCTCTCGCAAGATCAAACCATCAACACAGGGCCCTCCTACGAGGATGCGGCGGTCGAGTCGGAAATCGAAGTGCTGACTTCGATTGCGTTGAGCGCCCGGCTGGTTGAGGCGATGCAACTGGAACGGGATCCCGAATGGAATGGCGCGCTGCGTCCTCCAGGACCAGTGGCGTCGGCGCTGGCGCCCATCAGGGCGCTGATTTCAAATGACGGCGCAGACGTTGAGCCGCGGGTTCGCGACATCGAGGCAGAGCGCGAAGGCATAGCAGCAGCGTTCAACGGCGCCCTGTCGGTAAAACGAAGGGGCTTCAGCTACGCCATCGAGCTTTCGCTCGACTCGCGCAACCCGCGCCGCGCCGCCGAGCTGCTCAACCGATTAACCGAAGTCTATCTGCAAATGCAGACTGAAGCCCGATTTGAGGCCTCGCAGCGCGCCAACGATTGGTTGTCACACCGGCTCGAAGAGTTGCGCCAAGAGGTGCAAGCCAAGGAGCAAGCGGCCGAGACCTTCAGGAGCCAAAACGGATTGTCGTTAGCCGCTGGCGGCGGCGCTAACCAAACGCCGCAATCGGCGGAAGTGCAGACCATGATGGTCTCCGCGCGCGCGGACCTGGCTGAAAAAGATGCGCGTTTGCGGCAAGTACGGCGTTTGCTAGAAACCGGCGGCTCGGCGGAATCGCTTGCGACGACACTAAATTCGCCGGTCGTGGGAGAACTTAGATCCCGCGAGACGGATTTGGCGCAGCGCGTCGCCGAGTTGCGGCAGCGTTATTCCGCCGAGCACCCCACCATACTTGCCGCCGAAAGCGAACTCGAAAATGTGCGCCAGCGGATCCAACTCGAAGTTAGCCGCATCACCGCGAGCCTGCAAAACGAAGTGGAAATTGCGCGCGCGCGTTTGAATACATTGCAGGGGAGTTTCGGCGGCGTCGCCGGCTCTAACGATGACGACAATGGCGCTGTCATCCACTACCGGGAATTGCTGCGTGACGCTACGGCGGCGCGGTCCGTACATGAAAGCTTCCTACAACGCTTCCACGAGGTCGCCGATCAGGGCGATTTGCCAATCGCCACCTCGCGCATCCTGTCCGCTGCGCGGACACCGGGCGCGCCGAGCAAGCCCAACCTGTCACGTGCCATGCTGGTGGCCTTAGTGTTTGCAGGCATGTGCGGCGCCGGTATTGGCTTTCTGATCGAGATGCTCGACGCGTCGATTGCCAGCGCCGAGGACGCAGAACGCAAACTCAATGTCGCAGCGATCGCTTCGGTGCCGGTGTTAAGACCACGCGATCTCTCCGGAATTGCTCCACATCGCCGCAAGCCTGCCGATTATTTGGTGGACAAACCCGCCTCGGGGTTCGCCGAAGCGTTCCGCGTGCTGAAGACCTCGCTCATGCATGCGCGCGTGGATCGTCGGCTGAAAGTGTTGGCCGTCACGTCTGCGGTGCCAGCCGAGGGCAAAACCACGGTTTCGCTTTGCCTTGCGCGGATCGCCGCGATGTCGGGCCAACGTGTCATCTTGGTCGATTGCGACTTGCGCCGGCACTCCTTGAGCGAAGCGGTCGGCGTCAGTCCAAGCCTTGGTCTGCTCGACGTGCTGTCAGGCGGGAGCGATTGGCGGGGCGCCGCGGTGCAAGACCCCGAGAGTGCAGCGCAATTATTGGCGGTGTTGCCCTCCAGGTTTAATCCCCGAGACGTGTTCGACTCGGTGGCGATGGAGCAGTTGCTGGACGATTTGCGCGCCCATTTCGATCTTGTCGTTCTCGATTGCCCGCCAGTGTTGGCGGTTGCGGAGACGCGCACCGTGGCCAAACTCGCGGATCTGACCTTGATGGTGGTGCGCAGCGACAAGACGCCGACAACGGCGGCGCGAATGGCGATCCGGGAAATCTCGCAGGCAGGGGCCGACATTGGTGGCGTGGCGCTGAATTGGGTGAACCCGCGGCGCCGCGGCGGCTATGGCGATACGCTTTATTACAGTTACGCGAGCAGCTATTATCACAGCTGACGGGTAACGTTTGGTTTGTGAGGGCGAGGCCGTTTATTGCGGCTCCGTTGGGTCTTCGCGTTGACGCCCGAAGCACTGGACGATCTGATAAGCGCGGTCCTTCGCAAGGAGGACGTCTCGTGGCTGTGCGCGGTTCAACCCGAAATCGACGCGGCATTTGTTCGGCGTGCGAGCGACCATGGCGTTGTGCCGTTGCTGAACGAGCGCTTGGCTGGACGCTCCGATTGGCCAGCTTCAATCAAAGCGGCGCTTCGTCATGAGACCTTGGCTCAGGCCATGTGGGAATTGCGCCATCATCAGGTGTTGACGTTGCTGTTTCAGGCGTTCGCCGGTCGCGGCGTCGAGCCGGTGGTCTTTAAGGGCGCAGCACTGGCCTACGACCTCTACGCCAACCCAGTTTTGAGGACACGCGGGGACGCCGACATCATCGTCGCCTCAGAGGACCTCGAGGATTGTCGTGACACGCTCCGGTCGCAAGGGTTTCGCCTCGATCCGGCGTTACCCGGAGAGTTTGTGAGCCATCAGGAGAGTTGGACGCTGCTCGGCCCCGATGGGGACACGCATTCAATCGACCTCCACCGCAGGATCAACAATTCGGAAGTGTTGTCTTCGCTTTTTAGCTACGCCGAACTTCGCGGCGTTGCCTGCCCAATTCCAAAATTTTGTGTTGGCGCCATGAGGGCAAGTCGCGTGCACGCGCTGCTTATCGCTTGCATGCATCGGCTGACCCATAGGCATGCGCCGTATTATTCCGACGGGGTTGCCCTTTATGGCGGCGACCGGTTGATCTGGGTTTATGACTTTCACGTGCTTGCAAGTGCTCTCACGGGCGCTGAGTGGGCTGAACTCGTCTCAATCGCGCGGGAAAAAGGGCTGGCCTCTGTGTGTTTGGAAGCGCTGCATCTATCGGAAGCACGCTTCAATACCAATTTTCCCGAGCACGTTCGCGCTCAGTTGTCGCGCCCCGGCGCCGATGAACGCGCGTCGGTCTATTTGAGGAGTTCGTCGGCGCAACAGTTACAGTTGGATTTTTTTGCGCTCAGAGGTGTTGGAGCGAAGCTCCAGTTCGTTCGAGAAGTCACGCTGCCGCCTCCGGACTACATGCGCTCGAAGTATGCCGGCGCCTCGTTTTCATTGCTGCCCTGGCTTTATGTGCGCCGTGTGATCGAAGGCGCGGGCAAACGGCTCTTGGGTCCAAGGTCGCTCGATCGCGCCGCGCGCCCAACACATAAAAGGCGCATCGTGCTATGGGGAGAATTGGCCTGGTGGGAGCGCTTGCTGCTTGCGCGCCTTGTAGTGCTGCTGGCCTTGATCGGCACGAGCTTGCGCGTGATCGGATATAGCAAAACCCGCGCTTCGCTTGAACGCCTTTCTTCACCGCACTCAGACACACTCAATAGCGATGCGACGAATGCGGAGGCAATCGGGCGAATCGCCCGCCTGGTGAGCATTGCCGCCAATCATGGTCTTTATCGTGCAAAGTGTCTGCCCCAATCGCTGGCGCTTTGGTGGCTGTTGCGGCGCCGCGGAACGCGGGCGGAATTAAGGTTCGGCGTGCGTCGCGAACGCGACGAACTCGATGCGCATGCCTGGGTCGAGTTCGATGGCGTGGTGTTGAACGGCGATGCGCGAGCGACGGAGCGCTTTGCGGTGCTCGAAACCTCGTGAGCGGCATCGCGGGCATTATCCGTTTTGACGGGGGACCGGCTGAGCCCGCGCTGGTGGAGCAAATGACGAGCGCCATGGCTCATCGTGGCCCTGATGGCGTCCATCATTGGTTCAACGGGTCGGTTGGGTTGGGTCAGTGCATGCTGCGCACGACGCCGGAATCTCTTGCCGAGAGCCAGCCGCTCGCCAACGAGGACGAAAGCGTCGTCCTCGTCATGGACGGTCGGGTCGATAATTGTCAGGAACTGCGGCAGGATTTGCTGAGCCGGGGCCTCCGGTTACGCGACGTGTCGGACGCGGAGCTGGTTCTCAGAGCTTACGAGTTCTGGGGCGAGGGGTGCCTCTCTCGAATTGAAGGGGATTTCGCGCTCGTTATCTGGAACGCGAAAAAGCAGCGGGCGTTCTGCGCGCGAGACAGGCTGGGCAACAAGCCCTTTTATTATCATCGCGCTGTCGGCGGATTTTATTTCGCGTCGGAATGCCATGCGCTGCTCGCCCTGCCGGGCGTGCCTGACAGGTTGAACGAAGGCATGGTCGCGGAGTTTCTGACGGGGCGATGGTGCTCTATGGACGAGACGTTTTGGTTGGACGTTGCCAAGCTCCAGGCCTCTTACGCTATTGTCGTCGATCAATTGGGCCTCCGCCTCGACAAATATTGGTCGCCAGATCTTCAAGCCTGCTTGGCCTACAAAGATGAGCGGCAATATGTCGAACACTACCGTCAGCTCTTGACCACAATCGTGCGGCGCATGTGTCGTTCGGCGGCGCCTGTTGCGTGCGAAGTAAGTGGGGGATTGGATTCGTCTGCTATTTACGCGGTTGCCGAACGTCTGCGTCAAGACGGCAAGCTTCCTGCGCCAGCGCTCGACGGCTATACGTTGGACTTCGCGCACGACGCGGCTGCCAACGAGCTTACGTACGCGCGTTCTGTCGCATCGCACCTTGGCCGCGAGGTCCGCGAGATCCCACCATCGCGTATGGAGTTTTCATGGTTCCAGGAGAGAGCCACTCGCTACAGGGAGTTTCCGTCGTATCCAAATGGCGCGATGGGTCTTGGCATAAGAGAAGCGGCGCGGACGCGGGGCAGCCGCGTCTTGCTCGTCGGCGTCGGTGGCGATGAATGGCTTGGTGGCAGCCGGAGTTATTATGCCGAAGCGCTTGCTGAAGGATCACTTCGCAACCTTTGCACGGCTCTCGTTGCAGATACCCGGCATGCGGGTTTTCACGTGAGCCTGTGGTGGTTGTTGCGGCACGGGCTCTATCCGCTGCTGCCCAGCGCTGCTCGAGATTGTCTGCGTGACATGATCGATCCCGTCGACAGGCGCAGAGAAGCCTGGCTGGCGCCAAGGATGACCAAATTGCTGGCGGAACGTCGTGCGCTGGTTGGCATCGCTCCAGACGCCAAGGCTCGGCGCGTTGGACAGCGGGAAATGGCGCTCACGTTGTCGGGCGCCTTTTCCAAACACGCGCTGGAGCTTGAGGAGCGCATGGCATCGGAAGTCGGGATCGAATTGCGGCGCCCTTTCTTCGACGCGAACTTGATCGAGTTCTGTTTCGCGCTTCCGAGACGCCTTCAGCTTCAAGGCGGTTCGGACAAATATCTACACCGCCGAGCAATGGCCGACCTGCTGCCGCAACAGGTGGTCGAGCGGCAAGGCAAGGCTGAGTTCAGCGTGATGTTTCGATCGTATCGCGCCGACGTCAGCCGCGAGATGCGCCAAATGCGCACCGAGGAGACCAGAAGCTGGCTCAGCGAGAAGGCGATGGCGGGCGCCTTGGGGAAATATGGCGATGACCGCAACTCATCTTGGACGGACTGGCAGGTTTGGGCGCTGCTCGCGTGCGAGGCTGTTTCCCGGAGCGGCAAGCACACCTAGTCCGAAAATCAGTACAAACGACCTACCGGACGGACCGCGCGAGACACTAGAGGCTTTCGCCGGTAGGCGCGCCAAGCTCGCGGCCATGCCCATACGTTGACCCGCGAACGACTTTTCAGCTATAAAATTAGCGGTTGATGGCTGCGGTAATCTAGCCAAATTGTTTGGAAGGCAGGGGCGCTAATATGAAGAACCAAACACACAATGACCCCGCGAACGCGCCTCCAGCCAAAAAGCCCTATGTTCGTCCAGAGTTGCGCACGTTCGGCGCTTTGCACAAATTGACGCAAGGCTCAATGAGCGCTGGCAACGACGGTGCGGGCGGCATGACGGCGATGATGTAATCCGGCTCGCGCGATGCTCAGTGAGCACCTGGGCTATTTGCAAGACCGTCGCCGTCTCGCACGCTTTAAAGAGGCGATTGCGAGTGTGGTGCAACGCGGCGACCGGGTCGCTGATCTGGGATGCGGGTCTGGCCTTCTGGGGATGATGTGTCTGCAGGCCGGCGCCACACACGCATATGAGATCGAATCCGAGCCAATAATCATTGCCGCGCGCCAAAGCTTTGAACGCGCGGGGCTCGCCGACAGAGCGACGTTTCTGCGGACGAGGTCGTTTGTCGCCGAACTTCCCGAGCCCGTGGACCTAGCGATATGCGACCATGTTGGCTATTTCGGTGTCGATTACGGCATATTGGAATTGCTGCGCGACGCGCGAGACAGACTGTTGAAACCCGGCGGTAGATTGGCGCCGGCGGGTTTGAAACTCTACCTCGGCGCCGTTCAATCGCCCACGTGCCGCGACAGCGTAGACGCGTGGAGCAACCCGGAGATTCCGTCGGAGTTCCGTTGGCTTGGCCAGCACAACATCAACACCAAGCATTCGGCGAAGCTGGAGCCCGACCACCTGCTGAGTGCGCCCGTCGAGTTGTGCTATTTGGATTTTTATCAGGATCAGCCCGACTTTTTTTCCTGGACGGCTGAATTGCGAATTTCGAGAGATGGCGTTTTCCATGGGCTCGCAGGTTGGTTCGACTGCAAGCTTGCTGATGATGTGTGGATGACAAATTCGCCGCTATCGGATGAGGCGATCGACCGTCAGCAAGCATTTTTCCCGATCAGCGAGCCGGTCGAGGTGAGGGCCGGCGCGTTGGTGACGGCAAAGGTCAGGACGCGGCCCGACGATCACATGATCGCTTGGACCGTGGAATTTCCGGCGACAGGTCGCACGTTCAAGCATTCGACGCTGGACGGCATGGTGTTGGATGCGGGTGACTTGATGCATGGGCTACCAGAGCGAGTGCCGCTCTTGAGCCCGGAGGGGCGGGCGCGCGTTACCGTGCTCAGTTATTGCGACGGCCGCAGAACGGCGCGCGAGGTGGAACAGGCAGTGCTTGCTGAGCATCCGATGCTGTTGCCGTCCAAACGCGAGATTTCCAGGTTTGTTGCGAGCGTACTCAGCAAAGACGCAACCTAATGGATGATTTCCTCAAGCGTCCGGCGGTTGCGCAGCCGCCGATGCAAGGCGCTCCATTTCATACTTGGTCATTTGATGATGGTGCGCTTTGGACGGCGTTTTATCGGATCGAGGGCGGTTATCTTCTGCGCTTTCCAAGCTTGGCGGACTTCCAGATTTGCCGGCAGGGCGGCCAAGTGATTTGCACGCCCGCCCCGGACGCCTCCGAGGCTGATATCGAGCATCTCTATCTCAACCAAGTCTTGCCGCTGGTGTTGAGCGCGCTGGGCACGCCCGTGTTTCACGCCAGTGCGGTTGAGCTGTGCGGAGGTGCGGTTGCTTTCGTTGCGACGACGGGGCGGGGTAAGTCCACTTTGGCCGCGGCCTTTACGGTTGCTGGCAACAGACTGATGACGGACGACAGTCTCATTCTAAGCGAGAGGGACGGTCAGTACGATGTCATTCCTAGTCACCCGTCCATCCGACTGTGGGAAGACAGCCTAGGCGCCATTTTGCCGACCGGGCTCCAGCCGACCCCGAGCTTAAGCTTCACGAGCAAGTCGCGGTTCAATGCCGGTGGCCAGATTCCTTATGGCGATCAGCCGCGCCGGTTTCTTGGCGCGTACTTTCTGGGGGAGGCGATCTGTGAGGAGATCTTGCTCCACCAACTGAGCGAGGCGGAAGCCCTGCGCGAATGGACCAAACATTCATTCTTGCTGGACGTCCAAGACCGGGACAATCTGCGCGAGCATTTCGATCGGGTGTCGACGCTCGCCGCCGCCGTGCCGTGCTTTCGTTTGGACTATCCGCGGCGGTTCGCGGAGCTGGAACGCGTTCGCGATGCGGTCAGTGAAAAAACAGCGGCGCTGGTTTGAGCCATGGATATGAGCATTCGATACGAGATCTCTGACCAGGTCATCTCGCGCGAAGTTGGCGAGGAGGCAGTCATCCTCGACTTGGAGTCGGGCACATATTTTGGTCTGGCGACGACCGGCGCACGCATCTGGCAACTCATCGGGCAGGGTAAAACCCTTCAAGAAATTTGCGACCTTGTTGCAGGCGAATACGAAGTCTCGCGCGCTGAACTCCTCCATGATCTCATTGCATTGGCTCAGGATTTGACCGCGCGCGGCGTCATTCGCGCGCGCCCAAGCAACGCGTGACTTTACCTATCCGTGCCCGCGCGCTTCGTGGACGTAGGCGCGTGCGCTAACTCCTCGTTTGAATGAGTTCACGGGCGGTGTGCGAGCGCGCTCGGCGCTGCAAGGGCCACGTTGTCGGCAGGCCACATGACCGGCGCTCTCGCTCTGGACGCGAATTGGCCGTTGCTCTGTGTTAGTATTTCGTTAACATCCCAATTAGCGCTGGTGTTCCATTTATGTTCTCATAACATTTTGGGACGCCGTGGGGGTGCAGAATGGACGCTGCTGCAAGACGTCACGATGAGGCGTGGGCGAGCCCTACGCCGGCCGATGCAGGCTCTTGCGGCATCGCGGAATCGAGCGAATTGGGAAAGCTGACCGCTGAGCCGGTTGCCATTGCGCTGGCCATTTCAAGCGCGCCGTTCATTTCACCGGTCGACCATGTGGCCCGGCGAACCCCAGCCGAAGCCAAGCCAAAGGCGCCCTTGTTTCGGGCGATCAAACGGTGCCTCGACATTGTGATTGCAGCGTTGGGCTTGTTCATGCTTTCGCCGATAATGGCGATGATCTGGACCGCGGTGATCAGCACAAGTCGCGGTCCTGCGATCCATCATTCGTCCCGCGTCGGTCGCCACGGCCGCATCTTTCTAATGCCGAAATTTCGAACCATGAATTCGGATGCGCCAGTGTGTGCACGCGAAGCATTGCAGGGCAGCGAGCAGCGCATTACTCGCGTCGGAAAATTTCTTCGGCGCACGGGACTCGATGAGTTGCCTCAACTCCTCTGCGTTCTGAGTGGCGAAATGAGTCTCATAGGACCCAGGCCCTTGCTCGCAGATGATCCCGGCGCAAGCGAACGGACGAAATTTCCGGGCGCGCTCGAAGTCAGACCTGGCATTAGCGGTCTGGCTCAAGTCAGTGGCCGCAACTCAGTTCCGGCGCGCCGCAAAGCGCGGCTTGACGCCTTCTACGCGCGTGCAAACTCGCTGGGGTTCGAACTCGTTCTACTTGTTCGAACCATCGGCGTCATCATCAGCGGCAAAGGGTTTATGTGACGCTCGTACATGCATCCCGCATTTGGCCGCCCGCGAAGGCGCCCCCCGCCACGGCGCGGAGTTAGGGGCAACCGTGGCCAGACACTGGTACGTTGCTCGCGCAAAAACAGGCAAGGAAGACTTGGCCGCGGTCAATCTTCGCCGCCAGGGCTTTGAAGTTTTTCTGCCCTGTTCTTATCGAACCATTCGACACGCTCGAAAGATCACGACGATACGCGCGGCGTTTTTCCCGGGCTATCTATTCGTTGCAATCGATGTCGAACATGAGCGTTGGCGCTCGATCGACGGGACGATCGGTGTCATGGGGCTGATCAAGGCCAATGATCGCCCGTTGGCGACCCCGGCTGGTTTGGTGCAAACGCTGATCGCCGCCAGTGGCGCCGATGGCATGCTCGACTTGTCGCGTTCGCTGAGGCCAGGAGCTGCGGCGCGCGTGATTGGCGGTCCTTTCGCCGATCAGCTCGCCATCGTCGAGCGAATGACCGGGCCTGATCGCGTGCGTGTGTTGTTGTCGATCATGAACCAGACCGTGCCGGTCGAAGTGGAACGTGGTGCGCTTGCGGCGATCTGATGGTCAGCAATTGTGATGAGGCGCCAACACTTGGCGCGTCGGCAAAGACAAGAGAGTTTGGGAGGGGAAGGTGCAAACGGTGAAAGCGGCTCTTGTCTGCGGGGCCGGGGGATTCATCGGAAACCACTTGGTGAAGCGCCTGAAGCGCGAGGGGTTCTGGGTCCGCGGTGTTGATCTCAAATTCCCCGAATACGCCGACACCGAAGCAGACGATTTTGTCGTAGGAGACCTTCGCGATCCATCATTTGTGCGCGACGTGATCGACCGGAAATTTGACGAAACATATCAGCTCGCCGCGGATATGGGCGGCGCTGGGTTCATCTTCAGCGGCGAAAACGACGCCGCGATTATGCATAATTCGGCGACGATCAACCTCAACATTCTCGATGCTGCGTATAAGCGCAACAACAAGCGGATCTTTTATTCGTCGTCGGCGTGTATGTATCCCGCCCACAATCAGGACGATCCGGATAATCCAAACTGCCGGGAAGACAGCGCTTATCCGGCGGCGCCCGATAGCGAATACGGTTGGGAGAAACTCTTCTCAGAGCGGCTCTATCTCTCTTACGCACGCTGCCGCGGCATGGATGTGCGCGTTGCGCGCTACCACAATATCTTTGGGCCGGAAGGCACGTGGGATGGCGGTCGCGAGAAGGCGCCGGCGGCCTTGTGCCGCAAGATCGCGCTCGCTAATAACGGCGACGCCATTGACGTGTGGGGCGACGGGCAGCAGACGCGCTCATTCCTTTATGTCGACGATTGCCTTGAAGGGACAGTTCGGCTGACCCGCTCTGATTTCCAGGGACCCGTGAACATCGGCTCTGACGAGATGGTCAGCATAAATGGCCTGGTTGATATGATCGCCGACATTGCCGGCAAGACCGTCAAACGCAACAACGTCCCTGGCCCACTGGGCGTGAGAGGGCGCAATTCACACAACGCGCTGATCCAAGAGAAGCTTGGGTGGGCACCGTCGCGCCCTCTGCTGCGGGGCCTCGAAATCACCTACGAGTGGATCGAGCGCCAAGTCCACTCAAATGTCGCGATGAATCTGGCGGAATGAGCGAACGAAGCGCTCGTCGAACTTCGCCCAATCCCCGCCTAAGACACGGTTATGGCCCGGCTTTGCTCCAGGCTTGCGAGCACCCGCTCAACACCCGAGACGTCGTTGCTTCGTATGGAGTGATGGCGTCCATCCACCGACACGAGGACATGAAGGTCGGACTCCTCGGGGCCCACGTAAAGGCAGGGCCGCCCGCTTGCGACGCAACCATAGATTTTTGAAGGGATCACATAGCCCCAAAACGAGTCGCCGAGCAAAATCAGATGCGCGTCCGCCGCGAGAAGTACGCCGGCGAGCGCTTCGACCGGCGCGGGCTGAGTGTGGTGCACCGGGAGCTTGTGCGCGTCACAGAACGCCTTGAGCGGCGCGACGCCGGTTCCAGTGGCATTGAGCCAAAGACGTACGCGGTTGGAGCCCGTGTGCACATGCAGGCGATAAGCTTCGGCAAACGTGCGCCAATCGTGCGCCACGCCCAGGTTTCCGGAATAGAGAAGGACGATGTCTTTCGCTTCGAAAGGTCGCTCCGCCGGGATGGTCCGAGAAGAGAAAGTGACGGGCGAGCCGTCGCGTACGATGGCAACGCGGCTTAGGTCGACCCCGCTCTCAACAAGGCGCACTTTCTGGCAATCACTCAGAGCTTCGATGCGATCGGCGCGGCGTCGCAACGCGTGGAAGACGCGAGCCAAGGGTTTAAGCCAATGGGCCTTGCCTGACGCGATCGCAGTCTCCGGATAAAAATCAGTGATGCGGTAGGTGATGCGATGACTTCGAATGAACATCGCCCGTAGCAGCACGAGATACGAGAGAAACGGCGGCGAGCCCGTGACTTTGATTTCGCACGCGCCTTTGCCTCGCGTCGCCTTCCCCATGGCGGCGATGAGCGCGAAATTGGCGCTGAGCGCCCAGAACGCGCGCTCCAACAGGTTTTTCTTGTTAGGGGTTGCGCGCGCGATGCGCACGACGGTGAGTTCGCCCTCCCCACAGTTCTCGAAAGAACGTTCACTGGCGCGGCCCAAACCGATCAACGTGACTTTGCGTCCCGCCGCTGCAGCGCGTTGCGCTTCGGCCAATTGATACTGGCCTACAGCGCCAAATTCCGGCGGAATCCAATCGCAGACGATGATGAGAGGGAGAAGCTCGGGCGCGACTGGTGTCGTCATGCGCACGCTTCAGCGCCGTTCGGTCCTGGAAGGAGATCGCCCGTCTTCCCCGTCAACCAATAGATCAAAAGACCGAGATATTCCTTGGCCGCCAGATCGAGTTTGTGAAGGCGGTCAGAGACGCTGAAAGACAAAAGCCTGCTGCGTTCATCGACCTGCCAATCCGTCGGCGCGGCGATCACGTCCAGGCCCGCTTTGCGAAATGTTCCCACGGCGCGCGGCATGTGGAAGGCCGATGTCACCAGTAACCAGCGGCCGCGGGCACGGCCCGCGTGCGTGGCCGCTAGGAGAGCGTTCTCCGCCGTGGTTCGCGACGCTGTCTCCAGAACTAGCCGCTCGCGAGATACGCCAAGCTCGCCGAGCAAATCCGCCGTCGCCTCCGCTTCGCTTCTAACGCCTTGGCGCGCAAAGGTCTGACCTCCTGACACCAGCATAAGCGCTTGCGGGTGGGCTCTCGCGAGCGCTGCGGCGAGGCGGATGCGGTCAGCTCCGTCCTGGAGGTCCTCCTCTATGCGACCATCGACGCTGACCGAGCCCATCGATCCGCCAAGCAGCAAGATGCCCGCAATGTCGCGTGGCTCCGAAGCAGGGCAGCTCGCCAGCGGCGGGAAACGCCGCTCAAGCGTGCGCAAGCTTGCGTCACCAATGGGAAAAACGATCACGGTCGCTATCACGACGGCGGCGGTCGACGCGACGCGCTTTCCGAACAAAGCGGTGCGCCTAAAACGTTCCAACGCTAAGCCCGCTAAAGCGATTAAGAATAGAAGGTTCGTTGGAGACAGTGCGAGCCAGGCAATCTTCGACCCGAGGAAGAGTAGATTCATCGCAGCGCGCTATTGGGTGACCACGAGCGAGGGCTCGCCGCGGTCGCTGACTTCGAAAATGCGGAATCGCTGGGTACAAAGCGAAACCAATATCGCCGCTGCATAATGCTCACGTCACAAGCGCGGCACTGACGGCGTGGGTCCGCTCGACAAAGTGTTCGCCTATCACCAGCACATCCATCTGTGTGCGCAAGAAGCAATCAAGCGCCTCTTCTGGACGGCAGACGACAGGCTCATTTTCGTTGAAACTCGTATTGAGCACTATCGGCACGCCCGTGATTTCATGGAAGGCGTCGATCAATTTGGCGTAACGCGGGTTGGTGTCGCGGTTGACGCTCTGGAGTCGCCCTGAACCGTCAACATGGGTGACCGCGGGAAGTTGGGCGCGCTTCTCCTCGCGAATCTGGAACACCTGCATCATGAACGGCACCGCGTCGTCTTCCTCAAACCACGCGCCGACGTATTCGGCGAGGACCGAGGGCGCGAAGGGTCGAAAGCTTTCTCGCCGCTTGATCTTGGCGTTGAGAATTTGCTTCATATCGCCCCTGCGCGGATCACACACGATCGAGCGGTTTCCGAGGGCGCGAGGGCCCCATTCCATTCTGCCTTGAAACCAGCCAACCACTTTCCCGACCGCTACTGCCTCTGCGGTGCGGCGACATAGTGCTTCCTCGTCAACAAGCCTTGCGACGGTGCAGCCAGCGGCGTCCAACTCCGCTTGTTTGCTCTGAAGGAGCGCCGCGCAGGTGGCGTCGCCAAAGGCCGGCCCCCAATAGGCATGATCCATGACAAAATGGCGGGCGCCGCCCTGTTCGTGCCAGACCGCGAACGCCGCGCCGATCGCGCCGCCAGCGTCACCTGGCGCCGCATGAACGTAGACACGTTTGAATGGGGTTTGACGGCGCACCTTGCCGTTGGCGACCGAGTTATTGGCGCAGCCTCCGGCAAGCACAAGATCAGTGATGCCGGACTCGTTCTGCGCGGCGGCGATAAGGTGAAAGAACGCCTCTTCATAGAGCGCTTGGGTTGAGCGGGCCAGATCACGATGCCGTTGCATGAGCGGGTCGTCGGGCTTGCGGCGCGGGCCGAGCAAGGCCTCCAGTTCCTCGGCGAATAGATCGCCAAAGACGGGTGACCCGTTCTCCCATTGGTAGGGCACGTACTCTTTGTGATGCCTGAAGTACTTTA
The DNA here is from genome assembly GCF_009792355.1 of Terricaulis silvestris. NCBI lineage: Bacteria > Pseudomonadati > Pseudomonadota > Alphaproteobacteria > Hyphomonadales > Hyphomonadaceae > Vitreimonas > Vitreimonas silvestris. The sequence continues at coordinate 198,718 of NZ_CP047045.1, forward strand.
GGTTAAGCGCGAAGCGTCCCTTGTCTTTCAAGACGAGCATGTCACGCACTCGGTCCACATACCGGGGCTGGCCGTAGGGCGCCAGGCCCATCACCTTGTACTCATCGCCGTAGTGCGCAAATCCCAAAAACTGCGTCATCGCTTGATAGAAGATGCCCAGCGAGTGCGGGAAATAAATTCTGTCGTTTATGTCTATCTCGACGCCGCGCCCGATGCCCCAGGCGGCGCTGGCAAAGTCGCCAAATCCATCAACCGAGATGGCCACTGCTTGCTCAAACGGCGAGACATGGAATGCCGAAGAGAGGTGCGCGAGGTGATGTTCGACCGCGTGCGTCTGCCCTTTGAAGTGTTGACCGGGATAGATTTCCTCCAAGAGTTGGGCCGCACTTGCTCGTTTCTTGCGCGTCGACAGGCGATCGATCACCATCGCCATGCTTGGTCGTTGCCGCAGCAGGAACTCCGCGCGACGCCAGTTGTTGGCGCTGCTGTCTTGATTGACAGCGAGATGAGAGATGTCGCCAAGCGATGCGCCTGCCTCTTGTAGGCACCACTTTATCGCCTCCGACGGAAAGCCAGCCCAGTGCTTAATCCGGCGAAAGCGTTCCTCTTCAGCTGCAGCTATGAGCTTGCCATCGGAGACAAGGCAGGCGGCGGCATCAGCGTGAAAGGCGTTAAGGCCCAAGATTAGCATCTGTACTCCTCCGTCGCAGCCGTCGATCTTGATACGCGATGACGATTAGCCCCTCTGCAACCATTCGCTGCAGCGCGTAGAGCCACCCACTCGGCCCCTCAAAAAGTCCGCCTCGCAGAACCAGACAGTGGAGTCCGATCAGTAAGGGCGAAATGGGCAAGCTGGTTCTCAGCCACGCCTTCAAACCGCTGCTGCGCACTTCCAGCTTTTCGGCCTCTAGTTGGGCGTAGCGACCTTGAGACCGAAACCATTGCGCGAGCGGCTTTCTATCATCGTGAATGAGGGCGATCGGGGCTCGCGCTACGCGCCCCTCAATCTCGACGCGCTGGGTGTGACCATCTTGGACGTAGGTCGCGCGCATCCGTCGATAGAGAACTGTGACCGGGGGATAAATGCCGGAGCGAAGAACGCGTCCGAACACGGCGTAGCGAAACGGAAATGAAACTCCCACGACCTCCGCAGCGTCTAATTGTGCGATCCACTCTGTTACCGCAAGTGGCACAACGTAGTCAGCATCGAGCGCCAGAATCCAATCGGTAGAAATCCCAGTTTCTTCGACGGCAAAGCGCCACTGCGTGGAGTGATTGTCAAACGATCGCGTAAAGAGTTTTACGTTTGAGAAGGCGGCAGCGACACGCTGCGTGTCGTCTTCGCTTTCGCTGTCAACTACAACGACCTGCTTCGCCCAGCGCAAGTGCGCCAAGCAACGGGCGATGTTACTCGTCTCGTTGTAGGTCAAGATCACGGGCGTGATGTCCGCCAAAGCAGGCATTAGTCGATCCGCACCGTGGCAGGAGGAACGCCGCCATGCTGCAGCCAGCGATATACGTCCAACATATCGGCGGCCACGCGATCCCATGAATAGTCGCGCGCCATCCAGGCTCGGCCGTTGGCGCCCATTGCTTGTAATTCTTGGCGTGGCTTTGCCATCGCGATATCGAGGGCCTCCACCAATGGAGCCACGCCGTGGTCGATCCACCATCCGCAATCGTGAGTCTCAATGCCAGGCCAAGGAGCGCCTTTCGTTGAAATGACGGACGTCCCTGCTACTAAAGCCTCAGCTATGGTCAGTCCGAAATTCTCCTTTCGCGTCGGCATCACAAACAGGTCTGCTTGACGGTAGGCGTCAAGCCGTTCCGAGCCGTACAATGGACCTTCAATCGACACGTTAGAGAGCTTCAGGCGAGCAGCCTGCGCCCGCAATTCATCCGCGTGCCCATTCTCGTCAACCCCGACAATTCTGAGCCGCCATGATGGTCGATACGCAGCTTGCCAAGCGTCCAGCAGGCAATCGAGACCCTTTATTGGGTGCAGCCGGCCAAGGTACAGCACCGTCCGATTTTCTGACGCGTTGCGTGTTTCTGCCAAAGCAGGGACGTCAACGCCGTTCCTTATGATGGCTACCGGTCGGCCGATCCCGAAGTGTCGCAAGTCTTGGAATTCGGCGTCCGAGGTGGCGTGATAGCACGCGGCATGACGGAAGAGTGGTCCCTGCAAGAGGTTCCAGAACAGGCTTTTTTTTGCCGACGAGAATGCGAGCGCCTCTTGGTTCAGCATGCCACGGGGAGAAATTATCAGGGGCCTGCTGTGTCTCTTCGTAACCCACCCCGAATAAATATTGGGTGCGAGCCAAAGGCCGTGATTGTGAATGATGTCCACGCGGCTCGCTTCATGGTCGAGCATTTCGAATAAGGCCCGCGACAAGCGAAGCTTGCGCAGAATGGGGACTTTGGCGAAGTCCTGTTTAAAGCGGAGGTCATCGGAAGAAGCTGGCGCGCTATCGGTTCTCTCTTGAACAGACAAGATTCTGGCGTCTGCTTCCTTCGATCTCAGTGCCTGGCAGAGTCGGGGTACCGAGTAGGACGGTCCGCCATAGCGCGGCGCAAGGCCAGCGATCACGTGCAGACACTTGATCACGGCCCGCGTCGTGACCGTGCGTGGTCGGCGGGTGGCGTTACTTGCCCCGCGGGTTTTCGCATCAACACAAACGGCTCTAAGCGCGGCCAAAGAATGACCGCGAACAGGGCGCTGCCGGCCCAACCCCAACCAAGCGCGCCGACAAGCTTTACGTTGCTCATTTCGAATTGTTGCACGGGCCACAGGAATGAAATCGTCAAGGCTAGCCCGAGCGCAGCGCCTCCCGAACGACTGAGGCGAACGAGTCCGAGAACGCCAACGCCATAAACAAGCCCCATGAAAAAGGCGGTGACGATTGCGCCGAACGCGCCAAAATCGATGTAGCTTTCACCGACATAGCCGATGGAGATCGAGGTGCCCGAGGAGTCCGATGCAAGCCGCCGACCTGTATACTGCATGGTGCGCACGCTGTCGGACGGGAGGGGGGGCTTGTCAGGAAACAAGAGCCTTGGTGTAAGAATGTTTTGAAACGCTTCGCCCCATAGCCCTCCGTTTTGATGCTCAATCCGTGCCGGCACGCTCCGAAGCGTTTCGGCGAGAAAATCGACATACGAAACGCGCGACAAGAGATCCAAAAAGCCATCAGACAGGTCTTGAGGTTTGATGCTCAGGATTGAGTCAGACAACGCGGCCGCCTGTTCATCCGGCGAGATCAGGATCACTTGTTGGCCGGTGCCAGCGTTCAGAATTTCACGATAATTGGGTTTGATGATCGTCCAGACCGTCCCCAGCAATAACAACGAAACGAAAGTGCCAATCAATAAGGGCCAAGAGCGACGCCAAGCATGACGGGCAAGAGAGATCAACGTGATGCCGGCCAGCGCCAGCACGGTTTTCCAATCGGAAAAGAAACTGAGGAAGCCGATCAGGATTTCAGCGCCGAAGACAGCGGCCAATGCAATACCGCCTCGCCTCGTATAGAACCAATGGCCGATAAGCAGAACGATAGGCGCGAGTCGGAGAGCGCCAATGGCGGAGATGAGTTGCGCCAGTCCGCCGCCGAAATAGGGCCCGGCCACTTGGCTGACAAGCAACAGGGGGAGATAGATCAGCACGAGCCCGCGGGGCGCGAACCGAGTGAAGTCTGATCCGCTCAGCGCAACGTTAGGGACAAATACGCGCGCGCCCAAGGAGAGCGCGGCGATTGCGGCCAACGCGAGATAAATAGCGGCGTTCGTTTGCGGCGTAACCACGAACAAGCTCAAACCGGTGATCCAGCGGGACGTTGGTTCTTCGAGAGAAATACCGATTAGGTTCGCGAGCCAGATCTTAGAAGACGCCTGCAACCATTGGACCGAAAGCATGCAAGCTACAACGCTGCTGATCGCGTTGTTGAATGCGCCCCACCAGATTGCGCTGAGCGTTAGTCCCCCCGCCAGCGTGAGCAGGGGATTGCTTGTTGCGATGGACGCCAAAGCGAGCGCCAGACCCAAGATAACTGCGGGGTTCGATTTATTGGTCATGCCTCACACAGCAATGTCAGTTCTCGCGGTCGGCCGCATTTATGACATGGCGCCAACGCTCGGCGAAGCGGTTGATTTGGAATCGCTGCAGGGACGCGCGCGCGGCCTGCCCGTGACGTCTGGCCACCTCTGGGTCCTTTAGATAACTCGTCAACGCATTTGCCAAAGCCAGAGCAGTCTTCTCCGTGCACACGACGCCGTCGACGCCATTTTCGATCATTTCAGGTAGGCCGCCGCTCGGAAAAACGATCGACCCAACGCCCGCCTCTTTGGCCTCCATCACGACATTGCCGAGCGGTTCTTCAAACAGCGAGGGGCAGACATGGATCTGCCCAAACCTGAATAGTGAGGGCGTATCCTCGACATATCCCAAAAACACAACACGATCTCGAATCAAAGCTTCGCCGGCCACGCGCGCAGCTAACTCCCTTGCCCAAGCATCGCCTGCCCATTCAGACACACGACCGGCTATCAGTAGGCGAGCATTGAGGAATTCAGGCGCCACGTGACGGAACGCTTCAATGAGGACATCGACACCCTTATCGGCGATAAGTTGGCCAACATAGACAATAGAGAATGAATCAGGATGTTGAAGGTCAGCACCCGGGGAGAAACCATTGGATTTGGGGCGTCCCTGGGGCGGTTTGTTGTAGATGACCGACACGCGTTCTCTTTCGACGCCCGTGTTGATCAGTAGCTCCTCTATAAATCTGCTGATTGCTACGAAGCGCTGGGTTCGGCGCACAACGAAGGACCAAAGCCAACGAAACGGTGCACTGTGGCGTGTTGGGGCGTCGCCCGCGCGATATACCATCGGCGTGCGGGTGAGCGCCAAGCCGAACAGAAAGTTCAGCGCATATAAGCTATTGAAGGCGTAGATGTGGGATGGACGATATCGCGCAAAGACCCAAAAGAAGGCGATGTTGGCCAGTATGAACGCGATAGGGTTGCGGAATAGGAAATAGAACAAGCGGCCGGGCATTCGTTGTTCAATATACGGCACCCTACAAAAAGCGATGCCGCGCGATTCTAACGCGGACGGGATGTCTTTACTCCATGAACTGTCTCGAACGAGGCACAGTACATCGCAGCCCTGATCCTGAAGCGCTGCGAGCGCCTCGATGTTTCCGCGCTCTTGTCCAAAGAGTACGCCGCTGCCGAATAGGGCCAATATGCGCGGTGGTGGAGGGGTCATGATTGCGGGGCGTCTTTCCGGAGGACAGCGAGCGCTGCATCTTTGACGCCTGCAGCAGCGGCCTCCGGGCTATAAAGTGCTATTTTAGTCGCGATCGTTTCATGCGCAGGGGGCGCCCCCAAAATGTGCTGCAGTGCTGCGGACAATGCGTTGGGGCTTTTGACGGGTACAACGCGACCAGTAGTCCCATCTCCCGCAAGGTCCGGGGCACAGCCGCAGGCTTCTGTTACAATTATGGGCCGGGCACACGCCAATGCTTCGTTGGCGACCAAGCCCCACGTCTCTTCTCCAGAAGAAGGGAGGACGAGTACATCACTCGCGGCGTAGGCGGCAGGCATCTCGCTTTGGTTTTGGAAGCCAATGAAATGCGCGGGTACGCCCAACTGCTGTGCTTGCGCGCGCAGTTGACCTTCCTGCTCGCCCGATCCCGCGAACACCACATTAAGGTCGGCGCCTTGACTGCGAACTTGCGCAGCTGCGGAGACCAAGTCTTGCGGCCTCTTGAAAGCCAATAGTTTGCCTGCAAACAGGGCGACTGGCGTAAGGTTTGCGATGCCAAGTCGAGCCCGTAACGTGTTTCTGCTGTGTTGGGTCGCGCGTGAGGCGAAATAAAAATTATCCACGCAATGCGGTGAGAAGAATAGGCGTTGGACAGGGTAGTGATACCGCCGCCAATACGCGAGGTTGCGCTGTCCGACGTAAAGCGCCGCATCGAATAGGCGCAGCAACGGCGGGTAGGCGATCGATTTTACAGCGAGCGTGACCGCTGCGCGTGGCGTCTCAAGCTGACTGTCGCCACGCACGAGTATCGGAACGCCTCGTCGCTTGGCCGCCAAGATGCCTTGCCAGTAGCTTTTCAAGTTCCAGCCTGTAACCAACAGCGCATCGAAGTTGCCTTCTCGAAGGCGCGCGCCGATCCCTGGCGTATCGCAGCCTAGGAAGTGGTGCGTGCCGGGGTCGAGCGCAGCGTTGCGCAAGAACTCGTGTGCATAGCCGGTCAGTATATCCACGTCCCACTCAAAGGCCGTGCCGAACCCGGCCGCGGCTTGCTGTTGGGGCGTGGCCTTGTGCGCGAAATAGACAGTCATGTCCGTTGATCGCGCGAGTTCTCGAAACCAGGGCGCGTTATACTGGATAGGGTGCGATGTCAGGACAGCGAGGCGCATTGCGACGCGGTTGTCCCTTGGGCGATGCTTTCAAAAATTGCAGCGAAGCGCCCAGCGACCGCATGAGCGGTGTAGGCCTCGAACGCAGCGGGGTCGGATTTGCAAAAGCTTCTCGGCTCACAAGCTAGCCTAACCAAAGCCTCGGAAATCGGGTCGATGAGGTTTCGAATCGCCTCCGCATCCTCGAACCCTAACGACACGCCGCCGCCAGCTCTGGATAAGATGCTGTGTGAGCTTGAGGCTGCATGAAACACTGACAAGTAAGGTCGACCGGACATCAGGGCTGGATAGATTTTCGACGCCGTGTAGTGCGGCTCGTCGGACCCAAGCAGAATGACGCCGCGCGCCCCTGCCATGGTGGCCAATGCCTGCACGAACGAAAGTCTTCGTGGAAATTCTTCAACGACGAACGAAATACCTTTTCGCTCGGCTTGTTGTGCCACCTGATACACTGGCGGCTCCACTAGGCGCGCGTCGGTACCGTAAAAGCGGATCGCTAAACGCTGCGCAATAGCAGGGTTGGTTTTGGCCACTTGTGCGACTGCATCCAGAAACACGTCAAGCGTATTGGATAAACGTGGCCATACACTGCCAACGAACACAAGTTCAGCGCGTTCCGACCGATCAACTGTTGACGCGGTGGCGCTATGATGAGTTTGCGTTGCGTTGAAATCCTCAGGGTCGCCACCGATCGGTATTGCTGCCATTCGTTTGGGATTGATCCAGGGATATCGTGCCGCCATCTCCTGGTTCTGAATTTCAGATACCGATGTGACAAAAGCCGCGTGACGGAGCGCTTTGGGTTCGAGCATCACCGCCAATCGATGCGCAAGCCCGCCCTTTGATAGTTCTGGGAGTGTAGCCCCCCACGAAGAGACCCAAGGATCCTGAAAATCGAGAACAACGGGAAGCTGCAGATCGTGGCTAATCCATTTTGCGAGTAGCATCGGGTAATAAGGAGAACCAGTGATGAGCACTGCTCGCAGTGGTGTGGTCTGGGCGAGTTGCGACAAGGCCCGCTTAAAATGAAGGAATCCACGCAGGCCGATATCGCCAACCCCGATCAGTCTCGTGACACTGGCGGGCATTGCTCCCGTAGCAATCTGTTCGACCGTGTTGGGCACTAGCGCCGCCAAGTCGGGGTCCAGTCGCTCAGTGTATTGGGTCTCGTGCGCGCGGATTACGATCGGCCGCCAACCATGGGCGGGAAGGTGCTTTGCCAAGTGTCGCGCGCGGTGGACACCAGCCAGCGAGCAGGGTGGAAAGTGCGGAGAGACGATCGCGATCGTTCCGCTCAATGCCTTGTCTCCCAAGGCCGAGCGTTTGGTGTCGGGCAGTGAATTCTTAGCGCGATGCACGTGTTGTCGCCGTTATTCGTACGAACGCTGCGTCGACGCTGCGAAGAAGAGCACCCTGCTCTTCCTCCCAACAATATCGTCCTTGCCCCAGACGCCAAGCGTCTTCGCGGGCTGCCGCTAGGCGAACGGGGTTAAGGAGAAGGTCATCAAGCAATGTGGCGAGAGCGGCGGCATTGCCGGCGGGGAAAAGCGCCATCGCGTCACCTAACTCCGTTGCGATGGCTTGGTGCGAGGCGGTGCTTGACGCCAAAATTGGGAGTCCGCTGCAAAGATAGCTGAAAAGCTTGTTGCCCAGCGCAAGGCTGTTGTTGCGAGAGAAGCCCGTTTCTCCTGAAAACCCGATGTCGTATTGCGCGCCCAGGCGCTCCATCGCCAATGGTGTCTCAGGTGCAATCAGATGGAGTCGGTCGCCAACGCCTTGCTGCATGGCCAATGCTCGCAACCGCTTGTCAAAACCTGCAGCCGCTTTTCCCCGAACATAGAGATGCGGTGAACTCGACGTCAGGGCAATTGCTTGGATAGCTGTCTCAAGGCCGCGGCCGGGTCCCACGGTCTGCGAAAACCAATAGAGGCTCGGACCCGGCGTGGCCGATCCCTTAGGCGACCATTCGCCGGGAGCCCACGCGCGGGGAAAGGTGTTCAGCACCACGGTCGGTCGCGGGATTTGGTATGTCTGCGCGTATGCGTCAGCAATCATAGGCGCAGCGGCCGTTACGTAGGCGGCGCCCGGGAGATATCGGCTCTCAATACCCCGAATGATGAGCTTCTCGAACTCGTGTTTGGGATCGTCCGAGAGATCTCCCAGGTGAAAGTCCTCGGCGTCGAAGGCGTAGCGGGCGCCGTACCGTTGGGCGGCGCGCGCTGCAGCGGGCAACGCTGCTACGTAGTGAGCTATGTACAGATCCGCTGGAGTATTGAGCGCGGTTTTGAGTAGTCCAGTGGTTGCTGCCGCGTGCGCCGCTGCAATCGCGCGCTCGCCTCGATACCCCAGACGCACGAGTAGCCGCGCGCTATGTCGAGTAATCGCTTGCGCAAAGTAGAGCGAGGGCCTCGCTTCAAAGGGCCCGAACGGCACGGATGAGGCTCGCCAGCGAGGGTCGGCTAACAATGCATCATGCTCTCGAGCCCGAGGCACGGATAGGCCGTAGATGACGCGTACGTCGTAGCCGGCGTCGGTTAGCGCGTGGGCCTCCTTCACGAGACGCGGGTTGGTTGCCAAGTGACTCGGTGAGAGTATGCAAATGCGACCGATACTCATCCGCCGATTTTCCGCCCTAAGTCTCGGTGCCACATATTCAAGTGAGGCTTAATTGGCGCGCGGCTTTGCAAGGAGCGTCGGCGTGTGCACGCCCTCCAGCCAACTGGCACAATAGTCCAAGCTGACGAATAGACTGATGAGGTCTTCTGGCGAGTAACCGAAAGGTGCAGTGTTTTCTGCTGATGCCTCGCATAGGACGAGCGGTCTAAATTTTGCGATCGTTCCCCGTGCACCTTCGATTACAGATTTTTCGGCGCCCTCAACGTCAATTTTAATCACGTCTACTCGATCCAGCGAACGCTCCTCGGCCCAAGTATCAATTCGAATCGATCGAATTGAGCGGCCGGTCCTTCCTGCAGGGTCTATGCGATTGTGTCCGTGCTCTGCGGCCGGAACAAACGTGAGAACGCCGTCGACGTCAGACACGGCGCACTCGTGCACAGCTATATTAAGAAGATCGAATGACGAGATTGATTTTCTTAAAGCGCTTAAGGGACGCGGATCTATCTCAAAGCAATGAATCTGGCCGCTCGGTCCCACCGCGTCTAATGCCAGCATTGCGTAAACGCCGATATTCGCCCCTATATCTATGTAGGTTGCGCCCGGCGTCAGGGCGTCAAGAGCAGGTCGTATAGCTTCCGGGTCGAACTCGCCGGTCGCAAAGACCCCGCGGCCGATGCTGGAGCGCAAATCGACATACATTCGTCGACCGTTTTGAAGGCGCGCGATTACAGGAAACGGCCAGCGCGAGGCCGCTGCGCGCCCCAACGCCTGAACGCCAATCTTGCGCGCCGCGCGCCACAAAAGCGCCGGCAGGCTAGTGATTGAAGTTGGTTGCTTTGATGTAGTCACTTGGGCGGTGGATTGTACTAGCCGACGCTGCGCCGGGGAAACAATCGCGCCACCACGTTGCGTGCACCTGCGTCAAGCGGCAGCGCGTCGAGCATCGCCGCGGTGGCGCTAGGTGCACACAGCCGCAAGACGAAAAGATAGGTTGCAGCGAACATTACGCCGTGGCCGACAAGGCCCAGGGCGGCGAAATACCAAGCCGATGCCTGCGCCGATGACTGAGAGGGCAAGACAGCAAGCAGCAGGCAAGCGATCGACGTCGCCGCCAGGCAGGGTGCTGCAATGGCGATAAGTGCTGACACTGCAGTCGCCTGACCGCGCTGCGCCAAGTAGATCGACGCGCAAAGCGCCAATGCCTCACATCCAGTTAGCGTTGCCAAGTAAGCGGCGACACCGAACGGTAGGGCGATGGGGATGGCGGCTATCGCCAGTGACGCCGTCGCCACGTCGATGCTTAGGCAGTCGCGGGTTTGCAAATTCGCGAGCATGATTTGATTTAGCGTTGCGGAAACCCCGCGTATCGCGAGGAGAGCGCTCGCCATTGGGAGGAAGGGAATGACGCTTTCCCATCGCGCGCCGTAAAGTAGTTGCACGACGGCGCGCGCTTCATACGCAAGAAAGGCTGCAGCAGGAAGCGAAACCCATACCACGCCTTGGAGCAGTAGCGCGGAAAAGCGCTGAAATCTCTCCGACGATGCTTCCGCGCGCGTGAGCACCGGGTAGAGCGTTTGGGCAACAACGGGTCCGATGCGACCGCTACTGATACTGGCGAGCCCAATGGCGCGCGAAAACGTGCCAAGGGCGGCGAAGCCGAAAGCGCCGGAAAGTGCGGCGTGTTCGGCGAGAGCTCGTCCATTCGTCACCAAGCCAGAAACGGCGCGATTAATGCCGAAGCTCACGCCATGGGCATAGTCTCTTAGGCGAGAGAGCGCGAAATTCGGCCGTCGCTCGCCAAGCATAAAAAAATCCACCACCAGTGGAAGCGCAAAAAAATGGCCCATTGAGGCGAGAGCGAACACACCCCATCCCATCAAGGCGAGCACGACGCCGGCCATTCCAGACATGAAGGCGCCAACAAACAGCAAGATGCGCAAGCGCCGCCAACGATGATATGCTTGCAACCAGCTCATATGGTACGTGCAAGCGATCTCTAGAATGAAAATAAAAGACAGAAGAATAAGGACGCCACCCACGGTGGCTGCGTTGCCGTCACCGAAGAACAGGATGACCATCCCGACCAAGTTTGTCAGCGCAAACGCGACGAAGTTTAGGGCTGCTCCCGCTGTAAAATGCGCGTCCCAGTCGAATTCCTCAGGTTCACGCGCTTGCAGTGGATACTGCGCCAGCGTCTTCAGCGACGCGATTGCGACAAAGCCAAGGATCGTCTGCGCGAGCGCCGCCTGGCCATAAGTCAGCGGCGACAACAAGCGAACCATGACCAACATTGTAAGGAACTGAATGATGTCCCGGGCGAGCATGGATCCAGCTCCCCACAGGAGTCCTGAACCCGCGGATGCGCGAAGGTTTTCGCGCTCGGTCACAAAATGGAGATCCCCGGACTGGCGTCGGCGTCATGGTTCTCTAGGGGCCGTATTGATCTGTGCTCGCTGAGGCTTGAGGCGTCACAAATGTTCGAAGCGAACGCCAAAGAGAGCGATTGCGCCACTCGTTCGCGCAACACGGCGCGACCAAAGCGGGCGTGCACGGCAGCACTGAGCTGGTCCGGGTTGGGGCGCGGTGCAGTGAGGGCCGATTGCAGTGCTCCAGCGAAGTCCACCTCGGCAACGCAAGCTCCCAGTTCGCCGTCCGCGAGGGCATCGGTTGCGCCACCAATTGCGAGGCCGATTGCTGGCGTGCCGCAGGCCATGGCCTCCAGAAACGCAATGCCGAAGCCTTCGCCAACCGAAGGCAGTGCGAATAGATCGGCGGCGCGGTAAAGGTCCGGCAATTCCCTCGCCTCGACATTTCCAAGGAAGCGCACGTGACTGGCGACGCCGCGCTGTCGCGCTAGCGCTTCCAGGCGTGATCGATCTTCGCCTTCACCCCCAATGAGGTATCCAAGGTCGGGACAACAAGTGATGAGATGAGGGAGTGCGCCGATTACTCGGTCGTGACCTTTATAACGCTCTCTCGGATCAAGCCGACCCAGAGAAAGCAAGGTGATCTCATTGGCAGTTCCGAAGCGCTGTTTGGCGGCGGCGCGATTGCCGGGGACGAATTCGGGCCTTACCCCATTGTTAACGACGATGGCGCGCTCCGGCTTGATGTCGGCGTGCGCCAGTGCCCGGGCGCGAGTATCCCGGCTCACACACCACAAAAAATCCGCGCGTTCGATAGCCCGTCGTCTAATAGGCGATGGCACAGGCCACATCTCGATGCCATGAAGTTGAATGACAAGCTTAGCCTTACTCATGTAAGCGACGAACGCGGCCAGCGGCGCCATATAAAGATGATTGCAGAAGACAATGTCAGGCCGATTTCGTGCAGCTCTGAGCGCGCCCGTCGCATAGGCAATCCGGCCGAGGCGCTCCGCGTGCTGATGCGCCTTCATCGGAATTCCCGTCGGCGGATCGGCCCTGCGCCTCGGTAGAATGTCGATTTGCTTGACGTAGTCGAGCGCGCATATCGCGTCGATCACATCGCGGCAGGCTTGGGCGATGCCGCCACGGCCGCCATACGCATCAGTGACTAAACACAGCACTTTCATAACTAGCTAGGCAACGCAGCGGGTGTTTCGTCGCTTGAAGAAGAGCGTGCCCAGACTTCGCAGGCCCATGCGCGCGATGCGGCGCCCTTACTCTGCGCAATCGCGTGCGCCGAATGGTCGATCCACCCGCCGATCGGCACGCCAAAGCCACTCTTTGGTCGGTCCGTGACGGATACGGGCAGTGGCGTTGATGGCGCCCTGGCGAGAGCGCGCTTGCCGACCCCGGGCTTGAAGCGTGAAATCACCGGGGCAATTGAACGCAGCAATTCAGAATCGACGAGAGGTACGCGTATTTCAAGGGAATGAGCCATGCCCGCCCAATCGGCATCTCGCAACAACTGGTTGCGCATGTAATTCGCGCTCTCGAGTGCGGCAACGCGCGAGATTGGTTCTTTTGGATCTGGATGCATGCTTTGTTTGAGTCGGCGAATTGGTGCGAGTCGGCGTAGGCCGTGGCGCACCAATTCGGGATCGAGAACGGTCTTCAAGTCGAAGGGGAGAAAAAGTCCCCTGCGCAACAGATACGCTCCGGAGTATGTGCCGCCATATTCAAGCATTGCGACCGCTTTCGGCGATTGTTTTGCGACCCCAAGAAATCCCAACAAGGCGCGAGTGGCGATGCCGGCTCCTGGGATCTTGGCCGGCAGCGCAAATAAATTCACCCAGCGTGGAAGGTCGCGGAAGCTTGGATACCCTGCAAATATTTCGTCACCGCCGAGTCCCGAGAGCGCAACCTTCAAGCCGACCTCTCGAGCAGCTTTGGCGACGAACCAGGTGTTGATTCCATCGATCGACGGTTGGTCCATCGCCTGAAGGATGGCGGGGAGGTCGCTCTTGAACTCTTGGTGCGACACTACTCGCACAATGTGTTCAGCTTGGTAGAGTTTTGCAACGTCACGAGCCAACGGCACCTCGTCTTCCGTGCCTCCGCTGAATTCCTCAAACGCCAAAGTGACTGCACGTATCTCGTTCTGCCCGGCATCGCGCATCAGGCCAAGAAGCGCACCAGAATCGACTCCGGCGGATAGGAAAACTCCAACTTCAACATCCGCCAGCAGGTGTGCCCTCACGCTGTCGAGTGTCGCGACCGCAATTCGATTTATGGCTTCGCCTGCCGGAGCAGGATTACTCGCCCCCTCCGCTAGCAGTTGGGCGATCGATGTATATGCCTTAGGCTCGCGTGGCCCCGCCGCGTCGATGTACTGGGTGTGCCCAGCCGGCAGCGCACGGATGTCGCGGTAGAGGGTGAACGGTTCAGGGACGCTGCCCCAGAGGTGAAACCCGACAATGCCGGCGGGCTCCGGATCGCGGCTGACCTTGCCGCCGGCGAGCAGTGCCTTTACCTGACTTGCGAAGCGGAAACTCCAACCATCATTCGCCGTGTAGAGCGGCTTGATGCCATATGGATCTCTCGCGAGGAAAAGGCTGCGCTCGGTCGTATCCCAAATGGCAAACGCGAACATGCCTCGCAAACGATGCACCATATCTGCGCCATGGCGTTCGTAGAGGTGAAGAAGTGTCTCGGTGTCAGAGGTTGTCTTGAACCTGACACCCGACGACTCCAGATCAATGCGCAGATCTGGGTGGTTATAAATCTCACCGTTGAAGACGATGACGAAGCGACCGTCACTGCTTTCCATCGGCTGAAGCGCGCGCTCGGACAAATCGATGATCGAAAGCCGCCTGTGGCCGAGGCAAAGTCTTGTATCGTCGCTCCACCATTCTCCCACGCCGTCCGGTCCCCGGGCACGCATGTAGTCGCGCGTTGCGACGAGTTCAGTCTCGTGCGGAGGTCCCGCGGACCTATTGTAGGCGAAAATGCCATTTATCCCGCACATTTCATCATCCGAACGTTGATGCCGCCGCTCACTAGAGCCTGCGTATGGACCTGCGCGAAACTACGCCGACTCGCTGTGGTGCGATCAAGTTCGCATATCTTAGTTCAGGCCCGAACGACGCGAGCCATGTTCGCGCCCGCTCGCGCACAGGCGTTACGGGTATCGATCACAAGTTTGGCGACATCGGCTAACAGTTTGTAATCCACACCGTCGTGATCGGTGGCGATCAATGCTGCATCGTAACTGGCTAGTTGGGCAGGGTCCCACGCGACGGATTTGCGTCCGACGAGAGCAGGATATTCGCGCACCTTCGGTATTTCTGGAGCATGGGGATCGAAGTAGTCAGTCGAGCACCCGCGCGCTTCGAGCAGATCTATGAGCCGTAGTGCCGGGCTTTCGCGCGTGTCATCGACATTCTTCTTGTATGCGAGACCCAAGATAAGGACGCGTGCCCCGTTGAGGCCCTTGCTGAACCGAGCGTCCAATGCATCGGACAAGACGCGCACGACGTGCCAGGGCATGTCCGAGTTGATTTGTCCTGCGAGCTCAATGAAACGCGTATGCTGATTATATTCCCGCGCCTTCCAGGTCAGATAGAACGGATCGATTGGAATGCAGTGACCGCCCAGACCAGGTCCCGGATAGAAGGGCATATATCCGAATGGCTTTGTCTTTGCGGCCTCGATCACTTCCCAAATGTCGATACCCATCGCGTCAAAGACCACCTTGAGTTCGTTCACAAGCGCGATGTTGACTGCTCGAAAGACATTTTCGGTGATCTTGACAGCTTCGGCAGTGGCCGTGGAGCTGACGGGGACCGTTTTTGGAACGACGGTCCCGTAGAGCTCAAGGGCAATAGCAAGCGAACGTTCGTCGTCGGCGCCAACCACCTTCGGAATACGTGCGGTCGAATGGTCGATGTTTCCGGGATCTTCGCGCTCGGGAGAATACGCAATGAAGAAGTCGACACCGGCGCGGAGTCCTTTTCTTTCCAGCAGAGGCTTCATGACCTCTAACGTAGTTCCAGGGTAGGTCGTCGACTCCAAGATTACGATTTGGTTTGGTCGCAATCGAGATGCGATGGCCTCGGTCGTATCTACCACATACCTGAGGTCAGGCTCATGGTGGCGGGTGAGGGGCGTTGGAACGCATATTAGCAGCGCGTCCGGCTCGTCCAGCCGTTCAAAGTGAGAAGTAGCCTCGAACCGACCGTGCTTTCGCATTTCGGCAATTCGCTCATTGCCTATGTGATTTATGTAGCTTCGGCCTTCGTTGAGCGCTGTCGTCTTCTCGTCATCTATATCAAAAGCAAGCACCTTGAAATTCGCGGCGCCGAAGGCGACCGCAAGCGGCAGGCCCACGTATCCCATTCCAATGATGCCCACGACGAAGTCGCGACTCTGGATTCGGGAAAGTAAATGATGGTCCATTGTGATCAATGCTCAGCTTTCGGCGCTACGGGTATGACTCTGGTTGATACAGACCTGCAGGCTATTCGACACGGAACGGTTGGCGTCGCGCCCCGTGCTGACGCCGTCATGCGGATGTCCGCACGCCAACGACCCGAGTTCGGGAAGGTAGATGGCGCCACCTGACAATGCGACCGAGCCAACGCAAGGGCACGTTTATCATAGGATCAGTATATTGAAGCCTGATGCGAAAATACTGTGCCTTGATCCACATGCGCGAACCGACGTGATTTGGTGTCTCAGCTGCTGCAATGCGCGTCGCTGCTGCGAGTTGGATCTCGACAACGTCGAGCAGGAATGGCGTTGGGCAGGCGGTCGCAAGGAACGACCAATCAATTCTTGCCGCGGCCCTTGTTAGCTTGGCGATATCGATCAAATGGCGCAGGTGGAAATTGCCCATCCAAAAATCGCCGTCGATTATCTGGTCATGCAGGCTTGTGACCAAAATCTGCAATTCTGAACGCGGGAGTTTTGCTCTAAAATCGCCGACGCTGACCGGTTGGCAGTGGGCATGCAAATTGTCGACTTCCGCAATTCCAACCGGACAGGGCGGCCGGTCATGCAAATCGATAGAGCCTGCGTCTTGCTCGCGTCCAAGAACTGCGATTGCGTGGTCTTCGTCGGTCTCGTGATCTTCGAGCAGAAGAAACCCAGATCGCATCAAAGCGTCTCTTGCGCGTCGTCCTTCTGATGGCAACACAAGCAGATCTAGATCCAAGACCATTCGATCGCCGTTAGGCTCAAGGATCGCGCCGTCGCATGCGCACCACGTAGCACAACCTTTTAAAAGAACCGGCTCAATCCCAACCGCGTTGAGCGCCGCCAGCGCATCCTTCAAGGTCCCGAACAGACTGACGTTGCGCTTGAGGTTTCTCCTGTACACTTCAGCGAGAAACGTTCTCACCTCCTCTGGAAGCTCTTGCTTCGACGTCGCCAGGAGTGGGTAGAGTTCTGACGTGATCAAGGCGTCGTTGGCCATTGACAAGATTGCGGTCCAGTCGGCGTTCGAAGGAACTTGACCACGAAGGCACGTTGAAAGCTGCGAGAGCGCTCGCCTTCTATTCATGCACGACTTTTTTTATTAGAGCGACAGCGTCAGCAAGGCCGTCATAGACAAACCGTGCGCACGTGGCGTTGCTGAGGTTGGTGGCCAGCCCTTCGATTGTTTGGGCACTGACAGAGTGGCGCGTTGAGTAGCCGCTCTCAAGAAGGACGCGCAGTGCCTGAAGCGGGGTCAAGCGGTCAAGGCGCGCATCGACGCCCTGAGTACGATGGAGCAGCAACACCACGTCGATTGGCTGGGGGCCTTCATTGTCCAAATCAACTGGCACGACGTAGCGCGTTCGTTTTCCGTCGTTGCGTTCGTAAATAGGAAGGTCCTCGAGACCAGTGACGTAGTTACCAAGCAACCGCCAAGCGTCAGACTTCGCGGCAGCGGCGAAAGAAATGCCTGAAGCAGTTCCATCGGCCTCGATCTGAACGATGTCGTCACCTCCATAGGCAAAACCGCTTGCGGCCAAAGCCAAGGTCAACGTGGTCTTTCCAGCGCCGGGCGCGCCGCTTAGCAACACGCGCTTGCCTTTGAGCGAGACCAGTGCCGCGTGGGCCAAGAAGCCTCCGTGGACAGAGGCGCAATAGGCTTCGGTAAGCAGCGCCTTCAAGCGGGGTATTGTTTGAGTCCGTGGCGCCATCCCCACCGGCGCATCACCAACGAAGAGGTAATCAGTGCCTTTGCGTCCGACGATGCCAATCCGCTCGTGAGGCGTCGCGTTGTCGTGCGCAAAGTGTCCAAACGCCGCTTCGGCAGATTGCAGATCAGCATCGCCGACGAAGCAGAGCTCGGCTGCAAGCGGTCCTATTCGCAGAGCTATCGAGGTCGGACACGAGTCGGAGTACTCGGCCATGATCTCTTGGGGGACAAGGTGACCAAGGCGCAGCCATTGGTCCAAGAGAGGCGTTACGATTGCCTCCGCATCTCGTCGCGATGCGCCGATACCTTCAAGGCGCTGGACCGCGGACTTCAGGTCAAAACCGGCAGCAAGTTCGTCCCAGATAAGTCGTGCGGTGCTGTTGAGTTCGAATAAGGCTTGGGTGCGCTCACAGAATAACGCCGTGCTCGATCCAACGGGCACGGCGCGCAATCTAGGCGACCTTGTAAACCTCCAGCTAAGCGGAAGGTCCGACTGGTCCATCAATACTCACAACAACGAAAATCGCCGACCTAACCCATGTTCTCCATGGTGTTATCCATGTTGTTATCGCCGGAATTACCCGGATCGCATTCGTTGCCATTTTCGTCGAATTCTGGGCCGTTGCCGTTGCCGGAGTTGCAGCTGCCGCCGCCACCGGATTGGGCGATCGCAGGCGAACTCAACGTCGTGGACAGTAGGAAAGTCATGGCGGGCGGCACAATTATCGCAAATTTGCCGGCGGTCTTTAGAAACTCACGACGGTCTTCAGGTTCCACCATAACGCCACCCCTTAGAAGATCTCTAGATTACGTACGCAGTTACAACTGTTAATTATAACCAGCCAGAAAGGAAGACTGCAAACCAAAAAATCCCTTTTAGCGAGAGGGATTGCGCCTTTTCCGACACGCTACCGCACGCCGGGTGCGCTAACTCGCCCCCAGGTTGTGTGGATCGCAGTCTGTTGCGTCCTAATCCAGCCAGATTGCTTCTAAGCAAGAGTACTCAGCGCAGCAACCTAGGGAGGTGTGTTTGGGGTGTGCGACGCGGCCTATCCCAAGTCGCGTCGAACTGAGGTCGGTTGGCGTCGGATGGAGCTGCAACCTCGCTAACGGATGTTGAGGTTGGCGCTCGCGCGATCGGCGAGATCTCGATCGACCTCACCCAGCGGACAATCTCGGGCGTCGTGACTGCAAGCAAGCGCCGATCCTTCCGACTATGGTGGACCTATATCGCGTTCGTTGCGCCATACGAATTGCGTGATGACATCGCAAAAACAGACGAGCATTGACTCGGCTGTCTCAGCTTTTCAAGCTGCAGAGGGTTTCGGGCAGGGGTAGCGCGTGAGCGGCGCCAAGGCATCACTCGCGCGGCACAGTGCGCCTTCGAACACGATGTTCGCACTCGTCGCCCTTTGCTTCACGCTGAGTGGCGCGTCTGCGCTCATCTTCCAAGTCGCGTGGGCAAGGCAGTTCGCGGTTGTGCTCGGCACTTCGGAACTGGCAATCGCGGCAGTGCTTGCCGCCTTTATGGGTGGATTGGCGCTCGGTGCGTTCGCTGCCGGACATTTCGAGCGGAGAGTACGCAGACCATTACATGTTTACGCCGCGCTCGAATTCGGGATCGCGATTTTTGCTGTCGTTTTTGTGCCTGGCCTGATTTGGCTATTGAATGCCGGCGTTATTGTATTGCTTGGCAATCAGACAGCGCCCCCCAACGGCGTTGACACTCAAGCAGCAATCACTTTTTTTATTGGCGCGCTTTTGATCATTGGCGCGCCGGCGGCGCTGATGGGGGCGACGTTGCCCATTCTTTTGCGCTTTTCGGTGCTGGAGGATCGTCACGTCGGAGTTCGGACCGGCGTGCTCTATGCGCTGAATACGCTTGGTGCGGTCGTCGGTGCGCTTGCAAGCGCTTTCGTGCTTTTGCCCCTCCTTGGCGTCTCGCGGTCAACGTGGTTTGCCGCCGGTCTGAATTTGGTCGCAGGCGTCGTTGCGCTCACTTTGGCGAACGCGTGGCGTAAAGAGCGTGATAAGACAAACGACGGCTTAGCTACGGGGGCAGCCGCGGACACCTCGTTCAGAGTGTATGCGCTGCTGTTGGTGATGCTGGGTTCGGGTGTTGTCTCTTTCCTGCATGAAGTGCTGTGGACAAGGCTGTTGTCGCACGTCATGGGCGGCAGCATTCGATCGTTTGGCGTAATGCTGGCGACGTTCCTCGCTGGCATCGCAATCGGCGGCTTGTGCGGAGGATTGCTGGCGCGTCGACGAGAGTCTGCAATATTGGCCTTGACCATTGCGCAACTCGCAGTCGCGGTGTGCGCCATTCTTGCATGGCGGACAATTGCTGGCTCGCTCCCCGATATGACGTCGGAGGCGTCGCGACTTCGATATTGTTTCAAGGTCATGTTTCCGCTCGCGCTTGCGATCGGAGTTACGTTTCCTCTCGCCGTTCGCGCCGTGACTGGCGCGCCCGAGGAGACCGCTCAACGCAGCGCGCAGGTGTATTCCTGGAATACTATCGGTTGCGTTATCGGCGCGACGCTCGGCGCCTTCGTCATTATTCCAGCCGTTCGCTATGAAGGCGCCATTCAATTGGCGGTGTTTGGCAGTTCTGTTCTGGCGGCCGTTGGAGCGCTATTTGTCTTCTCGAACCGTCGCATAACGGCAAGCGCGCTCATGGCCGGCGCGCTGGCGTTGTGCCTGTGGTTTCGACCCCCGCCGCCAACTGAGCTGGTCTCGATTTCTCCTCTCATCGGTTCGAGCGGAGGTGGCGTGGTCTTTTATGGGGTGGGGCGCAGTGCAGATGTTTTGCTGCTTGAGCGGGATGACGGGTATTACCTTCGCACA
This sequence comes from Terricaulis silvestris, assembly GCF_009792355.1. Classification (NCBI taxonomy): domain Bacteria; kingdom Pseudomonadati; phylum Pseudomonadota; class Alphaproteobacteria; order Hyphomonadales; family Hyphomonadaceae; genus Vitreimonas; species Vitreimonas silvestris. Next base: position 219,166 of record NZ_CP047045.1, read on the forward strand.
AACGGTTTGCCCGAAGCGTTCATCGATCGTCCCGGCGCGCCGCCCTATCACCTTGGTGAAACATGGATGGCGCCGTTGGCCGCGTTAGCGCGACCGCAGGCGCGGTCGTTGCTAATTGTCGGGCTGGGTAGCGGGCGCACGGTGATGTACGCGCCCGGTTCCATTACGTCGATCGACATCATTGAATTGGAGCCGCAGGTTATTGCCGCCAATCGGTTTGCATCTGCGCGACGAGCCTTCGACCCACTTTCCGACCCAAGGATATCACTCATTGAAAACGATGCGCGCGGCGCTCTCTCGCTGACATCAAGACAGTATGATGTGATCATCTCCCAGCCATCGCATCCGTGGACCGCGGGCGCATCGCACCTCTACACCCGAGAATTTCTCGACCTTGCAAAGGCCCACCTCACGCGGGATGGGGTCTTCGTGCAATGGATCGGGACCGACTATCTGGATGAAACTCTACTGCGCGCGATTGTAGCGACTGCCAGCTCGGTGTTCGCGCACGTGAGGGTCTATCGGCCGTCGGAGCGCACAATTCTGCTGATGGGATCGCAAGCTTCGATCGATCCAGAGGCTGGGTGGACCGCCACGACCAGCTCGTCGGCATTTCGTGCGGCAGGAATGCTTGCACGCGAGGATGTCGCCAGCGCCCTGGTGCTGGACTCAAATGCGGCGAGAGCATTTGCCGCCGGTCAACGACCCGTCACCGATGACCACAATCTCTTCGCCACCAGTGATGTGCTGGAGCGCGGCGAGCCGCTGACAGCAAGCACTGCCGGTGCTATTTTATTGCCCCAAAACGTTTTGCCGAGATTGGTGGGCGCCTATCGGGCGAGAGGCGAGCCGTTGGCGACAAACTACATAGTGCAGCGCCTTTTGAACCTTAACTCGCACGACCGAAGTGTGGGCGACCTGGCGACGTTGCTTGCCGCTGAAGCGACCCCGGATCAGGGGATTTGGATACGGGCAGCTGTGGCGAGGTCAGCGCGATCGGAGAGCGCCGATGGCCTCTTGTCGCAAGGGTTGAGACAAACTCCCACTAGCGATCTGTTGCGGTTCGAGACCATGAGACCGGCGTTGAACGCAGCATCGATCCCGACCGGGACATCGCTATTGTCATCAGAACCGCGCGCGGTTGTGAACGCCGTGCATCTTGCCAACAGCGGTGATTGGGACGGCGTCGCGTCCCTGGAATCGACGCTCTCGGGGGTTGCTGCAACGGCTCCTTGGGCCTCGACGGCGGCTCGTGTGCGGGCTGAATGGCGCATCCGGATGTTAAATGAAACAAATAGTGCGGCCCTCAGCGCTGAGGCGATCGAGATTATTGACGTTGCAAATACGGCCCACCCCACAATCGAGTTGTTGTGGTTGCGGATGCAGGTGGGCGAGCGGTCGGGGCGACACGATGTAGAGCTTGAGACCGGCCTCGCCTTGGCTCGCGCCGTGCAACGCGAAAGCGGTCAGATGTCTGACGCTGAACGGGAGCGGACGAAGGTCGTGGTGCTCGCGTCTTCGAACCTTCTCTGGCCCATCTTGACGGGCGGTGGTCGCGATGCGGACCGCGCGAGGCGGGTTCGCTATCGCCTTGATCGGGCTGCGCAGACTCTTGCTCGACCGAGGAGTTTGCATTGACGACGCGCCAATAGGGGGCGCCGCTCTCTGGTGTCCCCCGATGTGGGCATGTGATAGTTCAGAGTCGGGAGATTATCCAAACAAGATGCGCAACACCGTGCGGAACGCACCTCGCCGCGGGGCGGCAACGGTGTCGGGGCTGGGTCTGTCGCTCTTGTTCGTAGCGACGTTGATTGCCGATCGCGCGGGTCTTCCCTGATGGTTCGATGCCGCTGAAGCCGGTGTCCAAAGGAGGCCCGAGTAAGCGTCGCTGCCAGGCGCGCGGGCGATTTCGCCTTGGTCGTTCGACGATGCTGCAGTTGGCGCCCAAAGGGTCTCGTTGTTGACGACCTCTGAGGGCGGGTCGTTGGTCAACTCGGCGGTTGTGCGGACCACGGGAAAATCCTCGCCGGAGCTGGCGCTGCTTTGGTCGTCGCCCTCAGGGGAAGTCGTTGCGAGATATGTAGCTGCCGACAAGTCGCGGCGCTGTCGTGTGCGGGCATCCGCGAGTTCTTGAGTAAGCGAAGCTGACGTTTGCGGCGAAAAGGCTCGTGCTTGCTCAAAATCGGCAATCGCGCGCTCATATTGGCCCAACTCGAGCAAGGCGCGAGCGCGGTTTCGAAACGTCTCGGGGTCTCGATCTTCCCACGATAAAACGGCGGTGTAGTCCGCAACCGCTTGCTCGTAATTGTTTGCCTGATGGCGAGCAATGCCACGGCTACGGTGCGCGGCAACGTAATCGGGGTCGATTGCGATGACGCCATCGTAGTCAGCGATGGCGCGGTCAAGGTCGCCTGCCCGATGAAAGGAAATGCCCCGGCTGTAGAGGGTATTCAAATCCGCGGGATGCAGGCGAAGCGCTTGGTCGAAATCGTCAATGGCGGCTTCGAAATTGTGTTGGTTGAAACGGGCGTGCGCGCGTTCGACAAAAATTGACGCTTCGTTCGGATAAAGGCGCGTCGCCTGATCATAGTCGGCGATCGCGCGCTCCAGCGATCCTTGCTGCACGTAGGCGCGCGCGCGTGCACGGTAAGCGATCGCGTCAGTGGGGTTGAGCTCGATCGCACGGCCGTAGTCGGCGATCGCCGGGACTAACTCGCCTCGGCCCTGCCGAGCCAAGCCGCGATTGAGGAACGTTCGCGGATCTCGCTGACCGAGTTGAACGGCGACATCGTAGTCGGAGATGGCGCGATCCAATTCGTGCTTCCGGTAATAGGCCGTTCCGCGATCGTTGTAGGCTTGGGCGCACAACGGATTGAGACGGATGGCTTCGTCAAAATCCTCGACCGCATTGTCGTAGTCACCGAGTTCGTAATAAGCGCGTCCGCGATTATGGAAGGCGACCGAAACGGAAGTTGGCGCGGCGGTCGATAAAGTGGCTATCAGCGACGAACACGCGCCGACGGCATCCCAAGACGTCGCCACGGTTCCGGCATCACAGCCACCAAGCGGTGTTGGCGGTGTTTCGGCGCTCGCCGGTGCTTCGACCGCGGCCGCGCACGACGCCAACACCAGCAAACCGAGCGGCCCTCGGTCGTTGCTCCAGGTCATTCTGTCCCCCTGCGCGGACAATTTAGAAGCGGATTAACCAATTGCAACAAATGTTTGGTCGCGGGGGGTTAGATCTCCTAATCGGCGAAACGCGGAAGCAAAGGGCCTCTTGGCGAACGAACAAAGAACCAATGTGGCTCATCTTGTCGCTCGAAATCTTGGCGCCCACAGTCGCGATAGTCGTGGGCCTTCCGCTGCAGACGACGAGCGCCGCACCCCATGCCGCGAGAGTGACTTGAGGTTAAGAGTCATCGACCCGCGAGTGGCTGCTTTCCGAATTCTAGGAGGGTGCAGGCACAAAGGTCGCGACGATCGGATAGTGGTCCGAGCCAATATTCGGTCCGAGGCAGATTTCGATGAGCCGCCATTGGCGGCCGGCGTAAATATGATCGATAGGCGCAACGGGCAGGGGCGCGCGAAGGCGCAAGCGCGTGAAGGAACGCGTGGACGTTGGCCACGAAAACAGGGCTCGCGTGCGCCGTTCAAGCGGAATGACCTCGTCTAAGTCACGCAGCGCGCGCGACCACGGCGCCGCGTTGAAATCGCCGGCGATAACGGCGCGGCTTCCAAACGAACCGGCAATTGCGGTGACCTCGGCCAATTGCGCACGTTCCATCTCAACGGTCGTCGAACGGCTGAGGTGCACACCCATCACCTCGATCGATCCCGCGCCGAAGCGCGGAGGCAGTTCAAGGCGCACCGCGGCCATCCCGGCCGTCCATGGGGCGATCGTGTCAACAGGTGTGAGCTTGGACAGAATGACTACGTTGCAATCAGAGTCATATTGGCAACCGGCGTGGATCTGATACTCGGGCGCCAACCTCTCCAATAGCGCCTTCCACCGTCCCCATGCCTCCTGCACCACAATGATGTCTGGGCGCTCGCGCCGGATTAGGGCCTCGAACGCTGCCGGATTGTCGTTGATGCTCCAGACATTTGCGGTGAGCAGCTTGAGTTGCGGTGCGTCCGCCGCATGGCGAGAGTCCACGTGCAAAGCGGCGACCAATTCCGGAACGACGAGCCATGCCGGAGCGAGCACGCCGATGAAAGCCGCCGCGACGATTGCGCGCGACGCGCGCACGGACAATGCCAAGGCGATGGAAAGGAGCGCAATCACAAATGCGAAGGGCGCAAAATTCGCAAAGGTTTCGAGGCCTGGCGAGGCGTGTTCAACCACTATGGCGATTCCCGCCGCTGCGCTTACAAGCGCCGCGACGCCGACGACAAGACGCGCCGTCCCGAGCGCAAAGCCAAGCGCGTTTCCCACCAAACGCTCCCTGTCATCCCGCGCTGGAACCTAGCACATCCTTAGGGCGTCGAAGCTTATTCCGGTAGTTGATCCGCCTGAAGGCGCCGGCATGCCCAAGTCGCAGTTCACACCAGCCTATGCTTCGTGAAGGCGCTGGTGCGCCGCCCAAAGAAACGGACGTCACCCAGGTCGAATTGGCTGAACGTCTCGGCAAGCCTCAGCCGTTCATTTCATCGATCGAGCAGGGCGTCCGGCGGGTTGATCTGATCGAGTTCTATGCGATCGCTCGGGCGCTCAAGCTTAGTTCGGAACTGCTGTTCGCAGAGGTGGTCCGGAAGCTTCCGAGAAACGTCGAAATCTGAGATTTTCGACCTACTACAAACAACCACTACAACCCGCTATAAATAGACGCAGCAACCCATTGAATTTGCGTGGGTTTGGCGCGGAGGATGAGTTTCCCTCCCTCTCCGCCAGCCGCATCCGTAAGTAAATGATCTTACAAAAGCAAAATCTGTTGCCCTGTCCTCGCCCCACATTTCGCCCCGGCGGCGCGGCGCAGCTTGGCCCGGTAGAAGGTCGCTTCCTTGCCGCACTTGTCGCAGTCGTTGATGGTCGAGGGCTTCGGCTTGGACGTCGCTCAGAACATCCCCGGCAACGAAAAACATCCCCGGCAACGAAAACTCGAACTATTCGAGCAATTCCTGCGTCACCCCCTGAACGCAAGGGAATACAGCCGGTGGAAACACCAAGCACAGCTCGACCGCTTTGGCGGCATTAGTTGACGTTATCTTTTCAGCGAGGCTTGGGCCGGCCAAAGCCCGGGTCCTGTGGCGAAGGCTATATCGCTCATATTCGCGAGATCGAAGAAAACGGGTTCTATAAACCCATGCATGAAGGGCTGGATGCGCTGACGGCGCAGGGTTTGGCACCAAGAATGGATTGATCCGAGCGCGGCGCGCATTTGCGCGCCGGATGCGTCTCGCATCGAGGGGACTTGGTAGCCCGCGGCCCAGGCGCCGGTCGAGGCGATAGCTGATAGCGCGCGATCACTGGGATGAAGTTCAAGCGCGACCCGCTCAAACGTGGGTTTGAGCCCGCTGATCCATTCGGTCAGCGAGATGAGCGGCGTGCCCGGTTCGACTTCGGCGACGCCGATATACATGCGTTGACGCGCGGACGAAGCATTGGCGGCCGCGTGATCGAGATAGATCGTCCGCGCCTTACGGCTCTGAAGCGTGGTTGCATGCACGCTAACACCCACGATGCCGCCCTCAATCCGTTCGGCAGCACGAACGGCTTGTTCAAACAGGCAGAGATCCAGATCTAGAAAATCGGCGTTGCGATGTGTGGCCTTCTGGGCGAAGTCGCGATTGTAGCCCATGCGAGGGCTGGCGTCCTCAACGTCGAACGCCGGCGCGCAGAAGAAGGCCGAGACGCCGCCCTGCCGGCTGGACCAGACAGGCCAAAAACGCCCAATCTCCATGCCGCTGGCCGCGCGCTCCGCGCGGGGCGGTTCTTTCACAATTCCGGCAAGGTGGGCGGCGGTGACCGCCTCCCGCTCGACATCGGCGCTGAGCGCCTTCAGCGCGTCTTCGCCGAGATAGAAGCGGATGAGCGCGTCGCGGATTTCAGCGCAACACTGCTCCGATTGCGCGTTGGCGGCGTCGGCGAAGACGACGAGAAACCCGTCACCGCAAGACACCACGGCATCTTGTGGGCCGACATGCGAGGCGATGATCTTGAGCGAGCCTTCGCGCACGAACGCCCGCATGCGTGGCCAGCGCTCGCCGGCGGCGCGGCGCACTTCGTCGAGCCCCACCAGCTTGACTTGCGCCGTTTCGATCAGGCCGCCGTCTCGCGCCGCGGTGCGCACGCGCGCCGCTAGGCGATCAATTTCCGCTGCTTCCATCATGCGCGCGTTTCCTTTTGAAGGCGCAAGCGTCATTAAAGCGCGCACTCTGCTAGGGTCGCGTTAAAATCCACACGGAAGGGTTGTAGCACTCGAGAACTAGCCAGGCGGCCTATGCACTTCAAGTCGCCCAATGGGCAGCAGCTAGCATCGAGCATAAGCGCACACCACATTCGTCCGCTCGTGCAAGCACGCGAGCGCTGGGATCGGCGACCTGCGCACTTGTCGGACGCGATGGCCTATGCCGTTAGCCATAGTGCGATCACGTCAAACGGCAGCGTGGTGTGCCGTGGAGCCCAAATAAGAACCACGCCATCCACGCTTTTTTCGCCGAAGCGCGGGAAACAGAACTCGTTTTTCATACTCTTCGCGTGTGATGCCGGCGAACTTGAGAGGGTCGCCGTATGAGTGTCCAGACCAAAGTCAGTGCGCTCGATCGCGAGATCGCAGCGGTGATGGAAGTGGTGGCGGAGCGCACGATCGCGTTCTTTCGGGAGGAATTGGGCCTGCGCCCGACGGGCGTTGATTGTCGCTTGCACCACGAAAAGTCGCTGCGGTTGCGCAGCGTCACCGCGATTGTCGGGGTAGGAACGACCGCCGGCCTCTACATCGCCTATAGCTATGATGAGGCGTTGATCCGCTCGATTACCAAGAGACACACGGCCGGAATCTCGTTCTCGCCCGACGAGGCCGACCTCTATATGCGCGAGACCGCGTCGGATGTCGTCAACATCATTATTGGCAATAGCACAGCCGACTTGGCCCAACGCGGCGAGTTGATCTCCTTGTCGCCACCGGTCTTGATGGCAGGCGCGCGGACCATCCAGGGCCGCCGCGAATCCACGATCGCGGCCTTGACCTTGACCTTTGCTGACGGTGCGCTCGACGTCGCTTTTGTTGGCCCAAAGATCCTGTTTGACGATCAGTTGAGCTATTTCACTTTCCAGGAAGGAGTTTCCTGATGAGCCTCACGGTAATGATTGTTGATGACTCGCTCATCATGATTCAAAAGCTGAAAACCATGGTCACCGAACTCGGGCACGAAGTCGTGCGCGTGTGCAAGGATGGCGAAGAGGCCGCGCGCGACTATCCGCTGGTGAGGCCGGATTTGGTGACCATGGATATCACCATGCCGGGCATGGACGGCGTCGACGCCTTGAAGGCGATCAGGGCTGGCGATCCCCGCGCACGCTGCATCATGGTGACTTCGCACGGGCAAGAAGCGATGGTTGTGCGCGCCATCGAGGCTGGCGCTGTAGGATACGTGCTCAAGCCCGTGGCCAAGGCGCGGCTCGCCGAGGTGATCGGTCGCGCGCTCGGTCAAATCCCCAAGACCTCCACAACCATGCATTGGGTTGAATAGGGCGCGCCTGCGCTTCTCACTGGCGGCAGAACCAATCGTCCGCTACTGCACCTCGACGTCCAGGCGCATGCGAGGATGGATGCCGCATATGACCTGATAACGGCCAGATGCCGTAAAGGGCACCTCCAAAGCCTGACCGGGGCGCTGCAGTCCACCATTGAAATTCATGGCGCCGCCACGGACGAGAATGTTGTGCGAGCTGCGGTCGCTGTTGGTGAACGCAATGCTGTCGCCACGCTGGAGACGGAGCGCGGCCACACTGAAACGAAGGCCCGATTGATCGACGCGGTGGCGCACGATCGCAAGCGCCGAGCCGGTCGCCAACACAGTGAGCGCGATTGCAGCGAGCGTGATTTTGACCTGAAGCTTCATGGCAGGGTTCCTTTGGGCGGGCATCATTGTGGCAAGGTCGGCGGATGGTGCGCGGCGTCCTCACTGGTGAGCGTGCCCAAGAAAGCGACGAGATCGGCGCGATCTTCGGCGCTGAGCTCGATACGTGCGAGGTCGGGCGAGAGACTTGGGCGATCGACCGGACGCGTGGCATAGAAATCGATCACGTCCTCAACGGTCTGCAGCGAACCGTCATGCATGTAAGGTGCGCGCTGGGTGATGTTGCGCAGTGTCGGGGTCTTGAAGGCGAATCTGAGCTGCTCGATGCCGGGCATCACGCCCGCCCGGCCTTCATCGTCGCGCCCAACGCCGATGTCGTGAAAACCGTCATCGGTGAAGCGCCATCCAGAATGGCAGGTTGAACAGCCGGCGCGCGTGTTGAAGAGAATGAAACCGCGCTGTGCTTGCTGGGAAATGGCGCGCTCGTCGCCGGCGATCCAACGATCGAAGGGCGCTTGGCCGGACACAAGCGTGCGTTCAAAGGCGGCGATGGCCTTGCCAATCGTGTTGATGGTGACGCCTTCATCGCCATAGGATTCCGCAAAAGCTTGGCGGTAACCCTGAATTGCGGCGATGCGGGCGATCGCTTGGGCGTGCGGCAGGTTCATTTCTCCGGGCGCCTCGATGGGCATCACCGCTTGCTGTTCGAGTGTATCGGCGCGTCCGTCCCAGAAGAAAGGGAGGCCCCAGGCCGCGTTGAGAAGGGTGGGTGTCCTGCGCGCGAGGATGCGCCCGTCACGGCCGATTGCGGTGGCCATGCCGTCCTGCCAATCGCGATTCGGCGCATGACAGGTTGCGCACGACATGGCGCCGCTGCCGGAGAGACGCGGGTCAAAGAAGAGTTGGCGTCCGAGCGCCACGCGCTCCGGTGTCGATTGGTTGTCCTCCGGCGCCGGCGGCGAACCTCGCGGACGAACATATTGAGCCTTCAGCTCGCTTAGTGCGTGATCAGCGGCGAGCCGCGCCCGTACAGCCTGAAGGCCGGCGGTCAGCAAGCCAATCGCGGCCAATCCGACGGCAAAAAGGCGCCAGCGCTTTAACAACCAAGATCCTGTCTAGCAGTCATCTTGTTGGGAGCGGCGTAAAGGGCGGCTTAATCTTGGGCCCATATTGGCGGTTTAGGGCGCAAGGCATAGGCCGAAAACGCGGTGCTATAAGCAAGGCTTTACGGGTGTTCGTGGCACAAGTCGCACAACCAGGAGCGGCGCAAGACATGGCTGAAACCCAACAACGCTACACGCGCGCACGCCAAATCCTTCACTGGACGCTCGTGGCCTTGTTGATCGCGCAGGTTTGCGCCATCGCGCTTTTCAAAAACATGAGTTCGCTCGAAGCCGGCGCGGCCGTTCTCGCCGTTCATTTCGGCATCGGCGTCCTTGTGCTGCTTGTCGCTCTTGGCGGTGTGTTCGCGATGTCGCGCGCAGGCGGACGCCCCCACGGCGTGGGGACGCCGCGACAGCAAATGCTGGCGCGCATCGCGCATGTGACCATGCTGGTTCTGGTTGCGGCACTCGCTGCAGCTGGGATCGCCACGGCCTGGGCCCGTGGAAACGCAATTCCATTGGGTGCGTTTTCGCTGCCGCCTCCCTTTGAGGCGTCGGACGAGCTCGCTGAAACTCTGCTGGGCGCTCACCGTTTGCTCGGTTTCGCATTGGGCGCGCTCGTGACGGTGCATCTGGGCGCCGTCGTCCATCATTGGCGCGCGCATCGCTTGAACGTTCTAAAGCGCATGCTTCCTGGCGAGCATCCGAGCTTGTTCCGCAACTTGGTCCCGCTCTGGGCGCAGCTTTCCGTGGCCTTCGCCGCATTGCTTTTGGTTGTGGTCTTGGTGGGTTTTGCGGCGATCTCCTCGACTGGCCGAATGGCGGCGGAGGGCGAGCGCGCCTACGACGTTTCGTTTCTCTCCCTCTCACACGCACGCGCCGCCCAAAATGGCGTGAAGGATTTGCTGCTCGTTGAGGATGGTCCGGGCGCGCCGAGCGTGCGTGAAGCCTTGGACAACATTGCTTCCGATCTGGCGATTGCGATCGAGCGCGCTCCAGACGCGTCGAGCCGCGAGCATCTGGAAGACGTAGGCGCGCGGTTGGACGCGATGCGCGCGCGCGGCCTCGATCGCGGCGAGCTTGCCCGCATCGACGCCGAACTTGAGGACGAGGCAATGACTTTGACGGGCGCCTCGTTTGCGGCGCGCGCTCACATCTCCGCCGAAGCAGCGCGCCTTCACGATCTGCTCCTCATTTTGCTGGCGCCCGCGATCCTTTTGGCGGGCCTCGCAGCGCTCATCGTCGGCGTCAACATATCGCGCCTCGTCAGCAGACTTCGAACGATGGTACGCGCGATCGGAACTGAAGAGGCCGACAGCGCAATCTCTGTTAGTGGCCAAGGTGAGTTCGCCGGCTTGATGCGCGAAGTACTGTTGAGCCGCGACGCGTTCGCCGCTCAACGCGCCCGTGCGGCGGTCCACATATTATTTGACAATGCGGAGGAGGGCTTCCTCACGGTGGACGCCGGCCTCACCGTCGGTCCCCAATACAGCGCCGCGTGCGAGGGAATTCTGGGCGAGCCCCCGGCGGGAAGATCCATTGTCGAATTGCTATGCGGCACATCGCCTGAAGCCGCCGAGGGCATACGCGCCACGATGGAGAGCGTGTTCAAGGGTTCGAGTGAATTCGCGCGCGACCTCAAGCTTGAGCTGTTGCCGAAAGAGTTCGAGCGAGGCGGCAAGTTCATCAGAGCAAACTACAAGTTCTTGACGCAAACTGGCGCGCTCATGCTCATTCTCACGGACGCAAGTGAGACGACGCTGTTGGCGCGAGAAGTCGAACGCGAACGCCGGCGTCTCGAGATGATTGTGTTGGGGTTCACCGAGGGAGAAGCATTCGCCGGCCTTGTGAATGAATATCGGCGCTTCCTCGATGTGGAGCTAAGCGAACTCATCGCGCGCGTCGATGAGGATGCTATCCGCAGCGAGTTCGCGCGCAAGCTCCACACATTCAAGGGATTGCTTGCTCAGTTCAGTTTCCCGCTCAGTCCGGCGTGTATCCACGAGGTGGAGACCCGACTTGCCGCGAACGCCTCGCTGTCCGCGGCGTCGGCCTCCGAATTGCTGGGACTGGATGGTTTGGAGGCCGTGTTTGAACAGGACTTGGCGAGCGTGAGCGATTTGCTGGGGCCTGGCTTCGATGCACCCGGCGGGCGCGTGCTTGTCCCGCAGCATCAGGTGCGTGCGATGGAGCAATTGGCGCGCGCCGCCCTCGCTGGCGCATCAGGCGCTGCATCCACGCCCATGAATCTGCTGCTGCGGACGCTCGCGAGCCTCGGAACATTCAACGCCAAATCCGCTCTTGGGCTTCACAGCCGTGGCGCGCCGGCATTGGCCATGCGGCTCGGAAAGGAATTGGAGCCCATCTTCGTTGAGGGTGACGATGTCCCGCTCTCGCCTGAGCGTTATGGCCCGTTCCTTCGTTCTCTTGTGCATGTCTTCCGCAACGCGGTTGACCACGGCATTGAGACGCCGGACGTGCGACTCGGCGCGGGAAAGCAATCCGCCGGATCCATCCGATGCGTCGTTCACGACGGTGGCGATGTCCTCAAAATACATGTCGCAGATGACGGCGGAGGCATCGATCGCGCTGTACTTGTAGGCAAGCTCATCGCGAAGGGCGAAAACAAGACCGATGTGGAGCGGCTCGCGCTCTCCGAGTTGGTCTTTCGTGAAGGATTGTCTTCACGCGAAGCGGCCGACCACGTGTCGGGCCGCGGCGTAGGTTTGAGTGCCGTGAAGGCGGAGATGGATCGCATCGGCGGCACGATTGTGGTCGAGACAGAGCTGGGGCTCGGGACAGCGTTCACGTTCATTTTGCCGCGCGAGTCCGAACTTCACGCGAAGGCGTGCGACCCGTCGTTTGAGAGCATGGCCGTATGAACGCGCTCGTTAGAACTCCAACCTGAGCCCTATGACGTGCACGCCCGCGTTGCGGAGAAATCAAGGCGGGGCTGATCTATCAGAGGACCGACAATATCCGAGCCGTTCAATTGCTGTTCGGACTGACAGAGCTCTCTTATCGGCACTCGATCGGCCCTTGGATGGATTGCCGGTGAAAACCGCCAGTTTGAGCCCAGTAATGGTTGTCCTGCAGGCGCTGTGCCGATCAGCGCTGACCGCGCCAACACGCGTGCGCTAATCACAAGGGGGTACCGTCGCCTCACGGCCTACTGCCTCTTGCGGAAGGTGACGAGGCTAGACCTAACCGGTCTGCCGAAGTCATTGTTTCATTTGCCGCACTTAGGCTCTGTGGAGAAATAGGCGGCGAAGTGCAGAGCGAAATGAAATGAAGGTCGCCAAGGCAACCTAAGATTTACTCGCCTGAGTTGAGATGTATTCTTGCTTAGGAGGCGAGGCCTTCCGTGATTCGATGGGGCTGCAGTTCGTTGGTCTTCACTGCAAGCGCCCTTCTTGGGGCGCAGGCGGCGCTGGCGGACGAGACCGTCGATCCCTTCGCGCTGACTCCTGAGCAATTGTTCAGCGCGGAAGTCATTTCGGTTTCGCGCTCCGCGGAAAGTGTCTGGGAGTCGCCCGCCGCTGTCTTTGTCATCACCGCGGCCGATATGGAGCGCGCGGGCGTGACATCGATACCTGAAGCGCTCCGCCTCGCCCCGGGTGTCCAGGTGGCGCGGATCAATACATCAGGCTGGGCCATCAGCGTGCGGGGCTTCAACTCCGCGCTCGCTAACAAGCTGCTTGTGCTCGTCGATGGGCGGGAGACTTACGATCCGCTGTTTTCGGGCGTCTATTGGGACGTGCAGGATACCGCGCTCGAGGACATCGACCGCATCGAAATCGTTCGCGGCCCGGGCGCTAGCCTCTGGGGCGCCAACGCCGTCAACGGCGTCATCAACATCATCACTAGGCGTGCGGAAGACACACAAGGTTGGCTTGCAAGCGTCGTGAGCGGCAATGCCGAAGAAGCGGGCGTCACGCTGCGCTATGGCGCCGGCGGCGATGCGGCGACGCAATGGCGCGTCTTTGGCAGGGCGTATGAACGCGGCGCGGGAGAAACGCCGTCAGGCGGTGATGACAACAGTGACTGGCGCGCTTGGCGCGGCGGCTTTCGCGTCGATTCCGAGATGAGCGCGGACGATCGTCTGACCGTGCAAGGCGATATCTATCAATCAGAAACTGGGCAATTACGTCTCGTATCGTCGCTGACGGCGCCTTTCACCGCGCTAGAGCGCGAGACCATCGAGGCAGAAGGCGCAAATCTCTTGGTGCGCTGGACTCATGAAACAGACAACGATGGCGTGTTGACGGTTCAGAGTTATTTGGATCTCACAGCGCGCGACCAACGCACCCTCTCCGATCGTCGCACAACCTTTGATCTCGATGTACAGTACGACTTTCCGTCTTTGGGGTCACACGAGATCATTGCGGGTGTTCGCTATCGATATAGCAGCGATGATATAACTCCGACCGAGATCATCCGCTCTGAAACAACAACACATCGATCGGAATTGTTGAGCGCATTCGTCCAAGACCAAATCACGCTTGCACCGGCTTGGCGGCTAACGGTTGGATCGAAGTTCGATCAAAATGACTACACCGGCTTTGAAGTCCAGCCCAACGCACGCCTGCAATGGTCGGGAGAGCGGCAGATGGCGTGGGCGTCGGTTTCGCGCGCGCTACGGTCTCCCAGCGAACTTGACCGGGAGTTCGATATCTTGCTTGCGGCCGGTCCGCCTTTTCCAATGTCGACACTGCCGCTTACGATCGAGCTCTTGCCTAGTCCGGAGTTCGAGAGCGAAGAAGTCTTGACCTATGAACTCGGATACCGCCGCCAGATCACGCGGGCGCTTGCAATGGATGTTGCGCTCTTTCACAGCGAATATGATGGTCTAGCGACGCTTACCCCGCTTGCGCCGCAGCTTGGCAGCGATCCGCCGCGCTTCATCCTTATTCCTATCGTGACCACGAACGACACGAGGGGAGAGGCCAATGGCGGTGAGGTCGTGCTTGACTGGCGCCTCAACGAAAGTCTCGGTTTGAGCTTCGCTTATAGCTCCCTCGACATCAGCCTTGACGGACCGCCGGGAGCGATCAACGCCGAATTGGCCGAAGGGCAGTCGCCGGCCAATCAGGCCAATCTTCGTCTGCAATGGGATGCGACTGATCGCTTGGCGGTCGACGCCGCAGTCTATTACGTCGACGAATTGCCTGCGCTTGCGATCGAAAGTTACGTGCGCGCCGATCTGCGCATCGGATATAGGCTAACAGATCGGCTTCAGTTGGATGTGATCGGACAGAATGTCTTTGACGACTGGCATCGCGAGTTCACGGCGCCTGGCGATGCAAATGCCGCCGCCATCGGCCGCAGCGTGTTCGGCAGGCTGACGTGGCGCCCTTGATGCGCTGTCTATCGGCGCTTGCCGCGCTAGCGATCGTGGCGGTCTCAGCCGTCGGCGACGCGTGCGCGCAGCAAACGAGCGTCCGTCTCGCCGAACAGGACATCAAGGCGGGCCTGCTCTACAATTTCCTGCGGTACACCGAATGGCCGCAGCCGACGGCATCGGGTGCCGCGATGGTCGTTTGCATCTACGGGCGCGATCCGTTCAGCGGGCGCCTGGCATCCATGTCGGGCCGCACCGTCAATCAGCGGACGATCGAGGTGCGCGTGCTCCGGGAAGCGGCGCAAGCTAACGCTTGCTCCTTGCTCTTCGTGAGTGCTGACGAACGCTCGAACTGGCCACGCCTCAGGTCACAATTGGGCGAGCGCGGCGTGCTTACCGTTTCTGACTACGACGGCTTTGCCCGCTCTGGCGGGATGATCGAGTTCACTCGGATAAACAACCGTATCGGTGTGCGGGTCAACATCGAAGCAGCGGAAGCCGCCAACCTCTCAGTCCAGGACCGATTGCTGCGGTTGGCCCGCGTTGTGAGGACGGCGCCATGAAAGCCGGCCTCGCGCTCATCAAAGCATGGAGCGCCCCCACGCTTTCAATCCGACACGTTCTGCTCCTCATCACCGCGGCGCTGACCCTGATGATCGCGTTCCTCGCGGCGCGCGATCTTTTGAGCAATGGCGAGCGGCTGAACCGCGCTCATGAACTGCGAGACGCCATCGCTGTCAGCGATCTGTTGTTCGACGCCACCGGCAAAATCTCAATTGAGCGCGACCTTGCTTTGTCGATGCTGCAAGCGAGTGACGCCGAAACGCTGGAGTCGTTGCAAGAGCCTCTGTCTGATAGCCGGCAGGCATCCGACGCCGCGATCGCAACCGCTCTGGATGCGCTTCATCGGTTTCCAGGGTCTGATCTTCTGGCGCTTCAAGATCAGCTTCGTCAGCGCCGCGACGAAATCGTCGCCATGCGACCGACAATTGATGCGGCCCTGTCCGTGACGGCGAGTGGGCGCGACAGCGCGCTCGCTTCGCGTTGGGAGGCAACGTCTACGGCGCTGATGACCGACGTTGAGAACCTCTGGCTTGGTTTCGTCCGCCCCTTTAGCAACGATGACGCGGTGTTGACGCAACATCTGCGCTACCGCCACATGCTGCGAACGATCACGGACTATACCGGCCGGGAGCGTTCCATCATCGGCCAGCTTCTGTCGGAAAACGTGAACCCGTCTTTGGAACAGACCGCTGAGTTGCTGCGAGGCCAAGGCATGCTCGACCAGAGCTGGCGCTTAAGCCGGCTTATCGCCGACGAAAGCGGCCTCTATCCGGCGATCGCGGCCGAATACAATGACGCTGAGAGTCATTACGCCACCCTTCACGACATGACGCGCGAGATGTTCTACGTGCAGGGCGCGCGGTATCGTGGCGTCTATCCGATCGGTCCAGACCTTTGGTTTGAACTATCGAGTCAGGCGTCGGAATCCCTCGCCGCACTCAGGGATGCGTCACGCAACGCAACGCGCGCCTACTTGGATGACATGATCGCCAAGATCGAGCGCACGATTTTTTTACAAGTGCTGATTTCATTGCTTGCGCTGGCTCTGTGCGGGGCTGGCTTCTGGCTCATCATGGCAAGAGCGATCCGTCCGATCGATCGCATCGTTGACGCACTCACGCGCGCGGTGCGAGGAGAGGCGGTCGACTTCGCCGGCGGCGCGCGACGCGACGACGAAATCGGTAAGCTGACGACAGTGCTGGACGCGTTCCAAGACAATCTGGAAGAGGTTCGCCGGACCGCCGATGAGTTGGATCAAACGGCCCGTGCACTTGAAGAAGAGGTGGTGGTGCGCCGCGGGGCCGAACAGCGGACCCATGAGCAGCTTGAGCGGCTGGCGCTTCTGCATCAGATCAGCCGCGCTATTGGCGAACGCCAGGATCTTGGCAGCATCTTCAAAGTCGCGGTCGGAAATGTGGAGGAACGGCTTCCCGCCGATTTCGTTTGCGTCTGCACCTATGAGCGCGCCGACAATTGTCTGAAAGTTGAGCGGCACGGCCAAGCCAGTGCAGCGCGTGCGATTGCCATGGCAATGACGGAAGGCGCTTTGGTCGCCATCGACGCCAATGGCCTTTCCCGATGCATGAGCGGACGCCTTGTTTACGAGTCCAACCTGACCGACCTGCCGTTTCCATTTCCCCAGCGTTTGGCCGAGGGTGGTCTCCGCTCCTTGGTGGCGGCGCCCCTGCAGGTCGAAAGTCAGGTGTTTGGCGCATTGATTGTGGCGCGCGCGCAGGCCGAGGCCTTCAGCAGCGGCGAATGTGAATTTCTGCGCCAACTGAGCGAGCACGTAGCGCTCGCCGCTCACCAAGCTCAGCTCAATGAGGCCCTGCAGCGGGCCTACGACGAATTGCGGCAAACCCAAGAGGTCGCAACTCAACAGGAGAGGCTTCGCGCGCTCGGCCAGATGGCAAGCGGTATCGCTCACGACATCAACAACGCGCTTTCGCCGATCGCGCTTTATACCGAATCCTTGCTCAATACGGAACCTGGGTTGAGCAAGGTCGGCAGGGGTAAGCTTGAAGTCGTTCAGCGCGCCATCGACGACGCAGCGCGCACGATCGCCCGGATGAACGAATTCTACCGCAAGCGGGATGCGGCGCTTGAGTTGGCGCCGGTGCATACAAACGTTCTGGTAAAGCAGGTGATGGATCTGACCCAGGCGCGCTGGCGAGATATGCCTCAGGAGCGCGGCGACGTCGTTGAGATGCGCACGGATTTGACCGCGGACATTCCCGCATTGCTCGGCGTTGAAAGCGAAATTCGCGAGGCGCTGACCAACCTTGTGTTCAACGCGATCGACGCACTGCCGCTCGGCGGCGCCGTGACGTTGCGAACGCGATCGACGACGGGACCAGATGGGTCAAGCGTCGATATTGAAGTGATTGACAACGGTCATGGCATGGATGAGGCGACCCGAAGCAAATGCCTGGAGCCTTTCTTCACCACCAAAGGCGAGCGCGGCACGGGTCTTGGGCTCGCCATGGTCTACGGGATGGTCCAGCGCCATAGCGCCGGGATCGAGATCGATAGCGCGCCCGGGCAGGGGACGACGGTGCGTCTCAAGTTTCAAGCGGCGACGGCGAGCGCCGACCAGACCGGAGCGCCGATTGCGCGCCCGCTGAAGCGGCTGCGGTTGCTCATCGTCGATGACGATCCAATCCTATTGCGTTCGCTTCGCGACGTGCTCGCGGCTGATGGCCATGCTGTCACCTCCGCCGCCGGCGGCGCGGCGGCATTGGAGATGATTGATGGCGCAGGGGGAGATGCGCGCGTGTTTGACGCGGTCATCACCGATCTTGGCATGCCTGGCGTCGATGGCCGGCGGGTCGCCGCCGCCGTCAAGCAAAAATCCGAAACGACGCCAGTCATTCTGCTTACCGGCTGGGGTGAACGCATGCGCGCCGAAGAAGAAACGCCGCCAAACGTCGATTCGATCGTCAGCAAGCCCCCAAAACTCGCCGAGCTGCGCGCGGTTCTCGCCGCGCATTGTAGCGCGAACGTCCAGACCAGGAGCGCGTAATGACGAAGGGCCGGATTTGTCTGATCGACGACGATAGCTTTATCCGCGATGCGCTTGCTCTAGGCCTAACCGACGGCGGCTATGATGTTATGACAGCGCCAGGCGCGGCGGCCGGTCTCGACTTGGTTGCGCGCCAGGGCGCGGACGCGATCGTCACAGATCTCAACATGCCCGGCACAAGTGGCGCTCAACTCATCGCAGAGGCGAGGATCGCCTGGCCAGACATGCCTATCGTCGCGATATCCGGTGAGGTCGGGGCGAACGCCGCCACGCTTGCGCGCAGTTTCGGCGCTAACGCGTATTTGCAAAAGCCGTTCTCCGCACGCACTCTCATCATGCTCCTGGAAGAACTCAGATCGCAGAACCAGTCTTAGTCGGCGTTTTGGCTTAACGCCGTTAGCCATGCAATTGCTTGCGCTGGCTTTGTCCGCTGCGCGCAACAAAATCCACGCTCCAGCAGCGCGTTTGTCCCGCCACAAGATTGATCCCCGACCTTCGGCATGGAGCGGATTACAAGCGGCGCTAGACCTTCAGACCATAACGAATTTAGCGCTGCGGCGCAGCGACACTGTGCGCGTGCTTCAAAAAAGGGCCCTTGCACATGTCACCCGTAACGGACCTCATGCAGCTTGCGCTTCAGCTTCGCGCCATATCGCGCGACGATGGATCGATTGACGCAGCACAGGTGCGTTTGACCGGCTTAGATGAGCCGAAGTGACCGCTCGATCGCTGACGGCGGACGGTTTCGCCGATTTGATCGCGTCCAGTCTAGGTGGCGAACCTGAACTGACGGCCAGAGAGTGCCTGCTTCGCAATGACATCACCGAAGCGCGCGTGTTCTCGACGCGCGAGCGGCGCGTTGTCGGACGTTGGTTGGCGCCGGTTCGCCGTGACTGGATGCAGGCTTGCCTATGATAGCGAGTTCATTTTGAACGGCGCCCATCGCGGTCAGGAATTTCTGTCACTCGACTTGGCGATCCTGGATCAGGCTCATCAACGTGCTAGGGAGGAAGATCAGCGCGCGCTCGCGATCGGGTTCACGGTGCACGCATCGACGCTGCAAGCCCGAAAGAGCCGGGAGGCGTATCTCGCCGCTGTCGTCAACGCGCCGCCCGAATTCAAAAACCGCGCTATCATTGCCATCGCTGAGATCGAGCGCGGGACTCCACTTATCTCAATCGCGGAATGGTGCTGCACGCTTCGAACCTTGCTGACGCGGGTGTGCTTGGATTTCCATTATATCGATCACGCTATTGCCAGCATCGGCAGCACTGGCGCGTGGGCAGCGGGCTTCATCTGCCGATCTATTCAGGCGCCCAGAAGGGTCCGCGCGCGGCGCGCACGATGGAACAAATTCGTTTCTGGTCCAAGGCGCTGTACGGCCAAGGCATGCGCCTTGCGGTCAACGGTTTTCGGGAACCGGATTTCGTTGAGGAGGCTCGGGGCGCCGGCGTCGATATCGCAACGAGCGATGTGCTTTGGCCGTTCAACGAAGGGAAGTTGAGCTTGGCTGCGTGAAGTTGATGAGTAACGTCTGTAATCGGGAAACAGAGAGCGAATACACTCGTGTACCCGACGCGCTCGTTGCCGTTCAGAGTTGAAGTCGAGGCAAGGCCGTCGCGGCTGGGTGTTCTGTTTCGGCGCCGGAGTCGAAGCTAGCCAGCGCCATCAAGCAACAGGGCTTGAATGTCTGTGGCGCGCCAAGCTGTGATCCGTGGCCCAAGCTTGACCGGTTTTGGATAGCGGCCTGATTTGACCCCGGCCCACCAAGTCGATTTGCTGACCGGCAGGGGACCGTGCGGAGCTATGATCGACGATAGGCGAAGCAGCGCGCCACTGGGCAGCTCAGCAGGGATCGGCATGGGCGGCAGCCTCGTTTGCGATTGAGTCTGCTGGCTAACCCCGATCCCACAGCCATTGGCCGAATTCGGAAACCGAATTGCTCACCGCTATCAGATTCAATCCGGGATAGCGTGCTCGATGTCGCCTGCTGAGCACCGCAACCAATCGAGCGCGGTCTGCTCGTCAATGGTGATGCCAAACCCGGCCAAGCTCTCGACGATCTGCCTGGTTGCCTGCGTTCGCCCGCCATCTGGCCGATAGCCGTAGCGCGCCATCGCCATGCCGAGGATAAGCTTCTTGACTGAGCGCGCCTCGTTTGGGCTGAGCGCGGGCTTCTTGGACTTTGCTGCGACGGCTGGCGTCCATTCGTCCCGCGCGCGCAACAGGCTTTCCAGCTCGACCACGCGGTGTTCGTAGGCTTCGCAGCGTGTGGTCAGCGTCTCGGCCAGGTGTCGCCAATCGGCAATCGGCCCGCTGTGTTGCTTGACGGCCTCTTTGAGGCGTTGCGAGCAGGGAATGGCGTTGCTGGCCGTCCACGACAGAAATCCGGCAGGCTCAACCAGATGCGCAAGCCTGCCGGTCCGAGCGTGGTTCATGACCAACGCGACACGCTTGGTGAGTGCGGTGCGCGTTGCGTCTGCGAGATCGCCGGTGTCGATCGCCTCGGGATCGATATCCAAGGAGAGCGCGGCACTTTCGGGAATCGACCAGCGCGCCATCCGGGCCCAATGGGTATAATCAGGAAGGGTGGACGGTTCGGCAAGGGTTGCGGGCATCGATCATCCTTGAGCTTGATCTGACCCCGCAGCGCATTCCTATCAGCACGCGCGGAGGCATCTCACTTCGTGCAACCGGCAGGACTCTGGCGGAGCGCCGATACGCTTTCTGGGATGAACCCGTTCATTGGCGCGCTGATATCGTTTTGTATCGCGTCTGAGTTGCTCTTGGGTCCCGGTTGATTTGGATTTGATATGTTTTGGCTCGCCGTTGAATTGGATTTGAGTTGAGAACGAAGCCAACGTGAAGGTCAGCGTCAAGCTCGCCTGAAGCGCTGTTCAAGCTGTCTCTGGAGCTTTCCTTGGCGCGTCGCGAGGCTTGATCCATCACCCGGCGCGAAGCGGCACGATGTCGGCGCTCTTGGCAGTGGCGTAGGCCGCCCAAGCGCTCATCAGCTGGCGGCGCTTGTCGAGCAAATCGCCGCGCCGGTAGGCCGCTTCGGCTTTGTCCCGGATCGTGTGCGCCAGCGCCATCTCACAGACTTCGCGAGCAAAGTTGGTGCGTTCCGCTGCCCAGTCGCGAAAGCCGGAGCGGAAGCCGTGCGCGGTGACCTCCAAGTCCATGCGGCGCAACGTCGTCAGGAACACCATGTTGGACATCGGCGTCTCGCGCTTGCGCCCCGGAAACACCAATGTGCTATCGCCGGCCAGTTCCTTTGCTCGCGCCAGAATCTCGACAGCGCGGGGTGAAAGGGGAATGCGGTGGGCGCGTCCCGCCTTCATTCGCTCGGGCGGGATCGTCCAGATCCGTTCGTCCAAGTCGAACTCGGTCCAGCCGGCGTTCAGCGTTTCGCTGGTGCGCGTCGCGGTGAGAATGAGCAGTTCGAACGCAAGTTTTGCTGGTTCGCCCACGGTGCTTGCGCGGAGCGATCGGATGAACCGGGCGATCTCGGCATAGGGGAGCGCTGCATGATGGCGCTGACGATCAGGTTGCTTGGGAAGACCTCGCGCCACCCCATCAACGGGATTGTCTCCACTGCGATGGCCGGAGGCCTTGGCCCAATCGAACACCGATCGCATCCGCTGCCTCACCCGGCGTGCGGTCTCCGCTTTTGCGAGCCATATAGGGGAGAGTACGCGGAGCACATCCGGCGCGGTGATCTGATCAACCCGCATGGCGCCAATGATTGGAAACGCATAGTCGGTCAGTGAATTGATCCACTGATCGCCGTGCTTAGGGTTTCGCCACGCTGGCGCGTGTTGCTTGTGTACGGCCCGCGCAGCTTCGGTGAACGTCGGTGCGGTTTGGCGGGCCTTGCGCCGCTCGGCGAGGGGATCGCCACCGTCGCGGGCGATCTTGCGGTAGGTGCGCGCGGCCTCGCGCGCCTCAGCCAGCGTAACGAGCCGGAGCCCGCCCAAACCAATGTCGCGGCGACGACCCTGCACGACGGTACGCAAAAGCCACCGCTTCGCGCCTGAACTATCGACAACGAGATACAGCCCGTTGCCGTCGGCATAGCGCCCCGCCAGTTTCAGGCTTCGTGTCCTTAGAGGCGTCAGAGCAAAGTGAGGATGCATCAATCGTCCGTCGAATCGCGCCCCACAATCGCGTCCACATTTCGGAGTCGATCATGCCGATGTCGGCTGTCCAAGCTCGGACAACGATCGCGGGAAATCTTACGTCAACTCAAGGCGCTAGCGGACTAAGCCGGACAACATCAGACTTCAACGCGAGGGACTCCCTCTCCGCCAGGGCCTTACTTCCGTCACTTGGGCGCGGTGGTTAGAACATCTCGTCGTTCGAGGTGGTGATGACGGTTTCACGCAGAATTATTCTTGGCGCCAGCGCCGGGTCCGCGTGCGCGGTTTTGTGTCCTTCAGGCGCGGCCGCGCTCGAAGGGGACATGACACTGGGCGATGCGTCGGCGCCGGCGCAGTTGGTTGAATACGCTTCGCTCACCTGCCCACATTGTGCAGCGTTTCACGCGGAGGTGTTTCCGCGGATCAAGGCCGAGTACATCGACGCGCGCCGCATCGGCTTCACACTGCGCGAGTTTCCGACCCCGCCGATGCCGGTGTCTTTCGCGATGTTCCAACTCGCCCGTTGCGGCGGCGCGAACGCCGAAACCTATTTCGACCGCGTCGGCATCCTGTTCCAGGAGCAGCGTGCGGTTCTGAGTTCAGGCACCGGAGAAGGCGTGCGCGCCGCTCTGATCAACATCGGCGCTCGCTGGGGTCTCAGCGAAGATCAGGTGGTCGCCGCGATGATGGACCAGGAGGGCGTCACGCGGGTGACGGCCACGGTCGAAGATGGCCACCAACGGTTCGATGTCCACGGAACGCCGGCCTTGGTGCTCAACGACCGGCTGTTGGAGGGACCCACGAGCCTGACATATGCCGGGCTCTCGGCTACCCTGAACGCCGCGCTGTCCTGAGCAGCTGAAAAGAGCCGGAAAACGTCCCGGACCCGCATTGACGGGCGCCTAGCCCTTCCCTTATATCCCCGTTCCCCGCCCGGGCGAGCTTCGTCCGGGCGCGCTTAGTTTTTACGGCTCCGGAGCCGGGTAGGTCTGAAATGTTCGCGGTAATCAAGACGGGCGGCAAGCAATACCGGGTGGCCAAGGACGACGTGATCGTCGTCGAGAAGCTCGAAGGCAAAGCCGGCGGCAAGATCACGTTCTCCGACGTCCTGATGACGGGCGACGGCAAGTCGCTGAAGCTCGGCAAGGATCTCGGCGGCGTCACCGTCACCGGTACGCTGGTCGAGACCAAAAAGGGCGACAAGATCACGGTGTTCAAGAAGCGCCGCCGCAACACCTATCGCCGCCGCGCCGGTCACCGCCAAGCCGAAAGCCATGTGCAGATCACGGCGATCGGCAGCGCGAAGCAAGACAAGGAATAAGAGGGCGTCATGGCTCACAAAAAAGCTGGTGGTAGCTCCCGCAACGGTCGTGACTCGCCGGGCCAACGCTTGGGCGTGAAGCGCTTCGGCGGCCAGCGCGTCAATGGTGGCGAGATCCTCGTCCGTCAGCGCGGCACCAAATTCCATCCGGGTTCAAACGTCGGCCTTGGCCGCGATCACACGCTCTTTGCCCTTTGTCAGGGCCAAGTTGCGTTCGCAACCAAGCGAGACGGCCGCACTTACGTGTCGATTATGCCGGCACAGGTAGCAGCCGAGTAAGGCGAGAACGGAAGAGACCTTCCCGGATCGCCTTCAAAGGGCGATCCGGTTCCCGAGATAGCGTGGGGCGCCCGGATCAAGGCGCCCCATTTTCTTTGCCCCACGCGTTAGAGCCAAACAGGAGCGGCTCCATGCGTGACGTGATCCAGATCGAAACCAAGCGGCTGAAATTGCGCGGCTTGCGCATCAGCGATGCAGCGCGCGTTGCGCAGCTCTGCGGCGATCCCGGCGTTGCGACCATGATTGCACGCACACCGCTTCCATATCTCGAAGTCGCCGCCGAAGGCTGGATCATGACGCTCAACGCCAAGAAGCGCGCGGGCGATGAGTTCGTGTTCGCCGCCGAATTGCCGGGCGAGGGGCTGATCGGCGTGATCGGCGCACACCAACGCGGCGCGTTCGAGTCAAGCGACGGATTCGAGATCGGCTATTGGTTCGGCCGGCCCTATTGGGGCAAGGGCTTCGCATCGGAAACGCTGACTGGCTTCTTGTCGGAGGCGAAGAAGCTCGGCCAATTGCTGGCCGGCCACTTCGTCGACAACCCTGCGTCGGGGCGCGTGCTTCAGAAAGCCGGTTTCGCCTACACCGGAGAAACAGCGCCGCTGTTCTCCCTGGCGCGCGGCGAAACGGCGTTGGCCAAACGCATGCGCTATGCGCCGGACGAGAAGCGACTCGATCCGGACTTGCACCAGGCGGTCGCCGCCTAGTTGACGCCGATGCGACGCAGGATGTCTGCAAAGCCATCCTGCGTCGTCGCCCAGAGCGCATCGATGTTTTCGCCGCCGATCTGCACCGCGAAGAACACGGCGTAGCCGATGATGAAGAGCACCGGCATCGCTTGCTCGAGTGAGAACCATCGCATCGCGCGGCGCTTGCCGGTGATGCTTTCCCACTCGTCGCGGATCGGATGCACCCCGAGCGCGTCCTCCATCTTGTAGATGTTCTTGTACTTCGCCCCGAGCAGCACCGTGTAATAGCTGTTCGACGTGCGCCAGATCACGCAGGTCAGCGCCAAAGCGAAGGCGCAGAGCGAAAACAGCAACGGATTCGGCAGCCCTTCGCTGCTGGCAAGAAACCCTAGCGCACTCATGCCGGCGATGTTGAGCGTCATGAACACGTTCGAGAGTTCGCGTCGCGCCCGCCGCGCCTCGCGGACGTCCTCGACGAGGAGCTTGTAGATTTCGATCGTGGTGTTTGCGTCTGGCACGTGCAGTCCCCACCGCTGTTTGCCTCGATCACGCAGGTTTAAGTGTCGCTTATGGCTCTGGATAGCCCCGAGGCCTTGGAAATGCCCGAGATTCTAACTAGGTGTCGGATCAGCGGCGCCGCATGATCGTGGGCGCTGTGGGAGAGCTTTTGTCATGGGTTTGCGCGTAGCCGTCGTCGGCGCCACCGGGAACGTGGGCCGGGAAATGTTGACCATCCTCGAAGAGCGGCTGTTTCCTGCCGACGAAGTGGTGGCGCTCGCCTCTCGCCGTTCCGTCGGCGTCGAGGTCAGTTACGGCGACAAGACGCTCAAGATCAAGGACCTCGAGACCTACGATTTCTCCGGAGTCGATCTCGTGCTGATGAGCGCGGGCAGCAAGGTGTCGAAGGAATGGTCGCCGAAGATCGGCGCGACCGGCGCGGTGGTGATCGACAATTCCAGCGCCTGGCGCATGGACCCGCGCGTGCCGCTGATCGTGCCGGAAGTGAATCCGGAAGCCATCACCGGCTACGACAAGCTCAACATCATCGCCAACCCGAACTGCTCGACCGCCCAACTCGTCGTCGCGCTGAAGCCGCTGCACGATCACGCCAAGATCAAGCGCGTCGTCGTGGCCACCTACCAATCGGTCTCAGGCGCCGGCAAGGACGCCATGGAAGAGCTCTGGATGCAGACCAAGAAAATCTACGTCAACGACGAGATGGTCAAAGAGCACTTCACCAAGCAGATCGCCTTCAACGTGATCCCCCACATCGATGACTTCATGGAGGATGGCTACACGAAGGAAGAGTGGAAAATGATGGTCGAGACCAAGAAGATCATGGACTCGTCGATCAAGCTCACCGCCACCTGCGTGCGCGTACCGGTGTTCGTCGGTCATTCCGAAGCCGTCACCGTCGAGTTCGAGAACCCGATCAGCGCCGAGGAAGCGCAAGACATCCTGCGCGAGGCCCCGGGCGTCATGCTGATCGATCGCCGCGAAGACGGGGGCTACATCACGCCGGTGGAATGCGTCGGCGAGTTCGCGACTTACGTGTCGCGCGTCCGCACCGACCCCACCGTGGACAACGGCCTCTCGCTCTGGGTCGTTAGCGACAACCTGCGCAAAGGCGCGGCGCTCAATGCCGTGCAGATCGCCGAGCTGATGCTGAACAAGGGCTTGTTCAAGCGCATCAAGGCCGCGTGAGAAACTCGCTCGGGTCTCTCAATCAACAGTGCGCGGAGCTCTACACGAATTGGGGCATCGCGCACCAAGGCTGCATGGCGCCGGATTTGCTCGTGTCGCAGCATGCGATGGAGGCCGAGAGCCACTTCGCGATCATCGAAGAGAGCGTTAGCCGCGTCCACACGCTGATTGAAACGAACCGGCTCTTGCCTGGCGAGTTTTCGGCCATCGCGCTGGCCTCGTACGCGCTCGACGGATACGCGGGATCGCTCACACGCGTGAGCCACGAGGACTTGCTGCTGAACGGCTGGGCCGATTCCGTGATGTTCAAGGGCGCGATTGCGGGATTCGAAGCTTTGGGCTTCCCCGAGAGTGCGCGACTGGTGGAGGACCTTGCTCAATTCCTCTCTGAAAACCGAGACCGCGTGGGCCGCCACCTAGGCGACTTGATCAGGGGTAAAGGGGGCGCCCCCTATTGTACTGAGCGGCTCGCAGGGTTCGACGACCGAACGGGTTGGCTCGATGATGGCAACGCGCTCGGCGGTGCGTGGGCCGAGTGGTTGCGAGCGCACGCATGCGTCTCGGACGCCAATGAAACAATACGACCGCCAGCGGATGTGTTCGACGCGCGAAAACCACGGGAAGATTGGCGGCAAAACACGCCAACTCGTGAGCAGTTGAAGGCCATGGAAGGGGTAGCGCGAACGCTATCGGCGCGCGCCAAGACGAAAATCGGCAACCCGCGCTCTGTTATCAAGGAAAAGCTAAGCAAGTTCATTCCTGGAGACGATCCAATCCCGGTCATGTCTTGGGATTACGCGCAAAAGAGTTTGCGCGACGCCGTGGCGACGCTCGACACGTCGTACTATTCGGTTGTCGTGACGCCGCCCCGTCGTGACGGCCCCGCCGAAGCGCTGGTGTTTTTCAGAGACGCCCCGCCCGCCTTGGCTAGAGTTGCTCTTGCGCCGTTGCAATACCGGCAGTGCGCCTTGCTCGCATAAGCGGTTGTGAGCTGCGCTGACATCCGTTGTTACAAAAAGTGTATCGGCCGCGTGCTGCAAAAGCATTCGCTGAGTCCTATTTGCTGAGGCGAGGGGGCATCATGCATTTCTTTGCCGATAGAGTGTCATGAGCGAAGCCGCGCCCATCACCGAAAGCCCATCGGAGGCAGAGCGCCGCGCCGGTTTCACGGCTGCGGCGTCGGCCTACATCACCTGGGGCTTCCTGCCGCTCTATCTGAAGCTGCTCTCGATGGTCGATGTGCGCGAAGTGTTGGCGCAGCGCATCCTGTGGGCCGCGCCATCGGCGTTCATCGCCGTCTTCCTGATGAGCGGCTGGCGCCCAGGCCTTCGCGAGATCGCAACCGCTCTCAATCCGCGCATGATCGCAACGCTTGCGCTGTCATCTGCCTTCATCTTCGTGAATTGGGGCCTTTACGTTTACCTGGTGCTGAACGAGCGCGTCATTGAATCGGCACTGGCGTATTTCCTCGCGCCGCTGGTCAGCGTCGCCGTCGGCGTGCTGTTTTTCCGTGAGAAGATCACGTCGCCGCAAGTCATCGCGCTTGCGCTCGCGCTGCTCGGCGTGGTGGTGCAAGGCTTCGCGCTCGGTGCGCCGCCGTGGGCGGCACTCGCGCTCTGCGCCACCTGGTCCACCTACGCCGTCATCCGCAAACGCGCCGCGGTGCCCGCCGCTGTCGGGTTGCTGATCGAGAGCCTCGCATTGGCGCCGCTCGCCGCGGGTCTGCTGTTCTGGGCCGGCAGCGAAGCGCCGCTCTCCTTCACCAGCGGCTGGAGCATGGCGCTCCTGCTCGCGATCGCGGGGCCCGTCACGGCGCTCCCGCTAATGGCGTTCGCGTTCGGCGCGCGGCGCGTGTCGTTCACGACACTGGGATTGTTGCAATTCCTCGCGCCATCACTGCAATTCGCTACCGGCATCGCCTTCGGCGAGCCGTTCACGCCTTTGCGCGCCGCGAGCTTTGTGCTGATCTGGGCAGGCCTAGCGTTCTTCTCGTGGGACACGCTGCGCCGCGCCCGGAACACATGAGCGAAGACACAACGTATTACGCAATCGGCGACGTTCACGGTGAGATCGAAAAGCTGGAAACGCTGCTCGGTTTCATCCGCGATGACGCGCGCAACGTCGGCGGGCCGAACAAGATCGTCTTCCTCGGTGACCTGATCGATCGCGGCCCAGACAGCCGCGCCGTCGTCGCTCGCGCCAAACACCTCTGCGAAAGCGATCGGGCGATCGCGATCAAGGGCAATCACGAAGAGCTGATGCTCCACGCCTACGACAAGCGCGAATCCATCGGCATCTATTGGTGGGCGGAGAACGGCGGCGACGAAACGATCCTGTCCTACGCCCGCGCCAACGGTTTCGCGGACGATTTTCGCGATGCGATCGATGCTGATCACGTCGCCTGGATTCGCAGTCTGCCCGTCATGGTCCACGTCGAGGAGCGCGGCCTCGTCTTTGTCCACGGCGGCATCGATCCGAAGACATTCCCAAACTGCAGCGACGAATTGCGGATGTGGACGCGGTCGCGCGCGTTCTTCGACTCCGATCGCTGGCCGGATCGTGACGAGCTTTACGATTTGCTCGTCGTCCACGGCCACACACCGACGTTTGATTTCGAGCCGGACCAACAAGAGCGCCGCATCAACGTTGATACTGGCGCCTGCTTTGGTGGCCCGCTCACGGCTGTGGTGCTGCCGCCGGACGACCCGCCGCGCTTCTTGCGCGCCTCAGCGTAGCGATCAGCACTAGCCATGCCGCTGCCGCGCAGTAGGGCAACGGCAGCGCGTAACTCAGCACTAGCGACAACCCCGCGCCCCACGCGGCAATCGCGGCGAACAGCTCGAATCGGTCACGTGGCGCGCCGAGCAACGCCGCACCAACCGCAAGCAATGTGAAATCATAGAAGAACAGATATGGCGAGATCAGCAGAGTCGCCGCGCATAGCGCCGCGCCGCCTAGCGCGCGATCGCCCCACCGAAAGATGAGCGCAGAAACGGCCAGCGCCGCCACGGCGCTCAGCGCCTGCATGGCCGCCGCGATGACGGCCGGCGCGTCCAGGTTCAACAGACTTGCGTAGAGGCTGGCAAATGCGGGCGTCCCAATGCGGTTGGCGTTGATGAGCGCTTGCGATGCGCCGAGATTGTCGAAGAAGCGTCCATAAGAGTCGAACCCGAACACTGCGCCGGCGATGCAGACGAAAACGCCGGTGCTCGCGCAAGCCGCCGTGAACGCGCGCCAACGCCCGGACAGCAGCAACAACACAGGCCAGAGAATCGCCAGGTGCGGCTTGATCGCGAGCAGTCCGACAAGCGCGCCGGAGGCCAGCGGTCGCCGGTCCAGCCAATGCAGCGCGAGTCCCGAAATACCGGCGATCACCAACCCGGTCTGCACCGTGCCCAGATGATAGACCGCCGCCGGCAGTGTCGCGGCGAAGATGAGCGCCCGCGTATCCGGAAGAAGCTTGCGCGCGGCGAAGAGATACACGGCGGCGGAAACGAGCAGAAACGCCAACGCCGCGATCAGGTAGGGCATCGTCGCCAGCGCCGACGCGATCAGCAGAAACGTGGGCGGTGAATTCCACGGCGACACCACGCCAACGCCACCCACGGCCGCGCGGCTATATTCAGAGACGAGCGCCACGTCGTGCACCCGCTCGGCCTGACCATCCAACGCCGCGCGCCCGGCGCTCCAGAACGCAATGAAGTCGCCGAACACCGGCTGCCCGCTGGCGAGCCGCAAGCCGTCGGCGCCCATCAGCAGGAACAGCATCACCCCAGTCAGCACGCCCGCGACGCCAAGCGCCGCGTTCTCCAGCGCGCGACGGCTCACAAACATGAATAGAGCGCGTCGATCAATTTCAACGCGCGCGGATCGGCCATGATGTGATGCGATTGCTTGTTCATCACGTAGCCGATGGAGACGCCCGCCACCGGATCCCCAGAGCCAAACGAACCGCCATGCCCCGAATGCCCGAACGCTTCGGGGTTCGGTCCGTAAATCCGGTTCGAATTGCCGATAATGCCAGTGCGCCAATCGATATCGTACGGCAGCACCAGATCGTCGCCCTTCCAGCGCCGCTTCGTCAGCGCGTCGTAACCTTCCTGCGACAGCACCCGCGCGCCATTGATCAAGCCGCCAGTGGCGTACACTTCATAAAGCCGCGCCACCGCCAGCGCCGTGCCGTGACCGTTCGCAGATGGAATCTCGATCTCGCGCCACCGCGTGGCGCCGCGTTTCACACTGGCCCATGGCGTAAAGAACGCCGCCTTGCGCGGTGGCGTGATCTCGCCAAAGTCGCCGCCCTGCGAAGGCTTCTTGATCTCCGCCGCGCGCGCGTGTTCGGACGCCGGCGTGCCGATGCTGAAATCGATCCCGAGCGGGACACAGATATCTTCGCGCAGGATTGTCCCGAGCGAACGCCCGCCAGCGCGCAACGCCAGCTCACCAACAATGTAGCCCCACGTCAGTGGATGATACCCGCTCGCGCTCCCCGGCGGCCACAAAGGCGCCAGCGCCGCAATCGCCTCCGCGCAGGCTGGGGGATCGAGCCACAAATCGTTGTCGATCGGCTCAAGAAAGCCCGGCACGCCAGCCTGATGCGCCAAAGTCTGCGCAATCGTGACGCGATCCTTGCCCTGCGCGCTGAAGGCCGGCCACAGCGACGCCGTCGCCGCCTCGTAGTCCAGCAAGCCGCGATCGGCGAGCAGCGCCATCACGATCGCGCTGACGCCCTTCGTCGTCGAATACACCGGTACGATCGTATCTTGCGCCCACGTCCGCGATTGTCCGCGATCGGCCCAGCCGCCCCAGATATCGACAAACACTTCGCCATCGCGCGTCGCGGCGAAGCCCGCGCCAATTTCTTCGCTCAATTGCGAGTCAAACGCATCGCGCACGCGCTCGAACCCAGGCGCAACAAATCCGTCCGCCATCAGGTGAGTTCCAAATGCCGCGCGCGCGGCCACGTCACCGGCTCGGCCAGCACGTCCTGCGCTTCGGGCAACAGCAAGTCTTCGCTCTCCGCCGCCAGCGAGCGCACGATCACGTCGTAGACGCCGCCCGTCGCGCCCTCGAGTGCAATCGCCGGCGCATCGCCACGCACCCGCCGCGCCACAAACAGCGCCGAGAGCAAATCGCCCGCACCCTTCGGCGCCCGCGGCAGCCGCGCCGTTTCGCAAAACCACTCGCTCGACGGCGCCGTGTAAAGATTGCCCAACCCGATCGCCGTGCGGATCGAGGACACGAGCACCGGCTTATTCAACCGCCGCGCCGCCTCGCGCGCCGTCCCCAAGCCATCGATGGTGCGCCCCGAGATCAGCCCAAGTTCAAACGCGTTCGGCGTCAGCCAATCCGCATGCGGCGCCAAGCCCTGGATCATGGCGTTCGCCAGCTCATCGCCGACATAAAGCTTGCCGTCGTCGCCCAGCACTGGATCGCACACGAAGATAGCCGCCGGGTTCGCCGCTTTGATCCGCTCCACTGCGTCGAGAATCACTCCGACGTGTCCCGGCTGGCCGAGATAGCCGGTCAGCACCGCATCGATCTCGCCCAGCAGCCCATCCGCCGCCAAGCCGTCGATCATCGAGGCCAGCATGTCGGCGGCAAGCGGCCCGCCGCCCGGCGCGCCGTGATCGGGTCGCCGCCCCAGCAGCGTCGTCGGCAACTGGAAGCAACGCACGCCCAGCCGCTCGATCGCGAACGCCGCGACAGAATTGCCCACGCGCGCCCCCGACACCTGGCTTTGGATCGACAGAATCGTCTTCACGCGGCTAAGAACCCTTCGAGCTTTCGCGGGCGAATGGTCGCCTGCGGCGCGCTTACGAGCAAGAGATGACCGCACGCCCGCGCCGTTCCTGCCTCTATATGCCAGGCGCCAACGCCAAGGCTCTCGAAAAAGCAAAGACGCTCGCCGCCGACGTGCTGCTGCTCGACTTGGAAGATTCCGTAGCGCCGGAAGCCAAGGCCGAAGCGCGCGCCCAAGTCGCCGCCGCAGTCCAGGTCGGCGGCTACGGCAAGCGCGAGGTGATCGTCCGCGTCAACGCGTTGGCCACGCCCTGGGGCAGGGACGACATCGCCGCCGCCGGCGCCGCGCGCCCCGATGGCATCCTCGCGCCGAAAGTGGAGTCGGCCGCCGAAGTGAGGGCGTTGGATGACGCCATGAGCGCCGCCGGCTTCGGCGCTGACGCTTCGCTCTGGATCATGATCGAAACGCCGCACTCGATTCTGAGCCTGGCCGAGATCGCCGCAGCCGCCAAACGCACGCGGCTCGCGGTGTTCGTGATGGGCCTGAACGATCTCGCCAAGGAAACCCGCGCCCGCGCCGGCGTCAATCGCGCGGCGTTCTTCACCGCCATGTCGCTCGCCGTCACCGCCGGCCGCGCCGAGGGCCTCACCGTGATCGACGGCGTCTACAACGACATTGCCGACGCCGGCGGCTTCGAAGCCGAATGCCGCCAAGGCCTAGAGTTCGGCTTCGACGGCAAAACCCTAATCCACCCCAGCCAGATCGAAACCTGCAACGCCGTCTTCGCCCCGACGGACGAAGAAATCTTCCGCGCCCGCGCCGTCATCGCCGCTTTCGCACTGCCTGAGAATGCCGGGAAGGGTGTGATCAAGGTCGACGGCCGCATGACCGAACTGTTGCACCTTGAAGAGGCTACTCGGGTGGTTGCCGTGGCGGAGGCGATCGCCTCGCGCGCGTAGCAAACATGCTCCAGTCCTTGTCGCGCAGGAACGCGACGTGCCGCGCGATATCTTGCCGCTCGAAGCTGATCTGACGCGCCGCGATTGCCGCATGATCCGGTTCAGCGCGCATCGTTTCCGCGATCGCCGCGATCTGACGCGATAGAGTCACGTGCTTCGCCGCGCTTTGAATGCTGTTGCCGAGCTTGAGCACGGCCAGCACCGCAAGCAGCGCGATGACGCCGGCGCGGAGGCTTCGATCTTGCACTTGCCGCAAGGCCGCCAGCAAAAGCCACAGTGCGCCAAGCCAGAACGGCGTCGAGAGACTTATATAGCGGCTACTTGCGCCTTGCTCCGCGCCAAAATCATAGCGTCCCAGTCCGCACAGCAACGCCGCGCCAATGCCGAACGCGCAAAGCGCCAAGGGCGCCGCCAGCGTTGTCCAAGTCACGCCGCGCCGGCGCAAGACGAAGACGGCCGCGCTCGCCGCAACCATGCCGATCAATGCGACCGCAATCACGAGATCGCTGGTGAAGCGCGCGACGCCTGCGCCGATGAAGTTCAGCGTAAAGAGCCCAAGGTAGGGCAAGAAATCCGGGCGGGTGAGATCGCTCGCGTCAAAGCCTCCGCCCATTGGCGCGCGCTCGAGCGCCTGAACGAACGCCAAGCAAAGCGCTGCGCTGAGTGCGACCCATGCTAAGCCGAACGTTAGGCGCCGCATGCGAGGCGCGCTGTTCAAAGCGATCAACGCGACGCCAATCGGCATCAACGCGAACCCCGTCCCGTAGGCGAAAACGGAGAGGCACATGCCGGTCAACGCTGTGGCAAATGCCGCAAACGAAAGTGTTCCTCCCGCCAGCGCGCTAATCATCAGCACGGCGCCGAACAGGTTTATGAACACCGCAACCTGAAAGCCCCACAGCAGGTTGGACGCCTGATCCAGCGAAAACACGAGAAACGCTGTACCCAACGCAAGCATTGCTTTTCGGTTTTCCAGAATCGCTTCGCTCGCGAACCTTGCCGCGAGGCGCAGCGCTAACGTCGCCGTCGCCGCCATGAACGCAAAGCTCGCCAACGATTCGGCGAGATGCGACCAGCCGGTGAGCCGCGCCAGCGGCACAAGCAGCGCATATGCGCTGGTGTGCCAATGGCCGCCATGGATGTCGAACACGCGTGCAAGCGTGAGTGACTGTTCGTCGTCTGCTTCGAGCAGCGGCGCAATGTCCCAATGGTCGAAGTAGGGCGCCTGATAATGATTGAGAACGGTGTAGACAAACGTGACGCCAGCGAGCGCCGCAATCGCTACATTGGTTGCCGAAACGCGCAAGCGACACCTCTAGTGAAGGGTAGCGAAGCGATCAGCCAAATGTAAGGGCAGGCTTGGCCAACATCAGCCATATGATCGCCAGCACCGCTGCGAACGCTGGGAAGCCACAAATGAACCAGCCGCGGAAGAGCCGATGATACGCATCCGGCAATGCGCCGCCAGACGCTGCCGCTTGCACCGCCAGATCGCGCATCCGGTGCTGCATCCACACCACCGGAATCCAGAACGCCCCCGTCACCACATAGAGCCCAAGCGAAAGCACGATCCAGCCTTCGCTGAGCTTCCAGCCCACGGCCTGCGCCAGCAATGCGCCGGTGATCGGCTGCACGATCACCGCCGACGCGGTGAACACCCAATCCGCGATCACCACCACGCGCGCCGTCTGAGCGACAAACGCAACGTCGCGCGTCCGATGCGCCATCACCATAAAGAACGCGATGCCCGCGCCCGTGCCGAGAAGCACGCACGCTCCGATGACGTGCAGCCAGCGCAGGAGAATGACATGGTCCATGCGGACGCTTTGTCTCATAGGACGCGCCGATGAACAGCCCTAGATTCGTTACATGCGCTGGGAGCCCGTCGCCGCGCCGGATATTACGCAGGACTTGATCCTGTTCGACGGCGATTGCGTCCTTTGTTCGCGCGGCGCCCATTTCGTGCATGCGCACGATCGCGCCGGACGTTTCAAGTTTATCGCCATCCAGTCGGCCTACGGTCGCCAGCTCGCGCAACGCTTCGGCATTGACGCGGAAGCGCCTGAAACGAATCTTGCGGTGATTGACGGCAGAGCCTTCTTCAAATCGGACGCCGCTTTGAACGTCCTGCGCGCAATGTCGGTCTGGCGCTGGTCGAATGCGGCGCGCGTCCTGCCGCGTCCGCTGCGCAACTGGTTCTACGACCGCGTCGCGCGCAACCGCTACCAATGGTTTGGCCGCAAGGAGCAGTGCTGGGCCGGCGATCCTGCGTTCCGTGATCGCATCATCGAGAGTGCGCCATGAAGCGCGTCGTGATCGTCGGTGGTTCGGGCGTGTTCGGGCGGCGCTTAGCCGAAGGTCTGCACGCCAGCACCAGCTCCTACATCATCCTCGCCGGCCGTTCGCTCGAGCGCGCCCAGCGGGCGGCCACCGATCTCGGCACGCCCGAAGCAATTGCGCTGGATCGGGACACGGCGACGGCCGACGTTCTCCGCGCCCTCCGCGCCGACCTCATCATCGACGCCGCCGGCCCGTTCCAAGGCGCCGATCTCCGCTTCACGCGCGCCGTCATCGAAGCCGGCGCCAACTACATCGATCTCGCCGACGCTCGCGATTTCGTCGCCGCCTTTCCATCGCTCGACGCGCTCGCCCGTCAGCACGGCGTCGCCGCTATCACCGGCGCAAGCTCTACGCCGGCGCTAACGCATGCCGTGCTCGATCAGCTCCGCGCGGGATGGCGCCGGCTCGACATCGTCCGCACCGGGATCGCACCCGCCAACAAGATGGACCGGGGGCCAGCGGTGATGAAGGCGATCCTCGGCTGGGTCGGCGCGCCGGTGCGCGTGTTCGAGGACGGCGCTTGGCGTGAGCGCGTTGGCTGGTCCGATTGCGGCGTCTTCGAAGTACCGAAGCTGGGTCGCCGCCGTTTCGCGCTGACCGAAGTGCCCGACCTCGATCTCATCCCCGCACGCTATGCCCCGCGAGACACCGCGCTGTTCATGGCGGGTCTCGAACTGCCGCTGATGCAGCGCGCCATGCAGTTTGTCGCCGCGTTGCGACGTTGGCGCATCATCCCCAATCCCGTGCGCTTGGCCGACCTACTGCGCCGCGCCGGCAATCTGCTGCTGCCGTTCGGCACCGATCGCGGCGGCATGATCGTCGAAGCGCTTGGTCGTGACGCCGAAGATCGCCCAGTCTTCGCCCGCTGGAGCATGTTCGCACCAAACGGGCAGGGCCCATACACGCCAACCTTCGCCGCGCTCCTGATGGCGCAACGCTTCATCGCCGGCGATCCGCCGCCGCCCGGCGCGCGACCGTGCGTCGGCATGCTGACGTTGGATGAGTTCGAGCCAGCGTTTGCCCGTCATGGCTTCACAACGCAGATCGACGTCACGCCACTGCAAGCGCCGTTCGAAACGGCACTGGGCGCTACGTTCGACAACGCCGCGCCTGCCGTCCGCGCCGCGCATCGCGCCGGCCCGGTGACGCGCCTGCGCGGCGAAGCCCGCGTCCAAGGCGCGATATCGCCGCTCGCTTGGCTCGCCGCGCGCCTGTTCGGCATGCCGCGTTCAGCCGAGCGCATCCCCGTCCGCGTCACCATGCGTCTCGATCCCAACAAGGAGACCTGGACCCGCCGCTTCGGCGATCGGCTTATGGAAAGCCGCCTCCGCGCCGTCGCGCCTGGTATCGTCCGCGAAAGTTTCGGCCCGTTCGGGTTCGACATGCAGCTCAGCGTCGCTGGCGGCGTGCTATCCATGACCATCATCGGCTGGCGCATCGGTCCCATACCGCTGCCCGCCTTCCTAGCCCCACGCTCCACCGCGACGGAAAGCGCCGACGAGCAGGGCCGCTTCCGCTTCGATGTGCCGATCGCGCTGCCTCTGATCGGCCGGCTCACGCATTATTCCGGCTGGCTCGCCCTCGAAGAGGTTGAAGCCGCGCCCGCGCCGTCGGAAAGAGAGACGGCATGACCAAATCCAACCCCGGCAACTTCTTCGAGGACTTCGCGCCCGGCCAAGTCATCGCGCACGCCACGCCGCGCACGCTGTCCGAGGCCGACGCCGTGCTCAACATCGCGCTCACAGGCTCACGCTATGCGCTCTTCTCCGCCGACAGCTTCGCGCAAAACTGCGGGCTGCCCGGCGCGCCGATCGATCCGCTGCTCGTGTTCCACACCGTGTTCGGCAAGACCGTGCCGGACATCTCGCTCAACGCCGTCGCCAATCTGGGCTACGCCGAAGGCCGCTTCCTCACGCCGGTCTATCCCGGCGACACGCTGAACGCCGTCTCCGAAGTGCTCGGCGTCAAGGCCAATTCCAACGGCAAGACCGGAATCGTCACCGTGCGCACCACCGGCTTCAACCAGGAAGAACTCCCGGTGCTGACCTATGTGCGCTGGGCCATGGTCAATAAGCGCGACGCCAACGCGCCGACAACGGATTCGCCGCCGCAAACACCGGCGCCTGTGGTGAAGCCGCCCGAGCTGATGCTGCCGCCTGCGCTCGATTTCTCCACCTACGACTTCGCGCTCGCCGGCTCGGTCCACACCTTTAGCGACTACGAGATCGGCGAGAAGATCGACCACGTCGACGGCATCACAGTCGAGGAGGCCGAACACCAGCTCGCGACGCGCCTCTACCAAAACACCGCAAAGGTCCACTTCGACGCGCTCGCGCAAAAAGAATCCCGCTTCGGCAAGCGGCTCATCTATGGCGGCGTCGCCATCTCGCTCGCCCGCGCGCTCGCCTTCAACGGCCTCGCCAACGCCCAACTGATGCTCGCCATCAATGGCGGCCGCCACGTCAACCCGCTGTTCGCGGGCGACACCGTCTACGCCTGGTCCGAAGTGCTGGACAAAGACGATCTCGGCGAAGCCGGTGCGCTGCGGCTCCGCCTCGTTGCGCTGAAGAATCGCTCTGCGGCGGACTTTCCGTATAAGACCGAGGCTGGCGAGTACGATCCCGCCGTCGTCCTCGATTTCGACTATTGGTGCGCCATTCCGAAGCGTTGACTTGAGGTCAGGCGCCCCTAATGTCCGGCGCGAATTCCGTACCTATATCAAGCAAGAAGAGGTCGCTCATGGCCGGCGCAAGCCCGGAGAATAGACCCATCGCGCCACATCTTTCGGTGTGGCGTTGGCATGTCACGATGGCAAGCTCGATCCTGCATCGCTTGTCGGGCATCGGGCTCTATGGCGCGGCGATATGCATGGCGCTTTGGCTGATGGCCGCTGCGGCTGGCCCTGAGACGTACGCTACGGCGCAAGCCATCCTGATGTCGCCGCTCGGGCAGATCGCGCTTTATGTGATTGTCGCGGGCGTCGCCTATCACCTCGCCAACGGCATCCGTCACTTGGTGTTCGATACCGGCGCCGGCCTCACGCCGGGCGACGCCGACACCAGCGCCTGGTTCGCTATCCTGTTCGGCTTCGCAGTACCCATCCTTCTTTGGCTCTTGCTGCGGTTCGGAGTTTGAGCATGAGCAACGCCAAAAACAGCATGCGCACGCCACTCGGACGGGTCCGCCATCACGGCGCCGCGCGCGAGGGGACAGGCCACTTCATCGCGCTCCGCGCCACCTCGATCGCGCTCGCGATCCTCGCGCCGTGGTTTGTTGTCGGCGCCGCACTCTCGATCCGCGACGCCAGCTACACTGCGACGATCGATTTCATCTCGAATCCAGTGAACGCCGTCGGAATCATCCTGCTTGTCGCGCTCGGGCTCTACCACATGTCGCTCGGCATGCAGGAAGTGATCCTCGACTACATCCATAAGCCCTTCACCAAAGTGGCGCTCATCTTCTTGAACGTGGCCGTGCCTTTGGTGCTGGGCGTCGGCGCCATCTTTGCCGTGCTGCTCGTGAATTTCGGAGTCTGATTCGTTGGCCGCTTACACTTGGATCGATCACACCTTTGACGTCGTCGTCGTCGGCGCCGGCGGCTCTGGACTTCGCGCCGCACTGGGCTCCGCGCAAGCGGGACTGAAGACCGCCTGCATCACCAAAGTCTTTCCCACGCGCTCGCACACCGTTGCAGCACAAGGCGGCATCTCCGCCGCGCTCGGCAACATGGGCGAAGACAAGTGGCAGTGGCACATGTTCGACACCGTGAAGGGGTCGGACTGGCTGGGTGACCAAGACGCGATCGAATACCTCACCCGCAACGCACCCGCCGCCGTCTATGAACTCGAACACTGGGGCGTGCCGTTCTCGCGCACCGACGAAGGCAAGATCTACCAGCGGGCCTTCGGCGGCATGACCAAGAACTACGGCGAAGCGCCGATCCAACGCACCTGCGCCGCCGCCGATCGCACCGGCCACGCCATGCTGCACACGATGTACGGCCAATCGCTCCGCCACAGCGTCGATTTCTTCATCGAGTTCTTCGCGCTCGACCTCATCATGGACGAAGACGGCGTCTGCCGTGGCGTCACGGCGTGGAAGCTCGACGACGGCACGTTGCATCGCTTCCGCGCCCAAACCGTCGTGCTGGCGACTGGCGGCTACGGCCGCGCGTACCTTTCGTGCACATCAGCCCACACGTGCACTGGTGACGGCGGCGCCATGGTGTTGCGCGCCGGCCTGCCACTGCAAGACATGGAGTTCGTGCAATTCCACCCGACCGGCATTTTCCCCGCAGGCTGCCTCATCACCGAAGGCGCGCGCGGCGAGGGCGGTTATCTCACCAACTCAAACGGCGAACGCTTCATGGAGCGCTACGCGCCGACCGTGAAGGATCTCGCGCCGCGCGACATGGTCTCGCGTGCGATGACGCTCGAAATCCGCGAAGGCCGCGGCGTCGGTCCGAACAAGGATCACATCAACTTGCACCTAGATCACCTCGATCCAAAAGTGCTGCACGAACGCCTGCCGGGCATCAGCGAAAGCGCCAAGATTTTTGCTGGCGTCGACGTCACGCGCCAACCAATTCCGGTGCTGCCGACCGTGCACTACAACATGGGCGGCATCCCCACCAACTATCACGGCGAAGTGCTGACCAAAGTCGGCGCCGATCCCGACAGCATCGTTCCCGGACTGATGGCCGTCGGCGAAGCCGCGTGTGTTTCCGTGCACGGCGCCAATCGCCTCGGCTCCAACTCGCTGATCGATCTCGTCGTGTTCGGCCGCGCTGTGGGCCTACGCGTCGCCGACAAGCTCGAAGCCAACGCGTCGCAAGCGTCGCTGCCAAAAGGCGCGGGCGACGCGCACCTCGCGCGCTTCGACAAATTCCGCAACGCCAACGGATCAATCCCAACGGCGAAGCTCCGCGATAAAATGCAGCGCACGATGCAAGACACCTGCGCCGTCTATCGCACTGGCCCGGTGTTGGCCGAAGGCGTCGAGCGCATGGCGAAAGTCTGGGCCGAGGCGCCGGACGTGCGCGTCACCGATCGCTCGATGATCTGGAACACCGATCTGGTCGAGACGCTCGAGTTCGACAATCTGCTCGGCCAAGCCGTCGTCACCGTCGCCGGCGGCTTGAACCGCACGGAATCCCGCGGCGCCCACGCCCGCGAAGACTTCCCCGACCGCGACGACCAGCACTGGATGAAGCACACGCTCGCCTGGCTCGACATGAACACCGGCAAAGCCACGATCGACTATCGCCCTGTGCATACCAACACGATGACCAACGAAGTCGAATACATTCCGCCGAAGAAGCGGGTTTATTGATCGATGCGCTGGCTCGTTTGCGCCGTCGCCTTGCTCGGAGCGTGCGGGGCGCCTGAACCTCTGAAGCCTCCGTCGGAGTTCGAGTTCGCGCCACGTATCGCCCAAACCACCATAGGATCGATTGGCGATTCTCAGGGCGGATGCGGCTTGGCGATCTACGAAGTCATGCCCCAAGAGCTAGCCAAAGTGGAACTGAGCGATACATCAGATCCCGAGAACGGCTGGACCTCGAGCTTCGATCGCGAGTTCGAAGTGTGTCGATCGCGCGCGGAGTCCATTGACGCCGAGCACTTCGTCGATCTTCGAAGCGCGCTACAGGATCCGCAGTCCATCATGCGCGTGCGCGAGACCGACTGGAACGATCAGCCGGGGGCGCTGATCTCCGGTCCCCACCTGCTAGTGCGATATGTTTACGTGATCGAACCTCGGCGTTTGCAGCTTTATGCATTGCAGGAATGGCATCCGCCCTTCTGAGATTTTGCGGCGTGTTGCTGCTGCCGCTACTGAACGACGGACTCGTATCGAGTGGCGACGCAACGTCAGGCTTGACGTCCCCCGCGCGGGGGCGATTGATCCGAAACAGTGTCTTCAGGGAGAACATCGCCATGGCTCAAATCGGCTACGTCTGCATCGGCTCGAACGATTTCGATCGCGCCTGCGGGTTCTACGATGCGCTCACCGCCGAACTCGGCGGCAAAAAGCTGTTTCCGACGCCGCACGGCCAAATGTATCGCCTTGGCTCAGGCGCCATGATCATGGTCACGCGGCCGTACAACGAAGCGGAAGCGCATCCCGGCAACGGCACCATGCTCGCCATCAATGTCGACGCGCAGGAAGACGTCGCGCGCGTCTATGATAAAGCGCTTTCGCTCGGCGCGGCTTGCGAAGGCAAACCCGGCCCGCGCGGCGCCTTCGGTGATTTCGCCTATTTCCGCGATCTCGACGGCAACAAGCTGGCGGTGTTCTACACCGATCGCGGCAAGAAGCAGTGAGAGAGGGGGATAGAACGCGTCTCTATCCCACACTTCCGTACGAAGAAGGTTGGAGCGCGGGCCTCCGGCCCGCTTCTTTTGCGCCTTTACTTTCAAGCTTAAGCGCCAATGCGCGCCGGAGGCGCGCGCTCCAACCTGCAAATAGTCGCGCCAATCTATCCGACCGAATTGACTCCGCGCCTACAGTTGCTCCGTCCGCACACGGCAGATTTCTGAGACGTCCGAAACTTTGGAATGTGCGGACACGGTCGGTGGGATTTGTTTGCGGGGAGTGAAACCGCAAAGTGCAAGGTTCGGAAGCCTTGCCCACAGCACCGGCGAATTGGGAATGGAGCTAAGCCCCGAGGCGCATCCTTCGATGAGGGGTAACGCCGGATCATCGTCCGGGAGGCGAGCTGACCATCGTCAGCGTTCAACAACTCCTCGGTCCCAGGCCGGGAAAAACGACCGGAAAAACGGGGCGCGCGAAGCGCGCGGCGCGGTTCAGAGATGGATCGTGCAAACCCAAGAGACTACCTCAGCGCGGATCGCGCGCCCCGTTCTCCCATTTTTTGCGAACTTCCAGGTCCGCATAGCGCGAACCCATGCCCGCTTGGCGCCGTCACCTCAACGCTCTACCTCACGCCCATGGAAATCCGCGCCCAGCACCGCGTTCACGGCGGCACGCTCACCTACGCTCAACACCAAAGCGCCGCGACTGGCACGCCGATGCGGCTCTCTGTGTTCACGCCGCCGGGCGAGGGGCCGTTTCCGTATCTGATCTGGCTCTCCGGCCTCACCTGCACTGAAGACAACTTCACCACCAAAGCCGGCGCATATGGCGCCGCTGCGCAACATCGCGTCGCCATCGTCGCGCCCGATACGTCGCCGCGCGGCGAATGCGTTGCCGATGATCCCGCGTATGATCTCGGTCAAGGCGCCGGCTTCTACATCGACGCCACGCAAGCGCCCTGGACGCCGCACTTCAAGATGGAAAGTTACATCACGCGCGATCTCATCACCACCGTCGAGGCCGCGTTCCCGCTCGCGCCCAAGCGCTCGATCTTCGGCCATTCCATGGGCGGTCACGGCGCGCTGACGCTGGCGATGAAGTATCCGGAGCTCTTTAAAAGCGTCTCAGCGTTCGCGCCGATCTCATCACCCACGCGCTGCTCCTGGGGCGAGAAAGCCTTCACCGCCTATCTCGACCCCAATCGCGATACTTGGCGCGCGCACGATGCAGCGCTGCTGATCGAAGTCGGCAGAGCCAATTCGTTCGACGACATTCTCGTCGATCAAGGCACAGGCGATCAGTTTTTGGAAAATCAGCTCAGGCCCGAGCTGCTAGAACAAGCCGCTGCAAAGGCGGGCCAAAAGCTCACACTGCGCCGCCAGGAAGGCTACGATCACTCGTACTTTTTCATGGCGTCCTTTGTCGCCGACCATGTCGCCTTTCACGCCGCCCGCTTGGCTTGATCTGAAGCAGGTCGCCCGGCGCTTGCGGCGGCTCCGGCCGGAACGTGCGCGAAAACCACGCGACAGTGAACGCACCGAACAGCGCCCACACGGCAGGATACGTCCACAGCTCCACGCCGATCACGCTCGGCGCGGTCATGTCGCCACGATGGAAGATCCACCGCACCAGAATCGTCAGCGCCACGAAGAGATAGACGATGCACAGAATCGTGGTCGCCCGCGGGAGCGCCTCGGCCCAACGCGCCTGGTCGATGCGTCTCGCCGCGAAGCTCGCAACGGCGCCGACCACCAACAGCGCCATTCCCAGCACCAAAGAGA
The DNA here is from genome assembly GCF_009792355.1 of Terricaulis silvestris. Taxonomy (NCBI): domain Bacteria; kingdom Pseudomonadati; phylum Pseudomonadota; class Alphaproteobacteria; order Hyphomonadales; family Hyphomonadaceae; genus Vitreimonas; species Vitreimonas silvestris. The sequence goes on from NZ_CP047045.1 coordinate 262,485, forward strand.
ACCCGGTGGGCATCTCGACCGGCGCAAGTCCCCACCACGGGTTAAACAACACGCACAGTCCCAACGCCGCAAACCCCAACGCCGCCCAGATCGCGCTGGCCCAGATCGCTTGCAGATCGGACACGAAGGCGCGAATGCTCTCGTGGGCGCTTGCACGCTCGGTTGCTTCCCAAGCCGCGAGTACGAACACCAGCGGCCAGATCGCGTGCGCGTAGCCTTCCAGTCCGCTCAGCAAGTTGCCATCATCCATGGCCCCCTGGTGATAAAACCAGCGGATGGCGCCGTGCCCAAAGCTCCAGCCGAACAGCGCTACGCCCGCCGCCGCCGCAAAGCGGGCCGAGTCTTCCGCGCGCGCGGGCTCGCGCATCAGCGCAAAGGGAAGGGCCGTGGTCTGTGTCGTGTTGTGCAACCATCCCAACGTCAGCGCCATCGCAACGGCGGCCGCTTGCGCGAGGACGGCCAAGCCAACGCCAAGCGCCATGCTTTCCGATTCGGCCTGACCGCCCCACCACGGATGGCGAACGATCAACATGATAAGCCCGGCAACGACAATAGCGGCGATGGTCGCCGTTGGGTTGACGAGCACGACGTCTTGCGGGAACGGGCGCCGTACGCGCGCGTGAGCGCGCGCGTACAACGCGATCCAGAGTGCTGCGACGAGCGCGATGAGCGCATAGCAAGCGCCTTCGAGCACGCCGACCGGAGTTGCTTCGAGCGATGCGCCGTGAAACAGCCGTCGCGTTTCCATCGCCCCCCAGATCAAGCCGAACGCCGCCATTACCGCGACATAGACACGGCCTGCATGCTGCTCTTGCGCGTAAACCCGGTACCCCGCGAAACCCGCTAGGACAGCCGGCGCGGCGAACGCGAGCAGCAGCGTGTCGAAAATCGGCGGTCCCAACACACGCGCGGGCGTTTGCCCCCACCACGGATTGAGCACCAGCCCCGCCATCACCAGCGCATAAGCAAACCCAAGCCCCATCAGAACGTGGCCACGCCACCGGCCAACGGGCTCCTGTGCGGGCCGACCCATCAAGGCGTGTCCGGCGCCAAGCAGCAGCAGCGCACGCAGCGCTTCTTCCGCGAAGCGGTCGAGCTGCACGCTGGCCGCGATCCAGCGCAGCACCAGGAACGCGCCGATCAACACGACGATCACCCCGGCGCCCGTCAGCATCGCGTGCATCATCGGCCGGTTTTGCGCTCGGTCAGCGACGGCGCCGGCGGCCATCAGCAGAATGACGGTTGTCGCGAGGATGGTGAGCGCGCCCCAGATCGGAATCGCGTCTGCGATCGCGGCGTTCAGCAGCGCCGGCGAGAGCGCATATCCGATGGCGAGCAACGCGGCGCCCAGAGCGGCGTAGCCCAGCACGCGCCAGTTTCGCCACGCCAGCCCACTCGCCAGCAGCAGCGTCGCGCCGGCATGTGCGGTGGTTCGCGCCTCGGCGGGGAAGGCTGACTCGATGCCGAGCAACAATAGCACGGCGCCCGCGCCGGCCCAGACGCCGACAGCGCGATCCTTCTCGGCGTCTTTCGCATATTGCTCCGCGCGCCACGCCGCCGCGAACAACAAGGGGGCGCCAATCAGCAACGGCGCCCAGGCTTGAGGGGAATGCCAAGCTTCGCGCGAGAACGCCGCGAGCACTATGAGCAGCGCCGATCCACCCGCGCCCGCGATCGCAACCATAGTCCGGCCGTGCCGGTTCGGCCGCGCAAGCAGCGCCGACGCGGCAACGACCAACGCCGCGAACAGGACGAACGGATAAAAATCCGCACCAAGCGGTCCGAAGAAGAACCGTGACCGCAAGTATGCCATGAAGCCAACGACCAAAGCCGCGACCGCGATTGCCAACGTCGCAGGCGCGGCGACGCGCAGCCGAACCGTGGCCGCCGCCAGCGCCACGAACATGGATCCGACCCAGGCGGGGCCAGCCACCAAGCCGGTGGGCGCGGGGGACGTCGCAAGCCAAACCCAAATCAAGAGCACGCTGCTGATGCTGGTCGCGACCGCCGGCAATGCGAGATGCGCGCGGCGCCATGAGAAAAATCCACGCTCTTCCACGTCCCGCGCCGGTCGCAGCGCAAGAAAGACGCACCCCAGGCTGGCGAAACTCAGCGCCACCCATGCACGGCGAATCTGGTCGTCGGCGATGGCTGACCCGAACCAGCAATACAGTCCCGCCACCGTGACGACCGCAACCCAGGACCAACGCCGCAGCGCGGCGATGCTGAAACCACCGGCGCTCACAGCGCAGATGAAAAGCGTTAGGCCTGCCGTGGGCCACAATCCGGGGTGTGTGAGGGCGGGCGCCAGCAAGGCCGCGGCGACGGCCAGTACGCTCATCACCTGGCCATGCAGGATCGAAAGTCCGATCAGCCCGCCCGCGCACAGAACAAGCAGCGTCGTCGCCGTCGCAATCCCGATCATGCCGTGGACGCCATGTGCGAGCCACACGGCGCCGTAGAGAGCGAGGACGCCGGCGCCAGCCAGGCATGCCGCCACGATCGGGCGCGGGCGCGCGATTGCGGTACGGCGCGTCCATTCGCTTGCGCCGAGCAAGGCTGCGCCCAGTGCAATCACACAAATCAGCTGCGCTGTCGGCGCAAGCTGAGCGATCCCGATGCCAACAACGTAAGCCGTGACCAGCGCGCCGGCGCCGCCGCCGATCCAGGCCCAGCCCTTCTCAGTGATCCAGCGCTCCAGCCGCTGCATCCGCGTTGGCGAAGTGCGTGCCGCGATTTCCGGCCCCTGCGCGGCCGCTGCCTGCGCAGGTTCGGGCAGGCGATGCACCGCGCCGGTCAAGGCGGGGACCGGTTCGATCTCATCGTCGTTCGAGGCTTCGGGCAGCGGTGTGTCGAGCAGCAGCGGCTCTTGCTCGTCCGGCGGCAGCGGCGTGTCGAGCAACAGCGGCTCGCGGTCGTCCGGCGGCAGCGGCGTATCGAGCAGCAGCGGTTCGGTCATAGGCGCTTCGCGCGGCGTCTCTGGGGCAGCCACAACGTCGTCCGCCACGCCAAAATGGCGCTCAAGCTCAGTGAGCCTGCGCCTCAGCGCGCCGATGTGTTGCGACTGCATCCACACCAGCGTCGCCAGGCCAAAGATAACCAGCCAAACGATCACGCCCGCCCCTCGCGGATAGCCGGTCAAGTTGGGTGCCCCACGCGCGCGCGCAAGTATTTGCGTCGCGGAGGTCGCGCCGCTTCCCCGGCCACGCGCAGTTTGCGCGTGGCGCGCGAGCGTGGTCAAAGCGATTCATGCAGTTCGCGTTTGATCCGCCGCCGGCGCCTTCCGTTGCCATACGAGGCAGCGACGCGCGCTTTCCCGTTCGCCGCATATTCTGTGTCGGGCGAAATTACGCTGACCATGTCCGCGAAATGGGGAATGACCCCAAAAGCGAACCACCGGTGTTCTTTACGAAACCCGCCGATGCGGTGGTTGAAAGTGGCAGCGCCATCCCGTACGCGACGCAAACGTCGAATTTGCACCACGAGGTCGAACTCTTGTTCGCCATCGGCAAGGACGGCGCCGAGATCGCCGAAGCGACCGCGCGCGATCATGTCTGGGGCTACGCCGTCGGCGTCGATCTCACGCGGCGCGACCTGCAAGCCGCGGCCAAGCAAGCCGGCGGACCTTGGGACGCGTCGAAGGGGTTCGACAATTCCGCGCCGATCGGGCCGCTGACGCCCGCCAGCGCGATCGGCCATCTATCAGCGGGGACCATTCAGCTCTCCGTCAACGGCGCCATCCGTCAGAACGCCAATCTCTCCGAGATGATCTGGACAGTTCCGGAAATCGTCGCAGCCCTCTCGCGCACTTGGGCGCTCAAAGCGGGTGATCTGGTTTTCACTGGCACCCCAAGCGGCGTCGGCCCGCTACACCGCGGCGACGCTGTCGCTGCCGAGATCGCCGGCCTCTCGCCGTTGCGATTCACTATCAAGTAGCGTGCGACACGCGGCCTTTGCGGGGGACAGGGCGGCGGGCTAGGTTGCGCGTGCACGACGGAGCAGCGCTTTGAAGTCTACCGACATCAAGAACCCGGACTACTTCCACAAGGTCGTGGACTGCCAATGGGCGTGCCCCGCGCACACGCCGGTGCCGGAATACATCCGCCTCATCGCCGATCAGCGATACGCCGACGCATACATGATCAACTGGAAGTCGAACGTGTTTCCGGGGATCCTCGGGCGCACCTGCGATCGTCCGTGTGAGCCTGCCTGCCGCCGTGGCCGCGTAGAGGAAAGCCAAGCCAAGCCCGAACCGGTCGCGATCTGTCGCCTGAAGCGCGTCGCCGCCGACAACAAGGGCGAGATCGAGTCTCTACTGCCGCCGAAAGCCGCGACGAAGAACGGCAAGCGCGTCGCCTGCATCGGAGCAGGGCCGGCTTCGCTGACCGTCGCGCGCGATCTGCTGCCGCTTGGCTACGAGGTCCACATTTTCGACGGCGACAAGAAGGGCGGCGGCATGATCCGCACCCAGATCCCGCGTTTCCGCCTGCCGGAAAGCGTGATCGACGAAGAGGTGAACTACATCCTCCGCTACGAGCCGGTGACGCATTTCGGCGAGCGCGTGGAGTCGCTGAAAGCGTTTCTGGCTCAAGGCTGGGACGCCGTTTTCGTTGGCACTGGCGCGCCGCGCGGCCGCGATCTGAATCTGCCCGGCCAGAAGGAAGCCGGAAAGAACATCCATATCGGCATCGATTGGCTATCCAACGTCTCGTTCGAGCACACCGACAAGATTGGCAAGCGGGTCATCGTGCTCGGCGGCGGCAACACTGCGATGGATTGCTGCCGCACCTCGCGCCGCTTGGGCGGCGAGGACGTGAAAGTCATCGTCCGCTCCGGCTTCGAGGAGATGAAAGCCTCGCCTTGGGAGAAGGAAGACGCCCAGCACGAAGGCATCCCGATCATCAACTTCCTCAACCCCAAGGAATTCACCCACGAGAACGGCAAGCTCACCGGCGTGCTGTTCACTAAGATGGGCTGGGTCGAGAAGGACGGGAAACGGAAGCTTGAACCGACTGGCGAACCGGACGTGCACTACGAATGCGACGACGTGCTGATGGCCGTCGGCCAGGAAAACGCATTCCCGTGGATCGAACGCGACCTCGGCATGACGTTCGACAAATGGGACGTGCCCGTCGTCGATCCCGTGACGATGCAATCCGATATCCCCAACGTGTTCTTCGGCGGCGACGCAGCGTTTGGTCCGAAGAACATCATTTGGGCTGTCGCCCACGGCCATGACGCTGCCGTGTCGATCGATCTCTTCCTCAGCAAAGACGACGTAAAGCAGCGTCCACCGCCAGGCGTGTCCATGATGTCGACCAAGATGGGCATCCACGAATGGGCCTACGACAACGACATTTCGTTGGACCTTCGCTACAAGGTGCCGCTGGTCGAGCCCGATGTTGCACTGCGGAATGTGAAGATCGAAGTCGAGAAGGGCTTCGACCCGCTGCTGGGATATAAGGAAGCGCAACGCTGTCTGAATTGCGACGTGCAAACCGTGTTCAGCGCCGATCTCTGTATCGAGTGCGACGCCTGCGTCGACATCTGCCCGATGGATTGCATAACGTTCACGGATAACGGCGAAGAAACCGATCTACGCGAGCGTCTCAACGCGCCGGCCATGAACTTAACGCAAGATATCTATGTCGCCGACGGCCTGAAGACCGGCCGCGTCATGGCCAAGGACGAAGACGTCTGCCTCCACTGCGGCCTCTGCGCGGAGCGTTGCCCAACCGGCGCCTGGGACATGCAGCAATTCTACCTGGACATCACCAACGCCGGTTGCGGTGCGGCGCCGAACGCAAAACGTGAGCCGGCGCCAGCCAAATAGGGAACTTCCTGTCGTTAGAAGCGTATTGCCTTCAGGGCGCAGCGGGGTACGTTTGATCCGCTGCGAGGGGGAACTTGTGTGGTGCGCGAAAGCGTACATCTGCGCTTGTTCTGAAAGAGCAAGCGCCAAGAAGACGGCGCAATACGACCTGGCACGCAGGCCGCTTCGGCGCCGCTCGTGTTTTTTGAGCAACCGAAGGGGATTAACCCAATGAAGATTCGTGCCCTCGCCGCAGCGCTCGCGCTGTCGTTCGCCGTCGCGCAAGTAGCCGCGCCGGCCGCCTATGCTGAAACCAGCGCCTTCCGCTCCGTCGAAGCGCAAACGTTCAGCCAAACTGAACTGCAGCGTTATGGCCTCTCGGCCGACGACGCCAGCCAAGTCGCCGCCTATCAAGACGCGGGCTACCAAGTCCAAGTCGTATCCGCTGAAGAAGCCGCGCAAATGACGGGCGGCCAATTCTCGCAGAACCAGTGGCTCGTAATCGGCATCGTCGTGCTGGTTATCGTCGTGGCGGTCAGCCTCGACTAATGATCCGCCGTACGCTTGTCGTACCGCTGTTGTTGGCGCTGGGCGCCTGCGCGAGCACCCCGACGTCAAGTCTGGGCGCTTTCGCGGAGCGCAGCGCCAACAATAGTTTCGAACCGTTCGACCGCGGCGTTGAGCCGCCGGATACGCTTGTGCTACCGGTCTCTCACGACCAGCAGACCAGCATGGCCGCTTGCGGCGCGCATGTGATGTCGAGCGTGATCAATTATTGGGAAGGCGAGGGCACGGTCACCGGCCACGCCTTGTTCGAGGCGACGCCACCTGCCGATACGCGCGCTGGCTACTCGATGGCAGAGCTTATGACGCTCGCCCGCGCCCACGGCCTCACCACCAGCGCGGTGCGTCTCACCGACGCCGACATTATCCGCGAACTGGAAGCCGGCCGGCCTGTGCTGGTGCCGGTTCGCGTGCCATCCATCTTTATCCAGCCCTGGCAGCTCCCGGGCGCCAACGTACCGGTGCTGGGCCTACCTGCGGCCGTTGTCACGTCGCGTGTCGGCGCGATCGCAGAGTTCACCGGCGCGACGTTGGTGAACCATTACGTGCTGATCGTGGGCTATGAGGACGAGACCTTCGTCGCGGTCGAGCCGGTGATGGGCTTCCGTACCATCGCCTTCGAGCGCCTGGACCGCTATCGCGAGCCCTTCGGCAATGCGGCGCTCGTTTTCAGCGGCTCACGCCCGCGCCCAGCCTCCGGCGCCGCCGGGCAAACCGCTCCGACCGGCTAGTCGTCTGAAGCTTTCCGGCGCCTCGACCCTTCATTTGCCCGTCACGAACCGCTATTGAGTTCCTCCCCGTGGCGGATTTGGCCGCTTGTCATGACGCGGGTAGCGAGGCGCATCACTTGTCGAAGCCGCTGACCGCAACGAACGATTTCGTCGTCAAATTCGCCAATGTGAACGGCTCGGGCTCGGCGAGCGCGAACGGCCTGTTCGCGAAAATCATTCTGCGCATGGGCGTGCCCGTCGGCGCCCGCAACATCTTCCCCTCGAACATCCAGGGCCTGCCGACCTGGTACGAGGTGCGCGTCAACGAACAGAACTTCCTCGGCCGCCGCGGCGGCGTCGATCTCATGATCGCGATGAACCCGCAGACCTGGGACGCCGACGTGAAGGGCATCGAGCCCGGCGGCTATCTGCTCTATGATTCCTCCAAGCCGCTGCCCGCCTCGAAATTTCGCGACGACATCACGGTGATCGGCGCGCCGCTGACCGAATTGATTGCCGCCGAGTTTGCCGACCCACGCCAGCGCCAGCTGTTCAAGAACATCTGTTATGTCGGCGTGCTAGCGAACCTGCTCGGTTTCGAGCCGGAGCTGGTGAAAGAGCTGCTGACCCAGGAGTTCAAAGGCAAGGACAAGCTGATCGCGCCGAATTTCAAGGCATTCGAACTGGGTTACAACTTCGCCAAAGAACACCTCGCGCCGATCGGCCTTAAAGTGAAGAAGGCCGACAAGGTCGGCAACCGCATCTTTGTCGAGGGCAACGAGGCCGCCGGCCTCGGCGCCGTGTTCGGCGGCGCTACGTTCTGCGCCTGGTATCCGATCACGCCGTCCACGTCGCTGGCGGAAGGCTTCGAGAAGCACGCCAGCAAGCTTCGCGTCGATGCTGACGGCAAGAAGCGCTACGCCATCGTCCAAGCCGAAGACGAAATCGCTTCGATCGGCATGGTGATGGGCGCCGGCTGGGCCGGCTCACGCGCCTTCACCTGCACCAGCGGCCCCGGCATTTCGCTGATGAACGAATTTGTGGGCTTCTCTTATTACGCCGAGGTCCCTGCAGTAATTTTCGATGTGCAACGCGGCGGGCCTTCAACAGGCATGCCGACGCGCACCCAGCAATCAGATCTCTTGCTCGCCGCCTACGCCAGCCACGGCGACACGAAGCATCCGATGCTCTTTCCGGGCAATCCGACCGAAGCGTTCGAGATGAGCGCGCAAGCGTTCGACCTGGCAGACTTCTTCCAGACCACTATTTTCGTCATGCTTGAGCTCGATATCGGCATGCAGGAATGGCTGACCGAGCCGTTCAAGTGGGACGAGAAGCGCAAGCTCAATCGCGGCAAGGTGTTGACGCGCGAACACCTCGACGCCGGCGTTGAGTTCGGCCGCTACCTCGATGTCGATGGCGACGCCGTGCCGTATCGCACTTATCCGGGCACGCACCCAACCAAGGGCTCATACTTCACCCGCGGCTCCAGCCACGATCGCTACGCGCGCTACAGTGAGAAGGGCGAGGACTACACCGACGGCATGAACCGCCTGCTGCGCAAGTGGGAGACGATGAAGTCTCACGTGCCGGCGCCGATCATCAAGAAAGCCAAGCGCCGCACGCCCGATGGCGTGATCTATATGGGCTCCACCGATCCCGCGATGGAAGAAGCGCTGCACACGCTCGAAGCGCGCGGCACGCATCTCGATGCCATGCGCATCCGCGGCTTTCCATTCAATGATCAGGTGTTTGAGTTCATCCGCGATCACGAGCAAGTCTTCGTCGTCGAACAGAACCGCGACGCCCAGCTGAAGTCGCTGCTGGTGAACGAGGGCGGCGTGCACCCCGCGCGTCTTGTCTCCATCCTGCACTTCGACGGCTCGCCGATCTCGGCGCGTTTCATCATCAAAGACATCGCCGACAAGCTCAAAGCCGGCGCAGCGCTCACGGAAAACGCAGAATAGGTCTTGACCTTTTCTGAAAAGGTAATACCTTTTCGGCATGAAGTACGCGAGTTTGCGCGCGTTTCTGCTGGCGCGGCAGGAGCCGCGGATCAGCATGTCGTTTGCGCAGGTCGCGGCCGCAGCGAAAGTGAAGCTGCCGGCCTCGGCGTTTCGATACCCGCAATGGTGGCAGAACGACGCCGAGCACCATGTCCAGGCGAAGGCTTGGATCGAGGCTGGCTACAAAACGGAGAATGTCGATCTCGACGCGCAAAGTGTAGAATTTGTGCGCGTGGCGTCGCGAGCGCGCGGAGTACGTGAGGTGCAAGAGAGCTACGATCACAAGCCCGCGACGCCGTACAAGGTGCATCCCGCGTACGGCGCGCTCAAGGGCACGTTCACGATTGATCCTCGCTGGGACCTGACCAAGCCCTCGCTCGATGAAGACGAACTCGCCGAGATGGACGCGAATATCGATCGGTTGGCGGACCGCGTCGAAGAGGGCATGCGTCGCAACAAGAAATGAGACCGCCATTTCTGCTCGATACGTGCGCTGCGCTCTGGTTCATGGACGCCACGCTACGAAAGGCGACCGTAGATGCGCTGACGGATGCCTGCAATCAAGGGACGGGTACTTTCATCTCGCCCATTACCGCGTTTGAGGTCGGTCAGCTCGCGCGCAAACGGAGGTTCAAATCTCACTTGACGCCGCTGCAGTGGTTTGAGCGCCTAATAGGCATGCCGGGGATGGTCCTCGCGGATTTGCCGCCGGCGGTCTTTATCGCATCATCGGAGCTACCGGACTGCCAAGCGAAGGACCCGAGCGACCGCATCATCGCCGCCACCGCCCGCGAGTATGGCTTTACGGTAGTCACACGCGACCGCGCGTTGCTAGACTACGGCAAGCAGGGCTATCTAAGCGTCCTGGAGTGCTAGCCGCCGATGACCTACATCGCCAAACCGTCGCTGCATCACCCGTCGCTCGAGCGCAACGCCGCCGGCCACACCCGGCGCGACTATGAAGGCCGTATCTCCACGCTCTGCGCCGGCTGTGGTCACGACTCGATCAGCGCCTCGATCATCCAAGCCTGCTTCGAAATCGATCTCGAACCGCATCGGCTCGCAAAATTCTCCGGCATCGGTTGCTCGTCGAAGACGCCGGACTATTTCGTCAGCCCAGCGCACGGCTTCAACGCCGTCCACGGCCGCATGCCGTCCGTGCTCACCGGCGCCAACATCGCCGCGCGCGATCTGATCTATCTCGGCGTCAGCGGCGACGGCGACAGCGCCTCGATCGGCCTTGGCCAATTCTGCCATGCGGTGCGCCGCGGCGTGAACATGACCTACATCGTCGAGAACAACGGCGTGTACGGCCTCACCAAAGGCCAATTCTCCGCCACCTCCGACAAAGGTTCAAAGGCCAAGAAGGGCGCGGAGAACAAAGACGCGCCGATCGATCTCGTCATGCTCGCACTGCAACTCGGCGCCACCTATGTCGGCCGTAGCTTCTCAGGCGACAAACACCAGCTGGTGCCGTTGATCAAAGGCGCGCTGTCGCACAAAGGCACCGCAATCCTCGATGTGCTGAGCCCGTGCGTGGCGTTCAACAACCACGTCGGCTCAACCAAGAGCTTCGACTACGTGCGTGAGCACAACGAAGCCGTGAACCGCATGGACGTGATCACGCCCCGCGCGCCGATTGTCGCCGATTACAAGCCAGGTGAATTGAAAGAAGTCCGCCAGCACGACGGCTCGATCTTGCGTTTGCGCAAACTGGAAGAAGACTACGACTCCACCGATCGCCACGCCGCGCTGGGCTACCTCGCAAAGAAAGCGGCGGAAGGGGAGATCGTGACGGGGCTGCTGTTCGTTGACCCCGACGCAAGCGACCTGCACGACGCCCTCGGCACAGTCCATTGCGCACTGAACAAGCTGGAAGACGCCGAACTGGTGCCGTCGCTCAGCGCGCTGGAAAAGATCAACTCAAGTTTCCGCTGAGCATTGTTCATTCTTGTTCGGAATCGGGGTTCTTGCGGACCTTGGGGCGTTCGAACTTGATTCCAGGCGCGGGCGGATCGCCGAACCGATTGGACGCTGGATCGCCGGGAATGCAGCCCAGCCATATGATCAGGCCAGCGATGATCAGCGTAACGATTCCCAGGACGGGTAGCGCGCTGTCGCGTGGAAGGAGCGAGAACGCCGCTATCACCGCTCCAATCTCCAACGCCAGTGGCGCCAACACTAGCCAACCGGATCGGCCAATATCGTGAAGGCGCGGGACGCATAGAATTACCAGCACGACCTCGCTGACCGGCGTTCTCCTCTGGAAGTAAAAGTTCAGGACGACGTAGAGCGCGACAATGATGACGACACAGAGCCAGAACATCGCTCTATTCATACGTCCCTGAAGCATCGCCGCATTCTCCTTTAATCGCTCTGCCTTGATCTGGCCGGCCTGCATCAGGCAAACCGCTCAATCCGGAACGGCGCAATATCGATCGGCGGCGCCTTGTCCGTCGCAATCGCGCAAATGATCTCCGCCGTAATCGGCGCTTCGGTCAGCCCAAGGTGCGCGTGCCCAAACGCATAGAGCACCTTCGGCGCCCGCTCCATCCGTCCAATCGCCGGCATAAAATCCGGCAGCGACGGCCGCGAACCCACCCAGCGATCCGGGTTCGCCGAGACCTGAATCCCAAGCTCATCAATTCGCTGCCGCAGACGCCGCCATTTGCGCTCATCGCCAGGCGCGTCCGGTGAGCCGAACTCGACAAAGCTCGTGCAGCGCAGACCGCTCGTGAATCGCGACACCGCGATGAAGTTTTCCTCAAACACGGTCGTCGGCAAATCGCGCGGCCAGTTGGTCTCCGCGCTCTGCAAATGATATCCGCGCTCGCCAATCAGCGGCGCCCGCGCGCCAAGCTGCTCCATCAGTCGTCGCGACCACGGCCCCGCGCTGACAAGCACAGCGTCCGCTTCGCGCGTCGAGCCATTCGCCAGCGTCACGCGCCCATTCACCTCAACCCGCGCCGCGCTGCCAACAACAACCTCACCGCCGCGCTCCGCGAACGAAGCCAGCATCGCATCGCGCGCGCCTTGCGGGTCACTCACTTGCCCGGTGCCACTGAACAGCACTGCCGCTGTCGGCGCACGATTGAGCACGCCGACGTAGCGCTCCAGCTCAGCCGCCGTCATTTCGCGATAACTCGTCCCGCCCCATTGCGCCGCCGCGAACGCTTCGAGCCCACGTGCTGCGCCTTCGCGTGTCATCCACGCCGTCACATGCCCGTGCGGTATCACCAAATCCGGCTTGCCCGCCAGCTCCGCGATGCGATGCCAGGCCGGGAGCGAATCCGCGAGCAGGGCAGAGAGCGCCTCGCGACCTCGCGCGAACTGCGCCGGATCGCACGCCGCCAAAAACCGCATCGCCCACGGCGTCCACAGCGCCACGTCGGTCCACCGAAAGTCCAGCGGCCCGCCGAGCCCGAAACTCGAACGCGGCGCGCGCAGCACATTGCCCCACGACGACCACGGCGACACCTGCTCCGAACCGATGTGCCCGGCATTGCCGTACGAAGCGCCGCGACGCACGTCGCCCGGATCGATCAGCGCCGTCTGCACGCCCGCCGCTTGCAGCCGCAGCGCACATGCGGCGCCCACCAGGCCGCCGCCGATCACCAGAATGGATTTCATCGCGGCGGTTGATCGTATAGGTTCGCCGCCTTGGCAAGCGAGGTTTCGATGCAAGTCTCTTGGGCGGGCGTGTTTCCAGCGGCTACGACTCAATTCGCGCCCGATCTCTCCATTGATTACGGCGAAACGCAGCGCGTGCAGGACGCGCTCGTGCGCGACGGCGTTCACGGGCTCATCATCATGGGCACGGTGGGCGAGAACAATTCGCTGCTGCCTGATGAAAAGCGCGCGGTGCTGAAAGGCGCGGTCGAAGCCGTCAACAAACGCGTGCCAGTTATCGCCGGCGTCTCCGAACTCGACACCAACCGCGCCATCGCTTTCGCGCGCGACGCCGAGAAGAGCGGCGCTAACGGCCTGATGCTCTTGCCCGCGATGGTCTACGTGCCTGCGGAGGAGGAGTTGGTCGCGCACTTCCGCGCCGTTTCGGAAGCCGTCGACCTGCCGATCATGCTCTACAACAATCCGCCGGCGTATCGCGTCAGCGTCAGCATCGACGCCATGAAGCGACTGGCCGATCGACCCAACATCGTCTGCCTCAAAGAAAGCGCGCCCGACACGCGCCGCTTCACCGATCTCTACAATGCACTGGGCGATCGCTTCATTCTCTTTGCAGGGCTCGACGATGTCGCGCTCGAAGGCATTTTGCTCGGCGCCAAGGGGTGGGTCTCCGGCCTCACCAACGCGTTCCCGAAAGAATCGCTCGCGCTCTACGACGCCGCCACGCGCGGCGATCTCGAGACCGCCCGAGCGATCTATCGCTGGTTCATGCCGCTCCTGCACTTGGATGCCGAGCACGATCTCGTGCAATCGATCAAGCTCGCGGAGCAAATCATGGGCCGCGGCAGCGAGCGTGTGCGCCCGCCGCGCTACCCGCTCACCGGCGCGCGCCGCGCTGAAGTGACGGCGATGGTCGAGAAGGCCGCCGCCACGCGACCGAAGGTCAAGGCGTGACGCGGCATACCTTCCACTGCATCGATGGCCACACCGCCGGCAATCCAGTGCGCCTCGTCGTTGAAGGCGCTCCGGAATTGCGCGGCGCCACCATGAGCGAACGTCGCGCGGATTTTCTCGCGCGCTACGATTGGATCCGCACCGGACTCTGCTTCGAACCGCGCGGCCACGACATGATGAGCGGCGGCTTTCTCTATCCGCCGACAACACCGGAGGCCGATGTTGGCATCCTGTTCATCGAAACCAGCGGGTGCCTACCGATGTGCGGTCACGGCACAATCGGCGTCGTCACCTTTGGTCTTGAGAACGGCCTGATCAAGCCGCGCACGCCGGGCCGTTTCATCGCTGACGTGCCCGCAGGTCAGATCGAACTTAGCTACGTGCAAGAAGGCGCGCGCGTGAAAAGCGTCCGCGTCCGCAACGTTCCAAGCTATCTCGCCGCCGACAACATCGCGATCGACGTGCCGGACTTCGGCCCGCTCACCGTCGACGTCGCGTACGGCGGCAATTTTTACGCCATCATCGAACCACAAGGCGCCTATCGCGGCCTCGACGATCTCAACGCCGCGCGCATCATTCACCTCTCTCCGATCATTCGCCAGCTCGTGCGCGAGAAGATCGAGCCGGTGCATCCGCTCGACTCCTCCATTCGCGGCGTGAGCCACGTGCTCTGGGCCGATGCACCTAAGGGCGTCGGCGCGGACGGCCGCAATGCCGTGTTCTATGGCGACAAAGCTATCGACCGCAGCCCATGCGGCACCGGCACGTCAGCGCGGCTGGCGCACTTGCATGCCAAAGGCCGACTCAAAGTCGGCGACTCTTTCGTGCACGAAAGCTATATCGGCAGCCGTTTCACCGGCCGCATCGAAGCGGAAACGGAAATCGCCGGTCAGCGCGCGATCATTCCGTCCATCGAAGGCAGCGCCATCGCGACCGGCCGCAACGAAATCTGGATCGACGACGAAGACGTCTTCGCGCACGGCTTCCAAGTCGTCTAACACCGCTTGCTTCACCGGTTGGCGCATGGTCAAGTGACGAAAACCTCGGGGGAGGGATCATGAATTTGAGCGTGCAGTCGGCCGTAGCGTGGCTGATGACAATCGTCGGCGGTCTGCTCACAGCGCTGTCTGTGATCGCTGCGTATTTCGTCGCTGTGCTGTTCGGCCAAGCCAAAAAGCGCGGCGAGCTCGCGCCAAAGCCTGAAGCCATCGGTCTCGGCGCGGTCACCAATTTCTTCGACACACTCGGCATCGGTTCGTTCGCGCCGACGACGGCGTGGATGAAGCTGCGCAAGATGGCCCCCGATAGCTATTTCCCAGCCATCCTCAACGCCGGCCACGCGCTGCCAACCGTCGCGCAAGCTTTGATCTTCATCACGCTGGTGCAGGTCGATCCAGTTCTACTGCTCTCATGCATCGTCGCGTCCGTTGCGGGCGCCTTCGTCGGCGCGCCGATCGTGCAGCGTTCGCCGATCCGTTTGGTACAAGGCGTCGTCGGCGTCGCACTGTTGATCGCCGCGACGCTCTACGCGATGGCCAACCTCAATTTAATGCCCGTCGGCGGCGAGGCAATGAGCTTACCCCCCGTGCTGTTTGGCGTCGCTGTTGCGGGCCATTTCATCATGGGCATCCTGATGATGTTCGGCATCGGGCTCTACGCGCCGTCTTTGGTGCTCTTGAGCTTGCTTGGTCTCAACCCAGCTGGCGCTTTTCCCATCATGATGGGCTCGTGCGCGTTCTTGATGCCGATCTCGAGCCTCAAATTCGTCAAGTCGGACCGCATCGATCTTCGCATCGTCATCGGCATGGCGATTGGCGGCATTCCTGCCGTGTTGTTGGCGGCGTTCGTCGTCAAGTCGCTCGACGTGATTATCTTGCGTTGGCTCGTCGTCGTTGTCGTGCTGTACGCCTCCGTGCTGTTGTTGCGGGGCGCGTTCAGCGCCAAGCCGGCGCAAAACTCGCCCGCCGCTGCCTCGTAAGGGGATCGAGATGAAGACGCTCATCGTTGCAGCCGCGCTCGCCGCTTGCCTCGTTGCGCCACCCGCGTTCGCGCAAACGCCGAGCGCGGACCTCTCACAGCTGTTCGCGGACGAACGCGCCTACGCGTACCGCGAAGAACCGCTGAGTGCGACGTACGACGGCGTCCACGATTACGACGATCACCTCGCGTCAGTGACGCCGGCGGATCAAGCCCGCCGCGCCGCTGCCGACCAAGACTTTCTCCGCCGTCTCCAAGCCATCGACCGCACGGTGCTCTCGCACCAGGAGCAGATTAGCTACGATCTGTTCACCTTCATGCTTGGCGAGCGTGTTCGTTTCGCGCCGTACATCGAGTGGCGGCTGCCGCTGAACAGCGACAGCGGATTCTACTCTGAAATCCTGCAGCTGCATGACGCGATGCAGCCGCGCACCGTGCGCGACTACGAGAACTATATCGCGCGCCTGAACGACGTGCCCCGCTATTTCCGCGAACACAGCGCCAACATGCGCCAAGGCGTGCGCGACGGTTTCACGCTGCCGGCGGAAATCATGGGCGGCCTTTCCACCGTGGTCGATGGCTTCGCCTTCGGCGCGCCGGAAACCACGCCGTTCTGGACGCCGTTCGCGCAATTCCCTGACGCCGTGCCGCAAGCGGAACGCGCGCGTCTCACCGAAGCGGGCAGGGCGGCGATCACCGGCAGCGTCATCCCCGCATTCGCGGAGTTCCGCACATTCTTCCAAACCGAATACGCACCACGCGCCCGTCGCACTATCGCCGCCAGCGCGCTGCCGAACGGCCGGGCCTACTACGCCGATCTGGTTCGCTACTTCACCACGCTGCCTGACGCGACGCCGCGCCAAGTGCATCAAACCGGCCTCCGCGAAGTCGCGCGCATCCGTGGTGAGATGGAAGCCATCGTGCGCGAAGTCGGCTTTCAGGGGTCATTCAACGATTTCCTGATCTACCTCCGCACCGATCCGCAGTTCTATGCGCGCACGCCCGAAGAACTGCTCTATCGCGCCGCATGGATCACGCGCGAGATCGACGGCCACCTGCCGGATTATTTCGGTCACCTGCCACGCACGCCCTACACAGTTGAGCCGGTGCCCGCCGCGATCGCGCCGAACTACACCGGCGGCCGTTACAATCCCGGCCCGATGGGTGCGGCCGGCACGTACTGGGTGAACACCTACGCGCTGAACACCCGCCCGCTTTACGTGTTGCCTTCACTCACTGCGCACGAAGCAGCGCCGGGACACCACATCCAAGGCGCCATCGCGCGCGAACTCACCGACATGCCGGCGTTTCGGCTCACCTTCTATCCGCACGCCTTCGGCGAAGGGTGGGGGCTTTATTCCGAGCGGCTCGCCGGTGAGATGGGTATCTATCACACGCCGTACGAACGCTTCGGCCGATTGACGTATGAGATGTGGCGCGCGTGCCGGCTCGTCGTCGACACCGGCATGCATTCGATGGGTTGGTCACGCCAACGCGCGCTCGACTACATGACGGCGAACACCGCGCTCTCCGAGCACGAAATCCGCACCGAGATCGATCGCTACATCGGCTGGCCGGGGCAGGCGCTAGCCTACAAGATCGGCGAACTCACCATCGTGGACCTTCGGGAGCGGGCGCAACGGGAACTCGGCGATCGCTTCGACATCCGCGAATTCCACGACGCCGTACTCGCCAATGGCGGCGTGACGATGCCGGTGCTTACACAGGAGATCGAACGCCACATTGCTGAAGCTCGCGCGGCGCCACAGCACTAACCTCACTCGAGAGATTATTTGCTCAGCAGCTCCAGCATCGCCATAGCCGCAGCCGGATTGCGCTCTTTCGCGCCGCTGATGAAGTAGAGGAAGACGTTGCCCAACTTTTCCCAATCGCGCGCTGTCTTCAGCCAACGCTTCAGATCTGCCTTCGCATACCCCGTCGGCTCATCCGCTTTGGTCAGCTCCAATCGCGCGTACGCAAAATCTGCCGTTGGCTCGATGATCAGCGGATGCTTCTCGCTCTCCACCGTCACCACCGCGATGTTGCGTTCTCGCGCCAGCTTCAGGAACGCGTCGTCCGTAAAGCTCGCGTGCCGCACTTCGATCGCGTGCCGTAGTCTCAGCTTGCCGAGTTTCTCCGGCAGCATGTCGAAATACGCCGTCATCTCGTCCAGATCGAATTTCTTGTAAGGCGCCATCTGCCAGAAGACTGGTCCCAGCTTTGCGCCGAGTTCGCCAACGCCTGAGTTGAAGAACCATTCGATCGATTGCGCCGCTTCGCGCAAATCCTTGCGCTGCACCGCCGCGCGCGGCGCTTTCACCGAGAACATGAAGCTGTCCGGCGTCGATCCCGCCCATTTCTTGAACGATGTTGCGCTCTGCGTGCGATAGAACGTGGCGTTGATCTCGATCGCCGTCACTTTGCTCGCGGCATACTCAAGCTGCTTTGCCGCGGCGAGCTTGGGCGGATAAAACGTTTCCGCCCACGGCTCGTAACTCCAGCCTCCGATGCCGACTCGAATTGTCATCTCATTCGCCCGTGAATTTCGGCGCGCGCTTCTCGGTGAAGGCGTCCACCGCTTCCTTATGGTCGCGCGTCTCGTGCGCCAACGCCTGGAACGCTGCCGAGAGCTCCAGCACGTCGCTCAAGCGCCCGTGCTGCGCCTCGCGCAGCAGGCGCTTTGCCAATCGCACTGTACGCGGCGGATTCACCGCAACGCGCTCCGCCAGCTTCCGCGCCTCATCCATCAGTGCTTCATCCGCAACGACGCGCGACACCAGCCCAATCCGCACCGCTTCTTCCGCGTCGATCGTATCGCCCGTCAGCACCAGCTCCGCCGCGCGCGACGCGCCGATCGCGTTGGTCAAAATCCACGCGCCGCCATCGCCCGGAATGATGCCGACCTTCACAAAACTCGACGCCATCTTGGCCGATGCGCCGGCCAGGCGCATGTCGCACAAAATGCCGATGTCCAGCCCTAACCCGATCGCATGCCCGTTAATCGCCGCGATAGTCGCCACCTCGACTTCCGCCAACGCCTTGATCACCGAATGCACGCCGCGGCGATAGTTCGCGCGCGTACCGTCCGGTGTCGCACGCGGACCGATGCCGGAGCGTTCGCGAATCGCCTTCAGATCGCCGCCGGCGCAGAACGCTTTTCCCGCGCCTGTAAGGATGACAGCGTTGATCTCTTCGTCGTCGTTCGCCTTCCACAAAGCGCCGGCCAGATCGTCGCAATCCTGCTGCGTCGCGATCGCGTTGCGGCTCTCCGGCCGGTTCAGCGTCACGGTGGCGACGCGGCCATTCTTTTCATATGTCGCGAATGGAGTGGACATCAGGACCTCGATTGCAGCTCGGCGGATTTGCGTGCAATCGTTCGCCTTGCGCAAGTGTTTTCATCCTGGCGCACTGCGGGTTGAGCGACGAAGCTGGCGTGCGCGCCTTCCACACCTCGTCACGCACCGTCGCAACCGCGAGCGTCGCTCAGGTTAGGCAACCCATCTCTAGCGCCGCCATCGGCGGCTGGAAGCGCTACGAGAGGCAACTCGCGCCATTCATAAATGCCTATTACGGTTGAGCAGCGTCGCCTTGAACGAATGCGATCAGGTCTTCGGTCTGCACGGGATCAGGTCCATGCCGGCGCACCTCGACTGATCCACGCCCATCGGGACCGACGCTCACGACAACATCAGTCTCGATATCGGCCCGGAACGCGTACGTCGCCCCATTCGCGTTCGTGGTCTCTGCGCCGCCGCGCGCTTCCAGAGAAAACGTTGTCGTGCGCCCATTCTCGGACACGTCGATCGGCCGCGCCTGCGCGGCGGTTGCGAAGTCGTATGAGTGATACAGTAAGTCGCCGTCCTGATCTTCGCTGACGACAATCGTGCGTCGCCCCGTGAAGCCCATCAACCGCGTACGCGGCAACCAACGGCAAGACAGATCGCGGTCGCCGAGACGAACCGATGTGTAGGCCGGCGTGTACGCGCTGCCCGGCGTCTCCAGCATGCCGGAATTGATCTGCCGCACGTGGCCCGCGTCAGCGCCATTCTGGATCAAGCCGGTGTAAACGCTCCCAGCCGCGCCATCGTCTTCACCGATCGCGTACGTCGTTCGCTGCACGAGCGCGCCGTTCGGCTTGTCGTATTGAACGACCTCAGTCGTGCCATTCGTCTGCGCGCCAAACATCAGCACCACCGGCGCGTTGATCGCATCGCATATGAACCATGGCGCCGGCGCTGCGGCCACACGTTCCGCTGGCTCCGGCGCCACTGGCGGTTGGGATTGACCACACGCTGAGAGCGCGAGAGCAGCGGCGAGAAGAATGCGACGCATGGAACCTCCGGGCCAACGTGACGGTCTATCTTGCGCTCACAGGACATGCGATCAAGCGCGCGATTTCGCGGCGTGCGAACCTCAACGTGCTAAATGAGGAGCCAGATGGGCGATCCGGTCGAAAAGGCGCTGTGGTTCATCGAGAGCCATTTCGAAACCGAGTTATCGGCGGACGACGTTGCGCGCGTTGCGGGCGTGTCGCGGTTCCATCTGTCGCGACTATTCGCGTTGACGATCGGGCAATCTGTGATGCGCTATGCGCGCCGTCGCCGGTTGAGCGAAGCGGCGCGTGCTCTCGCGGCCGGTGCGCCGGATATTCTCACCGTCGCACTCGCCCACGGCTACGGCTCTCATGAAGCGTTCACCCGCGCTTTCCGCGATCAGTTCGGCGTGACACCCGACGCCGTTCGCGCCCGCGGCTCACTCGATGGACTGGATTTGCAGGAGCCCCTCCGCATGTACGCACAAACGAACACCGAACTTTCGCGGCCACGCTTTGAGACCTTGGATACATTACTCGTCGCTGGCCTCGGCGCCCGCTACGCTCAGGGTGGCGACCCCGCCATTCCACTGCAATGGCAACGTTTTGGCCCGCACATCGGCCACATACAAGAACAAGTAGGCTCGGTCGCCTACGGCGTTATCGCCAATTTCGATGACGATAACGCCTTCGACTACATCGCCGGTGTCGAAGTCAGCCGCTTCGCCGATCTGCCGAAGGATTTCACATCGCTCCGCATACCGGCACGCGGCTATGCGGTCTTCACGCACAAGGGCCACGTGTCCTCGATCCCCGCGACCATGCGCGCGATCTGGCAAGACTGGCTGCCGACGTCGGGTCACAAATTCGCGGACGCGCCGTTCTTCGAGCGTTACGACAATCGCTTTGATCCAAATACAGGCGCCGGCGAAGTGGAGCTTTGGTTGCCGCTAGAGTCCTAACTTGCCCCGAACCGCTTTCGTGATCTGCACTGCGTTCTTGGCGTAGTCCGCCCATGGATCGGGCTCCGCTAAGCGTGCGCTCATGTCCTTGATCTTGAACACCGACGCCGACGGAATTGTTTTCAACTCCGTCCACGTTACCGGCACCGCGATCGGCGCAGTCCCGCGCGCGCGCGGCGAGTACGGTGCAATCGCTGTCGCGCCACGGCCGTTGCGCAGATAGTCGACGAAGATGCGTCCCTTGCGCTTCGCCTTCGACATGTTGGCGACGAAGCGCTTAGGGTCGAGCGCTTCGATCTGGTCGGCAACCGCGCCAGAGAATTCCTTGATCTCGTCGAACGTGTGCTTGCGCTTCAAATTCAGCACAATGTGAATGCCCTTGCCGCCGGTGATCATGGCGAAGGAGGGCAGATCGGCGCTTTCCAATAGCGCCTTGATGTCGAACGCCGCACGCTTGACGATCTCAAAGTCGAGGCCCTCGTCCGGATCGAGGTCGAATACCATACGATCCGGATGCTCGAGATCGTCGTTCCGCGAGCCCCACAGGTGAAACTCGAGCGCGCTAATCTGCGCCGCTGAGACAATCGCCGTCGCGTTCGGCAGCGTGAGATATTCTTCCGGCTTGCCGTCGCTCTCGGTGATCGGGATCAGCTTGATGTCGTCCGGCATGCCTTTCATGGCATGCTTTTGGAAGAACGTCTGCTTGCCCACGCCGTCCGGCGCGCGCACCAAACTCACTGGCCGCCCATAGAGATGCGGCCCCATGCGATCGGCCGCCATATCGAGATACGCCGCCAGCTCTGCCTTGGTGACACCGCTTTCGGGAAACAGCACTTTGTCCGGATGCGTCAGCCGCACACGCGTCTTCATTGCGGGCGCCGCCTGCTCGGAGGTCACATCCTTCGCCGGTTTGTCGCCACGCAATCCGAGAAACACGCCGTGCCGCACCGCGCCTTCGCTGGTGAACTCTGCGAACTTCACCTGCGCCACCAGCTTCGGCTCAACCCACTTCGCGCCTTTCGCCGCTTCGCGCGGCACGGTCAGCGCAGGCTTGGCGCGCTCGATCCTCGAAAGCTTCTCGTAGATGGACGCCAGTGTCTTGTCGTTGAACCCCGTCCCGACGTTGCCGCGGTACTGCAGCTTGCCGTCCACCTTGTCCGCCAGCATCAGTGACGCAAACTGCCGCCCACGCGCCGACGGCTGGTAGCCGATTATGATGAACTCCTGCTCGTTCACGAGCTTCACCTTGAGCCAGGCATTGGTCCGCCCGCTCTGATACGTAGAGCTCGCTTTCTTCGAGACGACGCCTTCCAGGCCTTTTTCCTGAAACGCCTCTAGCACCTGAGGCCCGCCGCCTTCGAAATAGGGACTGACGCGGATCGGCGCTTTGGCCTTGGAGAGCAACTCGTCCAGAATTTCCTTGCGCTCGCTCAGTGGGGTCTTGCGCAGGTCTTTCGTTCCTTGCGCCAGCAGATCGAACACGAAGTACGAGACACCTTTGGCGACGCCGTTCTCCAATGACGCCTGCAGCGCCGAGAAATCGGTCTTGCCGTTGGCTTGCGCTACCGCCGCTTCGCCATCGAGCAACACGTCTTTCAGATTGAGCGCCGCCAGGGCATCGGCAATCGGTTGAAACTTGCCGGTCCAATCCAGCCCCGTGCGCGTGAACAGCTTCACGCTATCGCCGCTCACCGCGGCCTGGATGCGGTAGCCATCGTACTTGATCTCGTGGATCCAGTTGTCTCCCGGCGGCGCCTTCTCGACGCGCGTAGCCAACGCCGGCTCCACGAACGGCCATCTCGGCGGTTTCGCCGCCTTTGGCGCGCGTTCGCCGCCCTTGCTCCAAACCCGCGCGCCGCCCGAGCGCACGTCTTCGATCGTGCGCCCCGACACGATGCTCGTCACACTGCGCGCAACCGGATCTTCCTTCCCCGCGAACGCGTCCTTCGATTTGAACAGCAGCCAAGGATTGCCGCGCTCGCCTTCGCGCGGCTTGATCTTGACCATGTGAAACTCGCCTTTGAGCCGCTCGCCGGCCAGCACGAATTTCAACTCGCCCTTCGCCATGCCGACGTCGGGATCAAGCAACCATTTCACCTTGCCGGTGTCCCAGATGATCACCGAGCCGGCGCCGTATTCGCCCTTGGGGATCACCCCCTCGAACGAGCCGTACTCGATCGGATGGTTCTCGGTGCGCACCGCGAGGCGTTTCACTGACGGATCTAGCGAGGGGCCTTGCGGCACCGCCCAGCTCATCAGCACGCCGCCGTGTTCAAGCCGGAAATCGTAGTGTAGTCGCGTCGCCGCGTGCTTTTGCACGACGAACATGCCGCCGGCGTCCTTTAAATTGCCGCCGGCCGGTTCGCTCGTCTTCTTGAAGTCGCGCTTGCGGTTGTACTCGA
Organism: Terricaulis silvestris; assembly: GCF_009792355.1. Classification (NCBI taxonomy): domain Bacteria; kingdom Pseudomonadati; phylum Pseudomonadota; class Alphaproteobacteria; order Hyphomonadales; family Hyphomonadaceae; genus Vitreimonas; species Vitreimonas silvestris. Next base: position 285,811 of record NZ_CP047045.1, read on the forward strand.
CGAGATCGCCGACTGTGTCGCCCGCCTTTACAGACTTCTTCGCCATTGCATGGGCTATTTCTTCGCCCGCTTAGCCGCGCTCTTGGCCGGCGCTTTCGCGCGCGGCGCCTTGGTGCGCTCAGCCGCGGCGCGCCGTTTTGGCGCGGGCTTCGCTTCGTCCTCGTCGTCGCTCGCTTTGGGCGACTTCTTCTGCAGGGACTTCTTCAGTGCGTCGACCAGCGACACAACGTTGTCGCCGTAATCCGCCGCCGGCATTTCCTGGTCTTCCAGCACCAGCTCGCCATGGCGCTCGATCTTCTTCTTCACCAGGCGCTCGATGGCGATGGCGTATTCGTCCTCGAACTTGGACGGATCGAACTTGGCCTTCTTGCGGGTGATCAGCTCTTCGGCGAGACTGATCAGATCGGCGTCGAGCTTGCCGCTCGGAATCTCATCGAAGAACGCCTTCGCCGAGCGCAACTCTTCAGCGTAATGCACCGTCTCTACGATCAGGCCGTCTTCGTACGGCTTCACAGCCGCCACATAGGAACGCCCGCGCATCGTGATTTGGCCGAGGCCAACTGTCTTGGTGCGCTTCAGCGCCTCGCACACAACGCGATACGGCTCGTCCGCCAGCTTGCCATCGGGCAGGGCGTAGTATGGCTTGTCGAAATAGATCGGGTCGATGGTCTCGGCCGGCGCGAACTGGATCATGTCCAGCGTCTTCTTTGAGTCCACCTTCAGCGCTTCGAACTCTTCATCGCTGAAAAGCACGTAGCGGCCTTTCTGGTACTCGTAGCCTTTGACGATCTCGTCCTTGTCCACGGCGCCGATGCCGGGCGCGACCTTCTCGTAGCGAATGCGCTGCTTCGAAGGCTCGTGAATCTGGTTAAACGAAATCTTCTCCTTGGAATCCAAGGCCGAATAGAGCTTCACCGGCAATGCCACCAAGGCGAGCCGGATTTGCCCAGTCCAAACGGGACGAGCTGGAGGAGCCATAACCTGTAAACACCCTGACGAGACCCGACGTTCCTTTACCGTAACATTTCTAACCACTTCCCACAACGCGCGTGGTTAGCGTTTACCTTACTTTGCGACGGTCTCCGTAGGTGGCGCGCACCGCCTCGACGAATGCGCCGCTGCGCTCGCGCATGCGATCTGAGAATACGAGGCCGACATCACGGTTTAGTGTGAAGCCAGCAAGCTTCACCGCAGCGAGCCCCGAGCGCAGAAAACTCGCGGGCGCCACCGTCACACCCAACCGCGCCGCCACCATGCTCATGGCGCGATCGTCATTCAGCGTGCGCAGGCTGAAGGAGGGGCGCACGTCGCGATTGGTGAAGTAGCGGCTGATCTCCGGCAAGCCCTCGCATTGGCGCCGCACGATCATGGTCTCGCCCGCCAGCTCGCCGCCCTCGACGCTCTCGACTCCCGACAGTTTGTGGTTAGCCGAGACGAACAACACATAAGGTTCGTTTCGAAGCTTCTCTTGCGCGAAACTCTCAAGCCCAGGCCGCAGGATCGTAATCGCCACATCGAGCCGTCCGTCCGAGAGCCTATTGGCGATGTCGCGCTCGGTGGAGTCCAGGATCTCCAGGGCCTCGCCGCCGGTATTCCGCGCATGCAATGCCATCACGCGCTCCAGGTCGCGCGCCGGAATAGTGGAGAGCACGCCGGCGCGCACGCGTTTCAGCTGCGGCGTCTCGGAGACCTCACGCAGCGCCGCCTCGTACTCCTGGGTGATCCGCCGGGCGTGGGTAAGAAACCGGCTCCCAGCCGGCGTTAGTGACACTCGCCGTGTCGTCCGCTCGAACAGCCGCGCCCCTAATTGCTCCTCCAGCTTAGCGATACCCACCGAAAGCGTGGGCTGGGTCACCGACACCCGCGCCGCCGCCTTCGAGAACGAGCCCAGCTCGGCCACGGCCAGGAAGTAGCGCAGCAGATAGCGATCCATAGACCGTATCTATCAGTCTTGTTCGAAAAGTTCAATTTTTATTGGCCAACCAAATCAATTACCACCGAGCATCCCTCCCCCTTGTGGGGAGGGGCAGGGATGGGGGTAACGGCAGTGTTCTTCAGGACAGGGCGCCGCCCGCACCCCCATCCGTCGCGCGTCCGCGCGACACCTTCCCCACAAGGGGGAAGGTGCAACAGGAGGCGACTGCGGTGACAGACTCCTACCAGCTCGATTTCCAACTCGGCGAAACCGCCGACGCCATCCGCGACACCACGCGCCGCTACGCGTCCGACCGCATCGCGCCGGTGTCCGCCGAGATCGACGCCACCAACAAATTCCCGCGCGAGCTTTGGCCCGAGATGGGCGAGCTTGGCCTGCACGGCATCACTGTCAGCGAAGACGATGGCGGCCTCGGCCTCGGCTATCTCGAACACGTTGTCGCTATGGAAGAGGTGAGCCGCGCCAGCGCTTCGATCGGCCTCAGCTACGGCGCGCACTCGAACCTTTGCGTGAACCAGCTTCGCCGCTGGGCCACGCCTGAGCAGAAGAAGAAGTATCTGCCAAAGCTCATCAGCGGCGAACACGTCGGCTCGCTGGCCATGAGCGAAGCCGGCGCGGGCTCCGACGTCGTGTCGATGAAGCTGCGCGCCGAGAAGAAGGGCGATCGCTTCGTGCTGAACGGCACGAAGTTCTGGATCACCAACGCGCCCGAAGCCAACACGCTTGTCGTCTACGCCAAGACCGAACCGGGCGCCGGCTCCGGCGGCATCACCGCCTTCATCATCGAGCGCGGCATGAAAGGATTCAGCGTCGGCCAGAAGCTCGACAAAATGGGCATGCGCGGCTCGGACACCGGCGAACTGGTGTTCGAGGACTGCGAAGTCCCGGAAGAGAACGTCATGGGCGGCCTCAATCGCGGCGTCGCCGTGCTGATGAGCGGCCTCGATTACGAACGCGCCGTGCTCGCCGCCGGCCCGCTCGGCATCATGCAGGCCTGCCTCGATGTCGTGCTGCCTTACGTCCGCGAGCGCAAACAGTTCGGCAAGCCGATCGGGGCGTTTCAGCTGATCCAAGCCAAAGTCGCCGACATGATCGTCGCGCTCAATGCCTCGCGCGCCTACGTCTACGCCGTCGCCAAATCCTGCGACGCCGGCAAAACCACGCGCCACGACGCAGCCGGCGCCATCATGTTCGCCTCGGAGAACGCGGTGAAGGTCGGCCTCGAAGCCATCCAAGCCCTCGGCGGCGCTGGCTACACCAGGGACTTCCCAGTTGAGCGCTTCCTCCGCGACGCTAAGCTCTACGACATCGGCGCCGGCACCAATGAGGTGCGGCGGTTTCTGATTGGGCGGGAGATCATTGGGGCTGGGTAATATGGACCGCCGGCGCCCTCGCCGGCATCTTTGTGTCCTTCGTGGAATCATTGTGCCTTCGTGTTTAAACACAAAGACACCAAGAGCGCACAACGCGCACAAAGAAGAGCCGGCGAGGGCGCCGGCGGTCCATATTGACGGCGCCACATGAAACTCAAATCCAATATCGACTCCAATTCCGAAGCCTTCGCCAAGAACGCCGCGCATCATCGTGGCTTGGCGCAGCAGCTGCGCGAGCGCGCCGCGCAGATCGCGCTCGGTGGTCCAGCAGAATCCCGCGCGCGCCACACCAAGCGCAACAAGCTCCTGCCGCGCGAGCGCGTTGAGCGCTTGCTCGATCCCGGCGCGCCGTTTCTCGAAGTCGGCGCGCTTGCGGCGTATGATCTCTACAACGGCGAAGCGCCCGCGGCTGGCGTGATCACCGGCGTTGGACGTGTATCTGGCCGCGAAGTGATGATCGTCGCCAACGACGCCACGGTGAAGGGCGGCGCCTATTTCCCGATGACGGTGAAGAAGCACCTGCGCGCGCAAGAGATCGCGATGCAGAACAAGTTGCCGTGCGTCTATCTGGTCGATAGCGGCGGCGCGAACCTGCCGCACCAGGCCGAAGTCTTCCCCGACCGCGACCATTTCGGCCGCATCTTTTTCAACCAGGCGCGCATGTCGGGCGAGGGCATCGCGCAGATCGCTTGCGTCATGGGCTCATGCACCGCCGGCGGCGCCTACGTGCCGGCGATGAGCGATGAAACCGTCATCGTCCGCAACCAAGGCACCATCTTCCTCGCTGGACCTCCACTCGTGAAGGCCGCCACCGGCGAGATCATCAGCGCCGAAGAGCTCGGCGGCGGCGATATGCACGCGCGCAAGAGCGGCGTCGTCGATCACCTCGCGCAAGACGACGCGCACGCGCTCCATCTCGTCCGCCGCATCGTCGCGAACCTCAACACGGTGAAGCAAGTCGGCCTCGATCTGCGCGAACCGATCGCGCCGGCCTACGATGCCGAAAGCATCTACGGCGTCATCCCCGATGACGTGCGCACGCCGTATGATGTCCGCGAAGTCATCGCCCGCATCGTCGACGGCAGCGAGCTTGACGAATTCCGCCCGCTCTACGGCCCGACCCTCGTCACCGGCTTCGCGCGCATCTGGGGCTTTCCCGTCGCGATCCTCGCCAACAACGGCATCCTGTTCAGCGAAAGCGCGCAGAAGGGCGCGCACTTCATCGAGCTCGCCTGCAAGCGCGGCATTCCGCTGCTCTTCCTGCAAAACATTTCCGGCTTCATGGTTGGCGGCAAATACGAAGCCGGCGGCATCGCCAAGGACGGCGCAAAAATGGTGACGGCGGTCGCTAGCGCCGAAGTGCCGAAATTCACGGTGCTGATCGGCGGCTCGTTCGGCGCCGGCAATTACGGCATGTGCGGCCGCGCCTATTCCCCGCGCTTCCTCTTCACCTGGCCCAACTCCCGCATCTCCGTCATGGGCGGCGAACAAGCTGCCAGCGTGCTCGCGCAAGTGAAACGCGACGGCTTGGAAGCGAAAGGCGAGACCTGGGCGAAAGCCGACGAAGAAAAATTCAAAGACCCAATCCGCGCGCGCTACGAGGCGGAAGGCGATCCGTATCACGCGACCGCGCGGCTATGGGACGATGGCATCATTGATCCGGCGCAAACGCGCGATGTGTTGGGCTTGGCGATTAGCGCAACGTTGAACGCGCCAATCCTGGAAACACGCTTCGGCGTGTTTAGGATGTAGTAGAAGCCGAAATTGCGGGAGAGAGTCATGCTGCCTTTTACAATCGCCGGTTTTCTTCTGCTTTTGATCTTTCCGCGATGGATTGTGTTGTACCTAATGGTCGGCGCCATGCTGGTCGTTGTTACGTTTCTAGAAGGGGGTCCGAGCGTCGAAATGATGATGGGTGCGTTTGGCACTGCCGCGGGCAACGCGACCATCCTCTTCCTAGGCGGCGTGTTCATTATCATCGCCCGTCAAAAGAAAACGCAGGCTTCCGCAGAAGGCCCGCAAGCAGAAGAGAGTAACCCGGCGCTCACCGGCGCTGGTGCAACCACCTCGCCATCACCTGACGCGAAGGACTAGATGCTTAAATCCGTCCTCATCGCCAATCGCGGCGAGATTGCCCGCCGCGTCATTCGAACGGCCAAGCGTCTCGGCGTGCGCACGGTCGCGGTTTATTCCGATGCTGACGCAAAAGCGTTGCACGTGCGCGAAGCGGATGAAGCCGTGCACATCGGCGCGTCGCCCGCGAAGGAAAGCTATCTGCGCGGCGAAAAGATCATCGCTGCCGCCAAGCAAACCGGCGCCGAGGCGATCCATCCCGGCTACGGCTTTCTCTCCGAGAACGCCGATTTCGCGCAAGCTGTCATCGATGCTGGCCTGATCTGGATCGGCCCGAAGCCTGACTCGATCCGCGCGATGGGTCTCAAGGACGCCGCCAAGAAACTGATGGCCGAAGCCGGCGTGCCGACCACGCCTGGCTATCTCGGCGAAGACCAAAGCGAAGAGCGCTTGCAGAAGGAAGCCGACGCGATCGGCTACCCGGTGCTGATCAAAGCCGTCGCCGGCGGCGGCGGCAAAGGCATGCGCAAGGTCGAGAAGAAGGGCGAGTTCAAAGCAGCATTGCAATCGGCCAAGCGCGAGGCCGCGTCATCGTTCGGCGACGATCGCGTGCTGTTGGAAATGTACGTGCAGCGCCCGCGTCACATCGAGGTGCAGGTGTTCGGCGACACGCACGGCAATGTCGTGCATCTGTTCGAGCGCGATTGCTCGCTGCAACGCCGCCACCAGAAGGTGATCGAGGAAGCCCCCGCGCCGGGCATGGATGCCGCCACGCGCAAGGCCGTCACCGACGCCGCCGTGCTTGCCGCGCGCGCCGTGAACTATGTCGGCGCCGGCACCATCGAGTTCATCGCCGACGCCAGTGAGGGCCTCCGCGCCGACCGCATCTGGTTCATGGAAATGAACACGCGGCTGCAGGTGGAACACCCGGTGACGGAGGAGATCACGGGACAGGACTTGGTGGAATGGCAGCTGCGCGTCGCCAGCGGCGAGAAGTTGCCGCTGAAGCAGGAAGAACTACGCATCAACGGCCACGCCATCGAGGCGCGGCTCTATGCGGAAAACGCCGCCGCCGGCTTCCTGCCCAGCACCGGCGCGCTCAAAATCCTGAAACTCCCCACTTTGCGCGGCGATCACGCGCGCGTCGATTCCGCGGTGGAGCAGGGCGACGAGGTCACGCCGTTCTACGATCCGATGATCGCAAAGATCATCATGCATGCGCCGACGCGGCACGAAGCCATCGCAAACATGCTGCGCGAATGGCGCGACGTCGAAACCTGGCCAGTGAAAACCAATGCCGGCTTCATCTATCGCTGCTTGCGCGACTCCCGATTCGAGTCCGGTGATGTCGATACCGCGCTCATCGCCTCGCGCGGCGATGCGCTCATGGCCACGCCAGCGCCGAGCGACGCCGTCGGCGCCCAGGCCGCCGCAGGTTTCATGCGCGCTGCAGCATCGCCAAGCCTAGGCGCACCGTCGACACGTGGCTCACCGTGGTCAGCGTTGCACGGTTTCCGCATCAACGCCGCACCATCGGCGCGCATCGCGATGCGCTGTGCGGGCGAGACGATCACCGTCGAAGGCGCCGACGCACACACCGCATGGCCGCACCACTGCGGCGACGCGATGATCGTGTTCGATCACGGCGATGTCTACGAGTTCACACTCGATACCGGCGAACGTAGCGCCGACGAAGCGACCGCCGGCGATGGCGCGATCCTGTCGCCGATGCCGGGCAAGATCGTCTCCGTCGCCGCGAAGGCCGGCGCGAGGCTGAAGAAGGGCGATCCTATCCTCGTGCTCGAAGCCATGAAAATGGAACACACGCTCGTAGCGCCGTTCGACGGCAAGCTCACCGAACTCAACGCCAAACCCGGCGCGCAGGTCAGTGAAGGCGTGCTGCTGGCGAAGCTGGAAGCGGAATAATATGGACCGCCGGCGCCCTCGCCGGCATGCGTCGGCGCTGGTCGGCGAGGGCGCCGGCGGTCCATATTAGCTCAGCGCGAACTCAGCTTCCGCTGGCTCCGGATGCCGCTTCGCATCGCCAAAGCTCTCGTTCACATCCACCACCGCCAGCGCCGGCACGTTAGCGTTCGACGGCACGTTCGCGCCTGGTCCAATCCGCGCATTGGCGCCGATGAACGCATAGCTTCCAATCCGCACGCTACGCACAAGCACGCGCGAGCCGCCGCCGTCGGTCTTCTTGCGCACGTGCGCCGCAAGCTCCACCTCGCGCGCAAACACTACGCGATTGCCGATATCCATCATCGAGCGATCCAGCACATCCAACCGCACCGGCCATTCCACGCCATACCCGACGCGTGAACCCCACATCCGCAACCACATTGAATAGAATCCCGGAAACACGCGCAGCAGCGATTCCAGAAACGGCAGTGCGTCGTAGATTGCCTGAATATGATGCGACGCCAGCCACGGTGAGAATTTGCGCCCGTCAATGTTGGCGACGCCGACTTTGATCGCCGACCAGCGAAACACGACCCGCTGCACAATTGGCGGCAAGAAATAGATCACGAACAGCACGAGCATCGCCGACCAGATCGTCGGCCATTGCGCAAACACGCCCAGCGCCGCGATCGACAGCACCGTCATCAGCAACGGAAACCACGAGAATACCCGATCCCACGCCGTCATCATGGATGTCAGGCGCCCGGCGCGCGCTCGGCGCTCGCAATCAGTGCGGCCAGATCGTCAGCGCCGCGTGACGCGCGCAGCTTCTCGCGCATGTCGGCGCGACGCAAAAACCGCGACACGCGCGCCAACGCCTTCAAGTGATCGGCGCCGCGATCGGGTGGCGCGAACAGCATGAACACGAGGTCCGCAGGCCGACCATCAAGCGCTTCGAAATCCTGCGCCGGCTCAAGCCGCGCGAACGCGCCCACCGGCCGTGTCACGCCTGGCACTGGTCCGTGTGGAATGGCGACGCCTTCGCCCATGCCGGTGCCGGAGAGCCGTTCGCGGATCAGCACCGCGTCGAACGCCGCGCGCGGATCGACGCCGGCGGATTTCGCCAGCGTTTCGGCAACGATCTGCAGCGCTTGCCGGCGTGATGTCACCAACAAGCGCGGCAGAATTGCTTCCGGCGCGATCAGATCGCTTAGTCCGCTCATTCTAACCCCTAGAGACGCCGCTCAAGCAGAAGCGGCGCCGCACTTCAATCTCTTATGCCCCGCCATTGAGGCGCCTCGCGGTTTGGCGCTCCGGCGCGATCCAGCCGATGTTTCCATCCGGACGCCTGTACACCACGTTCAGCGCGCCGTTGGAGGCGTTTCTGAACATGAGTGCTGGGCTGGATGAAAGATCGAGCTGCATCACGGCCATCGAGACGGTCATGGTGCGCACCGCAACTGTCGTTTCCGCGATCACCAGCGGCGGATCATCCGCCGGCGCCGACGCGTCGTCGGCATCATTTTCCTCTGCTGACGGCGCGAGCACATACGATGACGCATCCTCGGCGGGAAGAGGAGATTTGTGGTCGGCGTGGTGATTCCGCAGCCGGCGTTTGTAGCGCCGTACGCGCTTTTCCAGCTTGTCCATGGCGTCGCCGAACGCGCTGTGCGCGTCGCCGCCATGGCCTTCAGCTTGTAGGGAAATTCCTGACGGCAAGTGCACCGTGCAGTCGACTTCGATGCCGACACCGCCGCCATTCTTGCCCACTGTGACAACAGCATCGGTCGCGCGGCTAAAATACTTTGCGACCCCGCTGGAAAGTTCGTCCTCTATTCGAGTTCGTAGCGCTTCGCCGACATCCATCTGCCGTCCGGCGATTTGTATGCGCATGAAGGAGCCTCCTTAGTGTTGCAGCACGGAGGGCTCTCGGGACCGGGTCCCGCCCCCTGGGACGCCCCGATGCCTATGTATGAAACGTAGGCCCGAGGGTGGGGCCGGTCAACGCTTGGAACCCGGAAACGGCGCCAACGCACAAGTATTCGCCGCATCTGCGAACAACGCGCCTTTATCATGAGCAAAGCAGTCACCATATCCGGTTCGGATTCGGGGGAGAGGGATGAGCGCCGAACAAAGCGTGCCGGCAAGTGCTGCCGCGCCAAACACATCTGCGTTGGATCTGATTGCCATCGTGTTCTGCACGTTGGCATGGGGCACGACGTGGTTTGTCATTACGCTTCAGTTCGGTGTCGTTGATTCGGTAGTCTCGGTTACGTATCGCTTCGCGCTAGCGGCTGTGCTCCTGCTTGCGTGGTGTGCGTTGCGCGGCGAGCGCATCATGCTGACGCGCGCGCAACACTTTGCGGCGCTCGGTGTCGGGATCTCGACCTTCACCATCAACTACACGCTCGTCTATTGGGCTGAGGAGCGCGTGACGTCGGCCGTCGTTGCAGTGCTGTTCGCATCGATGGCGTTCGTCAATCTGATCGGCTTCCGCATTGCTTTCGGACAACGTTCGCCGTTGCTGGCGTGGGGCGCCGCGAGCCTTGGTATCGCCGGCGTCGCGCTGATGTCGTGGGAAGAACTCGCCGCTGCAAATTTTGGCGCGGAAGCCGTCATCGGAATCGTGATGACGCTGACAGGGGTGGCGGCCGCAGTGGTCGGCAATGTCTATGCGCGTCGCGGCGAATTGGCCGGCGCGGGCATCGCCGCTTCGACGGGCTGGGCGATGGGGTACGGAGCGGCGGCGCTCGCTGTGTTCGCGCTCATCACCGGCAAGACCTGGGCGTTCGAGCCGACCTGGCAATATGCGCTGTCGCTGCTCTATCTCGCCGTCATCGGCTCGGTGATCGCATTCCTGCTCTATTACGGGCTCGCCCGCCGGCGCGGCTATTCCACCGCATCCTACATCTCCGCGATGGCGCCGCCCGTGGCGATGCTGGTGTCCGCCGTGTTCGAGAACAAGGTCTGGGGCCTGCTCGCCCTCGGCGGCATCGCGCTAGTGGTGATGGGCCAGCTCTTGCTGCTGCGCGTGAAGCGCGCTTAGGGCAGGGCGCGGATCATCGCATTGGCGCCCGGCAACAGCGGCGCAAATGCCGCTTCGCCGCTGATGTCGACATTGGTGTAGATCACCGACGCGAACGCGCTGAGATTGTGTTTGCGCGCCAGCCCCGCATTGGTCGCGTACCAATTGCCGCTCCACGACGCCTCATCGCCAGCAAGCTGTGTGAACCAAGCCGTCCACTCCGCTTCGGTGAATTCATTGCGCTGCGCCATGTAGAGGATCGGCCGCGCCAGTCGTTCGCTTTCGCCGTAAATGTAGAAGTGCCCATTCGGCGCTACTTGGCTAGCGATAGCGCCGCGAATCCGCTCCAGCTGCGCGCGATCTACGTTCGGATTGAGCACCAGCTGCAGCATGAGGTCCGCCGCGTGCGCCGTGCCATGGCGCCAGCCCTCGCGCTCATCATAGCCACGATAATCGCGCACGCCTTCCAGATATGCGACCGACGCGTCCACCAGCTGCGCGCGCTGCTCCGCCGTCAGCCACGCCTGCACGCGATCCGTGCGCGTTACCTCCGAAAGCACCAAAGCCGCGAACGGCCGCTGAAACCCACTCGCATCCGGCGCCGTCAGCTTCGCTTGCAGGTTCGCATTCAAAGCCGCCAGCGTCTCGTTGGTGAGCGTCCGCTGACGCATCCAAGCTTGCAGCCCTTCATACGCAATCCCATCCCGCACCGTCGGATCGGGATCGCCCACGCACTCGGCAAGCGCCAAGGCCAGCGCATTGCGTTGCGCGTCATCGGCAACGGTCCACCCCGCAGCCTTTAACGCATCAAGCTGCGCCCGATCATACCCAGCAGGCCGGCACGCAGCCATCTGCGGCGCCTCGGCAAGGTCAGGCGCGGTTGCACAAGCGGAAAGGGTGAGAAGGGCGGCCGCCAGCGACGCGTGTTTCATGCGGCAAACTCACCGCGTCACACGACGAACCGCAAAGCCGTTGCGACGAACGGCTCAAATCTTTCGTGATTTGACGACAAGGCGCAAGGCTGACGTCATCGAAAGGGTCAGCGCGTTGAATATCTGCCTAGCGACGACCGCCTAGCCGTCGGTGTCGGTTCGATTTTCGTATATTTAATGCCGTGCGAGTTCGGGAAATTCGACTTCGTGAGTTACACTGAGGTCGAGGTGAGTGATGTGCACGTGTCCCCAGTGCCGTCCTGTGGCAGTTTACAACTGCTACGCCGGACCGTCGCGAGGATCTGAACTCGGATCGATTGCAACTCTACTCGCGGTCGCCGCGTCTCTCGCCACGATTTATGGCGTATTTTCTAATCGCGACCCGCAAGAGCCGCGAGTTCAGCGCGCCGATCAAACGGCGTATGCAGAGCAAACTGAATCAAACGCTGGACATCAGAAGCCGGAAAGCTGGCAAGGCCAGACCCCAGCTGCCGCCATAAACGGATGGCCTCAACATCAGACCGCGCCTCCGGTCCACTCCGGTGATCAGTGGGATGGTCAAATGCCGCCAGAAGCAGCGCAGATTTTGGAACGCATGCAGACCCGCCCCATGGAGGAGTGGGTTCCCTAAAGCCCGTGCGCCAGCTTGCGCTTGCGTTCAACCGAACTCGGAATCCGCAGGCTCTCGCGATACTTCGCCACTGTGCGGCGCGCGATGTCGATGCCTTTTTCGCGCAGGATTTCCACGATGCGGTCGTCGGAGAGAATTTCGCTCTCCGCTTCGCGATCGATCAGGCCTTTGATCTCGAAGCGCACAGCCTCGGCCGAGTGGCTCTCGCCGCCGTCGGATGAATTGATTGAGGCGGTGAAGAAGTACTTCAGCTCGAACACGCCGCGTGCGCAGGAGAGATACTTGTTCGAGGTCACACGGCTCACCGTGCTCTCGTGCATCTCGATCGCCGCCGCTACCGTCTTCAAATTCAGCGGCCGCAAATGCGCGACACCCTTATCGAAGAAGCCGTCCTGCTGGCGCACGATCTCGCGCGCCACCTTCAGGATCGTCCGCGCCCGCTGGTCCAAACTCTTCACCAGCCACGACGCGTTCGCCGCGCATTCGGTGAGGAATTGCTTGTCCTCTTCGCGCTTGGCCGTCTTCGACACCGTCGCGTAATAGCGCTGGTTCATCAGCACGCGCGGCATGGTGTCGGTGTTGAGTTCAACCAGCCAGGTCCCGTCCGGCGCCTGCTTGATGTAAACGTCCGGGGCAACCGACTGCACCGCGCCGCCGCCAAACCCTGCGCCTGGCTTCGGCGTTAGCGCGCGAATCTCAGCGACCATTTCCATCAGGTCGTCGCGATCGACTTCGCAGATATGCTGCAGCCGCTCGAAGTGGCCCTTGCCCAACAATTCCAGATTGCCGAGCAGCTTTTCCATCGCCGGATCGAACCGCCCGCGATCCTTCAGCTGCAACGTCAGGCATTCCGCGATATCGCGCGCCATCACGCCGACTGGCTCAAAGCCTTGCATCACGCCGAGCACGCGCAGCACATCGGCTTCGCCGCAAGCCATTTGCCGCGCCAGTTCGCGCATGTCGGCGCGCACGTAGCCCCAATCGTCCACCGCATCGATCAGCACGCCGCCGATCAAGCGTTCAACAGGGGAGAGGCCAGCTTGTGTCAGCTGCGCGTCGAGATGCTCAGCCAGCGTCAGGTCGTTCGCGAGCGTTTCTTCGATGCCCGGCAGATCGTCAAAGCCCTTGCCCGATCCCGCCTTCGACCAATCGGTCATCGGCGCGGCGCCCGCTTCGGATAATTCGTTGGCGCTCAGATCCGGCGCCATGTCGGCGACGCTGACGTCGAGCGCCGCTTCCGCAGGCGCAACGCCGGTATCGAAATCGAGTTGCTGCGCATCGCCGCTATCGCTCGCGGGTTTCTGCGCTTCGGCAGAGCCTTCCTCGCGCTCCAGCAGCGGATTGCGCTCGAGTTCGCCTTCGACGAACTCCTGCAGCTCAACGTTTGAAAGTTGCAGCAGCTTGATCGCCTGCTGCAGTTGCGGCGTCATCACCAGGGCCTGGCCCTGGCGCATCTCTAGACGGGGAGTCATCGCCACCGCGGCCCCCGGACTAGTGGTAGTCTTTGCCGAGATACCTTTCGCGCACGACAGCGGACCCCATCACTTCGGACGGCGTGCCTTCGAACATCACTTCACCGTCGAACATGATCGATGCACGGTCCACGATCGTGAGCGTTTCGCGCACGTTGTGGTCAGTGATCAGAACGCCTAGCCCGCGCTGCTTCAGAAACAGCACAAGCTCGCGGATGTCGTTGATGGCGAGCGGGTCGATGCCTGCGAAAGGCTCGTCGAGCAGCATGAACGACGGACGCGTCGCCAAAGCCCGCGCAATTTCGACCCGGCGCCGCTCGCCGCCCGAGAGGGCGGAGGCCGGCGCATCTTTCAGATGATCGACGCGCAGTTCAGCGAGCAGCCCATCGACGATTTCGCGGCGCTTCGAGCGGTTACGCTCGGAAAGCTCCACGATCGACATGACGTTCTGTTCGACGGTGAGACCACGGAAGATCGACGGCTCTTGTGGGAGATAGCCCACGCCAAGCCGCGCGCGTTGGTACATAGGCAGTGTTGTGACGTCCTGGCCGTCCAACAAGATTTGCCCCTGGTCCACGCGTACGAGCCCCGTAATCATATAGAAGCAGGTGGTTTTCCCTGCTCCGTTGGGGCCCAGCAAACCAACGACTTCGCCGCGATTGACGGTGACGGATACGTCCTTCACCACGCGGCGGCCGCGATAGGATTTCCCGATCGAAACCGCGCCTAGACCGCCTTGTGCGGTCTGGGCCTTGGCCGAACGGCTTGCAGCGCCCTCGGGGCTCATATGCACTCGCTGCGGCTAAGATTTCGTAACGATTGGCCGATCACTGGGGCGATTGGCCCGAATTTTGCCCTTCGCTCGGGACGAACACCCCGCGCACCCGCTGGCCAGGCGTCGGCCGGATCACGGTGCGCCGATTGCCGATGTTCAAAACCAGCGTCTCGCCGCGAATGACGTTCTCATCCGACGCCACCACGACATTGCCCGTGAAGGTCACGCTGTCCTGGCTGACTTCATAAACCGCGCGGTTACCGCGAGCCGATTGCGCTGGGCGCACATAATAGACCTCGCCGGTCGCGATCATGCGCTCGATGTCGCCTGAACCCAGCCCGCCTTGTTGATTGGCGGCGGCTGTTGAGTTGGAGAAATAGAGCGTGATCTGATCGGCCCGCAGCCGCGCATCGTTCTGCACGATGTCCACATCGCCCGTGAGCAGCAGACGCCGCTCACCGTCGAAATACTCGAGATTGTCGGCCGAATACGAAACCGGCCCGCCGCTCTCACTGAGCTGCGCGTGTGCGGCCGGAGCTGCGAAGGCGACAGCCAAGAAGGCGCCGGCGGCGATTGCGAAGGCTGTTTGCCTCATGGCGTCGGCTCCCCATTCTGTTGGCCGCGATCCGGAATCTGCCCGCGGACGCCACCGCGAAGCACTAAAGCACGGTCGCTATCCCTCAATTCATAACTTTCGGCCTGCAGCACGCCAAGGGGTCCGGCGCCTGTGACGCCGCCCCGGCCAGTCAGGGTGCCCAAGTTCAGGTCCACGATCATGTTCGGGGTTGTGAACCGGTTGCCGCCAGCGTCGGAAAACAGCACCTCGCCGTCAAAAATCACGGTTTTGGCCTGCGGGTCATAGATCCCCCTGGGGGCAAGCATAATCGTTCCGGCGTCGGTCCGATACACAGGCGCAACCAGCTCGATCGGCTGGTTCTGCCCCACGGCCTGTTCGGCCACCTCCGCCGAGAGCTGGTAGGGTCCGCCGTTTTCGGTGCGGCCAATAAAGCGGGGATTAAGCATCCGGAGCGGCTCGCGGGCGTCATAGACGCCGGCATTGGCCCCGCCCTGGATGGCGTAGAGCGCCATGAACACGAACACCGCCGCGAACGAGGCCCCGGCGCCAGCCACGAAAAACCGGCGCAGCCCAGCGATCAGACGCGAGCGCCGGCGCGCTTTCTTCAGCGTCGCGGCGCGTTTGGGGTCCCAGTCAAAATCGGCGAAATGGCGGGTCATTGTTCCGTTGCGCTTGTCGCGCGGGCGGGGGGCGGAAGCAAGGCGCTGGCCTAGCCCGGCGGCAGTGCGGCAGGCGCCGGCTCCGGCAGCGGCGGCAGCACCAGGTCCAGTCGGTCGGCCGTATACTCGCCCTCCGCAGGCAATGCGACGCCCCTAAGCTGCGACGACCATGGCGCCAATTGATTGCGCCGCGCCACATCATGGAACTGCGTCACCAGCGTAGCCGCGACGCGGCTCTGGCGGCCATCAAAGTACGCATAGCCCGACTGCCGCTGATCTCGCGGCGCCAGCACGTCCACCACCACGCGCACATTGCTATTTTGCTCCAGCTCCTCGGCAATCGGCTGCGCCGCCGCCGCATCGTTCTGTCCGCGCACGTGCAACACCAAAAGCCGCATCTCCGGCGCCGGCGCAAACAAACTGCCGATAACCGCGCCCACGCCACGCCGCTCTTCCTCCGCGTCCGGCGCCACGAGCGAGGCCGATTCCGCCAGTTCGCCGATCTCACCGGGGTAGGCGCTCGCCGTCGGTGGCGGCGCTTCCACCAGCGCCGGCGCCTCCGGCACCACCACGCCGCCTTCGCTCATCGCCTGCTCAAGCTGAATCACGCGTTCTTGCAGCCGGTCGCGCTCGCGCAGCAGCGCCGTGGTGACGCTGAGCGTCCACGCCGCCAGCGCGATTGCGATCACCGCGATCACAAGCTGCACCGAAAGCAGCTGACGCGTGCCATTGATCAGCGCTTGTAGGGTCGAGCGGGCCATCAGCCGCCTTCCGCGCGGGTCAGTGTGGTGTAGCGGTGCACGACCAGCGCCGCGCAAGCGCCGGCCACGCCCAGCATGCCGATCAGCGCGATCTGCAATTGCGCCACCGACATCACATCGTTGAACGTCGCCGTCACCGCGCCCGAGAACGCCGCCAGCACCGCGACCAGGGCAATCGTCAGCAGCAGAGGGGCGCCCGCCGCTGGCGTATGCGCCAGCAAGCCCGGCGCGCGCGTTTCGTGTGAGGGCGCTTCGCCGTTGCGCACCAAACGCTTTAGCGCGTCTTCCAACACGCCCCATTCACCGCCGCTGACATCCGCCGTTGCGATCGTATGGAATGGCTGCGGTGGTGGCGATGCATCGATGCGCACCTGCAGCAGTTTGCCGGCGTCGAGCGCGTCGCTCGCTTGCGCAATCACCGACACCGTGTTCGCCGCGTTCACGCTCCACACCGCCAAGATCGCCTTCGCCGCCTCAAGCTCGCGATCGACTTCGTCCGGATGCGCCAAAGCGGCGGCGCTGTCGCACCACACGCTGTAGCCAAGAGAGTTCAGCCGATCGGTGACCGGCTTCACGCGGTCCAGATCGAGCCGCGAGCATGCAATGAAAATGTCCGCCACGCGCGTCCCTTCGCCGGCGCCCCCAAACAATGCTAGCGGCACGCCATCCTGTTCGCGAGTAAAAACCGGTCTTGCGCCAACACTCTGGCCAAACCGTGGACACACGCCATATGACTTCTCGTGAGGAGGGATTTGGTCCGCATGCGTACGCTGATCATTGGCGCCGTGCTGGTCTTTGCCGCATGCACGGGCGAGGAGAGCAACGGCCAGCAACAGAATGCGTCCGGCGCAAGCGCGCCGGTCGCGCAGGGCGCGGCGAACACCAACTTCCAACCCGCATTCGCCGGCCAAACTCGCGCACCCGAAGCACGGTCTGGGATCACAATCGCGCGGCAGCCGCTCGGCGCGCGGCTGGAGCATCCGTGGGCGATCGTCTTCTTGCCAGACGGCCGTATGCTCGTCACCGAACGCCCCGGCCGCCTGCGCATCGTCACGCGCGAAGGTCAGCTCTCGGCGCCGATCCAAGGTCTGCCGCGCGTCGATGCACGCGGGCAGGGCGGTTTGCTCGACGTCGTGCTCTCACCGAGCTTCGCCACCGATCGCCTGATCTATTGGAGCTATTCCGAACCACGCGGCAGCGGCCAAAACGCCACCGCCGTCGCGCGGGCACGCTTGAGCGATGACGGCGCGCGCGTCGAAAACGTGCAACGCATCTTCCAGCAAAATCCCGCCTGGCGTTCCACCGCGCACTTCGGTTCGCGCCTCGTGTTCGATCGCGAAGGCCGCCTCTACGTTACGCTCGGCGAACGCTCCAATCCAGAACCGCGCGTTCTCGCGCAGGACTTGAGCGCCACGATAGGCAAGCTCGTGCGCATCAACGCCGACGGCACCGTCCCCACGGACAACCCATTCGTCGCCCGAGCCAACACGCGTCCCGAAATCTGGTCCTATGGCCACCGGAACATCCAGGGCGCCGATCTCAACCCCGATACCGGAGCGCTTTGGACTATCGAGCACGGCCCGCAAGGCGGCGACGAACTCAACATTCCCCAAGCCGGCCGTAACTACGGCTGGCCCATCATCTCGTACGGCGAAGACTACAGCGGCGCGCCGATCGGCGAAGGCATCGCCGTGCGCGAAGGCATGGAGCAGCCGGTCTATTATTGGGATCCGGTCATCGCGCCCGGCGATATGGATTTCTATCGCGGCGAACTCTTCCCTTGGCGCGGCGACATTCTGATCGGCGCGCTCGGCACAGCACAACTCGTGCGCCTCGATATCGAAGGCGAACGCGTCGTCGGCGAAGAGCGCTTCGATCTCGGCATAGGCCGCATCCGCGACATGGCGGAAGACGAAACCGGCGCGCTGTGGGTCATCACCGATGAGGACAACAGACGCATCGTGCGCCTGACGCCTCAACAGCAATGACCCGCGCGGACGTTATTGCGGCGTTGTCGCCGGTGGCTCGGTCGCGTCGGCCGGCGCCGCTGGCGCGGCAAGAGCATTGATACGCGCCGCCAGCGCAGGGTCGCTCTGCGCTTGCGCCGCGATGCCGTTGTAGGCTTCGATCGAGAGATTATTGGTCTGCAGGACCGAGCGAATTTGCGCCGCGATCACCGGTTGCTGCTCGGCCGGCGCCGTCGAAAGCGATTGGCTCAACGGATTGATCTCCGTGCTCGCCGCAATGAAGGATTGCAGCTGCGCGTCCGTGAACTCCGTGCCGACGCTCGCGGCGGCGATGCGGTTCGACAAGGTTTGATCGGTCTGCGCCCGCGTCGCGATCGCGTTGTAGACGTCCGGCGCGAGGTTGTGGGTGCTCAGAATCTGACCGATGCGCGCTTGATCCGTGTTGGGCGGCAGCGCCTGGATTTCCGTCCGCGCTGCGACAAACGCTTGCACCTGGGCGTCGCTATACATTTGCGTCGCGCCGGACGGCTGCGCTGCCGTTGCCGGCGCGCCGCGCGTCGAGGATGCCGCCGCGCTATCGCCATCACCTGAAGATGAGCAGCCGGCCATCAAGGCGGCCGCGCTGATGAACACCGCGTTCGCGGCGATCCGTGAAAGTCGTGTCATTATCTGCTCCGAGGAAAAAGTCATGCCCACTCCCCCCCCGTCAGTGGTGACGCACAGGAGCAGGCGACGGTTCCTCTTGGTGCTGTGTTTGGAACTTTAGAGGGCGCGCGCGGCGCTGAGCAGCCGATCGATCAGATCGTCCAACTGCGCACGCTCGCGGCTATCGAGCGCCGACAACAGCTTCTGCTCACTCGCCAGCGCGATCGGCGCGATGCGCGCATGCACGTCCTCGCCCTGCGCCGTGAGCAAAAGCGGCTGGCGGCGCGCATCGTTCTTGTCGGCGTTCGCACGCACGCGTCGCGCCGCGATCAGCTTCGCCACCGCGCGCGACACCGCGACTTTGTCCATCTCGGTGGCCTCCGCGATCTCTTTCGCTGTCAGGCCAGGGCGGCGTCCGAGCACCGCAATGATCCGCCATTCCGGAATGGTGAGGTCGAACGTCTTGGCATAACGCGCCGCGATCGCCCGGCTTACGCGGTTGGACAGGATGGAGAGCCGGTAAGGAAGGAAATCCTCCAAAACCAGCAGATCGGCCGGGGTCGTTTTGCGTTTCGCGCTTGCCATTGGTTTCAGATGAAACTAAATCGGAACAGAACGCAAGTGGCGAGGAGCACCATGGCCGACCTGTTCGAAAACCCGATCGGAACCGATGGCTTCGAGTTCGTGGAATTCACTTCACCCGAACCGGAAAAGCTCGCGGCCTATTTCGAGCAGATCGGCTTTACCGCCGTCTCCAAGCACCGCAGCAAGAACGTCGTTCGCTACAAGCAGAACGACATCAACTTCATCCTCAACATGGAGCCGTCTGGCCAAGCCGCGGATTTCCGCAGCGCCCACGGCCCGTCTGCGAACGCGATGGCGTTTCGTGTGCGCGACGCCAAGCACGCGCTGGAAGAAGCCATCAAACGCGGCGCCGAGCCGGTCGAGGGTAAAGTCGGCCCGATGGAGCTCAACATCCCAGCCATCAAGGGCATCGGCGGCGCCTATATTTATCTAGTTGATCGCTACGGCGCGCAGTCGATCTACGACATCGATTTCAAGCCGATCGAAGGCGCCGACGAGTCCAAGAACAGCATCGGCCTCACTTACCTCGACCACCTCACCCACAACGTTTTCCGCGGCAATATGAAAACGTGGGCGGACTATTACGAGAAGATTTTCAACTTCCGCGAAATCCGCTATTTCGACATCGAAGGCAAAGTCACCGGCCTGTTCTCAAAGGCGATGACCAGCCCAGACGGCAAGATCCGCATCCCGCTCAATGAATCGAAGGGCGACGAGGGCAAAGTCGATCAGATTCAGGAATATCTGCAACGCTACAAAGGCGAGGGCATCCAGCACTTGGCCTTCGGCACCAACAATCTCTACGAGGTCGTCGACCGCCTCCGCGCGCGCAATGTCGAACTGCAAGACACGATCGAAGCCTATTTCGACCTTATCGACAAACGCCTGCCAGGTCACGGTGAGCCGGTCGAAGAACTGCGCAAGCGCCGCATTCTGATTGATGGCGCGCCCAGCGAAGGCCAGGGCCTGCTGCTGCAAATCTTCGGCAAGGACGCGATTGGGCCCATCTTCTTCGAGTTCATTCAGCGCAAGGGCAATGAAGGCTTCGGTGAAGGCAATTTCAAAGCGCTGTTCGAATCGATCGAACTCGACCAAATCCGCCGCGGCGTACTGAAGGAAAGTGCGTGATGCGCGCGCTCCTCGCGCTGGCGCTGATTGCGCTCTCCGCCTGCGGCACCATCCGCGCCGTCGCTAATCCCGAGCCTGAACCGGAACGCTGGTCGATCGTCATCCACGGCGGCGCCGGCGTCATCGACCGCACCACGCTGACGCCCGGGCAAGACGCCGCGTATCGCGCGGCTATGCGCGACGCGCTCACCATTGGGGGCAATATCCTCGAAAGCGGCGGCACATCGCTCGACGCCGTCACCGCGACCATCTCGTACCTTGAAGACAACGAACTCTTCAACGCCGGCCGCGGCGCCGTGTTCAGCGCTGAAGGCCGCAACGAGCTCGACGCCTCGATCATGGACGGCTCAACCCGCGCCGCCGGCGCAGTCGCCGGCATGACGCGCACGCGCCACCCCATCCTCGCCGCCCGCGCCGTGATGGAGCACAGCCCGCACGTCATGCTGGTGGGTGAGGGCGCCGAGACATTCGCGCGCACGCAGAACCTCGAAGAGGTCGCGCCGTCGTACTTCTTCACCGAACGCCGCTGGCAACAGCTCGATCAATATTTGCGCGCCAACAACCTACCCGTCCCCGCGCGCCCCGAAGGCGCGCCGCCCGCGCCTCAAGGCTACCATCTTGAAGGCGCAGACGATCACCAGTTCGGCACCGTCGGCGTCGTCGCCTACGATTCACGCGGCAACATCGCCGCCGGCACGTCAACCGGCGGCATGACCGGCAAACGCTGGGGCCGTGTTGGCGATGCTCCGATCATCGGCGCTGGCACTTACGCGCAGAACGGCGTCTGCGGCGTCTCCGCCACTGGCAGCGGTGAGTACTTCATCCGCGCCGGCGTCGCCCGCGCCATCTGCGCGCGCATGGAGCTCAACAGCGACGACGCCGATGACGCCGCCAACTTGGTCATGCGCGAAGTCGGTGAGATGGGCGGCAGCGGCGGCGTCATCGTGATCGATGGCAACGGCCGCTACGCCTGGGTCATGAACACGCCCGGCATGTATCGCGGCCAACTCCGCCAGGGCGGCTATCCGTTGGTTCAGATTTTCGCGGATGAGGACGATTGAAGCAAAGTTCCCATCCGACGGCACCAAATGCCGCTTCCGCCGTTGATAGGCCGAACACATCCGGCCCTGAACACGAGGCCATGGGAGCGCGCCATGTCGACTTTCGTCATTTACGCCATCGGCTTTATCATTCTTCTCGCCGGCCTGATTTACGGCGCCGTGCTGCTCAACGTCCCGACCCAATGGATCGTGGTCGGCTCGCTCGTCCTGCTCGGCCTCGGCATTGCGTTGGGCGTTGGCAAGACACGCGTGAAGGACGTTCCTACCGATCAAACCTGAACGGCGCAGGCGCTCGCCTCGCGCACGAGGAGAGCGCCCCATGGCGATAACCAACGGCATCCATCACGTCGCCTATCGCTGCAAAGACGCCAAGCAAACCGTCGAGTTTTATCGCGACGTGTTTGACATGGACTACACGACGGCGTTCGCCGAGGACCACGTGCCGTCCACTGGCGAGTACGATCCCTACATGCACGTCTTCCTCGATGCCGGGAACGGCAACGTGCTCGCCTTCTTCGAACTGCCGAACCAGAAAACGATGGACCGCGATCAGAACACGCCGGCCTGGGTCCAACACATCGCCTTCAAGGTCGATAGCCTCGACGCGCTGCTCGCCGCGAAGGCGCGCGCTGAAGCCAAGGGCCTCGACGTGCTCGGTCCAACCGACCACGGAATCTTCAAATCGATCTACTTCTTCGATCCCAACGGCCACCGCCTCGAACTCACCGCCGACACCGGCACCCCGGAGGAGTTGGCAGAACTAAAGCGCGTCGCGCCCGCCATGCTCGAAGAGTGGAGCCAAACCAAAAAGGCGCCGCAGCACGCCGCCTGGCTCCACGAAAAAGCCCGCGCCGCCCACGCTGTGAAATCGCGGATCGGTGAGTGAGCTTGCTCCCAGAGGAATGGATCAGTTCTATTCAACTTTGGGCGCGGGCTATCCCAGAGCTCAAACAGGTCTTCCTATTTGGAAGTTACGCTCGCGGTGAGCAGGGAGCTGCCAGCGATCTCGATCTCGCAGCGATCATCGACGTAGGAAGAAAAGGCGACGACGACGACCTGGTCGTCTGGATGTTTAGTCACGACGATTGGGCCACCGCTCTGCAATCGCGTCTTCCCGTTTCTCTCGATTTGCAACTAGGGAATCCGGAGCTTTCATCTGACATTGTCGGACCGGCTGTGCTGGCTTACGGTGTGCTTCTTTACGAACGTGAGCCAACCTGATGCTGAAGCTCTACGATTATTGGCGTTCCTCCGCCGCCTATCGCGTCCGCATCGGCTTGAACTTGAAGGGCGTCGACTACGAGTCGATCCCGATCAACATCCTGCCCGGCACGGACGAGCAGATGCGCGAGCCCTATCGCTCCAAGAACCCACAGATGCGCGTGCCCGCGGTTGAGACGGAGCAGGGGCTGCTGACGCAATCGCTCGCGATCCTGGTCTGGCTCGATCAAACCTATCCCGAACCGCGCCTCACGCCGGCCGATCCCTGGCTCGGCGCCCAAGTCCGCGCCTTCGCGCTGACCATCGGCTGCGACATCCACCCGCTCAACAACACCAGCGTCCTCACGCGCATCAAGCTCGAGTTCAGCGCCGACGACGATCACGTCGGCGAATGGTATCGCCACTGGATCAAGCTCGGCTTCAACGCACTTGAGCACCAAGCCGAACAACGCGCCGAAACAAAATATGCCTTCGGCGACGAACCCAGCCTGGCCGACATCATGCTGGTCCCGCAAATGGCCAACGCCCGCCGGTTCAAGACGGATCTCTCGCCATTCCCGCGCCTGGTGGCCTGGGATGAAACCGCCCGCAAACACTCGGCCTTCATCAAAGCCGCGCCGGAAAGCCAAAAGGACGCAGTGAAAGCATGAAACTCGCATCACTCCGCCACGGGCGCGACGGCAAACTGGTCGTCGTTTCCGACGATCTTGCCTGGTGCGCGCACGAGCCCACCGTGCCGACGTTGCAGGCCGCGCTCGACGATTGGACTCACGCCGAACCGCGCCTCAAATCGCTGAGCGAAGGCGTCAACAACGGCACAATCCTACGCGAACGCTTCCACGAGCGCGAAGCTGCATCGCCGCTGCCACGCGCCTACCAATGGGCCGATGGCTCAGCCTACGTGAATCACGTCGCGCTGGTGCGCCAGGCGCGCGGCGCCAAGATGCCTGAAACATTCTGGACCGATCCGCTGATGTACCAAGGCGGCAGCGACATCTTCCTCGGCCCGCGCGACGCGATCCCTCTGAAGGACGAAGCCTGGGGCTGCGACTTCGAAGCCGAAGTCGCCGTCATCGTCGACGATTGCGAAGCTGGCATCAGCGCCGCGGAAGCGAAGAAGCGCATCCGCCTCGTCATGCTCGTCAACGATGTCAGCCTGCGCAACCTCATTCCAGCCGAGTTAGAAAAAGGCTTCGGCTTCTTCCAATCCAAACCGTCGTCTGCGTTCTCACCCGTCGCCGTTACGCCCGACGCACTGGGCGATGCATGGCGCGATGGCAAATTGCATCTGCCGATGCACGTCGTACTCAACGGCAAACCCTTCGGCGCCGCCGACGCTGGCGATGACATGACCTTCGACTTCGGCCAACTCATCGCCCACGCCGCCAAGACGCGAGACCTCGCCGCCGGCACGATTATCGGCTCCGGCACCGTCTCCAATCGCGGCGCCGACGAAGGCCCCGGCAAACCCATCAGCGAAGGCGGCCGCGGTTACTCCTGCATTGCCGAACAGCGCATGATCGAGACCATCCAGTCCGGCAAGCCAAGCACGAGTTTTCTCAAGCACGGCGATCGCGTCGAGATCGAGATGTTCGACGCCAAGCGCCACTCTATCTTTGGCCGGATCGAACAGGCAGTGGTCAAGGCGTAGGGGGCAACGTCGCGTCGGGAAAGTCCCGGCGTATACGCTGCATCACCTCCCGCTTCGATACCAACACGCGGTTCCGCGCCACCGCGCTTGGCATCGGCAAAGAATAGGCGACATCGTAAAACACAAACGCCGTCGCATAATCATACGCGCCGCCGTAACGGTCCCCGACATCTGTCCAATAAGCGGGATTGTAGGGAAGCGCACGAAGCGCCGCCGCTTGAAGCGCATCGACGTCAGTCGGCAAACTCGCTGCTCGAGCTTCCGTCAGAGCTACTTCATCGAAGCGCAGCAGCGCCAGCGCAAACGAGGCGTTGAGCGCGGGATGATCGCGATTCGGAGATGCCTGCGCACGCCGCATCGCCGCGATGACGGCCGCATTGTTTCGCTGCTGCTCGGCCATGCCGATTTCCAGCACTGACATGGGAGCGGGATCGGCGCTGGCGATCGCGCGCAGATTGTTGTTCAGCGGGCAGAGGGGATGCACCTGCGCGGCGCCCTGACACGTGCCCTCCAACTCCGGAAACATGTTGTAAGTCGGAAGCAGCAGCATGGCGGCGGCGGCCTGACCATCGCGCCGCGCGACGTCGTTGAGATGATCGCCCCAACTCTGCAGCGTCGGCGCGCCGCCTTGCGCGCGTCCCGCGACCGCATCGATGCCAACTTGTCCGATCCCGGCCGCGAACTCGCGATCCAACACTTCGCTTGTCGTGTTGCGCAGCGCTGCGCTGAGCGGATAGCGCGTAGCAACGGTCTCAACCGCAACAAGCCGCCAGCTCCGCCGCCGCTCTGCATCCGGCGCATATCGGAAAGACGTCTCCAGCTGCGCCGGCGCGCGGCCCGTTTCTCGAATGCGCCGATGCAAGGCCGGATGAGTCGTCATCACCGTGAACATCGTCGGCCAAAACGCCGCCGGAGGCGCAGCGCCATCGCTCGCCCTAAAGCGCCCAACGGCTCGCCCGCCGCAACGCATTTCGACGGCGCTCCCGCTTTGGCCAAACTCGGTTGCGCTCGCGCCGGATGCGCTTGGCATCGTCACGCCAAGCTCGGTGTCCGCATCGCAATCGTCGGCAAGCTGTACGCCGGCAGCCGACGCAATGCGCTGTAGATAAGTCCGGTTCTGACGCTCCATAACGCGGAAGACGATGTCGGCGAGGCTGTTGGTCGAGACGAAGGAGTCGCCTCGCAGGATGAAAGTCCGGTTGAGCTGGAAATCGCGCAGGAAAACCTGATCGCCTTCCCGTGTCAGCGACCAATCCGCCGCCACATCGATCGTGACTTCCGAGACGGCGGGGGCTTGGTTTGGTTCAATGCGCGTGACTTCGTAGCGAACACGATACGTGGCGTCGGCGGGCGCCTCGCGGCGCATCTGGCGATAGGCGGCCGCGTCAGCGAAGGGATCGGCAAACAGTTGCGCTGAGGCCGCGCACGGGGCCAGCCAAACAACAATGGCGACAAAGCCGGTGAGCAGTTTCATGCATCTCTCCGCCGGAGGGTCTAGCGCGGTTTTTGCCCCGCGTCACAGCCGAGCAGCTAAATCTCGTGCCGCGCAGCCGTCGCCGCATCACCCGTATTCGGCGTGCCGGTCGGTTCGATCAGCAGCACGTGCGCTTCTGCTTCCGCAAACGGCGCATGCTCCACGCCTTTGGGTACAACGAAAATCTCTCCGGGTTTCAACGTCACATCGCCGTCACGCAGCCGGATGATTACGTCGCCTTTCAGCACGAGGATTGATCTTGCCACTCATGAGTGCGCGAAAATATCGACGTCTTCCCAGCCGGCCAGATCGAGTGCTGAGCGCGTCGGCAGGAAGTCGAAGCACGATTGCGCAATCTCGGTGCGCCCCTCGCGCGCGAGCATCGCGTCGAGGCGATCCTTCAACGCATGGAGATGCAGCACGTCAGACGCCGCGTACGCCAGCTGTGCATCGGAAAGCTCCGGCGCGCCCCAATCGCTTGATTGCTGCTCTTTGGAGATATCGCGGCCGAGCACTTCCTTGGTCAGATCCTTTAGCCCGTGGCGGTCGGTGTACGTCCGCACCAGCTTCGACGCGATCTTGGTGCAATAGATCGGCGCGGTGACGATCGAGAGATCGCGCATAAACATCGCCACGTCGAAGCGTGCGAAGTGAAAGAGCTTCAGCACGCTGGGATCGCTTAGCACCCGCTTCAGGTTCGGTGCGTCATAGCTTGAGCGATCGAGCTGCACCAAGTGCGCCTCGCCGCCGCCGTCGGAGATCTGCACCAGGCACAACGGATCACGCACCAACGACAGCCCCATCGTCTCGCTATCGACCGCGACGGGTCCGTTGAACGTTACGCCGTCAGGCAGATCGCCCTTGTGCAGGTGGACGACAATGTTGCGTCCGTCGCTCGTGAGAGAAAGCTTCCGTGTCATCGGGCAGGGCCTTAGTCCAATTCGCGCGCCCGCGCCAGTCTCAGCGCGGCGTGCCGAGCCGCAAGCCCACCCGCAACGCCCGCGGTGGCGCAAAGCTCTCGGTTCCGTCCGCTGTCTCTGCGGTCTCGACATCCGCATCCAGCGCATTGTCGAGCGCCAGGTACACCGACGCGAGCGGCGAAAGCCGCTGCTCCACGCGCAAATCGAGCACGGTCGCCGCCGAAAGCACGCGCGTGTTCAGATCGTCCTCGAACCGTTCGCTCTCGTAGATCACGTCAGCGCTCAGCGTGGTCGCATCGAACGCGCGCCATCGCACGCCCGCACTCGCGGTCCACTCCGGCGCTTGCGCTGGCCGCAAGCCCGTCAGCCCCGGCGCCGCATCGCCGCCGTCGACCTCCGCGTCCGTGTAAGCAAACGCCGCGCGCCAGCTTAGCGCATCGCTGACCGCGACCCTCGCGTCAGCTTCAACGCCAACCGCATCGATCCGCCCCGCATTCTGTCGCTGCCGGTAGGCGCCGTCCGCCGGCACGAACACGCCCGGCGGAAACGTCCCCGGCCCCGCGCCAAGCGTGACGTTGACGATCGCATCGTCCAACCGGTTCACGAACACACCGGCATTCCACGACCACGCACCGTGGTCTGCGCCCACGCCGAAATCCGCGCCGTACAAGCGCTCCGGCTCCAACGCCGCGTTCGCCTCCGTCACATCATTGCCAACGCGGAAGGGGCGATGCAGCTCGTTCAACGTTGGCGGCCGGAAACCGGAGTAGGCCGCACCACGTACGAACATGGCGCCGAGCCCACGCCGAAACCCAAACCGCGCCGTCGGCGCAATCGTCTCGGAATCCTCCGGCGCAAACTGCAACGTTGGCGCGCCCGTCGCCAACAATCGCTCCACGCGGTCGGCCATCCTCGCGCGCGTCACATCCACCCGCGCGCCGCCCGAAAGCAACCACGGCCCCAGCACACGCCACGTCTCCGCATACACACCCGCCGTCAGCGTCTTCCCGCCCGCAACCCGCGACCGCGTGAACGCGCCGCCGACAAACGAGAACCGCTCCCGCGTCTCACCATCCGCCGTGCGCAAATCCGCGCCCAGCTCGAGCCCGCGATCGTCTTCCGTCCAGCGCACCGCCGCGTTGCCGCCCCACCCGACTGCTGGCGTGTGCAGCTGATTGTTCGCCGGCGTCGTCGCGCTCCGATCCGGCGCCACGCTCACCGATGAGTTCGCCAAGTCCGACGTCAGCGCCCAACCCTGAACGCGCCAAGCAAACGGACCGCGCGGCGCAGCCAGTGTCAAACTCAAGCTCGCGCCTTCGGATGTAGATTCCGCGCCTACCAATCCCGCGCTGCGTTGCTCCGAATATCCGCCCAGCCGCGCCGCAAACACCAGATCATCGCCGCGCCACTGCACCCGCGCGACGCCCGCCGCACTGTCGGACCACAACGCCGTATCCGCCGCGCCGCGTCTCTCGTGCACTGGGACCCAGCCATCACTCTGCGCCATCGACGCCGCGAGCATGAACGACAACGCATCCTCGCCGCCCTCGGCAAACACCGAAGCGCGCGCGTAGCCATCCTCGCCGCCCTCAACCGAAAGCGCCGCACCTTGTCCGCGCCGTTCCTCCAACTGCACCACGCCCGTCAGCGCGCCCGCGCCATACGGTCCCGCGCCCGCACCGCGCAGCACCGTCGCGCCAGCAATCGTCTCCGGCGGCAGCTGTCCCCAAATCACCCAGCCGCCAAACGGATCGTTCAGCGGCAAGCCATCGAGCGTCACCAGCGCACGCCCCGCGCCGCTCGGCGCAATCGCGCGCACCGACAAACCTTGGATCGTCGGATTCGCCGCAGCGCTATCATTGCGCCGGAAAAGGGCCACGCCCGGCGCCGTGCGCAACGCTTCATCTAGCCGCGTCGCGTTCGCCAGCGCCGCCGGATCGATCTCAAACGTCGCGTAAGTGTCCTCGCTTGGCGCCTCCGGCAAACGCGGCGCGACAATCACGATCTCGGCGGGGACGTCCGCATCCATGATGAAAAGCCTAACCGCGCGACCTTAACGAGCGCTCACTGGGCCGCGTCAAGCGCCTCATACCTCACCAAGCTGAAGCGCGTGCGTTCGCTTTCGCGCATCCGCGTGGCGATGACTTCATGCAGCTCCGGCCGCCACGTCGTCCATTGATCCACGAACGCATTGGCCCGCGCCCGGTCACCGGCGCGCTGGATCGCCAGCACCTCGCGCAACAGGCTCGTCACCGCTTCCGGATAACGCCGGTAATCGATCCGCAACCGCCCGTTCTCGTACCGCAACGCCCCATGCTCCATGAACCAGTTCCACTGGATCAGCTGCATGGTCTGATAGGGTTGCTCGCGCCGCGGCCGGTTCTTCTGCAGCACGCGGCGAATGCCCGACGCATAAATCCCGCGCAGCTGCGCATCGCTCAGCAAGCCGCGCTGGTTCAAAATCCGCGCCGATGTCAACGACACCAGATCGGCCTTCATCTCCTCCAAGAGATCAGCCGTATCCTCCAACGCCGCATCAAGCTCGCGCCCATCCGCGGTCTGATCGACGCCGAGATAGTGCCCAATCTCGTGCCACAGCGTGCGATAGAACCCGCCCTCGGACGTCAGGTCGTCGCCTTGGCTGTCGATCACCACTGCTTCGAACGCGCGATGCGTTTCGTCGAAAATCTCATCGTTCAGCAAAATATTGCCGCGCATCAAAATCGTGCGCCCGTATTGCCGCGCCAAGTACGCCTCGTTCGGCAGGATCGTCGCGGTGTTCGTCCCGCGCGCCTGGCCAAAATCGGCGACAATGTTGTAAACACCAACCGGAATGTTGCTGCGCACTTCGCGATCGCTGTCATAGGGCAGGGCGTCTTCGACGCGCTGAATATCCGCCAGCGCCGATTGCAGCTCCTCGCTCCGCGCCCGGTCGCGCACCAGCAGCGAAAGCGCAAAGAACGTCTTCACGCCGTAAAGCGCGTCATCATACGTCTCGTACGAGCCGATCTGCGCATTGAGATTGCCGGTGAAATCCCCCGTCACCCAAGCCGCATCGCCGCCTTCATAATCATCCGCCAGCAAATCCCGCGCCCGCAAACGCAGATAGCGCGCGAACGCCGCGTCGCCGCTCTCGACATCATCCGCCGCCGCATTCAGCCGATCCGCGATGTAGAGAATATCGCGCGCGTACGCGACCGAGTAGGGCACAGCGAGATACGTCTGCTCCGTCTGCAACCGCTGCCGCAGCCCCGGATGCAAGGCGTCCAGCACCGGATGATGATCCAGCACCATCAGCGCATGCGCGCGGTTCTCGTCCGTCGCCGCCATCACCACGCCGCGATCGTCCATCAGTGTCTCGCGCCGCGACGGGTTCGCCGCGATGAACGCATCCATCGTCTCGCGCGTCGCGCCCGCCGGATACACATTCCGCGCCGGCTCTTCCGGCGACACCGAGAGAAACGCCTCGCGCGTATTGTCCAACGTCGTCGCGATCGGCCCCGAGTTCATCTGGAACAGATCGCGCGCCGCCGTCAGCTCAGGATGCTCCGCAAGATACGCCGCCGCCGCGCGCGCCTGCGGGTGGCGCTGCTCCATGTAAAGCTGATGCATCCGCTCCCCTGCGAGCAGCAACTCGCGCACCGCTTCGCGCTCGCCCGGCGTGAGCGCCGACATATCCGGCGCCAGATGCAATCGCTGCGTCCGCTCCAGGATGGCGTTCGCCCGCGCCTCATCCCAAGTCGGCGCGATACCGACGGTGGAGATTTCATGGTGATTGTGCTCCGCCGTCGGCGCGGCGGCCGTTGCGCAGGCGGCGAGGGCGACAGAGAGAGCAAGGACAAGCTGTTTCATGGCATCGGCCTAGCACGCAGGGACACCGCGCTCTAGCGAGCGACGACGAGTTCCAAATTTATGCGATTGGGGATGGCCTGCAATCCGAAGCTCGCGCGGCGAGCGTAGGATGGTGCCCGGAAGAGGACTCGAACCTCCACGCCCTTGCGAGCGCCAGCACCTGAAGCTGGTGCGTCTACCAATTCCGCCATCCGGGCACATGAAGTCGCGGTAGAAGCGGGCGTAGTTAGGGGAGTGCGGAACCCCCGTCAATGTGGCTACGCTTATTCCTCCAGAGAGGAGCCGCAGCATGGATGACGACCTGAAAACCATGGATCGCGAGGGCCTAATCGCCGAAGTAAAGCGCCTTCGCGCCGGCATCCGCGACCACCGCGACAGTTCCGGCCACAAGCTCTGTTGGCATCACCCGCAGCTCTGGGGCCTGCTGCCCGAGCCGATCCCGGCCAACATCACCGTACCGCCTTGGCCCAAATTCTTCCGCGGTTGCGTCGCCTATCGGGAATCACTCGAACGCGAACTCCCTGGCGCACCGGCGCACGATTCCGAATATGATGGCCGCTAAGAGCGGTGGCGCATGGATATAGAAATAGACGGACCGGGTGCGTTCGCCGTCGATGTGGTCGGCGTCTCCCAGTATCAACGCGTGCTTGAAGCCGCCGCGGAGGACGGCGCCTTGCACGAAGCGACACTCGTCCTCGAAGACTCCAACCCCTACGACGACCAAGCCGTCGCCGTGTACTTGAACGGCCAACGCGCCGGCTATCTCTCCCGCGCCAATGCGCGGCTCTACCGCGCCGATCTCACCGCTGCCGGCGCCGAACGCGCGACGGTGCGGTGCCAAGCCAAGATCGTCGGCGGTTTCGAAACTGCAAGCGGCGAGCGCGCCCACTTCGGCCTCAAGCTCGATCTGCCGAAACTCAACGCATGAAGCCGCTTAACATCGCCGCGTTCGTCTGGGGCGTCGCCGAGGCGACTTTGTTCTTCATCGTGCCCGACGTCATCCTCTCCTACATCGGTCTGAAGCGCGGCCCCCGCGCCGCGGCGATCTCATCGCTCTACGCCGCCATCGGCGCGGCCGTTGGCGGCAGCATCATGTTTCTCTGGAGCGCTAGCGACCCCGACGCCGCGCGAGCCGCCGTGCTAGCGGCGCCGGCAATCAGCGAAGCGATGGTGACAAGCGCTCGCGATAGCATGGGCACCCACAACTGGTTCAACGCCACCCTTGTGGGCCCGCTCTCATCAACGCCCTTCAAGGTTTACGCGATCTGGGCGCCTTGGGCTGGCGCGTCGCTCCCCGCCTTCGCGCTCGCCTCCATCGCCGCCCGTCTGCCGCGCTTCCTGATCGTCTCCGTCGGCACGGCCCTGATCGGCCGCGCCTTGAGCCGCTGGCTCAGCGAACGCCAGCTCACTTGGGTCCTCATCGGCGCATGGCTCTTATTCTACGCGGCATTTTTCGCCCTAATGCCGAACTGACGCAGCCGTGAGCCTTGGCGCCCCGCGCGGGCGCCTATACCACCGCGCCTGCAAATGACGCCCCGCGACCGCATCCGCAATTTCTCCATCGTGGCCCACATTGACCACGGCAAGAGCACGCTCTCCGACCGATTGATCCAATCGACCGGCGGCCTCACTGCGCGTGAGATGACCGAGCAGGTGCTCGACAACATGGACATCGAGAAAGAGCGTGGCATCACCATCAAGGCGCAAACCGTGCGCCTCGACTACAAAGCCAAGGACGGCCTCGATTACGTCCTCAATCTCATGGACACGCCCGGCCACGTCGACTTCGCTTACGAAGTGTCGCGCTCGCTCGCCGCGTGCGAGGGCGCGTTGCTGATTGTGGACGCGTCGCAGGGCGTTGAAGCGCAGACGTTGGCGAACGTTTATCAGGCGCTGGATATCGATCTTGAGATCGTACCGGTGATCAACAAGATCGATCTGCCCGCCGCTGAGCCCGAGCGGGTGAAGCAACAGATCGAAGACGTTATCGGGCTTGATGCGTCGCAGGCCATTCTCGCCTCCGGCAAAACCGGGGAGGGCATCCCGGAGCTGCTCGAAGCCATCGTCACGCGCCTGCCGCCGCCGAAATCCGGCGACGCCGCAGCGCCGCTGAAAGCGCTGCTGGTCGATGCTTGGTACGACGCCTATCTGGGCGTCGTCGTGCTCTTTCGCGTCATCGACGGCGTGGTGAAGAAGGGCATGCGCATCAAGCTGATGCAGACCGGCGCCGGCTACAACATCGACACACTCGGCGTGCTGCGCCCGCGCCGCGAAGAGGTGGCCGAACTCGGCCCCGGCGAAATCGGCATCCTCACCGGCTCGATCAAAGAAGTGGGCGACGCCCGCGTCGGCGACACCATCACCGAATATCGCCGCGAAACCACGCAAGCGTTGCCGGGCTTTAAGCCGGCGCAGCCCGTCGTGTTCTGCGGTCTCTTCCCAACCGACGCCGCCGATTTCGAAGATCTCCGCGCCGCCATGTCGAAGCTCCGCCTCAACGACGCCAGCTTCAGCTACGAAATGGAAACCAGCGCTGCCCTCGGCTTCGGCTTCCGCTGCGGTTTCCTTGGGCTTTTGCACTTGGAAATCATCCAAGAGCGCCTGAGCCGCGAGTTCGATCTCGATCTCATCGCCACCGCGCCCAGCGTCGTCTATCGCGTGCACATGAACGACGGCGAGCTCAAGGAGCTGCACAATCCCGCCGATCTGCCCGATCCGGTTTACATCCGTGAAATCGAAGAGCCGTGGATCAAAGCCACCATCCTGACGCCCGACGAATTTCTCGGCGGCATCATCAAGCTCTGCCAGGATCGCCGCGGCGTCCAGAAAGAGCTGAACTATGTCGGCTCGCGCGCGATGCTGATCTACGAACTGCCGCTCAACGAAGTGGTGTTCGATTTCTACGACCGGCTGAAATCGATCTCGAAGGGTTATGCCAGCTTCGATTATCAGCTGATCGATCACCACGTCGGCGATCTCGTGAAGATGTCGATCCTGGTCAACGACGATCCGGTCGACGCGCTCTCCATGCTGGTGCACGCCGGGCGCGCTGAATCACGCGGCCGCGCCATGGTGGAAAAGCTGAAAGAGCTGATCCCGCAACACATGTTCAAAATCCCGGTGCAAGCCGCCATCGGCGGCCGCATCATCGCCCGCGAAACCATCAGCGCACTGCGCAAGGACGTGACCGCGAAATGCTACGGCGGCGACGCCAGCCGCAAACGCAAGCTGCTGGACAAGCAAAAAGCCGGCAAAAAGCGCATGCGCCAGTTCGGCAAAGTCGACATCCCGCAAGAAGCGTTCATCGCGGCGCTGAAGATGGATAGCGATTAGGAGCGACCGTGTCGGATCGATTTGAGATACCGAGCAGAATGACTTGCGGTGTCAAAATCGAGTTTCCCGAGTCGTTTTTCCGCTGGACTATTCTGCCCTACGCGCACTGCTTCGCGATCGCTGCTTTTGCCTTCCATGTCGAGCATGGCTATCGGCGCAATGAGCTGCTTCGCCCGAAACTGGACGACCCTTCGGACCCCGGAATCAGAAATTGGTTCGGTCTCGAAGCTCATCGGCTGAACATAAGTTCGTTCTACGGCGCGTTGCGGATCGAAGATCCCTCTGAACCCTTTCAGGAGCTTTCGATTAACGACGAGGGCGATCTGCACAGTGTCCCGTCGTTCTTGCCGGGTGTGATGTTCCCCGAGGAAGAACGCACTCGCGTTTTTGATGAGAGCTTCCCGATAGCGCGGACGAAAGTGAAACACATGCTAGAGCATTCGATAATTATCGGAGCTCTTGATGTGAAAGGACGACGCGAAAGCGCCCTGGCAAAAAAGGAGCAAATTGAGTGGGGATGCTTCACCGCTGGACTCGAATGGGATCGCCATCGGTGCCTCTTCAACCTTGATGGAGCGAAGCTGTACGACGTTGAGTTAAGGGTTTCTCCGCGCGTGAAACCGGAAGACGTGGACGTTCAACAAATTACGGAAGAACCTAAGGCCAGGAGCGCAAAGCGAGCGGGCATAAAGGACGCCGTGAATCAGGTCTGGCCAGAGGGCATTCCGAAGGGGCTGACCATCAAAGAGCGAGACGGAGCAATCATGGCCTTCCTCGAACGAAATGGTGTGACGGCCCCCAGCGCGAAAACTATTCAGCGTGCCCTAAAGGACTAGAGGGGACAGACGCGGCATGTCCTCATCTGTCTCTTTCTCAATCGTTCAAACAGCGATCTTGTGCAGCCGTTGGAGGTGCGCAAGTGTTTGGTTCGATCGCAATAAATGTGATAGTGTATAACCACTATGACCAACCCGCTCCTTGCCCGCATCACCTCGGACCCCGCCATTTTCGGCGGGAAACCGATCATTCGCGGCCAGCGGTTCGCGGTGGAGCACCTGCTTGGCTATCTCAGCGCGGGGATGTCCGAGGCGGAGCTGTTGGAGCAATTCCCGTTCTTGGAGCCCGACGACGTCAAGGCGGCGCTGCTCTACGCCGGCAAACTTTCGGGCATGACTCGCATGTCTGGCGCGGCGGTGGGGGCGGCCAGTGAAGAAGCGGAAGCTCCTGCTCGATAATTGCGTGGCTAAAGACGTGGTTGCTCGGCTGCGCGCCGACGGCCACGATGTTGTGACCGTCGCCGAACGCGGCGATGATCCTGGTGATCCAGCCATCCTCGCTGCCGCCGCGTCGGAAGGCCGGGCTATCATCACGATTGATCATGACTTCGGCACGCTCGTATTTCGCGATGGCTCGAAGCATCTGGGCGTGCTGCGGCTCCGTCAGTCGAGCGCCGCGGCGCTAGCTGAGCGCGCAAGCCAACTCGTCAACCTACACGGCGACGATCTTGAGGCGAGCGCATTTGTGACCGACGATGGGGATCGCGTGCGAGTGACCAAACGATGAGCGTTCGCCTTCATTACGATGCCAGGACCAATACCGCGTATCTGCGCTTCTCCGCCGAAGCCGTTGTCGAAAGCGAGGAGGTTTCCTCCGGCGTTGTGCTCGATAACGCTCTATCCCCCACCCAACACCGCTCCCGCCCTTATTTTCCAACGCTTCCGAAAAAATCTATCCCACACCTTCCCACCGCCTGTATCATCCCTCCATCGCTCCGCAGGAGGGCAGTCGGCCGCTGTTCAACCGATGCGATGAGCGAGGTGATTGAGCGTGACGCTCTGATGTCTTCCGCAAACCATCGCGGAAAGGCGCGCCGGTCCTGAGGGCGAAAACGAGCCTCATAAACTGCGCGTATCGCATCAGGTGCGACAAGCCCGCGGGGATAATAAACCGCGAGGAGCACACCGGGGCCTTGCGCGAACAGCGCAAACCCGCGCGCCGGCGGCGATCATCCAGAGGAGTGAAAGACCTCCTTGCGCTGAGCCGTTGGAAGCCAGTCACGGGACGCGGATGGTCCGCGTCGACAGCGTCGCTCACCCGGCGCACTTTTGCAGGCGCGAGCCACCCGCGTCCCGCTCTCCACTTTTTCGCGCGCGATGCGCAACAAGGATGAAGCATGTCTCAATCGTCCCAAGCTGAAGCTCAAGAACCCTCTACCTCCTTTGGGAGGGAGAGGGCAGGGTGAGGGTGGAGCACCGGCATCAAGAGGTGCGCTCAATCCTGAACCTCTCCCCCTCACCCAATTCGCTGGAGCGAATTGACCTCTCCCCCTCGCGGGGTAGAGGTGGGCCGTGGTTCACAACTCCATCACCCGCTTGCGTCTGCACTCCATCTTCACGCTGCCCGCGTTCGTGCGTGCGACGCGCGCGATCAGCGCGCAGTGCGGTGCGTCGCCGGGCTTCATCTCCGGCGCCGTGCTTGCCGAAGGCCGTCTCGTGTTCTGGACGCGCTCGGCGTGGGAGAGCATCGACGCGATGAAAGCGTTTCGCGATTCCGCCACGCATCGCGACGCGATGCCGAACCTGATGAGCTGGTGCGATGAGGCCAGCGTCGCGCACTGGGAAGGCGAGGCGGCGACCGATTGGGACCCAATCTACGCGCACATGGTCGAGCACGGCCGGCTGTCGCGGGTGAAGCACCCGACACCAGCGCATACCGAAAAATGCTTCGCGCCGATGCGGCGCTGGTCGCCGGAACAACCGATTTCCGTGGCGAAATCGCGAAAGTGACCGCGGGCACAGCGCGTTTTTCCGGGCTTCTGGATAAGCCACGCATGGACAGACGCCGCGGCCCTGCGTTAGGGCTGCGCGGCCTGGAACGGGAGAAAACCGAATGATGCGTATGATGCTGGCCGCCGCGGCGGTCTTGACTTTGGCCGCGTGTAATCAGGGCAACGGCGCGGCTTTGCCGCCGGTGCAACCGGGCGCGCAAGCGCCGTCGACGCAGACACCACAGCCGACCACACAACAAGCGCAGATCACCGACGAAGTGCGTCAGCAATTGATCACCGGCATGGATACGCTGTTGGACAATTACCAATCGCAATTCGCCGCCAGCATGGGCCCGGTGCAAGGCATGGACGATCAAGTCGTCGCGCTGCAGCCGGGCACGGACAATCGCTGGTCGGTCAATCTTACCGGCGGCACGCCGTACACGTTCCTCGGCGCCTGCGACGGTGACTGCAACAATGTCGACATCGAGTTGATCGATA
Organism: Terricaulis silvestris; assembly: GCF_009792355.1. NCBI lineage: Bacteria > Pseudomonadati > Pseudomonadota > Alphaproteobacteria > Hyphomonadales > Hyphomonadaceae > Vitreimonas > Vitreimonas silvestris. The sequence continues at coordinate 323,035 of NZ_CP047045.1, forward strand.
TGCGCACGGGCGGCGTCGTGGCGAGCGACATGCTGGCGGACGACTATCCGGTCGTGGCGTTCACGCCCCCAGCTGATGGCCAATACATCGCGCGTCTGCTCTTGCAGAACTGCACGGTGGCGCCGTGCTACACCGGCACGCGTGTCGTCTCGCAAACCGCGGGCGGCGCTGCGCCGAAGTAACTACGCGTACGGAAAACACGTCTCGCGCGGCAGCTCCAATTTGAAGTGCCGCGCGAGCGCCAGGATCGCCGGCTCGTGCGCAAGGTACGGGTCGGCGTTTTCGGGGCCGACGATGACGGTCTTGAAGTTGACCTGGTTGCGCCCCTCGGGTGGCAGCATCGCGGTGGCGAGACCAGCGCCGTCCTCGGCGCGCAGGGTGAGAAACATCGGCATGGTCCGCGCGACGTGGGCCTTCAGGCCAATGGATTGCTCAAAGGTCGGCGCGCCAGCCGGGGCCCTATAGCTCTCCCGCGCAGCAGCTTCGAAGCGGCGGAAATACTTTTCGACCGCGTGCCGCATCAGCGCCGCTTCGGCTTCAGCTTCCGCTTCGGTCTCAAATCTGAACCAGGTCGCGCCGTCCGGCGCATCGCACACGTACCGCATGAGGGCAATGTAGTGCGAATTTCGGAACAAATTATGGAGACGGCGCCCATCCAGGTGCGCGCCGCCTCACATTGTGATCGTCAGAACACTAGCAGGGCACGTCCACGGTGACATAGCGATTGGCGTAGCGATCCCACTGCCGCTCGCGCCGCACGCATTGCGGACGCTGGTCTTCGTAATGGCGGTCCCCTTCGAGCCCGTAATCGCGCTCATAAGCGCCGCCTCGACCCTCATAATAGCCGCTGTCGCGCTGGTAGTATTCGTCGCGTTGCCCGCCGCAGCGATCGTAGCAGCCGCGCGGTTGGCTGGGCTGGCTGGCCAGCGAGCCAATCGCCAAGCCCAAGACTAGGCCGACAACGCCGGCGGCGAGTTCGTCGTCGTTGTTGTCGTGATGGCGGTAATGACGGCGCCCGCGATCGTCGTCGCGGTCGTAATGCCGAGAATAGCCGTCGCGGCGACCATCGCGGGCCTCGGCGACCGGCGCGAACGTGGTCGCGGCGAACAAAGCCGCGATCAGCATCGCTGAAATTTTGTGCATCATGTCAGTGCTCCCGAGCCGACGGTGCGCGCGGCTGGCTGAATCCAAGCTGAATCTAACCTGAACGAAATCGCCGCTAGCGCTTGTCGGAACGCGCGCGCGCGCCACGTCTTCAGGTAGTCCCAGCAGCAAAGGAGATTCACAATGCCCTACGTCGATGGTTTCGTTCTGGCGGTTCCGAAGAAGAATCTGGACGCCTACAAGGACATGGCCCGCAAAGCCGGCGAGGTCTGGAAGGAACACGGCGCGCTGGATTACGTCGAATGCATCGGCGACGACGTGCCGTACGGCGAACAAACCTCGTTCCCGCGCGCCGTGCAGGCCAAGGACGACGAGATCGTCGTGTTTTCCTGGGCGACCTACAAAGACCGCGCCACCCGCGACGCTGTTATGAAGAAAGTCATGGACGACCCGCGCATGAAGAACAGCATGGACAATGCGCCGTTCGACGGCAAACGCATGATTTTCGGCGGCTTCCAGCCATTCCTAGAACTGCACTAAGTGAAATGGCGCTGCGCAGGGGATGGCGCAGCGCCATTTCTTAGGGATTCTTGCGGGCGGCCCCCGCCCTTCCGCCTTCGTCTTGACGTACCGCGGTGAGGAATTCTTTCGCCCCGTGCAATGACATGGCGTTGCAGGACATACCCGATTCACGAAAAATCGTACCCGAAGCTTGACTCGATGATTGCCCGGAGGCTTGCTGACCTTCTGGGCGGCAGTGCGCTTGCGGGAGGCGGGCGCAGAGGCGCTGTCCCAAGGGGAGGCGTGCAATGCGCAACACATCGATTTGGATGCTGCTCTCGGGAGCGTCGCTCGCGGCCTTCGGCGCCGTCACACCCGCCGCCGCGCAAGCAGTGTCGGATGAAATCGTGGTCACAGCGCAAAAGCGCGAACAGGCCATCCAGGACGTGCCCATCGCGGTGTCGGCATTCTCCGATGAGCAGCTACTGAATCAAGGCATCGACGGTGGGTACGACCTCGTCCAAAGCGTCCCGAACGTCACCTTCTCCAAGACGAATTTCACCGCGTACAATTTCCAGATCCGCGGCGTGGGCGCGGAAGCCGTGGCAACCGGAGCGGACGCGGGGGTCGGCGTCCACCTCAACAACGCGCCGCTGACGACGAACCGCCTGTTCGAGGCGGACTTCTACGATGTCGAGCGCGTCGAGGTGCTGCGAGGGCCGCAAGGCACACTGTTCGGCCGCAACGCCACTGGCGGCGTCGTCAACGTTATTACGCAACAGCCGAGCGGAGCATTCGAAGGCAGCCTGCGCCTCGAGGCCGGCGATTTTGACAGCTACCGCATAACCGGCGTCGTCGATGTGCCGCTCATGGCCGACGGCGTGTTGGGCCTGCGCGTGGCGGCGACAAGCCTCCAGCGCGAAGGCTTTGTCACGAATTCCGTCAATGGCGAAGCCGTCGATGGGCGCGAGATCTGGGCGGGGCGCGCGACCTTGGCGTTTAACCCCACCAACAATTTCGGCGCCTGGCTGATGTACGAGCATTTCGAGGAGGACGACGACCGCTCACGCGTCGCTAAGCAATTGTGCGCGACCGACAATGGGCCGACCTCCGTCAACGGAGAAGCCATAACCAACCCCGTGACCCGCGGTTTCCTGAGCCAGGGTTGCCTGCCCGCGCGCTTGAGTGATCCGTCATCGCTAGGCGCGGTCAATTCGCTGGCCACTCTGGGCGGTTCATGGGCCGCGATCGTCGGCGCGATCTCGGACAATCCCAATGCCGGCATCCTTCAGGATTCCGACCTGCGCCGTATTCAGTCCTCGTTCGAGCCGATCTATCAGGCCGAGGAGGACGTGGCTCTGCTCAATATGCGCTGGGATATGACGGATTCCTTGGCGCTCACGGCGCTAACATCGTGGAGCCAAGACAGCTACTTTACCTTCCAAGATTACAACCGCATCGTTCCACTCACGCCGTTCAACTTCATTCCCGGCTTGACCGCCGCTGACGGCACATTCTGTGATCCGCAGCTCGGCTGCTTCGATCGCATCGCATCTGCGGATATTTCCTCGGCCGAGACCAGCCAGTGGTCGCAGGAGCTGCGGCTGGAATCGAACTTCGACGGTCCGCTCAACTTCAGCCTTGGCGCGATCTACATGGATTACGAGGCTGAACCGAACGATTATTGGGTGTTCTCGAACTCGCTAACGCTGACCACTTACGCGCTCGGCGGCGGGGTCTTTGTCGATACCAACAATCCGCCCGATGGCAGCGGACACAATTATTATCTCAACCGCACGCAGCTCTATCAGCTGAGCTCCTTCGCCGCGATGGGCGAAGTCTATTATCAGCCATTCGAAGACTTCACGGTCACGGCCGGCTTGCGCTTCACGCAAGACGAGAAGGACGTCTATCCCGTCAGCCCGCTCCTGTTCGGTTTCCTGAGCGGCGTCGTCGTGCCGCCGCCCGTGCCGCATCAGCATGCTGAGTTTGAAGAGACAACGGGACGACTGGGTTTCGATTGGCATATCGATACCGGCTTCACCGATCGCACGCTGCTCTATGCATTCTATTCGCGCGGCTACAAAGGCGGCGGCTTTAACCCGCCTGGCTCTGTCGGCATCGCCGGCGTCAACGCGACGTTCGATCCGGAATTCGTCAACGCCTACGAAGTCGGCGTGAAGAACACGCTGCTCGGCGGCGACATGATCTTCAACGCGACGGCCTTCCACTACGACTATGAGGGCTATCAGATTTCGCGGATCGTGCAGCGCACCTCCGTCAACGAGAACATCGACGCCATCGTCCGCGGCGCCGAATTTGAGTTGGTGTGGGAGCCCGTCGATGGGTTGCGCTTCAACGGCACGTTAGGGAACCTCAACACGGAAATCACCGGCGGCAGCTCGCTTGACGTGTTCGACCGCGCACAGGGCGATCCGGATTGGACGCTGATCCACGACCCGTTTAACGGCCAGGCTTGCTTGGCACCGACGTCGTTCTTTAACGCTGGGATGGTGGCGGCGATCAATGGTGCGCCGGGAGCACTCGGCGGCGCCTGCGATCCGGCGGGCGGCAATCCGCTTGGTCTCAGCGCACTGACAATCGAAGGGGCGGGACCTGCTCCGGGCGGCGGCGTTTTCCTTGAGGGCAATGAACTGCCGAACGCGCCCAACTGGACCTTCAGCTTCGGCGTTGAATACACTTGGCCGCTCGGCGGCGGCTGGGAAGCAACCGCGCGCGGTGATTATTTCCGCCAGGGCGAGTCGTTCATGCGCATCTTCAACACCGAAGCTGACGAGCTGGACTCATACGATAACTTGAACCTGCTGTTCCGCGTTGCTCAGCCGGATCGCGGCTTGGCCGTCGAAGCGTTTGTGCAGAATGCAACCGATGAAGTCGCCATCACCGATGCTTACCTCACGGACGATTCATCGGGCCTGTTCCGCAATATCTTTTTGACCGATCCGCGTGTGATCGGCTTAAGGGTGTCGGCAGAGTATTAGGTTCCGCCGCTTGCTCTCCTAGGAGCGGCGACCTTGCGGGTTGTCGCGTCGATCACTCGATTGGTTGACGCGGCGGCTCGCTTTGTCTGATGCCCATTGCGGTTGAAGCCGCACGTGAGGAGAAGCTGCGGCGAGATGGCGAACGAGGCATCCGGCACGAACCGATTTGGCAAGAAGCGGGACGCGATCCTGGCCGCCGCGCGGGACATCATGTACCGGCGCGGCCTTACGGCTACGACGTTTGCGGAGGTCGCGGCGCAGGTCGATCTCAATCCGACCAGCATCGCCTATTACTTCAAAAAAAAGGAAGACCTCGCCGTCGCTTGCCTGCTCGCTGGCGTCGAGCGTCTCGAAGCGATGCTGCGCGAGGCTGAGCAGGGCAAAGACGAGGCGGGCAAACTGCGGCGGCTGTTCGAAGCCTTCTTCGCGCACCATCGTGCCGTGAGGTTCGGCGAAGAGAGTCCGATACCCTCGTTTGGCGAGATCAGAGCGCTCGATGAACCGCATCGCGGCATCGTTCGGGACGCGTTCGTGGGTCTCTCAAAACGCGTGCGCGGCTTGTTCGACGGGCCGAGATTTGCCCACTATGACCACAAGGCGAAAACCGCGCTTGCCCATGTGTTGCTTGAGCAGATCTTCTGGGCGATCGGGTGGCTGCATCGTTACGACGTCGATGACTATCCACGCGTGCTCGATCGCGTGTGCGACATCTATGTTGGCGGGCTTGCCGCGCCCGGAGCGCGCTGGCGCGGCGGCGTGCTTGAGCTTCCGCCGCCGGGCGGCAGCGACCGCTCGCGAGAGGATTTCCTCGTGGCGGCTACGCGCCTGATCAATCGGGTCGGTTATCGCAGCGCGTCTGTCGAGCGCATCTCGGCCGAACTCAACGTCACCAAGGGCTCGTTCTATCATCATAATGAGGCCAAGGAGGATTTCGCGGAGGCGTGCTTCCGGCGCAGCATCGACGTCGAGCGGCGTGCGCAGCAGCGCGCGCTGGAGGCCGAAGGCATGCATCGGGAGAAGCTCGAGCTTGCGGTGTCGACGCTGATCGACTTCCAGCTGTCGGACAGCGGCCCTCTCGCGCGAGAAGGGCTGCTCGCGGCGCTGCCTCAAGCCATGCAAGCGCGCTTGAACGAACGCCGCGAGCGCGTCGTCAATCGCTTCGCCAGCATGACCGCGGACGGCTACGCGGATGGGTCGATGCGCGCCGTCGACCCGCTCATCGCAGCGCAGATGCTCAAGGTCACCATCAACGCTGCCGCGGAGGGCCCGTCTTGGGTGCGCACGTTGACGCGCGCCGACGCGCCGGCCCTTTACGCAAGGCCGTTGCTGATGGGCGTCTTCGCGGCCGCTTAGGCGTCCGGCGAGCTACTCTTCTCCGCCCCCGCTGCTCCCGCCGTCGGTCGGGAAGCCGCGGACGCGGAGGAGGGCGTTGACGTCCGGATCGCGGCCGCGGAAGCGGCGGTAGGCTTCGAGGCGGTCGCTGTTGTTGGCTTCGCCCAGGATGATGTTGCGCATGCCGGCGGCGGCAGTTGGATCGAACACATTGCCGCTGGCTTCGAACATTTCCCAGGTGTCGGCGTCCATCACTTCGGACCAAAGGTACGAGTAATAGCCAGCGGAGTAGCTGTCGCTTGAGAACAGGTGTCCGAACTGCGGCAGGCGGTGACGCATCGCGATTTCGCGCGGCATGCCAATGGCGGCGAGCGTCTCGCGTTCGAACGCATCGACATCGGTGATCGGCTCGGCGCGGTTGTGCAGCGCCATGTCGACGAGTGCGGAGGAGAGATACTCGACCGTGGCATAGCCTTGGTTGAAGGTCGACGCGCTGTGGACGCGATCGACCAGCGCCTGCGGCATCGGCTGCCCGGTTTGATAGTGCAGCGCGAACTGATCGAGAATCGGACGCGTCAGCACCCAGTGCTCGTGCACTTGGCTTGGGAATTCGACGTAGTCGCGCGGCGTGCCGCCGAGGCCTGGATAGACCTGGTGTGCGAGCAGGCCATGAATGGCGTGGCCGAACTCATGGAACGCAGTTTGGGCGTCGTCGAGCGAAATCAGGATTGGTTCGCCTTCGGCGCCACGAACGAAATTGTTATTGTTCGAGGTGATCGGCGTCACCGCCGCGCCGGTGAAGTTTTCCCAGCCCTGATAGCCTTGCGCCCAGGCGCCTGAGCGCTTGCCGGCGCGGGCGAAGTAATCGCCGTAGAAGAGACCGACATACGAGCCGTCGCGATCGGTGACTTCCCACACGCGCACGTTGGGTTCGAACACCGGCACCGTGCCGGTGATTTCGTTGAACGACAGCCCGTAGAGCTGGTTGGCCATGTAGAACGCGCCGTTGATCATGTTGTTAAGCTCGAAGTACGGGCGCAGTTCATTCTGATCGAGATTGTACCGGTCGCGGCGGACTTGCTCGGCGTAATAATTGTAATCCCACGGCTCGATTGTGATGTTGGCGCGCTGGCGGTTGGCGATCGCCTGCATGTCGGCGACTTCTTCGTGGACGCGCGCGACGGCAGCGGGCCACACGCGCATCATCAGGTCCTGCGCGTTCTGCGGATCGCGGGCCATGGTGTCGGCCATACGGAGGTGCGCGTGGGTTGGGAAGCCGAGGATCTGCGCGCGCTCGGCGCGGAGGCGCAGGACGTCGGCGATCACGGCGTTGGTGTCGTTGGCGTCGCCGTTGTCGCCGCGGTTCTTGAATGTGGTCCAGACTTGTTGGCGCAGGCGCCGGTTCGACGAGAAGGTGAGGAACGGATCGACGCTGGAGCGCGTGTTGACGACGGCCCACTGACCAGCGTGACCACGTTCGGCGGCGGCGGCGGCGAGGGCTTCGCGGATGTTCGGCGGCAGGCCGGCGAGATCGGATTCGCGGTTGATGAAGATCGCCGTGTTTTCATCGGCGAGGAGACGGCGGCCGAAGTCGGCGAAACTGGTGGAGAGCTCTTCGTTGATGGCGCCGAGGCGCGCTTGCTGTTCGGGCGTCGCTGCGGCGCCGGCGCGTACGAACTGATCGCGGGTGCGTTCGAGCAGGCGCAGTTGTTCGGCGTTCAGACCAAGAGTGGCGCGCTGGGTGTAGAGCGTGTCGATGCGGGCGAAGAGCGCGCGGTTGAAGGTGATCGCGTTGTAGGCGGCCGTGAGGCGCGGCGACCATTCGGCTTCGACCTCCTGCACGACGGGCGTCGAGACGTTGTCGGTCATGATCGAGAAGATCGTGGTCGCGCGGTCGAGATGACGGCCCGCGTTCTGCATCGGGATCATGGTGTTGTCGAAGGTCTGCGCGGCCGGATTGGCGGCGATGGCCTGAATCTCGGCCTCTTGCAGAGCGATGCCGAGCTCAAACGCAGGCGCGATCAAAGCAGGATCGGCGTGGTCCCACGGCGGCACGCCGCCGTGCGGGCCAGTCCAGGGCTTCAGCAACACGTTCTCGTTGGCTTGAGCGGTGAGCCGCGCGACATCGGCTTGCGCGGTGGCGTAAGCGGCGTTGGTCGCGCTGGCGCCGATATCCGTGGTGGCGCAGGCCGAGAGCGCGAGCGGCGACGCGGCGGCCAAAAGCGCGGCGATAACGTGCGGTTTCATGTGAAGGACCCCCAAGTGACGCGCGCGCCAAGCGGAGGGCCGACGCGCGGATAGTCGATTGGGGTCGATTGTGGCCGCTGGCGGCGGGGCGGGGCAAGGGCGCGCGGCGCCCTGCGGCGAGCGGACGCCGCCGATTTGCGACGAACGGGCGCCGGTCGATGGGGTATCGGGCGGGCCGCACGGCTGCTAGATGGGCGTCAGGGACGATTCCGGGAGGACATCATGCGCATTTCAGCACTCGCGCTCATTTCAGCGTGCGTTTTGGCGGCCTGTAATCCGAGCGCGCCTTCTGGCGGCGGGCTGTTCCCGAATTTGACCGACGCGTCCTACCGCGCCGAGGCCACCATTCACGGCGATGACGGGCAGAACCTGCCGGTCGTCATGATCCGTTCTGGCAACAAGGTGCGGATGGAGATGAACGCCGGTCAGGGCGCCATAGTCGTCGTCAACAACGCCGATACGCAAGAGAACTTCGTTCTGATGACGCGCGATGGCCAGACCTACGCCATGCAAGCCGACCCGGCGCAGTACGACAATCCGATAGACAGCTGGAACGCCGAATACGCGTCCACCGCGACGCGCACAGGCGATTGCTCGGTGGCGGGCGAAAACGGCGCGGCGTGGACGCGCGATGTCGATGGCGAGCCGCACACGGCGTGCGTCACCCAGGACGGCATTATCCTGCGCTCCACCGAAGGCGAGCGTGTCGTTTGGGAGACAACGAGCGTGCAGCGCGGGCCGCAGGACGCGGCGTTGTTCACGATCCCGGAAGGCGTTCAGACCATGGATCTCGGCGCGATGATGGGCCAGGCTGGCGCGGCGGGGGCCAACTTCAATGCGCAGATGTGCGAGGCGCTGCGCAACGCCAACGCGCCACCGGAAAGAATCGCCCAGGCCGGGTGCTGATCGGGGCGCCAGTACGGCGGCCAGGCGGCGCTTAACGGGACTATTTCGCATGCCCGGGGAAGCGGGCGCCGCGTACTGTTACGCGGCGCCGTAGCCCGTTGTGCGCTGCCGAACGGCGGGCTAGAGGACAAGGCTAGGCGTAGGGACGACGGACGCTAAATGGTTAATTTTGCTGAGGCTGCGGCAACGTTTGCGCCCGAAATGGCGTCGAACGTCATGCGTCTGCTTCCGCGCGAATTCCAGGAAGCGTTCGTGCAATCGCCCAACGTCTTCATGTTCTTCATGTCGATGGGCTTGGCAGCGGTTCTGGTCAGCGTCTTTTGGATGCTGACGGGGATGGGCAAGGCCAGCCGCATGGCGCGCATCGCACTCCGCGCGCAAGCGCTGAAGCGCAGCAAGGATCACCGCGCGTTGGTGCTGATCGGCGAGATCGAAGGCGGCGACCATTTGCTTCGTCAGGAGATGAAGGAAGCGGTCGAAGACAATTTTGGTTTGTTCTCGTTCGAGCAAAACGTTCAGGTCGATCTCTTCCCGATCAAACTCAAAGTGGTGCCGCCGCGCGCGCATCCGGAAACCCGCCGCCGCATCGCGGTTGAAGCCGCTGAAGCGCTCGAGCGTTCGGCCGCTGACGTCATCGTCTGGGGCAAGCGCAATTTCCTCGGCAAGCTTGAGCTGCGTCTCACCACGCTGCCGAGCTATGGCCGCGTGCACGAAGTGCAGGATTTCGAACTGGGCTGGCGCGTCGGTCGCCCGGACGAAATCGTGCAGCGCTCGCTAGCGTTCGCGCTGGCGCGTAAGGCGCGGCCGGTGCTGCACCGCCCGCAGGATTATAAGCCCGAGCGTCTGCAACCGATCGTGGAATCGCTTGACCGCATGGTCGATGCGCACCCGGCTGAAGTCGGCGACAATCTCCAGCTCGATATTCTGTCGGATTTCGCCTCGGGCGCATTGAGTCTCGGTGAGCGTGGCGGCCACATCAAATGGCTGACCAAGGCTCTCGACGCGCGCCAACTCTACCTGGACAAGGTCGATCGCACGACGGATCCGGGCGCCTGGGGCGCGGCGCAGCAAGAGATCGGCCGCGCGCTAACGGCGCTCGGCGAACGCGAAGGCGCGCGTGACAAGCTGGAAGAGGGCGCGGCGCGCCTGCGTCTGGCGATGGATGCGCTGCGCTCAACGGATTCGCTGCAGCAGGCGGAAGTCGCGCTGCGCGCGCTGCAACGCGCCGAGCAGACGCTGCAGCAACGCCGCCGTGTCGGCCTGCGCTGGCCAGGCTAGCTGCGCGCCCGAGACGGTGGCGGGCGGCTCACGGAGCCGCCCAGGCATACTCGGGTTGCGCCCGGGAGCGGCCCCCGTCATAAACCCCGCGCTGGACAGGTGGCCGAGTGGCTGAAGGCGCACGCTTGGAAAGCGTGTTTAGGTGAAAGCCTAACCAGGGTTCGAATCCCTGTCTGTCCGCCAGCCAGTCTCGCAGCGGCCCGGTACGTGGGTCTCCGTGGCCGCAAGCCGCTAATTCCTGGGGCCTTTTCTCCGTGCGCTCGGTCTCTGCACGGCGCTCTGCGCGTTGATAGCCGCCGAATCCGCGCCTTCGTCTCTGATGGCCAGTTGAGAGGTTGGGTTTCGCCGGTCTCTGTCTGAATTTTGCGCTCAACTGGTTGGCAGGAGCGCAGTCACGCCGCGCGACAGTCGTTAGTTTGCGCGCGCGGAGAAGAGTCGCTTCTGCGCGTCCCACGAAAGCGGCAGCTCGGCGTCGCAGAGTTGGTCGAGGGCAAGGCCCGGACGCTGGCGGCCATCGAGGATCTCGCGGAGCAGATCCGGCGCGAGATAGGCAAGGCGCAAATAGCGATGCAGGCCTGTCTGCGTGAGCCGTTCGGCTTGAGCGAGCGCCGTGCTGGTCGGATACTCGCCATTGAGCAACTGCATGCGCCACCGCCAGGCCTTGCCGATAGCGTTGATCAAAGTTGCATTGGGCTCGGCGCGATCGACGATGCGCCGGCCCGTTGGATCGAGGATGCGGACGGCGCCGCCACGTCGGCCCATACGAATGGCAACGTTGATGGATCGCGATGTCGCGTCGAATTGATCCGAGGCAGGGATGAGTTCTGACAGGTTGGACACGTCCGCTTCGTCGCGGAACTCGATGATGATGCACTCGCTTCCGACGACAACCCGCTGGATCAAGCCCCGCCCGATCTCCCAGCTGAACGCGCTCGACTTAATCAGCAGAGAGAGCCGATCACTGACCAAGTCCTCCAACGCCTTCGCCGGCACGCGCCCAAGTGAACCAGCCGCTGCCTGCTTCCCAGTCAAAATTGCCTTCGACACATAATAGCGATGCGCCTTGCCGGATTGGCCTCGTGCATGCGTTGGGCTCATCGGATTGGCTGCCTCATCGAAGACAAGCCCCGCAAGATGTGATCCGCCCGGTCTGATGACGCGGGTGCGTCGCTGGTGAATATTGGCGGCAAGGCGCGCTTGAACAGCATCAAACAATTCTGCATCGACGATCGCATCATGCTGGCCAGGGTGAGCCACGCCCTTGTGAACGATCTCGCCGAGATAATGCCGGTTGCGCAGCAGATGATAGAGCGCGCCGCGCGCGAGCACCCCGCCGCCAGCGCGCGTGTTCTTTCTCGTGGTCCAGGCCTTCGCGCGAACGCCCGTGTCAGCGAGATCTTTTCTGAGTTCATGCACTGATCCCAATTCGAGATAACGCCTGAAGATCAGACGGACGGTCTCGGCCTCTTCGGGATTGACCTCAAGCGTGCGCCCAACCGGATCGTAGCCAAGCAGGGGGTTGCCGCCCATCCACATGCCCTTGGCCTTGGACGCTGCGATCTTGTCTCGAATCCGTTCGCCGGTGACTTCCCGCTCGAACTGCGCAAACGACAGCAAGACGTTGAGCGTCAGCCTGCCCATGCTGGTTGTCGTGTTGAAGGCTTGTGTGACCGAGACGAAGCTCGCGCCCTGACCTTCGAAGCGCTCAACGATGCGAGCGAAGTCAGCCAGCGATCTCGTCAAGCGATCAACCTTGTAGACCACGACGATATCGATCCGGCCGCGATCAATATCGTCAAGCAAAGCTTTCAGGGCAGGGCGTTCCATCGATCCGCCCGAGAAGCCGCCATCGTCATAATGCGTCTTGACGAGCTGCCACCCTTCACCGGCCTGGCTCAGGATGTAGGCTTCGCAAGCTTGCCGTTGTGCATCGAGTGAGTTGAACGCTTGATCGAGGCCTTCTTCCGTGGATTTACGCGTGTAGATCGCGCAGCGGCGGCGCGGCTCCGGTTTCATTGCGCTCTACCCGCAGAGAGGCCAAAAAATCTCGGTCCCGACCAGCGCACACCGGTTATGTGGCGCGCGATGGCGCTGAGCGATTTGTAAGTCTCGCCTTCGAATAAATAGCCGTCCGCCAGCACGACCACGGAATACGCGACGCCATCCCATTCGCGCACCAGAGTCGATCCTGTGGCGGGCGATGAGCTGAGTGGTCGTTGTGCGCCTGCCGTGGCGTGGCGCTTGGCAAGGCGGTCCAGGCGCTGGCGAAGCTTGGCGTCAAGATCGCCGTCCCTCAGAGCGTTGAGGCGCCAGGCAAGTTCTCTCCGCAAGAACTCCGCCGAGCGAAGGGGCGGCAGCGGCTCACGCAACCGCCGCCCCCATTCCTGGCGAAGCGCATCAAGGCCCATCGTCTTCAATGTTTCGATGTCGGAGTTGCAACTCGCTCAGCCGGCATCGGCCGCCTCTTCACCTGCAAGTCCGACAACGCATTCGTGCTGATCCAGTCTCGCCAGCACCTCGGCAGCTCGGGACAACGCCGCGAGATCAGACGCAATTTCGCCGATATGGCGAGCGGCCGTGGTGTCGGCTTCGCGCTGCTCATTGACGGCGATGTCGTTGGCCTCTTCCGCCAGCACGACCATCGTCTCCCACACACGCTCAAGGGCGATGCGTGGCCCGCTCGCCGCGGTCATTGTGCGCCTCCGATTCGGTAGACGCGCTCGTCGCCTGATTTTGTCGATGCTATCGCCAATCCGTGTTGCTTCTTCAGCGCACCTGAGATCGCACCGCGCACCGAATGGGCTTGCCAGCCGGTCAGCTCCATGAGGTCGGAGATTGTTGCGCCCTTCGGTGCGCGCAACGCTGCAATAACGCGCTCAAGCTTCGACACGGGGGCCTTGTTCGAAGTTTTAGAACGCGGGGCGCGGACCGCTTTCTTTGTGAGCTTCGCCGCTGTGCGGGCGCGCTTGCTTTTAGCTGCCATAAAATGAACTCCTTCGTTAGCCGGTCTGTGCCGGCACGAGCGCAAGCCCCGGAAAATGTCGGGGCGTCAGGCATCGAAGGAGGAGAGGGCGTTGGCTTTCCGAGCGTGGAGTCCTCTTGTTGCAGCGCGACATGGGCCGTAGTTCGAGCACCATGCACGCTCCAATACGAACTGAAGTCCAGTCGAATGTCGCGGGCGAAGAAGCCTAGGTCCGTTCCGGGGCAGAAAGAGACCTTCAGGCTCACATAGAAACCGACCAAAGCGGACCCTTGCGGCGACCGAAGGGGGCAACCGTCAGATTCAGGCGGCGCTCGCCAACATGGAAGCGCGGTCAGGTAAACGCGGTGCTTCAGCGCTGGCCAGACTCGATCATCGTTCACAGCGCGGTTGTCACCGGCCTCACCGACGACGATCCGCGGCGCGCCGCCTCGTCGGCGGCGATCGACCGCCTGGTCGCCGACGCCGCGCATCCTGGAGACCGTTTCCACGCGGCGGAGGCGCTTTACGCAGTACGCGAGTTCAGCCGTGCGGCTGATCTGTACGGAACGCTTCACACCACCGATCAGGACAGCTTGCCCTTAAGGCGCAGGCTAAAGTCGCTCTACTTCGCCGACCGACGCCGCGATGCACGCGCGCTGTTCGACAGCCTGGCCGACGGCGTAAAGACACAGCGCGACATCAGCGCGATTGGAGTCGCCATTTACGAGCGATCAGGCCTGCTTATGGAAGCCCGCCAGCTGCTTGAGCGCGAATTCAGCGTCGAAGAGACGCTGGAGCGACGTTTGAACTGGATCGGCGTATGTGAGCGGCTTGGCGATGTGGACGCGGTACGTGCATGGCTCGAGGGTGTCGTTGATCCACAGGGCGCACCGGGAGATTTGATGAGCCTCGCAATGGCGATGGATCGTCACCTGGCAGATCCCCGCGCGCTGCAGATTGGGTATCGCGCTTTGCGACTCGGATACGGAGATCCGCAGGTCCATCTTGGCTATACGATCGGACTATTCCTGATGGGGAAGGCCGCGCGCCATGGATTGCCGGCGCCGCAGGCAGTGGCGCCGGACACGGCCGTGCATCTCAAGGAGAAGGACGGTGAGCGCATTCTCGTGCGCGTGATCGAAACGGAAGCGGCCCCGAGCATTGAGCGTGGCGAAATTTCTCCAGACCACGAAATCGCGGCAAGACTGACTGGCCTCAGGATTGGTGACGAAGTTGAAATCGAGAATCTGGGCCTGGGCGTCACGACGTTTGTCGTGACCGACATTCAGAGCAACTTACTGCACGCGCATTTTAGGTCACTGCATGACTTCAAGACACTTTTCCCCGAGAACAAGGCGCTCGGGGAATTCCAGATTGACGAGAGCAAAGGCGACGAGAAGTTCAAACCGATTTTCGACTCCGCGAAGCGCAGGGCGGAGAATGCGCGTGGAATCGAGGATGCCTATAAGACCGGAAACGTCCCCATTGGATTTGCCGCCACCGTAGCCGGCGTCGAGCCAGTGGACCTCTGGGAGGTCTTCACCGGCAGTCCTCGCATTCAGTTGCAGGTCGCCGCGGGTGCCCAGCCCGAGTTTGAGGCTGCGCATGAGCATCTGAGAACACGTCGCGTCGCGGTGCTCGATCCCGTAACGCTCTACGGCATCGTTCAACTCGGCCTCACTGACCTGGTTCGCGCATCATTTGATGAGCTCATGGCGGTTCAGGGCACGATTGATCTGCTTCGCCACAGTGTCCTCGAACGCCGCGCGAAAATCGGAACGCGACAATCGTCCCTAGGGTGGGACGGCGAGCACTATCACATGATCGAACTCACCGACGACGCGATCGCCGCTCAGGTGGCGCGCGCTGAGGCTGCGCTCGTATTTGCCGAAGGACTGGTTCTCGCTCCGGCTGAAGCGGATACGCCGGCAAACGCGGACACGCACGACCTGTTCGATGGCATGCATCGTGCGTTTCTCGACACCGCTCTCGCCGCGCAGGTAGAGGGGCGGGTGCTTCTCAGTGACGATCGGGCGCTACGCGCCATGGCGGCAGCCACGCTCGGCACGCCATGCGCATGGACGCAGGTCGCACTCCAGCACGGGGTGCAGGCCGGAAGCATCCCGCCGGCTGCGTACCACGAGGCTGCCGTGAAGCTCGCGGATGCCAACTACACCTTCACGATGTTTGGTGACGCCGAAGTCATTCACGTGCTCGGTCGGTCGAACTGGCAGCAGAGCGCGGGGCTGGACAAGCTGATCGAACTGCTGGGTCGGAAAACCAACGATGCGGAATCAATCCGTTCGTTCCTGGCGGCCCTTATCATTTCCGCCTGGAGAGAGGCGCCGGACCGGCAGGCATTCCGCAGATTGTTTGAGGCGATCGCAATCGGCATGCGGGATGCGCAGCCGGAGAGCGATGTGCAAGAGCTATTTCAAGCTGCGTTCGACCGCGCCGTCAGCAGCCTGGACTCAAGAGCGATCGCGCCCGGATTCAGGCGGGCGCTTATGTCGTCGTCATCGATGAGCTCCGTGGAAGGCATTCTCAACCGACTGACAATTCCGGCTGAACGAATCTCGTCCAGGATCGCCGACGAGTTGTCCGCAGCGCTCGACGCTTCCGCGGCCAAGGCAGAAGAGAAGGACGGCTGACGCACACATCCGCCGCCCGATCAAAGTGTTGCGCGCCATTGCGGACGCAATGCAGCGCCCTTCAGTCAAGTGCCTGATGCGGTCTCGCTCTCCCGCCGTGCGCGATGAACGAAGCGCCGGAGGTCGTAGGGAAGGATCGCCTTTCCCTCTATCAACTCGATAGCTTCCTGGATCGTGACGATCCTGGGTTCGCCGATGTCGTCGAAGAATTCGTCGCCGAGGTCCCATGCAAATTCGTGGTGGGGGCAAACGACCCGCCAGTCGAACTTCTTGGCCCAACCAAAGTCGAAATTGGCGCCCTTGGGGCGGGCGCGCAGCGCTTCGGCAAGAGAGGCGGCCTGGCACAGCTTAGGCGCGATCCGGTCCTTTCGGTCGGCGAAGACCTGAGGTTTGGATATTTCGAGGTCGACCGGTTCTTCGACGGCGACACACTCGAAAACGACCAGGCGATCGCCATCACGCATGATCGCGTCGGCTTCCCGCCAGGCGCCGTCGAGCCACTCAAGCCTGCCATGCCTGACAAGATCGAGCCCCGCTTCACGAAACGCTTCGCGCGACGCTTCCTCGAACGAGGACCCCTTTGCGTTGCCATCCGCTTTGACGCCAAAGAAAAGGCTTGTCAGCAGCGGAATGACTGCGACGAGATCCAGCATGTAGCCCCGATCAGGCATCGGCACGAGGAGCGGGCGCTTGCCGCCCGACCAGAGGCCAATGTTCTTTGCCGAGATCTTTGAGAGCGCCAGAAACTCGACGATTGCGCGCAGCGTGGGGCGAACGGGAACGGTCTTAAACCCGAAGAACGGCGCTGCATCTTCAATCAGCTCGCATAACCCGTCGAGATCGAGCGCCACCAGCCAATAGCCGCGGAAGCGTAGATTGGTCTGGTGAGTGAGGATGTGCGCGATGCGCTTCTGTCTGGTGGGCTGGAGAATGGCCTCGCCCGTATAGCCCGCGAGCAGCGTCAACATGCTCAATGTGAAGCAAAGCTCTTCCAGCGCGAAGCCATGGCGTTTTTCAAATGCCCCGCTCATGAAGGCGTGCGATTGCTGGAACGCCTCTAGCGAGCCGTCGAACAAGACGAAATTGGTTGGCGTGACGGACTCGGCCATGCGCTTGCGGACGACATCCCAGGTTGGGAACGGATCGGGCGCTGAATCGACTTTGTATTGGGCGGCCACGTAGCGCCCTGCGAGGCCTTCGACACGCTTATCGTTGGTCCAGGTGCCAAGGCGGGTCGGCAATCCCGCGCCGCCACGCTTGATGCGCTCGTCATAGATCGCAAACAGAACCGGGTGAACGACCTCGTCGTGACAGTCGATCCAGTCGTTCCGTGTCTCCCAGGAAACCGGCGAACCCTTGCCGGCTGAACGCATGGCCGCCGCCGTCCGCCAATATTCGTAAGCCCAGCCTTCAATCTCAAATATCGACAGGAAGTCGTCGAGACTGAATTCAGTCATGACGATCTCCTGAGGAACGAGCTGGGCGTAGAGCGCTTCAACCGCCCTTTCCGATCTCAGCAGATCGAGGTTCGCGGTCTTGAAGAACCCGCCCAACAATGTGTCCAGGCTAAGGTTTCCGAGCGGACCTAAGTCCTTGCCGTTGAGGTCGCCGTGCTTCGAAAAGGCAAGTTCAGCGTGACGGCGCACAAGGCGAACGGTGGTGGCGTCGCGCTTGCTGTCATGGACCTCTGAGAGCGTCGGCCGGATCCTGCGATAGAGATGAAACCAATAGGCGGGCGATCGGCGTCTGATGAGTGCGGCGAGCTTGTTCTCAACCGCGTTGAGATAGTCCCAAAGTATCTCCCACGCTTCAGGCCCGGGCAGCACGCCAGCGCCGGCGAAGCGGGGCGCAAGCAGGTCCGCGCGCAGCTTGACCGCCGGTTCGGTCAAACGCCGGCCGATCTCGTCGCGATGCCTCGCGATCAACCAATGGAAGACGCCCGTGTAGTAAAAGACCACACGAGGGCCCTCTGGCAGCTCTGTGTCGGACAACGGACGTTTCATCGCTCTTCGTCTACCTTCGCGAGTTCGCGTTTCTCTCCGCGCCTGCTTTTTCGGCCCTGGTCGTCGGGTTGGATCATGTCAACGTCCGTTATCCGGTTCAATCGCGCCGATGACCGTTGTTGGGATACTTCGGACACTTCGGGTGTAGTGCGAGCGCATCGTGATCTGCACATCAGCTTTGATCTTATGTCAGATGAGACAGGATGAGTGAGGCGCTTCGGCATCGTCGCGCGCGATGAGACCGGAGTGGCTGTGGTGTTGGTGGCGGCGTGGTCCACTTGCTCGGCATAGAAGTGACGTATTTTGAGCTTGAGTTGCAGCGTGACCAGAAATTTTTCTTTGCCAGCGAAGCGCCGTCCACCATGGGGTGAAGGGGATCAGTCCGCTTAACGTCAGCGAGTGTCGCCCAGGCGGGCGCAGAACATGCATTCGCTTGACATCCGGCTGCCCTCAAGCGGAGGCTCACTCGGCTCATTTCAAGCGCAGGGGACATGAAAAACGCCGGACTTTTGGGTAAGCGCGACTTGGCAGGATACGCCATCGCGCCCGCTCAGTGGTTCGACGCGTTCAATCTTTGTCCCCACTATAAACGTTTGATGCCTACGGAAACGAACCTCCCGCGAAAAACATTTCTGCGTGTTGGGGCCGAGTGATGGGCCAGCCTGTATCCATGCCGCCTGATCTCGAGCCCGTGCTTCTTTCGGAGCCCAAACCGCCCGCCGGTTGGCTGGACGGCTTCTATCGCAAACACCTCCATCCGCTGCGCTGCTACCTTCGCAAGAAATACGGAGTCGGTCCGCCCGATCCTGAAGACGTAGCGCAAGAGGCGTTCTCACGCTTGGCGATACTTCCGGGCGTCGATCGCTTCGATCACCCGGAGGCTTTCCTCTACCGCACAGCGGAAAACCTCCTCATCGACGCCAAACGACGCATGCGAACGGTTGAGCGTCACATCGAACAGAGCACGTTTCTTCAGTCCACACGTTCGGATTGCACCCCCGAACACGTTCTAACTGCGAAGGATCAATTGGCGCTGATCAAGCACGCCATTGACGCTATGCCTGAGGCTAGGCGGCGGTGCTTCATCATGCATCGCTTCGACGAGTTGAGCTTTGTTGAGATCGCCAGGCGATCGGGGATGTCCGCCAATGGTGTCAAAGGGCATGTCGAGCGCGCCGTGCGTGACATCGCTCAAGTGCTGAAGCGTTCGGATGAAGAGGAGGGAAGCCGGTGATTGCAGCCGACACGTCCGACCTCAAGCGCATCGAACAGGAAGCGCAAAGCTGGGTCACCCGTCTCGCTGACGCCGATGTTGATTGCGCCGATCACGACGCTTTCGACGCCTGGCTTGCGCATTCACCGCGTCACGCCGAGGCATACCAACAACAACTCGACCACTATTACGCTGTTGCCAGCCTTAGACAGGATTACGCCAATCACACCCGCTACACGCGCCGCGATGCAATCGTGCGCCGTACAGCTGTTGGCGTAGCGTTCGCGGCCGCTGCCGCATTGGCCATCGCCTTTGTCATCCCGCGGGAACCGACAGGGCCGTGGTCCGCCCCAGTCACCACGCAAATCGCTGAAGTGCGTGATGTTGAGCTACCGGACGGCTCAATCGTCACCCTGGGCGCTGATACCCAAATGGAATTGGCCTTTACCGATGCCGAGCGCCGCGTGCGTCTCTCCGACGGCGAAGCGTTCTTCCGTGTCGCCCACAACGCTGAGCGTCCGTTCTTCGTCGAAACGGAGGACGCTGTCGTTCGCGTAGTCGGCACTGAGTTCGAAGTGAAGTCGAACCCGGATCGCGTGCGCGTCACCGTTGCCCAGGGCATCGTCGAGGTCAGCGAACCTGGGCGCATCACGACTCTGCTTTCGGGCGCCCGCACTTACCGGCTAATAGCGGGCCAAGTAGTCTCGGTATCCCGCGCTGTCGCTCAAGAGATTGTTTTACCCGCGCCAACCACCCAACCCGCGGCCTGGCGCGAGGGCTTCCTCGTCTATCAAGATGCGAGCCTTGCTGAAGTCATCGCAGACGCCAATCGCTATTCTCGCACCCCAATCACAATTGCCGATCCGGAACTCTCTAGGCTGCGCATCACAGCGTCGTATCCAACCGAACAGATCAATCAGATGCTGTCGAGCCTGGAGGCGACGATGCCGCTTCACGTCGAACGCAGCGACGACGGGCAAACTCGTCTCGTCGCCACGCGTTGAGAAATGTGTCGCCGGCCAGTTCGTTTTCGCGGCGTCCGCACGTTCAAACCCTAGAGGCGCTCTCGCGGGGAGATTGCCTGCCAGTTCAGCCGCGGCTCAGCGGGCGTTCGACGCTTGGGGGAGAGCATGAAATCCAACAAAGGCACGTTTCGGGTGCTGTCGCTTGCCGCGGCGTCGGCGGCAGCTCTTCTGAGCGGCGCCTCGCAAGGGCACGCGCAGCAGATTGATCAATCGGCAAGCGAAGCGGCGCAGGTTCATTTCAACATTGCCGCCCAACCGCTTACTTCGGCGCTGATGGAGTTTTCGCGTCAGGCGCGCGTCACCGTGGTGGCGCCCAGTGACCTCGTTCGCGGTCGCCAGAGCGCTGGTGTTGTTGGCGAGATGTCGCCGGATGCGGCGCTTGCGCGCCTCATCTCTGGATCGGGCCTGAGAGTGCAACGGACCTCGGATGGAGGGCTCGGGCTCATTGCCGAGAACGACGCTTCCCCTACGCGGCTCGGCGCCGGTGACGAGCTGGCGCCGAGTGACAATGAGGAGATCGTGGTGACGGGGACGCTCATTCGCGGCCTCTCAAATGAAACAGCGCCGGTCACAACGTATGATCGCGACGCGATCGATCAGTCCGGCTACGCGACGACTGACGACTTCATCCGGAGCATGACGCAGAATTTCAAAGGTGGCGCGGAGGGCGCAAGCCAAGATGGCGTAATCAACAGCACGAACGGCCTGGTCAATCTCGAGAGTGCGAGCGGTGTAAATCTACGCGGCCTCGGCACTTCGTCCACACTGGTTTTACTGAACGGGCACCGGATGGCGCCATCGGCGCTTGGCGCCGTCATCGACGTGTCGACCATCCCACTTGGTGCGATCGAGCGCATCGAGGTTTTGACTGATGGCGCTTCCTCAATCTACGGCGCGGACGCAGTCGGCGGCGTTGTGAACTTTGTTCTCCGTCGAAACTATGAGGGGGCGGAGACGGCTGCGCGCTATGCGATTGCTGAGGACCGCTCGCAGATTCTCTTGGACCAGTCTTTCGGACGCGCATGGGGCGGCGGCAGCGGATTGATCGCGTTGCATTCGGAACACGCCGACGACTTGGCCTCGGCCGATCGGGCCTATACCAGTTCGATTGCCCAACCTACTGATCTTTACCCCGAGGTCGATCGCTTAAGCGCCTTCATCTCCCTTCAGCAGGCTCTCACATCTGACGTCACCGTCTCGTCTGATATCCTTTACTCGCACACCGACACCGAGCGCGACTTTACCGATCCATTTCGCAGTCTCACGTCGGACACCAGCAGCGAAACTTTGACAGCCAATTTGAACGTCGCTTGGGACATCAGTTCGACTTGGCAAATCCGCGCATCGGGCCTTTACAGCAATCTTGATACCGCGCGCCGAAACAACTACTACACCGCGCCGCCCGTTGGTTATGTCAACGGCGAGCTTGCCGCGCGGCAGACCTTCGAACTGGCCGAGGGCTCGCTTATCGCCGACGGCGTCTTGTTGCAATTGCCGGCCGGCGACGCGCGGCTTGCCGTTGGCGGCTCTCATCGCGAAGAGCATTTCGAGACCATCGTGCCTTACGCCGCCAGTTTCAGAAGCCGAGATCGAACCGTCGGCGCGGTGTTCGGTGAATTGTTTGTGCCGGTTGTAGGACGCGAGCAGAACATCCCATTGATGGATGAGTTGGTGCTTTCGGCCTCTGTTAGATATGATGACTACAGCGATGCCGGCGATACGACCAACCCACGCATAGGATTGATGTGGGCGCCAATTGCGGACCTGCATATCCGCGCGTCACTCGGTAGTGCGTTTCGCTCGCCGAACGTGTCCGAGCAGCTTGTGAACGCCGCGAACCTCGCGGTCTTCACCTTTCCGTTTGCGGCGCCGGGTGGCGGTTTTGCCGACACACTGGTCGTCTCCGGCGCCCAGCAATTGCTGCCTGAAGAGTCGGAGAATGTGAGCATCGGCGTCGAGTATCGCCCTTCGCAACTGCCCGACCTAACATTGTCGGTGAACCTCTTTCAGATCACCTATAAGAACCGGTTGATCTCACCTCCGTTCGATACAGATGCGCTTGTTCGGCCGGAGATTTACGGGTCGCTCGTATCTACGCTTTCAAGCGACGCTGAAACGCAAGCCTACGTCGCCGACTTAGTGGCCAGTGGGTTCGCATTCTATGACCTCACCGGCTCTAACCTCATCGGCGTTCAATATCTCTACACTGGAGGCGGTATGATCAACGCCGCGCGCGTGGACACCAGTGGGTATGATTTGGCTCTCTCCTACGTGTTTGGCTTCGGAGAGGACGAATTAGCCGCGTCTTTGTCGGCCACCGTCATCGACGAAATCGAAACGGCGTTTTGCGACGGCTGTTTGGCGACCGATCTTGTGAACACATACGGCGAACCATTGCGCCTGCGTGCGAGAGGTGCGCTCGCTTGGACAGGCGATGAGTGGCAAGTGGCCGGCGCCGTAAACTACGCCAACGGCTACACCGACACGATGGCAAGCCCCGATGGCCGCATCGACGCCTGGACAACGATAGACCTAAACGTCCGCTATGCGCCGAACTTCTTAGATGATGTGGAATTGACGCTCGGGGCCTCTAATCTCTTCGACCAGGCGCCGCCCAGAACAAGCG
Organism: Terricaulis silvestris; assembly: GCF_009792355.1. Taxonomy (NCBI): domain Bacteria; kingdom Pseudomonadati; phylum Pseudomonadota; class Alphaproteobacteria; order Hyphomonadales; family Hyphomonadaceae; genus Vitreimonas; species Vitreimonas silvestris. The sequence continues at coordinate 345,885 of NZ_CP047045.1, forward strand.
CGGGCGTGTTGTTTTCGGGTTTTCAGTACGACGCCGCCAATGCCGATCCGTTGGGGCGCGTCGTGTCGTTGAGTATCCGCAAGTCTTGGTAAGCTGAGAAAATCGCCCCGATGTGTCGGTTCGCTCGCTTTTTGAGCTTGGTGTCGATTGTCTTCTTCGTCGCCTCTATCGGCGTTGCCGAGGCCCAACGTGGCCAAGCCCCGCTTACAACCGCCGCAGCGATAGAGACCGTTAGATTTTTTGAAGGCGCCGCCGTCATCTACCCGGATGGTCGTGAGCTTCGTGATCAAGGGACGCGCCCGATCTTCTCTCCCGACGGAGATCGATATGTCGTCATGGTGGTGCGCGGCGACATAGAACGAGACGGCGTTTGGCTGGATATCCTTGCAGGGGCGACCGAGGCTGCAGCTACGCCACCTCATTCGATAGGACGCCTTTTTATGCCGGCCAGAGGCCGGGCGGACGGGTACGGCGCCGGCGTTTTAGGCGTACCCGGCTTCAACACCATCAATTGGATCGACAACGATTCCTTTGTGCTCTTGTGGGGAGACCATGGTGATGTCGCCCAAGTCTACGCGATTGATTTGGCGCGGCGATCGATCGAACAACGCACGCAAAGCCAAACCGATGTCGTCACGTTTCGGGCGGGTCCGAACAATACGCTCTACTATTTTGCGCGGAGGGTCGCGGACCGCACATCTTCCGAGCGCGCGCTCCGAGACGGCTTCGCCGTCGATACCCATGCCAGTCTCATATCCCTGCTGAACGGCTGGACGGAAGGCGTGACACCGCTCGACTTGAACGGCGTCGAGTTGTTTCGAATCGTGGCGGGGAGAAGTGAACGCTGGACGCCACATGGCCCCGGAATTACATGCGGCCAACCTTGGTTTGCCTTCGCCCTGTCGCCCGACGGCGCCCAAATCCTGCTTGATCGTGCACCCGACGAGGTGCCGGCGATTTGGCGCGCCTACCCGGATTACTTGTTGCGGCTGCTGATTGGCAATCGTCAAGACGGGCGTGCTTGCCAGTCCGTGTTGGCGTCGCTCTATGTCGTCGACGGCCAAAGCGGTGAGGCGCGCGCGCTCATCGATGCGCCATTGGATCCGCGCGCCAAGGTGGCATGGTCGCCGGACGGCTTGTCCATCCTCGTTGGACCTACATTCGCCCCCATCGGATCGACGAGCCTGGCTGACGAAGCCGTCCGCAAATTCCTTGCAATCGAAACCCGCACGGGGCGATGGCGCACGCTGCCGATGCCCGAAGTGTCGGAGATTAGCAGTTTACGCTGGCTCTCGTCACAGCGCGCAGAAATCTGCCGGACAGAAGTCTCGTGCGACAGGTTTGGTCTTCACGGCGACGATTGGGCGCTTGAGCGCCGCGCCACGCCGCCACTTGCTTCACCGGGCGCAACCTTGGCCATCGAGCAAGGTCTCAATGTTCCGCCACGCTTGGTCTCGATCGATGCTCATGGACGGCGGCATCTTCTCTTCGATCCCAACCCAGACTTAAGTCGTCGCTTCCGGTTGGGTCACGTTGAGCGCATTTCGTGGCCGACTGAATCCGGAAGTCAGTGGGGCGGCGTCCTTTATTATCCGACGAACTTTCGGCCAGGACGGCGCTATCCTTTGGTGTTGCAATTGGAGCCAGCCGCGGCGGGTGAGCGCTTCTCGCTCTATGGTCCTTCCCAGGCAGGCTTAGGGCCGGGCTTTTCGATCTACGCCGCCCAAGCGTTGGCGAACCGTGGCATGTTCGTCTTGGAGATTGATGAAGCTCGGATTGAGGGCTCAACATTGACGGAGCACGAGCCGGCCGCATTCATGCGCATATATGAGAGTGCTGTGCGCGCCTTGGTGTCACGTGCTCTCGTCCGAGAGGACGCTGTGGGGATATCGGGACAGAGCCATCATGGGTGGCGGGTGGAATACGCGTTGACGCACTCGTCTTTTGTCTTCGCCGCAGCGTTAGCATCCGACCACGCGAACGGCGGCTACATGCAGGCCTCGTTTCACCAATGGCCCCATGAGCAGATGCAAATGGCAGGGGCCGAACCGTTCGGCGCAGGGCTGGCAAAGTGGCTTGAGAACTCCCCAGGCTTCAACGTGGAGCGCGTGCGCACCCCGCTAAGGCTACAACGCGAAAGCGGCGGCGTACGTGTGGTCATCGGCCCTTGGGAAACTTTTTCGAGATTGAATCACTTACGCGCGCCGGTGGAGCTCTATTTCATCCCGGATATCGAACGCGGCAGTCATGTGCTGCAGCATCCGTCGCAAGTCTTAGCCTCACAAGAAGGTGCGGTGGATTGGTTTGATTTTTGGTTGAATGGGCGCGAGGATGTCTCGCCGGGCAAGGCCGATCAGTACGAGCGATGGCGCGTGTTGCGCGAAAGAAGAGATGCGCTCGCTCGCGTGCCACGTCCGCCATTGTTGCAGTGGACAGCAACCCAGGTCGCGCCAGCGAACCAGGTCGAGGCCGAAAGGGCGTCGCGTGATCCAAGTGAATGAAGCAGGGGCGCTATGAGTATGTTCGCTTAGTGCGCGGCGTGACATAGCGAAAATCACACGGCCCTTAGCGGCAGATTTTCGAGTTCGATCTCAGGCGATGTCAGAAATTGAACACCTGCATAACGGTGTCAGTGTAAGCACGCAGAGCGTCCGCATTTCGCGTGAATGTCTGCTCTGTGCTGTCGCGCCTCCAATGGCCGCTTCTGGGATTGAACGCCGCGAATGGGCTCGGTCGTCTCGTGCGCTACTCTGAGCCTGTGAGATGTGGATTAGCCTATCCAAAGCTTTGGACGGAGGGCATTCCAAGATGACCACTCCAGGGCCAGCGCCCCAGAGGAAAGCATTGTGAGGCTTCGGGTCTTCAGCTAGCCCGTCGCAATACGGAAACCATCCCCCGTGCCGGAGCGCAGCCATGACTGACCTGCCTGCAGACAACCTGATCATGTTGACGCTCGTGAAGGAGGGCGGCGAGCTGGAGATCTCACTCGCCCGCCGGCCGATGCCGCAGCCGCGCGACCATGAAGTGCTCGTAAAGGTGCTGGCAACGCCGATTAATCCCTCCGATCTCGGCCTGCTGGTCGGCGCCGCTGACGTGCGTACGGCGCGGGCTTCTCAGCGCGAAGGCCTTCCAGTGATCACCGCGGACATTCCGCCCGCTGGCATGCGTGCAATGGCGGGCCGTGTCGGTGAGGCGATGCCGATCGGTAACGAAGGCTGCGGCACGGTCGTGAAGGCGGGCGCTGCGCCTGAGGCGCAGGCGTTGCTCGGCAAGACTGTAGCGCTGCTCGGCGGCGCCATGTACGCGCAGTACCGCTGCCTGCCAACGGCGATGTGCATGGAGCTTCCCGTCGGCGTCGATCCTGCGGACGGCGCCTCGTGTTTCGTCAATCCACTGACCTCGCTCGCGTTCACCGAAGTGATGCGCCGGGAAGGGCATACGGCGCTGGTGCACACCGCGGCCGCCTCGAACCTCGGCCAGATGCTGGTGAAGATCTGCGCGAACGACGGTATTCCGTTGGTCAACATCGTGCGCAGCGCCGAACAGGTCGCGCTGTTGAATGGGATCGGCGCCAAGTACGTTCTCAACTCAGCGTCGGAGTCGTTCCTCGACGATCTGACTGCGGCGCTGGTGGAAACGGGCGCCACGCTCGGCTTCGACGCCATTGGCGGGGGAAAACTTGCGGGCCAGATTCTCGGCGCCATGGAGGCGGCCGCGGTCAAGCGGATGACCAGCTACAGCCGCTACGGCTCTGATACGTTCAAGCAGGTATACATTTACGGCGGCCTTGATGTTGGCCCGACGACGCTGACCCGCAGCTTCGGTCTCTCATGGTCGCTTTCCGGCTTCCTGCTGACCCCGTTCATGGCCAAGGCCGGATCGGAGGTCGTTGCACGCATGCGCAAGCGCGTGGTGGACGAGCTGACAACAACGTTCAAGAGCCACTATAGCCACCAAGTCTCGCTCGCCGAGGCGCTCGAGCCCGCCGTGCTTGCGGCCTTCAATGCCAAGCGGACGGGCGAGAAATACTTGATCCGGCCACAGTAGCTCTCGGCGAGTTTGCGCGGGCCTGCGTCGTTGCCAGCTCATGTCTGTTACCAGGAGGCGTTCCGCCACCCGCGCTGAGCTTCCGCTATTGGGAATTTTTGCGACATGCCCAGTGACTGCAGTGATCCAGCATTCGCGCCGTTCGTAAGCTCTTCCGCGGACGACGGAGATTGGCCCTTGATTGTCGTTCGGCGAGCGTCGCAAAGCGTCCGCTTTGGAGCCGGAAGAGGACGCTGCAACCAGAGTGGCCTCTTCCGCCAGGATGATCGCGGGCCTAGCGTGCGCTTTGGAGTTCACTCATGCGTTCACGGTGGTATGTCGGCATACTTATCATTGCGTGGAGCATGCAATTCAGTCCAGCCGGCATCGCGGCGGCGGACGATCCCAATTGGCGCCGACCCGCGTCCGCGCAGTCCCAAGAACTCGCCGCCTATATTGAAGGGCCGTGGTACGTGACCGGATCTTATGATGATCCCGAGAAGCCCGAACCGGTCGGTTTTCGCGTGTATCTGCTCTCAGACGGCACCTTCGTCGATCCCGACAATTATCGCGGCCGATGGCTGGTCTCCGGTGAAAGCTTCACCATGTTTTATGCCGATGAAAGCCAGCTCGCCTACGTCGGCGTGGCCGAGGAAGGTGCGATCGTAGGGCGTTTCCGGGGGCGCGACACGTCCGGCGAGTTCCGAATGGGTCGGTGAGAGCGAACTCGCTGGAACGAAAATGCCGATAGCGCGTTCGTATGGAATTTCGCTATCATGCGCTTATGGCGGCATGTCCGAATAGAGCTTTCCAGATCGGTTGCGCGTTGATGATCACGGCGTCCAGCGCGGCGACCGCGCAGACCGCGGTCCGGACACAAGCGGTGATCTATGAGGCAGATCACTTCGCGCAGTTTGAACCCAGAACGGCGCTCGACATGGTCGAACGGGTGCCGGGCTTCGTCATTGATGAAGGCGAGGACCGGCGGGGTTTTGCCGGCGCGCAGAGCAATGTGCAGATCGATGGCGAACCGCCCGTCTCAAAAGCGCAGGAGATTGACGACATTCTGGAACGCATTCCGGCGCGGGACGTGGTTCGGATCGAACTGATACGCGGCGCGGGATCGAATGCGGGGAGCGCACAGGGCGTCCGCGTCAATGTTGTGCGCAGTCCGACGAGTGGCGGTGGCGTCTGGGATCTAGGCGCGGCGTTGGCCGAGGACGGCCGGGTCTCGCCCGACGGCGGGATAGCGTGGTCGGGCCGCGTTCGAACGTTCGAGTACGGGCTGTCGGCTGACGTCGATATCGCCCACTTTCCGATCCGCGGCGAGCGTGCCGACTTCAATGCACTGGGATTCGTGGACGAAACGCGCATAGAGCGCGTGCCGACGGACGAACGCGAAGGGCGGATTGCTGGCGAGGCGTCGTTTCCATGGCTCAGCGGCTCAGCCTCTCTCAATGCGCAGGTGAGCCGCATCGAGCTCGACGAGCGTACGCAAACCGCCTTGCGCGACGGCTCAGGCGCGCCGGATGGCGCCATCGACGGCGTGTTGGAGGAGGGCGAAACCATCAGTGAAATCGGCGCATCTTGGCAGCGTGGCGTCGGGGTTTGGCGCGCGGATATCGACGCGATCCTCACGCGGCGCAGGTTCGAGGCCGGTGAAACGACGCGGGAGGAAGATGCATTAGGGGACCTTGAAGAAGCGGCCGAGCAGACGCAGCGGATCGATAGCGGTGAAACCATTTTGCGCGCTGCTGCGCAGCGGCCGGTCGCGGACGGATGGCGACTCGAACTCGGTGTTGAAGCAGCACTCAACACTTTGGAACAGCGGCTCAGCCTTACCGAAGACGACGGTGGCGGACCCGTGCCAGTGATGCTTCCCTCGGCGAACGTGCGGGTTGAAGAAACGCGCGCGGAGGCGAGCGCCATGATGTCTGGCGCGCCGTGGCCGCGCTGGACGTTGGAGGCGGGCGGCTCCGTGGAAGTGTCGCGTCTGACACAGAGCGGCGACGCCACCCGCGAAACCAATCTCACTTATTGGAAACCGTCGATCCAACTGGTCCGCGCACTCGGCGAACGCGATCAACTGCGCTTTCGCTTCTATCGCGATGTCGGGCAACTTGATTTCGAAGATTTCGTTTCCGCATCGGACATCACGTCGTCGATCGTTGATGCGGGCAATCCCAATCTTCGGCCCGAGCGCTCGTGGCGGCTGGAAGCTGCGGGCGACTGGCGCTTTGGCGACGACGGCGCATTTGGGCTGACGCTCTATCGCTGGTTCATTGAAGACGCGTTCGATCTCATCCCGCTCGGCCCGCCCGGCGATCAGTTGGACGCGCCAGGCAATATCGGTAATGCGGACGCCTATGGCGCGCGCGTTTCATTGGCGCTGCCGCTGCCGCTCGACGTTGAACTTCGGATTGACGCCATGGCGCGGCGCTCAAAAGCAGCCGATCCGCTCACGGGAGGAGCGCGCGCCATCTCCGGCTTCGATGAAAGCGCGGTGACGATTGGTTTGCGCCAGGATGTCGCCGCCTTTGCGTGGGGGCTCGACTACGAGCGCGAAACCGAAGCGCCGTCCTACAGACTTGACCGCATTGAAGGCGAGCAAGACGCTGAAGACCTCACGCTCTGGATCGAGACGACCGCTTACGGCGGCGTCAAGCTGCGCGCGTGGGGCGCCAATCTCACCGACAGCGCCGACACGCGCGCGCGCCGCCTGTTTGATCCCGATCGGCTCGGCGCATTCGATGGATCCGATCGGCGCTCCCGCGGCGAAGGGCTGACATTTGGCCTCTCTGCCAGCGGGCGTTTCTAAGCCTCAGCGCGATTCCAGGTTTAGCGCGCCGGCGATCGCCGACCACGGGACAAGCTTGAAGTTCTGGAATTCTTGCGGCGCGATGTTGCGTCCGTCCTGCGCAATGAAGATGCCGTTGCCGTAGGCGCCGCCGAGATTGGCGCTCAAAACTTCGAGGCCGTCGGTTTCGGAAATGCCGTCAATGCCGCGCGCGGCGTCGGCCAGAACGGCAAACGAACCAACGTAGTCGTTGTTACCTTCGCGACGGAACACTGCGTAGGTGTTGTTGCCCTGGCTCGACAACACGAGATAGCCGCGGCCACCGCCCAGATCATAAAGCCCGATGCCTTCGAGGTCGTCCTTGAGCGCTTCATTGGCTTCGACGGTGATGACTGAAACGGGCGTAGCTGGCGCATCAGGTTCGGCGCCGACGCGCCACAGCCCAATGTCTTCTTCAGCAACGTAGAGCACGCCCGTCGCGTCATCGGCGACGCAGCCCTCGGTCTGTGTGGCGAAGGGAATGTCGCGCACGCGTTCGGCGCGGATGCGGCCATTGCCGGCGTCGATCAACTCCCACTGACGCAGTGGGCCGTTGCTGTCGGTGACAAACACGTAGGTCTTTCCCGATTGCGCGCTCTGATACATGCAGAGGCCATAGGGATCGACAAAGCCGGTCGGTTGCACGCCATCGGAGACATCGCTCAACCGCCGTGTCGCAGCATCGATGCGGTAGATCGAGATCGAATCGTCGGTCCGATTGCTGGCTGTGGCGATTGAGACGGTCTGGCCGCCGAGCGAGAAATTGTCGCGTACATCGACATTGTTCATGCGCCCGTCAGGCAAGAACTGCAGCACGCGGCCTTGCAGATCGTAGACGTAAAGCCCCGATTGCTTCTGCGTCGCGATGATAATGCTGCGCGAAGGATTGTTGCGGTCGACCCAAATTGCTGGATCGTCGGCGGCGTCGCCGTCGGTTTCCACCGGCCGCGTCTCTACGCTGGGATGCACGATAGCGATCGTCGAGTCCGGCGCCACACGCGGGTCGCGCGGAGTACCCGTGGCGAGGTTCAGCGCGCCGGCGATGTCTGCCCAGGAGACGAGCTTGTAGTTTGTGCCGCCGTCATTCTCGTCGTCCATGGCGAGCAGGGCGCCTTGCGGGAAGCGTGCGCCGTAGCCGAAGCTTGTCGCGTTCAAGCCGCCGGCGGCTTGAACGCCATCGGTCGCACCAGCGGGCGTTAACGCGAACGAGCCAACCAAGCGATAATCCGCGTTGCGGTCGTAAACATGGAAGCGATTGGCTGAAGCGTCAGACGCAACAACATACGTCGTCGCGCCCGCATTGTAGACAGCGATGCCGCCGGCCTCCTCGGTGATATTGCCGACATGAGCGGCGTCGATCAGGCGCGGCACGACTTCGGCTTCCGGATCCGCCTCAAAGCGCCAAAAGCCGACGCCTTGCTCGGCAACGTAAAGGTCGCCATTTGCGTCATCAGCCGCGCAATAGCTGGCTTCCGACGCAACACGCAATTGACGCACCAATGTCGCGTCGAAACCGTCGCCGCGAGCCGAGATCATGTACTGCGCGATCTCGCCGCCGGCGCCGAGCGCGAATGCGTAAAGCGTGGAGTCGCGCGCATCGCGGTAAAGGCAGAGGCTTTCGCCGGCAAAGCCAATTGGAATGTCGCGCACGGTGCGCTCGCGGCCGGCGCCGGTTTGTGGATCGACTTCGAACAAGCGCAGCCGATTGGTGGCGCCGTCGAGCGCGGCGACGGTCCAAGCATTTGCGCTCGGCGCGCCGAAACGCGCGTCAATGCCGACGGCCGCGCCCGCGGCGATCGAGGAGATGCGTGCGCCGTCGAGACCATAGAGTTCGATGCCGCCGCTTTCGCTCGAGCCGACAATGACGCCATCGCCGTCGCCGCGCGGGAGGAGAACAGCGGTGTTGGCGTCGGACTGGACCGTCGGCGCAGTCTCGGCCAACGGCGCAACGCTAGGCAAGGCTGGCGGAGACGGAGCAGCCGGTTCGGGCACGCCACTTGTCGCACAACCCGCCAATGCTGCGGTTGCGAACAAACCAATGGCCCAGCGCTTCTGCTTCATATCGTCCCCTCGTCTAGTCTCGTTCGCGCGCTTTACGCGGCTTTTGCAAGGATTTCGCGTGGCATTGCTGCCACCCACGAAGCCGTTCTGCAAGAGAAATTCCAAAACGGTTGCAGAATGGAATATTCGTTCGTATCATCGAACTGTCATGACAACCTCGTACTTGCCCGGCGCTTGCCCGGCGTGCAGCGGGGGCCTCGAGGGGAGAGCGGAATATGAAAACGATGCGGAAAGTAGCGCTGCGGACGCTGCTGATGTCGTGCCTGTCTTTGCCAGGCGTCGCCTATGCGCAAGACGCGCAGCCGGCCCAGGAAGAAGAGAGCCTGGAAGACATCGTCATCACGGGTGAGATTCAATATCGCAATCGCACCGACACGGTCGCGCCAGAGCTGGTGTACGACCAACAATTCTTCGAGCAGTTCGAACCGCTCTCGGTCGGCGATCAGCTGTCGCGCGTGCCGGGCGTTGCCTTCACCAGCGACATCGGTGAGCGCGACGCGCCGCAGATGCGCGGCCTTGGCGAGGGTTTCACGCAAGTGCTGGTCAATGGCCGGCCGATTCCCGGCGCCGGCAATGACCGCACCGTTTTCGTTGACCGCATTCCGGCGGAAATCATCGATCGCATCGAGATCGTGCGCTCGCCAAGCGCTGACATCGACAGCCAAGGCATCGGCGGCACCATCAACATCATTCTGAAGGACGGCATGAGCCTGCCGCCGGGCATTATTGCCCGCGTCGGCGCGGTTTATGACACCGACAATGAAGAGCTGAATGGCCTGGGCGCGTTGTCGTTCTCCGGCCGCACCGAAGATCGCACAATGGCCTGGTCGGGCACGTTCGACTACCAGAACCGCTACAACGTGAAGGTTCTCGATCAACAATTGTTCGACGACACCTCGCCGGGCTTCGATCCGACGCGTGATGGCCGCAACCTGTTTGATCCGGATGGTTTCGACCCCACAGTGCCATCGACCAACGCCGTCGAGCACGAAGACCAGATCGATACGCGCGACAGCACTGATCTGTCGTTCAACGGCGACCTTACGTTCGCCTTGGCGCCCGAGCATCAACTGCGGTTCGACGCATTCGTGCTCAACACCGAGCGAGATGAAACGGAAGAGGGCACGCTCTATGTTCGCAGCGACGATATCGGCGACGGCGGCGACGACGACGGCGATGTCTCGGATGAAGTGTGGAATCTCGACGAGATTGCGTCACAGGCTCAGCACATCGAGCAACAGAGCTTCGGCGTGTCGGCGCTTTATGAGGGTCAATTTGGTCCGAACTGGTCGTTCGAAAGCCAGGCGCGCTACGCGAACTTCACTGAGGACAATGTTGAGACCAGCTTCGAAGACGATCCGCCGGAGCCGGTTGAACAGGTCGTCATCGATAGCGACGACACTGAAATGTCTGTCGACGGCGAGCTGACTTTCGACTCCGAGGCCTTCGCGCAAAGCCTAGGCATGGCCGGCTTCTCACTCGAGTTCGGCGTCGCGCTCAAGCAGAAGAGCCGTGACTACAACCAGCAGGAATTCGAAGACGATAACGGCGACGGCGATTTCGACGATCCAGACGATAACATTACGCCCGACAGCGGCCTGTTTGAGTACCAAGAAGATCGCTTCGACGCCTGGGTCATGGCCGAGATGGAGCTGACGCCCGCGCTGACGGTTCAACTCGGCGTCCGTTCGGAAAACACCGAGACTGAAGCCAACGTCATCGGCGGTGCGTCGGGCACGAGCTCGGAAGATCAGCTCAACCCCTCGATGCACGTGCAGTGGGAGCCATGGGAGGACGGCCAGTTCCGCGTCAGCTACGCGCGCACGGTTCGCCGTCCGAGCTTGGATCAGGTCGTGCCATTCGCGAACTCAGATTCGCCGGAGGATGACGACGAGACCTTCGGCAATCCGAATCTCGAGCAGGAAACCGCCTGGGGTTACGACATCGGCTACGAACATCGCATCGGGACCCGCGGCGTGATCGGCTTCAACTACTTCCACCGCGACGTTGAGAACTTGATCTCGCTCATCAACACTGGCGTTTCGACCGGCGTGCCGGGCGCGTTCGAGTACACCTTCGAAAACACCGGCGACGGTGAGGTGTCCGGTTGGGAAGTCGACGTTTCGACGCCGCTTTCCTTTATCGGCCTCGATGAAACCGGCTTCTTTGCCAACTACACCAGCCTCGACTCCGAACGCACGGAGCCGCTGACGGGCCTGCAAGCGCGCTTCAACGCGCAGCCGGAATACGTCTACAATTGGGGCGTCACGCACAATATCCCGACCTGGGATATGAGCGCGGGTTTCAGCTACCGGAAGCAAGGCCTGTCCACTTCTGTGTTCCTCGGCGAGGTAGAGCGGCAATGGTATGACGCCAACCTCGAAGTGTTCGTGGAACGCCGGCTCTCGGACAACCTCGTGCTGCGCCTTGTCGGCAACAACTTGCTCGACGCCGACAGCATCCAGGCTGAGCAAAACTTTGACGGCGACTTCGCTTCGGAAATTATCGATGCTCAGATCGCGGGCGATGTCGACGAGTTCGAAGTTGAACGCGAAAACTCCTCGCCGACGGTGCTGGTATCGCTGCGCGCCGTGTTCTGATCGCAAAGTCCTTATCCCAAACCCTTCAGCGGCCCCGAAAGGGGCCGCTTTCTTTTGGATCAGTGAAGAAGGCTAGAGCGAGACCGGCGCGCCGCTCTTCAGCGACTGTTGTGCTGCGGTGGCGAGCTTAAGCGCCCCAACGCCATCGCTGTAACCGATCTGCGCCATTGCGCCGCGAGCCATGATGTCGGCGAAGTGCGCCATCTCGAGGTGGTAGGCGGTGGCGTAGCGGTCGAGGAAGAAGTTCTGGAATTGATCGGCTTGCGCACCGCTCTCGGTCCAAGCTTCCACCGTGCTTTCGACCACGTTGCCCGCTCGCAGCGCTCCTTCCGAGCCGAACGCCTCGATGCGTTGATCGTAACCGTAGCCGCTGCGGCGGCTGTTGGAGATGACGCAGAGCTTGCCGGACGGTGTGCGCAGAATAGTCTTCGCCGTGTCGATATCGCCGAGGCGACCAATCTCGGGGTCGATCAGGCATGCACCCGCTGCGAACACCTCGCTGGGCTCTTCGCCGAGGATCCAGCGCGCCATGTCGAAATCGTGGATCGCCATGTCCTTGAACAGCCCGCCACTGATTGGAATGTAGCCGGCAGGCGGTGGGGACGGGTCGTGGCTGGTGATGTGAAGCGTCTCCAGCTTGCCTACCGCGCCGGCGTCCAACTTCTTCTTCAGGGCGCGGAAGTTCGGATCGAAGCGGCGGTTGAACGCCAAGAAGAGCCGGGCGCCTTCGAACTTCGACGCCGCATCTTCCGCGCGCGCCAGATCGAGATCGATCGGCTTCTCGCAAAAGATCGCCTTGCCGGCTTGGGCTGCGCGCAAACTAAAATCGAGATGCGTATCCGTCGAACTGGCGACGATGACGCCGTCGACCGAGGCGTCGCCGAGCGCGCCGTCCAAATCCGCGGTCTTCGCGCCGAATGATGCGGCCGCCGATTTCGCTGCGTCTGCGATCGGATCGACCACATAGGCAAGCTGTAGGTCCGGGTGCGCCGCGACATTGGCAGCATGGATGCGGCCGATCCGGCCTGCACCGATGAGAGCAATCTTGTGCATGTTCGTCCTCAGAGCCTCACAACGGCGTTGGTGCGCGCCGATTCCGCGCAGGCCTCGGCCCAAGCCAAAGCCGCCAAGCCTTCGGCGTAGCCCACCTGCGGTTTCACGCCCCGCACCATGACATCGGCAAAATGGTCCATTTCCGCCGCGTACGAAGGCATATAGCGGTTCAAGAAGTTGGGCCGGATCGGCGACGCATGCGCGCCAGCTTCGCTCCAGACTTCCACCGTATCGATGCGCTCGTTGGCCGTCGCCGCCATGCCTTTCGAGCCGTACGCCTCGACGCGCTGATCGTAACCGTACCCGCTGCGCCGCGTGTTGGAGATCACGCAGAGCTTGTTGGACTTGGTGCGCAAGATGATCCGCGCCGTGTCCACATCACCAAGTTCGGCAATCATTGGATCGACCAGGCACGAGGCGGTCGCAAAGATCTCGCTCGGGGCCTCGCCGAGGATCGCGTAGGCGAGGTCGAGATCATGGATGGTGAAATCCTTGAAGAGGCCACCCGAGCGGGGAATGAACGCGGGCGGCGGCGCCGCCGGGTCATGGTTGATCAGCGTCAGTGTCTCCAGATCGCCGATCACGCCGGCGGCGATCTTCTGGCGCAGCGCGCTGACATGGGGGTCAAAGCGGCGGTTGAAGCCCAACACGAAGCGCGCGCCTTCGAATTTCGGCGCTGCCGCCCGAGCCTTGGCCAAGTCTAGGTCAATCGGCTTCTCGCACAGCACGACCTTGCCAGCGCCGACGCAGGCGAGACTGTGCTCCAAATGCATGTCCGTTGAACTAGCGATGACGACGCCTTTGATCGCCGGATCGCCGAGCGCATCTTCGAGCGTGGCAATTGTCGCGCCCAGCTGTGCGGCAAGTTTCTGGACAAGGACCGGATCAGTCTCGACCACGTAGCGTACGCTGAGGTCGGGATGGCGCGCCGCGTTTGGCCCGTGAATCTGGCCCATGCGGCCCGCGCCGATGACGGCGACTTCGGTTTTCTGAGACATACGCCCTCGCAACCAGCAGCCGTTCCGCGCGGCGTCAATCGCGCCGGCCGTTTTCGGAACGCCTGTTACAACAATGCTCGCTTATGGAACGTATTTTCTGAAACTGGCAAGCCCCGGAAGGCGGTGATCGTTGCGTTCCATCGGCGGAAAATATATTCTGCAGCGGATCGTTGCTCCGGAGCCTCAATGTCCAGTGCGAACCGCGCGCCGCAAACGAGCGAGGAGCTCCGCGCCGCCATTCTCGATCGCTACGAGGCCCTGAGCAAGCGGCTCCAGCAAATCGCGCGCTATGTGCTTGATGAGCCCAATGCGGTTGCGCTGGAAACGCTTGCGGTCATCGGCGAACGCTCAGGGGTACAACCGTCCGCGATCGTTCGCTTCGCCAAGGCGATTGGCTTCGATAGCGCCAGCCAGATGCAGAAAGTGATCCGCGACGGGCTGATCGCCGGCAGCGCCGTCTTGGGATACAGCGAACGTGTCCGGCAATTCTCAGAAAACACCCAGGCCCGCCACGGCGACCGCCCCGCCGACGTCCTCTCGGAGTTCGTCGAGGGCAACGTGCTGGCGTTGAACAATCTGCGCGAATTGATCAACGCCAATGACCTGCGCGCCGCCGTGGATCTCATCGCGGAAGCCGAAACCGTTTATGTTGTGGGTTTTCGGCGGTCACTGCCGGTGTCGTCCTATCTCGCCTATTCGCTGCAGCAGTTGAACAAGCGCACGGTGTTTGTCGATGGCGTCGGCGGCCTGACCCGCCAGCAGATTCAATCAATCGGCCGCAACGATCTTCTGATCGATGTGAGCTTCCATCCGTACGCCGACGAAACCATCCAAGCTGTTCAGACGGCGATTGCACACGAAGCCAAGGTGCTTTCCGTCAGCGACTCGCTTGTAAGCCCAACGGCAAAGCCTGCGACATTGGCGCTGCAGGTGAAGGAGGCGGAAATCCGAAAGTTCCGTTCCTTGGCCGCCACGATGTGCTTGGTGCAGGCCATCGTCATTTCCTACGCCTTTGAAACCGCTCAGCAACAAGCGCGTCCCCGCAAAACAGCAGCTTCCGCCAAGCGACGCCAGGTTAGCTGATCTAGCGATGAAACGAATGTTGCAGAATGGAACGGCTTGGAATAAGTGTTACATAACCTGCCGCGACGGCTTTCCGCGCGGCGCCCGAGGCGCGGAAGTTCGCAATGGCCCCGAAAGAGCGCGCGCTTGATCTGATTGCGATCGGCAGGTCTTCGGTTGATCTGTACGGCCAGCAGATCGGTGGCCGTCTCGAGGATATGGGCGGTTTCGCGAAATATGTCGGTGGCAGCCCGACGAACACTATCATCGGCGCATCGCGCCTTGGTCTCAAAACTGGCCTCGTCACCCGCGTTGGCGCCGACCACATGGGCCGCTTCATCCGCGAAGAATTGGAGCGCGACGGCGTCGATGTGCGCGGAGTCAAAAGCGATCCCGAACGCCTGACCGCGTTGGTCATCCTCGGCATCCGGGACCACGAGACCTTTCCGCTCATCTTCTATCGCGAGAACTGCGCCGACATGGCGCTTGATGAAAGCGACATCGACGAGGATTTCATCCGTTCCGCCGGCTGCGTGCTGCTGAGCGGCACGCACCTGTCGCGCAAAAACGTGTTCGCCGCCAGCCTGCGCGCCGCGAAAGCGGCCAAGGCTGCGGGCCGGCGCGTCGTCTTCGACATCGACTACCGCCCCGTGCTGTGGGGCCTCGAAGCGCGCGACAAGGGCGAGAACCGCTTCGTCGCCGACGCCAAGGTGACAGAGCAGCTCCAGCGCATTCTGCCGCTGTGCGATCTCATCGTCGGCACAGAGGAAGAGATCCACATCCTCGGCGGTTCAACTGACACCGTCGCCGCCATGCGCGCGATCCGAAAGGAAAGCGACGCGCTCATCATTTGCAAGCTGGGCGCGATGGGCTGCGCTGCATATCCAGACGCCATACCCGACACGATCGAGGAGGGCATAGTCGTACCCGGCTTCCCAGTCGAGGTATTTAACGTCCTCGGCGCCGGCGACGCATTTATGGCGGGCTTCCTGCGCGGCTGGTTGCGCGGCGAGCCGGTGGAGCGCTGCTGCACGTTTGGCAATGCGTCCGGCGCCATCGTTGTGTCGCGCCACGGCTGCGCGCCAGCGATGCCGGCTTGGGCAGAGATGGAGTACTTCCTCGCGATGAAGCAGCGCCCGCACCGGCTGCGCGAGGACAAGCAGCTCGAACACGTGCACTGGGCGGGCGTTCGGCGCGGCGTCTACGATGAACTCACGGTGTTTGCCTTCGATCACCGATCTCAGTTCGAAGATATCGCGCGCCTCTGCAATGCGGACGAGGCGGGCATCGGCGCATTCAAGACGCTGGCGTTACGTGCGCTTGACACAGTCGCCAAGCGCGACGCGCGCTTCGGCGTTCTGCTCGACGGCCGCCACGGCATGCGCGCGCTCGAAGCTGCTGCCGATCTACCGTACTGGATCGGCCGTCCCATCGAGCGGCCGCAATCATGTCCGCTTGAGTTCGACACGGGCCACGCCGATGTCGCCACCGAGATTGCGGAATGGCCGCTCAATCACGTGGTCAAGTGTCTCGTGCACTATCACCCCGATGACCCTGCCGATCTGCGTGAGCGTCAGGAACGCCAAGTCGTTCGTCTGTTCGATGCCTGCCGGTCGACACGCCACGAATTGCTGCTCGAGATCATTTGCTCAAAGAGCGGCGCGGTGAACGGCATCACTGCGACGCGCGCCATTCAACGCTTCTATGATCTCGGCGTCCGCCCGGATTGGTGGAAACTCGAACCAGGCGCGAACGCCGACAGTTGGGCGCACATTGAGCGCGCCGTCGTCACCAACGATCCCCTGTGCCGGGGCGTTGTATTGTTGGGTCTTTCGGCGCCTAAGGAAGAGTTGATCCAATCATTCGCATCCGCCGCTCGGGCGGGCATCGTCAAGGGCTTCGCGGTGGGGCGTACGATCTTCAACGAACCGGCGACGCGCTGGTTCAAAGGTGAGATCGGCGACGCCGCCGCTGTTGCTGCGATGGCGGCGAGCTTCAGCGAATTAGTCGACGCCTGGCGCGGCGCCAAGAAGGCGCATACGCGATGAAGACGGTGCGCCTCACCGCGGCGCAGGCCGCGATCCGCTATCTCGCAAACCAATACATCGAGACCGATGGCGGCGAGGTACGATACTTCGCCGGCGCCTGGGCGATCTTCGGACATGGCAATGTCGCGGGCTTAGGGGAGGCGCTCTACGCAGCGCGCGATGCGCTGCCGACCTATCGCGCTCATAACGAACAAGCCATGGCGCACGCGGCGATCGCTTACGCCAAGCAGATGCGCCGCCGCCGCGCGATGATCTGCACGACATCAATCGGTCCGGGCGCCACCAACATGGTCACGGCCGCTGCACTCGCGCATGTGAACCGACTTCCGGTGCTGCTGATGCCCGGCGACGTTTATGCCTCGCGGCGTCCTGATCCTGTGCTGCAACAGATCGAGGATTTCGGTGACGCGACGGTTTCCGCCAATGAAAGCTTCCGGCCGGTTTCGCGTTTCTTCGATCGCCTCACGCGCCCCGAGCAAATCTTGGATTCACTGCCGCGCGCGATGGCAACGCTGCTTGATCCGGTCAATTGCGGGCCCGCGACCCTCGGCTTCTGCCAGGACGTGCAGGCCGAAGCGTTCGATTATCCAGCCGCGTTCTTGGAAAAACGCGTCTGGCGTATCCGCAAACCGCAGCCTGAAGCGCGGGATGTCGATGCGCTCGCAGCGTTGCTGAAGGCATCGAAGGCGCCATTGATCATCGCAGGCGGGGGCGTGCTGTACGCCGGTGCCGAGGACGCGCTGTCGCGCTTCGCCCAAGCCACTGGCGTACCTGTCGCCGAGACCCAAGCCGGCAAAGGCGCGCTCGCGTGGAACCATTCGAGCGTACTCGGCTCGATTGGCGTCACTGGCGCCAGTGCAGCCAACGAAGCGGCGGCCGCCGCTGATGTCATCATCGCCATTGGCACGCGCCTTCAAGATTTCACCAGCGGCTCGCGCACATTGTTCGAGCGCGACGGCGCTACGCTCATCCAAGTCAATGTCGCGCCACACGACGCGCACAAGCACGGTGCTCGCGCGGTGGTGGGTGACGCGGGGGCGGTGATCGGAGCCCTCGAAGGGAAACTTGGCGGCTGGAAGACGCCCGCACCGTGGCGCGATGCCAACGTAAACCGTGTGGCGACCTGGAATGACGCCGTCGCTGCCGCGACTGCAGCGCCGAAAGGCCAAGGCAAGCCCAGTGATGCGCAAGTCATTGGCGCCGTGCAACGTGCGGCCAACGAAAGCGCCGTCGTGGTCTGCGCCGCGGGCGGCCTGCCGGGAGAACTGCACAAGCTCTGGCGAACGGGAAAGCCCGGCGGCTACCACGTTGAATACGGTTTCTCGTGCATGGGCTACGAAATCGCTGGCGGCCTCGGTGTGAAGATCGCCGCGCCAGAGCGCGACGTGTACGTCATGGTCGGCGACGGCTCGTACCTGATGATGAACTCCGAGATCGCGACGTCAGTGATGCTCGGCAAGAAGCTCACCATCGTTGCACTCGACAATCGCGGCTATGGCTGCATCAACCGCCTGCAGCGGTCCACCGGCTCGGAATCGTTCAACAACCTCCTGGCCGACGCGACGCATGAAACACTGCCGGACATCGATTTCGCTGCGCATGCTGCCAGTCTCGGTGCGATCGCCGAGAAGGTCGATAACGTTGCGGGCCTCGAGCACGCGCTCGCGCGGGCCAAGTCTGCCGACCGCACCAGCGTCATCGTTATCGACACCGACCCCATGATCACCACGGAAGCCGGCGGCTGGTGGTGGGATGTCGCGGTGCCGGAAGTGTCCGAGCGTTCACAAGTGCGCGAAGCGCGCAAGATCTACGAAAACAAGATCAAGAAGGGCGACGCATGAGCATCAGATTCGGCGTCAGCCCCATCGCCTGGGCCAATGACGACATGCCAGAACTCGGTGCCGACACGCCGCTCGAAACCATCCTCGCGGAGTCGCGCGAGATTGGCTTTGAAGGCATCGAACTTGGCGGCAAGTTTCCGCGCGAACCGAACGCGCTGAAGGCAGCACTCGCACCCTATGGCCTCGACTGCGTCGGCGGCTGGTATAGCGGCAATCTGCTGAAGCAGGACGCCGATGCCGAAATCACCGCGCTGCAGGATCATCTCAAGCTGTTGAAGGCGATGGGCTCCAAAGTCTTTGTTTTCGCTGAAACCAGCAACGCCGTGCACAGCAACAAGGCCGTGCCACTTGAAGGCACACCGCGCTTGAAGGCCAGCGACTGGGTCGAGTTCGGCGCGCGCATGACCAAGGTTGCCGACTACATCGCGGGCCAAGGCATCAAATTCGCGTACCACCATCACCTCGGCACGGTCGTAGAAAACCAAGCCGACATGGAAGCCTTCATTGCAGCCACAAGCCCGAGCGTCGGCTTCACGCTCGACACCGGCCACGCAGCGTTGGGCGACGTCAAAACCATCGACATCATCGAGCGCTTCCCCGAACGCGTCGCGCATGTTCACTGCAAGGACGTGCGCGGACCTGTCCACGCCGAAGCGCGCCGCATCGGCAAGAGCTTCCTCGATGGCGTACTCGCCGGCATGTTCACCGTGCCGGGCGACGGTAGCATCGACTTTGGCGCCGTAATGCGCGCATTGAAGGGCATCAGCTATAGCGGCTGGATCATCGTCGAAGCCGAACAGGATCCCGTCATAGCCAATCCCAAAGTATACGGCGCGATGGGTTTCTCGACGCTGAAGCGGGAAGCCGCCAAGGCCGGACTGATTTAACGGAGCAGGAGCCAATGCCCGACTTACGCGTGCGCTCGAAGCAACGGGACGATAGCGGCGCCGTGCTCACCGTGACGCCCGAAAGCGCAGGCTGGACTTATGTCGGCTTCAAAGTCGTGAAGCTCGAACCCGGCGAGAGCGCCGGAGGCGGCGAGGTGGGACGCGAAGCTTGTCTCATCGTCTTAAGCGGCCGTTGCGACATCGAAGTGGGCAAACAGCGTTTCGACAATATCGGCGAGCGCATGAGCGTGTTCGACGACATCTCGCCCGCCGCGGTCTACGCGCCAGCCGGCGTGCTCTACGCCATCACTGCACGTACGCCGCTCGAAGTCGCGATCGGCTCCGCGCCCGGCGCAGGCGGCGGCGAAGCGCGGCTCATTCCGTCGGAGCGCATCACCAAGGAAACGCGCGGTGAGGGCACGAACACACGCTACGTGCGCAACATTCTGCCCGAAACCGAAGTGGCCGATAGCCTGCTGATCGCTGAGGTGATCACGCCCGGCGGCAATTGGTCATCGTATCCGCCGCACAAACACGATCGCTTGGCGGAGCCGCACGAGTCCCATCTCGAAGAGGTGTACTACCACCGCCTCAACCCGCCGCAGGGCTTTGCCTTCCAGCGCGTCTACACTGACGACCGCTCGCTCGATGAAACGGTCAGCGTTGAAGACGGTGATGTCGTGCTGGTGCCACGCGGCTATCACCCGGTCGGCGCTCCGCACGGCTACGATCTCTACTATCTGAACATTATGGCTGGGCCGAAGCGGACTTGGATCTTCAACAACGACCCAGCGCATGCCTGGATCGCCAAGAAGAAATAAAGAAAAGGGGGGAAGCGCGTGGCGGGTGGATTACTAAAGGCGTTCGCGACAGCGGCCGACGCGCCGCTGATCGGCGATCAAAAAGAGATCGACCGCATTTTCAAGTCGACGCGCTGGCGCGTGATGTTCGCCATCACCGTCGGCTACGGGTTGATCTACACCTGCCGCCTCGCCATCGGCATGGTGAAGCCGTCAATGATAGACGCCGGCATCTTCACGCCGGCGGAGTTCGGTCTGATCGGCTCGGCGCTGTTCTACACCTACGCACTCGGCAAGCTCACCAACGGATTCTTTGCCGACCACTCCAACATGCGCGTGTTCTTGACGTTCGGTTTTCTCATGACCGCGGTCTGCAATGTCGCCATGGGCTTTGCCGACACGGTCCTCGTCGCCGCGATTGTTTGGGGGCTCAACGGGTACTTCCAAGGCTTCGGCGCGCCGGGGGGCGTCGTGGCAATGACGTCGTGGTTCTCCAACAAGGAGCGCGGCCGCGCCTACGGCCTGTGGAGCACAGCGCACTCGATCGGCGAAGGACTGACCTTCTTCGTCATCGGCTCCGTCGTTGCGTATTTTGGCTGGCGCTGGGGCTATTTCGTACCGGCGATGATCGGCTTTGGCGCCGCCGCCATGATGTGGCTCATGGTCCGCGATCGCCCGCGCACCATGGGCCTGCCCACGGTTGCGGATTGGAAGAACGATCACCTGCCCGAAAGTGAATCCTCCAAGGCTAAGAGTACGCTGGCGCTGCAATTCTCGATCTTGCGCATCCCGACGATCTGGATTCTCGCGCTGGCCAGCCTCGCCAACTACATCACGCGCTACGCCATCAACTCATGGGGGCCGCTCTACCTGCAAGAGGCGCGCGGATTTGACGAAATCGCATCCGGCACGATGCTGATGATCTCGACGCTCGCTGGCATCGCCGGGTCGCTGCTCTACGGTGTGATCAGCGACAAGTTCTTCAACGCACGGCGTCCGCCGGCCAACCTGTTGTTCTCGATCGTCGAGATTATCGGCCTTGTCCTCATTTTCTTCGGCCCCACCGACCTTGTGACGTTGACCATCGGCATGGTTCTGTTCGGCCTTGGCCTGACGGGTCTCGTCGCCTCGCTCGGTGGTTTATTTGCTGTCGATATTTGCCCCAAGCGCGTCGCTGGCGCGGCCATGGGCGTGATCGGCGTCTTCTCTTATATCGGCGCCGCCATCCAGGAGAACATCAGCGGCGTCATGATCGACCAGAGTTCGCACATGGTCGGCGCCGATCGCGTTTATGATTTCGGTCCCGTGATCTGGTTTTGGCTGGGGTCGTCGATCGTCTCCATGGTGCTCGCCGCCACACTGTGGCGCGCGAAGCTGCGCGACTGATGAGCCCGCTCCTCACCGCCATGTCCGAAGCCGCACGCGCAGCGGGCGAGGGGCTTGTGGCCGACTCCGCCCGTGTCCGCACTGAGCTGGTGGTTCAAAACAAGATCGGCCCTGATTTCGTGAGCCAGGCCGATCTACGCGCCGAAGCCACGATCAAGGCGATCCTCGCCGAGCATGCGCCGGACTACGCCTTCCACGGCGAAGAAGGCGGCCGCGTCGGCGGCGAACATTCCGATCTCACCTGGCTGGTCGATCCGCTCGACGGCACCACCAACTTCCTCTGGGGCGCGCCGCTGTTCGGCACCTGCATTGCGCTTGCGCGTGGCGATGAGGTGCTCGCAGGCGTCATCAACATGCCGGTGCTCGGCGAGTTGTTGTGGGCCGAGCAGGGCAAGGGCGCGTTTTTGAACGGCAAGCCGATCCGCGTCAGCGACAAGACGCGCATCGAAGACGCCGTCATCGCCTTCGGCATTCCGCACGCAGGGAAACCAGGCCACGACCTTTTCCGTGAAGAGATGGGCCGGCTCTCGCGCAAAGCCACCGGCGTGCGCCGCACCGGCTCTGCCGCCGTCGATCTCGCTTACGTCGCGTGCGGCCGTTGGGACGCTTACGTCGAGCGCATCGTCGCCGCATGGGACATGGCCGCAGGCGTCGGCATCATCATTGAAGCCGGCGGCGCGGCGACCGATGCCGACGGCAATCCACTGAAGCTTCACGGCGGCAGCGTCTGCGCCGGCGCGCCCGCGCTGATCGCGCCGCTCACCGCCGAAATGCGAGCCGCAGGCGCAAGTCTCGACTCAGAAAGAGCGAAAGCATGACGACACACCGCCGCTCCCTGCTGAAGCACGCTGGATTGATCGCAGCATCGTTTCCGTTCGTACCAGCAGCTTGGGCGCAAACTTTGGGCTACCCGCGCACGCTGCAGGGCCCGATGGTTGGTGCGCCGACGCCGACGTCACTTCGCGTCTGGGTGCGCACCAGCGGGACGTTCGATGTCATCCTCGAGGCGGCCACGCGCCGCGACTTCGCGGACGTCCGCGCCTCGGCGCCCATGGAGTCGAACGCCGGCAACGATTTCTGCGTCGCACCACAGATCGAGGAGCTCACGCCGGCAACGGCGTACTTCTACCGCTTCAAGTTCGACGGCGTCACCGATCGCTACCAACCGCTGCCGTACCGCACCAAGACAGCGCCACGCGGTCGCGCGCGCTTCCGTGTAGCGTTCGGCTCGTGCGCCCGGCTGCAGATTGACACCGACCAGCGCATCTTCACCGTCGCCCAGGCGCTTGAGCCAGACCTCATGTTCTTCCTTGGTGACAACATCTACGCCGATAGCGCCGAACCAGCCGCGCTCGCCGACCTCTACCGTCGCCAGCGCGAGATCGAACGTCTGAAGCCTTTCATCCGCTCAACGCCGTCTCTGGCGATTTGGGACGACCACGACTTCGCGCTCAACGACAGCGACCGCAATAATCCGATCCGCACGCAAGCGCTCGATCTCTTCAAGACGTACTGGGCCAACCCATCCTACGGCCTGCCGCAAACGCCGGGCATCTTCTTCAAGTACGAGTATGGCGGCGTCGACTTCTTCTTCCTCGATGGGCGCTACAATCGCCATCCGACCGACTACGAAGGCGCCGACAAGACCATGCTCGGCGCCGAGCAAAAGGCGTGGCTCAAGGATCAGCTCCGCGCCAGCCGTGCGCCGTTCAAGGTGCTGGTCTCGGGCGGCGGCTTCTCGAAAGCCGAACGTGGCGGCGATTCATGGGCGGTCTACACGTCTGAGCGCGACGAGCTTCTCGGCTTCATTCGCGACAACCACATCGAAGGCGTGTTCGGCATTTCTGGCGACAGCCACATGGGCGAACTGAACTGCGTGCCGCGCTCGGAACAGGGCGGCTACGATCTCTATGACTTCTGCTCGTCGCCGCTCGCCAACTTCCCTGACAGCGACTTCGTCGATCAAATGCCAGAGGTCCGCATCCGGCCGACTTACACGCGAAGCGTCAATGTGGGCCTGATGGAGTTCGATTTCGACGACGGTCCGCGCATGACTTACACACTTCACAACATGATCGGCGCACCAGCATGGGCGCCCTTGGTGTTGACGCCGGCCGACCTGCGGAACGGCGTGTCCACGTGGCGCGCCAAGATCGACCCTCGTGAACTGCAGCGGCTGGAACGCTACCGCGCCGGTGGCAGCTATTTTGATCCGGAGGGCGACGGCTAGCCACGAAGCGACGTTTGAACGGGTCTGCTCAGGGCTATTTGATTGCAACTCGGCGCGATTGGATCTGAAGTCGCCAGCGGCCGTTATGAAGGCGAGCGCAACATCCGCTATTGGGATGTTTGAGCGATGGCGACGCGCTTCCGTTGCGTCCGGTCAGGACCTGAAAACCGACGCTCGCCAATGAGGGCTCAACAGCCGCAGTCGGCGACATCGCGCCGCTCCAGCGGCCAGGGGTCACTGACCGGATCCGAGCGCGGCGGGTCATTCATGAAAATGTCGGATGGCGCACAGCTCACCCATCTCGGCCCCTTGTTAGCGTGCGCATCGTCCCGCTTTACCGGCTCGCCGCGTTATCGTGACCTTAGTCGCAGCCGGTCACGTCTCGCCTCTCCATAAAGAAGTCAAGACGCGTCAAGGAGACACGCCATGACAAAGCTCAAATACGCCGCACTCGGCATCCTGTCGGTGGTGGCCTTCGCGGCGGGAGCCGCCCAAGCACAGACGACCTTCGGCCAATGGCAAGCCGCGCCACGAGCGCAAGTCATCGCGCCGGAAGCGCAATTGGAATCGACGCCGCGCTACATCGTCACAGCGGAGCGCCTCTACGCGAATGACGAAACTGGTCGCGACTGGCCTGGGTCAGACGAAGTCTACATGGTGTTCGGGAACCGTGCGTTGAACAAGTTTGGCCACTCCACGATCTTCGGGGACTTCGACACGGGCGAAACCAGGAATATCCCCGAAGGGCGTTGGTGTCTGGCCCCACTATTCGAGCCGGTTCATCATCGGAACGGATCGCTCTACGGATGGCAGTGCGAGACGCAAGGCATCGGCGGTCCCTTCAACTTCGATGTGCAACTTTATGAATCCGATAGCGCGTGGACGCCTTCGGCTTGTTTACCCGACGATCTGCCCTCCGGCGTGGAATGCCAGGACGATTTGATCGGCGGGCGCACGATAAGCTACTCGAGCGAAGAACTGCTCGCCGCCATGCCGAACGTCGGCGATCACGTTTCTGAATCAGTGCGCCTCGGCGGCTATACCTTCACTTGGCGCGTGCAACGTATAGCGGATGCGGGGACGCCTCCTGTGATCTACTGAGAATCGGACTGACAAAAAAGGGCCGCCGGCTGTGCGACCCTTTTCTATTTTGCCGCACCCACATCCGCGCCCCTCTCGGGGCAGCGCGCCATCGGCCGGATAGGAGCGCGCCGGCCACTCGAGAAAATTGATGCGGTGACCTACGCTGGCCCATTCCTGTCGCTCGGCGAAAACACGGCAATGGCTGTTTGGCATCCGAACTCGGACGTAGCTCGTCGATCTCACTATTTCGGTATTGGGCAAATCCGGACCAGCCCTGGGCTTGGAAAAAGTCCGAAGCGGACATTCCCGTGCACGTTTAAGGCGCCGAGTGTTTTCAGAGGAATTGGCTAACAAGCACTAGAACAGCACTCTAGCCATGATGTTGCGTTGGATCTCGTTGGAGCCGCCATAGATCGAGGCGGCGCGGTCGTTGAGATATTTGAGCGGTGCGATGGCTTGCCACACCTCACCGGCGATGAAGTCGTCGTTGGGCGGGTGGTGACCAGGGACGGGGCCGCCGGGGCACGCGGCGTGGGGTTGGAAAGGTAGGGCGTAGGGACCCGCGGCTTCAAGCGCGAGTTCGGTGATGCGCTGGCTAAGTTCTGTGAAGAGCACCTTGACCATCGAGGGATCCGCCGGGCCGCGCGCCGCGCTGAGTGACAATTTGCGCTCCATCATTTCGAACGCGGCAACCTCGATCTGAGCCCGCGCAAGCTTCGCCCCGAATGCGCGATCGTCCGCCACGGCGCCGCCTGCGCCGTTCGGTGCGCTGCGCGCCGCGGCGATCGCGTCGGAGAGCAACTTGCTCAGCATCGGCGCGCCGACTTCGCCCCCGCGTTCGAACTCGAGCAAGTGCTTGGCGACCGCCCAGCCGCCGCCGATGGCGCCGACGACATTGGCTTTCGGCACGCGCACATCAGTGAAATAGATCGCGTTTTGAATGTGCTCGCCAGTCAGGGAAATGATCGGGTGCACCTCGACACCGGGCGTCGCCATGTCGATCAGAAGGAAAGTGATACCCTGTTGTGGGCGCTCGCCCGCTGTGGTGCGGACCAGGCAGAAGATCCAGTTCGCGGCGTGCGCGTAGGTAGACCACGTCTTGATGCCATTGCAGATGAAATCGTCGCCGGCGTCGTCGGCACGCATGCGCAATGACGCAAGGTCCGAGCCCGCGTCCGGTTCTGAATAACCTTGGCACCAAAAGATCTCGGCGCTCAGCGTCCTTGGCAGGAAGAACGCCTTTTGCGCGTCGGTCCCATAGTGCGTGAGAACCGGACCTATCATGCCGACGCCCATTGGAGACAAAGGCGGCGCAGCGGCGCGGGCGCGCTCCTCGGCGAAAATCATGTATTGGACTCGCGTCCAGTCGCAGCCGCCGTAAGCCTTTGGCCATGCCGGCGCGGCCCAGCCTTGTCGGTGCAGCACGCCCTGCCACTCGCGCGCGATCTCGGGATCGGCGTAGACGCTAGTCAGAAGATCGCCGGCGCGGCGGAAGCGCGGCGTGAGATGAGTTTCGAAGAAGGCGCGCACGATGTCGCGAAAGGCGTGCTCTTCGGCGCTGAATGAGAGATCCATCTCGGGCTCCGCTTAAGCGCAGGTTGAGATCGCTTGCGCCAGCGCGACGGCGCGCGCGTCACCGACCAGCTCCGGGCCCATGCGGTTCATGACGTAGGCGGCGCCAACACCCGTCGCCAAATCGGCATAGCCAAACGAACCGCCCCAACCGGTGTGACCAAACGCGCGTGGGTTGGCGCCGAAAATGCCGGTGGCATTCAGTGCAACGCCCCGACCCCACGGCACCGCGAAGCCAAGCAACAGGTCGGTACGTTCGCATTGCACCTCGCTCATCGCGGCGATTGCGGCGGGGCGGAGTAGCCGCACGCCGTGCAGTTCGCCGCCGTTTGAGACTGCACCAAACACGCGCGCGATGCCGTCGGCGGTGGCGTGGAGGTTCATGGCGGGGAGTTCAGCGTCGCGCCAGGCGCTGGTGTTGGCCTGCGCTGGATCGAGCGAGGGGTTGCTCATCGCCATCAGCGCAATCTTGGAGAGGCCAAGCGCCGCTAGATCGACTTCGATCGATGGCCCAATCATTGGCGCGATACGCGCTTCATACTTCGCGGCGTTGCCAAGATGAATGTCGGCTTCGAGCGGACGGGCGATCTGACGCGCGATGAAAGCGCCGACTCTTTCGCCCACGGCGCGGCGGAAAATTTCGCCGGCGAGGAATCCAAACGTGCCGGCATGATAGCATGTGTTTTCGCCGATCGGAAACGCCGGGGCCTGTGCGGCCAACTTCGCACAGCAGCCGTCCCAGTCGTAGATGTCTTCGGAGGCCGTTGGCGCAACGAAGCCTGGGAGGCCCACCTGGTGCGAGAGCACGTGCGAAACCGTCGCACGCTCTTTGCCGTTGGCGGCGAAGTCGGGCCAGTAGTGATAGACCGGCGCTTCGTAGTCGATCAGGCCACGGTCATGAGCAATGGCGAATGCAATCGCGACGACGCCTTTGGTGGTCGAGTAGACGTTGGCCAGCGTGTCGCGGGTCCAAACTTGTGTCCGCGCTGCGTCGCGCCAGCCGCCCCAGAGATCGACGACGCGCTGGCCGCGACGGTAGACGCAGAGCGAAGCGCCGAGGTCGCGCTGCCACTCGTCGCGTTGGAAATTTGCAGCGAAAGCATCTCGAACGGGTTCAAAGCCGGGCGCGACTTCGCCATCAATGCGGATTGCGTGAGCTGCGGTAGTCATGCGGCGAGTCCGCGGACATAAAGGCGCACCACTTCATCGCCGAGCGCGCGCGCACTTAGCGCGTCGTTCTCGCGCCGCCATTTCGGAATCCACGCGAAGAGGCCGGCGCCCGAGCGCGCGGCCGCCTGGATGTCGTCAATGTTGAGCGTGCCATCTTTGACGCCGCGCCGGCCCATGGCTTCGTAACGCTTCGAGATCCGTGTCGCACGCGCATTGAGGGAGTCACGGAGGTCGTCGGGTAGTCCGCGCAGACCCGCAAGCGGCGCAAGCGGCGAAAGCGAGCCAGCTTGAGCCTGGGTGTTGAGGTGAACACCGATCACGGTTTGCTCGAGACCAGTTTGGCCGAGTTTTTCCGCGCGCGCGGTGATGGCGTCGTAGAGATCGAATGCGCGCTCGTAGCAGCCGCGCACGAGATCGGTTTTATCCTCGAAATAGTGGTAGAGCGCGCCCTTGGTGGCGCCGAGTTCGGCGGTGATGTCGTCCAACGAAACGCCGTCGATGCCGCGACGGCCGAATAGGCGAGAGGCCGTGGCAAGCAGCGTTTCTATTTTTGCGGCCGCCGCCGCATCGCGGTCGAACAGGTTATCGTAGTGCGTCCGCAGCTCGTTCACATCGACATGGACCGGCGGCACTTGCACGCCGGGCGCGCCGACGCCGCGTCTCAGTAACTCAAGCACCTGAACCGAATCGCGGGCGCGCTGTTCGGTTTCCTGCGAGTTGAGCCAGGTCGGCGTGATCTGGATCCAGGAGACGAAACCGGTGATAGTCTGCGCCATGGCTTCGGCGTCGCAGGGGCGAATGGAGCCGTCTTCGACGCCCCGCTCGATGAAGCCGCGCAACGCGCGCGTGTTACGCGCGGCGGCGCGCGCGATGATCTGGCGCTGCGCTGGTTTCAGATGTTCAACCTCGCTCAGCACCGCGACAGGCGTGCGTTCCGGCGTGAGCGCACGGCGGGCGAAGGCGAGCGTTTTTTGCAGACCGTTGCCGCCGTCTTCGTCGGCGGCTTCTAGGTCGCCGGCCGCGATCTGGCAGGCGCGTTCGTAAGTCTGGAACACCAGGTCGTCGCGCTCGTCGAAGTAATAATAGAGCGCCGCGCGCGTGACCTGCATTGCCGCGGCGACGTCGGCGATGCCAGTCGATGCGATGCCGCGCTCGTTGAAAAGACGTGCGGCCTGATCGAGAGCCACCTCGCGCTTCGACGCGCGCTTGGCCGCGAGGCCGGGACGCGCCTGCGCGGAGTGTTTCTCGTGCTTCTGGCCCGGCTTGGCCACGAACTGCTCCTGTCATCAACGTAGTCGAACATACTCCAACGTCAAAAACGTTGACAAGCGTTATTTGGACGTGCAGACATGGAAACATACGCTGGTGTCAAATTTCCGCGAAGCCGGGAAAGCACAAGTGAAACGGCAGGTTACGCCGTTGAGGGAGGAGGGTTTCGATGTCGATCCATGCGCGCGGCCGGTTCTGGGGAACAGCGGCTTCGGTGTTTGCCTTGATGTGGTGCGCCGG
Source organism: Terricaulis silvestris (assembly GCF_009792355.1). Classification (NCBI taxonomy): domain Bacteria; kingdom Pseudomonadati; phylum Pseudomonadota; class Alphaproteobacteria; order Hyphomonadales; family Hyphomonadaceae; genus Vitreimonas; species Vitreimonas silvestris. Next base: position 375,047 of record NZ_CP047045.1, read on the forward strand.
AGCACCGGCGATGGCGCAAGAGAGTGACGACAGCGACGAAATCATCGTCACAGCGCAAAAGCGTGAGCAGAATGTGCTCGACGTTGGCATCGCGGTGCAGTCGCTGTCGCAAGAGACGCTGACAGAGCAGCGCATCGAGCAATTGCGCGATCTGAACGCTGCATTGCCGAACGTTTCGATCAAGGAGCAGATTCCGGGCGCTATTCCGGTGATCGCCATACGGGGCGTCGGCCTCGACGATTTTAGCTCCACCAACAATCCGGCTGCCGGTATCTACATCGACGAAGTGCCGCTTTCGTCGCTCGCGCTGATGAGTTTCGATTTCTTTGACCTCGAGCGCGTCGAGGTAGTGCGCGGCCCGCAGGGCACGCTTTACGGCCGCAACACGACGGCTGGCGCTATCAACGTGCTGAGCGCGCGTCCCGCGGATCATTTCGAGGCGCGCCTATTCGGCGGCTACGGCAGTTTCGAACGCGCGGAGGCCGAAGCGATGCTCAACCTGCCACTCGGACCGAACGCGGCATTCCGCGTTTCGGGCCGGTATGTGGATCAGGGCGAGGGGTTCTGGGAAAGCCGGTTGCTGCCAGGCGAAACCATTGGCGAGCACAATGCTTGGCAAGCGCGCGCGCAACTCGCGGTTAGCTTGGGCGAGAATTGGGATGCGAATCTCAAGATCGAGGGACTGCGCCAGCGTTCGGAAATGGGATTTGGCGAACATTTCGGCACAGTCAGTTTCCTGACCGGTTCGCCACCGAACTTCACCTGTGATCCGGTGCTGGCCGGCCAACTCGATCCGACGCAATGTACGGATTTTCTTGGCTACACCGACACCGACGGCGATCCTTTCACCGGCGACTGGGTGCGGCAAAACCAATACGACATCGATCAGACCAACACGACGGCGCGCATCGAAGGTGATCTCGGTTTCGCCACGCTGACGTCTGTCACCGGCTACATCGATTTCGAGCGCGATTTTTACACCGATCCCGACGCGTCACCGGCGCGCCAGTTCGAGTTCAATCAGCTCGATTGGGTAAAGCAGTTCACGCAGGAAGTGCGGCTGAGCGGCGAGCATGATGGGCTAGATTGGATCGTTGGCGCGTTTTATTCGAGCGACGACATAACGCTGCGCACGCCCGGTTTCCTCGATGACCTATTCGGCACCGAAGTCCTTATCAGCGCTGATCAGGAATCGACGTCGCTTGCGGCGTTCGGCCAGGCCGAATGGGCGTTGACGGACCGCATCGATCTCATCACCGGCGTTCGCTTCACAACGGAGGAGAAAGACTATGTTGGCGGCACGCTGGATCAGAACCCGTTCGGGCTGAGCGCACTGGTGGCGATGAATCCCACGTGTCCAGGCGCTGCGCTGCCGTGCCAACTTTCGTTTGCCGACATCGGCATAGAGGACGAATTCGTCTCCTGGCGCGCTGGCCTCGACTATCGCGTGAACGCAGACACGCTGCTCTATGCAAGTGTCTCGCGTGGGCAGAAGAGCGGCGGTTTTTTCACCGGCGTCACGCAAACGGATGCGCAGCTTGTGCCGTACGCTCCTGAAGAACTTACCGCATACGAGGTCGGCCTCAAGTGGCATGGCCCGAGCCTGCGCGCTGAACTCTCCGCGTTCTATTATGACTACTCCGACCTGCAGACCTTCATCCGTGTCGATCTCGGGCTGATTTCTGTTCAGGCGCTCGGCAACGTGCCGGAGGCGGAGATATCTGGGTTCGAAGCGTCGCTGGCGTGGGAGCCCACTGAGAACCTGACGCTCCAGGCCGGCCTCGGCTTGCTAGAAACCGAACTTGGCGCATTCGAAACGACAGGCGGTCCGATCCCCGCCGGCAACGAGATTCCAAACGCGCCGGGCATGAGCTTCAATGCGCGCGCCATTTATGAATGGAATGTCGGTTCGAACCTCCTGGCCCGCGCGCAAGTCGGTGCGGACTATGCCGACGGCATGTTCAAGGATGCGCTCAACGATCCGATCATCGCGGCGGAGTCGTATTGGTTGTTCGATGCGCGCCTCGGCGTCGGCTCGATGGATGGCAACTGGGAAGTCGCGCTCTGGGGCTCAAACCTCAGCGACGAGCAATACGTCGTGCAAGGTTTGAACTCCGGCCTTGGCGCCGGCAACCGCAACTATAACGCCCCACGCAGGTACGGCGTGAGCGTGTCGAGACAGTTCAACTAAAGCGGTCCACCTGAAGGAATCCGCGATGACTCAACTCGTCAATCGCCAGCTCAAGCTTGCGCGCCGGCCCGAAGGGCGCGTCTCGCTCGACGATTTCACGCTCGAGGAAAGCGCGCCACCGTCGCCGCCGGAGGGCGCGGTGCTGGCGCGCACTCTGTTTCTCTCTGTCGATCCGACCAACCGCGTCTGGATGAAAGACGTGCCGCAATACATGCCGCCGGTGGCGATCGGCGAGGTCATGCGCTCCGGCGGCTTGGCGGAAGTGGTGCAATCCAATATTGACGGCTACGCGACCGGCGATCTCGTCTTCGGCATGACCGGTTGGCAGGATTATTCGGTGCTGAAGCCGGGCGGCGCGCTGGGTCTCACGAAAATTCCGAGCGTGGCGGGACTCGCACCGGAGAAGTTTCTCGGCGTTTGTGGTCCGAACGGGGTCACCGCTTACGTCGGTATGATCGACGTCGCGGCGGTTGGACCTGGCGACACGGTCGTCGTCACCGCAGCTGCCGGATCCGTTGGCTCAGCCGCCGGGCAGATCGCAAGGCTAAGAGGCGCGCGCGTCATTGGTGTTGCCGGTGGCGCCGAGAAATCGCGCAAGCTTGTCGAAGAGTACGGCTTCGACGCTGGCGTTGACTATCGCGCCGAGGATTTCCGCGCACAGCTGAAGGCTGCGACGCCCGACGGCGTCGACGTTTTGTTTGAGAATGTCGGCGGCGAGATTATGGAAGCGGCAATCGCGCGCATGAACGCCCGGGGCCGCATAGCGCTTTCAGGCATGATCTCGATCTACAATGGCAAAGGCGGCACGCGCTACGATTGGGCGCCGATCATGGCCAGGCGCCTCAAGCTGCAAGCGTTCAATCTGATCGACTGCGCGGAAATTTGGCCGCGCGCTGCGCGCGAACTCGCGGGCTGGGTGCGCGAGGGCAAGATCAAGGCGGAAGAAACCATTGTCGACGGCCTGACCAACGCGCCGGACGCGCTCAACATGCTGTTCGACGGCGCCAATGTCGGGAAGCTTCTGGTGCGCGTCGCATGAGCGGACGCTTCTCTGGCAAGATCGCGCTGATCACGGGCGCTGCATCGGGGATCGGGGCGGCCTTCGCGCGATTGGCTGTGGCTGAAGGCGCGGAAGGCTTGGCATTGCTCGATCGTGATTCGAATCGGCTGTCCGCGTTGGCAGAAGTGCTCGAGCGACCGACCGTTCTCGCTGGCGGTGATGTCGGCGATGTCGCGCTTTGGGCGGATTTTGAAGCGCGCATCGGCGCTCGGTTCGGCCGGATTGAGCTGGCGCTCGCCAATGCCGGAATTGGACATCCGATGATGCCGATCGCCGAACTCGAGCCGGAGATGTGGTCGCGCGTGATCAACGTAAATCTCACGGGGGCGTTTCTAACGCTACGCACGGCGCTCCGGCTGATGAACGACGACGGCGCGATCGTTCTAGTGTCGTCTTCCATGGGCGTGAAACCGTCGCCGAACACGGCGGGCTACGGCGCCTCGAAGGCGGCGCTCATTCACCTCGCGAAGATCGCTGCGCTGGAAGCCGCGCCGCGCGGCATCCGTGTCAACGCGATCGCTCCGGGCGGCGTGGAGACGCCGCTCTTCCGTGATGCCGATTTCTTCAAAGGGCTTATTAAGCAAACCGGCAGCGAAAGGAGTGCATTCGACACTCTGGCGTCGCGCACGCCGCTCGGACGCTACGCCAGCGCGGAGGAGACCGCCGGCCTGATCGCATTTCTGATGAGTGACGCCGCCGCGCAAGTCACCGGCGCCAATTTTGTCGCCGACGCGGGGATGACTCTATGAGTGCGTTGCAATCGTTGTTTGGCCTTGATGGCAAGGTCGCGCTCGTCACGGGCGGCGGCCGCGGCATTGGTCGCATGATCACGGAGGGGTTTATCGCCGCCGGCGCCGCGCGTGTCTATATCGCCTCGCGCGATGCTGACGCGTTGGCGCGGGCGGCGGACGAGATCGCGTCGGATGGGCGATGCATCGCGCTGCCTGCGAATCTTGGAACCGATGCCGGGTGCGTTGCGCTTGCCGAGGAAATTTCCATGCGAGAAGGCAAGCTCGACATCTTGGTGAACAATTCGGGCGCGTCGTGGCTGGCGCCGTTCGAAACCTATCCCGAAGCGGCCTGGGACAAGGTGTTTCAACTCAATCTGAAAGCCCCATTTTTTCTCGCCCGCGCACTCGCGCCGAGCCTCGAGAAGGCAGCCAGCGGCAGCGAAACTGCGCGGATCATCAACATTGGGTCCGTCGCCGGCGAGATCGCGGAATCGATGAGCACCTACGCCTATGGTCTGTCCAAAGGTGCGCTGCATCACTTGACGCGGATGCTAGCCAAGGAGTTCGCCGCGCGTGGCATCGCGGTCAACGCCATCGCGCCAGGCCGCTTTCCAAGCAAGATGACCAAATCCGTGCTGGAGGATCGCGCACGCTATGAAGCCGAACTCGCTAGCATCCCGCTCTGTCGCTGGGGCACGTCCGACGATATGGCGGGGGCATCTCTCTTCCTAGCTTCGCGCGCGGCAGGTTACGCAACCGGCGTGATCCTCTATCTCGACGGCGGCGTCACGCTGACCTCTGGCTAATGTCCAAATCAATGTCCGCTCATGGGAAGCATACAGCGAAGGTCCAGTCCTGGGATGTTTCGGAGATGTGAGGGCGAAGGTCTTCCGTCCGAACTTCAACCAAAACCAGCCGCTGGTTGGAGAATGCTCAGTGGCCACACTCGGCGAATGCGTGCCGTCAAAGAATTTTGACGGGATGGCCCGAATCCGCTGCAAGACCGCCGCTTGCAGCGTTGCCGAAGCGCCTTCCTTCAGAACATCCCCACAGTCGTTCCAGATTGGGCAATGTTGCCGACCTGGCGAACGCGATAGCGTGTGTCATCACAAGCGTGATCCTCCGCGTTTTTATCTGGCCGGTCTAAATCGCTTTCATCGCGCGCCATGGTTGGCACCGTGCGCAGGAAGCCATCCTTGCAGAGCTCGGTGACGAACAGGCCCTGAAATTCACGCGGGCGCCCGTCCTTGTTGGGATGGGCTTGCTTCATCATCTTGCGCATCATTTCGCAGCCGCCCACCACCGAGCCGTCGCGCTTGTCGGCCGGGATCCATTGGACGCCAGGATAGGTGCTATCGCCGATGCGCACTGGCCGGCTCATGTCTTGGGCGATGGAAACGCCATTCTCAAAGTTGAAGATGGCGCTATCGGCTGGACCCATGCGTACGACGTCATAGATATTCCAGGCCAGCTCCCGCTCGACGATGCCGCGGGCAATGTCGACCGCGAGCATGCGCTTGCCCTGGTTGGGCTGGCCGGTCCAACCGTACCATTCCTGCATCCGGAAGATGTCGCCCTTCACGGTCGAGCGCCACAGGCCGGCGATCTTCACATCCGAGCCGTCGGACTCAGCCCACCAGGCGACGCTGAAGGGCGCTGACGAACCCCAGTCAAACGAACGATTGATCCGCCACGATTTCGGCGGCTGAAACTGCGGCACGATGTTGTGGCGCCGATCCCAAACGTCATCGAACAGCCCACCAGCGACCACATCCCAATCGCCATCGAGCCAGGCCTTGGCCATCGCCGGGTTCGAGGCGGCGCTGATGATGGTTTGCTTGTAGAGCGGGTCGGCTTTCAGCAGCACATGGTTTTCATCGATGTGGCCGTGGATGGCGGCGCGGCTATGCTGGCGCCTGCCATCGGGGCCAATAGGATCCAGCACGATTGAGGTTTTCCACCAGCGCCCTGCAAGCTCATAGCGCTGCTTCACCCAATTGTGCCCCGGGCCGTACGGGTTGGTGGTGGCCCGTACCATTTTTGGAACGCCCATCGTTGCGCTGCGGCAGCACGCCATCATGCGCGTGAAGCATTCATCACTCGGCCAATTGGTCAGCTCTTCCCAGCCGATGAACGGGTATTCGTGACCGTGATAGTTCAGATAATCTTCTGGCCGCGCCATGTGGCGAAACAACAGCCGCTCGCCGCCGGGAAAGGTCCAGGTCATCGCCGAGCGATTGAAGCGCGCGCCAGGAAAAATGCGCGGAAACCATTTTTCCGATTTGGCGACGATGTCGGCTAGTTGCGGATAGGATTGGCGAAGGATGATCCCCGCCCAGGCGCGGCCGAAGCCTTTGCCGACGTGCTGGGCGTAGCTCATCAACAGCGTGTCGGTTTTTCCAGGTCCCCGGGTGCCATGATAGAGCGCTTCGAAATAGGTGCAGCTCATGAAGGCTTCTTGCGAGCCGTTGGTCTGCAGCGGCGCCCACACCACCTCCTTACCGCCGATGTTGCGGGTAGGGGGCGTGCGCGCGGCGTTCTCTCTTTCGCGCGCGAGGTTTTCGTCAAATGCGCGCGCTTCCTCGGTGGTGGGCGTGTACTCGGTCATGAGCGATCCTCGTCATCGTCTCGCGCCGGCGGCGTTGCATTCGCATTGCGCGCGGCTTCGCGCGCGGCCCAATCCTCGTTGGAAAGCAGCGTCGGCGCGAGCAACACGCCTTGATGTTCGCTGGCGCCGATCTGAGCGAAGAAGTCCTTGAGCGCGTTCTCGGCCGCGAGATCGGGCTTCATCATTTTCAGCTTCAGGCAGAACACGACGTACTGAACCAGATTCATGAGCTGGACTTCATCGCCCACTTGAACCGGGCGCTTGCGCAGCGCCATTTCGCGGACAATCGTCTTTCTGTTGCGCGCGCGTTTGGGTCGACTCATGGCTTGCTCTCGCCCTTGGCCAGCGCTGCACTTGCTGCATCGATTTGGCGCTGGCTCCATTCCGTGCCGCCGTGGCGCTCAATCAGCAGCCTGGCGACTTCAAGCGTCATCCCCGGCGGGCAAACCACCACGTTGGTGCGCGCCGCCATTTCCACGACGCCCGCCTCAAGGCATTCCTTCAGAATGTGCCGCGCTGAGCGGACATTGTTTTTCGCCTTGGCGACGTGGGCGGCGAACGCAATCTCGAACGCCGATTCCTGGCGCTCGACGCCGTTCGCATCACGAAGCCCCATCGGCCCGTAGAATTCCGCGTGCGGATCGATTTTGGCCTGGGCCGGCGCCTTGCGCTTGCCGGACTTGCCGCGGCGGCCATGGATGCAGCCACAGCCGGTGAAAGTGCCGTTGGCGCGCCGCTCTGGTGTGTTGGCGCTCATGACTGCGCCTCCACGGCTTCAGCTTGGCGCTGTGCGGCGACAGCCTCAAAGGACGCGCCGGTGGCTTCCAGCGTGGCGCTGAGCCCGCACACGGCCAGCATGCGCCGGACAATCACATCACAATAGAACACATCGATTTCGATGCCGGCGCCGATGCGGCCGGTCTTATGCGCCGCGACCAACGTGGTGCCGGAGCCCGCGCACGGATCCAACACCAGCGCGCCTCGCTTTGAGCAATCTCGAATGGCGTCAGCCACCAAAGCGGTGGGCTTGACGGTGGGGTGCAATTTCAGATTTTCGCGCTCGGCGCCAAAACCGTTGACGCCGGCATAGTGCCAAACGTTGCTGCGGTTGCGGCCATAGCGACCAAGTTGAATGTTGTTGGTGTGCGCCCCAGCGCCGCTCTTGAACACAAAAATCAATTCATGCTGACTTCTATACAGCGAGCCCATGCCGGCGTTGGTCTTGGTCCAAACGACAAGATTTTTGAGTTCGGTATAGGCGGCCTTTCCGGCGGCGTGCATTTCGCCGATGTGCCGAAAATCCATGCATTGAAAATGGATCGATCCGTCCTTGGAAAAGGCGGCGAGGTGACGAAAGATAATAGTGAGGAAGCTGGTGAACTCAGCCTCGGACATTTCACCGCGCGCCATCGCAAAGTCGCGATGCTTGACGGCGCCAGCGCCGCCTATGTGGCCATCAGTAGGTACATTGAACGGGAGGTCGGCGAACACCAGAGCGGCGCGCGCTTCGCCTAGGAGCTTCGCGTAGGTTTCAGCTTTGGTTGAATCACCGCAGATAAGCTTGTGCGAACCGCTAAGCCACACATCGCCCGGGCGGGTCACCGCGCGCGCTTCCAACGCCGGCAGCGCGTCAGCCGCATCACCGGCGGCTTCGAATGCGCCGAGCACGACATCAATTTCTGGCGCCGCAAAGCCGGTCAGCGATAGATCGAAATCAAGCTCTTCGAGATACTTGAATTCGATCGCCAGCAGTTCGCGGCTCCAGCCCGCGTTTTCGGCCAGCTTGTTGTCCGCGATGACATAGGCGCGAAGCTCGGCTTCGCTCATCCCCGACAGCAGAATGGTTGGTAGGGCGGTAAAGCCAAGCAGCTTCGCGGCGGTCAAGCGGCCATGGCCGGCGATCACGCCGTTGGACTCATCCACCAGCAGCGGTTGGGTGAAACCTGACCGCGTGATGCTGTTGACGAGTTGCTGAATTTGCTCTGGCGGGTGCGTGCGCGGATTTCCCGCGCGCGGGCGCAACGCCTCAATGGGTTTGTAGACAATTTTTAGCTTACGCATGCGCGCTCCGACAGCTTCGGAGCGCGCCAACGCAAATAGCGACGTGCTCCGAGGTTTACTCGAACCACGCCGTCCGCATCACGCTTTGGCTTGGGGCCTTTTCGGCCGGGCTTCAGGCATCACGCAAGCCGCCCGGTCTGCAACGGCGGCGCTGAAGCATCACGCAACCTCGCCGTTTCACCCGTCTCAGGTTGACGACAATATAGCGATTATCCACAGGGCGTTCAACCGGTATTTGCGAGGCCAAACACCTGAAACCGCGGCGGAATATCCAGTTCTCGGGCGTTTATGCGCCTGTTCCTGCACTTAATTCGCGCGGGCCAAATGGCCTATTTTAAAGGGAAATCTCAGCGCTGGAGTGCGAAAACCCAGCAAAATAGCGATTTCACCCCGGTATTCGCCTGTTTAAACAGGCTTTGGGCCAGATACCGGTTCGCTCCGGACTGCCCACACCGCCACCCAGTCATCGCCTTTCCCACTGAGTGAAGTCCAAGTGGTGTAAGCCCCGGCAATGTCGCGCGTTTTCTCAGTGCGCGCAGTCTCCGCAGCCGGGTAGTGCGTCGATTTCGGGCTCGAACGCGGCCTTTGTCTCCTTCCGCAAGAGAAGCAGGTGGGTTTCGCCCGTCTCGGTTTGCGGTTCGCGCTCGACTGCGTGCGTGAGGAAGAGGCGCCGCGCGCCGAGAAGAGACGCCGCTGCGCGCTCCAGTCCAAGGGCAGGTCGGCGCGGCAGAGCTGGTCGAGCGTGAGGCCGGGGCGCTGACGGCCGTCCAGGATTTCGCGGATCAAGTCGGGCGCAAGATAAGCAAGGCGCACAAACCGATGCAGGCTGGTCTGCGTCATGCCTTCCTCGCGTGCGAGCGCAGTGCTCGTCGCATAGTCGCCGCGCAACAAAAGCTCGCGCCAGCGCCATCCTTTCGCGAGTGCGCGAATGAGCGCGGGATCAGGTGCGGGGGCGTCCAACACCCGCCGGCGAGTAGAAATTCTCAGACCGTGGCGATCGCTTTGGGGCAAAGGCGACGTTCGCTAGCGCTCGCATCGGCGTCACAGCGGACGTCACGCGCGAGGTCTGAACGCCAACGCGCTTCGATCGCCTTGGCGCAATAAGCGACGCCAGCCGACGCACGCACCGCCGTCGGGATGGATATAGCGCGCACTTAAGCGGCCCGTGCGAGGGCAATTTCGGACTAGAGCTCGGAGTAATTGGCGCTGCATCGCAGGGCCTTGGACATCCCTTTTGCGCGCGAAAGAAGCAGCTCGAGTCACCAAGTTGGGCAATGGCGCCCAGGCGGTCAAAGCGAGGGGGCCTTCATGTTGGCGGCGTGGAAATTGCCGCCCATGCCGTCATCGGATGCGGACTTCGATCCTACGAAAAATATCCGAAATCGTCTGGGAACCTAAGGAACCGACTGGGCGTTTGAGGTTCCGCGGGGGATGTATGCGTATGTCTGCCCCACGAGCGTGTGCCAGAGCGGTTTGGCGCGCGGACGGCCCTGGCGGGAGCGACGTGCATGGAAGCGAAGGCGGCTGCGGTTCAGACCCGGCGTGGCAACGGCAATGGAACTGGCCCTGACGAACCATTGACCGAAGGCCAGCTGCGCGAGTTGCTGCAAGCCCTTCAATCCATGAAGGTCGGCGATTTCTCCACGCGCTTGCCGGGGGACTGGACCGGCGTGATTGGCAAGGTTGCGGATTCCTTCAACGAAATCTCCGCCTCCAACCAGCGTATGGCGGCCGAACTCGAGCGGGTTGGCTACACCGTGGGTCGCGAGGGGCGCACAAAACAGCGGGTGAAATTCGTCAACCGGGCTGGCGCCTGGGGCGAGATGGAAGGCTCGGTCAACACCCTGATCGACGACCTCTTGTGGCCGACCGATGAAGTCACGCGCGCCGTAGGCGCCGTGGCGCAGGGTGACTTGCTGCAAACGGTGCGGCTCGAAGTGGATGGCCGCCCGCTCAAGGGCGAGTTCCTCCGGTCGGCGAAAATCGTCAACACGATGATCCGGCAGTTGCGCGAGTTTACTTCGGAAGTGACGCGCGTTGCGCGCGAAGTCGGCACCGAAGGCAAGCTCGGCGGCCAAGCGCAGGTCCGTGAGGTGACCGGCGTGTGGAAGGAGCTCACGGAATCCGTGAACTCCATGGCCGACAACCTAACCAGCCAAGTCCGCAACATCGCCGAAGTCACGATCGCCGTCGCCAACGGCGACTTGTCGAAGAAAATCACGGTCGATGTGCGCGGCGAAATTCTGCAGCTGAAAGAAGCCATCAACACGATGGTGGATCAGCTGCGCTCGTTCGCTTCTGAAGTGACACGCGTCGCCCGCGAAGTTGGCACCGACGGCAAACTCGGCGGCCAAGCCATCGTCCCGGGCGTCGCCGGCACCTGGAAGGATTTGACCGACTCCGTCAACGCCATGTGTGGCAACCTTACCGACCAAGTCCGCAACATCGCGCAAGTGACGACCGCCGTCGCGCGCGGCGATTTGAGCCGCAAGATCACCGTCAACGTCTCCGGCGAAATTCTGGAACTGAAAGACACCGTCAACACGATGGTGGACCAGCTGAATTCATTCGCGTCGGAAGTGACGCGGGTTGCGCGTGAAGTCGGCTCGGAAGGCAAGCTTGGCGGTCAGGCGCAAGTACCGGGCGTCGCCGGCACGTGGAAGGACTTGACCGACAACGTGAACTTCATGGCCGGCAACTTGACGGCCCAAGTCCGCAATATCGCCGAGGTCTCGACCGCCATCGCCAATGGCGACTTGTCGAAGAAGATCACCGTTAACGTCTCGGGCGAGATCTTCGAGTTGAAAGAGACCATCAACACGATGGTCGATCAGCTCAACCGCTTTGCCGGCGAAGTGACGCGGGTGGCGCGCGAGGTCGGCACCGAAGGCAAGCTCGGCGGGCAGGCGCAAGTGCCGGGCGTCGGCGGCACATGGAAGGACTTGACCGACTCCGTCAACTCGATGGCCGGCAACCTGACTGGCCAAGTCCGCAACATCGCCGAAGTGACGACCGCCGTGGCGCGAGGCGACTTGAGCCGCAAGATCACGGTCGACGTTAAAGGCGAAATCCTGGAGCTGAAGAACACCGTCAACGTTATGGTGGACCAGCTAAACTCATTCGCGTCCGAAGTGACGCGCGTGGCGCGCGAAGTCGGTTCCGAAGGCAAGCTAGGCGGCCAGGCCGAAGTGCCAGGCGTGGCCGGCACCTGGAAAGACTTGACCGACAACGTGAACTTCATGGCCGGCAATTTGACTGGCCAAGTCCGCAACATCGCCGAGGTCGCCACCGCCATCGCCAACGGCGATCTTTCAAAGAAAATCACCGTCGATGTGCGCGGCGAAATCCTTCTGCTGAAGGAAACGCTAAACACGATGGTCGATCAGCTCAACGCCTTTGCCGGCGAAGTGACGCGCGTTGCGCGCGAAGTCGGCACCGAAGGGCGCCTTGGCGGTCAAGCCGTCGTGCCCGGCGTCGGCGGCACGTGGAAGGACTTGACCGATAACGTCAACCTGCTCGCCGCCAACCTCACGACGCAAGTCCGCAACATCGCAGAAGTCACCACGGCCGTGGCGCGCGGCGACTTGAGCCGCAAGATTACCGTCGATGTGAAGGGCGAAATCCTTGAACTGAAGAACACCATCAACACGATGGTGGACCAATTGAACGCCTTCGCGTCCGAAGTGACGCGCGTCGCCCGCGAAGTCGGCACCGAAGGCAAGCTCGGCGGCCAGGCGCAGGTGTCCGGCGTCGCCGGCACCTGGAAAGATTTGACCGACACCGTCAACGTCATGGCCGCGAACCTGACCGAACAGGTCCGCGGCATCGTCAAAGTTGTGACCGCCGTCGCCGACGGCGATTTGCAACAGAATCTGACTGTGAAGTCGAAGGGCGAAGTCGCGGCCCTCGCCGACACCATCAATAATATGACGCACACGCTGGCCACGTTCGCCGATCAGGTGACGAGCGTTGCGCGCGAAGTCGGCGTCGAAGGCCGTCTCGGCGGCCAGGCCAACGTGCCGGGCGCCGCCGGCACCTGGAAGGATCTCACCGGCAACGTGAACCTGCTCGCCGCCAACCTGACCACGCAGGTGCGCGCCATCGCCGAGGTCGCGACCGCCGTGACCAAGGGCGACTTGACACGCGCGATCGAAGTGGATGCGCGCGGCGAAGTCGCCGAACTCAAAGACAACATCAACACGATGATCGGCAATCTGCGCCTCACCACTGATCGCAACACCGAACAAGACTGGCTGAAGACCAACCTCGCCAAGTTCACCGGCATGCTGCAGGGCCAACGTGACCTTACCTCCGTCGGCCGCCTGCTTCTGTCGGAACTGGCGCCGCTCGTCGATGCGCACCAAGGCGTGATCTATCAGCTCAGCACCGACGACGGCGAACCGATGCTTCGGCTCTTGGCGACTTACGCCGACGATCCCGAATATGGCCACGCACCGCGTTTGCGCTTGGGCGAAGGGCTTGTCGGCCAATGCGCGGCTGATCGCCGGCGCATGTTCATCAGCGATGTCCCGGCGAACGTCGCGCCGATCCGCTCGGCCCTCTATAGCGCGCCGCCGCGCAACATTATCGTCTTCCCGGTTCTGTTCGAAGGCCAGGTCAAGGCGGTGATCGAACTCGCGGCCGCGGGTGGTTTCACCACCATGCAGACGACGTTTCTGGAACAGCTCACAGCCTCGATCGGCATCGTGCTGAACTCTATCGAAGCGACGATGCAGACCGAGGGCCTGCTGACCCAGTCGCAGCAACTGGCCGGCGAACTGCAAACCCAGCAACGCGAACTGCAGCAAACTAACGAACAGCTTGAGCAAAAGGCCCAGCAAGTCGCCGAGCGCAACGTCGAGGTCGAGCGCAAGAACCAGGAACTCGAACAAGCCCGTCGCGCGCTTGAAGAAAAGGCCGCGGAACTGGCGCTTACGTCGAAATACAAGTCCGAATTCTTGGCCAATATGAGTCACGAATTGCGGACGCCGCTTAACTCCATCCTGATCCTGGGTCAGCAGCTCACCGACAATCCGGACGGTAACCTGACGGGCAAGCAAGTCGAATTCGCCCGCACCATTCACGGCGCCGGCACAGACCTTCTCAACCTGATTTCCGACATCCTCGATCTCTCGAAGATCGAGTCCGGCACCGTCTCTGTCGAAGCGGAAGAACTCTATTTCCAGAACCTGGTCGATCGCGTCGCGGCGCCCTTCCGTCACGAAGCGGACAATCGCGGCTTGTCATTCGACGTCCATATCGATCCGGCGATCGGGCGGAGCATCCTCACGGACTCCAAGCGTCTGCAGCAGGTCCTGAAGAACCTGCTCTCGAACGCGTTCAAATTCACCGAAGCTGGCGGCGTGCGTTTCGATCTCGCAGCGGCGGCCGAGGGTTGGAACGCGCGGCACCCGGTGCTGTCGCAAGCGCCGCTGGTTGTGGCGTTTACGGTGTCGGACACCGGCATCGGCATCCCGCTCGAAAAGCAGCGCATCATCTTCGAGGCGTTCCAACAGGCCGACGCTTCCACCAGCCGCCGCTATGGCGGCACTGGCCTCGGGCTCGCGATCAGCCGCGAGCTTGCCGGGTTGCTCGGCGGCGAAATCCAGTTGCGCTCCAATCCCAACGAAGGCTCGACGTTCACGCTCTATCTGCCGATCGCCTATGTCGGCGCCAACCCGCCGGCACGGATTGCGCCACAAGCGCAAGGCTCGATGTCGCAAATGGTGCGCGCGCCGTCGGTGGCGGATCGCGTAGCCGACGACCGCGACGAGATCGAGCCGGGCGACGCTGCGTTCCTCATCGTGGAGGACGATCCGCACTACGCGCGCATCGTCGCTGGCCTCGCCAAGGACAAGGGTCTGAAGGTTTTGGTCGCGATGACGGGCGGCGAGGCGCTGGAGCTTGCGCGCATGTTCAAGCCAACGGCGATCTCGCTCGATGTGTTCTTGCCGGACATGCTGGGCTGGACGGTGCTGTCGCGCTTGAAACAAGATCCGATGCTGCGGCACATCCCCGTGCAGATGCTGACGCTCGACGAAGACCGCCAGCACGGCCTTGCGCGCGGCGCCTTCGGCTTCGTGTCGAAACCCATCGCCGCCGGCGATCTGAGCGGCGCCATCGACCGCGTGCTCGATTTCTCCAAGCCGCGCAAGCGGCGGCTCTTGGTGGTGGAAGACGATCCCACCGAACAATTCTCGATCCGCGAATTGCTACTACACGACGACGTCGAAATCGAATCCGCCGCCACAGGCGAGGATGCGCTCCGCAATCTGCGTGAGGACGATTGGGATTGCGTGGTGCTCGATCTCAGATTGCCCGACATGTCCGGTTTTGACGTGCTCGAGCGCATGCGCGAGGAGCAGACGGCGGATGTCCCCGTTGTCGTTTTCACCGGCCGCGAACTCTCGGCGGAGGAAGACGCGCGGCTCCACACCATGGCGCGCAGCATTGTCGTGAAGGGCGTGGAATCGCCCGAGCGCCTGCTCGACGAAACCGCGCTCTTCCTGCACCGCGTGATCTCCGACCTTCCAACGGAGAAGCAGCGCATGCTCGAGCGTCTGCATGGCTCGGACGAGGACCTGCTCGGCCGCACCGTGCTGCTGGTGGACGACGACGCCCGCAACATCTTCGCTCTCTCCAGCCTGCTCGAACGCCGCGGCATGCAAGTGCTGACGGCGACGACCGGGCGCGAAGCGATCGACATCGTGGAATCGACGCCGGAAGTCTCGCTCGTCCTGATGGACATCATGATGCCGGAGATGGACGGCTATCAGACGACGCAGAAAATCCGCGAAAACCCCGCACATCGCCGCTTGCCCATTGTCGCGCTGACAGCGAAAGCGATGAAGGGCGACCGCGAGAAATGCCTGGAAGCGGGCGCGTCTGACTATCTCGCTAAGCCCGTCAACACCGAGCAGTTGCTATCGGCGCTGCGCATGTGGCTGCACCGTTGATGTCAGGTGATCTGGGGCTAGCCGAGCGCGTCAACATTCTCCTGGTCGACGACCAGCCGGGTAAGCTGATGAGCTACGAGCTCATTCTGGAGGATCTTGGCCAAAACCTTCTGAAAGCGAACTGCGCCAAGCAGGCGCTGGAATTGCTGCTGAAGAACGACGTCGCGGTGATCCTGGTTGATGTCTGCATGCCCGATCTCGATGGCTTCGAGCTGGCGCAGATGATCCGAGAGCATCCACGCTTCAAGGACACGGCGATCATCTTTATCTCGGCGATCAATGTCACGGAGATGGATAGTCTTCGCGGTTACGAACTTGGCGCGGTCGATTATGTGCCCGTGCCTGTCGTACCGGGAGTGTTGCGCGCCAAAGTGCGGGTGTTCGTCGATCTCTATGTCAAGACCCGTGCGCTCGCGCGCATGAACGGCCAGCTCGAACAGCGTGTGGCCGAGCGCACGGCCGAGCTCGAGGCGGCGACGGAGCGGCAAGAGCTGCTCGCCCGCGAAGTCGATCACCGCGCCCGCAATGCCCTTGCCGTCATTCAGTCCATCGTTGCCCTAACGCCGGTTGACGACAACGTGCGGTTTGCTGAGGCAATAAAGGGGCGCGTCCGGGCGATGGCGACGGCGCACAACCTGCTTTCGGAATCGCGTTGGCGCGGCGCAAATCTCCTAAGCCTCATGCACGAAGAACTCGCGCCCTACAGCCAGAACGGGCGCGTTAGCATCAGTGGCACTGCGGTCTCGATCGCGCCGGCCGTGGCCCAAAACCTAGCTCTTGCGCTCCACGAATTAGCGACCAACGCGGCGAAATACGGCGCCTTGTCCGACATCGACGGAAAACTGACTGTGGCTTGGCGGATCGACGGAGAAACGATGCTCATGGAGTGGCGTGAAGATTGTCCGCACGCCGTGATAGAACCTTCGAAGAAGGGGTTTGGCTCGAAAGTCGTCGAAGCCAGTGTGACCGGTCAGCTGGGCGGGCGCATCGAACGCGATTGGCGTCCGAACGGCTTGCATTGCCGGTTCTCGCTGCCGAGCAGGCATTTTGCTGATGTGGAAACAGGCGAGGCACAGCAGCTTGCGAGTCGCGAGGGCCGCACCCAGAAGCCTGCCGCGGGCAGCCTAAAGGACCGAAGAATACTGGTGCTGGAAGACGAGCCGCTCATCGCGATGATGACCAGCCAACTGATCAGGGAGCTGGGTGGCGTGGTCCTCGGTCCATTCACCGGTGTGCGTAAGGCCGCCGATGCCGTCACTGTGGGAGTCGATGCGGCGTTGCTCGACGTGAACATCGCCGGTGAGCTTGCTTATCCTCTCGCCGATCAACTGTCCGGCCTGGGCATCCCGATCATCTTCATGACCGGCTACCACGCCGGCGCCATCGAACCGCGCTTCGCCGGCTGCCCGGTGCTGACCAAGCCGGTCGATCGCGACGAACTCGCACTTGTGCTGACTCGCGCCGCCGGGACCACCGAGATGGAGAACACCGCGCTCGTGACCGAAAGGTCGCCGAGGTCGCACGCGTAGTCGGAACGACACAGCATCACATCCACTGCCGCCCGATCTGTTCCGATCCCCGCCACTGGGCTTGGCCGCCGTCGGGTCGCTCAATCCCTACGGCGCGCTGACATAGACTGTTTGGGTCAAGCTGCTTCGCTACCAACTATCTCGCATATCTGGCCCAATCGCAGCGCCCAAGGTCTCCTTCAAGAAAGCGCGCGCTCGGCGTCGATCAACTTCCGCAATTGATGCTGTGGACGGCACCCAACCCGCGGCGGTGAACCCGATCTAAGGTTCAACTCCGTCAAAGGAGGGCAGCTGCAGACCGTTGTCACAGTGGGTCTCGATATCGCGAAGAACGTGTTTCAGGCGCATGGCGTCGATGCCGAAGACGTCGTCGTATTCTGAAAGCGTCTCACGCGCGCGAAGGTCCGAGAGTTCTTTGCAAATCTCCCGCGGTGTCTGGTCGGCATCGAGGCGTGCGCCAGCGCCCATTATTGGGCGCGCGATCTGGGTGCGTTAGGGCACCCGGTGAAGCTGATGCCGCCGGCGTACGTAAAACTATATGTGAAGAGCCAGAAGAATGATGCCGCTGATGCCGAGGCCATCTGCGAAGCGGTAACCCGACCGACGATGCGGTCGCAGAAGTGAAATCGGTGGAGCAGCAAAGCGTGCTCGCGATGCACCGGCTCCGCGCCTCGCTCCAGCGGCGCTCGCGTCGCGTAAACAGGCCGGACACATGAGCGCACCGCCAAGCATGATCAGAGATTTTCCTTGCCAGCGGGGCGCCGTCCACACATGGGATTAGTCGGACCAGCCAGCTCCGAGCGCCTGACCGAGTCTCACATAGGCAATGGCGCGTTGGGTGCTCGCCAGCGCCAGTCGATCTTCGGCTTCGGCAAGGCGGCGCTCGGCGTCGAGCACGCTGAAGAAGGATTCCATGCCTTCGCGATAGCGAAGACGCGAGATGCGCGCGGCTTCACGGGCTGCTTCGGCGGCGCGGGTTAGGCTTTCTGTTGAGCGCGAGGCGGCTTGGAGATTGGTGAAGGATGTCTCTACGTCGCGCACAGCGGCGTAGACGATCTGATCGTAGCGGTAGAACTCCGCTTCCGCATTGGCGCGCGCCGCCTCTGTGCGCAGCATGTTGCGGCGGAAATCGAGCGCTGGCCAATCGATGCGCGGGCCGACCGTGAAGGAAAAGCCGTCACTATCCCCAACCGCGTCGAAGTCAGCGCCGATCCAGTTGGCGACGCCGAAGAGTGAGATGCGTGGCCACCAATCAACGCGCGCGGCTTGGGTGCGCGCGGTGGCGGCTTCGAGCACGGCGCGGGCGCGGCGAATGTCGGGGCGACGTTGCAGCAGCTCTTCGGGTGAACCCAAGCCGAACTGCGCCGGCGGGGCAGGGACGGGCGCGAGAGTAAGGTCAATGTCGGTGGGAATGCCCATCACCAGCACGTCGAGTGCATTGCGGGCCGCGGAAAGCTCGCCATCGATCGTCGCGACTTGGGCAGCGGTGGTTTCGTATTGTTCGCGCGCGCGGGCGACGTCGAACGGACTGCCGCGCCCCGCTTCGCGCAGCGCTTCGATACGGATGACGGTTTGGCGTTGCGACTCCGCATTGTTTTGCGCCGCTTGCAGGCGCGCTTGGGCGCCGCGCAGGGTGGCGTAGGCGACGGCGGTTTCGGTGGCGATGGTGACGCGGACGCCGCGGCGGGCTTCTTCGACGCTCAGTGCTTCGCGGCTCGCGGCGCGGGCGCCGTGACGGAGACGGCCGAACACGTCGAGCTCCCAGGAGATGTCGGCGCCGGTGGCGGCGAAGTCTTGCTCTGCGACCGGGTTGATGTCGCGCGTGCGGCCGCCGGAAGCGGAGACGTTGGCGGACGGGAGGAGCTGCCAGCCTTCAATGCCGGCAATAGCGCGGGCGCGGCGGACTTCCGCTTCGGCCGCGAGGAGATCGCGGTTTTCGACCAGCGCGCGATCAACGAGCCGATCGAGTGTCGCGTCGCCGAAGCCGCGCCACCAATCGGTCTGCGGCGCGGTCTGCTCCGCCGACGCGGCTGCGAACGCTGGCTGCAGCGTTTGCAGCGCCGGCGCGGCGTCAGGGTTCGGATCGCTGGCGCAAGCGGCGAGGAAGGCGGCGAGCGCGACGGCGGCGAAGGTGAGCTTGGTGGTCATGGGCGTTTACTCAGCAGAGACCGTTTCTGGTGCGGGTTTGGGGCGGGCAAAGCGCGACGCGAACTCGCGGACGATCACGTAGAAGGTTGGTGTCAGCAGCAGGCCGAGGAAGGTGACGCCGATCATGCCGGCGAACACGGCGGTGCCGATGGCGATGCGTTGCTCGGCGCCGGCGCCGCTGGCGAGCACGAGCGGCACGACACCCAGGATGAAGGCGAGCGACGTCATCAGGATGGGCCGGAGGCGCAGGCCGGCCGAGCGGATGGCGGCGTCCTTTGGCGATAGCCCTTCGTGATCCTCGAGCTGTTTGGCGAATTCGACGATCAGCACCGCATTCTTGGCGGCGAGGCCGACGAGCACGATGAGCGCGACTTGCGTCAGGATGTTCACGTCGAGTCCGCGTATAAAGAGCCCGGCCAGCGCGCCGAGAATGGACATCGGCACGATGAGGATGACGGCCATGGGCAGCGTCAGGCTTTCGAACTGTGCGGCGAGCACTAGGAAGACGAAGAAGGCCGCGAGCACGAACACAATCAGCGTGTTGCCGGATTCGGTGCGCTCGATGTAGGCGATTTCCGTCCATTCGAAGCTGAAGCCCGCGGGCAGCACTTCGGCGGCAACGTTTTCCAAGCGCTGGATCAGCGTCGATGACGACGTGCCAGGCGCCGCTTCCGCCATGAGCTCGGCCGCGGGGTAGAGATTGTAGCGCGGCACGCGTTGCGGTCCGGCCGTTTCCGTCGCTGTCACCAGCGTGGAGAGCGGGACCATGGCGCCCTCGCTGTTGCGCACCCAGTAGCGGCCGAGATCTTCGGCGCCGGCGCGGAATTGGCCGTCCGCTTGTGCCGTCACGCGGAAGGTGCGGCCGAGATAGTTGAAGTCGTTGACGTAGGCCGAGCCGAGATAGACTTCGAGCGCTTGGTTGATCTCGGAGACGGGTACGCCCATCGCTTCGGCCTTGTCGCGGTCGATCTCGAGCCGCAGCCGCGGCGTGCGCGTTTCGAACAGTGTGAACGCGCCGCCGACGCCTGGCGTTTGGTTCGCTGCCATCATCATCGCCGTCGACGCCTCAGAGAGCGCGGCATAGCCGTGCTCGCCGCGGTCCTGGATCATCATCTTGACGCCTGAGCCGTTGCCGATGCCGTCCACGGCCGGCGGGCCCAGCACGAGCGTCTGCGCTTCCTGGATGGTGGAGAGCGATTGGCGCACGTCGTTCAGGATTTCATCGGCGCCGCGGCCAGAGCGGACGCGTTCGTCGAATGGCGTGAAGCCGAAGAAGATGGTGGCGGAGTTCGTGGCTTGCGTGAAGGTCGCGGCGTTGAGGCCCACGAAACCAGGATCGCTGGCGACGCCTTCGACCGCGCGGATGCGGCGCGAAGCTTCCTCGACGACGGCGCGCGTACGCTGCACCGAGGCGCCTTCCGGCAGTTGCACGAGCGCGAAGCCGTAGCCGCGATCCATCGCGGGGATGAAGCCTTTGGGGGAGAAGAAGAAGGCAGCGCCCGTGACGGCAAGCAGCAAAAGGTAGATGCCGATGACGCGTGGAGTACGGCTCACGATCACCTGCGTGGTGCGGCCGTAGCGATCCGAGAGGGTATTGAAGCCGCCATTGAAGCGATCGAAGAAGCGCTGCAGCGGTTTCCAGGTGCGGTCGTGCTCGGTTTGCGTGTGCGGCTTTAGCAGAACGGCGGCAAGGGCGGGCGACAGCGTCAGCGAGACGAAGCAGGAGATGAGCGTCGCCGTGGCGATGGTAAGCGCAAACTCCTGGTAGAACGCGCCGGCCACGCCGCTGATGAAGCCAACCGGCACGAACACTGCCGTTAGCACAAGCGCGATAGCTATGAGGGCGCCGCCAACCTCCGTCATGGACACGCGTGCTGCTTCCGCGGGAGAGAGCCCGCGCGCAATGTTGCGCTCGACGTTCTCGACCACGACGATGGCGTCATCGACGACGATGCCGATGGCGAGGATCATACCAAAGAGCGAGAGCGTGTTGATCGAGCCTCCCGTCAGCGCCAGCACGGCGAAGGTGCCGAACACCGAAACCGGGATAGCGAGCACCGGGATGATGGCCGCGCGCCAGCTTTGCAGGAAGATGAAGACCACAAGCACGACGAGCGCGACGGCGATGATGAGCGTCACCTCGACTTCGTGGATCGAGTATTCGACGAACTCGGTGGGGTTATAAACGACCTCGTGTTGGAGACCTTCGGGGAAGGTCGCGGAGAGTTCCTCCATGGTGTGGATGACTTCTTCCGCCGTCGCGAGTGCGTTCGAGCCAGGGCGTTGGAAGATGCCGATGGCGACGGCGGGCTCGCCGCGCAGCAGAGCGGCGGAGGAATAGTCCGCGGCGCCGAGTTCGACGCGGCCAATATCGGAAACGCGCACAAGCGCGCCGTCCGTGCCGGTGGCGACGACGACATTGGCGAACGTTTCCGCATCGACGAGGCGCCCCGGCGCTTCGACGGTGAGTTCGAAGGCGGAGGTGTTGGGCTGGGGTTCGCCGCCAATGGCGCCGGCGGCGACTTGGATATTCTGGCGGCGTAGGCCCGCGAGCACGTCGCTTACTGAGAGGCCGCGTGAGGCGATCTTTTCCGGGTCGAGCCAGATGCGCATGGAATAGTCGCGCGCGCCGAAGACTTGTGCGTCGCCCACGCCTTCGATGCGGGCGAGGCGGTCGCGTACATTGAGCGTGGTGTAGTTGGAAATGTAGGTCTGGTCGTAGCGCCCGCCGGGCGAGAGCATGTGCACGACGAGCAGGAACGAGCCGGCCGATTTCTGCACGGCGACGCCTAACCGGCGCACCTCTTCTGGGAGGCGCGGTTCAGCCGTCGAGATGCGGTTTTGCACCTGTACCTGCGCGTCATCGAGATCGGTGCCGAGCGCGAAGGTCGCGGTGATCAGCAGGCGCCCATCGGCTGTCGAGTGCGATGACACGTAAGTCATGCCCTCGACGCCGTTGATCGCTTGTTCGATCGGCGCGGCGACGGTTTCGGCGATCGTCTCCGGGCTGGCGCCTGGATAGCTCGCATTGATGGTGATCGTCGGCGGCACGACTTCGGGATATTCCGACAGCGGCAGCGTAGGGATCGCGAGAATCCCCATGAACGTGATGACGATCGAGATCACCGAGGCGAAGATCGGCCTCGCGATGAAGAAGTGCGACAATCGCATTGAAGTATGCCTTGAAGAGGGGGGCCTTAGCCTTCGCGGGCGGGCTGCGAAGTGAACGTGACTTCGCCAGGTTGCGGCGTGACGGTTGAGCCGGGGAAGGCGCGCTGAAGGCCGTTGATGACGACGCGCTCGTCGCCATCGAGGCCGGTGCGCACCACGCGCAAGCCATCTCCAGCGCGGGGGCCGAGTTCGACGGCTTGGTACTGCACGACGTTCTCGTCGTTCAGGACAAGCACGTAACGGTGCGTCTGGTCGGCGGCGACTGCGACTTCCGGGACGAGCACGGAAGGTGCTGCGTCCGGCGCTATGATGCGCACGCGTCCGAACTGGCCCGGCGTGAACTGGCCGTTGTTCGCGAACACAGCGCGGCCGCGAATGGTGCCGGTTTGCGGATCGACGGCGTTGTCGATGAAGTCGATGCGGCCTTGGTGCGAGAACTCGCCCTCACCCTCCAGCTGCAGCAACACGTGCCGCTCGCCGGTTTGGGGGTTCGTGCTCGCGGCAGCGAGGAGCGATTCCGGCGCCGAGAACTCGAAATGGATCGGATCGAGCGAGACGATGCGTGTCAGCACGCTTTCGCCGGCACGCACCAAATTGCCCGCGTGGACGTGAGCGTCCGAGATGCGGCCGGTGATGGGCGCGCGGATGTGTGCGTATTCGAAGTCGAGCTGCGAAGTCCGCAGCGCCGCCTCTGCCGCCAGCTTCGCGGCGGCGGCTTGCGCTGCAGTTTCGCGCCGGGCTTCGAACTCTTCCTGCGAAATCGCGTCGAGGCTAAGCAGCGTTTGCGCGCGGGCGAACTCGCTTTCGGCGCGGGCGCGTAAGGCTTCCGCTTGCGCAACGTCAGCGCGGGCGCGATCGGCGGCGGCGCGGAACGGGGCGGCGTCAATGGTGAAGAGAAGATCGCCCTGACGGACGACTTGGCCTTCCCGGAAGTGTACTTGCTGCAGATAACCGCTCACGCGCGGGCGCACTTCGACGTCGGCTGAAGCCACAAAGCGGCCCGTGTGCTCCGTCCACTCCGCCACGTCCTGCACGAGCGGGCGCGCCACTGTGACTGTCGGCGGGGGCGGCGCCGCCTCTTGCGATTGCGCGCCGCCCGCGACCATGGCCGCGGCGACGCCGATCCCGGCAATTGCGCCGAGCCCCGCGCCCCAGCGCGTCTTGGGGCCGAGTTTGAATGAGGAGGTGTTGAAGCGCAGCATGAGCCGGTCCCCGGAAAATCCCTCGGCCTGGTGTGGAAATGACGATCGTCATATTATATGACGGACGTCATTCCTGGGCCGGCAGCGTATTTGGGCGGTGCGGCGCCGGCTTCAAGGCGGGATGCGGAGAGAGGGTGAAATAAATTGACCTGATGCCTATTAAATAGAGGCAACACGTGTATGGGATTTCAGCCGTAACAATAAAAACATCTGAGGAAACGTCGAAGGAGGTCGGAATGACAGTGGCGATTGCGGCGCGTGTCGCGGCGACACGCAAAGAAGAGACGCGCGATCGCATTCTCGAAACCGCAAGCCGGTTGTTTCAGGAGCGAGGCGTCGACGGCGTAGGCGTCGATGAGATCATGCGCGAGAGCGGCCTGACGCACGGCGGCTTCTATGCGCACTTCACCAACAAGGAAGATCTCGTCGAACAAGCCTGCATCTGCGCCATCGATGCGAAACTCGACGAACTTTACGAGTTGATGACGTCGCTCGGCGACGACGCCGCGTTTGAGCGTCACACTCAGCGTTTCCTCAAGGGCGATCCGCGCACCGACAGCCCTACCTGTCCGATGGCGATGCTGGGTCCCGAAGTCGCTCGGCGCGAACACATCCAGAAAGCATATGCCCAGCGCATTCGCCGTCTGGTGGGACGTATCGCCAAAGCGCTCGATTGCCCGCGAGAAGAGGCAATGCTTACGCTTTCGGCGCTTGTGGGCGCCACCGTGCTCGCCGCTCAGACAAGCAGCGACGCGGCGCTCGCAAAGCAGATTATGCTCGCCGCTCGCGATGGACTGCTAAGCTGCCAAGGCGATCGGTGAGCGGTGGGAAGGTCTGTTTTCTGCAATCAGGGCGCTTCAAATGTCCGCTTGCAGCGGCGCGCACCCTCTGTCGGTCTTTGGGAATGGTCGGACGAAACGCCTCTGCTGCTATACGCCACTTGCGAGGGAGTTTCGGTGAGGGCGCGGACGATTTTGTTCTGCGCATTGAGCAAACGGCGCGAGGCATGATCGGCTCGCCGCTGAGCTCGAACCCCATGATGATGACCTCTTCGCCGGTCTTGATGAGATGGGCGGCCGCGCCGTTCATGCAAATCTCGCCGGAGCCCGCTTCGCCGGCAATGATATAGGTTTCAAGCCTTGCCCGGACGTGTTTGAAGCCACCAGCACCTTTTCGCCAGGGCCCAACCCCACGGCGTCCAAGAGCGCGCTATCGATCGTAATCGAGCCGACATACGCGAGGTCGCTTCGGTTAACGCGTCCATTGCTGGCTTCGCTCCACGACCTCGATCCAAGGTACGTGTTGCGTCGATCAGTTGAACTCACAGGATTTTGGAGAAACTACGATCAACCGGAATGGTCCTGCGTCGCGCCATTGATAAGCTGTTGTCGCGACGACCGAGATTGGCCCGAAGCTGACATTGGGCGCTCTCTCCGCGTGGATCTCTAGGATTTCTTGCCGAACAGCCAATATGCCGCCCACACAAAATCCGCGCGGACCAGCCGCTATAGGTACCGACCGCCCGAACAAGGCCCATCCTCAGAGCATCAGGAGCCCGCGAATAACGCCGTTAAGTGCGCGTTGGCGAACTTGGCGCCCGGATCGTGAGCGGCGCGCACGGAGTTGAAGCTGCGCGCGTCGGGGTAGAGGGCTTCAACGTCGGCGGCGTTCAAAGTATGGCGCTTGGCCCAATGCGGCCGGCCAGCGTGGGCGCGAAATATCTGTTCGGCCTCGCTGAAGATCTTGCGCCATGGCATCTTGGCGTATTGATGCATTGAGATCGACGCGCCCGGGCCCTTGTTGAAGGGGCTGAGCCAGATGTCGTCGCCGGCGCACAGCCGAAACTCAAACGGAAACGCCACGGGAAGGCTCTTCTTCCGGATCCATGCAATCACTTCGCGAAGCGCTGGCCAACCATTGGCGCGCGGCAACTCGTATTCCATTTCCTCAAACTTGATCGTCCGTTCCGAGGGAAAGATTTGAAACGCGGGTCCTACGCGGCGCTGACGGATGCCTTTGCTCACGAGACGAGCTTGCAAGAACGGCGTCAGAAACGGCGCCGCCGCTGAGATGTCGCAGACAAGGCGAAACGGACTCTCATCTATGTCCGTCATCTGCTTCAACGGTCCCTCCGCCGCGGTGGGCTGCAGCGTCTTCAGAAGCGCGTCTTTGCCGTACGGAAAGACAAAGAACTCCGCATGACGATGCGTCGCCGCAAGTTCATCCCAACGTTCGGCGATTTCATCGAGCGGCAACGACGTGACGCGTTCCTCGAGATAGTAGGCTGGTAGGACATCGATCTTAATGCGCGTGGCCACACCCAACAAACCAAGCGACAGGCGTTGCGCTTGGAACAAGCCGGGACGTTCGTCGGCGTTGGCGGTTACGACTGATCCATCGGCAAGCATGAGGCGAAACGCGCGCGCAGCGGTCGAGAGCGAGCGAAGCTCCGCGCCGGTGCCGTGTGTGCCCGTGGCGATGGCGCCGGCAAGCGTTTGAGGATTGACGTCGCCTTGATTGATCAAGGAGACGCCTTCGCGCCAAAGCGCGTCCGTCAACCGCGCTAGACTCCAGCCCGCTGGGGCCCAGACGCACGTCCGGTCGGCGTTGAACTCGATCTCGCCTTCCAGATCGGCGAGCGAAATAAGGACGCCCTCGGTTTCACAAAGCGGCATGAAGGAGTGACCCGCCCCAACAACCCTGACTTTGTCAGCGCGCGAGACTATCGCGGCGAGTTCGGCCTCGGTGCGTGGCCGCGCGATCTCACTTGGCCGCGCTTGAACGCTGCCGGACCAATTCGACCACGCGCTCATGGTTCGGCATCGCGCAACGACCAGCGCAGTAGGCGCGCGGCTTCCCGAAGAATTTCTTCCCGAGGTATCAGATCTTCTTCGCTGAGCATCTCGTCTGTCGCGTAACCGTATTCGACCGAGAGCCTAATGCGCCGCCACAACAGGTCTGGGTCCATGTCCGGAAGGAGTGGTGCGTAGACTTCCAGCATGGCGTCGGTGACGCTGCGGTGAGAGTCTATGCGCACATGCGCCAATTGCGGCACAGCCCGGAGTGCGCGTTCGATCCAGATGCCGCCGGGTTCTGAAGCCGTGATCGCGGCGGTGTCGCGCAAAAGGTCTTCGACGTTGTCGGCATAAGCATCGGCGCCACCGCCTTTATGCTTTTCAAGCCAGGCCAAGAGGACGGCGTTCTGCCTGTCCATCAGCCGCTGCCCGAGCGCTTCAAGCACGGCGTATTTGTCCTTGAAGTAGCGATAGAGCGTCGGCGGCGTCACGCCGGCGTGCGCGCTAATCATGTTGGTCGAGATGCGCTCGATGCCGACTTCGGCCAAAAGTTCACCGGCGACGTCCAAGAGGCGCTCGCGCGTCTGCACGGCGCGTGCTTGCTGAGGTTCGCGCACCGGCTTGCGCTTGGGTTTGCGCCGGGCGTTGGTCATGACGCCGCCTCTACGGCTGCCCCGCGCGCCCGCGTTTGATGTAGTGCCAAAACGATGCCCATGGCGAGGACGAGGCTTGCGGCGCCGAACGCTAGCGCGCCACGCGCATCCGCATCGGTGACAAAGAAGGATGCGAAGAGCGGCCCGAAGCTGCCGCCGACCAGCTGTACGCCGCCCATCAGCACCGCCGCACGCCGCGTCGGATCGGCTTCTATTGTCATAGGCACGAGGAATGGCGAGGCGAACAGCCAGACGAAACCGAACGCACCGGCAAGGGCAAGAAACACGGCAGGGCCTGGCAGCGCGGCAAAACCGGCAAAGAGAGCGAGGTTCACGAGGGCGCAGACAAGCAAGGCGGCGAGCCAATTGATACGCCCCGCTAGCGCGGTTGCCGCGAATCCGCCGACGACCTGGCAGGCGAGCGAAAGTGACACGGCTTGGCCCGCAATAGCGGACCCGTGTCCCGCTTGGCGCGACAAGGGTTCGGCATAAACCCAAACCCCGATCGTGAAGGCGATATAGAGAAACGATACCGCAAGTGCGGCCCAGCCGCGCGCGTTAGGCAATCGCCCGCCGCTCTCTTGGCGCGCTAGCGGCGCGAATTCGGCGGGTAGCAGGAGTGTTGCGGCGACGTTGACGAGGCAGAAGAGGGCAAGCGCAATGAAGCCGCCGTCGGCGCCGTAGCGCGGCACAATGAATGCGGTGAGAAATGTCGCGAGCAGGAATTGCGCGAGCGTCTGTACGGTGAGATAGGCGCCAGACCAGCGTTCGGGCGTCGGCGAGCGCGCGATCATCGAGATTGTCACCCAGATGAGCACGCCGCTCGGCACGCCGGCCGCCGCGCGAGCGAGCGTCACCATCTCACCACGCGCTAGGGGCGTCAGCGTGTCGATGACCGCCAAAGCGATGAGCGCCGCAATCGCGATGATCTTGAGGCGCGCAGGGCGCAGCAGGACGCCGGCGAGTGCGGCGGTCAGGCCCATGGTCAAGAGTTCGGCGGTCGCGGTTTGTCCGAGTTCAGCCGCCGTGAGGCGGCCTTCTTGCGCCAGGCCCCCGAGCAACAGGGGTTGCAGACCCGCGATCATGATGCCGGTGACGCCGACAAACATGATCGCGAATATTTGCGCAGCGTTTGGCCGTGGGCCGATCCAATCTGGCCTAGTCTCGTCGCTCATCAGTAGTTGAAGCGCGCGAAGACGCCGGCGGAAGGCGGCGCGCCCATGCTGAAGAGATCGAAGCCCAGACCCTCGATGGGAATGATGTCGCTGATGTTGGTCTCGTCGAACAGGTTGCGGCCGAATATGCCGACCTCGAGATGCTCATCCGGCGTCGTCCAGCCAAGACGCGCATTGACGAAGGTGCGCTCAGGGTCGGAGAGGCGTTCCACGTTGCGGGTGTCGTAGAAAACCTTGCTCCGGTAGGAGACGTCGCCTTGTGCGCGGGCACTGCCGCCAAACGCCGGCCATTCATATTGTGCCGAGGCCGTCAGGCTGAACTCTGGCGCATTGGGCAGTGTGTTGCCCGAATAGTCGTCGCCTTCGGAGCTGAAGTCTTCATAGGTCGCTTCGAGGTAGGCGGCCGTCAGCGACAGATCGAGGCCCTCGGCAGTCGAAGCCGAGAGCTCGGCCTCTACGCCGGAGACGGTAGCGTTCGAAGCGTTGGTGAACTGCTGGATCGTCAGGAAGGGCGGATCCGGGCTGACTACCAGCGTATAAACCTGCAGGTCCTGATAGTCGTAGTGGAACGCCGCGAAGTTAGCGCGCAGGCGGCGGTCGAACAGCTCCGTCTTCATGCCGATTTCGTAAGCGTTCACGACTTCATCGTCATAGGGAATGACCGTGGCCGGATCGACGGTCTGCCCGCCGAAAAAGCCGCCGCTCTTATAGCCGCGATTGTAACTCGCATAGAGATTGATGTCATCGCTCAGCGCGTATTGGAGCCCAAGCCGGCCGGAGACCGAGCTGAACGTGTCGCTGTCGTGGAGATCGATGAAGGCCGGAAGGTCCGGCGCCGTATCGGGTTGCACCGAGTAGAGCGATTGGTAGTCGAAGGTTTTCTCGTCAGCTGAATAGCGCAGACCGATTGTTGCGGTGAGCCGGTCCGTGAGCGCGTAGTCCAATTGCCCGAACGCGGCGTACGAATCCGTTTCTTGCGAGAAAGGCCAAGCGAATACCCCGATGCCTAGGCCCGCGAGAACTGGAGCGTCCAACGGGTCTCCAGTGTTCGCCACGCGGAAGACATCGTAGTACGAATTCGTCGATAGATCGTCGTGCGCGAAATAGACGCCAAGCACCCAGGTCGCCGGGCCATCGCCGTTGGATTGCAGCCGTAATTCTTCACTCGCGGCCCATTGTTGAGCACGATACCGCGCAGTGATGATGTCCGTAGGGCCCGCGTCCGTATCTTCCACATCGTCGCGATCGGCGTGATCGTAACCGGTCACGGAAATGAGCGAGACGGCGCCTAGATCCCAAGTCAAGATCGCCGAACCGCCATAGGTTTCGACATCGTCTTGGCCTTCGAGGTGATAGTCGCCGGCGTAGAGATCGTTGCTGGTGTTGGCGTAGCCGCCGAGATCGGTGCATTGGCCCGATGTGTAGAAGCCCGGGGCGCAGAAACCGTCGGGGCCGGTCGCTTCAGGCGTCGCCGGCAGCAGCGAGCGGTTGTAGGCCCAAATCGAGCCGCCTTGCGAGCGAGCGTAACGCGCCTGGAAGAGCGCTTCGAAATTGTTTGCCGGCGTCCACAACAACGAAGCGCGGATGCTGCCGCGATCGGCGTTGTTGCCTTCATGCCCGGTCAGACGATTGGTGGTGTAGCCGTCATCGACGGTGTAGATCGCGGCCACGCGGAACGCGAGCAGGTTGTCCACGAGTGGGCCGCCAACGCCGCCGTCAATCGACATTGAGCCGAACTCGCCCGCTTCGAAATTGGCGTCGCCTTCCCAAGACTGTGTCGGCCGCCGGCTAATGAGATTGATGGCGCCGCCTGTCGTGTTGCGGCCATAGAGCGTGCCTTGCGGTCCGCGCAAAACCTCAACGCGGTCGAGATCGAAGAACTGGCTCATCTGCGCCAATGGCGAGCCGACATAGACGCCATCCGAGTAAAGCGCGACGGCGCCTGCGGTGTTGGGGTTGAAATCGTTCAAGCCAATGCCGCGGATGAAGATCTTTGGATTGGCCGCGTTGTCATCGGTCTTGATCTGAAGGCCGGGCGCTAACGCGTTCAGATCCATCACGTCGGTGACGTGGTTGTCCGCAAGCGTGTCGGCGTTGAGGACGCTGACCGCGATGGGCACGTCTTGAACGTTCTGCTCGCGCTTCTGGGCGGTGACGATAATGTCGTCGTTGGTGGCCGTTTCCTGCGCGACCGCCTGAAGCGGGGCGAGACAAATTGCGCCGGCAAATGCGGCAAGCCACGTCCGAGTTAGGATCATTTTGCTCCCCTCGACAAAAAGTAGCGATGACTAACTTTTTGATTTAGGGCGCGGCTTTGTCAAGCCAAATCGCTGCTGGCCCTAAGCAGCCGCTTTCTCCTTGGTAATTTCCGGAGTGCGCTCGGGGAAATGCTTCGAGGCCAGTTGCCGGACAACTTGGAGCGTGCGGCTCACGTCACGCTTGCCAACTCGCTCCACGACAAGCGTCGTTGTCGCGCTATCGGCTTTCTGCAAGTCAACAAATCCGCCGCCGCTAACGCCAAAATGGCCATAGAGCGCTTCTCCAAGATTGCGGACACGATGAAGCAGGTCATTGCCTTCATCGCCGACCATTTTCGGAAAAGTGATTGTGATCCGCCAACTCATCTCAACAAAATCTGCGCTCAATTGCTCGGACTCTCAACGTCCGTTCCCGGCGAACTTTAGCCTCGCGCCGTGGTGGCAGCGAAGGGCAGGTTTGGAGCGACTAAAACATCGCGGAAATCAGGTCGCCGACTATCGCCCGCCTCGTGAACATGAAACGCTTGCAGCGCATCTGCCAGGAAGAACGGCCTATGGTGCGCCGGATACGGTCGTTGCCAGTCGTTGGCCGGCTGACTAGATTCAATGTTTGAGAGAAACAACCGAAGGGAAACAAGTGATGCGCACGTGGTATTGCCTTCGCAGCTGCCTGGTTCGCCATATTCGCCGCACCCGACGTTGGATTCGCTCAAGTCGCCCAACAGCTGCCTCGCGATGTTCAGGTCACGCCGCAGCGGACGATTCCCAGCATCGATCCAGCGGTGCGCGTGTTGCTACCGACTGAAAGTGAAGCTGAGGCCGCACGAAAAATCGCCGTTGCTCGCGCCTTGGGCCTCCTCATTACGGACGCTGCCGCGCTGCAGCCGTCGCTTTGGCCGACACCCCGTCAGCCATGGGCTCCAAGCGGGCGGCGATCAGTCCCGTTATCTCGGCACGGTCCTCGGGTCTGAGCCACTGACTTCTCTGCGAAAACCGCTGCCACGGCTGCAAAAAGGGGGTGTAATTCGCTGATTTCCTCGTTATTTGCCTGTTTTTACAGGCCAGACCGGTTCACTCGTGACTGCGTCCACCGCCAGCCTTCCAATTCCTCAAGTTCCCTCACGTTTTTCGCGCCGATTAGCGTGAATGAAAGCTTTTTGAGCGACGACCGCGTGCAGGAGTAGGCACGTGCGCTGGCTATACCGTCAAAGCTATTTCGGCCCGGATCGGCGTTCAAACCGGTTCCAGGTGCGATTCTTCGAACGCCGCCACGAGGATGACTCGGGGACCCGCGCGTCGTTGATGACAAGCCTGAAGAAGCTCGCAGCGC
The DNA here is from genome assembly GCF_009792355.1 of Terricaulis silvestris. NCBI lineage: Bacteria > Pseudomonadati > Pseudomonadota > Alphaproteobacteria > Hyphomonadales > Hyphomonadaceae > Vitreimonas > Vitreimonas silvestris. The sequence goes on from NZ_CP047045.1 coordinate 406,915, forward strand.
AGGGCCTTCGTTGGGTCGACCATTTCAACTATTTCGGGCCGGATCGTCGCGGCGACGCCTTCAGCTATTTCTTCCTTGAGCGCCGCCGGCACGCGCACGTAGGGACGCCACCGCCGCTTCACGCCGCGCTGCGTCAGCTCCGCGTACGCGTTCTTGAAGTCGATAACGAGGATGCGCGCAAAGCCTTGCGCGAGCGCATCACGGCGACCGCGATCCTGGCCGACGCCCAAGGGCGCGCCGACATCGGCGACCTGCTGACGGAGCTGGCGAGCAAACTCGACGACGGCGCCCAAGGATTGGCCGCCGTCGTCCAATCAGAGCTGCTCCGCGCCGCGGCCATGCTGGGCGATATCGCACAGTCCTGAGCCGCCGGCGGCCTGTCCGCCGCTGAATTTCCAAGCTATTCCAGCGCATCCGCGATAGAGCGCGGCGTGTTGATAGCGATTGGACTTGAAGCTGCTTTCTGACAGCGACCCGTTTGTTTTGTTTGAAGACGCCCGTCCTGGCGGCAGCGTCGCGCGGTTGTTTACTGGGCCGTGCGAGACGGTCGTGGCTTGGACGCTGGATGAGGTTGCGCCGGCGCTTGAGGCGCTGCGGGCGGGGCTGAAACGCGGGCGCCATGCGGCGGGGTGGTTCAGCTACGAGGCGGGGCACGAGTTCGAGCCGCGGCTGGCGGCGCGCGTGAAGCGGCGCGATGCCGGGGCGTTTCCGCTGGTCTGGTTTGGGCTGTTCGAGCGCGCCGAGCTGGTGACGCGCGAAGCGCTGGAGCGGGCTTTGCCGGATGGCGCCGGGGCGTGGCTCTCCGCGCCGCGGCCGAGGATGACGCGCGCGGCTTACGCGCAGAAATTCGCGCGCACGCAGTGCTACATCGCCGATGGCGACGTCTATCAGATCAATCTCAGCTACCGCGCCGATCTCACGGTGCTGGGCGATCCGCTGGCGGCTTACGCGCGTCTGCGCGGCGCTGGGCAGGGTGGGTGGAGCGCTGTCGTGTACAATGGCGATCAATGGCTGCTGTCGACATCGCCGGAATTGTTTTTCCGTTTGTCCGACGGCGCCATCGAAGCGCGACCGATGAAGGGCACGGCGAAGCGGCGTAGCGATCCGGAGGCGGATCGCTTGGTGGCGGAGGCGTTGCGGCGCGATCCGAAAGAGTTGGCCGAGAACGTGATGATCGTCGATCTGCTGCGCAATGATATTTCACGCCTGGCCAAGCGCGGTTCGGTGCACGTGTCGGAGCTGTTCAAGGTCGAGACCTATCCGACCCTGCACACGCTGACGTCGACGGTGAAGGCTGAGATCGAGGATAAATACGACGCCGTCGATGTGCTGCGCACGTTGTTTCCGTGCGGATCAATCACTGGCGCTCCCAAGATCCGCGCCATGGAGATCATCGACGAACTTGAGACTGATGAGCGTGGGGCGTACACAGGTTCGATCGGCTGGATGGCGCCGGATGGATCAGCGGAGTTCAACGTGGCGATCCGCACCATCGCGATCGATGGCGCGCGCGCGGAGGTTGGCCTGGGCGCGGCGGTGGTTGCCGATTCCACACTGGACGGCGAATGGGAGGAGTGCCGCACCAAGGGCGCTTTCATTACCGCCAACGCGCCGGCGTTTGATTTGATCGAGACGATGCGGTTCGAGCCGGGCGCGGGCGTGAGCTGGATCGAGTTGCACTTGGCGCGGCTGGAGGCGTCGGCGAGGACGTTTGGTTTTGGCTTCGACGCGGCGGGCATTCGTGACGCTATCGCGGCGGCAATAGCTGGTGCGGCGCCGAGCGTGGTTCGCTTGTTGCTTGGCGCGGATGGGTTGCCGCGTATTGAGCTGAAGCCGCTGCCGGCGTTTCCGGCTGCGGGGGCGAGCGTGGCTGTGGCGCCTTTACCCGTCGATGCGCGGGATTTCAGGCTTCGCCACAAGACAACGTTGCGCGACTTCTACGACGACGCGCGGGCCGGTTCGGACGCTGACGAAGTTGTTTTCTTGGATGGTGAGGGTTTCGTCACCGAGGGCAGTTTCACCAACGTGTTTGTTGAGCGTGATGGCATGCTGGTGACGCCGCCGTTAATGCGCGGGCTGTTGCCGGGCGTGTTGCGCGCGGACCTCATCGCCAGCGGTCGCGCGCGCGAGGGCGATCTGCGCGCGGCTGATCTGGGGCGCGGGTTCTTTGTCGGCAACGCCGTGCGTGGGCTTGTTGCGGCGCGGTTGGCGACGCCGGTGTTGCGGCGCGCTGCGTCGTGAAGGTCATAGATCTTGGCAATTTCGACGCGGCGGTCACGCGAGCGGCGGACGAGATTCGCGCTGGCGGCGCTGTGATCTATCCGACGGATACAGTCTATGCGCTCGCGGTCAGCGCGGTGTCGGAGGCAGCGCTGGACCGCGCCGATCGCGCCAAAGGACGGGCGCCGGCGGCGAAACCGCTCTCTCTGTGCGTTGCCGATCTGGAGCAGGCGGCGGCGTTCGTGGAGATCGACGATCGCGCGCGCACATTGGCGGACGCGTTTTTTCCGGGCGCGTTGACGATGGTGTGCTTGTCAAAGAACGTGTTGCCGGCGCGGTTACAGGCGGGATTTCCGGGCGTGGGAATTCGCGTGCCGGGGCATCCGTTCGGACCGGCATTGGCGCGTGCACTCGGGCATCCGATCACCACCACCAGCGCTAACGCGTCCGGCCTGCCGCCGGCAATTGACGCAGCGAGCGCGCAGGCGGCGTTCGCGGGCAGTGAGTTCGAGCCTGCGCTGCTGATCGATGGCGGGCCGGCGCCGATCGGCATGGCGTCCACGGTGATCGATCTCACTGGCGGCGAGGTAAAGCTGCTGCGTGAAGGGGCAATCCCGTTCCGAGCTGTGTTGGATGCGCTGCGCGGCGCTTAGTGCGCTTTTCTCGCTGCATCGGCTCAGCTACGTCTCTCGCCGCATATGAACGCCATCGCTACCACCCGCGCTACAACGAGATCGCCCGAAGAGACTGTCGCGCTCGGCCGCGCGCTCGCGGCGGATTTGCGCACGGGCGACATCGTGCTGGTGTGCGGGCCGATGGGGGCGGGGAAGACGTATTTGGCGAAGGGTTTGATCGCTGGCATGGGTGGCGCTGCGGAAGATGATGTTGCGAGTCCGGCGTACGACATCGTGCATCAGTTCCCCGGACGCGAGATGGTGTTTCACTACGACCTGTTTCGCCTGCAGCAGCTGTCCGGTGAGGACGTCGAGTGGATAATGGAATTGCTGCAGCAAGACGGTGTGCACGTGATCGAGTGGGGCGATCGCCTCGAAGGCGCGCTGCGCCGTCCGTTCGCGAAGATCACGATTGGATTTGGTGAAAGTGACGAAGATCGTGTGATCGATATTGAGGGGGCGCAGCCATGACCATTGCCGCGCTTGACGCCTGCGGCCGTTACGCCGTCGCCGCTGTAGGGCTTGGCGACGTCACTTTCTATGCGGCGAGCGATGCGGGGGTCGGCGCGGTTCGCGCTGTGTATTCGAGTTTCGACCGCGTGTTGGAGAAGGGCGGCGTCAAGCCGTCCGAACTCGACGCTATCGTCGTCAACACTGGCCCCGGTTCTTGGACTGGCGTGCGTGTTTCGGTGACCTACACCGCGAGCCTGGCGTTCGGCGCCGGCGCGCGTGCGTATGGCCATTCCGGTTTTGCCATCGGCAAGCGGCTCGCGGGCGGCGTCGCGTTCATCGACCAGCTGGGCAAGACGATCGCCGAACAGGGCGCGGGCGAGGCGCCGCTTTTAGTTGAGTTGTTTGCGGAGATTGGCGCCGACGACTATCTCTCGCGCAGGCAGGCATGGCTGGATCAGATGCTGGCGCTGGGCGCGGAAGCCCTGGCTGCCGGTGAAGCGGGTGATCCGCTCGATCTGCAGACGACATACTTTCAGGAGTTTCTCGCGGGCGCGCGGAAGTAACATGGGTTTGGTTCTCGGCATCGAAACGGCGTGCGACGACACCGCGGCGGCAGTGGTGGACGAAGATTTGCGCGTGCGATCGAGCGTGGTGTGGGGGCAGAAGCAGACGCACGAGCAGTTCAACGGCGTGGTGCCGGAACTCGCGGCGCGCCGGCATGCGGAAGTGATTTTGCGCGTGGTGAAGCAAGCGCTGGAGGAGGCGGGCGCCAAGATGAGCGATCTTTCGGCGATCGCCGTCAACAACCAGCACGGTTTGATCCGATCTGTCGTTGTCGGCGTCGCGGCGGCACGTGGGTTGGCGTACGCGCAGGGCGTGCCCCTTGTTCCGGTGCATCACGTCGAAGCGCATGTGTTTTCTGCGATCATGACCAATCCGGCGCTGTTCGAGCCGCATATCTGTCTGGCTGTGGCGGGCGGGCACAATGCGCTCATCCATGTGCATTCTGTTGGCGATTACGAAGTGATCGGGCGCACGCTGGACGACAGCGCGGGCGAGGCGTTCGACAAAGTCGGCTCGTATCTGGGTTTGCCGTTCCCGGCAGGCGCGCAAGTGGACAAGCTCGCGCGCGGCGGCAATCCGCGCGCGTACGATTTTCCGCGGCCAAAGCTGAAGGACGGTTCGCTCAACTTCAGCTTCAGCGGGTTGAAGACGCCGGTGCGGATGGTGGCCGAGAAGCTGCAAGACGGCGCTTCAGCAGCCGATGTTGCGGCGAGCTTCGAGCGCGCTGTCGTCGATGTGTTGGTAGCAAAGACGCTCGCGGCGGCGGAGCAGTGCGGCTTGCGCCAGGTGAGCGTGGTCGGCGGCGTGGCTTGCAACACATTGCTGCGCGAAGAACTGCCGCGTGCAGGTGCGAAGGCGGGAATCGTAGTGACATTCGCGCCGCCGCGTTTGTGTACGGATAATGCCGCGATGGTGGCCGGATTGGCGCAGCACAAGCTGCGCGAGGGGGCTGTGGGCACGCTCGACCTTGACGCCACGCCAAACGCGCCGCTCGGCCGCCGTGGCGCCAACTATCGGCCAAATCAATCCGCCTGACGGCTATCCGCCGCATTCTGTAATCCTGCGCGGCGCACGCTCTTGATCTCGTGCGCTGCGGCGCTACGCCTGCACCGGAGGGAGATCGTCATGAACCTGAGCCGCCGCTGCTTTGCACAAGCTTCTCTGGCAGCCCTTGCCGCTGGCTGCGGTCGCAGCGAACGGGCGCCTGATCTCATTATTTTCGGCGGGCCGATCTACACCGGTGTTTCACGGACGCCGCGTGTCGAAGCGCTGCGCGTGCGCGACGGGCGCATCGTGTTCGCCGGCGCATTGGAAGAGGCAACCGCCAACCGCGGCAACGCGCAATCGATCGATCTCGGTGGCGCGGCAGCGTTTCCCGGCTTCACGGATTCGCACGTGCATCTCACCGGCGTTGGCATGGCCGCGTTGCAACTCGACCTTGTTGGCGTGGAGTCAATCGCGACGATGCTGGAGCGACTGCGCGCGTACGCAGCGGCGAATACGGAGGGGCCGATCTATGGCCGCGGCTGGATCGAAACGCATTGGCCGGAGCGCCGCTTCCCGAACGCTGCAGACTTGGACGCTGTCGTCAGCAATCGCATCGTTGTTCTGGAGCGCATCGATGGCCACGCTGTTGTCGTCAACACGGCGGCGCTGACGCTCGCCGGCATCAACAATAACACGCCGAACCCACCGGGCGGCAGCATCGAGCGTGATGCGAGCGGCGCGGCCACCGGCATGCTGATCGATAACGCAGCCAGCCTCGTGCAGAGCCGATTGCCGTCGCCGACGCCGGAGATGATGCGCAACGCGTTACGCCAAGCAGCGCAATTGTACGCACAGCGCGGCTGGACGGGCATTTCCAACGTCAGCACCACTGCGCAAGAGGCGACGTTCTTTGAGGAATTGGCGCGTGTGGGCGAGATGCCGCTGCATGCGAGCCTTTATATGGATCCATCGGCACTCGACCCGCTGTTCGAGCGTGGGCCTTATGTGGACGCCACGGGCCTGGTGCATGTCCGCGGCGTGAAACTTTACATGGATGGCGCGCTCGGATCGCGCGGCGCTGCGCTGTTGTCGCCCTATTCGGACGCGCCAGGCGATGGCTTGCTCGTTACGCCGGTGGACGAGATTCGCGACCTGTTGCGGCGTGTGCGTGCCGCGAACGCGCAAGCCGCGACGCACGCGATTGGCGATCGTGGCAATCGCCTGGTGCTTGACGCTTATCGCGATACCTACGCAGACGCGCCGGATGCGTTGCGCGGCGCGCGCTGGCGGATCGAGCATTCACAGATCATCGCGCCGGAAGACCTGCCGCGCTTCGGGCAGATGGGCGTGATTGCGTCGATGCAGCCGTCTCACGCGATCAGTGACCTGCATTTCGCGCCGGCGCGGCTGGGGACGAACCGGCTTGCGGGCGCGTATGCGTGGAAGGCGTTGCTGGAGTCCGGCGCCGTCATTGCGGCTGGCAGCGATGCCCCCGTCGAGAAGGGCGATCCGTTGATCGAATTCTATGCGTCGTTCTACCGCCACGATCTCAGCGGCTTCGCCGGTCCCGAATGGCATCTCGATCAAGCTGTCTCGCGCGACCAGACCCTGCGTACGTTGACCTGGGGCGGCGCTTTCGCGGCGTTCGAGGAGGCCGATCGCGGCACGCTGGAGGTTGGCAAGTTTGCGGATATCAGCGCGTTCTCTGTCGATCTGATGGAGGCCGAACCGGCCGCCATCCCGACCGCGCGTGCGGTGCTCACTGTGAGTGGCGGACGGGTCACCCACTCCGCCATCACCTGAATCCGTTGGTTGCGGCGCCGAGGACACACCTCACGGACCAGGCCTTCCCCCGTTGGGCCAAAGGCCCTTGCCAAACCCAGCATTTATGACCTAGTCCTAGAAAAGACACCGGTGGCAAAAATAAAGATAGCGGTGTCATAGGGATGAAACGGGGTCTTTTCGCGTAAGGGCACAAGCTGCTCATTGCGACCTAAGGCCCGCCGGGGAGGAACTTATGGCGGTTAATAAGTCGGCGGCGCGTAAAGCCCGTGGCAGCGTCTCGTTGTTTGCGCTCGGGGCCGCATTGGGTCTGGTCGCGGCGGGTCCCGCACTCGCGCAAGAGGGGGCGCAGCCCGAGGAAGACGAAATTGTCATCACCGGGTTTCGCGGCTCACTGGCGCAAAGCCTTGAGGTCAAGCGTGACTCGAATGGCTTTGTCGACGCCATCACCGCAGAAGACATCGCGGACTTCCCCGATCTCAACCTGGCGGAATCCGTCCAACGCATTCCTGGCGTCGCCATCGACCGCGACAGCGGCGAAGGCCGCTCGATCGTCGTGCGTGGTCTCGGCGCAGAATTCACCCGCGTGCGGGTCAACGGCCTCGAAGCGCTGACCACCACAGGCGGCAAAGACGGCTCCGGCGGCAACAATCGCGGCCGTCAGTTCGACTTCAACATTTTCGCTTCCGAGCTCTTCAACTCGATCACCGTCCGCAAGTCCTCCTCAGCGGCGGTTGAAGAAGGGTCATTGGGCGCGACGGTGGATCTGCGCGCGGCCCGGCCGTTCGACTTTCAAGACTTCACGATGGGTCTGTCGGGTCAGGCCGGCTACAACGACTTATCCGAAACCTACGATCCACGCGCCACGTTCCTCATCAGCAATCGCTGGGAAACGCCGATCGGCGAGTTCGGCGCTCTGTTCTCGGTCGCCTACACGCACCGCAACGTGCTGGAAGAAGGATCAAGCACGGGCCGTTGGGAAAACCCGAGCGTTGGCACCCAGATCACTGGCACCGCGAGCGGAACGGCGTTTCCGTGTCCGACGTCGACCGCACCTCCCGGCGCCAATTACAATCCGTCGAGCGGCCCGCCGCTCACCTGCGCAGACATCGGCGTTGGCACCGTCAACCCAGCCCTGATCGTATCGCCAACCAACCCAGCGCCGGTTGGCACCGTCAACAATTCCTGGCACCCGCGCATTCCGCGCTACGGCCGGCTGGCTTACGATCAAGATCGCCTCGGCCTCACAACGGCGCTGCAGTGGCAGAACGACTCCACTCAAGTGTCGCTCGATTGGATGCACGCCGAGTTCACCGGCACGCGCCAGGAAAACTATCTCGAAGTTATCGGCTTCAGCCGCGCCGGACAGGGCGTGCCGCAGATGGATGTCGTGGCCTATGAAATCGATGATCAAGGCCGCCTCGTCGCCGGCACCTTCGATGATACGGACGTGCGCGTCGAAGAGCGCATCGACGAGCTGAACACCTACTTCAACGAATACACGCTCGGCATCGAGCACGAGTTCACCGATCGCTTCCGGATGAACTTCCTCGCCGGCCAGGCGGTCTCGCATCACACCAACCCGGTGCAGTCGACGGCTTCGTTGGAGCGCTACAATGTCGACGGTTATCAGTACGACTATAGCGGCGACGATGCGCGTCCGTTCTTCGATTACAATTTCGACGTCACCAACCCGAACAATTTCGTGTTGAGCAACTCGGCTGCGCAGGGCGATGCTTCGCTAATTCGCATGCGGCCAAGCGTGACGGACAACACCGTCGAGACCTTTGCGATCGACTTCGAGTACGACCTGAACGAGCAGTTCTCGTTCTTGTTCGGCGCATCACAAAAGAGGTTTGAGTTCTTCACGTCGGAAGTGCGCCGCACAAACAACACCGAAGTCGCGCCACCGCTCGCCGCCGGCGACTGCAACAATGACGGCGTCCGCGGCGATTGTACGATGGCGGACATCACCCATCTGGTCACTGACTTTGGCCGCAATCTCGACCTGCCGAGCGGCACGGACACGGCGTGGGTCGTGCCCGACCTCAACGCCATCGCGAACGCGTTCAACATCAATTGCAACTGCATCGATGAAGGTGCGAACGGGGTCTACAACTCCACCGCAGGCGCTGACTTGATCCTCGGAACGCCTGATGACGTTCTCGCCGGCGACGACATTGACTATCGCATGAACGTCAACGGCTTGTTCGCGGGTAACCGCCAGGTCGAAGAAACCAGCAACGCGGGCTTCGTGGCGATAACTTGGGACACGACGCTGGCCGGCATGCCCGTGCGTGGCGACTTTGGCGTCCGCTACTTCGAGACCGAGGTGAATTCCTCGGGCTATCTCGGGCCCATCCAGGTCACGGCCCAGAACTCGTACACTGACACGCTGCCGTCGCTGAACCTCGTCGTCGAGCCGCATGAAAATTTCCTCGTGCGCTTTGCGGCGTCGCAGGCCATCTCGCGTCCGGACTTGCCGCGCCTCACGCCTGGCGGCCAGATCAACGTCACCGCTGGCGGCGTCTCGATGAGCATCGGCAACCCGCTGCTCGAGCCGATCCGCTCGACCAATTACGACCTCGGCTTCGAATGGTATTTCGACGAGGAGGCGCTGGTTTCGGTGTCCTTCTTCCGCAAGGATATCGAGAGCTATCAGCAGGTCGTGCAGACGGCGACGACATTCGATCAAACTGGCATTCCGGCGTCGCGCCTTGACGGCACTGCGCAGGACGGTGTGGACCCGACAACGATACCGACAAATATGGTGGGCTTCCAGAACACGCCTGGCGGCGAACTCAACGGCTACGAGATCAGTTACCAGCAACCGTTCACGTTCCTGCCGGGCATTCTCGCCAATTTCGGTACGATCCTGAACTACACGCATGTCGAATCCGACATCGAGTACTTCCTGAACAACGCCGGGACTCAGACGGTGACACTGCCGTTGCTGAACCTGTCGCCCGAAACTTGGAACGCGACGCTCTACTATGAGGACGGTCATTTCAGCGCCCGTGTTTCGGCGGCGCATCGCGATTTGTATCTGACGGGGCCGTTTGCCGGCATCAATGGCAACGACTCGCGGGGCAAGCGCGAAACGCTGAACGTCGATACGGCGGTGAGCTACACGTTCAACGACCACATGACGTTCACCTTCGAGGGCATCAACTTGACCGATCAGGCCGATGACCGCTGGCTCAACTCGACGCTCGATTTCACCGAGAGCTTCGAACACACCGGACGGCAATACTACGTCGGCTTCCGCTACACCTACTAAGCAATCCGGCATCTCCGGGGGGGCGCCGAGCGAAAGCCCGGCGCCCTTTCGAGTCGGGGAAGGGACGGCTAGGATGATCGCCCGCGCTCAATCGTGCAGCGGAGACGCCGTGTCACCGACCGAAATGCAGCAACAGATGCGTGAAGCGCTGGCGTTGTTTCAGTGCGGTGATGCTGCTGCCGCAGAGGCGGCGCTAAAACCGGTGCTGAGCGCCGCGCCGCGCGATCCGAATGTTCGCCACCTCGCGGGTCTTATACGCCGCGCGCAAGGTGATGCTGACGCCGCGCTGGTCGATTTTGACGCGGCGCTCGCCGCTGCGCCGAGTGCGGCGCGCGTTCACGTGAATAGGGCAGCCCTTCTGGCCGAACTCGGGCGTCACGAGGAGACGCTCGCGGGATTGGATGCGGCGGCGCGCCTAGGCGTTGATGATATCGCGCTTTGGCGTGCGCGTGGCGTCGCGTTGAGTCATCTGGAGCGGCATGTGGACGCCATTGCAGCGTTCGACCGGGTTCTAGCACTGGATCCGAACGCCGCCGATGCGCGCGCCAACCGTGCGCGCGCCTTGCTCGCGGAAGGTTGCTACGAGGAAGCGATTGCTGATTACGATGCGCTGCTCTGCCTTGATCCCGGCGATGCCGGATTGTGGGACAATCGCGGTGTGGCGTTGTTCAAGCTTGATCGGCTCGATGAGGCCGAGACGAGTCTCGCGCGGGCGCTTCAGCTTCGACCGGATCATGCGAGCACGCTCTCCAATGCCGGTCTCGCCTTGTTTGGCCTCGGCCGGCCTGACGAAGCGATCGCCGCATTCGATCGCGCGATTGCCCTCAACGAGGGCGCTGATTCAAGAGCCCTGGCGACACTCCACTATAACCGTGGCATGGCGCAACTCGCGCGCGGCGCCTTCGATGCAGGATGGCAAGGTCTCGAACAGCGCTGGGTGGCGGGGATGGTCAATTCGCCTCGCGTCGATAAAGGCGAGCCCGAATGGCGCGGCGAACCCGTTGAAGGCGTCCTTCGCGTCTGGCCTGAGCAAGGGGTAGGCGACCAGATTCTTTTCGCACGATTGGCCCCGCTTGCGCGCGAACGAACAGGGCGTGTCGTGCTCGAATGCGATGCGCGACTGGCGCCGCTGTTCATGCGTTCCTTCCCGGAGATTGAAGTTGTCGCGGAGTACGCGCAACCGGCGGCGGCGCAGTGCGCGCTTGGCAGCCTTGGCGCTGTGATGGGAGTTGAGCGCGAGGATCTCGCCGGTGGCGCCGCGTTTCTGCGCGCTGATCCGCGCGACGCAGGGGAAATACGGACGCGCTACGCCGCGTTGGCCGCGGGCCGGCCGATCGTTGGTATTGCTTGGGCCTCCATCAGCCCGGGTCGGGGCGAGTGGAAGACGGCGTCCTTGTCGCATTGGGGGCCGCTGCTGAAGCAGGACTGCTTCTTTGTCAGCCTTCAGTACGGCGACACGGATGCCGACATCGCAGCGGCTCGCGAGGCGTTTGGCGCCGATATTCATAGAGATGCGGCGATCGATCAATTCGAAGACCTCGACGCCTTCGCGGCGCAGATCGTGGCGCTGGATCGTGTCGTGTCGGTGTCGAATACGACAGTGCACATGGCCGGCGCGCTGGGCGTCGACTGCATCGTGATGCCGCCACCGGCGCGCGGCAGGCTCTGGTACTGGAGCATCCAGGGCGACACGACGCCTTGGTACGCAAGCGTGCGTGTGATGCGCCGCAGCTTGCGCGAAGACTGGACAGATCAAGTCGCTCGCGCTGCGGCGGTCGCGGCGCGCAGGGGAGCGAGTCAATGACGACGCGACGTGATGCTCTGCAATCGCTATTGCTTGGCGGGGCCTTCGCGTCCGCACCGAGCGCGACGTTAGCGCAGGACAACTCGCAGCTATGTTCACGCGCGCCTGGAGACTGGTCACATCTGACCTGGGGGCGTGGCTTCGAAGACCAGCGCATCGCCGATCTCGGCGACGGCGTGTTTCGCAACCCGATCATGTCCGGCGACCGTGCCGACCCCACCATCCTGAAAGACGGCGCCGGCTATTGGATGACGTTCTCGTCGTTCGATTCGTATCCCGGCGTGATGATCTGGCATTCGCGCGATCTGGTGAACTGGAGCCCGGTCGGTCCCGCGCTGCGCACGCCAATTGGTTCGGTATGGGCTTGCGACATCGCTAAGCATCGCGGTCGCTACTACATCTACATTCCCGCGCGCACCCCGCAGAGCCGCTCCAACTATGTGATCCACGCGCGCTCGATGCGTGGTCCGTGGAGCGAGCCGATCGACCTCGATCTTCCGATGCACATCGATCCCGGCCATGCAGTCGGCGAGGATGGCAAACGCTATCTCTTTCTTTCAGGCGGGGATCGAGTGCGTTTGACTGACGATGGCCTCGCTACGGATGGGCCCGTCGAACACATGTATGATCCCTGGCGCTATCCGAGCGATTGGGACGTGGAGAGTTTTTCTCCCGAAGGGCCGAAGATCACGCGCCACGGCGACTACTTCTATCTCGTGACCGCCGTCGGCGGCACGGCCGGGCCGCCGACGGGGCATATGGTGATTGCCGCACGTTCGCGTTCGATCCACGGGCCATGGGAGAATTGCCCGCACAATCCGCTCGTGCGCACGACCGATGCGCGTGAGAAATGGTGGTCACGGGGGCACGCGAGCTTGGTGGAGGGGCCAGGGGGCGATTGGTGGAGCGTCTATCACGGCTATGAGAACGGGTATTGGACGCTTGGACGCCAAGCGCTGCTCGATCCGATTGAGTGGACGGATGACGGCTGGTTTCGGTTCCGCGGCGGTGATCTCTCGCAAGCGATGCCCAAGCCTCGCACGCTTGTGCCACCGGCGTCACATGGCGTTGCGCTGTCGGATGATTTCTCGACGGACAAACTCGGGGCACAGTGGGCGTTCTATGATCCCGGCCCCAACGAACGTAATCGGCTGCGATACGAAGCTGGCGCGCTCGTCCTCGAAGGGAAGGGTGATACGCCGGCCAATTGCTCACCGCTTACCTTCATTTGCGGCGACCAAGCGTATCGGTGCGAAGTCGAGATCGAAGCCGAAGGCGACGCGACGGGCGGCGTACTGTTTTTCTACAACCGCCGGCTCTATTGCGGCCTCGGCATGAGCGCGACGGGCCGCGTGCAGCACCGCCAAGGGCTCGAACGGCGCGGCGCGAAACCGCCCAATCTCGGCAACCGCTTCTTCATCCGGTTCGAGAACAACCGCCATATCGTGACATTCCACACCTCGCCGGATGGGCGCGCGTGGACAAAATACGACGTGCAGATGGAAGTGTCCGGCTATCACCACAACACGGCATATGACTTCCTCAGCCTCCGACCCGGCATCTATGCTTCGGGGCAAGGCCGCGTCCGCTTCCGCAACTTCAAGTACCAAGCGCTATGAGAGTGGCGCCGCTCACCCTTGGCGGATTGGTCTGCTCGATGGCTCTTGGCGCGGTTGCGTTCGTTTCACCGGGCTGTGCGTCAGCGCAAGAGGCGGCGCGCTGGAGTGAAGCGATTGTTGAACAGGACGATGCCGTCTTCGCTTCGGCGCAAATGCGCGCGGTGGCTGACAACGTCGTGCTGCACCAGTCCGCCGCAGGCGGCTGGCCCAAGAACACAAATTTGGCTGACCCCCCGGCGGGCCCTGCCTCGCCAAACGTAGCGAACACGATCGACAATAACGGCACCACGCTGCCGATGGAGTTTCTCGCGCGCGTGATCAGTGCTGGCAGCGCACAGTATAGGCCATCCTTTGAACGGGGTTTGGACTACCTCCTTGCGGCTCAGTACGCAAATGGGGGCTGGCCGCAATTCTACCCGCTGCGCGGGGGCTACTACGATCACGTCACGTTCAATGACAACGCGATGATCCACGTGATGACGCTGCTTCGAGACATTTCAGGCGGCGAAGCGCCTTACGGATTTGTTGACGCCGACCGCCGGCGACGCGCTGGCGAGGCGGTGGAACGTGGTCTTGCGCTCATCCTTCGTACGCAAATCCGGCAGGGAGATGCGCTCACAGCTTGGTGCGCGCAGTACGACGGCTCCTTGCATCCGGCCTGGGCGCGTGCCTACGAACCGCCGTCGCTATCGGGTGCTGAAAGTGTAGGGATTGTGCGCTTTCTCATGGCGATCGATCATCCTTCGCCTGAGGTAATCGCCGCCGTCGAAGGCGCAGCGACGTGGCTGAGCGTCTCAGCCATCGAAGGTGCGCGGGTTGAAACGTTCACTGACGCAGAAGGGCAGCGCGACAGGCGCGTTGTAGACGACGCGAACGCGCCACCGATTTGGGCGCGGTTCTACGAACTGGAGACCAATCGGCCGCTCTTCCTGGGCCGAGATTCTGCCTTTCATTACACGTTCGCGGAGATAGAACGCGAACGCCGCGCGGGATATAACTATTATGGCGATTGGGCGCGCACGGTGCTCGATCGCTTTCCTGCGTGGCGCGCCCGCGTTGGAGCGACCCAAGGTCGATAGATGATAAGCGTCTTGAATGAACTCTGCTGATCTGCAGGCGCGTCTTGGACAAGCGCAGCACTTGCTGACGCGGGGCGATATCGTCGGCGCGACACACATGCTCGAAACCATGTTGAAGGCCGCGCCTGGTGAACCTAATGCGCTGCACATGCTTGCCGCCGCGAAGCATCGCGCCGGAGATTGCGCGGGTGCGCTCAAGCTTTTCGATGAGGCCACGCGCCGCGCGCCGCTCGTGGCGGCGTTCCAATTCAACCGCGCCAATCTGCTGCTGGAGATGGGCCGCAACGCGGATGCCCTCGATGGTTACGATGTGGCGCTAACGCTGAGGCCGCAGCACGCGGAAAGTTGGCGCAACCGGGCGCGAGCGCTTCGAGAGTTGGGGCGCGCCGGCGATGCGCTTGCGTCGTCGGAAGAGGCGCTTCGGTTGATGCCCAGCGATACCTTTGCTCAAAGCGAGCGCGGTTTGGCGCTGTTTGCGCTGCGGCGATTCGAGGATGCTGTTGCGGTGTTTGGGAGCGTGGCGGAGGCTGCGTCCAACAATGCCGATGCTCACTTCAATCTCGGGCGCTCGCTGCAAGAGTTGAATAGACTTGAGCAAGCCCTCGCCGCCTTTGATCGCGCCGCAGCGCTCGACCCGGCAAACGCGGACATTCAGCACAATCGCGCTGTCGTGCTGTTGTGGCTCGACCGACGTGATGAGGCGATTGCGGCATTCGATGCATCCCTCAGCCAACGACCCGGCCGTGTCGATACGCTCTACACCAAAGGTGTCGCGCATTTGGCGTTTGGCGAACTTGCAGACGGTTGGCCGCTTCACGCACTGCGGCGGCACCCGGGATCGCCGATCGCGATTAAGGACCTCTCGCGCGGCGAGCGTGAATGGAACGGGGAGCGCGTCAGCGTGTTGCGGCTGTGGCGAGAGCAGGGGGTTGGCGACGAGGTGTTGTTCGCGCGGCTCGCGCCGCTTGCCGCGCAGCGGGCAGAACGCTTGATCCTTGAGTGCAGCGAGCGGCTCGCGCCTTTGTTCGCGCGATCGTTTCCCGGTCTGAACGTGTGCGCGGTCGGAAATGCGCCGGTCGCGGACGCACAGTCTCCTGTCGGTGGCGTCGGACAGTTTGTCGCGCCGAATGCCGGGGCACTTGGCGATGGCGCGCCTTACCTCCGCGCCGACGGCGATCGTCTCTGTGCACTGCGTGCGCGCTATGTTGAGCGCGCGCGTGGCCGCAAGATCGTCGGCATCGCCTGGGCGTCGAACAACCAGCGGCTGGGTGCGCATAAGAGCACAGCGCTTGCCCAATGGGGCGCTCTGCTTCAACGCGAGCACTTCTTCGTCAATCTGCAGTACGGCGAAGTCGCTGCCGAAGGTGAACGCGCCGCCGCTCGGTTCGGCGCTGAGATCTATTCCGATTCCGATGTGGATCAAATGGCGAGCCTAGACGACTTCGCCGCGCAAGTGGCGGCGATGGACGCCGTCGTATCGATCTCCAACACTACCGTGCACGTCGCCGGCGCTTTGGGCGTGCGTTGCGTTGCGCTCGTCCCGCCCGGGCTAGGGTTGCTCTGGTATTGGGGCTCTGCAGCCGACACAACACCGTGGTACCGAAGCGTTGCGCTGGTGCGGCGCGCCTCGGATAAAGGCTGGGCCGAGCAGGTAGCGCGCGCGGTGGGTGTGCTTGAGCGCGACGAATGACGCGATGCAGGATGAGCGATGAGGCTTAGGATGAATCCGCAAGACCACACGATCCACGTTTTCATCGGCTACGACAGCCGCCAAGCCGTGCTCTACAATGTGGCGCAGCACAGCATCGTTCGCCACTGTTCGGAACCGATCGCGATCACGCCGATCCGGCTCGACCAGGTGAAGAGCATTCATGACCGGCCGCGCATATCGATGCAGTCGACGGAGTTTTCGTTCACCCGTTTCCTGACACCGTATCTGCGCGGCTACCGGGGATGGGCGCTGTTTATGGATTGCGACACGCTATTGCGAGCCGATCTCGCCGAACTTTGGGCGCTGCGTGACGATCGTTTTGCGGTGCAGTGTGTAAAACACGATCACCAACCGGCGTCGTCAGTTAAGTTTCTCGGTCACGAACAGACGCGCTACGAGAAAAAGAACTGGACCAGCGTCATGCTGATGAACTGCGCTAAGTGCGCGGCGTTGACGCCGGAGTATGTCAACACCGCCTCCGGTCTCGATCTGCATCAGTTCAAGTGGCTGGAGTCGGACGCGCTGATCGGAGCGCTGCCACGCGAGTGGAATTTCCTGGTTGAATATTACGCACATGACGAAAGCGCCAAGCTGCTGCACTTCACCGAGGGCGGACCGTACTATCAAGCCACTCGCCATGTGGATTTCGCCCATGAATGGTGGCGTGAGTTCTCGATCGCGAACAGTTCGGAGGACAGCGAAGTCTGGGCGCTCGCTGACGCCGCCGGCAAAGACTAGGCAGCAAAAGCGGCGCGCACGGCTTGGGTGAGACCGGGTGGGGAGAGCGGGCCATAGCGGAGCACGGCTTCGTGGAAGCGCGCCATCGTGAAGCCGCGCATGTGGCGCGTGCGCTCGCGCAGGTCGGCGATGTGGCGCGCCGCCAGGGCTTGCGCGGTGTAGACGCCGGGCTGCACGCAGAACCGCAGCACGTCGTCCTCGATGCTGACGAAGGCGATGCTGTCGCCTTGCAGCGCGCGCATTTCGGTTATGGCGCGCTCGCGGCTCCAGCGCATCGCGTTGATCCCGGTGTCGGCGACGATGCGGCCGTAGCGGAACAGCATCCATTGCAGGTAGCCAATGCGCCCCAACGGATCGTCGGCGAACGCGCCGACATCGTCGGCAAGCTGCTCAGCGTAGATGGCCCAGCCTTCGCCATAGCCGCTGGCGTAGCGCGCCTGCAGCTCGAGCGGCTCGCTGCGGTAGAGGAAATAGTTCTGCAGGATGTGACCGGGGATGAGTTCGTGATGGACGACGCTGGGCAACGTCCAGCTTGGCCGTGGCGCGCCGAGATCGATCAGATAGGCGTTGCCTGTCCGCCGCCCGGCCGTGCCATTGGCCTCCTGAGCGCGGGGCAGACGGCCCACTTCCGCTGGCGTCGTCGTGATCGACGCTGCTTCGGGAATGACGTCGCAAAACAGCGAACGAATGCGGCTCAAGCACGCGCCCATGTCGAGCAGCGCGCGCGTCGCGCCATCTTCGTCCGTGCCGGTGAGGTAACGCGGATCGCGCGCCAACGTGCGCAAGCGATCGCCGACGCTGCCGCTGGTGAGGCCCTGGCGGCGCAGCAGAGTATCGGTCTCGCGCTGCAAGGCGCGGCAGTGTTCGAGCGCTTCGCGGTGGGCTTCGCGTGGATCGACCGGCGCGCCCAGCTGCAGCTGCAACGTATTGGCGTAGAATTCCTCGCCGCCAGGCAAGCGCCAGACACCAGCGTCGGTGCTCGCCCGTGCGCGTTGTGCGCGAAGCACGTCTGCTTGGCGGTTGAGCGCGTCAACCAGCGACGCATGGCGCTCCTCGCCTGACGCAGCAACGCGCTGCGCGGCTGCTTCCACTTCGGGGATCACGGCGTCGATCGCGAAATCCGGCGCGATCACGCCCGCCGCTGCGTCTGCCTCCAAGCGGTTGGTGTCGCGGTTCACTTCGCGCAGTGCGATGCGCAGATCGTCTGCGGGATTGAGCTCGGCGGCGCGTCGGTATGCGCCGTTGCGGCTAGTCACCGCGTAAGGGACGCCGAAGTTGCCCCAAGCGCTTTGCGCAAGCGCCGCTTCGGCCTCGGCGCCGGGACCGACCGCGTCGTACAGAACGCGGCCCTGGGGCGTGAGGCGCGTGGCATCGAAACGGCGCAACAGGAAAGGTCGCGCCGAGGGCGTGCGTTGCGCGAGCCTGTCGGCAAACTCTCGGAACTCAGCGTCAGCGGCCGGATCGCCTGTTGCGCTGACGGGCTGCGCCGCCGCGCTCGCGCAGCCGGCAAGCGCCCCCGCGCCAGCCAACAGCAGGCGCCTGCGGTCAAATGAAGTGAAGTGCATCCCGCGCGCACTCTAGGCGAACGCGCGGGCCTGAGTCAGGTGCAGATCGTCGAAAGCTGCAGCCGTTAGGCGGCGACGACGCCCGTGGTGACCGTCGCGGTTGCGCCGGCTTCCTGCGGATCGCGCAGCACGTAGCCGCGGCCCCAGACCGTTTCGATGTAATGTTCCCCGCCGGTGGCGGCGGCAAGCTTCTTACGGAGTTTGCAGATGAACACGTCGATGATCTTGAGTTCCGGCTCGTCCATGCCGCCGTAGAGATGGTTCAGGAACATCTCCTTCGTCAGCGTCGTGCCTTTGCGGAGCGAGAGCAGCTCCAGCATTTGGTATTCCTTGCCGGTCAGGTGGACGCGGTGGCCGGTGACTTCGACCGTCTTCGCATCGAGGTTGACCGTGATGTCGCCCGTTTTGATGACGGAATGAGCATGGCCCTTCGAGCGGCGGACGATCGCGTTGATGCGGGCGATCAGTTCGTCCTTGTTGAAGGGCTTGGTCATGTAATCGTCGGCGCCGTAGCCGAGGCCGCGCACCTTGGTGTCGATGTCGGCGGTGCCCGAGAGGATCAGGATGGGGGTGTTCACCCGCGCCACCCGGAGCTGCTTCAGCACATCGTAGCCGTGCATGTCGGGCAGCGTCAGGTCGAGTACGATGATGTCGTAATCGTAGAGCTTGCCGAGATCGATGCCTTCCTCGCCCAGATCGGTCGAGTAGATATTGAATCCCTCGGACTTGAGCATCAGCTCGATGCCCTGCGCCGTGGCGCTGTCGTCCTCGATCAATAAGACTCGCATAGAATGCTCCCCGTCGGCGCAAGAGCCGGGCACAGTTAACTCACAGAATCGATGGAAGGGGTTTAATCTTAGTAAACGCCGCTAACGATTCTTACTGAGCTGGTGTGCTTACCTCAGTGCTGCTGACCCATCAGTGCCCCGTTAACCAACCTTAGAATCTGATTTGGATTCGCGTGTCTACCCGTTCGTATGCGCGAAAGTGTCAGCCACTAGCCCTATGAAATGAATCGTATCGCCAACGAGCCTTGATGCGATTCAGATTTCGCTAACCATGACCGCGCACAGAAGGTGTGAGAAATTTTCCGTAGGCGAATGCCAACACTCCTTTCCAGACTCGCAAGTGAGATCGATGCGCTTGATCCGCGGCGCTTCGAAGGGCGTGTGACCGGATTGTCAGGTTCCTTGATAGAGGTAACCGGACCAGTCGATGCGCTTGCGCTCGGCGCGCGCGCTACGATTCAGAGTCTGCGTCCATTCCGTGGTGAGATCGTCGGCTTCCGCGGCGATCGCGCTTTGCTTGCGCCGTTTGATCCGATCGAAGCGATCCGTCCCGGCGCGCGCGTGGCGTTCGAGGGCGGTTCGCCACTGGTGCGGCCGTCGCGGGCATGGCTGGGGCGTGTGATTGATTGCTTCGGCAATCCGGTGGACGGCGAGGGGCCGCTGCCGCAAGGCACGAAGCCGCACCTCGTGCGCGCCGCGCCGCCGTCGGCGCACGATCGCGCGCGTGTGGGCGGACGGCTCGATGTCGGCGTGCGTGCGCTCAACATTTTTGCTGCGATCTGCCGCGGCCAGCGCATGGGCGTGTTCTCGGGGTCCGGCGTCGGCAAGTCGGTGCTGATGTCTATGCTGGCGCGCGGCGCGCAGGCGGACGTGATCGTGATCGGCCTCGTTGGCGAGAGAGGCAGAGAAGTCAAAGAGTTCATTGAAGATACGCTGGGCGAAGAGGGGCGGCGCCGTTCCGTCGTCGTCGTTGCGACGTCGGATGAAACGGCAGCACGCCGGAGGCTCGCGCCGCACATGGCGTGTGCGGTCGCCGAATACTTTCGCGATGAAGGTTTGGACGTGTTGCTGCTGATCGACAGCGTGACGCGCTTTGCGATGGCGCAGCGTGAGATTGGTTTGTCGGTCGGTGAGCCGCCGACGACCAAAGGCTACACGCCATCCGTGTTCGCTGAGCTGCCGAAGCTGCTCGAGCGCGCGGGGCCGGGGCGTGAAGGCGAGCACGGGTCGATCACGGCGCTCTTCACCGTGCTGGTGGATGGTGACGATCACAACGAGCCGATTGCGGACGCGGTGCGCGGCATTCTCGATGGCCACATCGTGATGGAGCGCTCCATCGCCGAGCGCGGCCGCTATCCGGCGATCAACGTGCTGAAGTCGATCTCGCGGCTTATGCCGATGTGTCATACGGCGGATGAGAACCAACTCGTCGGACGCGCGCGCGCGTTGTTGGCGCTTTACGGTGAAATGGAAGAATTGATCCGCATCGGTGCGTACAAGCCTGGCGCCGACGCGCAAGTTGATGAAGCGGTGCGCGTGCGCGACGCGCTGGAGGTGCTGTTGGCGCAGAACCGCGACGAACAAACCAGCATCAAGGAGAGCTTCGCGATGCTGGCTGAGGCGCTGTCATGAAATCACTGCGTACCTTGCTGAAGCTGGCTGAGCGCGATCTTGAAACCCTGCGGCGTGAAATGGCGGCGATGATCCAGCGCCAGCGCATCATCGAGGATCGCATAGCGGGCCACGATCAGACCATCGCGCGCGAACAGGCCTTGGCGCAGCGGGACTATGAGTCCGCGCGTGTGTTCGGCGGTTATGCGGCGGCTTCGTTGCTGCGCCGGCGCGCTATGCAGAGTGAGGGCGAGATTGTCGGCGCCGAGATCGAGCGGATCCGCGAGTTGATCACCGCGGCGCACGTCGAAACCAGCAAGTTCGAGCGGTTGCTTGAGCTGGAAGAAGCCCGTGCGAAAGCGAGAGCCGAAAAGCGCGAAAACGAAGAGCTGGATGAGTTCGCGACGATGCGCGCGGGGCGGACCCGCGAGGCTTAGCCCGCGTTCAGTGTCTCGACGATGCGGATGATGTCTTCGTAAGCTTGGCTCTGCGGGTGGCGCACCGGCAGCGGCGTTTGTGCGCGGATCGAGTCCGGCACGCGCGGGTCGCGGGCGATGACGCCCGCGAAGCGCGGTTTGAAGCCGAGGTATTCGTTGCAGGCCATCGAGAATTGGTCGAACACCTTGCGGCCTTTGACGCGGTTCTCCGCCATATTCACGATCACCCACGGCATCACTTGCGCGCCTTGCAAGCGCAGCAGCTTCACCATGGCGTAGGCGTCGGTGAGGGCGGTGGGCTCTTCGGTGGTGACGAGGATCAAGCGGTCAGCCGCGCGCGCGAAGCGCAGCACCGTGGGATCGATGCCGGCGGCGAGATCCATGATGACGCGATCGTAGTGCGGCGTGAGCTTGGTGACGTCGTTGGCGATGCGCGCCACTTCTTCGAGCTTCACGGCGCCCAAAGCGCCGGAGCCGGAGTGGCCGGCGATGAGATCGAAGCCTCCATTGCGGCCGGGTCCGCCGAGCACCGGCGTCACGGCCGCTTCCAATTCCAGGAAGCCGCGCACGACGGAATGGACATCCGCCGTGGGGCGAACGCCGAGTTGGACGTCAACGTTGGCGAGTCCGAGATCGCAATCGACCAGCAGCGCGCGCATCCCGGCGCGGCCGAACGCGATCGAGAGCATCGTGGAAATCCACGTCTTGCCCACGCCGCCTTTGCCGGAGGCGATCGCGAAGATTGGCGCCGCGCGCGTGCGCGGCAGCCCTTCAGTGATCGCGGCTTTTGCGCCTGCCATACCTCAGATATGCGCGGCACACGTTTCGGAGGCGTTAGCGCCGGTGGTGCTTTTGGTTAACGAGAGCTAAATGACGAAGATATCATGCGCCTAGCCGGGCTCTGGGGCGCGGGCGGCGGCGGCTTGTTCGCTCGCGCAAGCAAACGCCTGATCGTTAAAGGCAAGGGGTCGTCGCCCTAGGCGCGCGGCGGCGATCGCATCGGCGAGCTTCGCGGCGCCTGCAGGCTGGCGCAGCAGCCGCGCCAGGCGGCGTGCATACGGCAAAGGCTTGGCGATCACGGCGGCCAATGCAGCGATACGGTTGGCCAGGCGCACATGGGGCGCCGCGCGCGGCGCTTCGCTGAGGCGCGAAACACGCGCGGCGCGCTGCTGATTGAGCCAGAGTTCGGCCAGCGTCGTCGGCGCGCCGAGCAGCCTGATGCGCGCGGGATGCGCTTTGGGTTGCGCGATCGGCGAGAGTTTGAACGCGACCTGATGCGCACGCGCGGTTCGCGCACGCTGATCGCCTCCGGCGCGCTTGGCGATCACGAGGGGCGCCAACGCGGCCGCCTCGATCAGCAGCAATTTGCGCACCAGCGTTTCAAGCGGCGGGAGCCACATCAAAACCTCTGTGCGATGGCGGCGTGTTAGCCCTGCCAACGCAGCGGCGGTCGCGGCGCCGGCGACGCACAAGAGCTGCGTCAGCATCTGACGAGCGATGAACCAGAGATCGGCGGTGGCGTGCTTCATGCGCGCGATTATGCGGCGAGTGGAAGCTCGGTCGGATTGAGCGCGTTGCCGAGCTAGGGATTTCAACGACTTGGGAGGAGAGTTTGGGGGATAGGCGAAGGGCATATCCACGCAAAAGGCGGTCGGATGCCTTTTTCGGCAATAGCAGCATTTCTGATTGGTGCGCTTTGGCTGGTGTTGCGAGATCGCGGCTAGCCATGCCCGGCGATGTCGCCTTTCGGCGACAAGCGGACCCCTTCGCTGTCGTGTCAGTGACCGCGATCGAGGTTGAACTGACTACTTCGCGCGATATCGCAACGCCTCGACTACGAGCGCGAACGCTGGCGACGGCTGACGACGGCTTGGATAATAGAGATGGTAGCCCGCAAGAGGTGAGGACCAGTCCGCGAGAACGCGCTCGAGCCGGCCCTTTTGGATATCCCCCTCGACCACGTCTTCCGGCAGATGCGCGAGCCCCAAACCGGCAAGCGCTGCCTGGCGCATAAGCGCGACAGAATTGAATGCGACTCGGCCTTGAACGCGGACTTTGATTTCTCTACCGCCCTTGCGAAAATCCCAGATGTAGAAACCGCCGTGCGTGGGCAAGCGCAGGTTGATGCAGGCGTGTTCGGTCAGATCACGCGGCGTGTGCGGCTTTGCGCGACCGCGAAAGTAAGAGGGCGAAGCCACTACTGCCCTTCGAAACTCCGGCGCAATCCGCACCGCGATCATGTCCTTGTCGACCTGTTCGCCGAGCCGCACGCCCGCGTCGTATCGTTCTGTGACGATATCGGTGAGCCCATAGTCATTGATGATCTCAAGGTGAACGTCGGGATATTTTTGCAAAAGTTTTGCCATGGCCGGCCAGAGAATGGACTCTGCCGCGTGCTCCACCGTCGTTATCCGGACAGTGCCCGCTGGCTTGTCGCGAAGTTCACTAAGCGCGGTCAGCTCGCCTTCGATCTCTTCAAGCTTTGGGCCAACGGTCACAAGCAAACGTTCGCCCGCCGCTGTCGGCGTGACGCTTCGGGTCGTGCGGGCGAGCAAGCGAAGCCCAAGCCGTTCTTCGAGCGCGCGCATCGTATGGCTCAGCGCTGACGGCGAAACGCCAAGCTGAGCGGCCGCCCGCGTGAAGCTCCGTTCTCGGGCGACGGCGATGAAGGCCGTCAGATCATTGATATTCGTGCGCGCCATTACTGAATGGTACTCACAAGTCCATGCCGATAACAGCACCTAATCGTGGCCAAGGCGCCCCGCTAAATCGGCTGCTTGAGCAATAGCGTCCGAGGCAGAGGAGAGCGCCCCATGAAAACCCGACAACTCGGCAAGCTGGCAGTGTCAGAGCTTGGCGCCGGGTGCATGAGCATCAGCGCCAATTACGGTCCCGCGGCTGACAAAACCCAAGGCATCAATGTCATTCGTTTGGCGCACAAAAAGGGCATCACCTTCTTCGATACGGCGGAAGTCTATGGGCCGTACATCAACGAAGAACTTGTCGGCGAAGCGCTGGCACCGTTCCGCGACGAGGTCGCCATTGCGACCAAGTTTGGCTTCGCGCTTGACGGCACGCCTGGCCTGAACAGCCGTCCAGAACACATCAAGCAAGTTGCCGAAGCATCGCTGAAGCGTCTGAGGACGGATCGCATTGACCTCTTCTATCAACACCGCGTTGATCCGGCCGTGCCGATCGAGGATGTCGCCGGCGCGGTCAAGGACCTGATCCAAGCCGGCAAAGTCAAACACTTCGGCCTCTCGGAGGCGAGCGCAGGCACCATCCGCCAAGCGCATGCTGTGCAACCGGTCTCTGCGATCCAGACCGAATACTCGATCATGGAGAGAGGACCAGAGCACAACGGCGTTCTTCAAACCTGCGAGGATTTGGGTATTGGCTTTGTGCCATGGGGACCCGTTGGCATGGGCTATCTGACGGGAACGATCGACGAGCGCACCGCACTTCCCGCCGACACCGATCTCCGCTCGCAGTTTGATCGCTTCCGGCCACAGAATGCCGCGGCGAACAAGCCCGTCATTGAAGCGTTGCAGCGTTTTGCGGAGAAAAAGAACGCCACCACGGCGCAAATTTCTCTTGCATGGCTGTTGGCGCAAAAACCGTGGATCGTTCCTATCCCGGGCACGCGCAATCCTGTTCACCTCACTGAAAACCTCGGCGCCATCAATTTCAAACTCACGCCGGAAGATCTTCGCGAGATCGAAAGCGCTCTCTCGGGGATCAAAGTGAGCGGTGGTCGCATGAATGAAGCGCAGATGCGCGTCGTGGACCAGTGAGCGAAATGCCATGACCTTAGCGGGCAACAAAGGTGCAATGCGCCGTTTCACGGACTTCATCAACACGGCGAGCGAAACATTGGCGCAGGAGCTTGTCGCTCCGGACGCTTCGTTCCACGTGCCGGGCCGCTCTGAGCCAGTATTAGGCCCTGCCGGATACCTTGAAATAATAGGCATGATGCGGAGCGGCTTCCCCGACATTCAGTGGACCCTGGAAGAGATGATTGCAGAAGGCGATAAAGCTGCAGCGCGGTTCACAATGCGGGGCACACACCGAGGCGCGTTCTCCGGCGTGCCCGCTACGGGGAAACCCATCGCCGTGCAGGCCATGAATATCTACCGATTTGCCAAGGGACTGATCGTCGAAGAGCGCGGCCAGCCTGACTTACTCGAACTACTGAAACAAATTGGCGCTGCACCTTAGCCAAATACATAGCCCGGCCTGCTCCTGCGGATGACGGCTTTAGGCGAAAAGCGACGCCGTCAGCACGGCAAACTAAACTTGCCCCATCGCCTTCAAGCGCACCTTGGCGTGGACTTCGGCTTGGCCGAGCACGATTGTTGACGGGCGGAAGCGTTCGATCAGGGAGCGCACGAACGGGCGGATGGCGGGGGAGGTGAGCAGGACGGGCGTCTCGCCCATCTTGGCCGCGCGCTCGAACGCGCCGCGTACGTCGGCGACAAAGTCGTGCAGCTTCGACGGCGCAAGCGCGAGCTGGCGGCTTTGGCCTTCGCCGATCAGTGCTTCCGCGAACGCTTGCTCCCAGTTCGGCGATAGCGTGATGATCGGCAGCGAGCCGTCCGGGTTGCGGTGCTGGTAGCAGACCTGGCGCGCGAGGCGGCCGCGCACATGTTCGGTGATGAGCACGAGATCGTGCATCGCGGGCGCGGCTTCGGCGATGGCCTCGATGATGGCGGAGAGATCGCGGATCGAGACGCGCTCTTTGAGCAGGTTCTGCAGCACGCGCTGCACGCCGCTCCAGGAGATGTGCGCCGGCGCGACATCGTCGAGCAGCGTTTGCGTGTCCTTGGGCAGGTCTTTGATCAGCTTCTTCACCTCGGCGAAGGTGAGGAGCTCGCTCATGTGCTCCTTGATCACCTCGGTGAGGTGGGTGGCGAGCACAGTGGCGGGATCAACCACCGTGTAGCCGCGGAAGCTGGCTTCCTCGCGCGCGCGCTCGTCGATCCACATCGCGTCGAGGCCGAAAGCGGGCTCTTTCACCGCTTCGCCGGGAATGGAGATGCCCGAGCCGGTCGGATCCATCGCCAGCAGCGCGTTCATTTTCAGTTTGCCGTCGCCGGCATCCATTTCGCGGATGCGGATGGCGTAGGCGTCGGGCGCCATTTGCACGTTGTCGAGGATGCGCACGCTCGGCATCACGAAGCCGAACTCTTGCGCCAGCGTCTTGCGCAGCGCTTTGATCTGATCGGTAAGCCGGCGACCTTGCACGTCGTTGATCAGCGGCAACAGCCCGAAGCCAAGTTCGATGCGGACATCGTCCATGGCAAGGGAGGACGCGGGCGTTTCTTCAACTTGCGCCGTTGGCGCCGCCGCGGCCGCTTCGGTGGCGGCTTCGACGATGCGGCTCGCTTTGCGCAGCCGCCACGCCAGCAAGCCCGATGCACCGCCGAGAATCCAGAACGGGATAAGCGGCATACCCGGCAGAACGCCGACGCCGAATGCGCACATCGAGACAATGCCGAGCGCGACGGGGTAGGCGGCGAATTGCTTCGCCAGCGCCTTGTCGGCAGCGCCGTCGATGCCGGCTTTGGTGACGAGCAACCCGGCCGCGACGGAGATGATCAGCGCCGGGATTTGCGTCACCAAGCCATCGCCGACGGTGAGCAGCGTGTAGGTGCGTCCCGCTTCGGCGAAATCCATACCGTGCGACATCATGCCAATGATGACGCCGCCAATGATGTTGATGAACACGATCAGCAGGCCGGCGATGGCGTCGCCGCGTACGAACTTCGACGCGCCGTCCATGGCGCCGAAGAACGAGCTCTCATCTTCCAGCGCCTTGCGGCGTTCGCGCGCTTGAGTCTCGTTGATCAGGCCGGCGGAGAGATCGGCGTCGATCGCCATTTGCTTGCCGGGCATGGCGTCCAAAGTGAAGCGCGCGGCGACTTCGGCGATGCGCGTCGAGCCCTTGGTGATGACGACGAAGTTCACGATCACGAGGATCGCGAACACGATGACGCCGATTACGAACTCGCCGCCCATCACGAAATTCGCGAACGCCGCGATCACTTCGCCGGCGGCGTGTTCGCCGGTTTGGCCGTTGGCGAGAATGAGCCGCGTGGTGGCGATGTTCAGCGAAAGCCGCAGCAGCGTCGCCAGCAGCAGCACGGATGGGAACGCCGTGAACTCAAGCGGCTTGCGGATCATCAGCGCTGTCATCAGCACCAGGATCGAGAAGATGATCGAGATCGCCAGCAGCATGTCCAACAGGATCGGCGGCAGCGGCACCAGCATGATCGCCAGAATGCCGAGTACGCCCAGCGCCAACGCGATTTCGCCGCGCATCAGCGCGTTGCGCAGCGCGTCGAAGCCGAAGGCTTGTCCTTGTGGTTGTGCGGCGTCGGTCATTTAGGCGTCAGGCCGCCTGACCTGTCGGCGGCGCCGGCACCTTCACGCCATCGTCGGAATAGAGCTTCAGCTTGTTGCGCAACGTGCGGATCGAGATGCCGAGAATGTGCGCGGCGTGTGTGCGGTTGCCGAGGCAATGCGTGAGCGTTTCCAGGATGAGATCTTGTTCGACGTCTGACACGGTGCGCCCTACGAGGGCGCGTGCAGCGGCTTGGCCGGCTTCGATCGCAGCGCCGAAGCCGTCATTGCGCGAACCGACCGGCGCGCCATCCGGTGCGCGGATCGCGTCGGCGCCGACTTCTTCGCCGTTGGCGAGCAGCACCGCGCGGTGCATTGCGTTTTCCAATTCGCGCACGTTGCCGGGCCAAACGTGCGCCAGCACTTGCGCCAGCCCATCCTTCGAAAGCTTGCGGGCAGGGCGGCCGTTGGACTTGGCATATTTGTCGATGAAGAAGTTGCCGAGTGCTGCGAGATCGCCTTTGCGCTCTCGGAGCGGCGGAATGCGCAGGTTCACGACGTTGAGGCGATAGAGCAGATCTTCGCGGAACTCGTTGGTGCGGACGAGCGCGGTGAGATCGCGATTTGATGTCGCCAGCACTCGGATGTTGACCGGCACAGGCTTTGAGCCGCCGACGCGATCGATCACGCGCTCTTGCAACGCGCGCAGCAGCTTCGATTGCAGCCGTAAATCCATCTCCGAGATTTCGTCCAACAGCAGCGTGCCGCCGTCGGCTTCTTCAAACTTGCCGATCCGGCGAGCGACGGCGCCGGTGAACGAGCCTTTCTCGTGGCCGAACAACTCGCTTTCGAGCAATTGCTCGGGGATCGCGGCGCAATTGACGGCGATAAACGGCTTTTCGGCGCGCTTGGATTTTTTGTGAACGTAGCGCGCCAGCACTTCCTTACCGACGCCGCTCTCGCCGGTGATCATGATCGAGGCTTCCGAGCCTGCGATTTGGTCGGCGAGCGTGATGACTTGCTTCATCGAAGCGTCTTCGGCGATCAGCGGGCGCTCATCGTCGGCGATGGCGGCGAGCACGGCGGCGATCAGTTCGGGATCAGGTGGCAGCGAGATGTATTCGCGCGCGCCAGCGCGGATCGAGCGCGCGGCCATGGTCGGATCGATGCCGACGCCGGCCGCGACAACCGGCACCACGATGTGTTCAGCTTCGTTCGCCGCGATCAGCGCCGCGATATCGAGCCTCGCATCCACCATCAGCAGATCGGCGCCGCGGCCCGCCCGCAACGCGGCCGTGGCTTGCTCGATCGTATCCACGTGCGCGACTTTCGCGCCGTGAGTCATGGCGATCTTGGTGGCGGCGGAGATTTGTCCTCCGAGCGTGCCAACAATGAGTAGACGCATGGGCTTCTCCTCGGCGCGGCTTCTTAGGCCGCGTCGCCGTCCTTGATGATTTCCGTCATGGTCACGCCGAGACGTTCGTCGACGACGACGACCTCGCCGCGCGCGACCAGACGGTTGTTCACGTAAATGTCGATCGCTTCGCCAACTTTGCGATCGAGCTCGATCACCGAGCCGCGCGTTAGGCGGAGCAGGGAGGCGACCTCCATGTTGGAGCGTCCGAGCACGGCCTGGATATGGACAGGCACGTCGTACACGGCGGCCAAATCGGCGGCGCTGCGTTCGAACGCTTCCGGCGGTTCTTCCGGCGCGGGCGTCGGCTGGAATTCGTCGAGCTTGAGATCACTCATCTGCGCCTCATGACGTTGTCGGCGCCGCGAGCGCGGCTTCGACTAAAATGTTGATGCGTTCGGCGGCGTCGTCAGGGTTCATGGTGATGACGCCGTCGGACCAATCGATGACGACTTCGCCGGATTTCAGTCCGGCTTCCGCGCGCACGAGCACGGCGCCGGCGTAAGCATGGGTTTCGCACATCTCGGCGATGCGTGGCTTCAGCGCCTCGGCCGCTTCCGGCGAAAGCTTCACCACGAGACGCGGCTGATGGCGAAGTGCATCCATCGCCGCCTCGACCGCGACCGCGGCGCGCTCGTGACCGAAGCCATCGAGTGCGGCGCCCGCTATCTTGTTCGCCGCAGCAATCGCGACGCGCGCCGCTTCTTCGCGCATGGCTTGGCTCTCAGCGTCGAGCCGCGTTAGCACGGCGGAAGCGGCATCCGCGATCGCCTGCAGTGCGGCGGCGGTTTGGCGCTCGGCCTGCGCCACGGCGTCTTGCTTGCCGCGCTCGTACGCGGCCGCGCACTCCGCCGCGATCTCTTCGGTCGTGAGCTTCTTCGGCGCATCCTTCACGATCGCGCCGTCAGGCCCGAACTCGGTGTCGAAGGCGTATTTGCGGACGTTGGCCATCAGTAGATCAGCTCGTCGTCGGACTTGCCGTCGGAAAGTAGGATCTCGCCGCGGGCGGAGAGGTCCTTTGCTGCCGCGACCATGCGCGTTTGCGCGGCGTCGACATCCTTCAGGCGCACAGGCCCCATGCCGGCCATGTCTTCCTTCAGAATTTTGCCGCCGCGTTCGGACATGTTGGAGAAGAAGAGAGTGCGCAGCGTGTCGGACGCCCCTTTGAGCGCGAGCGCCAGATCATTCTTGTCGACCGCACGGAGCAGGGTCTGGATGCCGCCGGAATCGAGTTTGCCCAGATCCTCGAACACGAACATCAACGCTTTGATGCGGTCGGCGCTATCGCGGTTCTTGCTTTCGAGCGCATTGATGAAGCGGGCTTCGGTCTGGCGATCGAAATTGTTGAAGATATCCGCCATCAGTTCGTGGCTGTCGCGCTTCGAGCTGCGCGACAGGTTCGACATGAACTCGGTGCGAAGCGTGGTCTCGATCTTGTCGAGGATTTCGCGCTGCACCGGCTCCATGCCGAGCATGCGCAGCATGCATTCTGCGGCGAAGTCCTCCGGCAGCTCGCCAAGCACTTTCGCCGCGTGCTCCGGTCGCACCTTCGCCAGCACCACGGCGACCGTTTGCGGGTATTCGTTCTTCAGATAGCTCGCGAGCACGGCTTCATTGACGTTGGCGAGCTTGTCCCAAATGTTGCGACCGGCGGGACCGCGGATTTCATCCATCAGACCGTCGAGTTTTTCCTTCGGCAGCACGCTGGCGAGCATGCGCTGGGTTTGATCCAGCGAACCCATCACGGCGCCCGCGCCCGACATGCGCGAGACGAATTCCTGCACGACGGCTTCGACCACGACGGAAGGGACGACGCCGAGCGCGGCCATCGCTTGCGAGACTTCTTTGATCTCTTCTTCTTCGAGTGTCGCCCAGATCTTTTTGGCTTCTTCGCCGAGGCTCATCAGCACGATCGCCGCTTTCTCCGCGCCACTGTAGCGGGAGAGATCGACAGTCTCGGAGGCTTTGACCAGCGCGCTCATGGCTTACAACGCATTGTTCAGCCAGCCGCGAATGATCTGCGACGATTCATCGGGATGCAGGTTCACGACTTCGGCCATCTTCTTCACCGACGATTGGCGCATGCGCCCGCCGATCTGGGCGACGTCGATGCTGGATTCTTCTCCCATCATGGCTGCGCCGCCGTCGGGCGCGGGGAGGGCAGCCATCGCGCCGCCACCACCCGGCAAGGCCGGAACACCGCCGCCTGCGCCCACCGTAGCAGCGGCGCCGCCGCGCATCAGGCCGCCGATCAGCGGCCGCAGCACGAAGAACACGAACGCCAGCGAAGCAATCAGTGCCGCGACAATCTCGATAATGCGCATCACATCGAGATCACCCATGAACGCCAACATGCCCGGCGCCTCCGCCGCGCCCGGCGCGGCGGCGCGTGCAAACTGCGTGTTGACGACTTCGACGACGTCGCCGCGTTCCTGATTGAAGCCGACGGCTGAACGCACCAACGCGGTGAGGCGCGTCATCTCTTCTGCGCTGCGCGGCGCGTAAGTTGGCGGAGCGTCGCCTTCGCCAGGCGTCAGCATGCCATCGACGGCGACGGCGACAGAGAGCCGGCGAATGCGGCCGCCTTCGCTCACTTCGGTGCGCGTCGTGTGCGAGATCTCGTAGTTGACGGTTTCCTGGCTCGATGAATTTCCATTGGCGCTGCTGCCGCCTGACGCGCCGCCGGCTGTTGTATCCGGTACGTTCGCGCCAGCCGTCGTCGCGCCGCCGCCGCCTGAGCTGTCCGAGGACGTTTCTTCCGTGCTCGACGTCGAGCGAACGACCCGGCCCTCCGGGTCGAACCGCTCGGACGTTTCGCTGACCCGGTTGAAGTCCATCTCGGCGGTGACCTGCACGCGCGCATTGCCTTGGCCGACGATGCCTTCGACGATGTTCGTCACTGTGCTGCGGATACGTTCTTCGGCGGAGACCTGCCGCGCATCGACGCCGTCTGCGTCGATGCCGCCTTCGGAAGATGGCGCGGCGAGCAAGCGGCCGGTTTCGTCGAGAATAGTGACGCGATTGGCGCTGAGCCCGGGTGTTGCGCTGGCGACCAGGTTGCGGATCGCGCGCACTTGGCCGGGCGTCAGCTCATCTCGGCGAAGCTGGATCACGATGGACGCGGACGGTTGCTCGGTCTCACGCGCAAACAACTGGCGCTCCGGCAACACCAGGTGCACGCGCGCGGATTCGATGCCGTCAAGCGAACCGATTGTGCGCGCCAGCTCGCCTTCGAGCGCGCGCAGGCGGTTAATGTTCTGTTGAAACTGGGTTTGGCCGAGGGCGTCGGGTTCGTCGAAAATCTCGTAGCCGATCGAGCCGCGCGAGGGCAGGCCCTCGGCTGAGAGCATCATGCGGGCGTCTAGCACACGCGAGCGCGCCACATAGATCGAGCCGCCTTCGCCGCGCATCTCGTAGGGAATGTCGGCCGCTTCGAGCCGCTGGGTGATCTCCGAGGCTTCCCGCATCTCGACGCCGGCGAACAGCAGCGCCTTCTCCTCGCCGCCCATGCGGAACACGAGCGTGAACAGGAGCGCCGCCACCACGGCAGCGATGCCTAACGCCGCGAACAATCGCGTCGGCCCAGCCTTAAGAAGGAGTTGCGTAAACCCGTTCACGTCCGCCTCTGCACACGCGGTGGGGCTCACCCAGAATCACTGGGCAATTCTCACCGGTCGGCAGAAATTGCCCGGTTGGGCGTGAAACAATCGTTAAGCATGTTGGGACGCGCAGCGGCGCCAACATGCCCCGGCCCGCGAGCCGGGGTCCAGGAGCAAGAAACCGGACGCGCAAAAGCCCCCGCGGGGAGAGCGGGGGCCTTTGGAAGCCTTGGTGCTTATAGTTCCGCTGCCGCAGCAGCGAGCGCCTGTTAGGCGCCCGTCGCGCGGTAGTGCTGAATGCGCGTGGTGCGCAGACCCGGAAGGCCGTGCTTCTCGATCGACTTACGCCAGGCGTCGAACTCTTCTTCAGAGAGCCCATACCGAGCGCACGCGTCTTCGAGCGTGAGCAGGCCACCGCGAACCGCGGCCACAACTTCCGCCTTGCGGCGGATCACCCAACGGGTCGTGCCCGCCGGCGGCAAATCGTCCAGCGTGAGGGGATTCCCGTCGGGACCCATCACCACCCCATCATAGCGGCGTTGCTTCTGCATTGCGCCTTCTCCTCGTTTCTTATGCCTCACGATAACTCGGAGCGCTAAAGAAACGACTAAGAGCGAATCGAAATTCGCAAAAGGCGCGTGTATCGAATTAGAACATGAGTCTCTTACTCATTTCTTACCCGACCCACGCCCCGCTTAGCGCTTGATCATCAAAAGCTCTTCCAACATTTCGTCGGCGGTGGTGATGATCCGCGAGGCGGCAGAGTAGGCGCGTTGCGTGGTGATGAGGTTCGTGAACTCCGCCGCGAGGTCGACGTTGGAGGCTTCGAGCGCACCCGAAACAATCCGGCCGGCGCCGCCTGCGTTGGAGGAGTTGATGTTGTAGAGCCCGGACTGCAGCGTGGTGCGGAACGCGCCGCCTTGGTCCGCCGCGAGGCCGTTGGGGTTCAGGAACGTCGCCAGCGGGATTTGATAGAGCGCGCGGGCGCGGCCGTTAGAGAATTGCGCTGTCAGCATGCCGTCGCCTTCGAGCACGAGGCCGACGAGATCGCCTGGCGGCACGCCGTCGGCGGTGACGCTGGTGACGCCGAAGCTCTTGGCGAACTGGGTCATGCCGGTGTTGAGGTCGAGATTGATGGCCTGTGTGCTCGCGCCGGTGGCCGCCGCCCAGGGAATATTGAAGGTCGCCCCAATCGTGCCGGTGGCGCTGGCGACGGTGCCGTCCGTGTTGAAGTTGAGTGTGCCAGTGGCCAACAAACCGCCAGTCCCTGCGCCGCCCGTGATGTTGGTGTTGGGGCGGGCGTAGGACTCAACTTGCCAGGTGTTCGGACCAGTCTTGAGGAAGCCGAACGCAATCGTGCGCGGTGCGCCGAGACTGTCGAACACTTCGAGTGAGCTTTCAAAGTGAGGCGACACGGTGCCGTCGGCGAGATCGCCGGCCACATATGCGCCAGTGTGGGGCGTTTGATCGGAATTGAGGTTGGCGTTGATGCCGACGTTTGCCGTCGGCTCGGCCAAGCCGCCGACGCCAGAGATGTTCACCGCCTCGATTGCGGAGAGAGAGGTCGGGCTCGTCGTCACGCTGCCGTCGCTGGCCACCGGCCAACCTTGCAAGAACAAGCCCTGCGCGTTGACCATGTAACCGTCGGCGTCGATCGTGAACGAACCGGCGCGGGTGAACAGCACCGAGCCGCCGTTGGAGAGCTGCTGGTTGTTTGGCGAGACGATGAAGAAGCCATCGCCGGAGATTGCGAGGTCGGTCGCGGAGCGCGATTGCTCGAGTGACCCCTGCAGCGAGATCTGCTGACGCGTCAACGGCAGCACGCCGCCGGCGTTATACGTGGTGTTGGAGTTCTGCGCGTTGACCAGCGCGCTGAAATCAACGCCGGAGCGCTTGTAGCCAACGGTGTTCACGTTGGCGATGTTGTCGGAAATGACGGCGAGCGCGCTTGAGTTGGCGGTGAGGCCAGAAACGCCCGCGCGCAATGCGGTATAGATAGACATGTGTGTCCCAGCTCCATCGCCGCGTGCGTCCCACCGTCCGCGGCGTTAAGATTGATACTGATGGAGCGCTTCTGCGCGTGATGGCGTCCGCATTCGGCGGGCGCCTAGCTTGATCAACTGACGTCGAGCACCGAGCGGATCGTGTCCAAACTCCGCGTGCCGGACGGCGTGATGACGACGGGCGCGGCGCCGGAGAAATCGACGCCCATAATGGTTTCGCGAACGCTGATGGTCGGCGTAATGGAGGTCCCGGCGGCGTTCTCCGCTTCGATCCCGATCGTGTAGACGCCGTCCGCCGCGATCTCGCCGTTGGTCTTCTTGCCATCCCAGGTGAAGAGATGTTCGCCCGCGCCGCGATCGGCGGTGGTGGTCTCGTACACGGCGCGGCCGCTTGAATCTTTGACCGTAATGGTCAGATCGGTCGCCGTCTCCGGCATGCGATAGGCCCAATTGGCTTCGCCGCCGGCGAGATAGGTTTCGTCCGCTTCGATGATCGCGTCTTTGCCCAGATAGGAGAGGGCGGCGCCGGCGCTTGCGGCTTGATATTGGCCGACCAGACCTTCGAGCTGCTCGTTGGTGCGGATCTGCTGTTCGACTTGGCTGAATTGCACCAGCTGTTGCGTGAACTGCGTCGAATCCATCGGCGCCAGCGGGTCCTGGTTCTGCAGTTGCGCCGTGAGCAGGATGAGAAACGTGTCGTAATTGTCGGATAGCCGCGTGCGCGAGC
Organism: Terricaulis silvestris; assembly: GCF_009792355.1. Lineage (NCBI taxonomy): Bacteria > Pseudomonadati > Pseudomonadota > Alphaproteobacteria > Hyphomonadales > Hyphomonadaceae > Vitreimonas > Vitreimonas silvestris. The sequence goes on from NZ_CP047045.1 coordinate 442,312, forward strand.
CTCCCGCGTCCGATTGCGTTTCTGTGCTGACTGGTGGGATCGCCGCCATCGTCTACCTCAAACCGTCACATCGACACGCACGCCACGCCAACGCTCGAAACCGAGCGGGCGGGCGGCAATGGATGCTTGTTGTTGTGGCGCGTCGTCGCCGCTCTGCGCAGCGCGTCCGCGTGAATTTGTATCGCCGGCGTCAGCGTTGCCTTCGCTGCCTTGGCGCAGATCGAACGACAGGCCGCTGTCGCTGAGCTGCAAACCCGCGTCGTTCAGCATTTGCTCGAGTTCGCGTGCGTTGCGGGCGAGTTCTGCCAGCGCTTGAGGGCTGTCAGCGGAAATGACTGCCGTGACGCGATGATCGCGCGACACATCGAGCCGCACTTCGACACGACCGAGCTCCGGCGGATCGAGGCGGAGTTCAAACGTCGTGTTGTCGCCATCAAACCGGCGCACGATCTCTCGCGCGACTTGAGCGGCGGCGGGCGTGACGCGAACGGCGGCCGTGTGATCGACGCTTGCCGTTTGTTGTGCTTGCGCGGCAGCTTGAGCAAGCGGCGTTCCGCCCTGCTGCGATATCGGCGCTGGAATTTCAGGCGCGTCCGCTTGGAGCGCGAGCAGCGGGGATGCGGCATCCTTGCTTGCGGCTGAAGCAGCCGGCACGCTCTTCTGCGTTTGCGCGGCGCTCACTGGCGGCGCGTCAGTCTTGCTGTCTTCAACGACCGCTTCGAACGATTTAGCGCCGCGTTGCGTGTCCGCCTTGCCCGTGCGCTGAGGCGTAGGCGCCTGACGTTCAACCGGTGCGGGCTGCGCGGAGATCGTCGCCAAGTCAGGTGGCGGCGCATCGGTTGTTGGCAGGGGCGAGGGCGCTTGCGCGGTTGTCACACCGGTTTGCGTTGGTGTTGGCGCTTGGGGAGGCGCGGTGTTGGCTTCGGCGGTGTCGCTTTGTTGTGTGGCGGCGCCGACAGCGCTCTTCGCTACATCCGACTTGGAGTCCGACGGTTCAGCACCGGCTGCGCTCTCTGCGCTGTTCGGCGCTGGAGGAGGCGAAGGGGCAGGAGCAGCGCTTGGCGCTGTGGGCGCGGGCGCTTGTGGCGCAGACGCGGCTTCGATCGGCGCGGTCTGAGGCGTCGCGCCATTTGCGTCAGCGGCCTCGCTTGCGATTGGCGCGGGCGGCGGCGGGGCGACGATCTGTACGATGTGTGGTGGAGCAGATGGCTCAGTCGGAGGCGAGGCGTCCGCTTCGATCGCGGGCGCTTCAGATTCTGTGTCCGTGTTGTCGCTCGCCTTCGCGTTGTCCGCCGGCTTCGCGCGCTCCTCGCGCGGCGCTTCCTCGGCCGTCGCGACTTCGAGGTGATCGTCGAAGCTCGGCTCTGACGTGTCGCGGGCAGGCGCGGGACGAGCGTTCGCAGGCCGAGAAGGCGGCGCCGCAACGTCGAAAACGGCGTCTGCCGCGAAATCCATACGTCCCCCGATGCCCGCACGTGCGGGCTGAGAGGAGAGAGCAAGCGCCGGGCCACGGCGCTAACCAAGAAAAATTACATAAAAACAGCATGATAGATTTGGCGTTGCCGCTCCGAAACGCACAATCCGGCAATTGGCGCCGGGTCCGCCCGGCAGCTTCTGCCGAGCATTGACCGTGGCCCCAAGCTTGCGAGGACATGGCTAACGACGGTTATTGCGCGGTCTCGCGCGGAGCCAGCGTTGGAGGATTAAAGCGTGTTGTTTCAAGCGCTTGAGTGCGTTTGTGCGGCGGCCGGAGCGCCGTCGCCGACCCGGCAAAATCCGCCGGGCGCTGGGCGCTTTTTGCCGGGAGCATGCGCATGGTCGGTCTAACCAGCGTTCTTCTCTCCGGTCTCTCCGGTATGCGCGCCTCGCAAACCGCGATGGCGACGATTTCGCAAAACATCGCCAACGCCAACACACCTGGCTACGTGCGCACCGAAGTCACGCTGTCGCCGCGCTCGGATTTGGGCGCAGGGGCCGGCGTTGAGGTCACCGGCATCAAGCGCGCCGCGGACCGTTTCCTCGCCACTGCAAGCTACATCGCCGAAGCCGCGCGCGGTTCCGCCGCGGCGCGCGCCGACATTCTCTCGCGCGCGCAGTCGAATTTCGGCGACCCTGCCGGCACAACATCGGTGTTCGCCTCGCTCGATAATTTCTGGTCGGCGATGACTGAGATCGGCGTTGATCCGGCCTCGCAATTGCGCCGTGGCGACGCCGTCACCGCGTTGCAGTCGATGTATTCCGAAGTGCAGCGCATCGGAGAGTCGATACAATCGCTCATTGCCGAGGCTGATCAGCGCATCGCGGATTCCGTCGAGGAAGCGCAGAGCCTGATCGATCGGATCGCCGAGCTGAACCTGGAAGTTCAGCTCAATAAGCGGATGGGCGCCGATTCAACCGGCGCCGAGAATGCGCAAGGCGCGCTGATCGATCAGCTTTCCAGTTTAATGGACGTGCGGGTCACACCTGTGACGGAGGGCGGCGTCCACGTGCGCACCAGCGGCGGCGCGCTGCTCGTGGGCGTAACCGCCGCAAACCTCAGCTATTCGCCGAACTCATCGCCGTATGCGACGCACGGCGTCATCAAGTTCAACGAACAGCTCGGCACCCAGGCCAATCTTGAGCCGTATCTGCTTGGCGGCGAGATCAAGGGTCTGTTGCAGGCGCGCGACACCGATCTCGTCAATCTCTCCGAGGCGCTGGGCGGTTTCGCCGGCGCGTTGGCCGATGCGCTGAACGAGGTGCACAACGAAAACGCCTCGTCGCCGGCCTTGGGACAATTGGTTGGCCGGCAAACCGGCTTGCTCGGTACGGATGCGCTTGGCTTCACCGGCAACGCCGTGCTTGGCGTCACCACCGCATCGGGTAATCTGGCGCAGCGCCTCACCATCGATTTCGACGCGCAGACCATCACCGGTGAAGCGCCCGCCGCCGTCTACAGTTTTGCCGGCGGCACGGTCGCCGCTTTCACCACCGCGCTGAATAGCGCGCTCGGCGCCGCCAATCCCGCCGGAACGGCGACGTTCGTCAATGGCGTGCTGACGGTAAATGTCGGCAGCAGTGGCGGTGCGGTGATTCAGCAAGCCGAAACCGATCCGAGCGATCGCGCCGGCCGCGGCTTCTCGCACTTCTTCGGCCTCAACGACCTCGTGTCGCGCCCGACGCCGCTCTTCTTCGAAACCGGTTTGCAGGCGAGCGATCTGCACGGTCTCGCTGCGGGCGGCGAGATTGCTTATGAGGTTCGCGACAGTCTGGGACGCTCCGTCGCGACGCGCACGATCGCGATTTCCGGCGGTCTGATCGGCGGGGATTGGGGCGATCTGGTCACGGCGCTCAATGCCACGGGCACAGGGCTTGGCGAGTACGGTACGTTTGCACTCGATCCCGGCACCGGCCGCATAGGCTTCACGCCGAATGACGGCTACAAGGCTTCGCTCGTCGCGGATTCCACATTGCGCGGCGGCACTGGCGTTTCGTTCTCGTCGCTGCACGGTTTGTCGCAAGCGGCGACCGGCGGCCGGGCGCTCGAAGTCGGCATCGATGCACAGATCGCCGCCAATACTGGCCGCCTTGCGGTTGGCCGACCCGATCTCACCGCCGACATCGGCGATCGTATTATCGAAGCCGGCGACAATCGCGGCTCTGCGGCCCTGGTTGCGGCGCGCGACACGGTGCGCGGCTTTCCAGCCGCCGGCGCGATGAACGCACAAACGACGACGCTCGCGGTCTACGCGGCACGTCTCGGCGGCGAAGCCGGACGGATGGCGACGGACGCCGAGCGTGGTGCGCTAGGTGCGGAAGCGGTGGCGCTCGCGGCCGCCGATCGCCGCGCCGAAGTCGAAAGCGTCAGTCTCGACGATGAATTGCTGAAGATGACGACGTTCCAGAATGCCTATGCGGCGGCGGCGCGGGTCATCCAGGCCGCAACCGATATGCTCGATATCCTGATGTCGATTGGGTATCGCTAGAAGGAGTAGGCCGTCATGAGCGGCGCGTTGTCACTACGGTTTTCGACCCAGGCGCAGGTCGACGTGCGTCGCATCACCCGCGAACTCGCCGACTTGCAAGGCCAGATGGCGTCGGGCGCGAAGGCGCGCGACCTGCAAGGGTTCGGCGGCGCTTCGAGCCGGCTGCTCACGGCGCAGAGCCTGAAGGCAACTTCGGACGCACGCGGCTCGGTGATCAATCAGCTGCAGGCGCGCTTCGGCGTGCAGGGCGCTGCGCTCGGGCAGGTCGCGCAAGCGTCGAGCCTGCTGGCTCAATCGATCCGCGAAGCCATCAGCGCTGATGACGGCCGCGGCATCGCCACCGAACTCGACCTTTCTTTCACCAGCATCATCTCGGCCATGAACGAAACCTGGAACGGCCAGCCGCTGTTCGCTGGCGAACGCCAAGGGACAGGACCGATCACGATCAATACGCTCGAGGAGCTGCAAGCCGCCGCGGATGTCGCAGACATCTTTGACGAGGCCGGGCGCCACCAGATCATCGATTTGGGAGCGGGCGCGCCCGTCAAGCTGTCGGCAAAGGCTTCGGAACTCTCCATGGGCCTGTTCCAAACGATCCGCGGCCTGAAGGACATGCTCGACGCCGCCGGCGGCGCCATCGGCCAGCCGATCACGACCACGCAGCGCGATCAGCTCATCTTGTTCGCCGACACGCTCTCGGACCAAGCCAACAACTTCACCAACGAAGAGGGCCGGGCTGGCCAGCTGCAAAGGCGCTTCGAAGGCGAGCTGACGCAGTTGGAGGAACGATCGAACCTGCTGACGAAGGAGATCGGCTCCGAGGCCGACGCCGATCTCGCCCAAATCTCGATTCAGCTCAGCGCGCTGCTGGTGCAGTACGAAGCTGCCGCCAAGACCTTCGCCGACCTTTCAAGATTGTCGCTTCTCGACTATCTGTAGCCCATCGCTCCGGGCCTTGACCCCGGGGGGAAGGAATGGATGTCAGACGTTAGCCTCGCCGCGCCCCCACGCGCGCAAACTCTCAACTCTCTTGGGTTCGCCAAGCCGCCGGCGCAAACGCGCGTGGTGGCGGCGATGTCGGGCGGGGTCGATTCCTCGGTCGTCGCAGCGATGCTGGCGCGCGAGGGGTATGATGTCGTGGGCGTCACGCTGCAGCTCTATGACCACGGCGCCGCGATCAACAAGGCAGGCTCTTGCTGCGCCGGGCAGGACATCCACGACGCGCGCCGCGTCGCCGACAGCATGGGCTTTCCGCACTACGTGCTCGACTACGAAAGCCGCTTCCGCAACGCGGTGATGGAAGATTTCGCGGACACTTATCTGGCGGGCGCGACGCCGATCCCGTGCGTGCGGTGCAATCAAACCGTGAAGTTCAAGGATCTAAAGCGTGTCGCCGAAGAGCTCGGCGCCGATTGCTTGGCGACGGGGCACTACGTGCGCCGTGTCGAGAGCGATCACGGCGCGGAGCTGCACCGTGCAGCCGACGCCAACCGAGACCAAACCTATTTCCTGTTTGCCACGACGCGTGAGCAGCTTGACTTCCTGCGCTTTCCGCTGGGCGACAAGCCGAAGAGCGATGTGCGCGCGCTGGCGGCGGAGCTGGGGCTACGCGTCGCCGAAAAGCCGGATAGCCAGGACATCTGCTTCGTACCGCAAGGCAAATATCAGGCCGTGGTCGAAAAGCTGCGTCCTGGCGCGATCGAACCTGGCGACATCGTGCACGTTGATGGCCGCGTCATGGGTCGCCATGACGGCGTGATCAATTTCACCGTGGGCCAACGCCGGGGGCTGGGCGTTGCCACTGGCGAACCATTGTTCGTTGTGAAGCTCAATGCCGCGGCCAAGCGCGTCATCGTCGGACCGCGCGAGGCGCTTGGCGTCAGCCGCATCGCGTTGAAGGACGTGAACTGGATCGGTGAAAATGCAGCGGTCGAGGATCAGCTCGACGGCCGCCCCATCTTGGTCCGCGTGCGCTCGACGCGTCCGCCCGTGCCGGCGCGGCTTAGTGTTGGTGCGGGCTGGTCGGTCTTGCTTGACGCGCCGGAAGAGGGCGTAGCACCGGGCCAAGCTGCTGTGTTCTACGATCCCGGCACGACGCGCGTGCTCGGCGGCGGCTGGATTGCGGCGACGGAGCGTTGATGGAGAACACTGACTCAAAAGCGCTGATGGCGATGACGGGCCTCGAAGCGCTGCGCGCGTTGATCGCCGGTCAGTTCGCGCCGCCGACGATTGGCGCAACCATGGGCTTCACCCTTGTCGAAGTAGAGCATGGTTTTGCGGCGTTTGAGGGCGAACCTTCCGCGCGCGTGCTCAATCCGATGGGTGTGGTTCACGGCGGCTGGGCGCTGACCTTGATCGATAGCTGCTGCGGCTGCGCTGGGCACACGACGCTGCCGGCTGGCGTCGGCTACGGGACCGTCGAAACCAAAGTGAACTTCGTGCGGCCGATCGCCCCCGACACTGGAACGCTGCGCGCTGAAGGCCGCGTGCTCGCGTTGGGCCGCACTCTCATTACCGCTGAAGGCAAGCTCATCGACAAGAGGGGCAAGCTCTACGCACACGGCACATCCACTTGCATGATCATTCGTCCGGAGAAGGCAAAATGAGCGAAGATATCGTCATCGTCGGCATGGCGCGCACGCCGATCGGCGGGCTGCTTGGAGAATTGTCCGGCTTCAGCGCCGCCGAACTTGGCGCGGTTGCCGTGAAGGCCGCTGTGAAAGAGGCGGGTGTCTCTGGCGCGGATCAGATCATCATGGGCAACGTGCTCTCCGCTGGCCAAGGTCAGGCGCCCGCGCGACAAGCGGCGCTTAAGGCCGGGCTCGCGAAGTCCACCGAAGCGGTGACGCTGAACAAGATGTGCGGTTCGGGCCTACAAGCCGTGGCGATGGCGCGGCAAGCGTTGTTGGCTGGCGAAGCTGATGTCGTTGTCGCTGGCGGCATGGAGAGCATGTCGCGGGCGCCATTCCTGATGCCGAACCATCGCGGCGGCAAAAAGTACGGTCACGACACGATCAAGGACCACATGGCGCAAGACGGCCTCGAGGATGCCTACGAAGGCTTCGCCATGGGCGTCTACGCCGACCAAGCGGCGAAAGAGTATCAGTTCACCCGCGAAGCGCAGGACGCCTACGCGTTGGAAACTCTGGCCCGTGCGCAGAGCGCGACCAAGGAAGGCCGGTTCAAGCGCGAGATTGCGCCGGTGGAATCCAAGGCAGGAATCTTCGACACCGACGAACTGCCGCGCAAGGCCAAGCCGGACAAGATTCCGAGCTTGAAGCCCGCATTCACGCCGGACGGTACTGTCACGGCGGCGAATGCGTCCGCGATCTCCGATGGCGCGGCGGCGTTGGTGCTGATGCGCGCGTCGGATGCGAAGGAACGTGGTCTGAAGCCGCTCGCGCGCATCGTCGCGCAAGCGTCGCATGCACAAGAGCCTTCGAAGTTCACCTCGGCGCCGGTGCCGGCGATCAAGAAGGCGCTCGATCGCGCCGGTTGGAAAGCGAGTGACGTCGATCTCTGGGAGATCAACGAAGCTTTCGCTATCGTACCGATGATCGCGATGAAAGAACTCGGCATCACGCACGACAAGATCAACGTGAACGGTGGCGCGTGTGCGATGGGCCATCCAATCGGCGCATCCGGCGCGCGCGTGCTGGTGACGTTGATTGCGGCGATGGAAGCGCGCGACGCCAAGCGTGGCGTGGCTTCGCTCTGTATCGGCGGCGGCGAGGGCATTGCGCTCGCCGTGGAGCGCGCGTGAGCCTGGAACGCATCCTTGCTCACTTCCGTGAGCAGGCCGCGTTCTGCACGTCGTACGGCTCGCCCTTCACCGGCGAGCTGATTGGCGCGATGGCGGATGACATCGAGAGCGGCGGGCCTACCACCGCGCTTGTCGCCGACTGGCCCACAAATCCACGCGCCGACGCGCTATCGTTGCGGCTTGCGGGCGCGCTGCACGCCGCGGTTCTGACTGGACGCGACGCCGCGCTCGCCGCGCTTTACCAAGGTCACACCGCCGCGTCGAGCATGAGCGAAGTTTGGCCTGTTGCGCGCGCGTTCTTGGATCGCGAGCGCGTGTGGGTGGCGGAGTTCATCCGCTCCGCGCCACAGACGAACGAGACGCGCCGATCGATCGCGCTGCTTTCGGGCTTTCTCACGTTTGCGCAAAATTGGCATGGGCCGGTGGATACTTTGGAGATAGGCGCGAGCGCTGGCCTCAATCTGAACTGGGACAGTTTCGCTTATCGCACGCGTGATTGGTCGTGGGGCGACGATAGCCCCGTGGTCATCGATACGGACTGGAATGGCCCGCCGCCGCCAACGGAGACGCGGATCAACGTCCGCAACCGCGCCGCGTGCGACCTCAACCCGCTCGACATTCGTGACGAAGGGCAGCGTCTCCGGCTCAAATCCTATATCTGGCCCGACCAGCCAGATCGCTTGGCGCGTTTCGAGGGCGCTGTGGCGCTGGCGCTTGCCAATGACGTGCGCGTTGACCGCGCCGACGCAGCGGCGTGGATCGCAGATCGACTCGCCCGACGGGCGCGGGATGCGGCGACCATCGTGTACCACTCCATCTTCCTGCAATACCCGCCGCGCGAGGCCCGCGCCGCCATCGTGGACGCAATCCGACGCGCCGGCGTTGAGGCGACGCCGGAAGCCCCACTCGCTTGGGTGCGGCTCGAACCTGAAGGCGTGACCGATGGTGTGGACACCCCGCGCATGGTTGCCGACATCCACGTCTGGCCCGGCGGTGAGCGGCGTATCCTTGCTTATACGGACGGCCACGTTCGTGCGGTGTATGCGGTTTAGCCCGCCTGGAAAACTCTGCTAGAGACGGGCTCTGCGAGCGCTGGCAGGCGCTCGTCCTGATAGCTCAACCGCGCTCGATCAAAGCCTTGACGATTTGCTCGGCGGCTTTGTCCGGTGACGTTTGCGTCGTGTCGATGCGGAGTTCAGGATTGTTCGGGCGCTCATACGGACTATCGACGCCAGTGAAGTTCTTGAGCTGGCCCGCTCGCGCCTTCTTGTAGAGCCCCTTAACATCACGCTTCTCGGCGTCTTCGAGCGGCGTATCGACGAACACTTCGAAGAATTCGCCCTTCGCCATCAACGCGCGCGCCATCTCGCGTTCGGCGCGGAATGGGGAGATGAAGGAGACCAGCACGATCAATCCGGCGTCCGACATCAGCCGCGCAACTTCGGCGACACGGCGGATGTTCTCGACACGATCAGCATCCGTGAAGCCTAGATCGCGATTGAGGCCATGGCGAAGGTTGTCGCCGTCGAGCAGTACGGTGTGCCTGCCAAGCGAATGGAGCCGCTTCTCGACCAAGTTGGCAATGGTGGATTTCCCGGCGCCTGAGAGGCCGGTGAACCAGAGTACTGCCGGCGTTTGACCTTTGATCTCCGCGCGCGACTCCCGCGTGATATCGAGCGCTTGCCAGTGCACGTTCTGAGCGCGGCGCAGCGCGAAGTGGATGAGGCCGGCGCCGGCCGTTGCGTTAGTCGTCCGGTCGATCAGGATGAAGCTGCCCATGTCCTGGTTCGCGGCGTACGGATCGAACGCCACCGGTTGATCGAGGCTGACGTTGCAGACCGCAATCTCGTTCAGTTCAAGCACCTTGCTGGCCAAGTGCTCAAGCGTGTTGACGTTGATCTTGTACTTGATGTCGGTCACTTGTGCGGTGACGGTCTTGGCGCCGATCTTCAGCCAGTAGGAGCGTCCAGGCAGCAGCGGCTCGGCCGCCATCCAGATCAGCGTCGTCTCGAACTGATCCGCAACTTCCGGCGCATCATCAGCGGCGGCGATCACGTCACCGCGTGAGCAATCCACTTCGTCGCTCAATGTCAGCGTCACCGATTGGCCGGCGACGGCCTCGGCGAGATCGCCGTCCTTAGTGACGATGCGCGCAACGTTGCTGATCACACCCGACTGCGCGATGCGCACCCGATCGCCAGGACGAACGCGCCCACCGGAAATCTGTCCCGAGAAGCCGCGGAAATCTGAGTTGGGCCGATTGACCCATTGCACCGGCATGCGGAAAGGCTGAGCGGCTCGGCGTGTTTCGCCGATCTCGACGCCTTCCAAATGCTGCATCAGCGTCGGGCCGCTGTACCACGGCGACGCGGCGCTCTTGTTGGCGATGTTGTCGCCCTTCAGGCTGGAGATCGGAATCGCCAGCACGCTCTTGAGGCCGATCTGTTCAGCGAATTTGGCGTACCCTGCTTCGATGGTGTCGAACGTTAATTGTGACCAACCAACGAGATCCATCTTGTTGATGGCCAACACAGCATGGCGAATGCCCATCAGCGACACGAGGTAGGAGTGGCGTCGCGTCTGGGTCAGCACGCCTTTGCGCGCATCGATCAGTATTACCGCGAGATCGGCGGTGCTCGCGCCGGTGACCATGTTGCGCGTGTATTGCTCGTGGCCGGGCGTGTCGGCGACGATGAACTTGCGCTTGTCCGTGGAGAAGAAGCGATAAGCGACGTCGATGGTGATGCCTTGCTCGCGCTCGGCGGCGAGGCCGTCGACCAACAACGCGAAATCGATCTCGCCGCCTTGGGTGCCTACCTTCTTGGAGTCCTCGACCAGCGAAGCCAGCTGATCCTCGAAGATCATCTTGGAATCGTAGAGCAAACGCCCAATCAAGGTGGACTTGCCGTCATCGACGCTACCGCAAGTGATGAAGCGCAGCAGCGACTTATGCTGATGCTGCAGCAGGTAGGCTTCGATATCCTCGCCGATGAGCTTGGAGACGTGAGCCATCAGAAATAGCCCTCGTGCTTCTTCTTCTCCATAGACCCGGCCTGGTCGTGGTCGATCACACGGCCTTGGCGCTCGCTCGTTGTGGTGAGAAGGATTTCCTGGATGATCGCCGGCACGGTTTCGGCGCTGCTTTCGACTGCACCCGTGAGCGGAAAGCAGCCGAGCGTGCGAAAGCGCACCGTGCGCAGTTCAGGCTTTTCACCAGGCGCAAGCGGCATGCGCTCATCATCGACCATGATCAACGCGCCATCGCGAATCACAACCGGACGCGGCGCCGCGAAGTAGAGCGGCACGATGGGGATGTTCTCGAGGTGGATGTATTGCCAGACATCGAGCTCGGTCCAGTTCGAGATCGGAAACACGCGGATCGATTCATCCTTGTGCTTCTTGGCGTTGTAGAGCCGCCAAAGCTCGGGCCGTTGCGTCTTCGGATCCCAGCGGTGATTGGCCGAGCGAAAAGAGAAGATCCGCTCTTTCGCCCGCGACTTCTCCTCGTCGCGCCGCGCGCCGCCGAATGCGGCGTCGAAGCCATAGTGTGAAAGCGCTTGCTTCAAGCCTTCGGTTTTCCAGATCTGCGTATGCGCCGCTGAGCCGTGGTCAAACGGGTTGATGTTCTTCTCAACCGCTTCGGCGTTTTTGTAGACCAGTAGCTCGAACCCTAGCTCTGCCGCCATGCGCTCGCGCATTTCGTACATCGCCCGGAATTTCCACGTCGTGTCGACATGCAGGAGCGGAAACGGCGGCGGCGAGGGGTAGAACGCCTTCATCGCCAGATGCAGCATCACGGCGCTGTCTTTGCCGATGGAGTAGAGCATCACCGGCTTGTCGGCTTCTGCCGCCACCTCGCGCATGATGTGGATCGACTCGGCTTCCAGGCGCTGCAGATGCGTAAGCCGCGCTGGGCTGATCGTGGGCGAGGTCTTAGCCATGATTGGCGCCTTCTTAGCGCCGGCGGTCCGCGTTTGGGAATGCGAAACAACCGCGGACGTCAGCGATCCAGGCTTTCGGATGCTATCGCGGCGACGTGCTCGGCGATGGCCAGCGATGAGGTGAGGCCGGGGGACTCGATGCCGAGCAAGTTAATCAGGCCGCGAGCGCCATGTTCGCGCGGACCTTCAATCTGGAAATCCACTGCGGGCGCGCCGGCGGGCGCAAGCTTTGGGCGTACGCCCGCATAAGCAGGCGCCAACGCGCCGTCGCGCAGCCCGGGCCAGTACGTGCGAATGACGGCGTAGAACTTGTCAGCGCGGGCGGGATTGACGTCGTAATTGGGTTCATCGATCCACTCGACGTCAGGGCCGAACCGCGCTTGGCCAGCGAGATCGAGCGTCAAATGCACACCGAGCCCGCCTGGCTCTGGCGCTGGATAGACCAGCCGCGCGAACGGCGAGCGCCCGGTCAGCGTGAAATAGTTTCCCTTGGCGTAGTAGCTGGGCCGCGCGAACGCCGCGTTGAATCCCTCGATGCGATGGGTGAGGGGCGCCGCGTCCAGTCCGCCCGCATTCACCACGATGCGCGCCTTCAGCGTGTCCTCGTCGCCGATCCGGATGACGATGCCATCGTCTTCGAGCCGCATGCTGGAAACTGGCGACCCGTAAGCGATCATCGCGCCACTTGCTTGTGCGTCTCCCAGTAAGCTCAACATGAGCCCGTGTGTGTCGATGATCCCGGTCGATGGCGACAGCAGCGCGGCGACGCACTGCAGTTCCGGTTCGAGCGCGCGCGCCTCTTCGCTCGTGAGGCGTTGGATGTCGCTGACGCCGTTGCGCGCCGCGGCTGCGGCAATGCGGCCAAGTTCATCGACTTGCTTGTCGTCGGTCGCGACGATCAGCTTGCCGCAGCGTTTGTGCGTGACGCCATGGCTGGTGCAATATTCGTAAAGCCGATCGCGCCCGCTGATGCAGAACCGAGCCTTCAGCGAATTGGCGGGATAGTAAATGCCGGCGTGGATCACCTCGCTGTTGCGCGAGCTGATGCCTGATCCAAAATGATCCTCCCGCTCCAGGATGATCACCTCGCGCCCGGCTTGGGCGAGCGCGCGCGCAACAGCGAGGCCGATCACACCCGCGCCAATCACCACACACTCGATCTCGTCCATGAGCCAGACCTCTACACTGCCGCTTCGCAATGCAGCCAATGCGGGCGCCGCAGCAAGCCCTTTGCCAAGATTAACTGCTTCGGATGCGCGCGCGAAGGCGGCCCAGCTCCCAAAGGTCGTTACGTGTAAAGCCAAGTCTGGAACTGATAGCGGTCACCACTGGTTTGCCGAGACGCTGCTCAAGTGCATCGAGGCGAGAGGATTTCTCTCGATCAGCGTCAGCGATCGCAATTGAGGCGCCTTCCATGCTCGCCCGGATAAGCTCTTCGGCGCGTAGGACGAGTTCAGTCTTCAGTTCAAGGTAAGCGAACGCATCGGCGGCGCTGCCTTGGCCGAGGCGGCCAACGAGTTGATGCAACGAGCGCCCGGCCTCACTCTCGGCGAAGCGGCCGGCGCGGATGTCTTCGAGCGCCTTGCGGTGCGCTGCCTCGTCGGTCTTGAGCCACTGGCTGGTTGCTCGTTCGCTCCGCGCCAGCGTCAAGAACAGGGTTACGGGCACGAGCATGAGCGTCAGCGCCATGATCAGGACGGGCTGGTTGGGGAAATGGTTGAAGGTTGAGTGGATGACGATCGCGGCGGCAAGGCCTGGCAGGAAGAGCAGCGGGTTGAAGCTGTACTTCGCCGCCGCGTCCTCGGCTTGGCGTTCCGTCATTTCGTGCGAGATCACGGCGAACAACGCAGTGGCGCCGCCATGCATGACGGCCGTGCCGAAGCCGCGCACCAGCCAGGCGCTGACATTGGCGTCGAGCACTGCGAACAAAAACCAGAGGTTCTCGGCAACAGAGAAGCCAGCACCCAGCGCAAAGCCAGCGATTGCCGCATCGAGCTTGAAGCCGAGCCGGTTGTAGTAGAACAGCGCCAGGATCGGCGCGGCTTTAAGGGTTTCCTCAATCAGGGGCGACACGTAGCGGCTGAAGGCGCTGAATCCGATTGGAAAGCCGTCCATTGCCTGGCCGTTGAGGAGCAGGCTGACCGCCGCCGCGCCGCCGCCCGCCAAAGTCAGCAGCGAAATATCGCGCAGGCTAATGAGATTAAAGACGTCCAGCCGGTCGAACACCGTGAGCAGGACAAGCACGGGCGCCACCGCGATCAGCGCCTTCAGCAGCAGATCAGATTCCATCACATGATCTTCAGCGAGATCAGCACTTCGCTGCCCCGATTTTCGCCATCCTCGAAGCCTTCGGCGTAGCCGAGTGAGAACACCATTGGCAACCTGTGCGCGATGGTGAAATTCCAATCGGTTTGGACGCCGACGGTTTGTAGCGACCGGCGATCGCCCTTGGCCGGGTCCGCCTCCAGGGCGCCAGCAAACAGGGCGGGGCGCATTGAGCTCAGGAAGATGCTGGGGATGCCGATGTCCTCGAACCGGATCGGCGGCAGATTCACCTCCGCCACCGAGCGCACGAATGAGCGCGCGTCGATTTCGTTGATGTCGAAGCCCGGGAAGCTATCGAACTCCCGGTAGCGCTTCACTTCGCGATCGTCGACGTAATTGTTGCCGAAGGCCCCCAGATAAAAGCTGCCGAGCGGGCTGTCGCGCTCGCCGCCGACCGTGCCGGCAGCCGTGTAAAGCCAGACCGACGAGTTGTTGAGCGGCAGCGGCACGCCGAAATCGATGCCGCCGCGCACGCTCGGGAACGTCTCACCGTTGGCGTGGTCCGCGCCCGCCGCCAAATTCCAACGCCAGCCGCGTTCATGATCGACGGCGCCGAGCGAACGGGTGGTGTTGGTGTAGTTGAGCTCGGCGCTCACGGTGCCCAGCGAGTCGAATTGCGTTTCCACTTCCTGCGCCGTGGGCAGCGTGTCGAGGCCCGTGTAGTAGGCGGCTTCCACACTCAGATCGAGCTGGCGCGGCGTGTCGTAGATCAGCGCGCGGTGATAGCCAACGATAGCGGCATCGCCCGCGCGCGAACGCTCGGTCGGTCCGAACAGATCGTAGAAATCGGCGTCGTTGTGCCAGTAACGGAATTTCCAGCGCAGCGTCTGGTAGGCCAGATCGAAGTGCCAATCTTGATCGTCGAGCGGAGAATCCGGCGTGTACGTCAACGTTGCGTGCAGCTGGCTGAACTGCAGCGGGTCTTCGAACGTGGCGGTGTACCCGAACGCCGTGTAGCCGCGGTAGCCTTCGACCACGGGGTAAGCCGCGCCGAGCCGCATTTCATCGCGCGGCACGTAGCGGCCGCGTTCGGTAATCAGCTCATCCAAGGGCACGCTACTTGGTGAGCCCACGCCCCACGTCGTCACCACCGGATGGCGCTCGGCAATCTCAGCGCCGAGGAAGGTGATCGCGCCAAGGTCTTGAAGCGGCGTCGGCTGGATCCGGGCGGGACGAAAGCCGTCGCCGGTGTATTCGAAAACGATGAGCGAACCATCGGCTTGCGGAATGGGCCGGAAGAAGCCAGTCGAGGCGTTGCTGACGGCTTCGATCGCCTGCGTTGCGATCTCGAAGCGATAAATGTTCGACACGCCGGTGTAGTACGCGCTGCCATAAAGGTAGCGCCCATCCGGTGAGAACACGAAGCCTTCCGGCGTCGAGGCGCCAAGGCTGAGCGTAGCGATCGCTTGCGGCGCTTCACTCTGCTGCAGATCCGCGACGCGGAACACTTGCACCGATTGGTCGCCGTTGACTTCGCCGATCGATGCCGAGAGCAGGGCGCCGTCTGACGAGATATCAAGGTCGAACGGCACGCGGCCGAACGGGAAGGTGTAGATTTGGTTCCAGCGGTCGTAGGGCGGCGGCAGCCGCACCAGAGTCGCAAAGCCGTTCAGGTGCCGCAGCCCCCACAGCGAACGGTCCTCCGGATTGAACACGATGTCGCCGATGCGCCCGTCGTGCAGCACCATGCGTTCGCGGCCCGTCGCGATATCGACTTCGATGATGTCGCGGTAGGCGTAATTATCGGCGGTGTACCAGGCCGTGTTCGACTGCGGATCATAGGCCAGTGACGTGACGCGATAGAGCATCGCGCCTTTGATGTCGGTGAGACGCCGGATGTCGCCGCTCTCCGGCGTCAGCACGCCAAGGTGTGCGATCACGCCGGGATAGCGGAAGCCGCCAATCAGCGCGCCGGTGTTTGCCTCGACGAAAGTGCGGGACACCGAACCAAGCGCGCGCGGCGAGAGCGGTGTGGCTTCGGTTGGCGGAAAGGCTTGCACCGACGCGAGATTGGCTTGCTGGAACGTGTGCTCCCACGCGATCCAATCGCGCCACGCGTCGTTCAGCGGCTTGCCGAACACCTGTTCGAATTGCGAGGCGTAGTAAGCTTCGCTCTCGGGGCCGCGGCGCAGCCATTCGATGACGCGCTCGGGCGAATAGGTCAGCGCCAGATAGCTGAAGAAGCGCGTGCCATAGAGGTAGTCATTCACGCCGACTTGGAAGTCGACGAAGATGCCTTCGGATTCGAGGCCTACCGGCGAGTAGAAGTGCGCGTCGTCGCGCACCATCGAGCGGAACACCATTTCGTCGTAGGCGCCTTGAGCGCGGCCGAAGCCGCCGGCCATCCACGTTTCGAGAAAAACGGCGCTGCCTTCGAGATACCAACGCGGCACGTTCACGCGCGGCGTAGCCAGATAATTGTAGAGAATGGATTCCGGGTGTTCCTGCACCGCCATCGGCTTGCCGCCGAACGCGCGCCGCCAGAACGCGTCGCGATCGTTCCACACGTCCATGGTGGCGACGTGCGAGACCTCGTGGTTGGTCAGCGTGAAGAAGCGCTCGCCCGGGCTGAACGTCTCGTAGGAAAGGCTGAGCGGCGCGATGTCGAGCAGCAGGGCGTTGTTCGGTGAAGCGCGCGCGGCGGCGTTGCCGTAATCCGAGAAGTCCTTCAGCAGCAGCGTGGACTGATCCCACGGCTGCCATTCGAACATGCGCTCGTGATAGGCCAGCGCGTTTTCGAAGCTGCGCCCGACGTAGGGCGTCAAGTATGTCTCAGCCGGCGCGAAATAGAGGAGCCGTAGATCCTCGGTTTCGATCCGGCTGAGATCGATGAGCGGGATGTCGTCTGGCGCGCGGCTGGGAACGACCGTTTCGGGCTCTGGCGCGGGCGGCAGAGGAGGGTCTGGCGGGACCCCTACAATCGTTTCAGTTGGTGGCGCCGCTTGAAGCGGCGAGGGCGCTGCAGGCGCGTTCGTTTGCGCCTGCGCCGCCCCCGCCGAAACGAGTGTTGTCAGCGCCAAACCATATAAGAGCCCGCGGATCGTCACTCCCCCCAAGTAACACGACCATCAAGCGCTCAAGTCGTGTCTCCCCCGTCGAGACGTAGGTTCGAAGCTCACTCTCTGATGGCGCGTGCAAAGCCCGGATCGTTGGCCATCGCCGCAAACGCCGAGCTGCCCGCGAGCGCCATGAAGCCAGGCTCGCGCGCCAGCGTCGTGAAGGCTTGCGCGTTGGTCGCGAGAGCCGTCAGCGCCTGCGAGTCACGCGCCAGCGCCGTGAACGCCTGCGGGTTCGATGATACCGCGGCAAATGCGCCCGGATTTTGCGAGATCGCTGCGATCGCGCGTGCGTCCATGGCTTGGCTTGACCGGACAAGCGCTGCTTGGGCTTGGAACGCCTGCGCGCTTGCCGCCATCGCGGTTAGACCCGCCGAGTCGCGCGCCAGCGCCGTGAACGCTTGCGAGTTCGCAGCCATCGCCGTGAAAGCTTGCGTGTTGCTTGCAAGTGCGGTGAAGGCGCCAGCGTCGCGCGCCAAGGCTTGGAACGCTTCCGCATTGGCGGCCAAAGCCGTGAATGCCTGCGGGTCGGCGCGGAGCGCGGTCATAGCGGCGGCGTCGCGGGCCAGCGCCGTGAACGCTTGAGCGTCGCGCGCCATGGCAACGTTTGCGCCTGCGTCGCGCGCAGCGGCGGCGAAGGCGGACGCGTCACGTGCGTAGGCGCCGAAAGCTTCGCCGTTGCGGGCCATCGCGGTGAAGGCTTCAGGGTGACGGGCCAACGCAGCGAACGCGCCAGCGTGGGCGGCCATCGCTGTGAACGCCTGCGGTTGCGTCGCCATCTGAGAGAACGCCTGCGAGTTCACAGCCAGGGCCGTAAGTGCTTGGGTATTGGCGGCTTGCGCGATGCGTGCGTCGGCGGTCGCGGCCTGAGCGGTCCGAACCATCGACGTCAGCGCCGCGGAATCGCGCGCCAAGGCTTGGAACGCTTCCGCATTGGCGGCCAAAGCCGTGAATGCCTGCGGGTCGGCGCGGAGCGCGGTCATAGCGGCGGCGTCGCGGGCCAGCGCCGTGAACGCTTGAGCGTCGCGCGCCATGGCAACGTTTGCGCCTGCGTCGCGCGCAGCGGCGGCGAAGGCGGACGCGTCACGTGCGTAGGCGCCGAAAGCTTCGCCGTTGCGGGCCATCGCGGTGAAGGCTTCAGGGTGACGGGCCAACGCAGCGAACGCGCCAGCGTGGGCGGCCATCGCTGTGAACGCTTCGGCGTTCGCGGCTTGCGCGACCGCCGATTGCGCGACCGCAGCATCGGCGCCGCGAACCATGGCGGCGAACGAGGCCTGGTCGCGCGCCAGAGCGGTGAACGCTTGCGCGTCGCGCGCCATGGCGACGAGCGCTTCGGAATTACTTGCGAGAGCGGCAAAGCCCGGATCGCGCGCGAGCGCGCGGAACGACGGATCATTGACCATCAGTTCGAACGCGTCGGTCTGCATCAGCTGCGGAACGGTCTCGTCGCCGAGCGTGATGTCGGCGCCCGATACCTGCGAGGCGCGGTAGCGGTCGGCCGGTGCGATAGTGCCAACGCTCTCGCCGGTGGGCGGCCAAAGCGTGCCGACCGTGATCGCGCCGATCGCCAGAACCCCAACAAGGGCAGTCGTAGCGACGCCCAGCTTCAAGCTGTTCGAAAGACCATTCGACATGGCTAGTAATTCCCCGTGTGCCTCGCGCTGGGGATTTGCTGCCAATTATTACCGCACGTCAATGAAATTAGGGCCGAAATGCCATTATGATAGCGCTCCGCACTTTGCTGCAGCGCAACAATTCGGCCCAGCAGGGGTGATTGCTCTCGAGCCTAAGCTGTTTGTAATATATCCGGATCGGAATCGGGCATATCGGACCCGCCAGGATCCACGAGGGGGAAGACAATGATTGCGCGTTGGATGGTTGTTGGTTTCGTTTTGTGGATCGCTCTAGCCGCCGCCTTCCGCTTCGCAGGACATGAGCTGTTTCAACCAGGGCAAGGCGTGATGTGGCTGTTCTTGACGCTGCCTGTCGGGATGCTCGTGATCACATACGCGCTGCTCAAGATTCTGCGCGTTGCGCCGACGGATCGCGCTGAAGCAGCATCCATCATGGTTGTGCCCGGCCTGCTCGTCGGCATCTATGAGATCACCAATTATGCGACGCTGTTTCCGAATCTGGATGCAGGTCTCAACGGCGCGTTCGCGTCTTTGATGTTCGCTTGCTACACGGCCATGATTCTTGCGGGCATCGTCGCGTCCAGACTGCAAAGCATTTAGGCGCTGCGCGCGCCGGCGCTGGTTCGGCGTCGCGCGTTGTGGCGGCCAATGAAGCGCGGCGCCTAATGTTCGCAGCGTACAGCGCGATGGAAGTGCATGAGCAACGGCCGCAATGAGGCGTTCAGAAGGTTTGCAATGCAGACCGCTATCCTCGCTTGGGGGGCGACGGCCGCGTTCTGGGTACTTTACGTCATCGATCACTATTGGCTCTCGCGCACCGCCGCGTCAGCCCAGTACAGCGGCGCTTTCGGGCGCTATTTCTCGTTCGATCCGGACAGCAACGCCGTCGCCTCTCTCTCCGGGGTGAACATCGCCGTATTCGGCATTGTTATCACTATCGTCAGCATCATCGTGCAGCTCTCGGCCGATCGCTACACTGGTGTTGCGCGCATGTTCCTACGCGATCGCGTGAATATCCGTGTCGCGGCGTTTTACGTGGTGGCGTGCGTCATCAGCGTTTGGCTCTCGGCGTCGATCCAAGACGATTATGTGCCGCGCGCCACGCTCGTGGCGATGCTGTGCATGACCACGGGCGGCCTCGTGATCATGATGCCGTACTTCGGCTACGTGTTCTGGTTCCTCGATCCGCAAAATCTGATCCGGCACATCCGCCGCGACGGCGTTGCCGACGCCGCTAAGGGCGCCGCCGAGCACGACGAGGCCAAGTGTTTCGAAGCGCAGGCGCAGACGCTGTTTGCCCTCGAAGAACTGACCGACATCGCCAACAACTCGATTTCCGGCAAGGACAAGATCATCGCCAGTTCGGTCGCCGATGCTTTGCGGGATTTCGCGATCGACTACCTCAAAGTAAAACCCACGGCGAGCAACGCGTGGTTCTCGATCGGCCCCGACATTCGGCTCAACCCTGATTTCGTCGCCATGGACGCGGAATCCCTCAGCGACCTCGAAGCGCGTCACACCTGGATCGAGTGGAAGGTGATGCGCCAGTTGCTGAGCATCTACGCTGAAGCTCTGGGCTCGATGCGCGACATCAATTACGTTATCGCGATTGACACCCGCTACATCGGCGAGGCCGCCGCCAAGGCCGACGACACCGAACTCGTGAATCTCGTGTTTCGGTTCATGAACTCGTACCTGCGTTCGACGCTCAACGCCCGTGACGTGCGAACCGCCTACAATGTGCTGAACCAGTATCGAAAGCTCGGCGAAACCATGCTCGCCGAGGGCAAGCATCAAGCGGCCGTCGACGCGGTCAAGCACATGAAATACTACGGCCTCATCAGCTTCGAGATGGATTTGCACTTCGTCACCGAGACTGTCGGCTACGATCTCGGCGCGCTAGCGCAACTTGCCAACGAATTGGGCTCGCCAGCCGAGCAAGAGATCTTAGCCGAATTTCTCGAACTCGATCGCGCACCGTTCGTGCGCGAGCAGGAGAACGCGCTGTTGGGTGTCCGCAAAGCGCAGGTGAAGCTCGCCGTCTATTATTTGGCCAGTGGCCAAGATGATCGAGCCCGCGCCATCGCCAACGACATGCGCGACGAGCCGGCCGAACGCATGCGCCGGGTCTATCGCCAACTCGCCGCGGTCGAGAGCAAGGACTTTTGGGAGATCATCGATCGCGGCCGCAACTTCGAATACACGCCGCCGAAACAGCGGGAGTGCCTCGGGGCTTTCTTCGAGTTGCTGCACGTCGAGACGGCAAACGCGGCTCCGCCGAGCGAGTGAATCTCGCTCAAAAACTCATGGAAGAGGATGGTAGTGGCGGGGGGCTTGGACCAGCGGCCTTAGGATTATGATCAATTGCCGAAGGCTAAGCGGGCTCCAGGGCCTGAATGGCATGTGCGCGAACATGGCGGCGGTAGCGTTCGACCAGGTCGAACGTGATGGCGCCGGGGCGGAACGAATGCGCGCCAATTTCGCCAACCGGCGTCACCTCCGCGGCGGTGCCGACGATGAAGCATTCGGTGAACGTCGGCAGGTCATGCGGTTCGATGCGTGTTTCGATCACATCGAGGCCCCGTTGGCGCGCCAGAGCGACTACGGTTTGCCGTGTGATGCCATCGAGGAAGCAGTGCGGCGTCGGCGTGTGCAGCGCGCCGTCGCGGATGAAGAAGATGTTGGCGCCGGTGGTTTCGGCGATGGCGCCATCGCTATCGAGCATGAGCGCGTCGTCGTAGCCATCACGCTCCGCGGCGTTCTTGGACACCGTGCAGATCATGTAGAGCCCGGACGCTTTCGCTTCTGTCGGCGCGGCGTTCGCGGGTGGACGGCGATACTTGGCCCAGCACAACCGAACGCCGCGTTGGAAGCGTTCGGCGTCAAAGTATTTCGGCCATTCCCACACCGCGATGGCGACATGCGTCCTGGTCGAGAGGGCGGAGACGCTCAGTTGTTCAGCGCCCCGCCAGGCGATGGGGCGGACGTAGCATTCGGTCAAACGGTTCTTGGCGCACGTTTCGATGCAGGCGCGGTTCATTTCAGCTTCCGTGTACGGAATCTCAAAGTCGAGAATTTCAGCTGAGCGAAACAGCCGACGCGTGTGCGCTTCGAGCGCGAAGATGCGCCCGTCATACATGCGCTCGCCCTCGAACACCGCCGATCCGTAATGCATCGCGTGCGTCAGCACATGCAGGTTCGCCGCGCGCCACGGCACGAACGCGCCGTCGAACCAGATCCAGCCGTCGCGGTCGTCAAATGGAACAAGCGCCATGTGACCCCTCAACCCCAATGCATCTGGACATGATGTGAATGCGAGACCGAGCGCAGAACCTCGTCGGCGATACGCTCCGCCATCGCTTGGCAGCCGATGTCGCCCCCGAGATCGGCCGTACGCGCGCCGGAATTGATGACGCGTTCGACCGCGGCCTCGACAGCGTCGGCCTCGTCGGCAAGCCGCAAGCCATAACGCAACAGCAGTGCGGAGGAGAGAATCGCGCCGATCGGGTTGCATCTGTCGCGGCCCGCCAGATCGGGCGCCGAGCCATGAACGGGCTCGAACAAGCCTGGACCTTCGGCGCCGAGCGATGCGGAAGGCGCGAGCCCGATGGATCCGCCCAGTACGGAGGCTTCATCGGAGAGAATGTCGCCGAACATATTCTCGGTGAGGATGACGTCGTAGGCCCGTGGCTGGCGGATCAGTTGCATCGACATCGAATCCACGAGCGCGTGTTCCAGCCGCACGTCGGCGAATTCCTTGGCGTGCAGGTCCGTTACGACTTCTCGCCAGAGGCGGCTGGTTTCGAGCACGTTTGCTTTATCGACAGACGTAACTTTGCCGCGGCGTGCTCGAGCGGCAATGAAAGCCGCGCGGGCGACCCGCTCGATCTCGGGCGTGGTGTAGATGCATTGATCACTGGCGAAATCTGCACCGCGGCGTTTCTCGCCGAAGTAGGAGCCGCCCGTCAGCTCGCGGAACACGACGAGATCAACATCGGCAACAACCTCTCGGCGCAGAGGAGAGCAATCCAGCAGCGCATCATAGATCAAGACCGGGCGGATGTTGGCGAACACGCCCAAAGCCTTGCGCAGTTCGAGCAGGCCTTGTTCGGGGCGGCGCGAGCCGCCATCCCATTTCGGTCCGCCGACCGCACCAAGAAAAACGGCGTGCGATTGGCGGCAGGCGACGAGCGTTTCTTGCGTCAACGGATCGCCGGTCGCATCGATGGCGGCGCCGCCAATCAGCTGCGTGTCGAAGACGAAGCGATGGTGAAAGCGATCGGCAACCGCTTGCAGCACCTCGGCCGCCGCGCGCGTCACTTCAGGCCCGACACCGTCGCCGGGCAGGAGTGCGATATTAAAGGTGCTCATGCTGTCCTCGTTTCAAATGCTTCGATTGCAGGCAGGCGTTCGATGAGCCAGCCCATGGTGTCCACGCCTTCGAGAAGGCAGCGGCGTGCGAATGGTTCGACGGTGAACGCCACCGGCGGCTCGTTGCCGACAGAGAGTTCGCAGCGTTCGAGGTCGATGGTGACGCGTCCGCCGGGGTCGGCGAGTAGGCGCTGGTGTGTCGCGTCGTCGACCACCACCGGCAGCAGGCCGTTCTTCAAGGCGTTCGACGAAAAGATGTCGGCGATGCTGGTGGAGATCACGGCGCGGAAGCCGTAGTCGAGCAGGGCCCATGGCGCATGCTCGCGCGAAGAGCCGCACGCGAAGTTATCTCCGGCGACGAGAACGCGGTGCTCAGTGGGATCAAGTGTGTTGAGAGCCGCGCCGTCCAGTGCGCCGCCGTCGGCATCGTAACGCCAATCATAGAAAGCAGCGGCGCCCAACCCCTCCCGTGACGTGGTGGTCAGGAAGCGCGCCGGAATGATCTGGTCGGTGTCGATGTTGGCTTGCGGCAACACGAGCGTGCGCGACGTAATCGTGGCAAAGCGTTCAGGCATCGACGCTCTCCCGTGCGTAAGTCCGCGGATCGGTGAGCGCGCCGGCGATGGCGCTTGCGGCCGCCGTCGCCGGGCTGGCGAGGATAGTGCGGGCGCCTTTGCCCTGGCGCCCTTCGAAGTTTCGGTTTGACGTTGAGACAGCGAGTTGGCCGGGTCCAACGAAATCGCCGTTCATCGCAATGCACATCGAACATCCCGGCAGACGCCACTCCGCGCCCGCATCGATGAACACGCGATCCAACCCTTCCGCTTCCGCTTGCCGCTTGACCGCCTCTGAGCCAGGCACGACCAACATCCGCACACCGGGTTTTACCTGTCGGCCCCGCAGTACTGCGGCGGCGTCGCGCAAATCGGAGATGCGGCCGTTGGTGCATGAGCCAACGAACACCACATCGACGGCGTGACCGGCTGTGGGTGTGTTGGCTTTGAAGCCCATATAGTCGAGTGCTTGCCGCTCACTGTCGGTGCGCGGTGTTGGCGTTGTGGCGCCGATCGCGATGGACGCGTCCGGTGTTGTGCCGAAGGTCGCCATTGGCGCGATGCTCGAGGCATCGAGTTCGATCTCGGCGTCGAAACGTGCGCCGTCATCGGTTGTGAAGGTGAGCCATTTGGCGGCCTCCGCTTCGAATGTTTCACTTGGCGGCGCGTATCGGCGTCCGCGCAGGAAAGCGACAGTCTTTTCATCGGCCGCCACCATGCCGGCGCGCGCACCGGCTTCGATCGACATGTTGCAGAGCGTCATGCGCCCTTCCATGTCGAGGGCGCGAATGGCCTCGCCTGCGTATTCGATGACAAAGCCCGAGCCGCCGCCGAAGCCGATGCGGCCAATGACGGCGAGTGTCAGATCCTTGGCAGCGACGCCGGGCTGAAGCTGGCCATGCACCGTAACGCGCATTTGCTTGGGCTTGCGTTGCAGCAGGCACTGCGTCGCCAGCACGTGACCGACCTCAGAGGTGCCGATGCCGAAGGCGAGGGCGCCGAACGCGCCGTGTGTGGCTGTGTGGCTATCGCCGCACACCACCACCATGCCCGGCTGCGTGAGACCGAGCTCCGGCGCCATGACGTGGACGACGCCGCGATCGGCGCTGTCCCAGTCCGCCAGTCTGATGCCGTGCCGGGTGCAATTGTCGCGCAGTGCATCGACTTGCGCAGCGGCGGCAGTGCTGGCGTAGGGCCGTTCGCCGTTTGCGTTCGGTGGCAATGTCGGCGTCGAGTGATCGAGCGTGGCGTAGGTGCGTTCCGGGCGGCGAACCTTGAGGCCGGATCGATCGAGTTCGGTGAAGGCCTGCGGGCTCGTCACTTCGTGGACCAGGTGCAAGTCGACGTAGAGAATAGCCGGCGCATCGGCAGTCTCGGCCTGCACCACATGCGCATCCCAGATCTTGTCGAACAGCGTGCTAGGGCGCGAAGGCATGGACGGCTCCAGTGTCTTCGGCGTTGGTTGCACCGATGATGATGAGCAGTTCGCTATCGTCGATCTCACCGATCTCATCCGCACGGGTCTTGAATCGCGCGAACACTTCGCCGAGTTCATTGCCACTCAGCCGATAGCCGAGCGCCTCCGCGCGCTGCACGATGGCGTGGCGTCCCGAATGTTTGCCGAGCACGAGGCGTGTGCCGGAGAAGCCGACATCTTCCGGGCGCATGATTTCATACGTACGCGCATCCGCGATCATGCCGTGCTGGTGAATGCCAGCTTCGTGCGCAAACGCGTTCAGTCCGACGATGGCCTTGTTGCGGACGACTGGCGAGCGCGTCAGTGAGCTGAGCAGGCGGCTGGTGGCGACCAGCTTGGTGGTATCGACGCCGGTATGCACGCCATACAGGTCGGCACGCGTCCGCAGCGCCATCACCACTTCTTCCAGCGCGCAATTGCCCGCGCGTTCGCCGATGCCGTTGATTGCGACTTCGACTTGCCGCGCACCATTGGCGACCGCCGACAGCGTATTGGCGACGGCCATGCCCAGATCGTTGTGGCAATGCGCCGAGATGACTATGCCGGGGTGGTGTGGTTCGACGCGGCGCTTGATCGCGGCAAAGATCGCGCCGATCTCGTCTGGCGTGGAGTAGCCGACTGTATCGGGGATGTTCAGCGTGCTGGCGCCGGCGTCGGCGACGGCCTCCATTATGTCGCCCAGAAACTCCGGCTCGGTGCGGATCGCGTCTTCGGCGGAGAACTCCACGTCATCGAACAAAGTGCGCGCGAACGTGACCGCGCGCACGGCCGTGTCGAGCACGTCGGCGGCGCTCATATTGAGCTTGGCGGCGCGGTGGATCGGGCTGGTGCTGAGGAAAATGTGCAGCCGGCGCTTCGGGGCGCTTTGCAACGCGCCGTAGGCGGTTCGGATGTCCTCCTCGTTGGCGCGCGAGAGCGAGCAAAACACCGGGCCTTCGACTTCGCCCGCTACGCGCCGCACAGCGTCGGCGTCACCAGGGGAGGCGGCGGCGAAACCTGCTTCGATCACGTCGACGCCGAGATCGCGCAAGGCCGTGGCCATCTGCACCTTGGCTTGGGACGACATCGAGAAGCCCGGCGCTTGTTCGCCATCGCGCAGCGTCGTGTCGAAGACAATGACGCGATTGGGATCCAGTTGTTGGGAGTCTACGCCGGGCATGGCGCTACCTCCTCAACCCGTACAGATGAGGCGGTAGCCGTCATGCGACGGGCGCCCACGAGACGGTCGATCTGACGGCCGAGCACATCCATGCACCGGCCCGGTTCGCGCACGCGCACGGCCACGCGCACTTCGCGATACGCGCCGTGATTGGCGACGCTCATGCTGTCGATGTGAAAGCCGCGGCGCTCCACGAGACCAATAAGACGCTGGAGTGAGCCTTCGGCGTGGTCCATCTGAATGAGGAAGACGTCTTTCATTGGGTCTCTCCGTGCATCATGTCCGAGTTACTCTTGCCTGGCGGCACCAGCGGCCAGACGTTGTCTTTTGCATCGATGATCACGTGCGCGAGGCAGGGGCCTTCGGCCGCGAGCAGCCGCGCGATGCCGGGGCCGACCTCCTCGCGCTTGCTAATTCGGAACGCTTCGATGCCGAACGCCCGCGCGACGGCGGCGAAGTCGGGATTGTCGGAGAGATCGATCTCGCTGAAGTTGCGATCGAAGAAGAGCTCTTGCCACTGGCGCACGAGGCCGAGCGAAGAATTGTCCAACACGACGATCTTCAGTGCGATGTTGTAGCGCCTCAGTGTCGCCAGCTCCTGAATGTTCATGATGAAAGAGCCGTCGCCACTGATGGTGACGACATGGGCATCCGGGCGCGCCAACTTCGCGCCCAAGCCTGCAGGCAAGCCGTAGCCCATCGCGCCAAGGCCGCCCGAGGTGAGGTGAGCGGACGGCGACGAGAACCGGCAGTGCTGCGCCACCCACATTTGGTGTTGGCCGACGTCGCACGCCGCGACGAAGGTATCGCCCGCTTCCGCGGACAACTGCGCCAGCAGCGCGGGCGCGTAGACGCCATCTCCTGGTGCGTCGTATCGGAACGCGTGAGCGCGCTTGCCTTCGGCGCATTGCGCGATCCAGTCGCCGACGCGCGGCGGATGCGGCGACAGCGCGGGGAGCACCGTCTTGACGTTGCCGGCAATAGCGATGTCCGCCGAGCGCAGTTTGCCGATCTCGGCCGCATCGACGTCGATGTGCAAAACGCGCGCATGCGGCGCGAAGCCTTCCAGCCGGCCCGTGGCGCGATCGTCGAACCGTGCGCCTAGCACGATCAGCAGGTCGCAGGCCTGCACCGCCTCGTTGGCGGCGCGCAGACCGTGCATGCCGATCATCCCGAGATTGGTGGGATCGTCCGGCGAGAGAACGCCAAGGCCCTGCAACGTGCAAACGCCTGGAATTGTCGTGGCCGCTTTGAAGGCGCGAACTTCATCGACAGCGTCGGCGATGCGAACGCCGCCGCCGATGTAGAGCAAAGGACGTTGCGCCGCGCTGATCATAGTTTCAGCGCGGCGCAAGTGCGCCGGATCGGGCTTGCGCGCGCCCCCTGGGTGACGGTTGGGGATGGAGGGCGCAGCGGCGAGTCCGATCTGGACGTCTTTTGGCAGATCGATCAGCACGGGGCCTGGCCGGCCCGATGCGGCGATGTGAAAGGCCTCTTCAAAGATGGCCGGAATGTCGTTGGGATCGCGAACGATCCAAGAGTGTTTCACCAGCGGCAGCGTAGCGCCTAGGATGTCGATTTCCTGAAACGCATCGGTGCCCATGAGCGGCGATGAGACATTGCCCGTGATCGCCACCATCGGCACCGAGTCCATCATCGCATTGGCGATGCCTGTGATCAGATTGGTGGCGCCGGGGCCGGACGTAGCCATGCACACGCCGGGCTTGCCGGTGACGCGAGCATAAGCATCGGCGGCGAATGCGGCAGCCTGTTCGTGGCGCACCAGGATGTGCTTGAAGCGCGCGCTGGTGAGCGCGTCATACACCGGCATGATGGCACCGCCCGGGTATCCAAACACGATCTCGACACCCAAACGGTCGAGCGTCTCGACGACGAGACGTGCGCCGTTGGGCGGCGCGGTGTCCGGTGCGGTGTTCGGCTTGGAGGCGACGCTTGCGGTCATGACTCAGGCGTTCGTCGGCGATTTCAGCCAGGCCATGCGCTCTCGGAGCGCGGCGCCGGTCTTTTCTATGGGGTGATTGCGATCAGCATTGAGCATTGCCGTGTAGCGCGGCTTGCCTGCTTGGTTTTCCAGGATCCAATCGCGCGCGAAATTGCCGGATTGGATGTCGCGCAGCACTTCGCGCATGCGCTCGCGTGTTTCCTCGGTGATGATGCGCGGACCAGAAGCGACGGCGCCGTACTTGGCGGTCTCGGAGATGAAATCGTGCATCTTCGAGATGCCGCCCTCGTAGAAGAGGTCCACGATCAGCTTCAGCTCGTGCATGCACTCGAAATAGGCCACCTCGGGCTGATAGCCGGCGTCGACCAAGGTCTGATAGCCGGCCTTCACCAATTCCTTGGCGCCGCCGCACAGCACTGCCTGTTCGCCGAACAGGTCAGTCTCGGTTTCTTCCGCGAACGTCGTTTCGATCAAGCCGCCAGCGGCGCCGCCGATGCCTTTGGCGTACGCCATGGCGCGGGCGCGCGCGGTCTCGGTGGCGTCCTGCTTCACCGCGAACAGCGCCGGTACGCCGCGTCCACGGATGAACTCGCGCCGCACCAGATCGCCAGGGCCCTTCGGCGCCACCAGCACGACATCCATGTCGGCGCGCGGCTGCACGCGACCGTAGTGGATGGAGAAACCGTGCGCGAAGAGCAGCGCCGAGCCCTCTTTGGCGTGGGGCGCAATGGTTTCCTTCCAGACGGCTTCTTGCGCCATGTCAGGTGTGAGGATTGCGATCAGATCGGCGCCTTTCACCGCTTCAGTGGGCTCGGCGGTTTCGATCTTGTCGGCGCGGGCGTTGGTCCAGCCTTTGCCGCCCTTGCGCACGCCCGTGACGACGTCGAAGCCGCTGTCGCGCAAATTCTGCGCGTGAGCGCGGCCTTGGCTGCCATAGCCGATGATCGCGATGCGCTGATCTTGCAGTGCGTCTGAGCGCACGTCGTCATTGGAATAGACTTTCATCAGGAGGCCTCACGCTGCGCCGGTGCGCGTTGCTGCGCCGGCGGTGGGTTGGGAATGGTGACGGCGCCTTGCGAAGCGGAGGCGACGAGGGCGGCGTATTTGGCGAAGGCGCCAACCGGCGCCGGGCGCGACGGCGGGACGGCGCTGCGCGTGGACAGGTCGGCGCGCACGTTCATGCTACGCGCCGGCACGTCTATGGTGATGATGTCGCCGTCGCGGATCAGCGCAATCGGGCCGCCGCTCGCGGCTTCCGGCGACACGTGGCCAATGACGAAGCCGTACGAGGCGCCGGAAAAGCGGCCGTCTGTGATCAGCGCGACGTTCTGGTAGCCGCGACCCTTGAGGGCGGCGGTGACTTGCAGCATCTCGCGCATGCCGGGGCCGCCCTTTGGGCCTTCGTAGCGGATGACGATGACGTCGCCTTCGGTGATCGCGCCGGATTGCGTGGCTTCAAACGCGGCTTCCTCGCTGTCGAACACGCGCGCCGGACCTTCGAAGCGCTCGATGGCGTGGCCCGCGAGCTTGATCACCGCGCCGTCCGGCGCGATGTCGCCGTAGATCACCGCGTAGGAGCCGCGTGGAATGACCGGGGACGAGAACGCGCGGACGACTTTCTGGTGCGGTGTTTCGACGGCTTCGCGCGCCTCTTCATAGAGCGAGCGGCCTGAAACAGTGGCGATGTCGGTGATGCGTCCGGAATCCATCAGGCGCTGCGCCAGCAGGCGCGTGCCCCCCGCGGCGAACAGATCGTGAGCCAAAAATTGCCCGCCCGGTTTCAGGTCGCAGATGACCGGCGCGCGTTCGCAGGCCTCGTTGCAGTCCTCGATGCCGAAAGCGACGCCAGCTTCGGCGGCGATGGCGGTGAGGTGGAGCACCGCATTTGTAGAACCGCCGCTGGCGGAGACGGCTGTCGCGGCGTTGCGCAGCGCGGCTCGCGTGATGAACTTGCGCGCGTTGAAGCCGCGCCGTGTCAGCTCCACCGCGACGCGGCCGCAGCGCTCGGCTTCGGCGGGCTTGCCGGGATGGACTGCAGGCACGTCGTTGGCGCCCATGGGGGAGAGACCCATCATCGAGAGCGCCATCGCCATGGTGTTGGCGGTGAACTGGCCGCCGCACGCACCGGCGCCTGGACAGGCGGCGGATTCGACTTGCTTCAAGCCCTCATCATCCAAAGTGCCGGCGCCATGCGCGCCGATGGCTTCGAACACGTCTTGGATGGAAATGTCCCTGCCGGCGTGTCTGCCGGCCATGATCGTGCCGCCGTAGAGTACACATCCCGGCAGATCCATGCGCGCCAGCGCCATAGCCGCGGCAGGAATGGTCTTATCGCAACCGACGATACAGACCACGCCGTCGAGTTGATGGCCCTGCACTGCGAGCTCAATCGAGTCTGCGATAACTTCGCGCGAAATCAGCGACGCCTTCATACCTGGCGTGCCCATCGAGATGCCGTCGGTGACGACGATGGTGTTGAAGTCGATCGGCACGCCGCCGGCTTCGCGCACGCCGCGGCGCACGTGCTCGGCCAAGTCGCCCAGATGCATGTTGCAGGGCGTGACCGATGACCAGGTGTTGACGACCGCAATCAGCGGCCGCGCGAAGTCCTCATCGCCGAGCCCCGCCGCGCGCAGATACGAGCGCGCCGCGGCGCGATTTGCGCCAGAGGTCACGACCGCGCTGCGGAGCGGTTTTTGCTGATTTGGTGGGGATTCTCGCGTCATTTTGGTCCGGTTGAGACGGACCGCCAGACAACAAAAAACCCGCTGCCTTTCGGAGCGGGGTGATGCTGGCGATCCTGTTGTTGAGGTCAGGTCACGTCAGCCACGCCGCTCCGGTGCTAAGAATAAGCGCCAGGCCAAGAAGGACTACGTTTACGACGACGACGCCAAGCGCGCGCGCATCGACGGCGACAACAGTCGCGGTCGGGCGTGCAGCGGTGGGGCGATTCATCGACACGAAGTTAGCTCCTGAACAAAGAAGGACAGACTTTTGTGCAGTGCGCAATGCACAAAATGTCCGCTCCCGCGAAAATCCTGCGATTGCCGCTTTTTGGGGCGCCGCACAGTTAAGCGGCACTAAACTCTCAGAGGCACGAGCAGACTTCGCGTTCATCGGGTGAGCGGCGAAGCCGGGCGAGTAGCGCCGCCGCAGTTCGCCTCTTGCGCTGATTTGGAAAATGGTCGCACCGCCCCCAATTCTCAGGGACGGTCGAGGGAGCAGCAGAGCGGTGGAATCAAAGGAAGTCGTGCCTCCGTTTCTGAGCGTGCGCGTGTTCGAAGCCGCGGCGCGTCTCGGCAGCTTTGCGCGCGCTGCGGAGGAATTGGGCATCACGGCCGGCGCCGTCAGTCAGCATGTACGCATTCTGGAAGAGTTCGCGGGCCAGCCGCTATTCCGCCGGTTAGGGCGTGGCGTTGAGCTGAGCGATGCAGGGCAGGCGGCATTCTCGCACGCGAGTGCTGCGATGTCGGAGATGCTGGAAGCTGGCCGCGCCATGCGCGCAAGCATGCGTGGGCGGCGGATTTCGATCTCGACCCCGCCGTCCTTCGCGTCGAAATGGCTTATTCCCAGGCTCAGCGAGTTTCAGCAGCGCTACCCTGAGGTGGAGGTCCGCATCTCCGCCGACATGACACTAATCGATTTCGCGGTGACGGATATCGACCTCGCCATCCGCTACGGTCCTGGCGGCTACGAAGGTCTTTCTTGCGAGCGGCTAATGTCGGAGTCGGTGGCGGTCGTCGTTAGCCCAAAACTTCTCGAAGGCCGCGCGCCCGCGCGCACAGCGGCTGATTTCTTGGACCTGCCGCTGATCCATGACGATGCGCCGGAGCGCGATCTTTCATGCCCGACCTGGAGCATGTGGTTCGCGGCGCGCGGTTTGCGGCGCGTCGAATCCGAGCGCGGGCTGCGTTTCAATCATTCTGGCTTGGCGCTGGAAGCCGCCGTTGCGGGCAAAGGCGCCGTGCTGGCTAAACGACAATTGGCCCTGCGCGACCTGGCGGAGGGCACGTTGGTCTCGCCCTTGGATGAAGGCGATGCACCTCTGGCCTTTGCGTACTGGTTGGTGTGGCCGCGTGGCCGCCGGTTCGAACCGGCGCAGGCGGCGTTCCTCACGTGGTTGCGCGAGGAAGTGATCGCGAGCGACGCGGGCGCGGATCAAACCGCCTGAGGCGCCGTTCGCGTCACGGGCGTGCGTGTTGACGCTCCGACCTAAGTTCGGATAGGCTTCCAACGTGATGTGCACCGGTTTCCAACCGACTTTTGCCGACCGCCCCGTTCTGGGTGCGGTTGCGCATGCGCACCATCACGCTCACGCACGACATTAAAGCTCCGCATCCGCTTTTGAGCTGAGGGAGCGAGACGCCAGGCGTTTTCGCTCCATGCGCTGTTTTTATTCCCTTCCTGCGTCTGCGTGAGTTCCATGGATACCCAACGTCTGCACATCGCGATTCAAAAGAGCGGCCGCTTGGCTGAGCGCAGCCTCGAATTGATCCGAGCCGCTGGCTACCGCCTCAACAAGAGCGCGGGCGAGCTCTCTTACAGCGTCGAGAACGCGCCAATCGACCTCTGGTGTGTGCGTGACGACGACATACCCACTTTCGTCGCCGATGGTGTAGCGGATCTCGGTATTGTCGGCCGCAACGTCCTGGCCGAACGGGAGAGCGCCGGCCGCGATGGGCTGGCAGAGGTGATGCCGCTCGGATTCGGCCGGTGCAAATTGTGCATCGCCGCGCCGGAAGGCTTTTCCTACGACGGTCCCGGCGCCTTACGCGGCGCCCGCATTGCGACGACATACCCAAACCTGCTCAGTCGATTCCTCAAAGAGCAGGGCGTGGAAGCTGAGATCGTCACGATGCGTGGCGCTGTCGAAGTGGCGCCTCGGCTCAAACTGGCCGACTTCATTTGCGACCTCGTCTCGACCGGTGCGACACTCGAGTCCAATGGACTCGCGGTTCTCGACACCATCCTGCAGAGCGAAGCCGTGCTTGTGCGCAATGCGCGAACGCTCGCGTCTGACCTGGCGCACGTTGCCGACAGTATGATCGCGCGCTTTCGCGGCGTTGTTGCGTCGCAGGACGCCAAATACGTCATGATGAATGCGCCGAGTGCGGCGCTGCCGCGTATCTCGGAAATCCTGCCGGGCGCCGGCGCGCCGACCGTCATGCCGCTCGCCGGGCGCGAAGGCTGGGTCGCGGTGCACGCCGTCTGCCAGGAATCAGTCTTCTGGGAGACGCTCGAAGCCCTGAAGGCCGTGGGCGCGACAGCGATACTGGTCCTCTCCATCGAGAAGATGATGTGAGGCGATCATGAAACGCTACACCTGGAGCGAAGCGAACACCGATGAACGTCAGCGCATTTTGGCGCGACCTGATCAGCGCGCATCGCCTGAAGTGGTTGCATTCGTCCGCCAGCTCTTCGCGGAAGTGGCCGATGAAGGCGAAGCCGCCTTGCGGCGGTGGTCGAAGAAGCTGGATGATTATGAGCCTGCAACGCTCGAGCTTTCTCCGACTGTGTTGGACTCTGCCCGCGCCAGTCTCGCGTCCGAGGACATCGAGGCGATCGACTTTGCGATCGACCAGGTACGCTTCTATCACGAAGCGACAAAGCCAAAGCCGCAGGCGATCGAGCCGCTCCCTGGCGTTCGCGTGCGCCAGGTTTGGCGTCCGATCGCGACGTGTGGCCTCTACGTTCCGGCAGGCACAGCGCCACTTGTTTCCACCCTGATCATGCTTGCGGAGCCCGCACGTGTTGCGGGAGTGCGGGACCGCGTGATCACCACGGCCCCAGGGGAGGGCGGTGCGCCTCATCCCGCGATGATCGTGGCCGCCGCGACGTGCGGACTTGATCGTCTTTGGCTAATCGGTGGCGCGCAAGCGATTGCTGCGCTCGCGTTGGGTGTGTGGACGCCGAGGGCGCAGAAGATCTTCGGACCGGGCAATGCTTATGTCGCGGAAGCCAAGCGCCAAGCCGCTGCGTTGCCCAACGGCCCCGCCATCGACCTGCCCGCGGGGCCAAGCGAACTCATGGTCATCGCCGACCGCGGCGCCAATGCGGCAATGGTCGCGTCGGATCTGCTCAGTCAAGCAGAGCACGACGCAGACGCGCAGGTGATGCTCGTATCTGCATCCGACGAACTGCTCGCCGAAGTTGAAGTCGAACTCCAACGCCAGCTGACCGGCTTGCCGCGCGAGTCGATCGCGCGCCGGTCGATCGAACAAGCGCGCGCGATCCGTGTGAGATCGCTGGTAGAGGCGGTGGGAGTAGCAAACGATTACGCCCCCGAGCATCTATCGCTTCAGGTCGCGACCCCTGGGGATTTGGTCGATAGCATCGAAAACGCCGGCGCCGTGTTCATCGGCGCGTACACTGCGGAATCGTTCAGCGATTATGTGGTTGGCCCGAGCCACGTGCTGCCGACTGATGCTGCGGCAAAGTCCTATGGCGGCGTCAGCGTCGCGTCCTTCATGAAGAGCTTCACACAGCAAGAGGTGAGCGCTGCCGGCGCCCAACGCTTGGCGGGCGCCGCTGCGCGGTTGGCGCGGCTTGAGGGCCTAGAAGCCCACGCGCGCGCCGCGGACATTCGCTTTGCACCAGCGCGCCCCGCGGAGGAGGCGGTAAGGCGGCGTTGCGGTGAGATTAAGCGCACGACGAAGGAGACGAAGATCGTCGCGCGAGTGGATCTCGATAGCGTCGTGCCCGTGTCGATTAGCACCGGTGTCGGCTTTTTCGATCATATGCTGGAGCAAGTGGCGCACCATGGCGGCTTTTCGCTGACGCTCTCTTGCGCCGGCGATCTGCACATTGATGCGCACCACTCGATAGAGGATTGCGCGATCGCGTTTGGGCAAGCGCTCAAGGGAGCTCTCTCGGACCGGCGCGGCATCGCGCGCTTTGGCTTTGTTCTTCCTATGGACGAAGCCGAGGCGAAGCTCTCCATCGATCTTGGCGGGCGGCCTTACCTTGTGTTCGATGGCGCATTCGCGGCGCCGGCGATCGGCGCCTATCCGACAGAGATGACCAAGCACGTCTTCCGCTCGCTCGCCGAGAACCTTGGCGCGACGATCCATCTCTCCGTCACGGGCGAGAACGATCATCACAAGACGGAAGCGTGTTTCAAAGCGCTCGGCCGAGCCTTGCGCTCTGCCATTCGGGTCGAAAGCGCTGACCTTCCGTCGACCAAGGGCGTCATCTGATGGACGTCGCGGTGATCAAGCTTGGCGTGGGCAACACCGCGTCCGTGATGTTCGCGCTCGAACGGGTTGGGGCTAACGCGACGCTGACGAACGATCCGACGCAGGTGCGGGACGCCGCGCGCGTCATCCTGCCCGGCGTTGGCGCCGCGGCGGCAGCGATGCGTCTGTTGAACCAATCCGGCATGGCGGAGGTGTTGCGCACGTTCGCGCGTCCATTGCTCGGCATCTGTCTCGGCCAACAGGTGCTCTATGATCGAAGCGAAGAGGGTAGCGCCGCAGGACTTGGCCTCCTACCGGGAACAGTTGCAGCGTTGGAGGCCACGCCGCAACGCCCAGCGCCGCACATGGGATGGAGCGCGCTGCGCATAGAGCAACATCACGCTCTGTTGGAAGGCGTTCGCTCTGGCGACTATGCGTACTTTGTCCATTCCTATGCCTGCCCTGCCGACGCGAACGCCATCGCCCAAGCAGAATACGGCGCCGTGTTCGCGGCGGCCGTCGCTCGCGACAACGTATTCGGGTGTCAGTTTCACCCCGAGCGCTCCGGCGCTGTGGGTGCCCGAATCTTGCGCAACTTCCTGGCGCTGCCATGCTGATCCTGCCGGCCATCGATCTGAAGCAGGGCGCATGCGTACGTCTCACGCAAGGCCGCTTTGACGCCGTCACAGAATACGGCCATCCTTTTGCACGTCTGCGCAGCTTCTCCGACGCCGGCGCGGAATGGGTGCACGTTGTCGATCTTGACGGCGCGCGCGCGCGCGAACCGGTGCAGCACGATCTCATCGCGCGGCTCGTCGCGGAGACGCGATTGCGTGTGCAATCCGGTGGCGGCGTGCGGACGCGCGAACATGTTGCGACACTGTTGAACGCCGGCGTGGCGCGCGTGGTTGTGGGATCGATGGCCGTGCGCGATCCGGCGGAGGTCCGCAGTTGGACCGTTGAGTTTGGACCCGAGCGCATCTGCGTCGCATTGGACGTCCGCGCCGCTGATGGCGATTGGGAAGTCGCCGCCGATGGCTGGGCCGTCGGCGCTGGCGTACGTCTGGCGGATGCGCTGGCGCAGTTTCCGTCAGGTAGCTTGGCGCACATCCTTGTCACCGACATTTCACGCGACGGCGCGCTTAGCGGCCCAAACGTTGACTTAATGAGGATGATCCGCGCACTGCGACCGGATCTCAGGCTGCAAGCGTCAGGAGGTGTATCGCAACTGTATGACCTATTCGCTTTGCGGGAGGCGGGCGCCAGCACCGCTATCGTTGGCCGCGCGCTCTACGAAGGGCGCTTTACCTTGGAGGCCGCTCTTGCCCTCTAAGCGTATCATCGCTTGCCTCGATGTCAGGGATGGCCGTGTCGTCAAAGGCGTGCGGTTCGAGGGCCATGCCGACATGGGCGATCCCGCCGAACTCGCGGCGCGCTATCGCGATCAGGGCGCCGACGAGATCGTCATCTACGACATCACCGCGTCGGCTGAGCGACGCACGATCGACTACGGCTGGCTCGCGCGCGTTGCGCGCGTTCTGGACATCCCGCTTGCCGTCGCCGGTGGTATCCGCTCGCTGGAGCAAGCCATCGCCTGCCTCGAACACGGCGCCGACAAAGTGTCGATCAATTCGCCGGCGCTGGAACGGCCGGAGTTGATTGCCGAGATTGCCGAAGTCGCCGGTTCGCAATGCGTTGTCGTCGGCGTCGATAGCCGCGCCATTGATGGGCAATGGCGCACATACCAATACACCGGATCGGCTGACACCATCCGGCGAACACCGAGGCTCACACTCGATTGGATTGTCGAGGCGCAGGACCGCGGCGCTGGCGAGATCGTGCTGAACTGCATGGATCAGGACGGCGTACGCGCGGGCTACGACATCGCGCAGCTCAAGGCTGCCCGACAGCGGCTTCGCATTCCGCTCGTGGCGTCAGGTGGAGCTGGTGGGCCGCAGCATTTTGTTGACGTCTTCGAGCAAGCCGATGTTTCAGCGGCGCTTGCTGCCGGCATTTTTCACGCGGGCGTCGCCACGGTGTCGGACGTGAAAGCTGCGATGCGCGACGCAGGTCTAGAGGTGCGGCCATGATCGCGTTGGACATATCGAAAGTGGATTTCGACAAAGGTGGCGGGTTGGTCTGCGCCGTCGCGCAGGACCGGCTCACGCTGCAAGTCCTCATGGTCGCGTGGATGGATCGCGCCGCGCTTGAGGAAACGCTCGCGTCCGGTGAGGCGACGTTCTTCTCGCGATCGCGTCAGGCGCGCTGGCGAAAGGGCGAGACGTCGGGAAATACGCTTCGCGTCACCGATGTTGTCGCCGATTGCGATGGCGATACACTATTGCTCTCCGTCGAGCCTGCGGGCCCCGCATGTCATCGCGGCGCGGTAAGCTGCTTCGGCGATGCGGTTGCGCCAGGTATTGGCCGCCTCGGCGCGCTGGAGCGAACGGTGGCCGCGCGCGCATCTGCCCCTCTCGCGGAAAGCTACACGGCGAAATTGCTCGGCGAAGGCTTGAAGCGCGTCGCGCAGAAAGTTGGCGAGGAGGGCGTCGAGACCGCGCTCGCTGGCGCCGCAGGCGATGACGCCGAACTCTGCAACGAAGCAGCAGACCTGCTCTATCACCTTGCCGTTCTGCTGAAGGCGCGCGGTCTGAACTTCGCCGACGTCACTGCCGTGCTGGGCGCGCGCGCGGAGTCAGCGCGATGAGGCCGACACCCAAAGCCGGCATCTTGGAGATCGCGCCTTACGTGCCAGGTCGCTCCAAGGCGCAAGGCGTTGAGCGGCCGTTGAAGCTGTCCGCGAACGAGAACCCGTTCGGATGCAGCGAGGCGGCGCGCGCCGCCTTCCTTGCCGCCGCTTCGGACATCCATCTCTATCCAGACGCGAGGACGTCGAGTCTGCGCGCTGCAATCGCGGAAAAGTTTGACCTTGAGCCGGAGCGCCTGGTTTTCGGGGCGGGTTCGGATGAGATCTTCTCGATGGCGGCCCAAGCCTATTTGGGCGAGGGCGACAACGCGGTGCAGCCGCAATACGGCTTTGCCGCCTGGGCCATCGCTGTCCAGGCCGCGGGCGCCGCTATCAAATCCGCGCCGGAGCCGGACTTTGTGGTGGATATCGACGGCATACTCGCCGCTGTCAATGAACGCACGCGCATCGTGTTCATCGCAAACCCTGCCAACCCGACCGGCACCTGGCTGCCGTTCAGTGAGATCGAACGTCTGCACGCTGGCCTGCCTAAACGTGTGCTGCTCGTCTTGGACGGCGCATATGCCGAATGCGCGTTCGGTATTGATGGCTATAGCGACGGTCTCACTTGGTCGCGTGACAAAGAGAACGTGCTCGTCACGCGCACATTCTCGAAAGCGTACGGCCTCGCGTCGTTGCGCGTTGGTTGGGCTTATGGCCCCGGGTCAGTGATCGCTGCGCTGGATCGTATTCGCCTCCCGTTCTCGGTGCCACGTGCAGGGGAGGCGGCTGCTGTAGCGGCGTTGGGGGACGATGCGTTCGTGGCCAAGTCAGTGGGCGCGTTTGCCGAAGGGCGCCAGCAACTCGACGCCGCCTGCCGCGCGCTCGGTGCGCGAACATTGCCGTCACTCGCCAATTTCGTGACTGCGCGTTTCGCCGATGCAAGCGCGATCGATCAAGCCTTAGCGAGCCGCGGCATTCTGGTGCGCCACCTCGCAAACTACGGCATGCCGGATTGGCTCCGCATCAGCGTCGGTCGACCGGCTGAAACGGAACGAGCGATCACCGTGCTGGCCGATATCTGTCGCTAGTTCGCACCTCTGTATTGGCGCCTGCGTGATCGGCGTGGCTAACAAGGAAGGCGCGGTCGGCCCAA
The DNA here is from genome assembly GCF_009792355.1 of Terricaulis silvestris. Classification (NCBI taxonomy): domain Bacteria; kingdom Pseudomonadati; phylum Pseudomonadota; class Alphaproteobacteria; order Hyphomonadales; family Hyphomonadaceae; genus Vitreimonas; species Vitreimonas silvestris. The sequence goes on from NZ_CP047045.1 coordinate 481,537, forward strand.
CAAGCATGCGTTCCGGAGCAGATTTTATGCGGCAGCGCGATGCGGGCGACGGGGCCGTCCGCGATGCGCTTCGCATCAATCACCACGCACTCGGATTTGCCGGCGTTCTCGCCGATGACGAAGCTAACCAGGTAACCATCGTCTTCGTCCTCAGCGTTGATGCGCGGCGCGAAAGGCGCTTCGCCGCCACAGCGGCCTTCGCCGAATTCGTATGATTCCGAATTGCCGGTTACCGCCGTCTGCGTCTGAACAACGGCGCGCGTGAACCCGCGAAACTCGGCGGGTGTAAGTTGCTCCCCTTTCATAAGAAGGGGCATTAGCGCCGAGATCGCCATCGGGCTCTCGGGTGCCAATACGATCTCGCCGGTAACCGCACCCGGCTCACCTATCCGGACTCGAACTATGTCGAGTTCACCTACGACGTGCTCAGCCGCATGGACCAAGCGCGCGAGAACGACGCCACGTCAGGGGCCGGTTTGCTGGCACTACGCCTACGATAACCTCAGCCGCGTCACGTCGCTCACGTTCGGCAACGGCGCGTCGCGCAGCGCCACGTACAACATCTCGAACACGCTGAACTGGTCGCTCTCGCAGAACATGTCCGGCACGTCGCACGATGTGACCGCTACGTTCCAGTGAACCCCGGTGGACAGAGTGAGGCCGGCGATCTCTCGAACAGCGCGTATACCTACGCTCCGTCCGTGCTCGAAGAGACCTACACGCGCGACGGGCCCAATCGCTGCACCGCAGTCGAAGGGACAAGCTTCACCTATGATGCGCGCCAGAACCCCCTGCCTCTCCGACACGTCGGTGTGAATCAGCGCCGTGGAATTTGAGTCAGGTTCTATGGAATGCGACAAACTGTTCGAATTCATGGTGGTGGCGGGTGGACTTGAACCACCTACCTTGGGGTTATGAAACCCATAGTCCTTCTGAATACTAAGCCCGCCACAGGCGACATTGTCCGATAAATCGCTTTTCTAGCGTGAGTTTTTGGCTATATACGGCCGCGCTGTCTCTCTCGTTCGATGTTAGACCCCAGTTAGACCCGCGTGCAAGTCAACTCCAAAACGAAGATTCTGGATCTCTCCCGAGACGGTGAGGGTGAGGGCACTTTCGTTGTTCTATGGCGCACCCGCGGTGGCACCCGTGCATCCACGTGGGTTTGCCGCCTAAGGCTTGCAGCAGAAGCGCGAAGTTCGCCGCGCTCATTCTATGCGACTGGTAGTCTGAATACTGCTGACCAGGCGGTCGCGAGAGAGCGCGCTTTCGCCTGGCGACGTGATCGCGACGAAGCAGGCGAAAAGATCCTTGAGGCGAACAAGCCAGCTTTCGTAGACGTGGCCGTCGCTTGGCTCGCTCATCTTGAGCAATCGCGTGCGATGGCGGAGAGTCTGGGCGAGCGGCCGCTTGGCATCGACCAGTTTCGCAGGCTGCGGTCGGTGACCAAACGGTACCTCATTCCGTACTTTGGCCGCTATCCGATAGACCGGATAACTCGTCGCGAGACAATCGGCTACGCGCCTTGGCGTAAGATGTACTACTCGAACGGGCCCGGCGTCGCTGAGACTTCAATATCCTATCAACGCAACGGAAAGGTAGTAGCGAGGCCACCGCGAAAATCCGCCGCTCCTGCGCGCTCGACGGTCGCCAAAGATGTGGAAGCCTTCAACAAGATCATCGCGTTCGCGCAGGCTCAGCATCAAGAACTGGATTGGAGCGTGGTGCCGCGCCTTGAAGGCGTGACGAAGGGAGCGCGGCTGCCAAGGCCAAGAGCGAGATTCAAACCAGATCAGGTAAAGCTCATCTTCCAAACCGCGATAGATCGCGCCGGAGACCCGAAGATCGATCGTCGGCCTACGGCATGCTACGCTCGCGACATAACACTCAGCCTTATCCGGTTTCTCTGGACGACGGGTGCGAGGCCGACCGAGGCGCTTGCGTTGAGGGTTGGTGATCTCGAATTCGCGAAGGCGCCCAAGGGGACAATGATCCCAGGAATCGGCCGTCTGCATGGCAATGCGTATGTTGGGGACTGGGGTGAGCCAGATCTTGATCACCCCCAAATTGAGAGCGTTGATGGGATGTACGAGTACGTCGTCGCGTTGGCTGATGCAGAGGCTGTCGCCGTCGCCGATGTAGCGGACGACGCCGGAAAAGGCGTCGCCGGCACGGCGGGGGAGCTCGCCTTCGCAGGGATCGGCGAAGGCGAGCGAGGGGACGATCGCGAAGAGCAGCGCGGCGACGAGTAGTCTTATCGGCATCCGACCAAGCTTAACGGATTCGGGCTTGGGCGTCGCCCGCTCTCGCGGGCCGGGCTCTAGTGCTCGCGCACGAAGCCGCGCGTGGCGCGCGTCTTCGCCCTTCGGGCTTCGATCCCTGACGCGCGCAGCGGTGAGGCTTCTTTGCTCTGCCTCTTCGATCGCTTTGCCTGCGTCCGCAATAGCGTCAGCAAAGGCAGCTGCGTCGATGGCGCCTTCCTTGAGACGGCTTAGCACTGCCCTTACGCGCTCGGCCTGGAAGGCAGGTTGGCAACAGATCATCGCTCAGCAGGTTTTGGCGGCGCCCAACACACTCTTTGTGGGCCTTGGCTCCGCGGCTCCGGTGCTCTCTGAAACTGTAGCCATGATCGCCGATGCAGTGGGACATCATGGTCGCCCCTTTCGACGACCGTGGTCATCTGGAGGACGTTTCGTGGTTTCGTAAAACCAGACCGTCATCACGACACCGCCAAAAAACGCCACCAACGCTGCGATTTTTTGCAGTGTCTCCCAATGTTCGTAGGTCATTCCAGCCGTCCCCGGCAGACTCGCATCTCGATCTGCCCACCATTAGTGGGTGCCCCCAGCACTCATTTTTGCGTCCGCGTCACACGGCCATCGCGGTACTCAATTTTGAAGGATTTGGAGCACGACTTGCAGTTCAGGTGCGTGTTTCCGAAGTTTCCGCCGATGCTGTATTGGCCCGTGGCACTGCAATGCGGACAGACGATGGAATAGTTGCTCACGACCGCCCCCTTAGGATCGCCCTCACAGTACATATTATAGTTGATAGCATTAAAGTATGTAAACCCCGCATATCCTTGCGATGGACATGCGGAAGCTTGTCGGACGCAATTTTTCGCGGTTACGGCGTGAGAAGGGTCTGACCCAGGAAGAGATCGAGGAACGATCCGGCTTCAGCCAGCAATATTTGAGCGGGCTTGAACAAGGTAGCCGGAATCCGACTGTGATTACGCTGTACGAGTTAGCTCAAGCGCTTGGTGTGAGCCATGTTGAACTGCTGACGCCGGATGCAGAAGCGTTGAGAGAAAGTCGAAAGCGTCGGTAAGCCGAACTAGGGAGAGGCAAGCTGAGCGAGCCTCCTGCTTACGTTTCCAAAATCGAACAATGTCAACAGCGACTCGATCCGCTCCAGCCTGTTGAATGTACGCGGCCGTCGGGGCGGACGTTGAGATGTTTCTCGTAGAAGTGGTTGCGACGGCACCGCCAAGCCCAATCATCGGTGAAATATCCGGTTGCCTTTCTGACAATGCCAATATTTGAATCGGTCGCTCGCATTGACGGTCTTGGTAAAGCGCGTCCCGCCGTGAAGCCCCTGGGTTTTGCCGTCATGAAAGTTGACCGGCTTCGAAATCAAACGAATAGCCGTTTGCAAAGTAACCAGACCGTCTCTTGGAATCTCGCCTCGCTGCGAAAGGCCACTGCCAAAGCTTTAATCGCCGGCTGTCTGGCGCGGCGCAGCAACCACACGACACTTACTGCAGCGGCGGCTTCCGGCGACAACCTCTGCGCCAGCTGCATACCGACATGATTGCCGGCTGTTTTTCGTGACGCTACGAGTGCAATGTCGTTTCCGATCGCGCGCAGACTTGCACGAAGCAGAGCTTGGGCAGCATGGATTAGCGCGTCCGAAAGCTCGATCCGTTCGTTGAGCCGAGCGTGCAATGCGCGATCAACCAGGAAGGCCAGCTCAAGCAAACGCGCACGATTGATGTCGTGGGAACAAAGCGAGGTCATGCGCCTATTTAGATCACATCGGCTTTGTGGCGCCGCGCCGACAGATCTCCGCGCGGATCGGCGCTTAAATACGAAGGCGTTCCTTTGCAAAAGATGGAAGGAGATGACCGTAATACTGATCGATCATCTTCTCCGTCGTCCCCATATTTCGCGCGAGAATGGTCACCATATTAGGTGTTCTTGATTGCGCGAAGGCTTCAATCATCTCGGAAGCATAGGTGTGCCGCCACGAGGAGAGGCTCATTCTCCGACCATCGACGTAGAGCAAACCTTTTGGACAGGCGTCGTCGATGCAGTCATTGAGCAGATTGTCATGCTGCTTTCCGATCGAAAACCGTCCTCCATCATAAGCCGGAAACAAGGGCATGTCCTTCGGAAGCCCCTTGAAACCGACGCGATGCTTTCCAAAGCGCGCTTGCAACAACTTGCTGTGCCAGAAGAACCAGTCCTCGAACTCAATCCGCGGCGTCGCGCGACGCGCATGCGAGACATGTTTTATGTCTGGGAATCCGACGATCCCAACACCTGGATCGAGGTGCGCTTGGCGGACTTCAATGCCCCTGAGCTCAACGCCTCAGGCGGCGCTGCCGCCAAGTCCGCGCTCGAACGCATCGCCATGCGCCGAACAGCGCAATGCATCGCCGGCGGTGGCCGCTCGCGCCGCGTGATCTCCTATGACCGGGTCATCGCCACCTGCCGCATCAGCGGCCGCCGCATCGGCGATCTCTTGCGCGAAGCCGGCGCCGAGGAGGGCGGGCGATAGGGTCTGGTTCGGATGGGGCCGCGGCGCGAAGCTTGTCACATGGCGTTTGACGCATCCCGTCATCCGGAACCCGAGCACCAGCGCGCTCCCGTGCTTCAGGACGAACCTCTCGATTACGTCGATTGGGGCATGCGCATCGTTGTCTTCGGCGGTGCCTTGATTGCCTACTTCCTTTGGCTGGTCCAACTCATCGCACAGATCATTGCCGCGTTCGTCGCGCGATAGCTCCGGCCGCGGCAAAGCGTCGGCCTCACTGGCGCGCGCCTTGCCCTTGCTGGGGCGGATCGGGCCAGCAAGGGCATTGCCTACGCCCTGAAGTTGCAGCACACTCGCCTCCGGCTAGGGGCGGGCGCCATGGCGGACATCCTCGACTTTGACGCTGACGATCTCATCGACATCGAGATCATCGAGGAGGCGGCGCGCCGCTGGGACCAGTCGGCCGCTGAACGCGAGCGAAAGACGATCGCGCTCAGCGAAGGGCGCTACCACGACGTTGAGCCGGCCGGGCGGCTGGCCAAGCGTCTCAACCATCTCGCCGCCAAAGCCAATATCGACCGCGTTGGCGACGCGCCTATGGGTCTGGCGGCGATCATCGCCGACGGCGTCACGGAATCTGAATTGGACGATGCGACGTACGAACAGCTTCTCGGTGAAACGGTCGACTACCTCTCTGCGCGATTCCTGAGTGAAGGAGCGCGCGCAAGTCGTTCGGTATGCCGTATAAGACTGCGTGTGGATGGTCGCGACAAATTCGGCACCGGGTTCCTGGTCGGACCGGGGCTGTTGATCACGAATTGGCATGTGCTGAAGCAGAGCCGCCACGCGGATGGCGCGGTCGCGGAGTTCCTCTACGAAGACGGCGCCGAGGCCGTGCAGGCGGCGCTCGCGCCATCGCGCTTCTTCATCAATGACCGCGCGTTGGATTTCGCAGTATGCGCGCTGGACGCCGACGACGACCTTTCTGCATTCGGCTGGCTGCCGCTGATCGGACAGGAGGGCAAAATTTCTATCGGCGAGCCGGTGAACATCATCCAGCATCCGCGGGGCCTGCGCAAAAAGATCGTCGTGCGGGAGAACTCGCTGGTCCACCTTCCCGACGCGCCGTTGGATTTCGTGGCTCAATATCTTGCCGACACCGAATATGGCGCGTCAGGGTCGCCGGTGTTCAATGATCAATGGGAAGTCGTGGCCCTGCATCACGCAGGCGTTCCGAAACGCAACGGCGCTGGTGAATGGCTGGCGCGCAACGGCGGCGTTTGGCGCAAAGGCGACGCCCCCTCAGAGATCGACTGGATCGCCAACGAAGGAATACGAATTTCGCGCATCGTCGCGGCGCTCAAGGCAATGGCGTTGACTGGCGCAAGGGCGAAATTGCGCAACGCGATTGTCGCCGGCGCCGTAGCGCCGCGCGACACGCCCGCGTCCACTCGGCGCGGGGGCATGACTTTGGAGGAAGACGCCATGGCCGCCGACGATGCGACTTTTCATACAAGAGCCAACATCGGGGGCGTAACGCTGCCCATCACCGTGACGGTGACCATTGGCGCCAGCGCTGCGGCGCCCTCTGGCGCTGTTGCAATTGCCAGCGACGACATCACAAGCGAAGCTGCGGTCAAACCGGATGAGAACTACGCCAAACGTAAAGGCTACAATCCGACCTTCCTGGGAGCTGGCGCGGAAGCCGCGCTGCCTACCCCCTCGAACACGATCATGAACGACGTTGTTCAGCTCGAAGACGGCAGTCACGAACTCAAGTACCACCATTTTAGCGTGATCATGAGCCGCTCGCGGCGGCTCGCTTTCATTTCAGCGGTAAATTTCCACACCAAGGCAAAGGTGCGCCGCGCGCGCGATGCGAGCGGGCCTTGGTACTTTGACCCGCGCATTGATGAAGCGTTGCAGGCGGGCAATGAGTATTACGCTGACAATCCGCTCGATCGCGGCCATCTTGCGCGCCGCGCCGATTCCGCTTGGGGCGCCACCGAACAGGAAGCGCGCCAAGCCAACGACGACACCTTCCACTGGACCAATTGCGCGCCTCAGCATGAAATCTTCAACCAGAGCAGTAAGGCGACAGAGCGCGGACTGCTGCTTTGGGGCAATTTGGAAAATCATATCGCCGCTGAGGCCGCCGCGGACGGCAAGGTCAGCGTATTCAACGGCCCTGTGCTTGCGCGCGGCGATCGCAAGCTCGACGGCTTCGACCTTAAACTGCCCAAACGTTACTGGAAGATCGTCCTCTATCGCTCGGACGGCGGCCTCGGCGCAGCGGCGTTCCTGCTGACGCAGAGCGATCTGATCGCCGATTTGCAAGAGGAAGAATTCGATCCCGGTGATTTCGCGCCCTTCCAAGTCAAGGTGACGGAAATCGAGAGGCTTACAAAGCTCGATTTCGGCGACTTGTGGAAGTGTGATCCGCTCGAGGCGCCGGGCGCCGAAGAGAACTTCATCCAGCCTTTGGAGCGCGTCGTGATCCGTGATTTGGCGGATATCGTGGTTTGATTTGGCGCCAGGGCGGGCGAAGGCGTGCGTGCTCCACTCCTCTGGCTAAACTCACGCAACTGTGCGACGGCGCGGTCGTGCGGAGCTTGATGTCCCATAAGATCCAAGACTGATAGCTAGAGAAGCGAGTGTTGGCGCACGACCAGCGCAACGAGACAAACTTCGGGGCCATTTTCGTAGCGGCATGGAGCACGCTCATCCGCCGTGGCCGGGAAATGTCGGGAAACGATCGGAACGCGCTTCTTGAACCGCATTCTCGCGCGACGACAAGGTTGAGGCATGTTATCTATGAGCCGCTCGAAACGAGCGGTGAAACCATTTGATTGCGATGGTCGACGAGCGCGCACTACGAGGCATTTTTTTGTCGGCGCGTTTGACGGTGTCGCGTCAAAACCCACCCTCACGACGAGCGATCGCGCAGGTGGCGAGGAGTCGGTCGATTTTTGAGTGGGATTGCGGAGCCGCTGACGTCCGCTTTCGGTCGCGTCCAAGCTAGAGTCCGCTAATGGGATGAAGCGGAGGGGCGCAGTTAGGAGTCCGAAATCTTATCCCGCCGATCGTGATGGAGATTTTGCGCGCTTGCGCTGGCGGCATGGCGCACGAAGTGTGTAACCAAGACTTCAGAGTCGATCGTGGACTCGTCGCGGTTCTACAATTATGGGTAGAACTGGACGGGGGAACGGGGCATGCGCAGAAGAACGTTTTTCACTGCTAGCGCTGCTGCGTTTGCGGGACTTTCACCTGCTTCCGCGGTCGCTCAACAACCCTCTGCCGCAGAAGAAATCCGTGCACTTTACATGGCGATATCGCTACGCGTCCTTACCGGGGGACGACAGTCCACCGTGCGTTTTGGCGCAGATGAGCTGACAAGGCTGAGTCGCTACGATCGCAATTGGGTTCGTTACGGAGATTCTGCGCAGCTCGCGCATTTGCTTTACAAACTCGCAGACCGCTCGGATCGGACGACCCTGCTAGAAGTCTGCCGCCTTGTGGTCGATACCTTCTGGGGCACAGCCGGCATGACCGGCCTCAGCCTTTCTGAGACCTACGCCAATTTGTGTGGCGCCGCGGCGCTGACGTTGGCTAACCCCGACGTCTTTTCGCGCATGGCGATGACACGCGGAGAGACGAGTGTCCTGATGCTGCATTGCGCGGCGTTAGCGCCGGGCGGCCAGCGTGAGGAATGGGCGCAAATTGGGCTGCGCGAAACGCGACTCCACGGCGCTCAAGCGCTGCAAACCTGGACCAGGGACAACATCACGGGACGGTTCATTGCGGTGGGCACTGCGGTGGCCGGCGATCATCGCGCTGCGGCTGCGCAGTATCTGCAGGTGTTGGCAAATTCAACTGGCGCGATGCAAGACCTTGTCGAGCAGCGCCAACCAGCGGCTCGTACGATCGGCGAACTCGCGGTCAATGGGCTGGAGAATCTTTGGAATCGAGCGACTGGCGGCACCCATTTGGGCGGGCTCGCTGCAACCGTCGCTGGGATCCGAATGTTACGCGCCGAAGCGGCCACTCTTGCGTTTGTCACTGGCGAGCAAGACCGCGCCATTGATCTATTAGAGCTGTCGCGCGGACCGGGCGTGGGCGCGGTCGCCAATGAAACATCAACATCGGCCCGCACGTGGGAGCGTCAGTTGACCGGTGCGGGCGTGACGCTGGTACAAGTCGCGACCACTCAGATTGGTTGTTTCTGCGTCGTCAGCGTTCAGCGCCGTGGGCGCATCGTGCGCAGCCACGCCCTTGATTACGCTCCTGGCGGCGCCGCCATGTTGGACATTATGGGCGGTTGGCGCAGCGGCTTCTCGAGGCATCCAGGGTTACTGCAGCAGTTTGATCAAGCGCACCGTGCATCCGCTCGCCGCATCGAACGGGAGATGATGGAGTATGTGGGACTGGCCTCGGGTGCAGCAAAGGAGCTTGCTGGCAACACAATTTTGACCGCGTTGGCGAGTGCGGGCGTCGCGCCGACCGGCGATGTCTTGGTCATTCAACCGGCTTCGCTCGCGAGCTTGCCGCTAGGCCTGTCGGTTGACGCGGACGGGGTGCGTCTGGCGCAGCGCTATAAGGTGAGGTTTGCAACGAGCCTTGAATCCGCGGCTAGGTCCGCCGAGCGGGTGGCTCAGCCTAGTCAATCGGCACCTACGATCGCTCACCTCGTCTCAAGGGGGCGCGACGCACCTCGCTATGCGCCGTTCGAGATTGCCGCGGTTGAAGCACACTTCGCGCCGGAGGCGCGCCGTGCGCCCGTGGCGGCGTCCAACAGCGCCAATGCGTTGCAGCCCCTTGTCGGCGCCCAATATTGGCACCTGGCGACGCACGGTGTCTGGAATTTCCGCAATCAGGACCAATCCGGCCTATTGGTGATTGATGAGGACGACCCCACAACAGTGGCGCATGTTTCGGCGTTTCACGCCGACCCGGCGCCACGCCTTGTCTTTCTCTCCGCGTGCGAGACGAACCTGATCAACACTGAGCGTGATCTCAACGACTTTGTCGGACTCAACACGGCGTTTATGAAGGCGGGCGCAGCGGGCGTGATTGGAACGCAGTGGGCGGTCAGCGACGCTGCTTCGGCCCTGCTGGCGACGCGGTTCTATGCATCTCACATCGCAGGAGCCATGGCGCCGGCCGCCGCTCTACAGGAAGCGCAAAATTGGCTGCGCGCCGCTACGCCGTCGGAGTTGATGAGCTTCATCGAAGGCCTCGTTGCTTCGGGCAAGGTGAGCGCCGAGGCTTCCGAAGCCATCTTGGGCTTCCTTTCGGAATTGCCGAGCGGCGAGCGGCCGTTCGAAGATCCATACTTCTGGGGCGGGTTCCAGTTGCTGGGAGGGTGAAGTGAAGCGGCTGAAGCGCCTCGTGGTTTGTCTGGCGATTTTCGCGGTTGGGTCGAACGTAGAAGCGTTCGCCCAGGCGCCGCCGCAGACGTTGCGGCTCACCCGCTCGCAATGGGCTTGTTTGCAAACGCGTCTGCCGGTGTTGCAGCGCTCCGAATCCGAACTGGTGCGAGTTCCACTTGGTCCGTGCGGCGAGCGTTCTGGAACACGCGGGCAAGGCGTGGGCAATACGACCGCGGGCCGCGCGCGGCGTCAATCAAGCGATCCCAGCTTAACCCAGTCGCCCCTGTATTTGACGCACGAGCAACTCGCATGCGTCGAACGTCAACTGCCCTCCGTCACGCGTAGGCGCGGGACAAGCGCAATCGACCTGACGCAATGCGATTGATCGCTCAGGCGCGGCATGCTGCAAGCGAGCGCAGGCGCTGGATTTCGCGACCGGCGTAACCGCGTTGCGCGGGTGCAGAACGGAGCACTGTACAGGCTTCGGCAGCGCGGTCAGGATCATGCGATCTTGCGATCTCCACAAGAGCGGACGCGATCGCTGCGTTGTTTTCCGCTCTCAGCGCGCGCCAGCCATTTTGCGCTTCGCCGGCACTCCGTTCTGCATCGTTAAAACGTCGCAGAAGGATTTGAGCTTCGACAATCTGCAGCACGGCTTCCATTTCCGCCCTGCGCATGCCCTCAACGCGGGCGCGCTCGCGAACACCCTCCGCGACAGACAGGGCGCGATCGTAATCTCCTTGCCGCAGTGCAAGTCGAGCGAAACTGACGGCTACAAAAAGGGAAAGGTAGCCGTCTTCTTGCTGGGCGGCGGCTTGCTGCGACTCACGCAACAACTGATCGGCGGCAGTGAAGTTGGCGTCGCCGATCCATGCTTCAGCGGTGTTAAAGTCCGCGTAGGCCATGGATTCCGGGTAGCCGATTGCATTCGCGAAGTCGCGCGCTTCGGAGAAGCGCGCCCGCGCCTCGCCGTGGCGGCCGCGGTCAAGCGCCACCAATCCGCGATCAATCATCAGATCGGCTTCCAACATGTCGTCGACGGCCGCGCGTGCAAGCTCCGTTGCTCTCTCAAACTCCCGCTCGGCCGCTTCCGTTTCGCCACGGTCGAGCAAGGCTTGGCCCATGACTTGGCGCAAGCGCGCTTCTTCACTTGGCCCAAGCGCGCCTTGCGCGAGCACGACGCCAAAGAGCTGCGCGGCCTCGTCTAGGCGTCCTTCTCGTTGATAGAGCACCCCCAAAGCGGTCAGAATCGCAACGTCATTCGACGCGAAGCGGCGCGCTTCCTCCAACGCCATCCGCGCCTCAGTGGGCTTTTCGTTGAACTGCAAAAGTCCGACTTGTCGCCAGAGGTTGGCGGTGCGCTCCATTTGCGCGTCAATGGCGCTGCCCTGATCCCGCGCCAATGACGATAGCGTGGCGATCGCCTCATCGCGCGAACCGTGTTCAAGGCTATTGAGTGCGCGTTGGGTCCTGAGATCAGTCGACCGCGCAAGATCGCCGAGCGCCCGGCGAAAACCGTCTTGAGTGCCCGGTCCGATATTCCCGTCGGGAGTAAGCTCGGCGGAGGATCGCGCTGCAAACGTTTCAGATGTCGACCAGCGCACTCCGGCGTCCACGATTCCGGTGATTGCTGCAAGGAATGTGACCAATCCAACAACACTGGCGCCGGCGGCTGCGAGCGTGATGCGGCGTTTCCATGGAATAGGCTTCGCCGCACGTCCTTCCACGAGTGACCGCAACGCTTCGACCGTTTCAGGAAAACCGTGGTTGCCGCGGTCACCGCGCCATTGGGTCATGTCGCTCGTGTGCAACCGGTCAAATGGGCGGGGGATCTGACAGGTTTCGATCACGACTGGGACGAGCATAGCGGCGCTTCGGGCGGATTCTGCTTCGGACTGGACCCAAAGCGAGCGCACGGAAGCTTGTGACCACACCACCAGAACTGCCTTGGCGTTTTTGAGCGCTTGATCGATTTCTGTCTCAAAGGACGCGCCAGGCACAAGCGCGCGATCCCACCAGACGCTGAGCTCCTCTGCTTCCAACGCATGAGCGAGCAGAGCAACACGGTCGCGATCGGCACTGCAATAGGAAATGAAGATGTCCGCCATGGCCGCCCCCTGTCTCGTCATTATCAAACAGGAACATTGTCTTCGCTAGCCCTTCAGAGTAGCAGCCGCTCCGAAGCGCCTGTGATGCTGTGAGCCGCGCCCGCGTTGACGAGACTTCCGCTGTTCGCGCGAACGTAACTGACGGCCTCTCACCTCAGCCCCGGGGTTCGATCCGCCGGAGGCGAAGCGAAGTTAAACTCGAGGGACGCCCCGCGTCCCGACCACATCTCACGGCCATCGCGCGCAAGCACGGGTCAAGCCCGAAGAGCGGAGCGCGGCTTGACCCGTGCGAGCACGATGGCATCGGCAGTTCATGCGTCAGGGATCGAAGCTCGGAGGGCGGCGACGCGGAACGCGGCGCCGTGCTTTGCACGAGCGCCCGCCCGCGCGCACGCGCGGCGACGCCCAACCTTGTCTTCACTTGGTCTGAACTCAGTTCAAGAAGACGCAGTGTTTGCCGCCTGTCGGTCTGGGGCCATCTTTCCGGAAAGCATAAGGGATGCGTTCCATGAGCTACGCTGTTGGCCCTGGCGATCTGGTTTTATGTGTTAACGCCGCCCCAAACCATGTCACGGGAGAGCAGGTCCCGTTCGTTGTTGGCGAGACCTATACGGTCGGTGCGATCATGGAGTTTGCTTGCCCGTGCGGGCGTTCGGATGCCCTGCTCGATATCGGCATTGACTCGCCTGGCGCCAAACGCGCTTTCGGCTTTTGCCCAAGCCGAAGTTCAAGGCCGAGTCCAATACGCATCACGTCTCCGCGCCGAAAGAGAAGGAGACGTACGGTCATGACTCACGCGGCCAAGGTCTGCTTTGCGACGCACCTGAGCCAGAGTCCGCTTATGGGATGAATTAGCCTTACCCTTCCGCGCACCAGTCTGGTTTGGGCGCCATTGCACGGGAGCCGTTATGGGGCCAGGCCGCGAGATAGCCTGCTTCAATTCCATGACGTCCAACATCAACTCCACCCACCGAGAGATCGATGAGTAGGCGTGGTTCTTCCATGCGGTCGTAGCCGTGGGTGTTTGTAATGCGCAGACTGCCGATGTCGCGGGTGCGTTCTTGCATCCATTCCCTGGCAGCGATGCCCCGAGTGCGTTCACGCTCGCATTTCGCTGCGCCAATCGCGGCGCCAAGTCCTCCTGTCTCGGGCGCATCAACATCGCTGAGGCGAAAGCGCACGCCATTGATGTCGCCACTGTCGGCATCATCCCAATCGATTGAGGTGATCTGCCACTCTGTCGGTAACGACGGCGTGCTTGCTTCCGATGGAGGAACGAGGACGGGCGGCTCTCCAGTCTGAGCCTTCGGCGCGGGCGTCGGATGGCATGCGGCAAGTGCGAAGGCGAAAACCGCCAATAGATGTCTCACCGCTGATTCCCCCTGATCCATCGACGCGCGTCGCACATCTATGGGTCAGACATTGCGCGCTGCAACCAGAACGCTAGGGTCGACCCGGGTAGGGGAGTGGGCGTCATGACTGACGCAGTTGCGCCCGACATGGCCGAAGGCCAGGGCGGCCTGACCATGAATTGGTTAGGCAGATGGGCGCGTTGGCAATTCGCCAGCGCGCAAGGCCTCGTCGTCCTTTGGATGATAGTCGCTTTCGGCGCTCTCGCCGGCGTGGCTATCTGGCATTTCTATCGCTCTCCGATACTCGCAAGCGCCGAGGTGCAGGCCTTGTTCGCGAGCAGCTCTGTAATCGCATATCTGCCGGCGCTGCTGCTCCTTAGAGATTCCAGATCCGATCTCGCAGAAGGGCCACGCGTTTATCTTTCACTCGCCACGCTTGCTACTCTGGGCGCTCTGGCGAGTTTGGCCTATGTCGATGCGAATTCGGCCGCGCCTTATCTTCGTGGGTCTAGACTGGGCGCCGCGGTCCCGATCATCCTAATCACGGGCTTCTTCGCCTATCTCGCCGCAAGTTTCCTTCCACGTATTCTCAACGCCGCACGCTTTGCCGCCTATGATCGTGAGCGGCGCGATCAAAGGCGGGCCGAACTTGAAGCGCAGGCGCGCGCGAAAGCGCAATCGCAGTCCGACGCTTTCGGACGCGTCGTCGCGCCGGATGCGCCGGTCGTCCCGACGGACGCGGAAGAAACGATCGTTGAAACGCGTGATGCGGAAGCGATGGGTGCGCTCATTGCAACGGTCACCGTCTTGCTTATTGGCGGCTTGGCATACGTCGCGGGCGATGGTGCTGCACTGAGCCTGCAGACCCGGTTTGGCCTCGTCCTCTGCTTTTGTGTGATTGGTCTCTTCGCGGCCGTCGTATTTGTGGACGCGTTGGCGGAGGCGGCGCCCGTTCGCTCGCTCGCCAATGGGCTGGAATGGGTAGCGCGACGTTTTTATTGGCTAGCCGCGTTCTACGATTGGGTCGACACGATCCTTGTCAGGATCAGCGCCCATGTTGCCGGTATGGGCCATCGCAGCATGGCGATGCGTTATCTGACCCTCGCGGGCAGCTTGGCGGCATTGTGCGTGATGGGATGGTATCTGCCCGCGCCCTATGGGCTGATCCCAACCTTCTTTGTGTTCGTGCTTGCGATTTCGGTCTCGCGACTTTGGAGTTGGGTCGAAGAGGACCGCGCCCTTGCGGCCATGACTGAATACAGAACCACGGCACCGTATCGCATGGATTTCCGCGAGGACTTTCGCGACGAGACCTTGCTGGGTTTCATCTTCGTATTCCTCGCTGCGCCAATCGCGATGATGCAAGCGCACAATGGAGCGGTATTTGGTCCCGACCTCTTCTCTAATGCTGAGGGACGCAGTTTCGGAGATTGGTTCGGTTTCTTTGGCATCGAGCTGGCCAAAGCGATCCCAATCGTCGATTGGGCTGAGATTTATGGCGTCGAGACTAGCTCTGACATGATCGCGATTCACGGGGCGGCGTCGCGTCACGCAATCTTTCTGGCGCGGGTGATGGTGGATCTGGTTCTGATCGCATCGCTAGCGCAAGCGATCGGAGTTTGGACGCGGAACCGGCAGCAGAAAGAACTCTACCGCAACAGACATATTTCGCGGCTCGATCCGTTCGTAGAGCGCGTTGAGTTGGCGCGCGCCATTAGAGGCACAAAGTCTAGCAGTGCTGACGGCGCCGCGGACTTCGATTTAACGCGCCTGCGTTTGAATGCCTTCGTCGATTTCCGGCGCTATCTCGATACGCAGCTACGGCAGATCTACGGTTCGACGCGAAACTCGGATACTCGCGCCTTCATCGAGGCGATTGCCAAGCAGCGGAACTTGCAGCTCTCGCATCCGATCGAACTTGCCATCGGCACTGCCGAAGGTAGCAAGGATGAAGAGATCCTTTTCCGGACCTTCCACCTCGCGCTGCGTGAACACGATGAGAATGTTCGTTACATAGAGCCGGACGACCTTTACCGCATCCTGACCGGGATACGGACGACGCAGGGCCTCCATGCCTTTAAACGAGAAGTCGTGCACACGATGTGCCGCATCGCCGAACCTTCAGAGACAGTGGAGCTATTGTCCGGGTTAGCGGGCGGCGAAAAAGGCGAGAAGTTCCAATACGCCAAAGACCACATGATCAAGGCGATCGGACTGGTGACGAGACGCATGAGTGATGTCGCTGAAGTACAGCGTGTACGTGCGGAAGTGCGAAGGATTGCGCGCTT
The DNA here is from genome assembly GCF_009792355.1 of Terricaulis silvestris. Taxonomy (NCBI): domain Bacteria; kingdom Pseudomonadati; phylum Pseudomonadota; class Alphaproteobacteria; order Hyphomonadales; family Hyphomonadaceae; genus Vitreimonas; species Vitreimonas silvestris. The sequence continues at coordinate 497,412 of NZ_CP047045.1, forward strand.
GCGCAATGCGCCAAGTCAGCCGGCGGTGCGATCAGCGTTGAGAACAATAGATGAGAGCTTGCGCCGACTGGGCGTTAAAGTCCGCCGCCGCAGTGATGACGAAGAGTGATCGCAGCGATTCGCTGGCGTGATTAGCTTGCCGATGTCCGCTATCGGGAAGGAGACCCCTAGGGTCCGTTCTTGGGATGTTTGAGACGACGTCTGACGGGGATTTGAATATTCGATGGCATCGCGCCGTGCGGGAGCAAACGTCTCGTCAGCCTGACGTGCGCGCAAGCCCGGAAAACACGGTGTCGCCGATGTGAGCTAATTCGGGGAACCGGCGGATGAGCGCTGCTGTCACGCCATTGGTCCAGCCGAACCCATCTTGCAGCGGGTACTCGCCCCCACCGCCTGGTTCGGAAGCTACCACATCATACTTTTCCAGCATCTTACCGGTGTGGCCGTAGACCTGCGCGACCAAGCGCAACCATCGTTCCGCGATAGACGCCGCGAGTGCCTCAGCGCCGCAGCGGCGCAGGCCCTCAATCACCACCCATTGCAGCGGCGCCCAGCCGTTCGGCGCATCCCATTGTTCGCCGGTGACCCGGAGCGAGGTGACGACCCCACCCGCCGCCAACAGGTGGGCGGTGATCGTGGCAATGCTGCGCTCCGCGTGGGCCGGAGCGGCGAGCCCCGTGAACAACGGAAAGGCGCATGCCGCGGTGAGGCGGTGGCGCAAGTGTCCGTTGCGGCAATCGTAGTCGTCGAAACACCCTAGCTCTTCGTTCCAGAGATACCTTTCAATGGCTGACTTTCGCGCCTCAGCGCGTTCGCGAAACGCCTCGGCCAACATGGTGTCGCCGCGATGCCGAGCGCCTGTTTCGATTGCTCTTTCCAAACCAAACAGGAGGCTATTGAGGTCGATCGGCGCAATCGACGTCGTCGTAATAGTGGCGATGGAAGTCGCATCGGCGAACCAGCGCGAGCTAAAATCCCATCCCGTCTCGCATCCAGCGCGGATCTCGCGATGAAGCTCTTCGGGTTCTCGATGAGCGATCGCCGCGCAGAGATCGAGATCGCGACGATAGGCTTCGTCGCGAGGAAGCGGACGATCGTCCCAGTATCGGTTGAGCAAAGCGCCGTCGGACAGGGCGACGACGCGCCGGTGCGTCTGGCCCGCGCTGAGGGTGTGCGCGCCATCCATCCAAAAGCTGTGCTCGCGGACAAGCTGGGGCAAGTAGTGCGCGAAGGCGCGCTCGGGCGCTGCTTCATCAAGCGCCGCAACAGCGGCGTAAAATGTCGGCGGTTGGGAGCGGCTGAGATAATAGGTGCGATTGCCGTTTGGCATGTAGCCGTGGCGGTCGATCATCGAAGCGATATTGTCGACGCACTCGCGTCTGAGATCGAGATCGTCCACGCCGACAATGGTGAAGTAAGTGTCCCAGTAATAGCACTCGCGGAAGATGCCGCCGGGCACGATGTAACGGCCGGGCATTGGCAAGAGCGAGGAATGCGCCGCCACCACCGGCGTATGGCGCGTGAGGGCAGGCCACAGTGCGTTGATGCGCGCGAGCATGGATGCGCCCGTCGGGCACGCCGGTGCGCTGTGGCCATGATGAGGAAACACGAACCAGCGCGAGAGAAAGTCAGCCAGCGTCTCGCCTGCGCGGCTGCGGTAGTCGGCGAGCACAAGGTCGGGGGAGTGTGCGGTTTCAGCGTCAGCGAACGCCTTGGTATCGATGGCAGGCCCCGCGGCGCTGTGGATTGAGGCGAAAATGTCGGCGAAGCGTTGCGACGGCGGCGCGTGCTCTAGCTCGTCATCAGGCTCGGTTCGGATGCTCACGGCGTTCTCCCTCGCCTCAATATTGCAATCGATTGCATACCTTTCGTCAAGAGGTGACGTGCTAGATCGAGGCGTCTGATTGCGTTTCATGAAATTAAATGCAACAGACCGAGAGAGCAGGAGAGATCGGTGGCGAAACTTAAGGCCGTGTCAGAGAGACAGTTGCCGCGGCAGGGCGTGCGCCGCGCCGCGAAAACGATGGACGACATCGCGCGTCTGGCGAAGGTGTCCAAGCCCACCGTCTCGCGCGCGTTACAGGATAGCCCGCTGGTCAATGCCGCCACCAAAGAGCGGATCATCGCCATCGCCGTCAAGCACGGCTATTCGGTCAATCGCAACGCACAGCGCCTGAGAACGCGCCGGAGCAGCATCATTGCGGTGGTGCTGCACTTGCCGCAGCAATCCGGCAGGGCGGTGGCAGCGCCCTTCATCTTTCAGTTGCTGGCCGATGTGTCGCGCGCATTGTCGATCCGCAACCAGGACCTGTTGTTGTGCTCGGCGGAGTCCGACGAGGCCCATGCCTATGAACGGATGTTGGCGTCGAAGGGGGTCGACGGGTTCATTTTCCTAGGCCAGGGCACCAACGGCGCCTGGCTCAGCGAATTGGCGAAAACAAACGCGCCGTTCGTCGTCTGGGGCGCGGTTGACGACACACAGCCTTATTGCGCGGTCGGCAGCGATAACTTGGCGGGCGGCGTGTTGGCGGGACGACGCTTTGCCCAATTGGGACGAACGCGGGCCCTGTTCATCGGCAATCGCGCGCACGCGGAAATGGACCTGCGCCGCCGCGGCCTGGAGGCCGGCCTAAAAGAGGGGCGGAGCATTGCTGCGGTGATCGACCTTGAGATTGCAGATTTCTCTTATGAAACCGCGTATCAGGCGATGAAAGAAAAGCTCGCCGGTAAGCGCGCCCAATTCGACGCCGTGTTTGCCGGCAGTGACATCGTCGCCATGGCCGCTCTCGTGGCATTGCGGGAGGCAGGTCTGCGCACGCCCGAGGATGTGTCGGTGATCGGCTATAACGACATTCCGTTCGCCGCGCATGTTTCGCCGCCCCTGACGACGATCCGGCAAGATACGCACCAAGCCGGCGCGCTATTGGTGGAGAAGCTGTTTCAAATCCTCGATGGCGCAAGGCCAAAGTCAGTGACCTTGCCCACTGAACTTATTGTCCGCCAGACTTGATGGCGCGACGCAGGAAAGCCGACATCACGGCGAAGGCGTCATCGGACTCGGGGAGCTCCAGATAAATCCAGTGTGCGTGCGGCATGGCTTCGAACACGACGAGATCGGCGGCCACGCCCTCGCGGCGCAGCGCGCGATGCAGTAGCGCTGTCTGGCTCAACAAGAAATCTCTCGTCCCCGCAACGCAGAGCGTTGCTGGAAACACCTTCAAGTTTGCAAATATTGGCGAAATGTCGGGAGATGAGGCGTCGTGTTCACCGACATAATCCGCCCAGAGCTGGTCCAGCGCCGCGATATCTTCGATAGGCCGGAAGAAAAACTCGCTATCGCCGGTTCGGCTGAGGTCGGCGGTGCCGGAAAAAAAGCCGAGGGCGGCAGGCAGAGGGAGCGCTTGTTGTTGAAGGCGCACGAGCAACTGCGTGCACAGGATCGCGCCGGCGGATGTGCCATAAAGCCCAATACGCGATGGCGAATATTGATCGAGCAGAGCCCGATAAACGCTCTCCGCGTCGTCGACCGCCGCTGGAAATCGATGCTCTGGCGCCATGCGATAACGCGCGGCGATCACGCGAGCTTGCGCCAATGCCGCGATCGGAACGTTCTCGGTGATTGAGCCCGCATCCTTGGTGAAACCGCCGCCGTGCAAATTAAGCAGAATACAATCGCGAGTATCCGGTGCGATCGTTGATGGCGTGAATATGCGCACGGGCACGCCGCCCATAACGCTGTCTTCCATGGTGACGCCGTAGCGGTCGAGCTGCTTTGCGCCGAGCGTCTCCTGGACGTCGGCGCATACTTGGCGCTGCTCAGCAAGCGTCGGCCGATCTGGACGAAACGGCTTTGTGAGCTCGACTTGCGCGGCCTTACTCACGGTGCGCGGTGCGGGCGCACCATGCAGCACATAGGCCGCGCCCACGGGGGAGGCTGCTGTCATCCGGTGTTTCCTATGTCCTGACCTGCAATGCATTTCATTGGGCGTCTACGGTGTCAACCCTAGCTCGGCCAGCCTTCCTCGCTGTTATTGAAATGGATTGCATAAACGTCTTGAAATGCGTTGCAGAAAGTGTTTGATAGGCCAACGCCCGCGACAAGTTGGGTGCGGGGAGGATAATGGGATGTGCGGCGCCGGATGCGCGCCGAGCCATGTCCTTCCCACGATCAAATGCGATCGGATGGGAGGGTAATCTGATGAAATCCAAGTTGGCCAGGACGCCTTCGATCCACTGGACGTTTGTGCTTGGCTCGGTTGCTTTGCTTGGGTTTGGCCCAGGTGTCGCTGCTGCGCAGAGTGCTGCGGATCCTGACACTAACGAAGAGATCGTTGTCACCGCGCGGCGCATTGCAGAATCGCAGCAGGACGTGCCGATTGCGATTACCGCGCTCGATCAGGCCGAACTCGATCGCAACCGCATCCAATCTCTGACCGATCTGCAGCAGTTCGTCCCGTCCGCGAGCGTCACGGGATACAATAGCCGCAATCAGGAATGGTTCTCACTGCGCGGACAGGGTGAGACCGGGCTTGAAACCGGGGGCGGCGTTGGCGGCGGCCCAGCTGTCGTCGGGTACCTGGCGGAAGTGCCGGTCGCTATCGCGGGGCCTGGCCTCTACTACGATCTTGCGTCGGTGCAAGTGCTGAACGGGCCGCAAGGCACATTGTTTGGCCGCAACACCACAGGCGGCGCGATCCTGTTTGAGCCGCGTTTGCCGAGCGAGGCGTTCGAAGGATACCTCACCGCGACCGTTGGCGACTATGGCCGCACTGAGTTTGGCGGCGCGCTCAATCTGCCGATCAATTCGGTGCTATCGGTGCGCCTAGCAGGTCAGACCGGGCATCGCGACGGCTACACCCACGACGTCGTGCAGGACGTGGACTATCAGGAGCGCGATTTCGACGCTGTGCGCCTTGGCGTTTTGTTCGAGCCAACCGCGCAGGTCGAAAGCTATTTCCTCGCCAATTACGTTGACTATGAAGAGACCGGCTCCGGCAATGTCCTTCTGGCGGTCAACCCTGGCAACGCCGCGCTGGTCGCGGCGCTCGCCGATCAAGGTGAACTCGGCATCCGCCACACCTCCCACAGCGTGACGGGCGAATATGACCGCGGTCGTTTTCTCACGCTGCTGAACAGGACGTCTTTTGAGATCAACGACCAGCTCACGCTGCGCAATATTGTGAGCTGGTCGCATCGCCAAACCAGCCGGCGCGTTGATGAAGATGGTTCGCCGCTGATCATCCTGGACTCGACCGGCCCGCTGCCGGGCACGTGGCACAAGAACCAGGAAGTGTTCACTGAAGAACTACAGCTCCAAGGCCAGTCCGGCGACGGTCACTTCCGTTGGCAAGTTGGCGGGTATTATGAAGACGGCTCGAACCCTGAGAACATGAGCTTCTCGCAGCAATTCGCGCCGACATTTTTTCTAAGCACGTTCGAGATCGATCAGGCCAACACGTCGAAGGGACTGTACGCGCAAGGCACGCTCGCGCTCGATTCCATGCTCGATGGTTTGAGTCTTACCGCAGGTTATCGACATACGTGGGATGAAATATCGTTCGGCGTCGCCTTTGCCGGCTCGGCAACGATGGTTCCGTCTCCAGGTGATCCGTGCTTCAGCGTGGCCGGTGAAGTCTATCCGGACAACTGCCTCGTCACGGACAGCGCATCGCATGACGGCGATTCCTACACGCTTGGCCTCGACTGGCGGATGTCGCCCTCGACGCTGCTCTACCTGGTCACGCGGCAGGGTTATAAGAGCGGCGGTTTCAACATTGTGGCAACGCAGTTAGGCGCGACCGACAGCGACTACTACACGTACTTACCGGAAACTGTGCGCGACATCGAATTCGGTGTGAAAACCGATTGGCGCGCGGGCGGCGTGCGCGGCAGGACCAACGCAGCGCTCTATTACAGCGAATATTCCGACGCGCAGGTGTTGACCGCTGCCGTTGTCGGCGGGAGCGTGCAGGGCGTCACCGCCAACGCGGCGAGCGCGACGATCTCGGGCTTCGAGCTGCAAAACACGATCTGGTTCTCAGATTGGGTGGAGCTCAATCTGACCTATTCCAACATGGATGCGGGCTACGATCGCTACATCACGCCGCTCGGCAACGACCTCAGCAACACGCCGTATCCGAACGCGCCGGAAAATCGCCTCGCCGCCGGCGCGCGCTTTCGAATGCCGTTGCCGGCGACAGCGGGCGAGCTTTGGCTCGGCGCCACATATACGTATCAAGACGAGATTTATGTCGGCATTGGCGACAACGGTCCGGGTTCGCCCGCCAACACGCAGGATGAACATAGCCTGGTGAATCTGCGCGCCGACTGGACCTCAGTGCTTGGCTCCAAGTTCGATTTGGCGGTGTTCGTCACCAACGCGACAGATGAAGAGTATCTGGTCACCAATCTCGACCTCTACAATGCCTTGGGTTATGCCACTGGCTCCTACGGCGAGCCACGAATGGCTGGTGTCACGTTGAGGCGGGCTTTCTGATTGACGCAGCTCGATGCGGCGCCCAGCGCGGTTCGTCGGAATGCTGGATGGATCTGGGTGATCGCTGCATTGGCGCTATGCCATGCGCACGCGATCGCGAGCCTTCACGTCGTCAACATCCTCGTCGATCCGATCAAGGCGTCGCTAAGTATCTCGGATACTCAGTTTAGCCTGTTGCAGGGCGCCGCCGTGGCGATCCTTGCGGGCGTATTGGGGTTGCCAATGGCTCGCATCGCCGATGGTGGCAGGCGTCGCACCGTGATTCTGGCGGGTCTGCTGGTGTGGTCTGCGGGGTCGTTGTTGTCTGCGTTTGCGCAGGACTTTGCGTCCATGTTCGCCGCGCGCGCCATGGTTGGTGTCGGCGAAATCGTGCTGTTCCCGGCGGCGCTATCGTGGATTTACGATGCGGCGCCGCCCAAGCGTATCGCCGCGGCCATCGGCGCGTTCGGCGCGGGCGGACCATTGGGGGCCGCTGCCGCGCTCGCTGGCGGCGGCTGGCTCGTCGCCCATGCCGAGGATGTTGGCCGCGTTGCGCCATGGCTCGCAAACTTTGAGTCGTGGCGCGTTGCATTTCTTGCGCTGGCGTTCCTGGGCGTCGTTGCCGCCGCTGCGCTTGCGTTGGCGCCGGGTGATCGCTCCGGGGCGGGCGCAGGGCGAGCAGCGTCAACTGGACTTGCGCAAGAGCTGTGGCGCGACTGGCGCGCTTATGCCGGTGTGAGCGGGGGATTTATCATGTTCTCGATCGCGGTGCTCGCGATCAACGCTTGGGCGCCAACTTATCTGATCCGCGTGCGCGGCCTCGACGCCGAGGCGGCAGGAGGACTGGTGGGCGCAGTCGCTATTAGCGGCGCCGTCGCCGGCGCGTGGCTCGCAGGTATTGCCGCGGACGCGTTGCGCGTGAGAGGCCGCTCCGACGCGGCGATCCTGCTCGCGATTGGGTTTGTGGGGCTGCTCGCGGTGTCCGCTTTAGGCCTTGTTGTCGTGGTCCCGCTCGGACTCGCTACGGTGTTTCTCTTTGCCGCATATGCGTTGATGGCGACGCCGACTGTACTTGGCGGATTCGCGCTGCAGCAGATATCACCGCCAGCGATGAGGGCGCAGATCATGGCGCTTCACGTCCTGCTTGTGAATGTCATCGCCCTAACCGCGGGGCCGGCCGGCGTTGCGCTCACAACGGACTACGTGTTCGGGGCGCCGGCGGCCGTGGGGCAATCGCTGGCACTCGTCGTAACTATTGCGGCGGCGTTGGCGATAGCGACCTTTGTTGTTACCAAGCGGGCGTTCAAAACGTCGGCGGAGCTTCGCGAATGTTGAGCGCATCGCCGGTTCAGCCTTGCTGCTGTCAGCGATTGCCCAACATCAACGTCCGTTTTGCAGCTCTCAATCGCGGAAGTCCGCTATTGGGATGTTGCAGAAGTGCGACCGACCGGAATAGTGCTGCATTCGCGCCATTGGTAAGATGTTGTCATGTCGACCGAGATTGGCCCGAAGCGGACTCTACCTGGTCTTGGGGCGGAGGAGCCACCGCAACAATGCGCCGAGCGCACTTCCGACCGCCGCGGCGGCGAACCCAACCACCGCAAGCGGCATCACAACATCAAATACGAAATCGCTAAGCGGCCAGTTAGGACCCGGCCACGCACCACCTGCCGCCAAGGTCGTGATGGTGGGAACCACAATGGCTGTAACGATAATCGCCCACCATGAGCGCCATCCCCATCGCATCACCAACAGAGCGGATATCAACGCGGTTAGGCCGACCGCGATCAATCCGACCCAATGCCCGTGCGCGACGCTCGCTGGATCGACCGTGTAGACGTCCACCTGATACATGCCGCAAAGTCGCTCACGAACGGACTTAGAGCAATGAGCGGAGATGACTGCTTTCGGCGAACTTGAGCCGTCCGCGCGGGTGATACGCCGGCGGCAGCAATTGAGCGAGTGAGCCGGTCGCAGAATTTCGCGCTACGACGCACGCTGGCCCGAAGCGGACATTAGCCGCCCTCCGTTTCGGTGCTAAGCATGGTCGAACACCGTCGCTCAGCAACAAGCGCGCGAGCTGGGCCGACGGCTCATAGCGGTACGCTTCCGAAGGAGCGAATCGTATGAACAGACTGGAGGCTATGGATCGGCAGCCCCGAGGCGCGCGACTTGGTGGCGCGACAGATGCGGGATTTAAGTCGTCAGATATTCCGCCAGGGATGAGAAAGGCCGACATCGGTGTGAATCACGCGGATCGCATTGTCGGTCTGCTGGATCACGGAAATGGTTCGCGTAACGCACGGTCGAAACATCGCTTCCGCGCTAATGTTGCGGGCCGGTTCCCACATGTTGTCGAGTGGATACTCATCCTTCGAGAACCAACGTGCCGCCAAGATCTCGGGCTCGTTGGCGATCGGTTCGACGATTTTGTCTAGTATAGCGATTAGGCATACATGCACTTGATTGATCGGCGTAACACTGATGACACCGTGCGCTAGGAAAAGATATGGATCGACGTTCACGCCGGTCTCTTCGCGAAGTTCGCGCGCCGCGGCCGCTTCGACGGATTCGCCGCGTTCGACGTATCCTCCAGGCAGAGCCCACTTTCCTTTGTAGGGGTCAGCGCCGCGCTGGATCAGCAGTAGCTTGTCTTCGGCATACACGGCCGCGAGCGTCAGTACGTCCGGGTTGTCGTAACGAATGGCGCCGCAGGACACACACCGCAGGTGCGCCGGCTGCTCCTCACTCTGAGGATAGCCGCTCCCGCATTGAGAGCAATACCGGTGCGTGATCATGCAGAACCCTTGTCACCTTGCGCTCTCGCGCCGGCTGCCGCGCTTACTTTGGCGATACTGCTCGCGGGCCTGTGGTAGCAAGACCGAGAAAGTGGTGCGCTGCGCGCAGGCAATGCGTCGGCTATCCACGACTGACAGGCTTGATGAAACGTTCCGGGGGTTAATTGCTCGGCCTTGCGCATTTGAATTCACCTCGTGTCATGATAATCAACCGTTCCGTCATTTCAAGTTGGCGCGAGACGCCTACGCGAGACGCCTAAAAGTGATGTGCTGATCCACTGCGCGGTAGTCGAGCCTTGGCGCTAGTGCTTGCGGGCTTTTTTCCAGCCGATAAGTCCCTCTGCGGTCGGAGCCGACCTTGTTCGCGTGCCCGGATCACAGGTTCAATCGCTATCGCGCCCACCATCCCGCGCTTGCGGCGCGAGGAATTGGTCATCTACCCGCGAGCTTCGGATGGCTCGCGCCCTCAGCTCAATCATAACAGCATGAGAATTCCCGGCTGGCGGGCGTTAGTTGCCGGCGCCAAGGTCTCCTTGGCGTGAGTGAGGAGTGCGTGATGGAGTACGCGTTTCTTGGCGGGAGCGGCCTTACGGTGTCGCGGTTAGGTTTCGGCGGGGCCACGTTCGGTGGCACGGCGAAATACTACGCGCATATCGGGACCACTGGCGTCGAAGAAGCAACGCGCATTGTTGGGCGTTGCATCGACGCGGGCGTCACGCTGTTCGATACGTCGAACTCCTATTCGGACGGGGACTCCGAGCTGATCCTTGGCAAGGCGCTGGGCGCGCGGCGCAAGGACGTGGTGCTGGCGAGCAAAGTGTCGGTGCGCGTCGGCGGCGGTCCGAACGATGTGGGCCTCTCGCGGCACAACATCGTGCAGTCGTGCGAGGACAGCCTGAAGCGGCTCGGGACGACCTGGCTCGATCTCTATCAGATGCACGTGCCCGACACGCTGACGCCGATCGAGGAAACGCTGCGTGCGCTCGATGATCTCGTGCGCACGGGGAAGGTGCGCTATGTCGGCGTGTCTAACTATTCGGGTTGGCAGCTGATGAAGAGCTTGGCTGTGTCTGACGCGCGACAGCTTGAGCGGTTCATCAGCCAGCAGGTGTATTATTCGCTGGTGGCGCGGGATGTTGAGCACGAACTCGTGCCGCTCTCGATCGATCAGAAAGTCGGCATGCTCATTTGGGGGCCGCTAGCCTCTGGGTTCTTGAGCGGCAAGCTCAAGCGCGGCGAGGAACCGCCAAAAAGCATCCGCATGGGCGCGATGCCCGGAACGCCAAAGGTCGGGGAATGGGATCGTGCGCACGACATTCTCGATGTGGCGCGGAAGATCGCGGAGATACGTGGCGTTTCGGTTGGGCAAGTTGCGATGAACTGGCTCCTGGCCAAGCCGTGGGTGACGAGCGTGCTGATTGGCGCGCGCAATGAGGCGCAGCTGGAAGATAATCTAGGCAGTGCGTCGTGGCGGCTCTCGCCCGAGGAAGTCGCTGAGCTGGATGCGATTAGCGCGCCGCCTTTTCCGTATCCATACTGGACACAGCGCGGGCACGCCGAGCGCAATCCTGCCCTGACGAACACGTCAGCGTTGCCGCGCCTGGCGTCGCCGGAGAAGAGTTAGAGCGGCGGCCAGCTAAAGACGTGGTAAGTGTCTTCCAGCGGAGTCAGCGCCGCGCGCCATGTCGGGCCGACTTGTTCGGCGATGGACTCGAGCGACCAGCCATCATTGCGCTGCAGTGTGCGAATGGGGCGTGGCTGGCTGTAGAGATAGAGCTCCGTGCCGCGCACGCCGAAGATCTGGCCAGTAACACCGGCAGCCGCGTCGCTGGCGAGATAGGTTGTAATCGGCGCCACCAGTTCGGGGCGCATGCGGTCGCGGTACAGCGCCTCCGTCGCTTCGTCGGCGCGCTTGGGCGACATACGGCTGACGGCTGCGGGTGCGAGGCAATTGGAGCGGACATTGTATTTGGCCATGTCGAGCGCGATCGAGCGCGAGAGGCCGATCAGCGCCGCTTTCGATGTCATGTACGGCGCGTTACCGGCCATGCCGATGAGACCGGTGCTGGAGGTCATGTGAACGTAGGCCCCGGCTTGGGCTTTCACGAACACCGGCGCTGCCGCGCGCGCCACGTTGAAGCAGCCATAGACGTTGACGCGCATGTGCTTGTCGAAGTGATCGAAAGACGTCTCTTCGAAGTTCACGAAGTCCTGGATGGCGGCGTTGTTGATGACGATATCGAGATGGCCGAACGTGTCGAGCGCGCGCTGGACAAGGCGCTGGGCGTCGGCCCAGTCCGAGACGTCTTCGCTGCCCGCTGAGGCTTCGCCGCCGGCGGCTGCGATCGCGTCCGCGATACGCTGAGCCGGACCGGCGTCTCGCCCGCTGCCGGTAACGCCGCCGCCGAGATCGTTGACCACCACGTGCGCGCCGGAGGCGGCCAAGTGCTTCGCCACCGCCGCGCCGATGGCGCCTCCTGCGCCAGTTACGATCGCGACTTTGCCGTCGAGCATACGTGTCCGTTCTAGGTCGAGCGCGCAATGCGCGGGGCAATGGGCGAGCGCGGCGTGATCTCGCCGAAGCTGGAGAACAGGAAACTTTGATTAAGATCGGCGGGGCTCGCGCAGCCTATTTGGCCGAGCACGATCTCGATCTCGCGTTGCAGAATCTCGATGGCAAGCGTTGCGCCCGCTTCGCCCGCCACGCAGGCGCCATAGAGCGTGGCGCGGCCGACGAAGGTAAAGTCGGCGCCGAGGGCGAGCGCCGTGGCAATGTCGCCGCCGCGCTGAATGCCGCTGTCGAGCATGAGCGATGTGCGCCCGCCGACTGCATCGCGGACATGGGGAAAAATCTCGAACGTGGATGGCGCGCGATCGAACACTCGGCCGCCGTGATTGGAGACAATGACGCCGTCCGCACCGCATTCGACGGTACGCACGGCGTCGTCGGGGTGCATGACGCCTTTGACCACGAGCTTCTGCGGCCAGAGACGGCGCGTCGCTTCTAAGTCTTTCCAAGTTTGGCGATTGGGCGTTTGCGTAGTAGAGAAATCCGCGACTTCGTCGTTGCTGGCGCCGGCGGGTGCATAAGGCGACCAGTTGGAGAAAAGGGGCGTGCCGCCGCTGGCGAGGTAGCGCGCGATCCAACCGGGATGGCGCAGTGCTTCCAACAGAATCGGCAAGCGCATGCGGAGGGGGCGCGAAAAGCCGTTGCGCATGTTGCGCTCGCGCTTCGAGCTGACCGGCGTGTCGACTGTGACCATGAGCGTCTTGATGCCCGCGTCACGGGCGCGCTTGGTCATGTCGGCGCTGATGTCGCGGTTGCGCGCGCCGTAGAGCTGGAACCAAGTGTATTCGCCGGCTGCGGCGGCCGCTTCTTCTAGCGAAGCGTTGGCGTGGCTCGAAAGAACAAAAGGAATGCGCGCGGCCGCCGCGGCGCGTGCGAGCATGAGGTCACCGCCGGGACGGAAGAGGCCGACGAGGCCCGTGGGGCCGATGCCGAAGGGGCTCGCATAGGTTTGCCCCATGAGCGTGACGCCTTGGTCGACCTTGCCGACGTCGCCAAAATAGCGCGGGACGAGACGGATGCTGCCGCACGCTTCGTTGGTCGCGAGACAATGCTCACCGTCAACGCCACCTTCGATGAAGTCGAAGATGATCTTCGGTAGCTCACGCCGCGCGGCGTCGCGCATGTCGTCGATGCTGATGATGCGATCGAGTTTCATGCGGCGATCCGTTTCCATTTGCGCAACGACGGAAGGTCGGCGGGCGCTTCTTTGTCCGGGAACAATGTGGGCCAGATCGCATGCGAGACTTCGGCAATGTAGACGTCGCCGTGCGAATCCACAGCGACGCCGTGGGGGGCGAGGAATTGTGTGGTCGCGACGCCGGGATGTTCGTCTCCGAAGCGCGCCGTCAGGGCCCCGACGTTGTTCAACACTTTCACCGCGCAGCCGAGATTGGGGTAGTGGCGATTGAGCGCGAGCGCTGGGCCCAGTTCTCCGATGTAGAATGTGCCGTCGGCGGCGCAGGTAAGAGCGCAGGGGCGGTGGAGGTTGTTCCATTGGTCGAGATAGGCGCCGTCGCTGGCGAAGATCTGGATGCGGTGGTTCTCGCGATCCGCGATGTAGAGGCGGTCGTAATCGTCGACTGTGATATTGTGCGGCAGATTGAATTGACCGGGACCAGAGCCGCTTTCGCCCCAGGATGCGATGAAGGCGCCGCCCCTGGAAAAGCGATGGATGCGGGCGTTGCCGTAGCCGTCGGAAACATGAATGTCGCCGTTCGATGTCTCGCAACTGTGGGTGCAGCGATTGAATGGCGCGCCGCTCATGAAGGGTGCGCCGCCTTGGGGCGCGGCGATTTCCAGCAGCAGCTTGCCGTCGAGCCCGTACTTGCGGACGCTGTGTGAGCCTTCGTCAGTGAGAAATAGCGACGCACCGTCACGTCCCATGGCGAGACCATGCGGGCGGACGAACTCACCTTCGCCCCATCCGCTGAGGAACGCGCCTTCGCGCGTGAACACGCGCACCGGCAGAGCATCGCGCGCGAAGAGGTACACGTTGTCATGCTTATCGACGCCGACGTCGCACACGTCGGTCGCCGGTAGCGCACCGCTTGAATGTCCCCATTCGGGATCGGGTGCGAAGCTTAAGCTCATGCCGCCGGCGCGAAGCCCTTGACGCTAATGCGGTGCAGAACACGGCGATGACCGTCTTCCAAGGAATAGTCGATCGGCGTTGCAGTGTGGATGAGCGAGTAATTGTCCCACAACAGAATGTCGCCTTCGCGGGCGGTGTATCCGCCGCGAAACTGGGGCTGCAGGACGTGGCGCTTCAGGTCGGTGATGAGTTTCATCGCAGTGGCGTCTTCCATGCCTTCAATGCCCGTGGCGGTGCCGGCGACGCCGAACAGCACACGTTTACGGGTGACCGGGTGCGTCAGTGCAAGCGGGTGTAGGAACGTGCGGATGCGTTTCTGCGCTTCCTCGCTGAACGGCTTCTTGCTGTGTGGGCGTTCGCCGAACTCTGGGTCGCGCTGACCGGCGCCGGCCTTGTGCCTCCCCATGAGGCCTTCGATACGCGCTTTCATTTCGCCGGACAGCGCCGCGTAGGCCGCTTCGGTATCCGCGAAGAGGGTTTCGCCGCCGGCTTTCGGTGCCTCCAGGCAATAGAGCATCGTCGTGCTCGCGGGTACCTCTTCGTAGGTGCTGTCGGAGTGCCAGTGCACGGCGTAGTCGCGCGCGCCCTCGGGAAAAAGGAAAGGCGAGTTGGAGACGATAATGACCTCCGGGCTGCCGTCGACGCGCTGATCTTCACGCAGAAACTCGATTGGCGCGCCCCACCTCTTGCCGAAGGCGAGATATGTCTGCGTATCGAGGCTTTGCCCGCCGATGACGAGAACATGATGGCGGTAGAGCAGCTCGCGCAGCCGCTCCATGGTGGGGCCATCGCAGCCCTTGGCGAGATCGACACCGCTGACGCGAACGCCTAGTCCGCCTTCCAGATCCTCAATCCCAATCAAGGTTCGCTCCATCAATGTGCTTCGCGCTGGCGCGTCTGCGGCAACGGTTTGTAGGGAAGCGGGCCGACGGCCTGCATGTCGACCTCTACAAGGCTGGGACCGCGTACAGCGATCATCTCTGCAGCTGTTGGGCCGAAGCGATCCGCCTGTGTGACTCGGCGATAAGGGATGCCGCCGAGCGCGGCTAAGCCTTCGAGTTCAGGCGACACAAGGTCCGTGTAAAAGTGGCGCCCGCCGTGCGAGGCGTTCTGCAAGTGCTTGATCACCCCGTAGCCGCGATCGTTCATGACGATGAGCGTGATGTCGAGGCCGGCTTGGATTGCGGTCCAGAGTTCGCCGTGATTGAGGAAGAAGCCGCCATCACCGGAGAGCAACACGGTCTTGCGCCCGCTGGCCGCGGCGCCGATGGCGAGTGGAAGGCCAACCCCGATGCCGCCGCCGACGGGAAAGACGCTGTCGCGAGGGCCATCGACCGGGAAGGCGTGATGACCCCATGCGTTGTTGCTCATGGTCATGTCACGCGCCCAGACGGCGTCGCGCGGCATGACGGCGCGCAGTTGCGCGGGAAAGCTAGCGTAGGAGCCTTGACGCTTGCAGAGATCGTCGATGGCGGCGCGCTTCATCTCCGCGAATTCACGCTGGAAGGATGGGGTTACGGAGAGCTGGTCTTCGAGTGCGTCAGCGAGTGCATCGAGCGTGAGTTCGGCGTCGCCGCATGCGAAGAGTTCGTTCCTATAGGTGCGATTGCACGCGCTCGGATCAATGTCGATCTGGATCAGCGGCGAGGGCAGGAAGAGGCCCATGTCCCGCGTCTGCTGATGGCGCAGACGCGATCCGGCGACGAGCAACAGATTCGCGCTGCGGCAGAAAGCGTCCACTTGCGGCGAGAGCACGCCATTGAGCGCGCCGAGTGAGCGTGGATCATCCTCGGGGACCACACCGCGCCCATTCCACGATGTGATGAGGCAGAATCCAAGATCAAGCAGACGCCGTACCGCCGACCCGGCGTGGCGTGCGCCGCCGCCTATCCAGAGCAATGGGCGTTTGGCGGATGCGATGAGATCCGTGCACGCCGCGATGGTGTCGGCAGGCGCCGCACGCGGCGTGGGGATAGAGAGTTCGTCTTGGAGAGCGGGCGCGAAAGCGGCTCCGCGCTGGATATCGATCGGAATCTCGACGCTGACGGCGCCCATTGGTGGCGTCAACGCATCGGCCGCTGCGCGCAACAATGTGGGAGCGATCGTCTCCGCTGACTCCACGCGATGCGCGGACTTGCACACCGCGCGCAGCATGCCGAGCTGGTTGGGAACGTCATGCACGGCACCCGTGCCGCGATCGATGTGGGCCCTGGAGCTTTGGCCGGTGATGTGCAGGACGGGGCTCGAAGCGAGCGTTGCTTCAAGCAGCCCGGCCGCGGCATTGGCGGCAGCGGGGCCGGTGCTGGTTATGACGACGCCGAGCTTGCCGCTCGCGCGCGCATAGCCGTCGGCCATGTGCGCTGCGCCCATTTCGCCGCGGCTCATGACGAAGCGGATGCGGTCGCGCCGGCCGATGGCGTCGAGGATGCCGATATTGTGGACTGAGGTTACGCCAAAGGCGGTGCTGACGCCCAAGTGCTCCAGCACGCGTGCGACCGTATCGGAGACCTTCTCACTCTCCGTCTCGTGAAGCCGTTCGACGGGCTTCATCGGCGGACCTCCCGTTAATGTCGTCAGGCCGTGTCGAAGCTGACCTGCAGACGTTTGACACCGCGCACGATCGGGTGCGGATTGAACTGTGGCGCCTCGGCGAGGCGCAGATGCTTGAGGCGGCTGAAGAGAGTGGTCAGCGCGATTTTGAGCTCCGCACGCGCCAGCGCCGAGCCGGCGCAGAAGTGCGGGCCGAAGCCGAAGGCGATGTGCTTGCTATCGCTGGTGCGATCGAGATCGAAGCGATCGGAGTCGGCGTTGAACTTGGCTTCGTCGCGGTTGGCTGAGCCCCATAGCAGGCAGACGCGCGAGCCGGCGGGAATCGTCGTGTCGCTCAACTCCACATCCTGCATCACCGTGCGCAGCACCCATTGCGTCGGCGCCTGACAGCGCAGCGACTCTTCCACCGCGGTGGAAATAAGCGACGGCTCATTGGCGACACGCGCGTAAAGCGCCGGGTCCGATAGGAGATGGAAGAGCGTATTGGAGATCGCGACTGTGGTGGTCTCGTTGCCGCCGATGAAGAAGACGCGGAGCATGTCAACCAGCTCAGCATGATCGAGCGGCTTCTCACTCTCGGCGTTCACCGCGAGTAAGCGGCTGACCACGTCGTCACCCGGCGCTGCGAGGCGCGCTTTGATGACATCGGAGAGATAGACTTGAAGGTCAGTAAGGCTCCGCGCGAAGGAGAGCATCACCTCACGCGAGACCGGGCAGGCCTGCGCAGCAAGCACGACTGTGTAGTCATCGGACCAGTGCTTGAGTTGCGGCAGATCGGCGCGATTGAAGCCCAGCAAATCCGCAATCACGGTCAGCGGCAACGGCACGGCAAATTGTGCGTGCAGATCGGCTTGGCCTTCGGCGGCGAAGGCGTCGATCAGTCTGTTCGCCAGCGCATGGATGCTTGGCTCAAGGCTCGCGAACACGCGCGGCGTCAGCACCTTCACGACGAGCGCGCGAAAGCGCTGATGCTCAGGCGGATCGCTGCTGGTAAGGCTGATGGAGTCGGCAAAACCCTTTTCGCGAACCGCGCCGATCTGCGCGTCGTCGGTCGCGATCAGCGAGCGGCGGCTGGAGAAGATTTCCGGATGGCGGCTTGCGAACAGAACGTCGTCGTAGCGGCTGATGAAGTAGACGCCTGTCGCCGGTTCGCGGAACACCGGCTCTTGCGCGCGCATGGCGGCGTAGAACGGGAATGGGTTTTCGAGAACGCTGGGGTCCGAATACGTGTAGGATGTCACCTGTTTCATGTCGAACCGCTCGCTGCAATGATGCTAGCATCGGCGTTTCCGGGGGGGGCCAGAGAATTTTTCACGGCGCGATGAGCTAAGATTGCGGCTTATGCGATGTAACCGCCGTCCACGGGCAGCGCGACGCCAGTTACGAAGGACGCTTCGTCTGAGACCAGAAAGAGCGCGGCGGCGGCAACTTCTTCTGGGCGACCGAGGCGTCCGGCGGGGATATTCACCGGCTTCATGGTTGCCATGGACGCGGCCTGCATATCGGTCGCCACCGGCCCGGGACAGATTGCGTTGAAGCGGACGCCGTCCGCCGCGTAGCGCTTCGCCAACGCACGCATCAAGCCAACGACGCCGAACTTCGTCATCGAATAGGTGAAACTGAGTTGCGACGCGATGAGGCCAGAGACTGAGGACGTGAAGAGCACGTTGCCGCGGCGCGGCCGCAGCAACGGGATGGCCGCTTCGGTCGCCAAGATGCCAGCGCGTAGGTTGAGCTGGATCGCGCGCTCCAAGGCTTCGTAGTCGACGTCCTCAATGTCCTTCGGGCCAACAGTCCCGGCATGGTTCCAAAGAAAGTCGAGCCCGCCCAACGCCGCTTGCGTCTGCGGCACGATCGAACGTGCGAACGCCTCGTCGCAGAGATCGCCGGCAAGCCCGATGGCTTTGCCGCCTGCCTCGGTCACCTCAAGCTGAACGGCGTCGACTTTGACCTTATCGATGTCGACGATCGCGATGGCAGCGCCTTCGGCGGCGAAACGCAGCGCACCGGCGCGACCGATGCCAGCGCCTGCTCCGGTGACGATGCCGATCTTTGAAGCCAGGCGCATGGTCGATCCCGCTGTGTGAGCCGGGCGATCCAAGTACGGCGGGCGCCGGGACGGTTGGGATTTTTTCGAATGCGGGGCCGATGAATTGTCATCGAGGGGAGCGACCCGCCGTTGCCGGTCCTGGCCATCGCGGTAACCTCGGGCCTTCAAAATGAGGGCGCCTCATGCGGGGCGGACAAAAAAGGGGTGGCGACCCCCTGCTGGTTGTCCCAATTTATGGAAAGCCATCAGCCATGTATAATGGCAGCCGCCCCGGTTGGACCGGGGCCGGCCACCCTTCGGGAGCGAAACAGCGATGTCCAACGTGAACCTGCGGCACGGGGTGTTTCTGGCGCCTCTGCATAACGTGGACGAGAACCCGAACCTCCTAATCCACCGCGACCTCGAACTGATGGAATGGCTCGACAAGCTTGGCTTCGATGAGGCTTGGATCGGCGAGCACCATTCGGCGGGTTTCGAGACCATTGCCTCGCCGGAGCTCTTCATCGCCGCCGCTGTTGAGCGCACCAAACACATCCGCTTCGGCACCGGCGTGATTTCGCTGCCCTACCACAACCCGATGACGGTGGCGAACCGTGTGATCCAGCTCGATCATCAATCGCGGGGGCGCGTGATGTTCGGATTTGGCCCTGGCCTGCTCGTGACCGACGCCGAGATGCTCGGCATCGACCCCAATAAGTCGCGCGATCGCATGGCGCAGTCTCTCGATGCGATCCTACGCCTGCTCAAAGGGGAAGCGGTGACGGAGCAAACCGATTGGTACACGCTGAAGAATGCGCGTGTGCACTTGTTGCCGTATTCGCCGAACCTGGAAATCGCGGTGGCGAGTGCGGCGACGCCGTCGGGCGGACGCCTTGCCGGAAAGTATGGGCTCTCGATGCTTTGCGTGGCGGCGACCGACGCGCGCGGCGGTTTCAATGTGCTTGACGTGAACTGGAAGCACGCGTGCGACGCCGCGGCCGAGCACGGCAACACCATGGACCGCAATCGCTTGCGGCTGATGGGGCCGATGCACATTGCCGAAACACGCGAAAAAGCGCGAGAAAATGTACGTTTTGGGCTGGATCGCTACATCGAGTACGCGCGGGCGCTTACGCCAGGGCGCTTCGGCGACATGGGCGGGCGCGATCCAGTCGATGTGCTGCTGGATTCGGGCCACATCGTCATCGGCACGCCGGACGACGCCATCGCCGTGCTCACCAAGCTGCAGGACAAGCAGGGTGATTTCGGGTGCTTCCTGCACCAGGCGCACGATTGGGCGGATTGGGAAGCAACCAAGAAGTCCTATGAGCTCTACATGCGTTTCGTGGCGCCTGCTTTCTCACGCGCCAACCGCAATCGCGATGCTTCTTTAGCCGACCTGAAGGCCAATAGCG
This sequence comes from Terricaulis silvestris, assembly GCF_009792355.1. Taxonomy (NCBI): domain Bacteria; kingdom Pseudomonadati; phylum Pseudomonadota; class Alphaproteobacteria; order Hyphomonadales; family Hyphomonadaceae; genus Vitreimonas; species Vitreimonas silvestris. The sequence continues at coordinate 517,340 of NZ_CP047045.1, forward strand.
CGGAACTCAGCGGCAAGTCGCACGCCGCCGCGGAAAAGGCGTTCGAGAAGTACGCCAAGGAAGACGAGACGGCCGCTTCGCTCGTGGCCGCGCAGAAGTCGGGCATGATTGGCGCGCGCAAAAAGTGAAACGTCGCGCGCGGTGGGGCTCCGCGATGCCGCGCAGAATTCAGCCAAGCCAAATTGCGGACGTGCTGCCGCGAGGCGCGCGCGTGTTGGTGCAGGGCGGCGCAGGCGAATCCGCTGTGCTCGCCGACGCGATCGAAGCGCTGGGCCTCGAGCGGCCTGATCTCAGCTTTCTCGGCGTGTTCATCCCAGGCGTGAATGAGCGCACGTACGGCGCTGAGCATGGGCGTGCGCTGACGACCTTTTTTCTGACCGGCGCGCTCAAACGGATTGGCGATAACGTCCAGTTTTTGCCGCTCGCCTACACCGAAATCCTGCAAATGCTGCGCGCGGAGAAGATCGATGCGGCGATTTTCACGGCGTCGCTGCCGGACGAGCGCCGTGCGTGCAGTTTCGGCGTGGCGGTGGATTTTTTGGCGGAGCTTTGGCCGCAGATTCCGGTGCGCGTGGCGCACCTGAATGCAGCGATGCCGCGCACGCACGGCTGGGCGGGCATTCCTTATGGGGAACTCAGCGCCGTCGTCGAGTTGGATGCGCCGCTGTTGGAGTTGCGGGAGGGCGCGGCAGACGGAGTCAGCGATGCGATTGCTGAACGCGCGGCGTCGTTCGTTGAGAACGGCGGTGTTGTGCAGGCAGGGATCGGCAGATTGCCGGGCGCCTGCATGCGCGCGCTTTCGCGGAAGCGTGACCTGCGGATTCACTCTGGGTTCGTGAGCGACTGGGCGGTGGACCTGCTTGAGGCCGGCGCTCTGACGCCCGGTGCGCCGATCACGACAGGGCTCGCTATCGGCAGCACTCGGCTTTACGCCGCCGCGGCGTCGCCGCAGTTCGTTTTCAAACCTGTGTCCTGCACGCATTCAGCTTCCGTTATGGCCTGGCTTAGCGGCCTCGTGACTGTGAACGCAGCGCTGGAAGTCGATCTGTTGGGACAGGGCTATGCGGAGTGTCGGTCCGACGGCCTGTCCTCTGGGCCGGGCGGTTCGACAGACTTCGCGCGCGGCGCAAAGCTTGCCGGCGGCACGCGGATGGTTGTGCTGCCCGCGGAGGCAAAGGGTGGCGCCGTCACACGCATTGTTGCGCCTGGGGAAGGACGAGGGCCGGTGTCGCTTTCGCGTTTCGACATCGATGTGGTCGTCACACAGCATGGCGCCGCCGATCTGCGCTGTTGCAGTCATGATGAGCGGGCGAGGCGGCTGATCATGGTGGCGTCGCCTGTACACCGAGAAGCGCTTCAAGCGGCGTGGCGACGGTATAGCGAGGCGGCGCGCTGAGACATTCCCGAATGACATGCGCACCGAACAAAAATGGCGGTTTGCCGGGCTGACGCCTGCGCGTATAGCGTGCAGGGGATATGACCAGCGCGCAGCAATCGCATCCCGAAATACGCGAGTCCGTCCGGCGTTTGTGCGCGGATTTTCCGGGCTCGTACTGGCAAGCACTCGATCGTGAGCGTGCGTATCCGACAGCGTTCGTGCGCGCGCTGACGGAGGCGGGCTTTCTCTCCGTGTTGATCCCGGAAGAATATGGCGGCTCAGGTCTTGGTGTAGGCGCAGCCGCCGCGGTGCTGGAAGAAATTCATCGTTCCGGCTGCAATGGCGGCGCCTGCCATGCGCAGATGTACACGATGGGCACGATTCTGCGGCACGGCACCGAAGCGCAGAAGCAGAAATACCTGCCCGCAGTCGCTTCCGGTGACTTGCGGCTGCAAGCGTTCGCGGTGACCGAGCCGACGAGTGGCACGGACACGACACGTATCCGCACCTTCGCACGGCGCGATGGCGACAAGTATATCGTCACTGGGCAGAAAATCTGGATCAGCCGCGCGGAGCATTCGGACCTGATGGTGCTGCTCTGCCGCACAACCGCGCGTGAAGATGTGGCGAAGGCGAGCGACGGCATGAGCGTGCTGATCGTCGACATGCGCGAGGCGGTTGGAAAGGGGCTCACGATCCGCCCGATCCGCACCATGCTCAATCATGCAACCACGGAGTTATTCTTCGACAATCTCGAAGTGCCGGCGGAGAACCTGATCGGCAAGGAGAATAACGGCTTTAAATATGTGCTCGACGGCATGAATGCCGAGCGCATTCTGATCGCGTCGGAGTGTATCGGCGACGGGCGGTTTTTCATCGACCGCGCCAGCACGTACGCGAAAGACCGCGAAGTGTTCGGCCGCCCGATCGGCGCCAATCAGGGCATTCAGTTCCCTATCGCGCGGGCGCACGTGCAGGTGAGCGGCGCCGCGATGATGGTGGAGCGTGCGGCGGCTTTGTTTGATTCTGGCGCGCCGTGCGGGACCGAGGCCAACATGGCGAAGATGCTGGCGTCGGAGGCGTCCTGGTATGCCGCCGACATGTGCGTGCAGACGCATGGCGGCTTCGGTTTCGCTGAAGAGTACGATATCGAGCGCAAATTCCGTGAAACCAGGCTTTATCAAGTGGCGCCGATCTCCACCAACCTCATCCTGAGCCACGTCGCCACGCACGTGCTCGGGCTGCCGAAGTCGTTCTGATCATGGCGGACTTTCGCGACTGGATCGGGCGCAGCGAAACGGCGCGGGATGTCGTGACCGCTGCGCCCCTTACGGGTCTAGCGGCGCTTTTTGATCGCGAGCCGGGAATGCCGGAGCTGGCGACGCCGCTGGCGCACTGGCTCTATTTTTTTCCGGTCGCGAAGCAGAGCGAGATAGGAGCGGATGGGCACCCGAAGCGCGGCGGGTTCTTGCCGCCTGTCGAGCTCCCGCGCCGGATGTGGGCCGGTGGAAGGCTGACGTTTCATGCGCCTTTGCGCGTCGGCGCGGAGATCGAGCGCGTTTCGACGATCAAGGAAGTGAAGGCCAAAAGCGGTACGAGCGGCGAGATGGTGTTCGTCACTGTAGCGCACGAGATCAGTGCAGATGGCGCGGCGACGATCAGCGAAGAGCAGGACATCGTGTACCGTGCGGCGGGCGGAGCGGCGCCCGCGACCGAGCCGGATCAGCGTGTGGCAGCTTATGTCCGCTCGTTTGCGCCGGATGAAGTGGCGCTGTTTCGCTTCTCGGCGCTGACGTTCAACGGGCATCGCATTCACTACGACCGCCCGTACGCAGCCGGCGTGGAAGGATACCCGGGTTTGGTGGTGCAGGGCCCGTTCATCGCGATGGCGCTATTAAATCACTTTGTGGCTAGCGCGCCTAAGGCGCGCGTGCGCGCCTTTAGTTTTCGCGCGCAGCGGCCGTTGTTCGATGGCGTGACGGCCGAGCTGTGCGCGAATCCTGATGGCGAATTGTGGTGTCGCAGTGAAAGCGGCGTCGTGATGAGCGCGCGGGCGGAGGCGGCCTGATGCTTCGCTCGTTCCTGTTTGTACCGGCAATCGATGAGAAGCGTCTAGCGCGCGTGCACGAACGCGGCGCCGACGCAGTGATCCTGGATCTGGAAGACGCGGTGCCGCCGGAGGCGAAGGCGGCCGCGCGCGCTGGCCTGCGGGGCGTCGCGGAGGGTTTGGCGGCGAAAGGCGTGAAGGTCTTCGTCCGCGTAAACGCTGACACGCCGGCCGATATAGACGCGGCTGTGTGTGGCGCGGTGCAAGGAATCGTGGCGCCTAAGGTGCGAGGCGCGTCGCAAGCGGCGGATATTGTGGAGGCCATAGGAGCGCGCGCGAATGCGCGACCAGTAGATTTTATTGCGTTGATCGAAAGCGCGTCCGGGATTTTCAATGCCGCCCCGATCGCTGGCGTCAATGGCGTCAGCGGTCTGGCATTGGGTAGTGAGGATTTGACCGCCGAACTCGGCGTCGCGCCGACTGCGGATAGTCTCGATTTACCCTGCAAGATGATCGCGCTCGCGGCGGCGACACGCGGTTTGATGGCGTTGGGCGCGCCAGTGTCGATCGGCGAGTTTCGCGATCTCGACCTTTACCGCAACGCCATCGCCCTGGCGCGGCGGGTGGGCATGACGGGCACGTTCTGTATTCACCCGGCGCAGGTTGCTGTCGCCAACGATGGCTTTGCGCCTTCGCCAGCGGAATTGGACGAAGCGCGTGCGCTGCTTGCCGCATGGCGGGAAGCAGAGGCCACGGGCGTTGGCGTCATTGCGCACGGCGGCCGGATGATTGACGCGCCGGTGGTGGCGCGGGCGAAGCGATTGCTAGGGATCAGCACATGACACGACGCGCCGCGATCGTTGCACCGCTCCGTACACCGGTCGGCAAGTTCTTGGGCGCGCTGCGCGAGCTGCCAGCGGAGCGGCTGGCCCAGTTGGTGATCGAAGCTGTCGTGGCGCGCAGCGGCATTGATTCTGCGCGCATCGGCGACGTTGTGTTCGCGCAGAGCTACGCCAACAGCGAAGCGCCGTGCATTGGACGCTGGGCGGCGCTGGCGGCGGGTTTGCCAATCGAAGTTCCCGGTTTTCAGCTCGATCGGCGCTGCGGCGGCGGGCTGCAGGCGATCGTGACCGCGGCGATGATGGTGGAGACGGGCGTGGCCGACGTCGTTCTCGCCGGCGGCGTGGAGAGCATGAGCAATATCGAGTACTACACCACGGCCATGCGCGGGGGCACACGCGCGGGCAATGCGGTGATGTACGACCGTTTGGAGCGCGGACGCGAGCGCTCGCAGCCGGTGGAGCGGTTCGGCGTCATCTCCGGGATGATTGAGACGGCGGAGAACCTGGCGCGCGACTTCTCTATTTCGCGCGAGGCCGCCGACGCGTTCGCGGCGCAAAGCCATGCTCGGGCGGTCGCTGCTTGGAGGGATGGGTTGTTCGCCGACGAGGTAATCGCCGTCGATGTGCCAGCAAAGAAGGGCAGGTCGATCATGCTCGCGCAAGACGAGGGCATGCGGGCCGACACCACGGTGGAGAGTCTCGCGGCACTGCGGTCGATCATGAAGGACGGCGTCGTCACCGCCGGCAATTCGAGTCAGCAGAATGATGCGGCGGCCGCGTGTTTGATCGTAGCGGAACACAAACTCACCGAACTTAGGCTTGAGCCGATCGGCTACGTGACGGGTTGGGCGGCAGCGGGTTGTGATCCGGCCCGCATGGGGATTGGCCCCGTACCCGCGGTCGCGAAGCTATTTGCGCGCACAAAACTCGGCTGGGACGACATCGATCTCGTCGAACTGAACGAAGCGTTCGCCGTGCAGGTGCTCGCGGTGCTGAAGGGCTGGGGTTGGGAAGATCAGACCCGCCTCAACGTGAATGGCTCGGGCATCTCGCTTGGCCATCCGATCGGCGCGACGGGCGTGCGGATCGCGGCGACGCTTCTGCATGAAATGCAGCGGCGGAAGGCCCGCTACGGCCTCGAAACTATGTGCGTGGGCGGCGGTCAGGGCATCGCGGCGGTGTTCGAGCGCGCCTGACGCGTCACCCTGAAATAAGCTGCGGAAACAATGAGAAAAAGTCGTGCGGCGCGGCGCGGCTGGCGCCACCGCGCATCCTTGACACCCGTTTGCTGTTCCATATGATGGAATGTATTGCAAATAGCATTCCTCGAGGACGCCGCCTTGGACGACAACGTCATCGAATACGCCCACGACACCATCGAGCAGGCGCTGCACGCGCTGGCGTCGGGCGGCCTCGTTGTCGTCATGGACGATCGCAAGCGTGAGAACGAAGGCGACCTGATCATGGCGGCGGAGTTCGCGACGCCGGCGGCGCTCGCGTTCATCGTGCGGCACACCACGGGCATCGTTTGCGTCGCACTGGAGGGTGAGCGCGCTGACGCGCTTGATCTGGCGCCGATGGTTGCGGCGAATTCAGAGCGGCACCAAACGGCGTTCACAGTTTCGGTGGATGCAAAGGCGGGTACGACGACCGGCGTGTCCGCCGCCGATCGCGCACGCACGATTCTGGCGCTCGCCGACACGGCTTCACGTCCTGACGATTTCGCGCGGCCGGGACATCTCTTTCCCTTGCGCGCACGTGCGGGCGGCGTGCTTGAGCGGCCCGGCCATACCGAAGCCGCCGTGGATCTCGCGCGTCTGGCCGGCTGCACGCCGGTTGGCGTGTTGTGTGAGATTGTCAGCGAAGACGGCTCGATGGCGCGTTTGCCGGAGCTGATGCGCTTTGCGCGTCAGCACGCGCTGCCGATCATCACTATAGCCGATCTCATCCGTTACCGCGCTCAAGGCGGCGAAGGCTTAGAAGCCGCGCCGGTGCGCGAAGTTTCCGTCGCTTCGTGAGGACGACATGTTCGTAAAAGCACTTCCTGACCGTGTGACCGCAGGCGGCGTCGAATTCGAGATTATGACGAAGGGTGAGGGCAAGCCTGTGCTCTTCCTGCACGGCGTGCTCGGCGTTGATGCCGATGATCCGCTTGTTGCGCGGCTCGCCAAATCTCACAAGGTCATCGCCGCTTCTCACCCTGGCTTTGGCCTCTCCTCGCGCCCGGACCATGTCACCACGATCGACGATGTTGTTTACGCGTATCTCGATCTGGTCGAGGCGCTGGACTTGCGCGACGTCGCGCTCGTCGGCGCCTCTCTTGGTGGCTGGATCGCGGCCGAGCTTGCGGTGCGCGGATCAAACCGGTTTTCGAGCCTGGTGTTGATCGACGCTGTCGGCGCCAAGTTCGGCGACCGCGAGAAGCGTGAGATCTACGACATTTTCGGGCTTGCCAACGACGAGATGCCGGGGGTGCTGTTCAGCACACGTGAAGCGGGGCTCGACGCGATGCATGGGCTGCGCTTCCCGGAATTGCCGGAGGAGGCGTCGGTGCGCTACGCGCGCAACCGTGAGACAATCACGCTCTTCGGGTGGTCGCCAACATTGCACAACCCGAAACTCCGCCACCGCCTGGCGCGCGTGAAACTGCCGACGTTGGTGTTGTGGGGAGACCAGGATCACGTGGTGGGTGTCGACTACGGCCGCGCCTATGCCGGCGCCATCGCCGGCGCGAAGTTCGAAGTGGTCTCCGGCGTCGGTCATTGCGGCACGTTCGAGAATCCCGACGAGTTCGCCAAGCGCACCTTGGCTTTCCTGAGCGCGGGCCGCGCCCGCTGATGTTTGCATCTCCGCAGGGCTTCGCCCGCGCGAGGAGGTTGAGATGAGGTTCTGGCACTTCAACGAACAATCGCTGCACACCGCCTGGGCGGAGATCGATGGCCCGACGAAGGTGACGGTGCCGAACACGTACTGCGATCCCACGGTCGCGCACGAGTTTTACAATCGTTACCTCGACGAATGGATGATCGCTGACGATCTCGGTTTCGATATCATGGTCAACGAGCACCATGCGTCCGCGAACTGCATGTCGATATCATGCACCCTGACGCTCGCGATTCTAGCGCGGCAGACAAAGAAGGCGCGGCTATTGGCGCTCGGTATTCCGATCGCGAACCGGCCGGACCCGTATCGCGTCGCAGAAGAGATCGCGATGATCGACGTGATCTCGGGCGGACGCCTCGAAGTGGGCCTCGTGAAGGCTTCGCCTTTCGAGCTTGTGCTTTCGAACCAGAGCCCGGCGCGGCTGATGGATCGCTATTGGGAAGGTCATGACCTCATCGTAAAGGCGTTGACGCACGTCGGCGCGCCCTTTTCGTGGGAAGGCGAGTTCTTTCAGTATCGGAACGTGAACCTGTGGCCGCGTCCTCTGCAACAGCCTTTGCCGCCGATGTGGATGACATGCTCGTCGGAAAAGAATGCGCGCATCGCGGCGCGGCTCGGATATGTGTGCGCCACGTTCTTCAACGGGCCCAAGACCAAGGCGCTGTTCGACTCATACAAGGACGAATACCTGAAGACACACGGCAAGCCGGCGGCGGCGGATCGCCTCGGCTATCTCGCGCTCTCCGTGTGCGGCCACAACGAGGCGCAGGTGCAAGAACGCTACGCCAAGGTGAAGACATATCTCGACGCGCAGCCGCGCACGCCGAAGGGTTGGATCAATCCGCCTGGATACGAAAGTGTCGAACTCAACGCCGGCGCATTGAAGTCAGGCAAGAAAGGCCGCATCAATTTCGGCCTGCCTGAGAATCCGACAGTTCAAGAGATGGCTGAAGGCGGCATCTTCTTCGCCGGCACGCCGGACGAGATTTTCCATCAGTACAAAAATTTCTACGACAAGGTGGGCGGCTACGGCCAAGTGCTGATGCTGGGGCAAGCAGGCTATCTCACGCACGAGGAGACTGTCGACAGTATGACGTTGTTCGCCAAGGAGGTAGCACCTCGTCTGCGCGAAGCGACCGCGAAGGGCGCGCCTGCGACGGTCGCGGCCTGAGGCGGCGGTGGCCGCGGTCCACACGCGGCGCGAAGGGCCGGTGCTGATCGTCACGATCGATCGGCCCGAGGCGAAGAATGCGATCGACGCAGCGGGCGCTGCTCTCATCAACGCGGCCATGGATGAGCTCGACAACGACACGTCGTTGTTCTTGGGCGTGATCACCGGCGCGGGCGGCGCGTTTTCGGCTGGCGCGGATTTGAAGGCTGCATCGCGCGGCGGCCCGGCAGCGCGCGCTGACCGAGGGCCATTCGGTCTCTGCGAGACGCCGCCGGGAAAGCCGCTGATCGCGGCGGTCGAGGGCGTCGCGTTTGGCGGTGGATTTGAGATCTGCCTGGCGTGCGACTTGGTCGTGGCTGTCGAGGACGCGCAGTTTGCCTTGCCGGAAGTAAAGCACAATCTCGTGGCGCTCGGGGGCGGCGCGATCCGCTTGCCGCGGCGCCTGCCGTATCACGTCGCAATGGAGATGGCGCTGACGGGCGCTGCGATCTCGGCGCGTGAGCTACAGGCGTATGGCTTGGTGAACCGGTTGGCCGCGCCAGGTTCGGCGCTAGCAGAGGCGCTGTCGCTCGCGCGAGAGCTATTGCGCAACGGCCCCACAGCGCTTGCTGCGACGGCGCGGATCATGCGCGCCTCCGCCGCCGCCCAAGAAGAGAGTTTGTGGCGCACGCAGCGTGAACTCGCGGCGCTCGCGCTGACCGCAACGGATCGCGCCGAAGCCCTGCAAGCGTTCGCGGAGCGGCGGCCGCCGCGTTGGACGGGACACTAAGCCATGGATAATCTTCGCCTCGCCGGCAAACGTGTGATCGTTACCGGCGCCAGTCGCAGCATCGGCCGCGCCATCGCCGTTGGCTTCGCCCGCAACGGCGCGCACGTCTCCATCTGCGGGCGTGACGAGAAAGCGTTGGAGACGACGCGTGCGGCGTGCGCGGAGCTGGGCGTGCGCGTCCATAGCGAGATTTGCGATGTCTCCGATGGCGCAGCGTTCGAGCGTTACATCGGATCGGCAGCCGAGGCGCTCGGCGGATTGAATGTGCTCGTCAGCAATGCATCGGCATTCGCGCGCGGTGAGGACGACCCGGCCTGGGCAACGGCGTTTGAAACCGATCTGATGTCGGTCGTGCGCGGCACGCGCGCTGCGTTGCCATGGCTGAAGCAAGCGCAGGAGGCGGCGGTCGTGCACATCTCGTCGATCTCCGCACTGAAGCCGACGCCGCGCGCGATTGCGTACGGTTCGTTGAAAGCGGCGATCAACCAGCTCACCAAGAGCCAAGCCTGGGTGCTGGCGAAGGACCGCATTCGAGTCAACGCGGTGGCGCCGGGTTCGATCACCGGGCCGGGCCACATGTGGGAGAAGCGTCGCGAAAGCGGCGATCCGGCGTATGCGGAAGCGGTGGCGAAAATTCCATTCGGGCGCTTGGGCGATGTGGACGAGATCGCGGACGTGACGTTGTTCTTGGCGTCGCCGATGTCGCGGTGGGTGACGGGGCAGATCGTCGTCGTCGATGGGGGACAGATGCTGAAGCCCTAGCGCGTTTGCTCGGTTGCGACCGCGTCGACTAAGTTTTGAATTCCCTTGAACACACGCGCGCCGGCGCTGGTCAGCGCCGCGGTCTTGGAGTCGACCGAGCCCACATTGCCGTGCACGAGGGCGCCCGCGTGGCCCATGGTGACGCCTTCGCGGGCGCTGGCGCCGGCGATCAGCGCGTAAACGGGCTTGCATTTGGGCGTAGCTTTCATCGCCTCCGCGAGTTGCTCCTCTTCGTTCCCGCCGATCTCGCCAATGACAATGATTGCATCGGTGTCCGGGTCGGCGTTGAAGTGCGGGAGCAAATCGGCGAAGCGCAGGCCCTTCACGCTGTCGCCGCCAACGCCAACCCAAAGGCTCTGTCCGTAACCGCGCTGCACGAGCCGATGGCAGACTTCGTAGGAAAGCGTGCCGCTCTTGGCCATGACGCCGAGTTTGCCGGGAGCAAGCGAGACGCTTGGCAGGAAGCCGAGCTTCAACTTGTCCGGGATAGCGAGGCCTGGCGTCGAACCGCCGACCCACGTGGCGTTTGCTTCATGCACGAGCGCGCGCGCTTTGAGTGCATCGTGAACTGGAATGCCCTCGGCGAGCGTGACCAGTGTACGGATGCCGGCGTCGAGCGCTTCGCGCATGGCGGCGAGCGTGCCCAGTGGCGGCACGAAGAGTACGCTCGTGGTGGCGCCTGTCGCGTTCACAGCGTTGGCGCAAGAGCGGAAGAGCGGAATGCCGTCGAGGTCGGCATCTTCGCGCGGAGAAACACCGCCAACGACACGCGTGCCGTACGCGCGCATGGCGAGGGTGTGGCGCTTGCCGACGCGGCCAGTGGCGCCTTGCACGATCACTGGTGCGGTTGGATCGATAAAGCTCATGCCGCGCCCCGCACGTTGGCGACGGTCAGATCGATCGCGCGCTCAAGGTCTGGCTCGACGTCGATCGGATCGCCAGCGGCTTTGATGATGGCGCGAGCCTGGTCGTAATTATTGCCGATCATGCGCGCGGTGATGGGCGCAGTGAGCTGCGGCACGCGATCGAGCGAGACGAGCAGGAGGCGGGCGATCTCCGCGAGATCGGTGCTTCCGGCGAAGAAGTTGATCAGCACCGCGCGAATACTCGGGGCGGCGGCGATGCGCTGGAGGACGTCGATCAGGCGATCGGGCTCGCCGCGAAAACCACCGGTACGGATGTCACAGAAGTTGAACGGGTTGAGCCCGCGCGCCGTAAGCTCGTCGATCAGCTGCATGCTGAGACCTGCGCCGGTGGTGACGAGCCCGATGTCGCCGTTCGGATCAAGTTCGACATAGTCGAAACCTTGTTCGATCTTGAGCACCATTTCGGGGTAGAGATCGCCATGGCGCGTGAGCAGTTCGGAGAGGGCGGCGTTCCGCTCAAGCGAGTTGTCGTCAATAACGAGTTTGCAGTCGCCGATGGTCCAGGTTCCGTCTGCGGCGATGAACAATGGGTTGATCTCGAGCAACGTGCCTTCGAGTGCGATGAAGGCGTCGGCCAGCTGCGGCGCCGCGTCGATGACTGCGACGCGGATCGTGTCTGGGAGTCTGGCGGCGAGAGAGATCGCCGCTTTCGTCATGGCGCGCGCGTCGACAGCGCTTTCGGCGCTCAGTAGGTTTGCGCGCGCGCTTTCATCCTCGACGTGGACACCGCCACTCGCGGACATGAGGATGCGCACACCGCCTGCGACTGGGTCAATGATGAAGCTGAGATAGGCCTCGTGCGCGAAAACTACCGGCGCTTCGAGGCCGCAAGACCGTACGGGATGACCCTTGATGGTCATGGCGAGGATACGCGCCAGCGCGGCGCGCGCTTCTTCCTCGGTGCGGCACAACGCGATGCCGCCTGCCTTGCCCCGTCCGCCGACGGGGACTTGCGCTTTCACGACGACGGGGGCCGTGATGTCGGCAGAGTTGTCGCCGCGGCGCACGAGCATTGCGGACGGGACCGGCACGCCGCGCGCCCTCAACAGTTCTTTCGCATCGTGTTCGAGCAACATCATCTAAGCGGATTTCAGCGTGTTTCGGCCGGGTCGGGCAACTCAATTCTGCTCCGCTGCCGATGACGCCCACTCATCGCCTCCCTGCCGCCTCGCGCGCCTTCACGGCCGGGACAACCCAGAACGAGAGCAAAAGTCCCGCGACTAAGCTGCTGACCGCGACTAGCATCAACGCATAGCGGAGGCTTTCGTCGCCATACTGGACGGTGAGTTGGTCGCTGATAAAGCCGACAAGCGGGGGACCGAGTCCGAGACCCACGAGGTTGAACACCAGCGCCATCGACGCTGCGGCAGAGGCGCGCATTTCCGGCGGTGTTGCGTTTTGGGTGACGAGCCACGCCACAGACGAGTTCGAGACAATGGCGGCATAGGCGAAGGCGATGGCGACCATGTAGAGCAGGAAGGTCGGCGCAAACAGCGTGGCGATCATGAGCGGCACAACGAGGTACTGAAACAGAGCGATCAGGCGCACCGGCTGCACGCGGCTTACCTTGTTGATCGCGTCAGCCATGAGACCGGTGCCGGCGAGGGAGGCCGCGCCGAGGAGCGCAATGCCGAGGCCCATGAAGATACCGACCTGGCCGCTCGTCACGTCGAATGAGCGCAACGCGACCGAAGGCGCCCATGCGAGCAGAACGTAGACGCTCATATTGGCGCCTGAACAGGCAATGACGATGCGGCGATACTCAGGGATGCTCCAGATACGCTTGAGCGTATCCCACATCGAACCTGTCGCGGGCTTTGCGGCTTTGACGCCGCCGGGATCGGCGGCGCCGCGCTTTGGTTCGCGCAGTGTGAGCAGCATGAGTACCGCGAGGATGACGCCCGGCGTACCGGCGGCAACCATGGCCCAGCGCCAGCCGACCAAATCGTTGACGATGCCGCCGAGTGCGAAGCCGAAGAGAACGCCGACGGCGGACGCAGCGGAATAGAAGCCGAGTGCGGTGGCGCGACGCTCCGGCGGGAAATAGTCCGCGAGAAGCGATGCGCTGATTGGCGTGCCGCCGGCTTCGGCGATGGAGACACCAACGCGCGTCAGTGCGAGTTGCACGAGGTTGCGCGCGACGCCGCCGAGCGCGGTGAGGCCGCTCCACAAGACGAGGCAAATCGCGAGCAGGCGCACACGGTGAACGCGGTCGGCGACGTAAGCCATCGGCACACCGAGCACAGCGTAGAAGAGTGCGATCGCGGGCCCGGTAAGGAGCCCCATCTCAGTGTCGCTGAGGCCGAGGTCCGTCTTGATGTCTTGCGCGAGAATGGCGACGACCTGCCGATCCGCAAAGTTCATCACGTAGCCAAGGAAGAGCAGGAACAGCACGTAGTAGGAGTAGGTGCCGGCCTTGAACGGTGTGGCCGGCGCGTCGTCCGCGGTGGCGTCGGTCATCTAGTCTCTTCCTCTCCTGCGGGCGCGACTCACGCGTGCCTCGCCTTCAATTCAAAGCCACCACCGTCCGCCATTGATGAGGATGGATTGGCCAGTGATGTAACGGCCTTCATCGCTGGCCAGCAGCGCCGCCATTGCGGCGATATCTTCCGGTTCGCCGAGTGCGCCGGTTGGAATGGACGCTACAGCCTTCTTCGCCTCATCGCCGGCGCTACGTTCCAGAGCGCGCGTGCGCACGGGGCCGGGGCAGAGCGCGTTGACGGTGACGCCATGCGGCGCAAGTTCGCGCGCGACAGCGCGGGTGAAACCGATAACGCCCATCTTGGCCGCGCCGTAGTCGTGGCTCCCGACCGGTCCGATGACGGCGGACTCGGAGGCCACGTTGATGATGCGTCCCCACCCCCGCTCGACCATGCCGGGCGCGACCAGACGCGAGAAGCGCATGGTGGTGAAGAGGTTGATCTCGACGACGAAGCGCCAGACCTCCTCCGTGCTCTCCAGGAATGTCGCCTTTCGCTCGCGTGCGCCCTGGCCAACATTGTTGACAAGGATATCGACGGGACCGAGGTCGCCGCTCACGCGTTCGATGAAAGTTTCTACCTCGTCGTGCTTGGTGCAATCGCCCGCCACGAGCAGTGGCTTGTGTGGGAAACCTTCGAACGACGCGCGTGCATCATTCAGTGCATCTTGCTCAAGATCGATGATCGCGACGCGCGCGCCTTCCTCAGCGAAGCGCAGCGCGCAGCCGAGGCCGATGCCGTTGGCGCCGCCGGTGATCACCGCGACCCGATCGCGCAACCGCGCACCAACAGAAAAAGCGTTTGCCATGGTCCGTTCCGATCATAGGAAGAGGGCGCGCACACGCGGCAAATGAGTTTTGGAAGGGCACGCATGAGCGAAGATCATAGCACATTTCGCACCGCGCGCGAACGTTGTCATAGGCGCACACGCACCATAGAGTGGCGTCAACAACAGGAGGAAACGCGCCGTGTTGGCATTGAGAAAAGTGGCGCCTCGGCCTGGGGTTGCGATCGAGAATGTCGACGCGCCTGAAATGCCGTCGCGAGGCGAGGTGCTGGTGCAGGTCGCCGCCGTGGGCATATGTGGCACCGATTTGCATATCGATGACTGGGCCGACGGCTTTCATGCGATGGCGAGTGCGTTGCCGGTGACGCTGGGCCACGAGTTTTGCGGCCGCGTGCATGCAGTCGGCGAGGGCGTCACGGCATTCAAGGCGGGCGATCGCGTGGTGGTTCAACCGGCAATCGGGTGCGGCAAGTGTGCGCCGTGCCAAGCAGGTGCACGACACGACTGCCTAAACCGCAGCGCGATCGGCATGCATCGCGCCGGCGGCTTCGCGAAGTATGTGAGCGCGCCGGCGGATTATTGCATCGCGATGCCGCCCGGGATGAGCGATCTGCACGGCGCCTTGGTCGAACCTCTGACTACTGGCGCGCAAGCGGTGAAGATCGGCGAGGTGAAGGAGGGTGATCGTGTCACCGTGTTCGGCCCGGGCCCGATTGGCCAAGGCGCCGCCGCGATGGCGCGGCTGGCGGGCGCGGCGGAGGTTCATGTCGTCGGCTATCGCGATGGACCGCGGTTCGCCACGCTTAGGAAGATGGGTTTCGACTCATTCACCGATCTTGCCGACGACGACGGCGAGGCAACGCTGAGGAAGGTCGCAAGAGGCGGCTTTGATGTAGCGATCGATGCCTCCGGCGCACCGTCGGTGATCAACACGGGACTCTCAGTGCTGAAGCCCTACGGCGTGTTCGTGATCGCCTCCATGCCGGATCATGAGGCGCCGCTTGACGTCATGTTGCTGGTGCGCGGGCGCACCCAGCTGCGCGGCTGCTCGCGCGCGCCTGACTGGGCATGGGCAGACGCCATCGAAGCGCTCTCGAAGAATCCCGCTCTTTTCGCGCCGATGGTGACGCATGAGTTGGCGTTGGAGGAAGGCCTGGAGGGTTTTCGCCTGATGCGCTCGCGCGAGGCCTCGAAAGTCATCCTGCGGCCCAACGCATCTTAGCGGAGATCCAGGCGAAGCTGCTCAATTCGTTCCCGTTTCGGCAGGTGACAGATGGTGCTTAAAGACCTAGCGGGTTATGTTCCGGCCATGACGAAGCCGATCCGCCCCACGCGCGGGTTGCCGCCCTTGAACCCGCTGCGCGCGTTCGAGGCCGCCGCGCGCCACCGGAGCTTTACGCACGCCGCCGACGAACTCTGCGTGACGCAGGGCGCGATCAGCCGATCGGTGCGAACGCTTGAGGACTTTTTCGGCGTGCCGCTGTTTGAGCGCACCGGCAACGGCCTCGCTCTGAACGACAAGAGCGAGAAGCTCGCCGCCAGCCTGACCGAAGTGTTCGGTATGCTGAACGATGCGACGAGCGAATTCCTCGGCAACAAATCGTCACCGATCCTGACGGTGTGGTGCTACACGAGCTTCGCCATCGGTTACCTCATTCCGCACCTGCCGGAATTCAAACTGCATCACCCGCAGATCAAGGTCCGTCTCGCCTCCGGCACCGACAGCATG
Organism: Terricaulis silvestris; assembly: GCF_009792355.1. Taxonomy (NCBI): domain Bacteria; kingdom Pseudomonadati; phylum Pseudomonadota; class Alphaproteobacteria; order Hyphomonadales; family Hyphomonadaceae; genus Vitreimonas; species Vitreimonas silvestris. The sequence goes on from NZ_CP047045.1 coordinate 533,114, forward strand.
GAATTTAGCGAGGATCAAATCGACGTTCGCATCCGCTACGGGCGCGGGCATTGGAAGGGCTATGAAAGCACGCTACTGTTCAAGGAAGAGCTGCGGCCAGTGTGCAGCCCGAAGCTGCTCGATCCGAAGAAGCGGCCTTATAATGTTGATATCTTGCGCGCGCTGACGTTGCTGCACCAGGATCTCCGCCGCAACGATTGGCCGGAATGGCTTGAACTTGCGGGGGCCGTCAATCTGCGGCCGCACGATAACCTAATGTTCGATGAGCTGAGTGTTGCGTACCAAGGCGCTATCGCGGGACTCGGCGTGGTGATCGCCCAGCGCGCATATTTCCGGCGCGAGCTGGAGACGGGGCAGCTATTCGAGCCGTTTGACCATGTGCTGCATCGCGACCTCGGCTATTACGTCACCATTCCCAGCGAACGGCGCGTGAATCCGCAGGCGATCGCGTTCCGTGATTGGCTGGTGAACACATTGCAGGAATCGCTTTCGGCGGCCTGATTAATCGCGCATGCCGCTGATGGCGGCAGCGCCAAGCGCCGCAATCGCTGCCACGCTCAAAGCGGCGGCAATGCCGTCATGCGCGTTCCAGCGGAAAAGAAATGCAGCGATCGCCGCGCCGCAGGCTTGGCCAACTACGCGGCCGCACGCGGCGAGGCTGCCCGCACTTCCGGCGCGGGCGATCGGCACTGAGCTCGCGAGCGCGGCTGAGTTGGCGGGCTGGAAGAAGCCGTAGCCCGCACCACAAAGCGCCATACGCCAACAAAGATCGAAGGTGCTGGCTTGTGCCGGCGAAAGCGCGAGCGCCGCCAGACCGCAGGCAAAGATGACGAGACCTAGGCCGCACGCCACGCGTGGCGGCACGCCTGGAACGCGGCTGGCGAAGGGGGAGGCCGCCGCGACCGCGATCGGCCAACATGTGAAGATAAACCCAACTTCAAGGAGATCGCGCGGCGCGTCGCGCTGGAGAAGGAAGGGCGTCGCCAAGTAACCGATCAACTGCGCGATGGAGGCAGCGAACATCGTGGCCACTGCCGTGGCATAGGCGCGAATGCGCAGCAGGTCGGTTGGTAGAAGCGGCGCAATCGCCTTGCGCTGTCGAACGAGCAGCGCCGCGAAGGCGGCAAAGCTTGCTAGCCCGCCAGCGATGCACCAAAGAACCGCGCCGCCGTGTGCGAGGTTGTTGATGGTGGTGAGCGCCGTGCCAAAGGCCGCGGCGCTCAGAGGGAAGCTCCAGAAGTCTATACGCTCCGTGGTGCGATTGGCGGGCGGGAGTGCTAGCGCGCCGATCACGAGCAAAAGTGCGCCCACCGGCACTGCAACGAGGAACAGCATTCGCCACGAGCCCGCCGCCATGAGCAGCGAAGCGATCATCGGTCCACTGGCGATGGCGATGGCGACCACGAAGCTGTTGAGGCCGATGCCGCGCGCGAGACGGTCGCGTGGGTAGATGTCGCGTAGAATGGCGTTGGTAACGCCCAGGATGCCGGCGCCGCCGAGGCCTTGCGCGAAGCGCGCGGCGGCGAGCGTATCGAGTGTCGGCGCGATGGCGCTGATGCAAGCGCCCGCAACGAAAAGCGCCAGGCAAGTGAGATAAACGCGCCTGCGGCCCAGCACGTCCGCCAGTTTGCCGATCGGCAAAAGCGCGATGGCTGCAGCGAGTTGGTAGGAGCTGACAATCCAAATGGCCGTGCCGGGATTGACGCCGAGATCGCGCGCAATCACAGGCGCCGCGATATGGATCATTGCGCCATCGAGCACCGATACGGTGACCGCTAGTCCAACGGCCAGAGCGGCCCAGTGACGGCGCGGTGCGGCAAGGCCGTTCGGCGTGCCTACCGCCAATGCGGTCACGCGAAAGCGCGCGCTTCCGCCGGAGCCTTGGCGGCGAAACTGACGACTTGTTCGGCGAGGATGCGCAATTGCGGCGCAAGCACTTTGTCGGTGCAGGCGCCCTGCTCGTCGAATAGCTCATCGAGAGAATTGGCGGCGATGCCGAGGGGCGTCGGCCAGCCGCGTAACGCATGCACGATCGACCGCAGCGCGGCGAGCACCGAACCCGTCGCTTGCCATCCGTACGCGCAGGCGATGCAGCCAACGGCGCGGCCGTCGAGATAGGGACGTTCGTCCTTGCGGAGGTCTTCGACGTAGTCGAGTGCGTTCTTCACCATGCCGGAGATTGAGCCGTGATAGCCGGGCGAGGCGATGATCACGCCGTCGCATTCGCGGATCGCTGTGATGAGGCGCTGCGCCTTGAGGTCGCGCGTGGGCTCCTCCGGTGCATAGAGCGGCAGCACGAGGTCGGGGCCGGCCAGGAGCAGCGTGCGCGCGCCGAGCTTTTCGGCTTCAGCCAGTGCGGCGCGTAGAACCTTTTCCGAAGACGAGCCGATGCGGGTAGTGCCGCCGATGCCGATGATCAGAGGTGCGTGCGCCTTAAACCTAGCCATAATCGCCTCGGACTGGAATATGGGATATATTCAGTAATACAGAACAGCGGGCGTCGCAAGCGAAAAAGGTTCAGTCCTGCCATACCATGTGGGCGCGGACGGCCTTGGCCGCCTCGTCGCGCCAACCCTTAGCCTCTGCAAATGCGAGCATTTTTTCGAAATCAACGGTCCAGGCCGTAGGCTGTTCGCCGGCTTGATCGCGCAGCCATTGTTCGCTCACCCAGACGGCCTCGCCATCCGGGCGACCGGCGGCGGCGATGGCGAGCGCGAAGGCGGGTGCGCCGCGAAGGGTGACGGGCGCGACGACCTTAAGGGCGCGCAGGTTGTCGATTTCTTCCAGTACGGCGGCATCGCCGCGAACGCGAATGATCATGTCGCTCAACTCCGGTGTTGAGCAATTTGGTATGCGTGCTGACCGCAAAGCCAAAACCAGAAGTGGTATGCGTGGAATGAACAAACCGCATGGCCTGGAACGCCACGGAAAGTGCTGCCCGCGGGAGAATTTCTCAATTGCTCTGACGCAGTGCCGGGCCCACTTTTGGCGCCATGCGGGCGGCTCATGTCCGCTCCGAGGAAACGGTCGAAGGGTGACGCGATGACGATGCAAGCCGAACGCACGCGCGACGCTGCGCCGGTGGTGACCGACGCCGAAGTGCAGTTATTCTTGCGCGATGGCTTCGTGCTTCCCGAGCGCGGCCTGCCGCCTGAAGATACCGCCGCGATGGTGGCCGCGTGCGAGGAAGTCTTCTGCACCAATGCCAACTGGCAGAACCTGTTGCGCATGCCGCACATCCCGAAGCGCCCGGATCAAGACGAAGGCGTGCAAGGGGGCGAGCACCTGTTCAAGTTCGCCATCCACCCGATGATCATCGAGGCCGCGCGCCGGCTCGTAGGCGACAATATCATCATGTGGGGCGGCGAGATTTTCGCTAAGCCGCCAGGTGTGGGCAAGGCCACGCCGTGGCACCAGGATTGCTATAATCCCGCGGTGAAGCCTGGCCCGGGACGTGCGCGTGCGCGCAGTGCGATGATCTGGATCGCGATCGACAATTGTGACGAAGAGAATGGCTGCCTGCGCTTCATTCCAGGCTCCGGGGGCAACGGCCTGGTCGAGCACATTCGCGATGACAAAAGCGACGCGCTGTTGAGCTTCGAAGCCGATACCCACGATTTCGACGTAAACTCTTCCGTGCCAGCGATCCGCCGCCCAGGCCAATACTCGGCGCACGATCTCTATTGCGTCCACGGCGCACAACCGAACAACTCAAGCCGCCGCCGCGCGGGGCTGACGTTCCACTACATGAACTCTGAAGATGCGTACGATCGTAGTTTTGGCGATGCGGTTGCATCGGGCCAGGGCCGTAAGCCAGCGCCGTTGGCGTCACGCCCGATCTGGCTGGTGCTCGGCGAGAACAAAAACCCGATCAATGACTTTAGGCGCGGCCACCAAAATCTCGAGGATCTGGATGAGCAGGCCGATGCGATGCTTCAGCAACTGAATAAACAGCGCAGCTGACGCTTCACGCGCCGCGGGGATTGGGCGGCAGGCGCAAATAGATATCATCCGGATCGAGGTGCGCGAACGGCGAAGCAAAACGCTCTGGCGCCGCCGCGATGATGCTCTCGAGCGCTTTACGCGCCGCCGTAACGCTCGCAGGCGCGAGACCTGAACCGGAGCGGGCGACTGGTCCGTGAACCGTGAGTGCCGCCAGTACTTCGCCGACGCTGCGCAGTGGCATGCCGACGGCGGATTGGCCTGGCGAGTATTGCTGTATTTCGGCCAAGAAGCCGTCACGTTGCGTGGCTGCTGCTGCTCCTTCGGCCGCCTTGCGTTCGGCTGCACTGGGCTTGAAGTGGCGTTCAGCGAACCTCCAGTAACGTGCGATGTCGTCGGCGCTAAGTGCAGCGAGGATGGTGCGCGATGGCAGCGTCGCATGCAGTGGCGAAACTTCGCCGAGGCGGTCGCGATGATAGAAATCGTGGCTACCGTAGGCGACGGCGATGCGCAGGCTGTACCAGCCGAGCCGCACGCTTACCGAAGCGGTTTCGCCGCTTTCGTCGGCGAGCTGCCGCAACGCCGGCCCCGCTTCGCGCTGTAGCGCGAAGCGCTTGAGCAGGGCGCGGTTGAGGAGGCGCGGCATGGCGCCGAGTTCGTAGCGCGATGAAGCCTGAAAGCGGTCGATATACTCGGACTCTTCCAGCGTAATCAGCGCGCGATACACAGTGGATGGCGGTAGCGAGAGTTCACGGGCAATTTCTGAGACGCCCATAGGTTCGCTCGCTTCGCTCACAACCCGTAGGGCGTCGAACACGTGGGAGGCGGAGGAATTCACCGCGGAACGGGTCGGTTTCTTGCTCATTGCCCAGCCGTCTCCGAGGCGTAGAGCTTCGTACGCGCGCGCAACTCATCTACAAGCGCGCGCAGTGGCGGCATAATGGCGTTCGAATCCGGATCGAAGCGGTCCTCCGGGCCGCCGACGGCGATCACGCCATGCAGGCCGCCTTCTGAGTCCTCAATTGGAAAGGCCACTGCCGCCATTACCGGATTTACGCCACGGCGGGCGATCTCATAGCCGCGTTGCCGGATCGCGTGTACGGCGCGCCAGAGGTCCGGCGCTTTCATCACGCCGTCCGGACGACTGAGCCGCATCGGCGAACGGCGCTCGGCGTAGGCGTTGATGTCGTCGTCCTGCAGCGACGCCAATAGCACGCGGCCCGAAGTAGTGGCGTGCAGCGGGCGCAGCGCGCCGATCCGCGTTCGCCAGGCGCCCAGCTTTCGGGTTTCCACCGCATCGATGAACACGCTGAAGTCTTGCGCCCGAACCGCAAGTGACACGCTCTCGCCTGTAAGTTCGTAAATCTGTCGCATGAAGGGTGAAGCGAGTGTGCGGAAGTCCGGCTCGGCTTGGTTGAAGTTCTGTAGTTCGAGGATGCGGAAGCCGAGTTCGTAGCGGCCAGTCGCGGCCTTGCGCACGAGGTAGCCCTGTTCGACCAACGTCGTCAGTGCGCGGTGGACCATGTTCTTGGTCATGCCCAAGCGCTGGTTTAATTCGGTGACGCCGAAGTCCTCGGTGTTGCCGACGAACGCGGAGAGCACTCGCAGTACGCGCGCGGTGGCTTTGTTGTGTTCGCGATCAGAAGTTGGATCAGACGCCGGCATATGGAACGGTCTTAGCTAGGCCGATAAGTCTGCGCTAGCTCTTGCGCGGCCCCGCGATGCCCAATTCCCCTTTTTACGCAAGCCGTTGAACTGCATTTTCCCTCACCCGGGATCGCTTATGAGCGTCCATCATTGGCAAGTCACAAAAAGTGGGTTGTGACGAGCACCCCCGATTAGAAGATTGGACCGTGGAAAGCCGTCTGCTGGCAAGCTGGCGATACGGGGAGTTCGAAGGCATGTCGGCAGTCGCTGAGATCATGAGCCCGGGACACGAGCTGATCTCCACGCGCATCGAAGAGCGCAGCGAAGGCGGCCGCGTCGGCTATGTCACCGTCAACAACGAAGCGAAGTACAATGCGCTTCCTGCCGAGGGGCGTCGCGCCATCGGCGAGGCCATGCGCGCGCTTTCACATGATCCCGATCTTCGTGCGATCGTGCTCACGGGGGCAGGCGACAAAGCCTTCATCGGCGGCGCCAATGTCAGCGAAATGTCCGAGTTTCCGAATGCGCGGGTGGCCGAGGAAGGCAGCGCGCAGACGCACTACGCATGCGACAGCATCCGCCGCGCGCCGGTGCCGGTGATTGCGCGGATCAATGGCTATTGCCTGGGCGCGGGCATGGAGATTGCGACCTCGTGCGATATGCGCGTGGCCTCGCGCAATGCGAAGTTCGGCATGCCGGAAGTCCGCTTCGGCCTGCCCTCGGGCATGGAAGCGTGCCTGATGCCTCGCCTGATCGGTTGGGGTAAGACGATGGAACTCGTCTATACGGGCGAGATGATCGACGCCGAGGAAGCTTATCACTTCGGCTTCGTGGAGAAATTGGTGGACCAGTCTGAGTTGGACGCCGCTACCGAAAAGTGGGTGCGCGCCATCGTGACGGCAGGACCGCGCGCGATCCGGCTGCAGAAAGAACTGAACCGCGACTGGGAGCGCATGTCGATCGCCGATGCGGTACAACAAGGCATTCGTGCCGTGGGCCGTGCGCATTTGACCGACGAGCCGCGCCGCCTGCTCACCGCGTTCAAGAACCGCAAGCGCAACAAGTAATCCGGCGCAGTTCGCGCCGACGGAGCGCTCGATGTTAGACACCCCGGCGAACGTCGCCACGTGGCTGAGCCATGCGCGCACGCTGCTACGCGCGGGCGAGATCGTCGAGCTGAGCCATCCGATGACGATGGACATGCCGCACAGCCCGAACCATCCGCCGTTCATGTTCCGGCTGACGAAGCTGCACGGTGACTCGTCGCTGGGCGGCGACGTGTCGGCATCGAGCGACATGTTCACCATGGGCAGCCACAATGGCACGCACATCGATGGGCTTGGCCACATCGCGTGCGGCGGCATCGTTGCGGGCGGCCTCGTGGCCGAGGAGATCAGCTCACGCCGCGACGGTTTTCAGGAAATCGGCATCGAGACGGTGGAGCCACTCTTCCTGCGCGGCGTGCTGCTTGACGTAGCGCGTCATCATGGACGCGAGCGGCTTGAGATAACGCACGCGATTGGCGCCGACGAGCTAGAAACGGTCGCTGCGGCCCAAGGTGTCGAGGTCATGCCGGGCGATGCGGTGCTGATCCGCACCGGCTGGGCGCAGCTCTGGGCCGACCACAGCGCGTACGTCGGTTATCCGAAAGGTTCGCCCGGCGTCACGGGCGAGGCAGCTGCGTGGCTTGGCGATCGCGGCGTTCGCACAACGGGAACCGACACGTTCGCTTACGACGTCCGTCCGGCGCCGCAGATGCCGGCGCATGTCGAACTGATGGTGAAGCGCCGCATCAACATCATGGAAAACCTGGTGCTCGAGGAACTCTCGCGCCGTGGCGTGTTTGAATTCATGTTCTGCGCGTTGCCGCTCAGGATCGTCGGCGGCACAGGATCGCCGATCCGGCCGATCGCATTATATTAGGAGGCGTCAATGTTGATGCGCGTTACGTGGGGCAAGATCAAATCGGGGCGCTGGGATGAATACGAAGGGCTCTGGAACGCCTATGCGCAGCGAACCAAAAACACGCCTGGCCTGAAGGGCCGCTACCTGTTGCGTGACAGCGAAACTAAGGACGCCGGCTATTCGATCTCGCTCTGGGAAAACGAGGGCGACTTCGATGCCTTCAAGAAGACCGAGCCGAACGCGCAAGACATGTCCGACTGCTTCGTCGGTCAATACGTGACGACGATCTGTGAAGTGCGCGGTTCGACAGTCTAAGTCAGGTGCGAGACCGTCTTGGTGTAGGTGTAGCCCTCAAGGCCTTCAGTGCCGCCTTCGCGACCGTAGCCTGAGTCCTTCGTGCCGCCGAACGGCGCTTCCGGCACGGTCGAAACGAAGTGATTGATAGCGAGCGCGCCGCATTCGAGATCGTCGGCCAGCTTGGCGGCGTTGCGCGCTGAATCCGTGAAGGCGTAGGCCGAGAGTGCGAAATCCACGTTATTGGCGCGGGCAATAGCGTCGTCCAGATCGCGATATGGCGTGACCAGCGCGAGCGGACCGAATGGCTCCTCGGTCATGGCGCGGGCGTCGGGTGCGACGTCCGCGAGCACGGTGAGCGGATAATAATTGCCGGGCCGGTCGAGCCTTTTGCCGCCGGTCACAACACGAGCGCCGCGGCTGATGGCATCCGCCACATAAGATTCGATGGCTTCCAGCCGACGCGCGTTGGCGAGCGGGCCCATGATGCTGTCGGGATCGTCACCTGGGCCGACGCGAATATCGGAAGCGCGCGCGCCGAACGCACGGACGAACGGGTCATACACGGCCTCATGCACGAAGAAGCGCGTGGGTGAGACGCAAACTTGGCCGGAGTTGCGCGCCTTCGCGATGGCGGAAGCCTGCGCAACGTGATCGGCGCTCGCGTCCTCACAGACGATCACTGGTGAATTGCCGCCAAGCTCAAGGATGGCAGGCTTCATGTGCTTGCCCGCGAGGGCGCCCAAATGTTTCCCGACGGGCACCGATCCGGTGAACGTGACGAGGCGGACGTCTGGTTTCGGGATGAGGTGTTCCGAGATTTCGGATGGCGTGCCGAACACGAGATTTACCGCGCCCGCAGGCACGCCTGCGTCGACGAAGGCTTGCACCAGGGCCATCGCGCCCGAGGGCGTTTCCTCCGCTCCTTTGAGAATGATGGTGCAACCCGCTGCCAGTGCGCCCGCGACTTTGCGCGTGGGCGAAGCGAGCGGGTAATTCCAGGGCGTAAACGCGGCCACCACGCCGAACGGATGGCGCGTCACCATCTGCCGCAAGCCGGGTCGCGACGGAACGATGCGACCGTAGAGGCGGCGGCCTTCCGCTGCATCCCACATGATGCGGTCGTGGGCGGTGCTCACTTCGACCCGCGCTTCGAAGAGCGTCTTGCCCTGATCCGTGACGACCGCGCGCGCTATGTCCTCGGTCCGGTCTTTCAGGATCGCCGCGGCGCGCAGCATGATCGTTTCGCGTTCGGCCGGGGCTGTGCGCGACCAGGTCTTCTCCGCGGCCACCGCGGCGTCGAGCGCGGCGTCCAGGTCGGCGGTGGTCGCGTGTGGCAGCTCGCCGGCAGACTCGCCGCTAGAGGGATTGATGATCGGCGTGCGTTTGGTGCTCGTCTTCCAAACGCCGCCAATGCAGAGCTTGATCTCGGGGTAGGACATCGCGCGCTTATGCTCGCCGGGTGGAGCGGAAAAGCAAGCGCTTAAACATCGTACTCTTATGAAGCGCGTTCATTCCCGCATCAGGAAAAGTGGGTTGCCGCGCAAGGCGGCGGAGCCGGACAAGTGTGATCGCGCGAGCGCTGTCCAAACCGCGCCCGCTTGCGCCGAATGGTGACGACAGCGCGTCGGGACGCCGTTAAGATAGGGTGAGATGAACTTCGACTTCTCGGAGGATGCGAAAGCCATTCGCGAGCACGCGCGGGAATTTCTGCGTGAGCGTGTGCCGCCCGGCGCCGTGCGCCATCACATCGATGGCGGCGCGACCCACGATGTCGCTTTGTGGGCCGAGTTTGCGTCGATGGGCTGGCTAGGCGTTGCGATACCGGAGCAATTTGGCGGCTCGGGGTTGGGCTACGAAGCGGCTGCTGTGCTGGCCGAAGAGATCGGCGCCGTGGCCGCGCCTGTGCCCTTTGCGTCGACCGTGTATCTCGCGAGTGAAGCGCTGCTGCGTTTCGGCAACGCCGACCAGCAGCGGCGTTATCTGCCCGGCATCGCGGCGGGCGAACGCATTGGATGCTTCGCATTGTCTGAAGGCGAAGGTGAGCCAACTAACGCGCGCGTGCGTGGTCGCGTTACTGACGGCAAGCTGACCGGCGAGAAGATTCCGGTGACGGACGGCGAGGCGGCGCACTTTGCCATCGTGGTCGCGCTCGATGCGGACGAGCCGCAGCTGTTTATTGCAGACCTGGAACATCCGACGGTTGAGCGCGTCGCACTGCGTACTTTGGATGCGGCGCGACCGCAGGCGGAGCTACGCTTCGCGGGTACGCCCGTCGAGGTGCTGGGTGATGGCCCTGGTTGGCCAGGCGTCGAAGCGCTTCTCGATCGTGCCGCAGTGCTATTGGCGTTCGAACAAGTGGGCGGCGCGCAGGCGGCGCTCGACATGGCCGTGGCATTCGCGAGGGACCGCTACGCCTTCGGCCGGCCAATTGGCTCCTTCCAGGCGATCAAGCACAAGCTCGCGGATATCTACGTTGCCGTCGAGATCGCGCGATCGAACGCGTATTACGCCGCCTGGGCGTTGGAACGGGACGCGGCGGAGCTGCCGCTCGCGGCGGCAACGGCGCGCAGTGCAGCGATTGACGCGTTTGATCTGGCGTCGAAGGAAAACATCCAAACACACGGCGGCATGGGCTTCACCTGGGAATCCGACTGCCACATCTACTACACGCGGGCAAAATCGCTTGGCCTGTTGATCGGCGGCGCTCGGCATTGGAAGAACCGGCTGCTGCGCATCCTCGAAACGCGCAACGAGGCCGCCTGATGGATTTCGACGACACACCGGAAGAAGCCGCCTTCCGCGCCGAGGTCCGCGCCTTCCTCGAAGCCAACACCACGCGCAAGGCGACGCAGCGCTCCTATCGCAAGCGCGCGCTGGACGAGGCCGATATTGCGCGCGCCAAAGTGTGGCAAGCGAAGAAGGCCGACGCCGGTTTCGCCGCGATCACCTGGCCGGTCGAGTATGGCGGCCGCGGCGGCTCGATGATGCAGCACCTGATCTACCATCAGGAGGAAGAGCATTTCGTCGTTCCGCAGCACATCTTCAATCAGAGCATCGGGCTAGCGCTACCGACGATGATGACGCATGGCGCGAAGACGCAAGTAGAACGCTTCGCAAGGCCCGCGCTACGCGGCGATGAAATCTGGTGTCAGCTGTTCTCAGAACCCGCCGCGGGCTCCGACCTCGGCGGCTTGCGGACGCGCGCTGTACGTGATGGCGAAGACTGGATCATCAACGGTCAGAAAATCTGGACCTCTAACGCCTACTTCGCCGATTTCGGCATGCTAGTCGCGCGTTCCGACTCCAGCGTCGCCAAGCACGCGGGATTGACCTTCTTCTGGATCGACATGAAAACGCCGGGCGTCGAAATTCGCCGCATCCGGCAAATCTCAGGCGCGTCGAACTTTTGCGAAGTGTTCTTCACCGACGTGCGCATCCCGGACGGCCAACGCATCGGCGCCGAAGGCGATGGATGGAAAGTGGCCATGACGATGCTCATGAACGAGCGCCTCGTTGTCGGCCAAGCGGAAGGACCCGATTTTGAGGACATCTTCGAACTGGCAAAGCTTGTGAAGGTTGATGGTGCGCCAGCAATTCAGGATAGCGCTGTGCGCGAGCGGCTGGCCGACTGGTACATCCAACAGCAAGGGCTGCGCTTCACCAAGTTTCGCGCCCAGACCGCGCTGTCGCGCGGCCAAACGCCGGGACCGGAAGCGTCGATCACAAAACTTGTCAGCGCCACCAAGCTGCAAGACATCGCCTCCTACGGCGTCGACCTCATGGGCATGGCGGGCGCGGTGATGGACCCAGGTGTCGCGCCGATGAATGCGTGGTTCCAGGAGGCGCTGCTCTATGCGCCTGGTAAACGCATCGCCGGCGGCACCGATGAAGTCTTGCGCAACATCATTGCTGAGCGCGTGCTGAAATTGCCGGCCGAGGCGCGCGCCGACAAGGACGTGCCGTTCCGCGACATCCCGACCGGCTCGAAGGGATGAGCATGGCCGCCTGGCTCAAGAACCATCGGCCGGTTTACAGGCACGCCGATCTGAAGCGGCTAATTGATCCGGCGACGATCGCCATCGTCGGGTTGTCGCGCAACGAGCAATCGCTTGGAGCACGCGCGCTGGCCAATCTGGGCAACGCGATCGATGCAAACATCTACGGCGTCAACCCGCGCGTGGACGAACTGCACGGCGTGCCTTGTTACGCGACGGTGGCCGAAATCCCGGTGCGCGTGGATTGCGCGATCATCGCGACGCCGATCGATGCGGTCGAGCCGCTCGTGGAGCAATGCGCCGCGGCCGGCGTAGGTGGGTGCGTGGTGTTCGCTTCTGGGTACGCAGAGACCGGCCTGCCAGAACGCGTGGTGATGCAGGCGCGGCTCGCGGAAATCGCGCGCACTTCCGGCATGCGCATTGTGGGGCCGAACTGTATTGGGCTCGTCAATAACGTGCGCCGGCTGGGGCTGCTGTTTGTGTCGACCTATGCATCAACGCCTTGGCGCGCCGGGCCGATCGGCCTCGTGTCCCAGTCGGGCGGGCTAGGACAAACCATTGCCCAAGTGGTTCAGCGCGGCGGGTCGTTCAGCCATTTCCTCGCCGCTGGCAATTCGTGCGACGTCGATGTGTGCGATTACGTCAACTATCTCGTCGACGATCCGAACTGCCGCGTAATCGCTTGCGTGGCGGAGGGCCTTAAGGATGGCGAGAGGCTGCTGGAAGCGGGCGAGCGCGCGCACAAGGCCGACAAGCCGATCATTATGTACAAGAGCGCGACGGCCGCCGCCGCTGCGAGCGCCGCGATGTCGCATACCGGCACGCTCGCAGGATCGAACGCGGCGTTTGACGCTGCCTACCGGCGCGTCGGCATCGTGAAGGTTGACAACATCGAGGATGTCTACGAGGCGGCCGCGTTCTTCGCGAAAGCCGGCCGGCCGAAGGCGAAAGGTGTCGCCGCGATGGGCGCGTCCGGGGGCGCGTGCGTCATCACGCTCGATAAGGCCGAAGCCCATAACGTGCCCATGCCGAAGCCCACGGCCGAGACGCAAGCAGAGCTAGAGCGCCACGTTCCCACTTTTGGCTCGCCCGGCAATCCCTGCGATTTCACCGCGCAAGCAGGAACCGACAGGACGCTCTACCGTGCGTGCGGCACGGCGCTGCTAAGCGATCCGAACTACGCGGCGCTTGTCGTGATGATGCCGAGCATCAGCGAGCGCCTGACGCCGCCGAACATCGCCCTCTACTCTGAATTGGCGGCAGCTGCCGGGAAGCCCGTGTGCATCTCGTGGATGTCGGAATGGCGCGGCGGGCCGGGCGCCGAGCAATGCGAGAGTGACCCGAACGTCGCGCTCTTCCGCTCCACAGACGCGTGCTACCGGACTCTGAGCGCTTGGTTGGATCGTGAGACCGCAGTCAAGGCAGAGCGCCCCCCGCCGCGCCTTGCGAAGAGCGATACGCAAGCAAAGGTTGCGCGCGATTTGCTCCGCCAGGCCAAGGCCAAGCTCAGCGAGCGTGAAGGAAAACAGGTGCTAGCCGCGTACGGCGTTCCAGTCACCTCAGACAGTCTCGTTGCGAGCGCAGATGCGGCAGTCGCCGCCGCGATCTCGATTGGCTTTCCGGTCGTGCTCAAAGTCGATTCACCGGACGTCGCGCACAAGACTGAAGCGGGTGTGGTGCGGCTCAATCTGGCTGACGCGAGCGCGGTTGGACGCGCCTACGACGAAATCATGACCACGGCGCAGCGTGTCTCGCCCAAGCTGCGCATCAACGGTGTGCTGGTGCAGCCAATGATCGGCAAGGGCCACGAAATTGTCGTCGGCGCGACGATCGATGCGACATTCGGGCCGATGGTTGTCGTCGGCATGGGCGGCGTGCTGGTCGAGATTTTGCGCGACAGTACGGCGGAGCTGGCCCCTGTCAGCGCCACGCAGGCGCGGGCGATGCTAGCGCGGCTGAAGAGCTACCGCATTCTCGAGGGATATCGAGGCGATGCTGGCGTGAATCTCGACAAGCTCGCCGACATCATCGTGCGGGTGTCGCAGCTGGCCGTCGACCTAGCGGACCAGATTGCCGAGATCGACGTCAATCCCATCATAGGCGCAGGCGAACGGCTGATAGCGGTCGACGCATTGATCGTGCGCGCGGACGGAGCATGAGCATGGCCAAGTGGCTGAAGACCCAAGAGTTCATCACATTCGATGTGAAGGACAAGATTTGCCGGATCACGATGAATCGGCCTGAAAAGCGCAACGCGCTTTCGCCGCAGCTCATCAAGGAAATACACGATGCGATGCTCGAGGCGGACGATCTCGTCGACGTGCATGTGATCGTGCTGCAGGGCGCAGGCAATGATTTCTGCGCCGGATATGACTTGGCTGCTGGTTATATCGAGGTCTCGCCGGAAGAGGCGAAGAAATATCGTACACGCATGGGCACGTTTGACGATGACGTGTGGACCATGACGCGCAAGATGCATCAGATGCTGATCATCCCGGACGTCCACAAACCGGTTATCGCAAAGGTGCAAGGCCGTGCGCTCGCAGGTGGATCGGAATTGGCGCTGGCGTGCGACATTGTCATCGCGGCGGACGACGCAGAGATAGGTCATCCCGGGGTGCGGGGGCTGGGTTCGCCGCCGATCAATTTCTGGTTCTACCACACGGGGCCGCAGTGGGCGAAGCGGCTGCTGCTCACGGGCGACTCTATTCGCGGCGAGGACGCAGCACGCATTGGCTTGGTGTTGGACTCCGTGCCCGCGGCGGAGCTTGACGCGGAAGTCAGCGATCTCGCGCGGCGCATCGCGATCGTTGATCCGGAGATCACGGCGGCCAATAAGCGCGTCGTGAACATCGCAATGGAGTTGGCTGGAGCGCGAACGCTGCAGAAGCTTGCGACGGAAATCGACGCGCGGGCGCATCTCTCGCAAGGGCCGTTACGCAAGAAGTTCAAGGGCGATGTGAAGGAGGTTGGCGTGCGCGAGGCGATCAGCCGGCGCGATGATCTCTTCGGCGGACGAAAGCCGCTGAGGATCCGTAACGGCGAGAAGAAATAGTTGTGTTAGAGGCGGCGCTTCAGGAAATCGCCCGCCTTCGCGATGGCTTGACGTGCCAGCGCCACGTCGCGCCCCATCTGGATAAAGCCGTGAACGGCGCCCTTCCATTCCTCGAGTTCGGACGGGATGCCTACGGCCGCGAATTTCTCGTGCAGCAGGCGCGTGTCATCGGCAATGACGTCGAGATCGGCGAGACTGAGGTGGTGCGCGCGCAGGCCCGCGAGATTGGCGCGCAGCGGCGCCGCGAGGGGCGGCGCGGAGTCGAGCGCGCCAGGAACGTACTGGCGCCAATACCAGCGCATGCGTTCCGTCGTCAGGCCGTAGGCGCCCCCGCCATTCCGCGCATGGCTCGGCGTGTCGAACTGTGGCGCGAAGGCGCCGTAGAAGAGCGCACTGGCGTGTGGGTATGGGCGGCCTGCGTCGCGCTCTGCAATGGCGAGCGCCAGGGCGAGGCTGGCGCCGCCGCTGTCGCCCGCGACGCCGAGCTTTGTGTCAGGGACGCCGAGAGCAGCGGCGTTGGCGACGAGCCAGCGCCAAGCCGCGATGGCGTCATCCAGCGGCGCCGGAAATGGGTGTTCGGGCGCGAGACGGAAGTCGACTCCCACCACGATGGCGTTCGCCGCGAGCGAAAGCCGTCGCATCACGCTGTCGTGTGTATCAACGTTGCACGTCACCCAGCCACCGCCGTGCAGGTAGAGCAGCGCGCGCTCGGTGGCGCCCGGCTTGAATATGCGCGCGCGCAGCGTGCTCGCCGGACCATCAATGGCGATGGTTTCGACCGTCGCGACCTCCGGCGTCCCGTCGTTGAAGAACAGAGCGGCGGCATTCGACAGCTCGCGGCCCTCGGCGATCGGCAACGTGGTGATGTCGAACGGCGTTGCGGCCGCCGCTTGCGCGGCGCGCGCGGCGCGGATTTCGGGATCGATTGCGTCTGGAGCGCTCATGAGGCGCAATGCTATCGGCACACGAAGCGCAGCGCAAAGCAGCTCGGCTGCGGCGCCCATGAGTAACGCTCAACCGCCGCACACAATGCAGGAACTGGACGCCTGGCAGTCAGGCGCGGCCGAGCCCGTGCTTGAGCCAGACCTGCCAATCGTCGACGCACACCACCACCTGTGGCATCGGCCGCTGCAGCACTATGGCGCGCCGGAACTCGGCGCGGATCTGGGTGCTGGGCACAATGTGCTCGACACGGTGTTCGTCGAATGCATGGCTGGCTACCGGCCGGATGGTCCCGAGCATCTGAAGCCTGTCGGTGAAACCGAATTCGTCGTGGCCGAGACCGCTGGCGCATCGGGCATGTGCGGGGCGATCCTGGGCCACGCGGACCTCACGCAAGGTTCGCGTGTGCGGGAAACGCTAGAGGCGCACATCACGGCGGGCGCCGGGCGCTTTCGCGGCGTGCGCCACCAGGCGCAATATGATGCCGAATTAGGCTCGATGTCGCGCAGGTCGCCGCCGCCGCATGGCCTGTTGGACGTGATGTTCCGCGAGGGGGTCGAGCAGCTGACTGCTCTTGGGCTCGTGCTTGATGTCTATCTCTACTTCACGCAGCTCAGTGAACTTGCGGCGTTCGCGCGCGCCGCGCCGGATACAACACTTATTCTCAATCACACCGGAACGCCGCTGGGCGTTGGTCCGTACGCGAACAATCGAGCAGAGGTGTTTGCGCATTGGGCGCAGGGCATCGAAGACCTGTCGGCGTGTCCGAATGTGTTGGTGAAGCTCGGTGGACTTGGCATGACGCAGTGCGGTTTTGGCTTTGAAACGCACGCTACGCCGCCAGCCTCACATGAACTCGCCGAAGTGTGGCGCCCTTACATCGAGACCGCGATCGCGGCGTTCGGACCACAACGCGCAATGTTTGAGAGCAACTTCCCGGTTGATAAGCAGTCCTGCAGTTACCGGGCGCTTTGGAACGCCTTCAAAATCATCACGCGCAACTACTCCAGCGATGAAAGGCGCGACTTGTTCTGCAAAGCCGCGGCGCGCGCTTATAGGCTAAACCTCTAGGTTGCCGAGTAGTTCAAGAACGCGCGCAAAACGCGATTTTCTTGCGCGCGCGTGCAACATGACCAGTGCTCATTGACGCATACGATTATCTCGTTTGCCGCTCTTGCGACCCTCAACTCATGATCGCAGCCCAAGAAGAAAGCTCTCAGAGCTCGACGCGCGTTGCGCGGACCCTTGCAAGAAGCGAGGTTGGGGAGGGACGAAATGAAGGGGAATTCCAAGAAGGCCCGCTGGGCCGCTTCAGCCAGCGTACTTGCCGGCTCGTTGTTTATGGCGACGGCGCCTGCGGCGTTTGCGCAGGATACGCCGGCCGCGCAAGCCGATGACGGCACAGTGGACGATATCATCGTTACCGCGCAGAGACGTTCTGAGCGCCTGCAAGACGTGCCGATCGCGGTTACCCCTGTAACGGCCGAGCTGCTTGAGAACGCCGGCGTCGCCGGTACGCTCGATCTGCAAGCGGTCGTTCCCGGGTTGCGCACATATCAAATCGGCTCAGCGCTCACGCCGTTCATCCGCGGCGTCGGGTCGACGCAGTCGTCTGCAGGCTTTGAAAGCTCAATCGCGGTCTATCTCGATGGCGTCTACATTGGCAACAAGAGCTCGAACGTGTTCGATCTCGCCAACATCGACCGCATCGAAGTGCTGCGCGGCCCACAAGGCACGCTGTTCGGTCGCAACGCCACGGGCGGCGCGGTCAACATCCTGACGCGTAATCCTGGATCCGGCCCCGAGTTCGAAGCGTCGGTCGGCGCAGGCGACATGGGCGAGCGCTCGTTCAGCATCTATGGCGGCGCGCCGCTCGGTGACACGCTGAGCGCAAACTTCGCGGTGAATGGTCGAGAGCATGATGGCTGGATCTACAATCCAGTTCGACAGACGAACCAGAATCCGCACGAAAGCTGGAGCCTCGCAGGCGTAGTGTTGTGGGAGCCTAGTGACAACCTCACGGTGCGCCTGAGCGGCAACCAGACCTACTATGACGAAGCGACGTTCCTCTCGGCGCGGCCGGAGCCCGGAACGCTTTCGGTTGCGGGCTCGAGCGGCTTTGTCGTGCCCGGTGAACGGGAGTCCAGCTCGGATCACGAAACGACTGCGCGCCAGGAAGCGTGGAATCTTGGCCTCAACGTGACGTACGAGCTTCCAGCGTTCACGTTTGTATCGATCACGGGATACGGCGAAGGCCAAGCAGCGACGCTATCGGACTCCGATTTTTCGAACGCGACAATCGCGTATTCCGGCGCCTTTGGCATCGGCGAGCAGTTCACGCAGGAATTCCAGCTGCAGTCTCCCGACAACGATAGCCCGCTGTCCTGGATCGTCGGCGCGCACTACATGCAGTTCGATGAAGGCGTCGGCAATCCGGGGGAGAACTTCATTTCCGCGGCGGGCGTGCCTTCACCCATTCGTCCGCAGGACCTCACCAATGCGGGTTACTGCGCATCCGGTGCCTATTGTGTGAATGGCATTGTCGCGATGGGCACCACGGAGTCGTGGGCGTTGTTCGGGCAAGGTACGTATGACTTCACTGAGGCGACGAGCCTCACGCTTGGCGTGCGTTACGGCGAGGAATCTCACTCCGTCGATGGCTACAGCTTCCGCTACCGAGCGGTGGCGGGAACGGTAAGCGATCCCGTTTACAACGGCGTCCTCGGCGCGCCGGGTCTGGTGTTTGACACCTCGCTCATCAATTCGACGGTGAGCGCCGCACAAGATTTTGACGCTACGACTTATCGCATCGCCCTAGATCACAATTTCACCGACACGATCATGGGCTATGTCAGCTACAACACCGGCTTCAAGAGCGGCGCGTTCAATCAGACCACGCTTTCGACGACCGCGGTCGATCCAGAAGAGCTGGCGGCGTGGGAAGTTGGCCTCAAGACGCAATGGTTCGGCAATCGCCTGCGTCTCAACGGCGCTTACTGGAGCTACGAGTATTCGGATATCCAAGTCGGCCTCATCACCGGCTTCGGCATCACGACCGTGCAGAATGCGGCCGAGGCGAGCCTGCAAGGTATTGATATTGACTTCGAATGGCGGGCCACGGAGGCGTTGTCATTCACCGGCGGCTTCACCTGGCTGGAGTCGGAATATGACGATTACGGCGCTGGCCAGATTTTCCTGCCGCGCACGACGGTGAACACGTCCTGTCCGGTGCCAGTTGGCGGCGTCGGCATCACGATGGCCGAGGCGCGTACGCGCGCGGCGGGTACGCCGATTGGAGGAAACTATTCGTGCGCTGTGGATGCGGGCGGCGAGAGCCTCATCTTCGCGCCGGAGTTCAGTGGCAACGTGACTGTCGATTACGATATCCCACTCGCAAACGAATCGCGCCTCGCCCTGTCGAGTACGCTGTCGTACGTGTCGAGCTACACGGTGAGCCCGGGCGGCATCTTCGCGGAGATTCCCTCATTCGAGACGCTCGCTGCTTCGGTGACGTATCACGCGCCTAACGATGCTTGGTTCTTGCGCGCGTGGGGCGTCAACCTCACCGACGACCTGCATCCGATCTACATCTCGCCGCAGGCGCAGGGCTTTCAGTACGTCGAGAACAGACCCGTCACGTATGGCGTTACGTTTGGCGTAAACTTCGGCGGTCCGTAAGCGCGGTTACGTCCTTCGATGATCTGAGAATTGCGGCGGCGCCCTTCAGCGCCGCCGCTTTTGCGCGTGGCTGGCGATGAGAAAACCTTTGCGCGCCGCCACAAAAAATCGCGCAAGTGTCAAAGGGCTAAGCGGTACCTTTTGAATGCCAAAAGAGCATCAGACACGGCTGAATTGCTGTGATGACGGGGAGGAATGTCGTGAACCATCTGGGTCCAGCCCGTGCGTTCGAGCGCCGCGAACGCACTTCGAAAATTCTCTGCGGAGGCGTACTAGCCGCCTTGATGTTAGCCCCGGGCATGGCGTTTGCACAACAAACGGCGCCGGAGGAAACGTCTGACGAAAGCGGCGAAATCGTCGTCACCGCACAGCGGCGCGAGGAGCTGCTGAGCCGCGTTCCTATTTCCGTGCAAGCGGTGACGCCTACTGAGCTTCAAACCGCCGGCGTGGCGACGCCGCTTGACCTGCCCAACGTCGTGCCGGGCCTTACGACCAGCCCTGGCGCCACTGCCGGTGCATTCTTCACGCCTTTCATCCGCGGCGTTGGCGCCAACTCGACGGCGATCGGGAATGATCCGTCAGTCGCACTTTTTATCGACGGCATCTACCAGTCGGACAAAGCGGCCAATGTTTTTGAAATGGCGGACCTCCAGCGCATCGAAGTGCTGCGCGGACCGCAAGGCACGCTGTTCGGGCGCAACGCGACAGGCGGGGCGGTGAACATTGTGACGCGCAGGCCGTCGCCTGATGCCGAATTGAACGCAGAAGTGAGCTACGGCAATTACGACGCCACCAATGCACGCGTCTACGCAACCGGCGGCAGTGATACAGTTGCGGCCAGTATCGCAGCGACGCGCCGCGATGGCTTCGACTATTTCACCGTGCTCGGCACGGGCGAGGAAACGGGCGGACTCGAAAGCACGACAATCAGCGGCCAGGTGCTCTTCACGCCGACCAGCAATTTTGAAGCCTTGCTCGGCCTCAACTGGATGGACAACAGCACGAATGTGCTCCGCGGCGCGCAGAACATGGCACTCACCGATCCCATCCCGGTGGGCGTGTTCTTTGGCGGCACCGCGGCGCCCGATCCGTACACGGTCACCGAGCCGCAGTTGATCAACCGCATTGAGAACTCCGGCCTGCGCGCTTCGCTGCGGATGCGGTATTCAATGCCGAACGTGGATCTAGTGTCGACCACGGGCGCTTCCGACCTCGAGACGCTGACGACCCTCGATTACGACGCGACAGATTTGGATGTTTTCTTCTTCGACAACCCTGGCAACACCAAGGATTGGTCGCAGGAATTCCAGCTGCTCTCCACAAGTGATGGCCCGTTGCAGTGGGTCGCGGGCGTTTACTACCTGCACAACGAATCCGAGATGACGCCGCTCACATTCGGCGTCGGCGCGCCGTATCCCGGCACCGACGCACAGGTGCTCGCCACGCCCGGCGCGTCGCGCATTCAAACTTTCGCACGTGGGCCGATCGATGCCTGGGCTGTCTACGCGCAGGGCACCTATCAACTCACTGACGCAACGCGGCTCACCGCCGGCGTGCGCTATACCTCGGAAGAGCGCAACTTCCAGTTCGAGCAATACGGAATCGGTCAGCTCACACCGATGATCTTTCTCCCAGCGCAGACGCTCTTGGCCACTGACGATCAGTCCGAGACGTTTGAGGAGCCGAGCTGGCGCATCGCGCTCGATCACACCTTCCGTGAAGGCCTGATGGGCTATCTAAGTTACAATCGCGGCTTCAAGAGCGGCACGTTCAACTTGAACGATTTCTGCCCCGGCCAAACGCCCGTGGAGTCCGAAATCCTCGATGCGTATGAGGCTGGCCTCAAAGGACGCTGGCCGGGTGGCCTGACGGTCGACACCTCGGTGTTCTATTACGACTATCAGAACATCCAGGTGACGCGGATCGCGCCAAGCTCTTGCGGTGCGACCAGCCTGCAAAACGCCGGTGGCGAAGAGATCTACGGTCTCGACGTCGACCTCGGATTGCGCCCAACCGATAACCTGCGGCTTTCGGCTAACATCTCGCTGTTGCACGCCGAGTACTCGGACTTCTCCGGCGCTTCGGGCTTCACGCCCGGTTTCGTCGGCGGCACGGCGATTACGCTTGATGCAACCGGCGAACAGGCGATCTACTCGCCCGATTATTCGTTCACCCTGGGCGCCGACTACACCATTCCGCTGCAGAACCAAGGCTCAGTAAACTTCAACGCCAGCTACTTCTACACGGATGGCTACAAAACCGTCGTCGGGGACGGCAACTATATCGATCCGTATGGTCAGCTTAGCGCAGCGATTCAATACAATGCGCCAGGCGATAACTGGTACGCGCGGCTCTGGGGCCGCAATCTCACTGACGAGGACTATGTCGGCCGAAACCTGAACGCCTTCGGTTCCCCATACACCTACGTCGATCCGATGAGCTACGGCGTCGCGGTTGGGGTCAATCTGAACTAGGGGCTCGTATAACCGCCTCGGCTCACCCTCGTGGCGGATGCGAAGGGCGAGTGGTCCGCGTCAATGACGCGGACCATTTCGTATTGAGGAGGCGCGTGTCTGAGGCGCGCGCGGCTTAGGCGTTAGGCTAGATTGGCGTAGACCGACTTCGTCTCTGTGTAAGCGTCGATCGAAGCCCGGCCAAGCTCGCGGCCAAATCCGGATTGCTTATAGCCGCCGAACGGCGAGATCGCGTCCACTTGGAGGTAGGTGTTGATCCACACCGTGCCCGCGCGCAGCGCCGCGGCGACTTTGTGTGCGCGGCCGATGTCGCGCGTCCACACCGCGGCGGCGAGACCAAAATCGGTTTGGTTGGCTTGGCGGATGACATCTTCCTCGTCCGTAAACGGGATCACCGCCGCCACCGGGCCGAAGATCTCCTCGCGTGCGATGCGCATGTCATTGCTGACGCCAGTGAAGACGGTGGGCTGAACGAAATAGCCTTTTCCGCCGCGCGCCGCGCCTCCGAGCGCGACCTTCGCACCGTCCTTGCGGCCGACATCGAAGTAGCCGGTGACGCGCTCGAACTGTTCGCGCGAGACCAGCGGGCCCATCATGGTGCGCGCATCCATAGGATCGCCTGGCGCGAACGCCGCGGCATTGGCGATGAGCTTCTCCAGGAAGGCGTCGTGGACATCGCGATGCACAAACACGCGGGAGCTGGCGACGCAGATTTGGCCCGAGAGGAAACAGAAGCCGCTAACGCTGGCGCTGGCCGCGCGGTCGAGATCGGCATCGGGGAAGACAATGTTGGGCGACTTGCCACCCAGCTCAAGCGTGACGCGCTTCAGCGTGCTTGCTGCAGCCCGCACGATAAGCTTGCCGACATCCGTCGAGCCTGTGAAAGCGATCTTGTCGACATCGGGATGCGCAACCAGTGCGGCGCCCGCGGTTTCGCCAAATCCTGTGACGACGTTGACGGCGCCGGGAGGCACGCCAGCTTCAAGCATTAGTTCGCCGAAGCGGATCGCCGTGAGCGGCGTTTGCTCGGCGGGTTTCAGCACAACCGTGTTGCCGCACGCGAGCGCGGGGGCGATCTTCCACGAGGCGGAACTCAGCGGACCGTTCCACGGAATTATCTGGCCGCAGACGCCGACCGGCTCACGCAGCGTGTAGTTCAGCGTGTCTGGGCCGGATGGATTGGTTTCGCCATAAATCTTAGTTGGCCAGCCGGCGTAGTAGCGGAATGTGTTGGCGACATCCGCCACCTGGGCGCGCGCAAACGAGATGGGGCAGCCGTTGTTCAACGTCTCCATCTGCGCCAGCTCTTCGACGTGCTTTTCGACAATGTCGGCGATAGCGAGCAGGAGCTTGGTGCGTTCGTGCGGAGGCATGCCGCGCCAGCTCTTCTGTTCGAAGGTGCGCCGCGCGGCCTTGACTGCGGCGTCGACGTCTGCTGCCTCGCCGGAGGCTGCGGCGCCGATTTTCGCTTCCGTGGCGGGATTGATGGCGTCGAACGTCTTGCCGGATTGCGCCGGTGCGATCTTGCCGTCGATCAGGAGGCCCTTCGGGCTCGCCAGGAACGAGCGTACGGTGTCGTTCGGCGTTGTCACCGTTGTGGTTGCGTCTGCCATGGGATCCTCGCTAGTCGAATGTGATGACGGTGCGGATGCTTTCGCCGCGTTCCATCATCTTGAAACCTTCGTTGATGCGTTCGAGCGGCAGGCGGTGGCTGACCAGCGCATCGGAGTGGAGCTTGCCTTGCACAAACCAATCCATCATTCGAGCGATGTCGGTGCGCGGCTTTGACTTGCCAAAAAACGAGCCCATCACACTGCGGCCAGAGAGCACAGATGATACCGGGATAGCCAGCTGATCGCGTCCAGGCGGGCAGGCGCCGATCTGCACCAGTACGCCCCATTCCAGCCGCGTGGCGCCGAGCGCTTTTGGGCCGAGGTCGATATTGCCGACGCACTCGAATGCATAGTCCGCACCCGCGCCGCCTGTCAGGTCTCGGATCGCGCCGGTGATGTCGTCGGTTTTCCGCGCGTCGATGAAGTGCGTCATGCCGAATTGGCGGCCCACGGATTCTTTCGCCGGATTGGCGTCGACTCCGATGATCTGCGCCGCGCCGGCGAGTTGGGCGCCGTCGACGACGTTCAATCCGACGCCGCCTAATCCAAACACCACAACGGAGGCGCCCGCCTCGACCAACGCCGTGTAGAGCACCGATCCGACGCCGGTGGGTACTGCGCAGCCAAATAGACATGCGACGTCGAATGGCACGCCATTCGGGATCTTCGTGGCGAAGACCTCGTCGACAATGGTGTGACTGGCGAACGCTGCGCCGGGCGCAAGCACGGAAACAGGCCCGTCGTTCAGTGTGAAGTGCGGCGAGGGTGCAAAGCCCACGCCCATCGCGGGTAGGCCGGCCTTCTCGCAAAGATTCGTGCGCCGCGTGGCGCACTGCCCGCACTCGCCGCATTCGCCGATCGCGCATGTCACAACACGATCGCCGACTTTGAGCGACTTCACGCCTGGGCCGCACGCGATCACGACGCCTGCGCCTTCGTGACCGGGGATCAGCGGCCGGCTCATCGGCACGCCGCCATCCATGACGAAGAGGTCGGAGTGGCAAAGCCCGGCGGCCTTTGCTTCGATCAGCACTTGACCCGGCCCCGGTTCGCCAAGCGTGACGGCCTCAATCGTAAGTGGCGCCTTGGCGCTGTGAGAGATGGCTGCACGCGCTTCCATGGTGACGCCTCCTAGTGCGCGGCGATCCCAGCGCTGGGTTTGAACTTGATGGGCATATGCTTGACGCCCCAGAACAGCGTCGACGCCGCCATCTGCGGCTCGCCCACGAGTTCGGGTGGATCAGGCATGTGCTCAAGCAGATACTCAAATAGGATGCGCATTTCCGCCCGCGCCAGATGGGCACCGAGGCAATGGTGCTTGCCGATGGCGAAGCCCAGATGGTTGTTCGGCGTGCGCGCGCTGTCGAAGCGCATTGGATTTGCGAACACGGCTTCGTCACGATTGGCCGAGACGATCCACACCACGACCCAATCGCCCTCTTTAATCTTCTGGCCGCCAATGACCATGTCTTCTGTCGCCGTTCGCAGCGTGTGCGTCAGCGGCGAAGCCCAACGCACACCTTCCTCCGCCGCGGCCTTCACTGCCGCCGGATCGTGACGTCGCTCTCGCAGGGCGCGCCATTGCGCCGGATCGCGCATCATTTCGAGTAACGCAGCGGATAGAGCCGCGCGCGTCGTTTCATGGCCGGCCGCGAAGAACATGAGGCCATTGAAGCCAAGCTTGTCCGGCGACAGTGGTTCGCCGTCGATCTCGGTGCGGGCGAGGGCGCTCAGCAGATCGTTGCCATTGCCGCCGCGGCGCTCCAACGCAAGCTTGGCGCAATATTGGACAAGGTTGATCGTGCCCGCTTGGCTGGTCTCCAGCGGCGTCCCCACGCTCCATTCCGGGTCTTCCGGCGCAGCGCTCATGTTGTTCCAGCGATAGAGATCGTCCCAGTCAGACTCCGGCAAATCCATCATGGCGCTAATGACGGCGAGCGGTAGGCGGCCGGCTATGTCCACCGTGAAGTCGCACTCGCCACGCGGCAGCACGTCGCTGAGGATTTTCTTGGCGCAGTCGCGGATCAGTTGTTCGAGTTCAGCGATGCCGCCGACAGTGAAGCGCTCGTTAAAGACCCGACGCATCGTCATGTGCGGCTCACCGTCCATGACCGACAGGTTGGCGCCCGAACGGATGAGCCGCATGAACTCGCTCTTCTCAATATCGTCCATCTCGGCATTTTGTGGCAGCGAGGCGCCGTAGCGCTGGATTGAGAACGCCTTGTTATCGTTCATGAAGACGTGCATCGCGTCGGCGTGCTTGGTCAGAGACCAAAAGCCACGCGAGAGGCCGCCCTCCGTCCAACGAACGGGCTCTTCTTTTCGCCACTTGGCCAGGATGGCCATCGGATCGCCGGATGCGAAGAAGGCGGGCGAAGTGATTTTGACGTCGTCAGACACGCTGCGCCTCCCTTGGCGCCGCGCAGGTCACCCGCTTGGACGCCGTCCGCCCGGCGGTTCTCTCGGCGCCGGTGCAGGCGTGAGTGTCCGCTGACTAGTGGCAACGGCAACGAAGAAATGGTCATGCCGGAATGAGGTGTGTTCCGGCGGCATTCCTCCTGGTCCGGCGATGCTCGGACGCCCGGCTATTCGGGCCGCTTTGGGTGGATCAGGCTCAACGTTGTCCTTCCCGGACCACTATTCCGTTCAGCCACGGACAACATTGAGCGTTCGACGCCTTGTTTTCGAGGGCTTTGGGACCGGCGGACGTCTGGATATGTGGCGCGGGAGCGGCAAGGGCTCATTGCTGGGGAAGCTGATCAAGCTGGCGGCACGAGGCTCCGGATTTCGCCGTGATCTACGCTGCGCGCGATGCGGCGGTGGTCGCGGACCTCGTGTGCGCATCGTGGGCGAACGCGTAAAGCGTTGGCGCGCCACTTGCCGGCGTTGCGCGCCGTCGTCGATCCATGCGTGCCGCCCCGGGGAAGAGCTTGGCGTATAGGCGCTCTTTGCTTTTTCAGGGATAGTGAGGGTTCCGACATCGAGGTCAGAATCGGGCGCGCATAAGGAATCGCTCCATTTTCGCTCTCTGCCTCGCACATTCGCTCCAAGGGAAATGAGCGGAAACAGCAAGCGTGAACATGCCGTGGCGAATTTGCCGTCGGTGCGACATGACTAGTTGTCGGAGTGACGAACGCCAGCCATCGCGCGCGTTCGTCGAGCGCGGCGACGTGCTTGGGAATAAATACTGAAGGTGTGCTTGACGGTATCGCTTGAAAGCGCACTAGCCCAGCGAGCGACAGCGATAAGTGGCGCGGGGTCGATAGACAATCGAGTGGGAATAGTTGGCTGAACGTCCGCTTTCAGGCGGTACTTCTCGAATGTCTCTTCCTGGGATGAAGCGGCGGATGAATGCGTATCGTGTCGCTCGTAACTTTGCGTCGGAAGAGCAGGGATTGGCCCAAAGCGCGGGCGAACCAATCCCCCGACCGATCCTAGTACGCCGGTTTAGGCCTTCGTCTCGTGTAGCGGCTCGAAGCCGCCGAAAATCATCCGTCGCATGTCGAAAGGCATTTCGGCCGGGTTCATGCGCGGATCGGCGCGCAACTTCATGCTCGCCGCCTCGGCCGTCGCCTTGTCGGGCCAGATCATCCACGAAAAGACGACGGTTTCGTCCGGCTCTGCCTTCACGGCTTTTTTGAAATCGGTCGTTGTGCCGTCGGGTACGTCCACGCCCCACGCGTCCATGGTCGATAGAGCGCCGCTCTCTTTGTAGATGGCGGAGATCAGTTTTATCGCCTTGAGATAGGCTTCCTTGTTGCTGGTTTTCACCGGGATCACTGCACCCTGGACGTAGGCCATTGCTGTTCCTTCTCATGCATGGTTGTGGACGCGCCATTATCCGTCATCTGTCCTCTCGAGTCATTGCGCCGTCGACGTTGTCAGTGACTGGCGGACAGTCCGGGGCTGTTATCGAGTGGACCGCCGGGCAGCGCGACGCCCAATCACGCCACTTGCTCCGTATTCGACCGCGGCCCGAGCAGGGCAAGGTCGAGATGAAGAGGGACGCTCCGCGCCCCGACACCTTCCGTCGGCCATCGCGCGCGAGCACGATGGCACTTGACCGCCCATCAGCGATCGAACCCCCCAGGCGGAGACGCGGCGACTGCAGCGTGCGCTAGCCACGAGAGGCGCGGCCGCCGACAGGCGCCGACGCCTTAGGAGGCGGGCATTGGCGTCACTCCGGCGTGGCGCCGCGCTAGACCATGCGCTCAAGAAGGCTCTTGAGGTCGCGCCGCTGAGCGGCACTCAGGCGGCCGAGACACGGCTCAAACGCCTCCGCGAGCAGCTTCATCCCCTGGCGCACGCACGCGCGCCCCGAAGGCGTCAGCTTCAATCGATGCCTTCTTAAATCCCCGGCATCGATCTCGCGGCGCAAAAAGCCCGAAGCTTCCAAGCGCTTCACATACAAGGTGACGGTGGCCTTGGGCATATTCAAAGCTTCGGCCAGCTCGGCCGGATAGGGGTGAGCGTCGATCTCTGCCAGGACGAACAATTCCTTGGTTTCGATCCCAAGGCGCTCGATACCCGGCGACGCCGCGGCGATCGCCGACATCAGCAGGCGATAATTCAGTCCCCAAATTTCTGCCGCGTCAATTTTCGCCATCGCCCCTTGCGGCCTCGCTCGCTCATTCCAAGTTAATACAGAACTGAACTATCGCAAAATTGCACAAAAGTCATGGAGTGGATAGCATGGCGCTTGATCATTACATCACCCTGGGCCGTTCCGGCCTGCGCGTCAGCCCATTTTGCCTGGGCGCGATGACCTTCGGCGAGGATCTCGGCTGGGGTTCCTCGGTCGAAGAATCGCAACAGATCATCGATCGCTATGTCGAACTTGGCGGCAATTTCATCGACACCGCCAATTTCTACACCAAGAGCCACTCGGAAAAGATCATCGGCGACCATATTGGGCGCCACAAGGCGCGCCGTGACCGGCTGGTGATCGCGACCAAGTTCAGCGGCAATCTCTATCCCGGCGATCCCAATGGCGGCGGCTCGGGCCGCAAGGCCGTCGTCAACGCGGCCGAGAATTCACTGCGGCGATTGCAGACAGACTATATCGATCTCTATTGGCTGCACATCTGGGATGAGAATACACCCATTGATGAGACCATGGCCGCGCTCGACGATCTCGTGCGCGCCGGCAAGGTCCGCTACATCGGTGTCTCCGACACCCCCGCCTGGAAGATCGCGCAAGCCAATACGATGGCGCAGTTCCGGAACTGGTCGGCCTTCGTGGCGCTGCAGATCGAATACTCGTTGCTCGAACGCAGCGTCGAGCAGGAACTCGTCCCTCTGGCGCTCGAATTTGGGCTGGGCGTCACGCCCTGGTCGCCGCTGAAGAGCGGGGCGCTCAGCGGCAAGTACACACGCGCCAATGCTGGGCAGATGAAAGGTGATCGCGGCGTTTTCCTTGAGGGTTCTCTGAACGAGCAGACCTATGCGGTCATCGACCAGCTCGAAATCATCGCCAAGGCCCACGACACTTCGGTCGCCGCCGTCTCGCTCGCCTGGCTCTCAACCAAACCCGGCGTCGCTTCGCCGATCATCGGTGCGCGTCGCCTCTCCCAGCTTGAGGACAATATCAAAGCGCTCGACATCAAACTCACGGCCGACGAAATGGCAAAGCTCGACATGCTGACCCAGCCCAAGCTCGGCTTCCCCCAGAGTATGCTGCCGATGGCGCCGGCGATCCTCAATGGCGGCGCGAGCGTCAACGGCGTCTCCGCACCGGTATCCGGATTCGTCATGCAGCAAGGCGACAAACCTTACTAAAAACGGCGGCTCGTCTCGAGCTTGCCGAAGCGCTTGATGGCGGTCTCGCTCGCGGTGTGGTGCGGCCGGTTTTGCTTCAGCCTTCGGAGCTTTCCCGCTAGGCGACGCCTTGAATTGAACGTCCGCCTACAAGCACCATTTCGTTCGAACAGGAGGCGCTCCCATGACGGGCATAGATGGCAAAGTGATCGTGATAACCGGCGCCAGCAGCGGCATCGGCCGCGCGGCTGCGCTATTGCTGGCGGGTCAAGGGGCGAAGGTCGTGCTCGGCGCGCGAGGCGGCGATGAATTGGAGGCTGTGGCGCGCGAAGTTCGTGACGCAGGAGGTAGTGCCCTTCATCGGCGCACCGACGTGTCGAAGCGACAAGACATGGCAGCGCTTGTCGCCGTGGCGACCGATTCCCATGGCAAGCTTGATGTGCTGATCAGCAACGCCGGGATCGGTCCCATCTCGATGCTCGCAGAATTGCGCGTCGAGGATTGGGAGGCGATGGTTGACGTCAACATCAACGGGTTGTTGTACGGTATCGCCGCCGCTTTGCCCATTTTTCGCCGGCAAGGCTCTGGGCATTTCGTCAATACGATCTCGACCGCGGGCATCCAGATGAGCCCGACCATGGCGATTTATGCCGCAACTAAGAACGCCGTGCGCACAATAAGCGAGGGACTGCGCCTCGAATCCGACGGCAAGTATCGCGTGACCGGCATCTCGCCGGGATTCGTCGGAACCCGTTTTGCCGAATCCATGACGGACGCGGGGGTCAAAGCAGAAATCCAGAAGCGCATGGATGAAATCGCGTTGGCGCCTGAAGCGATTGCCCGCGCGATGGCGTTTGCGATCCAGCAGCCGGACGATGTGGACGTCGGCGACATTGTCGTTCGGCCCACCGTGCAGAATTGAGCGCGGGGCGAGGTCTATTGGCTCGCCGCGCCGCGCTCATTTGCTGATCTGTTCCACCGCAGCCATCCAGTTCTCGACGTGATACGCGGTTGCAAGCTTGCCGTTCTTTACCGTGAACAGATCGATCGAAATGGTCTTGAAGCTCTTGCCCGTGGGTTTGGCGCCGTAGAGGTCGCGCATCGGCGTGCCACTCGCCTCGCCGCGCACAACGATCTTGTCGTCAACGGTCTGGATCTCCTCAATGGTCCAACGCAGATCCGGTATGACCGCTCCGATGCCTTTGAACACCTCGGCCAGCTGATCGCGCGTCAGCCAGTCTTGGTTGGTTGAATATGATTTGTAGTCGGGATTGGCTGCTTCTGCCAACAACGCCGCTACGTCTTTGTCCGCGGGCCTGTTCAGCGCTTCATAGAGAGGGGCAACGATCCTTCGTGCTTCATCGACAGTCATGCCCATAGGCGGCTTCCTCTTAAGTTCGTTGAATTTGCTTGGAGATCACGTCCGGCCGCTCTGCGAGCGATAGGCGCCGTTCATCCAGACCGCGATCTCACCTGTGTAGCCGTCAGCGGCTTCTTCCCAAGCGCGGTGTTGGGCGTCGAGAAGCACGTAGTGGTTGCGAGGCAGTCGTTCGGCAAGGAATTGGCCGTTCGCTGCAGGTACAATTGGGTCGTCTTTGCCGGCGATGATCAAGATCGGGGTGTCGATGCTTGAGAGCAGCGGCTCAAGCTTCGGAAGGTCGGGAATGTAATTTCGCACATACTGCACGGCGTCTTCGAAACGCCGGCCCGCGGATGCCTTTCGGAAGTCTTCGATGATTGGCGCCGGCGTGAGTTCTGAAGCGTGCTTCAGATAGTCGCCCACTGCCTCGGCGCCGTCGACGGTGGCAAAGGCGCCCGTCGGTGAATGGATCAAATCGTAGAGCACGCCCGCGGCCATCTCGGCGCGCAGGGCGCCCGATCCCAGAGCGATGCTCTCGAACAAGTCGCCCTTTTCGGCGGCGGCGAACAAAATCGCGAGCGCTCCGACATCGGGCGTGATCGCGTGCGCTCGGTTCACTTTGAAGTGGCTAAGCAGCTTGATGACGAAGTCGCCCATAGCCTTCGGGGCCATCACGTCGGGCCTGCTCTGCGAGAGCCCGAAGCCCGGCAAATCGACCGCGATCAGAGGGTGCGTCTGGCGCAGCCGTGGAATGACATGACGAAACGCATAGATGCTCTCGGGCCAAGGCGCTGTGAGCAGGATGGGAACGCCATTAGCGGCGCCGCTTCGCGCGTGGCGGATGACGAGGCCGTCAATTTCCGTCGTGGAGACGGCGCCTATATCGGGAAGTGCATCGACGGTCATGGGCAGCGTCCGATCTCGTTGACTATGATGTGCGTCATAGGCTAAGTATGATGCGCATCATAGTCAAGACGAGCGATTGCGAACGCATCCAATCCAACGTGAGAGGAGGAGCCGGTGACGCGCAAGCTAGAGGATGCCCCAACCGAATTCGTGCAGGCTGACGGCATCGACTTCGCCTATCGGCGCCTGGGCCGCAGCGACGGCGCGCCGCTCGTGTTGTTGCAGCACTTCACAGGAACGATGGATTCCTGGGATCCGCTGGTGGTGAACACGCTTGCCGAAACGAGACCTGTAATCGTCTTCGACAATCCTGGCGTCGGACGATCAAGTGGGGCCACGCCCAACAACGTTGCGGACATGACGGAAGCCGCAAGGCAGTTCGTGCAAGCGTTGGGGTTCGCACAGGTCGATCTTCTGGGCTTCTCCTTGGGCGGTTTCATCGCGCAATCGCTTGCCGCGAAGTATCCCGGCCTGGTGCGCCGGCTTGTGCTCGCTGGCACCGCCCCTCAAGGAGGGGAAGAGCATTTGCTGGCGGTCCTCCAAGAGGCGTTCTCACACAAAGAAGCGATCGATGTGCGCCTACCGCTTTTCTTCACCTCATCAGAAACGAGCCAGGCAGCGGGCTTGGCGTTCATCCAGCGTACGCGCGTGCGCACCGAGGACCGCGACCCGGAGAGCACCGAAGCCGTTAGCCGATCGCACACGCAAGCCCTGATCGGCTGGTGCGCGGAAAAGGATCCGAGCAACACGGTCTTGAGCGCCATCACACAGCCGGCGCTCGTTGTGTCCGGCAGCAGCGATACGATGCTGCCGTGCGCCAACGCCTACTTCATGTTTCAGAACCTGAAGAACGCGACGCTCATTCTTTATCCCGACGCCGGACACGGGGCGATCTTCCAATATCCGGAGACATTCGCCCGTCACGCGCAATGGTTCTTGGACGCTTGACCTAACGGTGGCCCACCGCTGGACCAACAATGCGACGGCCGGTAGCTTGGCGTTTGCGCAACACCGCAGCTCGCGGTCAGTGCGCGCGGTGTGCAAGAAGTGGCAAGCGACGTCCGGCAACGCATGATCGAGGAGGCGATGGGGCTCATTGCGCGCAAGGGCGTGCAGGGAACCTCGTTTTCGGAAGTGTTGGAGGCGGCCGGCGCTCCCCGGGGCTCGCTCTATCACCATTTTCCGGGCGGCAAGGATGAAC
Organism: Terricaulis silvestris; assembly: GCF_009792355.1. NCBI lineage: Bacteria > Pseudomonadati > Pseudomonadota > Alphaproteobacteria > Hyphomonadales > Hyphomonadaceae > Vitreimonas > Vitreimonas silvestris. The sequence goes on from NZ_CP047045.1 coordinate 565,886, forward strand.
TCGTCCTCGCAGCGATGGATGAGGCAAGCCGGCTTGCTTTGGGTGCGATTGAGAGAGCTCGTGGTCAGCCAGCCGACAAGGTCGCGGAGAGTTTCATCTCGTTCTGGCGCACTGTGCTTACGCGCTCCGGGCTTGAGGCGGGATGCGCGCTTCTGGCGGTGACGCTTGGCGCAGACACAGCGGCCCAGCGCGAGCGGGCGGGAGAACTCTTCAAGCGCTTTCGCAAGGTGCTGCGCGAGATGCTTGTCGAAGGCGGCGTGCCTGCCGATCGCGCGGAGGGACTTGCAGCGGGGCTCCTTTCGGCCTGCGAAGGCGCTGTGGCCGTGGCGCGCGCGGAAGCGTCGATCAAGCCGTTCAATTTGGTCGCCGCTGAGCAAGTGCGCGCAATAAGGGCGGCCATGAGGTGAGTCGCCGCGTCCGGCCGGTTCGGCCACTTGCTGATGCGGTCTCCGGCCAGCTGAGACCATATCTCCACCGTGGCGATTAGAGATGAATGACGCCGATGCGCGCCGCGTGTGCGACGACGTCGGTGCGGCCGGTCGCATCGAGCTTGTCGATGAGACGGCCGACATGAAACTTTACCGTGTGCGGTGAGATCCCGAGCCGTGCGGCAATCTCCTTGTTTGACGCGCCTTCGGCCAGCAGCATCAGCACGTCGATCTCGCGCGCAGTGAAGATCTGGCCCGCAGCCGATGGCGGGGTGGCGATGATTGCTACATCGGCAGCTTCGCCCGGCGAGGCGAGGCGAATGCCGGCGACGTTGGATAACAACCCCTCGAGGCGTTGGCGCATGGCCTCATCGCCAACAGCGATCTCGATGACGAGTGTGTCGGCGTCATGGTCCTCGCTCAAGCGGCGGGCCTTTCTCCTACGGTCAGATTGACCGGGAGCTGCGCGCCGCCGCGACGCAGGCCTAGGACGATGGCCTGGCCGACGCTGTCGGCGCCCAAGCCGCGCAAGAGCGAGCCGATACTGGCGACGGGCTGGCCATCCCACGCTTCAATGATATCGCCTTGATGCACGCCTGCTCGCGCGCCGGGGCCGTCTGCATCCACATGGATGACGATCGCGCCGGTCTGTTGGGTCGCATCGAGCCGCACCGGCCGCAGTCCAAGGCCCAGATATCCCCGCGGCACCCGTCCCTTGGTTTCCAGAATGGGCGCAATGCGCGCAATGGTTTCCGCCGGAATGAGAAGGGTGCGCCGGCGCGGCCCGATCGCCGCCATGCCGAGCGCTGCGCCTTCCGCATCGACGACAAGGCCGCCTTCGGCTTCACGCCGTATGGAAACGTCGAGTTCGAGGCGCGCATCAATTGCGCCGCCGCGCAAAGATCGCCACGCCGGGCCGCTGACGGCGATCATCCCAAGCGCCGGAAGCGCCGCGCCGTCGCGGGCGCCGATCGCCACAGCCAAGGCGCCCACGCGTGGGAGCTTCGCGGTAAAGCGAGTAGGCGCAGCGTTGCCGGTGTCCGTGCGCAACAGGGCGATGTTGGTTGAGGCGTCGCGCCCGACAAGAGTGGCGGGCTTAGCTACGCCATCGGCTGACTGCACTGATATGTCGCCTTCGCCCAAGCTCTCATCGGACGTGATAACAAGGCCGTCCTTCCACACAAACCCTGAACCACGTGTATGCTTGGAGTGAACGGAAACGACGGCAGCGCCGGCCTCGGCGACAAGCGTTGCCAGCACGTCTGAGAAAACGGAAAGTTGCAGCTGATCGGCCATAAGACAAAATCTCCAGATTGAGCCGCCAACCTGAAAGCGGGCCCACGAAAGCGCTACTGCCCAGATGGGTAGGATGCCCAAAGGCGCCATTGCCTTAGCTGCAAGAAGAGATGAACTTGACCAAAGCCACCGCGCATGCGCCGTGGCTGAAAAACGCAATTCTGCAGATCGTCGGAGGGCAAGCTATGACGGCTAAGAAAGTCTGTGTTGTCGTTGGCGTCGGGCCCGGGAATGGCGCGGCTCTCGGCCGGCGCTTCGCCAAAGAAGGCTATGCGGTCGCTCTGCTGGCGCGGACAAGCGACACCAGCGGCCCGCTGGCGGCAAGCTTAGCCGATGCTCGCGCGTACAGTTGCGATGTGACGGATGCGACCTCTGTGGCGAGCGCCTTCGATGCAATAGCGCGCGAGATGGGGCCGGTGCATACGCTTGTCTACAATGCGGGTTCCGGTGTGTTTGGCACTGTCGATGACATCGATCCCTCCGCGTTCGAGGGCGCCTTCCGCGTCAATGCGCTGGGCCTGTTGCTCGCGGCAAAGCAGGTGATAGCGTCTATGCGCGACAAAGGCGGTGGTAACATCGTGGTCGTTGGCGCCACCTCCTCGCGTCGCGGCGTTGCCCGTACTGCGGCGTTTGCGCCGGCCAAGGCGGCGCAGAAAAGTCTGGCTGAGTCGATGGCGCGCCATCTGTGGCCGCAGCGCATTCACGTTTGTCTGATCATTGTCGATGGCGTCGTCGATCTGCCTCGCACGCGCGCCATGATGAAGGACAAGCCAGATGACTTCTTCGTTGCGCCCGACGATCTGGCCGACACGGCGTTTCGTCTGACTGAGCAGCCTCGTTCGGCGTGGTCGTTCGAAGTCGAGGCCCGGCCTTTCAAGGAAAGCTGGTAGGGCAGGGCGTGAGCGGCTGAAACCACCACGTATGTGCGCAGGCGAAGTTCGCACGGAGGATGCTCTGGCGAGAAGCAGATCAAGTATTGTCGCTACATCCTCCATTGAGCCGGCGCGAACAACGCTGCGCCTGGCAGCGTTTGCGGCAACAGCGCGATCAGGTTTAGTCGCGCCGCGGCCTCGCAGATGCTTCGAAAAATGTCGCAAGCCTTGTCCTAGTCGGTTGGACAGGGCGCGGCGTCGGGTGTGGTGGCGGGCGGCGTCGTAAGTTGCGCGCGAGCGATGGCGGCATGGAGATCGAGCCAAATGTGACTCTCTGATGCACAGCGGCGACCGTATTGGAACAATGCGCTCATCGACGACCGGTCGAAGCCGAGCGGACCAGCGTAGGGATATTCAGGAGGAATGGCGGTAAACCGAAGGTGCATACCGTTGCGGCGCGCGAAGGCGTCCGTTTCTTCCAGTGACGTGCGCGAGTAGTGCATCAACACGGTGGCGAAGGCGCGGCTGGCGATCGCGGAGGTGTTCATCGGCGTCGTGCGCGAGGTGAACGCAAGTTGGCCGTTGTCAATCACGTAGATGTTGGCGCCGTGAAGGATCGCGGGCGCCGCGCTCGTCGTTACGAGGTCTGGTGAGACGAAAAACGGCAGCGAGGCGCCGCCGTCGACGTGCATTTCGGCGAAGGCTCGCTCGCCGTCTTGGATTTCGATCATAACGGGTGGGAAGAGCCCGGGAATGCTGGCCGAAGCGAGCACCACCTCTCGAAACAATCGATGACCATTGGCGCCGCCTTGGGCGGCGATCGCGCTCATGTTCCAGATCACCGTTTCTCCGCGATCGAGATCGGTCGTGGTGATAACCAAGAGGCGCCCCGTCTCCGATGCGCGGGCGACAGCATCGATAATGTCGTCTGTCATAAAACGGTCGACCAGGTTGCGCAGGCGTCGACCATCGAAGATGCCGATGCGAAAGAGTGCGCCCAAGCCGATCGGGCGCGTCAGTTGACCAACGCCTTCCGAACCCTCGGCGAGAAGTTCGTCATGGTCGGATCCCAAAAACGCGATTGGCGCGATCAGCGCGCCGGTCGAGACGCCGGTGACGATCTCAAATTGTGGCCGCGTATGCGCCTCGGTCATGCCGACGAGGACGCCCGCGCCGTATGTGCCGCCAGCGCCGCCGCCCGATATGGAAAGAACGTCGAACGAGCCGTCAGTGACCGCTGCTGCCGCGCGTCCGCCCCAGGCGGAAACATACGCTTGGTAGGCGGCGCGGTTCATGGGATCGGCGCGAACCGGGGTATCGAAGCCGGGCAGCGTCGGAGATAACGCCGCCGTCGGAGCTTCTACGCGCGGTGCGGTCACGCACGACGCACCGAGCAGTGCAGGAAGCAAAGCGAAGAGAGAGCGGCGCCTCATGCGCCGCTGTCCTGGATGTTGTCGATCGTCACCATCGGTTCGCCGGCGAGAATTAGGCCGGACCTTGCGCTGGGATTAGTCCGGCTGAGAGGAACGCAGCGTCCCATTTGTGGAACGCTCTGCCATTTAGCCACGGGCCCTGGCGACCGCCGAGGCAAAGTCGGGCGTTATTCCCATTTGAGCGTAGATGGTATTGACGAGGATGTAGCAGTCGAACCTCTCGATCTTGCCGTCGCGCAGATACCAGAAGTCGGCGCCCGGCGCGTCGATCCGCGCCCCCGTCGGTGGAACGATCCCGGCGGGCGTTTCGAGGGCCCTTGAGAAAGTGCCCTGAATCGAAAGTTCGATGGCGACGGTGTCGCCTGCCACATTCACCCGATGAAGCACCCGATGAACATCGGGGAGGAAACGCGCGACGAGATGGAGGATGTCGCCGAGATGCTCGCCGCGAAACGTGTCGTTGCCTGCAGCGCTTGGCCCAATCCCCGCGTGGCCCAGATTGATCACGGCATCGTCGGCGAAAAGGGCGATGAAACCCGGTACATCAAAGACGTTCCCTTCCGCTGTCTGATAGGCACGCCGGACGATCGCTTCGTTGTCGTGCGTTGCGGCCGGTTGCGCGCACGCGGCTGTGGCGATGAGAGGTGAGGTGAGCGCGGCGCCGACAAGTGCGCGTCGGTTCATCGGTTCATTCATCACACACTCCTCCGCAGTCGCGTTGATTGCCGATCGCCCCGCGTTATCTCCGCCGGGCGCGTGCGCGGAACATCGCGAGGAATTCCCGCGAGGTCATCGAACGCGCAACGAAGGGATAGAGGACGCCGACCATCTGTTGTGTGAGCGGCGGGCTCCCGGCCACCACCGCATCGGTCATGGCGTACATGCGATAGCCAAGGTCAAAACCCGCCAGCAAGGTCGCATAGACGCACATGTCCGCCGTAAAGCCCGCGACGGCGACATTGTGGATGCCGCGCGACTTCAGAAAGAAGTCGAGGGGATTGCTGCCGAAGCCCGACATCGTTTTGCGGTCAGGAAAGACTACATCGCTGTCGTGGCGGATGGGCGCGTAGAGCTGTGCGCCTACGCTGCTGGATTTGAAGGCCTGCCACTGGACGGCGTTGCGATGAAATGTGGCGCCGTTGCCCATGTCCACTTCACGGTAGTCATCGGTGTAACCTTCCGTGACGTGGATCACCTGGATCCCCCGCTCGCGGGCGCCGTTTACCAGAGCGAGCGAATTTTCGATCATGTGCGTGGCGCGGAACTGCTCGGCGAATGCCGCGTAGCCAGAACCTTCCGGTGACGCAAAGTTGTTCTGGAAATCGACCATGACCACGGCGGCCTCACCGGGCGTCAAGCTCTCGTCGACTGTCTGCGCCTCGCTGGATGATGCAAGGCCCATCGCCGTGATGGAGGCGAGGCCGGCCGGAACAACGGCACGGCGGGTTATCGACATCGCGAACTCCTTGGTTTCCGGCGACCTCGCCGTGATCTCAACTAGGGCTTTGCGCGCCTGCGTTTGCGCCTGCGGGCCGGGCTCAACCAGATTGCTTTCGCGCGCCACGGGGCAACGAGTCTTTCCCGCAATTGCTGAAGTTTTGACCGCTTTCGCGCGCAGCGCGCTACTTTGATCCCAGCCCCTGCTGCGCGTGTTGTCTTGGGGTCATCGGTTTGTTCGTCGATGACGCGAACGCCCTCGAGAACCGTCTTCTGCACAGAGTGCATGGCGTCACCGACACGATTGCCGCTGCGATGACGATCAAGTCGGGCTCTACGCACTCTTCAGAAATGCGTCCCAATCCAGCGCCGTCACCCAGGACTCAAAGGTTTGAAACGTGACATCGGGAAACTCGCGGCGGAGCGAGGCGCGATCCACAGTAAAGCCGATGCGGTCAAACCATTCGTACATCTTGGCAGCATCCTCGCCCATGCCTTTACGGATGACATCGAGCGGAACCTGATAGTAGGTGAAGGTGCGCCCGGCGACACGCGAGAGAATATCGACGACGTCATTTCCCGTAAGCTCGTCGCCCGCTAGGTCAAAGCGCTTGCCTGTGAAGCGACCGGCGTCCTCGAGAACACGAACAGCGACCGCCCCGATGTCCGCGACGGCGATTTGTGCGAGCGCCCTCGTCGGCGGGAGCGCCGACGCGTACGTCCCTTGAGCGAGCTGCTCCTTACCGAAGGTGAGATTGTCCATAAAGTAGACCGGCGCGAGGATCGTTGCGCGCGCGCCGATCTCGGCAATGTGCTTTTCGACTTCGTACTTGCTGTCAAAGTGCGGAACGCCCGTCTGTTGGTTGGCGGAGCCGACGGAATTGAAGACAAGATGCACGTCTGCCGCCTTTGCGGCGTCTGCGGCGGCGATGCCTTGTCGTGTCTCGGCGTCAGCGCCTCCTCCGAACGGCGTCGTCACGGCGAAGAGAGACGTCGCGCCTTCAAGCGCATTCTTGATCGCCGCCTCGTCGTCGAGCGACGCTGCAACGAGCGTCGCCCCGGCATCCGCGAGCGCCTTCGCGCGGCTTGAGCTGGGATCACGGGTCACCGCGCGGACTTTGTGGCCTCGCCCGAGGAGGTCCCGCGCGACGGCGCCACCTTGATTGCCGGTGGACCCCATGACGACGACGGTGAGCTCATGCCCCATCTTCTGGTTCCTTTCCGCAACGGTCGCTGAGGCCAACAAATTTCTCGCGCGAAGGGCCACGAGTCTTTCCCGCGATTGCTATTGTTTTGACCGCTTTTTGGACGAACGCCTCTCAGCAGGCTCGTTGGCCTCGTCGTGTTCGCCTTCATTCATGGAATGCTGCCGACGATGCTGGGACATGCCATTGCGTCGTCAGGCAGCTTCCGCCACAGCTCCTGCCTGCAGTGTCACCGTCTTCTGCACAAAATACATCGCGATCACCGACACGAGTGTCGCTGCGATGACAATGTAGCCAAGCCAATCGAAGCGTATCAGCGAGCCGTCCGGGTTCTGCGCGATGATCGCCGCCGCGAGGACCGAGGCAAGCCCGCCCGAGAGCTGCTGTAGTGACGCGGTAACGGCGTTGAAGGAACCGCGCTGGCCTTCATCGGGGAGGGCGGACATCAGCGCCTGCGACGGGATCATGAACGAGAAGAGACCAACGAACATGAGTACGTTGACGACGATCACGGTGGCGAGCGAGACATGCCCGAGGTTTGTGTAGATCACCACCATGATGCTCGAGACAACGGCGCCGAAGACGAAGGTCGGGTACTTGCCGAGCTTGTCACTCACGACGCCGACAATAGGTCCGGTGACGATGCCGAAGAGTCCCGCGACCAGATAGATGATTGGCAGCTGCGCCATGTCGATACCCAGATTGCGCACGATGTAAGCGCTGCCGAAGGGCATCAGCATGTAGCCGCCGGTCGCCAAAAGCGTTGTCACCGCGAAGGCTAGCCGGTAGCGCGGCTGTCGCACGGTTGCGATCAGATGCCGGAATGGGCTCTCACCACGTTGCAGGCGCAGGTGAGCATTGACGGGCTCCATCGCGACGACGATGCCGGTGATCGCGAGGACCGACAGGGCGACAATCGCTAGGAAGGAGGCATGCCAGCTCCAGTGATTAGTGAGGTAGAGACCGACCGGAATGCCGAGAACCTGGCTGGCGGCGAAGGCGGTCTGAACAAACCCCATGGCGCGGCCGCGCATCTGCAGCGGAAATCTGTCGGTGATCACGGCGAGCACGACCGAGCCGATAACGCCGCTGAAGAGCCCCGTCACGATCCGCCCGACGAGTAGCACCTCGTAGCTCGCCGCCATTGCGCACAGCACCGTGCCGAGGGCGAAACCCACATAGAGGAAGAGCAGTAGGCGCTTGCGATCAAAGCGATCGGCAAAGCCGGCGGCAAGAATACCGGAAATGCCCGCACTAAACGCATAGGCAGAGACCGCGACGCCAAATTGTCCCGCCGATATGTGGAGCGAGGGCATCAGGATGGCGCCGAGCGGCGACATGATCGTGAAGTCGAGGATGATCGTAAACTGCGTGAGCGCCAAGAGCACGATCAAGAGCGATTGGTAGCCCGAAAAGCGCTCACTCTTTTGGGGGACGACCAGAGTCGCCAAGGTTTGGTCCGTCATGTGTGAAAGCTTCTTCTAAAGCGTCCGTTCCTCGATCCAATCGACGTAGAGAAGGCGTTCGGCGAAGAGCCACGCGCCGCCGATCTTGGCGAAAGTGTCGTGATAGCGGAGGGTGGCGATCATCATGCGCCGCTGATCGCCATCGACGGTGAGGTGATGGGCGAGGCAATAGCCGCCGCCCGTCGCCTCGTTCGGGTTGAGCGAAAAGATCGTGTACTGGCCCATGAAGTGAAACGTCGCGGCATACTTGTTCAAGTCCGCAAAGACGGGGGCGAGCGCCTCGCGCGAGGTCAGTTCCTGCGTGGGTGTCGCATTCTTGGCGTCCATGAAGACGACGAAATGCGTGTCCGGCGTGAAGAGCGCCATCTGCGCTTGAGCATCGCGACGGTCGGCGCAATAGGCGTACCGGTCCACGACATCGCGGATCGCGACGCGATCGGCGGCTTCGGCTTGAGATATTGATGCCTGCATCGTTGTGCCTTTCGTCGGTGCGCGCGCTTCAACTCGCTGCTTGACCGCTGGCGGCCTCGGCTGAGAGCTTCAGCTGGGTGTTGATTGCGAGACCCTGTTTCAGCACTAGCGTGACCGGTGTTTTCTCGGCAATTTCCGCAAGCCGCGCCCGCTGCGGCTCGTTCAGCGGACCCTCGACCACAACGGTGCGCCGTATCTCGTCGCCATCGCCGCCTTTGAGATATCGAAGATGGGCGCGCACGCCGGCGAGCGGCCATTGCTTGCGTTCGGCGTACATCTTGAGCGTCACCACCGTGCAGGCGGCGAGGGCTGATAGCAGGAGCGCAAAAGGCTCAGGGCCAGCATCTTGGCCGCCATTGACGACGCTTTCGTCGGCCGTGAGTTCGTGGCGCCCGGTCTTGATCGCGACGGGATAGTGACCTTCGCGAATTTCGGCGTCGGCGCTGGTGATGATCGTTTTCATGTGCGCGTCACCAATGTTCACGCGCGCGGCGCCAGTGAAAGCGCGCCGTGTCTTGGCTCGTGTAATCTGGATCGAGATAGATATACATGCGCCGGACGAGACCGTTGCTGGCGAACTCGAAAACACTGCAGAAGCGTCCGCCGGGCGTCTCGCCGCCATTCCACGTGCGGCCTTCGCCATCTTTGCCGAAGGTCGTGCCCTCGACCACGACCGTCCGGCCGCTTTCGAGGTAAGTGAGCTGATCACGATGATGTGTCGACGTGTAGCCGGCGCCGTATAGCCCCGTTGCGAAATCGCGAAATTCGGAAGACCGTGACCGACGCCGAACTTCGGAAAGAAGAATTCGAGATCGTCCGTGAAGAGTTCCTCGGGCAAGCGTCCGCCGTCGAGTTCGCGGAAATACGTTTTCGCGGCTTCGATCTGGCGTGAGGGAGCTGAGCTTGTCATGTGCGCGCCCCTGCATTGGGCGCGCCGAGCACGCCTTGATTGTGCAGACGCTGTCCGATGACAGCGATGTTGTGTTCGCCTTGGCGGAGCGCTTCGGCGTTGGTGTGCACTGAGTAGTACCCCGTCACGAGGTCATACGGGTGCTTGACCGCTGCGCCGAGAATGAAGCCCACATCGGTAAGGGCCTCGAATTCGACCGCCTCGCCGCCTTCAGCGAACACGACCGCTTCGCCCGCGGAGATCTCCAAGGGCGCGCGTACGACGCCGCTGTGAACTGCAATCCAAAGCACGTCTTGGCCAGCCGGCGGCGTGAAGCGCCAGCGTTCGCCGACTTTCAGGCGGACATCGAGATAGGTCATGTCGCCGGGCGCGCGCAGGATGCTTTGGACGCCGTCATACTCACCAGCAATGACGCGCGCGGGTCCTGCGTTCTGAAATTCCGAAGCCGCCAGATATTGGCTGTCGGTTTCCGCCAGTTCGAGTTCAGGGGGCAACGCCACCCAGAGCTGATAGCCTTTGACCCATTCTTCGCCTTTGGCGCCGCCGGTGTGCCAAACGCCGCCGCTAGCGCGCATCCATTCGACGCCACCAGTTTCGATTACGCCTTCGCGGTCGGTCGTTTCTTTGTAGGTCAGCTGACCCGACAGAAGGAGCGTCAAGGTCGCGATGCCGGAATGCGGGTGAAAGCCGAACTTTGGTGCGTTCTTCGGGTCACCCTCGAAGAAGTCGAGGAAGACGAACGGTTTGATGCGCTCACCCGTGCCGTGGGGACTGACGAGCCGCGTGACTGGACCGTGCTCGTGTCCGCGCGTGCGCAGCGCAATGGCGCGGGAGGGTTCTGTGCGCAGTGGCGCGGACACGGCAGCGGCAGTCATGGCGTTTCCCTTTCCTCGTTGGCTACGAAGGGAAGGTAGGGCGGCGCCGCGCAGCACATCAGCCGGATAATCTCGATGCTACCCATCGCTCCGGGAGATGGCCCACGCGGCGACCGCCATCAGGCGCTTTGGGCCGCCGCGAGTTTCTGAACCTCGCCCAGATACCAGGTGAGCGTAGGCCGGGCTTTCTCAGCGAGGGGCGAGGCCCAATCGAGGAAGAGCTCGCACGCGAGCGCCAAGGACGTGTTGGCGATGGCGCCGGCCGCGATCATGCGATCGATGGCGGTGCGGTGCGCGATCTGGGAAGTTCCGCCGACTGCATCGACGACGAACATCGCTTCGTATCCGTCCTTCATCGATTCCAGCACCGGGAAGGCGAGGCAGATTTCCGTCCAGAGCGCCGCATAGATCAGGCGTTTCTTCCCTGTCTTCTGCACCGCCTGATGAAACGCCTTGTCGCGCCAGGCATTCATCGACGTGCGGTCGATCGGTTTCAAGTCAGGCAGCTCCGCCAGAATGCTGGGGCGGGTCGGGCCGTTCACGCCAATGTTGACGCCAACCGTACTCAAGACGATCGGAATATCGAACACCTTCGCAAGGCGGATCAGAAATCTGACGTTCAACTCGATGAGCGGGTCGGGGACCTCCGAGCGCACGCTTTCGAACATCTCTTTCTGGTAGTCGATCAGCACGAGCGCGACATCGTCGCGCGTCCAAACCGTTGTCGGTGCTCGCATCGGGGGTTCCTTGTCCGTGGGGCCCCATTCCGTGAGGCGCTATCGGATCATGGCCTTCGGCGGCGAGCAAAGTAGTCACCGATATTGAAACTCACTGTCACGCTGATGGAACGATGGCGTCGAGTTCAGCAATGACATCGGGCGACAATCGCAGCGACGCGGCGGCGATGTTTTCGTCGAGATGCGCGAGCGAGGACGTGCCTGGGATCGGCAGAATGTTCGGTGAGCGCTGTAGCAGCCAAGCAATCGCCACTTGCATGGGCGTTGCCCCGATGCGCGTTGCGATGCGCGACAGCGTCGCCGACTTGATTTTCGAGAATCCGCCGAGGGGAAAGTAGGCGACGTAGGCGATCTTCTCGCGCGCCAGCGCTTTCACGAGCGCATCGTCTGTCCGGTCAGCGAGATTGTAGAGGTTTTGAACCCCGACGATCTTCGCGATCGTACGTCCTTCGCTGACTTGCGCTGGGGTGACATTGCTGAGGCCAATATGACGAATGAGACCTTGCGCCTGCAATTCGGCAAGCACCGTCAGAGGCTCCTCGACCGATCCCTCGCGCGGCGCAGAATTCCCATACATACTGCGGAAATTGACGACTTCGAGCACATTGAGGGCGAGGTTGCGGAGGTTGTCGTGAACTGCCGCAATGAGCTCCGATCGCGAGGTTGCAGCATGCACCGAGCCCGTGGGCCTGCGCTTTGCGCCGACCTTCGTGACAATCACCAGATCGCGTGGATAGGGATGGAGCGCTTCGCGAATGAGTTGGTTCGTCACATGCGGCCCATAGAAATCGGCGGTGTCAATATGATTGACGCCGCGCGCGATCGCTTCTCGCAATACGGCAAGCGCTACGGCTTTGTTCGCCGGCGGTCCGAATACGCCAGGTCCGGTCAGCTGCATAGCGCCGTAACCGAGCCGGTTGACCATATTGTCGCCGAGCATGAAGGTTCCAGCGGCATCGACATCGACCATCGTCGTTAGCCCTTCGAGAGAAACTTGTCTGGGTAATGTGGGCCGCGCGCACCGTTACGAGAACCTCGGTTTTTTCGCTGCTTCCCATCGGCAATGGCGATGGTACCCTTAGTCCATGCTTGATGGCGTCTCCCTCGACCAGTTGCGCACCTTCATCGCCGCCGTCGATGAAGGGAGTTTCTCTGCCGCCTCGCGTAAACTGCTGCGCGCGCAATCGGCGATCAGCGATACGATCAGCAACCTTGAAGACCAGATCGGCGTCACGCTGTTCGATCGATCCGGACGCTACCCCAAGCTGACGCCGGAGGGGGTCGTGCTGCTGGCAGACGCGCGCAACATCATCAACGGAGTTGATCTTCTCAAGGCGCGCGCCAAGGGCATGACTCAGGGGCTCGAACCTGAGCTCTCCGTCGTGGTCGATGTGTTTTATCCGATCGATGCGATTACACAGGTCGCGAAAGAGTTTCGCGAACACTATCCGGGCGTCGCGCTGCGCATCTACGCGGAGGCCTTGGGCGCTGCGATGCAGCCCGTGCTCGACGGACGTTGCAGTGTCGGCATCGTGGGTTCTCTGCCGTCTATTCCCGACACGCTCACCAATGAGGGCCTTTGCAGCATCTATTTCTTGATGGTCGCCGCACAGGACCATCCGCTGGCCGCGCACAAAGGTAAAATTCCGCGTGAGATCCTTGCTAAGCACACGCAGATCGTCCTCACGGATCGCTCGGAGCTTTCGGAAGGGCGCGAAATGGGCGTCATGGCGCCCTCGACCTGGCGTCTCGCTGATCTCTTCGCGAAGCATCATTTCCTGCTGAGCGGCCTCGGCTGGGGAGGCATGCCCTTGCATACGGTGCAGGATGATTTGGACGAGCGCCGGCTCGTTGTGCTGGACATCGAGGACGTTCCCGCCGGCGGTATGCCCTTGGCGATGTCGGCAGTGTGGCGAACGAACTCACCGCCAGGCCCAGCAGGCCGCTGGTTCATCGAGCGTCTCAAGGAAATTCCCGTCACGACTGCGAAGCCGCGCAGGAGAGCGCGCCGCGCGCACTAAGAGCGAGCTATCGCTCCTGCCGATGGCAGCGTTCGGGAAAACCGACCTGGGCGCAGCATCGTTGCTCAAGCACACTAGAGCGCATGAACAGCAATCCTCATCCGAACCGCGATGTAGCGAGCGCAGTCTTGCCGGTGCAGGGCGCACACATACCCGCACTCGGCTTCGGCACTTACGGCATGAACGGTCCGCACCTGCGCAATGTGCTCGTCGCCGCGCTGGGTCATGGCTTTCGCCACATTGATACCGCGCAAATGTACGGCAACGAGGCCGAGGTCGGCGCCGCTATCCGGGATGCCGGGGTTTCTCGTTCGGAGATATTCATCACCACGAAAGTCTGGGTGGCGAATTACGGGGCAGCGCAGTTTGCGCCGTCCGTCGACCAGAGTCTGCGGAAGCTCAAGACCGACTACATTGACCTGTTGCTAGTCCATTGGCCGCGCGGCGGTGCGCCCATTGCCGCACAGATCGAAGGACTGAATAGAGCCGTCGAACAAGGCAAGGCCCGCCACATTGGGGTCAGCAACTACAACGCCGAGATGCTTCGGACCGCGGTGAAGATGTCACCCCGTCATCTCGTCACCAACCAGGTCGAATACCATCCCTTTCTCGACCAAACCGCGCTGCTGCGGCAGATCGCTGCGTCGGACGCCAGTTTGATGGCCTATTGCGGCATGGCCGTCGGCCGTGTGTTCGGATCGGAGATACTCAGGGACATCGCAGCAAAGCATGAGCGCAGCGTGGCGCAGGTCGTTCTGCGCTGGCTCATTCAGCAGCCCCGCGTCGTGGCGCTATCGCGCACTGAAAAGATTGAGCGTATCGCTGGCAACGCGGCTGTCTTCGACTTTGCGCTGAGCGAGGCCGAGATGGCGGCGATTACGGCATTGCGCGCGCCGGACAGTCGCATTGTTGACCCCGGCCATTTGGCGCCCGCCTGGGATTAACCGCATTTCCGTTCGTTTCGCATCGTGCAGCGCCGTAAGGCGCCGCGTGCATGTTGGCTATGTCCGCATGACGACCCATCGCGGGCGGCGATAGTTCGGATCGGAATTATGCTTCTACTCGGAAAAGGGTCGGAACCCGACACTCTCCATTGACGGCGGCGATGGTCTGCCGAGGCAAATGGAGGCTTCGATGAAACTGCTTCATCTCGATTCAAGTATTACTGGCGACCAATCAGTGAGCCGCATTCTTTCGGCTGAGATTGTCGCGGCGCAGATTGCTCTGCACCCCGGCATCGAGGTTACATATCACGACCTCGCAATTGAAGCGCCGCTGCACCTGTCGCCGGCGCACATGGCGGCGTTCCAAGGCGCACCGGTCGAAAGCGAGGCTCTTGCGAACAATCTGGCGCTCGGCACGCAATTCATGGAAGAGCTGTTCATGGCGGACGTGCTCGTCATCGGTGCGCCAATGTACAACCACACCGTTCCGACCCAGCTCAAGGCTTGGATCGATCGTATCGCGGTCGCGGGCCGGACGTTCCGTTACACGGAGAAGGGCCCTGTTGGTTTGCTTCCGCCCGGTAAGAAGGTTTTCATCGCCGCGAGCACGGGCGGCATCTATTCCGGCGACAGTCCCGCCAAGGCGTTCGAACACAGTGAGACCTATTTGCGTGGCGTCCTGGCGCTGATCGGCCTCACCGATGTAACGACCATTCGCGCCGAAGGCATCGGCATGGGCCCCGAAGCGCGAGTGCGCGCCATCGAGAGCGCTCGCCGCACGATCGCCGAACTCAATCCGCTGCAAAGAGCTGCCTAAGCTTGGCGCTTCTGTTGGGCGTCGGGCGCTTGTTAGCGCCTGACGCCCTTACGCACCGGGGAGCGTCGACGCTTGCTCTGTCGCGGGATTGCTGCGGTCATAGGGTCATGTGAGAGCTTGGCGATGAGATAGTCGCCGAGGACTTCGACTCGTTTGGGGATCGGACCCTCTGGCGGCGTGATCCAGTAGACAGCGCCCAGAGGTATTGACCAATCCGGCAGCAGCCGCTCGAGCAGCTTGGTCTCAAGCGCCTCACGAAGGAAAAATTCTGGCAAGATGCCAACGCCGGCGCCCCCAACTAAAGCCGGCATCATTGCGTCGCCATTGTTCACGCGCAGCGGGCCCGAGGGGCGAACGCTGGCTGATTTTTTTCCCTTGGTGAAGCGCCAGACTTCGCTCGTCATCGCGTAGCTGTAGCTGATGCAACGATGCTGGGCGAGGTGGAGGGGGTGGG
This sequence comes from Terricaulis silvestris, assembly GCF_009792355.1. Lineage (NCBI taxonomy): Bacteria > Pseudomonadati > Pseudomonadota > Alphaproteobacteria > Hyphomonadales > Hyphomonadaceae > Vitreimonas > Vitreimonas silvestris. The sequence goes on from NZ_CP047045.1 coordinate 581,252, forward strand.
TCGGGCGTTCATGTTCCTTCAAATAGGCGGGCGAGGCGACAAGGTAGCGCGGCATTTCACAAAGCTGGCGAACCACAACTGAGGCGCCAGGATGAACCGCAATGCGGATAGCAGCGTCAAAGCCTTCCCCGATCAGATCGACCTGCGCGTCATTCAAGTGCAGATCGATCGAAATGTCGGGGAAGGCCCTTAGAAACTCAGGCAGCAACGGCGCGATGTAAGACACGCCAAACGACAGCGGTGCGGCGAGGCGCACCGCGCCGCGTGGGCTCCTCGTTTCAGCGCTGGTGATGCTCTCGGCTGCTTCCCCGTCCGCAAGAATTTGCGTGGCTCGCCCAACCAGCTGTCGACCCGCATCGGTCAATGCGAAGCGGCGCGCCGTGCGCACGATCAATCGCGCGCCGAGACGCTGCTCTAGCCTTGCGATCGCCTTGGACACAGTTGCTTTGGAGAGCCGCAGGTCTGTCGCGGCGGCTGCGAACGATCGAAACTCTGCCACCTTCGCGAAAATGGCGAGCGCCTCAAGGTCGGGAAGTTTAGCCATGGCGTCAGTTTTCGAAACCGTGTGTTTCGATAGTTTCTATTTCTACCCTAGACGCCTGTCTATAAGATTGGGTAGTCCGCTGCGCCTCCGCGTTTTGCGAGCTCATCGGGGTGGGGGGAGTCGAGCGCAGGAGACTTCCGTGGTTCTGCAGACCCAGGGACTTAGAAAGTACCCGTCAACATCAGAGGTGCTTGCCTCATCCGCAGGCCTTGGCTGGTCGAAATTCTCCGCGGAACTTCGATCGCACGTGGCCTGCGAGATCCCGGATATCTTACCGCACGCCGTGGAGATTTGCCTTGTCGTTGCAGGCAACGACAACAGCATGGTGCGGCGAACAGGACTGGGACCTGCCGAAGAGGCGGCGCCAAGAGACGGCGGGATCTGGTTGAGCCCAGCGGGGATCGGCAAGGGCATCTCGATAACCGCGCCGATTCCGGCGACGATGCATTTGTATTTGCCCGCGGCGTTGTTCGATGGGCTGAACGAGGACTTCAATCTCCCGCTCAACCCGGCACAATCGATACGTTATGCCGCTGGAATGCGCGACGAGGTCATTGAGACGGTCGGACAGTCTATCCTTTCTGAGCTTGGCAACGAGACGGCCTCTGGCCGCATGTACGTTGAAACAGCGGCGGTAACGCTAGCGGCCAGATTGCTGCAAAAATACTGCGATGGCGGGGCGTGCGCACCGATCGACGTCGCATCACTTCGCGCTGATCACAGCCGGCTGCGGCGCGTGTTGGACTACATATCGGACAATCTGGAAGAGAAAATCACGTTGGAGCAACTGGCCCACGTCGCCAGGCTCAGCGTATTTCACTTTGGCCGCATGTTCACCCGCACGATCGGTGTGTCACCCAGTCGCTATGTCAGCCGCATGCGTCTGGAACAGGCGATGGCGGAGCTTGCAATTGGCAAGTTGCCGCTCGCAGAGATTGCGCTCAAGGCCGGTTTCTCGTCGCAGGCCAGCTTCACCCGCGCGTTTCATCGCGCTACCGGCGTGACGCCCGGCGAATATCGAACCCGCAGGCGTTAGGTCGCGCCGCGCGCGGCCGTTCGCCGATGCTGCAACAGCAAGCGCGGGCTAAACATGCGCAAACCCGGACAAGACGCTGCGCGCTCGCGAATGATCTAACATGAGCTTCTGCGCATAGCCGGGGATGCCCGCGCGGTTAGTTGCGAGGCGCCGATGATCGAGCGCAGACCCTTCGCCGAACTTCCGAGCGAGGATTTTGGCTGGCTGAAGGTCAGACGTCATCTCTCGGCAGATGCGAACGAAGCCGCACCCGGCAAATCCTGGGGAGCGCTCCGCGTTTGGAGCGATCACGAGTTCGCGCCGAATGGGGGTTTTCCGCTGCACGCGCATGCCAACGTGGAAATCGTAACCTACGTGCGCGAGGGCGCGCTTACCCACAGAGACAGTCTCGGCAACGAAGGTAGGATTGAAGCGGGAAGCATACAGGTGCTGAGCGCTGGAACCGGTCTGCGCCATACCGAGTACAATCTCGAACACGGCTCATTGCGACTTTTCCAGATCTGCATCTCACCGGCGTCGCAGGGCGGCGCCCCCGCATGGGGCACGCAACCATGTCCCGTCGCCGAGCGGGGCGGCGGCTTTGTAGCGGTGGCGAGCGGCTGTGGTAGCGACATCGAGGCGCTCCCCATCCGTGCGCGTGCCAGGGTTCTGAACGTCAAACTCAAAGCCGGGGAGTCAGCGGAATACCCGCTTCTTGATCCTGGGCTCGCCTATCTGGTGCCCTCATCAGGCGCAGTCGAAGTCAATGGCACAAGGATCGATGCGCGCGACGGCGCCGCAATTCGAGACGTCACGGTTGTGAGAGTTACAGCACTTGAGGATGCGGACGTGGTCATGGTCGATCTCCCGCGCGACATAGGCCCAGGCCGCCCCATAGCGACGCGGCCCGACGCTACGAATCCCGGCATGCGCTAAGCAACAGCGGTCAAAACAACCGCAAGCGCGGGAAAGATATAAAACTCACGCCGTGGTCGGTTCTCGAGCAAGCCGCCGATGTCGAAAGTGCTAGTTCTCTACTATTCCGCTCAGGGGCACATCGAGACGACGGCGCACGCCGTTGCGGAGCGCGCGCGCGAGCGCCGCAAGATCGCCGAGACGGCCAACACGCTCCACGGCTAGCGTCAGGGGTAAGCCCCGGATCGTTCGTGGCGCCTTATCAGGAGAGGAAGTCAAAAATGCAGTCCGCGCGAACGCCTGATCACGTAGTCATCCATCCTCTCGATTCCGCAGATGCGCCGATTGCCGCTTACGCGCGTGAGGCGACGAAGGCCGCCAAGGGCGCAAAGCTCGGCGCCGAAGCGCGGGGGCAATACGATGCATTTCTCAGCACAGTTTCGCCGCCCGAAGGCGTGACCTTCGAGGATGGCGCCGTCGGCGGCGTGCGCGGCGTCTGGGCGCGTCCAACGAACGCGCCCGCTGATGAGACGATGCTTTATCTGCATGGCGGGTGGTTCACCCTGGGCAGCGCCCAAGCCTATCGCTTACTGGTCGGGCAGATCGCGACACGCGCGGGTGTCAGCGCTTTCATTCCCGATTATCGGCTTGCGCCCGAGCATCCGTTTCCTGCGGCGGTGGAAGATGTCCTCTCGTGCTTTCGCGCTCTCGGCGCGCAGGGCATGCGCCGCATCGTGCTCGCCGGCGATTCGGCGGGGGGCAATCTCACGCTTGCGGTCGCCGCGCGCGTAGCCAAGGAGAAGAACGGCGCCGACGCTAAGCTCGTGGCGGCTGTAGCGTTTTCGCCGGTCACAGATCTTACGCTGTCGGGTGCAAGCTACGAGACGCGAGCCGAAGCAGATCCCCTGTTCACGCGTGCGCAGGTCGCCGATCTCGTCAAATCGTATCTGGGCGGTTCTGATCCGAAGAACCCAATGGCGTCGCCGTTGCAGGCCGATTTGTCGGGCTTGCCGCCGCTCAGAATTCATGTCGGCGATGACGAAGTGCTGCTAGACGACGCCCTTCGTTTCGGAGCGCGCGCGGCCGCGGCCGGTGTCGATGCGCGCGTCGATGTGTGGATGGGGCTAGGTCACGGCTTCATCTTAAACGTCGGCAAGCTGCGCGCGGCGAATGCGTCGCTGGACGCCGCCGGCGCCTTCATCGCCGAGAAACGACGTGGCGGTGCCTGATCGGGAACTCGGGGACTTTGCCATGACGACGCAGGTGTTTTCTCGATCCAAGTCGGCCGCTATCGTTTGCCCAATCGCTTGGTATGGCGCCGATGACGCGAAGCCGCGCCAAGCCGGCTGGAACGCCCGGGGATTTGTCGGGGGAATGCCGCGACGCCGGTCGCCAAGGCGCCGCTCGACAAACCTAAATCGGGGCGCGCGGGCGCGCGGTTTCGGGGTTTCACGTCAAGAGCGTCGCGCCAGCAACACCGGTCAAAACAAGCGCAAGCGCGGGAAAGATAAATGCCGCGCGTCGTGGTGGGTTGCCCGCTTCAACAGATCGGTCCGCTCGGAAGCGCGCGGGTGAGCACCGTCGTACTCGGCAGTACTCATCGAAAATGAGCGCGCAGGCCGATCGCCGATCCTCAAGTTGCGAGGAGACCAGTGATGCCCAGCGCCGCCGATGAGACCAAGGAGTATCGCTACTTCGCCGGCGGTGAATGGCGGACGGCTGAGAGCGGCGAGCTCTTTGAGGTCTATCGCCCGTTTGATCGCAGCGTCTTCGCGCGCGTCGCGGCCGGCGGCCGTGAAGAGGCAAAGATTGCCGTCGCAGCCGCGGCTAAAGCGTTTCCTGCGTGGTCGGCGACGACGCCTGGAGAACGTGCGCGGCTTTTCTTCAAAGCCGTGGAAATCGTCAAACGCCGCCGCGAAGAAATTGCAAAAGTCCTGGCGACGGAAACTGGGAGCACGCTGTCATTCGCCACGTTTCAACAGGATCTGGTTGCAGCCACGATAGAGCAGGCGGCGGGCTGGATGTATCTGCCCAAGGGCGAAGTGCTGGAGACCAACACGCCTGGGCTCCATTCGATTGGCGTGCGCCGTCCGCTTGGCGTGGTTGCGTGCTTTACGCCATGGAACGGCGCCAACATCCTGTCGTGGCGCGCGCTGATTTCACCGGTCGCAGCGGGCAACACAGTCGTCGTTAAGCCGTCTGAATTCGCACCCATCTCCGCAGGACTTATGTTGGCGGAAATCTGCGAGGAAGCCGGTTTTCCCAAAGGTGTTGTCAACGTCGTCACGCATGCGCCGGGAGCCGCAGGCGAGATCGCCGATGTGTTCTTCGAGAGCGACGAGGTGCGCGTGATCAACCTGATCGGCGGCGTCAAGACGGCGAAGCTCTTAGCCAAGCGCGCCGGCGAAACCTTGAAGCGCACAACCATGGAGCTTGGCGGGTTCAACCCGCTGATCATCCTCGATGATGTCGATATGGATTATGCCGTGCGCACCGCAACCTTCGGATCATTTTTCCATCAAGGCCAAATCTGCCTCAACACGCGGCGGATTATCGTCCAACGCAAGATCGCCGACGAATTCCTTACGAAGTTCGTCGCGCGGACCAAGACGCTGCCGTCCGGCGACCCGCAAAACCCAAAGACGATTATTGGGCCGCTAATCACCCCCGCCGCGGTCAAGATGGTCGACGATCGGGTCAAGGAAGCCGTGGCCAAGGGCGCAAAACTACTGACTGGCGGCACATACGAAGGACAAGTCTATCAACCGACGATCCTGACCGAGGTGCCGCTCGACGTCTCGTTGGCAAGAGAGGAGACATTCGGGCCGGCGGTCATCGTTGAGGTGGTCGACACCGACGAGCAGGCCATCGCATCGGCGAACCGCACCTTGTATGGGCTGACCTCTTCAATCCTCGCAGGCGACACCTATCGCGCCTTCGAGATGGCCCCAAAGATTTTGGCGGGCATCGTCAACGTCAATTCGCCGACCGTGAACGACGAAATTCACGCGCCGATGGGCGGAGTGCGCGACAGCGGGTGGGGTCGCACTGGCCCTCAGAGCTTGCACGAGTTTCAGGACCTCATCTGGATCAACGCCCACAGCGGAAAGCGGCAGTACCCGTTCTGAGAGCAGCGCGACGCAATTCCACCGATTGAGCGAGAGGTCCAAATGTCCACTGCCGCCGCACCAGGCCAGAATGTTATCGATGCACTGCGCAAGCAGATCAATGACGTCTACGACTACATTGTCGTTGGCTCGGGGTCGGCGGGATCCGTCGTCGCCGGTGAATTGTCAAAGACAGGCGCCGAGGTCCTCATCATCGAAGCGGGCGGGCTCGACAACGCGCCTACGATCGCCAATCCCAGCATCTGGTTCTACAACATTGCTGGCGACTTCGATTGGCATTTGCCGATCGCGCCGGTGCCCCAGCTAAACAACCGAAACTTCAATATGGCGCTCGGCCACGGCGTGGGCGGGGGAAGTTCGATCAACGCCATGGTGTGGACGCGCGGAATGGAGCGCGACTACGAAAACTGGGTCAAGGGCGGCGCCAAAGGCTGGTCATTCAAGGACGTTCTGGCGACCTTCAAGGCGCAGGAAGATTGGGAAGGCGGCGCCAATGAGTGGCGCGGCGCAGGCGGCCCGGTGCATATACGCCGCCCGCACACGCCGCATCCGACCGCCCCCATCTTCCTCGACGCGGCGCGGCAGATGGGATTTGCGATCCACGACGACGCGAATGGCCCGATGCGCGAAGGCGGCGGCTACATCAACATGAACATCGACGCGGAAGGCGCGCGCGTCAGTGCAGCGCGCGCCTTCCTATATCCCAATCTCGATCGGCCTAACCTGACGCTGCTCGTGAATTCGCGGGTGACGCAGGTCTTGTTCAAGGGAGACCGCGCGCGCGGGGTCGCCGTCGTGTCGGGCGAGCTCTCTCGCACCATCGAGGCGCGGCGAGAGATTATCCTCTCGGGAGGCACCGTCCACACACCCAAGCTACTGATGCAGTCAGGTGTTGGCGATGCAGCGGCGCTCAAGAAACTCGGCATAAAGAGCGTGACCAATCTCCGCGGCGTCGGCAAAAATCTGCAAGATCACGTTCTGCTCTCGGGCGTGGTCTATCAATACAAGGGCGCGATGCCCGATCGGCCTGCAGATAGCGACGGGGTCGAAGCCGAAGTCAATTTCTCAAGCGGCGTCGACAATCATCCAACCGACATCAATTTGGTGCTTGAGCAATTTCCAATCGCCACGCCCGAAGCCGCCCAGCGCTTCGGCCCGCCGCCGGAGAAGGACGCCTTCACCATTGCACCGGCGCTCATCCAGCCCACTAGCCGCGGCGAAATCAGCCTCACCTCCGCAGATTGGCGCGCCGCGCCGAGGATTTTTGGCAACCATCTCGGCACCGATCGCGACCTCGCGGCGATCGTACGCGCCATTGAAGCGGCTCGAGAATTGGTGTCGCAGAAGGCGTTCGACGCCATCCGTGCGGCCGAACTCATTCCTGGTCCCGCAGCAACGCAACAAGACTTGATCGATCTCGCGCGCACCGGTTCGGCGAGCTTCGGTCACGCGGTCGGCACCTGCAAGATTGGCGCTGACCGTGACGCGGTGGTCGATAGCAAACTGTGCGTGCACGGCATTCGTGGGCTTAGGGTCGCGGACGCATCGGTGATGCCGTCGATCATCTCGGGTCCAACGATGTGCCCATCGATCATGATTGGCGGTCGCGCGGCCGAATTTATCAAAGCATCGAAGTGAGGCGTGCGTCATGAGCTTCACCCTCGACGTTCATCATCACATCCTGCCGGAATTCTTCTGGCGCGCCACCAACGAAGGCGACAATCCGGTCGGCGGACTGGCGCCACCGCCATGGTCGAAGGAAGCGGCGATCTCCTATCTCGACGATGCGGGCACACAGACTGCTATCACCTCGATCAGTACGCCCGGCGTCCATATGGGCGATGACGCGGCGGCCCGCGATCTTGCCCGGCGCTGCAATGAGTTCACGGCCAAACTCATCCACGAGCGGCCCGATCGCTTCGGCGGCTACGCGGCCTTGCCGCTTCCTGACGTCGACGGCTCCTTGCGCGAACTTGAACACGCTCTTGATGTGCTCAAACTCGACGGTGTCGTGCTTTTCTCCAACGCGCGGGGAGTCTATCTCGGCGACAAGAGATTCGCGTCGGTCTTTGCCGAACTTGAACGGCGCAAAGCCGTCGCATTCGTGCACCCCACGATGTCACCCGACCCGAGCGCCCATAGCCTTGGGCTCCCCGACACGTTGATCGATTTTACCGCTGACACGACGCGCGCGATTGCTCAGCTTCACTACGGCAACACTTTCGCGCGTACGCCGAACGTCAAATACATCTTCTCACATGCGGGCGGCACGACACCTTACCTCGCCACGCGGTTCGCCATTGTCGATGAGATGAATTTCATCCCCGGCGGCGAAGAGCGCGGCACGGCCGCCGAGATGTTCAAGCGGCTCTATTGGGACACAGCGCTCTCATGGCACGCGCCCAACATGCAGATGCTGAAATCGCTAGTCGGCGTCGATCGCATCGTCTTTGGATCAGACTTCCCTTACCTTCGGCGCGATCTCGCCGTGAAGTGTCGCGGCGAAATTGAGAAGCACCCGGTATTCAGCGCCGATGAGAGCGCGGCCGTGCTCCGCGGGAATGCCCTAAAGCTTTTCCCGCGCTTCGCCGAACTTGCGGTGCGGAGGGGCCATGCCTGAGGCCCGATATCAACATCGTCTGTATGCCCGCCGGACAGCACGCCTTTCAGGCGCCGCCAACGCGCCGGGCATCAAGGCTGTAGCGTCCCGCGCCAAAGGCCATCAATTGGAAGAAGCCACCAGTGACGGCCATGTTTTTCATGAAGTGGAAGAGCTGGTTCGGATCGCTGATGTTGCGATGGTAATAGTAGGCAGTGACCACAGCGAATACGGAGAGCAGCACCGCGAGCGCACGCGTCTGCCATCCCAAGATCAGCAGCAAGCCGCCGCCAACCTCGATTGCGGCCGCAATCCATATCGAGATCGCGGGCGCCGGTATGCCGAGAGAGTCCATGTAGGCCACGGTGGCAGCCGGTGCGAGGATCTTGCCGGTCCCGCTCACGAGAATGAGCGAAGTCATCAGGATGCGCCCGATCAGGGCCAGCAAGTCAGCATTCTTGGACATGGAGATTCCCTTTGGACCATTCGGTATCGGGCGACGTCGCGCCTGAGTAGTCATCAATGAGGATACTCACCGTCCCATGAGAAGAACGATCGTAGATACGGACCTCAACGATTATCTCTATTTCGCGGAGGCTGTTGCGCATGGCGGTTTCGCCGCCGCGAGCCGCGCGCTCGGCGTGCCAAAATCGAAATTGAGCCGGCGTATCGCGGGTCTTGAAGCGAGGCTCGGTGTCCGCCTAATTGAGCGGTCCACGCGCAAATTTCGGGTGACCGAACTCGGCTGCGACTTCTATCAACGTTGCCGGACTATTCGCGAACTGGCCGAGGACGCGGAAGCTGTGCTGGCCGCGACGCGAACGGATCCGCATGGTGAGCTTTGCCTTAGCTGTCCGACGGGTCTCCTGGAGATCGTCGTGCCGACGTTGCCACAATTCTTGATCCAGTTTCCGAAGGTAAGGTTGAAGATGTTGGCGACAGATCGCCAGGTGGATCTGATCGAGGAGGGAGTTGATGTCGCGATCCGCGTTCGCGCCAATCTGGACGACAGCGCAGCCCTTACGATGCGAAAGCTCGGCATTTCGCGAAAGATACTAGTCGCCGATCGACAACTCGCCGCAACGCTCGATAGCGACATCGCCAAGCTCGAAGGGGCATGCACACTCGCGACCAGCGAAGAGCCTAGCGAAAGCGAGTGGACGTTGATTGGCAAACACGGCGCCGTGGTCAAGATCAGGCACGAACCGCGCATGCGGTGCTCGGATTTCTCCGCGGTGCGGGAGGCGGCCACGCGGGGTTTAGGTATTGCGCTGCTACCGGACCATTCGTGTCGAGACTATCTTGAGCAAGGCAAGCTCGTGCGCGTGTATCCCGAATGGCGTGGTCCAGACGGCTTCGTACATCTCGTCTTCACCACCCGACGCGGGTTGCCGATCGCGTCGCGGGCCCTGATCGATCATCTTGTCTCGGCATTTCGTCCCGAACTCTTGTCGCCATCGATTGAGTCGGATGTCCCGCGAGCGCGCAGAACGCAATAGTGTACGGTTGCTACCCTGTCCCTTTCGAGAACTCCTGCTTACAGCTTGCGACCATCTCGACGATGAATCCGTACTGGTCGCCAACGCAAACCCGAGGACTCAGTTGCGATTGAGCCCCATCTCTCGGCTCTGCAGTTTGATTTTCCAGCGTGACTCCATCGACAGAATGTCGTCGAGGCTTGCTGCTGTTCCGGCCGTTTCCAGAATCGAAATGCGATAATCACTCGGATCGCGGTTCTTTAAGCCCACGTTGCCGCCGTGACCTGAGCGCGCATATTCGAGCCAACGACCCAGAAAGCCATCGGCGCCGTAGGCGGATCCGACGTAGTGCTCATTCGTGCGTGAGCATGAGAGCAAATAGACGCCGCAATGCGAGGCGAGTTTGCTCGCCCACGCAGGCGGAAGCGCTTCGACTTGGCTCAGAGAGCACATGAACTCCAACAACCCCGGAAACACCGGCTCCTCACCCGTGCGCCTGAGTTCGATCACCGATTTGTCTTGAGCCTTGGCTTGCTGCACCCATTGGCGCAGCCCGTCGCCCCAATCGATGTAGAGTAGACCCGCAAAGGCCTTCAGCGCCTCAAGCCGCTCAAGCGGAAAAACATTGTCGATGCCGGCGGCAACGACGTTTCCCGAAAGCGGCGAGGTCCAATCCGTGACGCCTGAAACGGGTGCGCTCGCCCGGTAAAGGCCAACGAACAGCGTATCGCCTGCGGGCGTCCCCACGAAACTCGCCCACAGCGGGCGATTGAAGCGAACGCGACCGGTGCGGCGTTGACGGCTTTGGTAATCCTCGAAAGCCGTGAGATTTGTGCGCCAGAGATCATAGATGGAGCGTCCCGGCCGCGTGCGCGCATCCTGGTGACGAAGCAGCAGCGTCTGTTTGGGATCAACGCCCGCGTCGCGCAGCAGCACATTGAACGTCAGCATGGCTGGCACGCCAATGGCGCGCTGCGCGCATAGGTCTTTTCGCGTTGTAGACGATCAGTCACATGCATAAGCGGCAGCAACGCTCCGCAACGACCGCCAGTCAAGCCGAATGTTACTCATAGTCTGTAGCCTGATAGGCGACATTGGCGCGCTTTCCCGGCCATGGACGTGCGCCGTCGCCTGGCACGAAATCTGGTTCGCTTGCGGCACGATCGTGGCCTCTCGCAAGAGGAGCTGGCTGCCGAAAGCGAGCTTCATCGCACTTACATATCCGGGCTCGAAACTGGCGGACGCAACCCCACCGTCCTTGTGCTGGAGCGACTGGCCAAAGCGCTCAAGACGACGCCGAGCAAGCTGTTGGAATAGACGACGGGAGCATCGCGCGCGCTTGGCTCGGCCTCGCGCTTGAATTCAGCAGCTTCCAGTGGTCAGGAGTTTGGTCGCTGCCGAAATTTTCCAATAAGAGCGATGCATGAGTAAGTGGAAACAGCATTTTGGGAATTGGCAATCGGGGCAGGGCGTGGCCCGGAGCGGACTTTCAGGTGCGGTTCGAGATTAGCGCGAAAGCGTCGTCATCGACGTTTTCTTAAGGAGCCATTTCGCGTCCGGCGGGTGACGCCACCACCGACATCGGCGCGTCGAACTCATAGACCAATCCTGCTGCGTCGAATGCGATCTTTGGCTTGGCCTCAAAGTCCTTGGCGACGGCTTTTTCCAATACGGTTCGTCCAAACCCGACCCGATCCTGTGAGACGAGCGGTGGTCCATTGCGTTCTTGCCAGCGAAACACAAATCGCGCCGCGCTACCGACCCCGTCCACGTGCCATTGGACGGAGACGCCGAGACAGAAAGCGCGCCTGCGAGAGTTCCAGCAGGCGTAAGCGGCTAGGTCTCAGCGGCGGTCGGACGCTGAGCCTACTATCGCGTCGCCGGTGCGCAGGGCGAGTGCGATGATTGTAAGACCGGTGTTTAGCGCGCCAGCCGAAGGTAGGACCGATGCATCGGCGACGTACAATCCTTGGACGCCGTGGACAGCGCCAGCCGGATCGACGACGGAGGTCCTCTCGTCGCGCCCCATCACAGCGCCGCCGGTCTCATGCCAGAACGCCACGGATCCCGGCGCGCGGATCACCGGATAACCCGCTCTCTGAAATGCCTGCTCGGTGAGTGTGCGGAGTTTCGCGTAAGTTTTTGCCTGGTGGCGCGGCGTGGTGTAGGCGGCGATCCTATCGCCGTCGAACGCCCAGCCCGTGCCTTCGTCCGGCGTGGCCTCAGTCATGTGGACGACGGTTAGGCTGTGCTCTGCGATTGCCTTGACGATCGGCTGCTTCAGCTTGTGTGTCATCCGCCACATCGGCACTTGGCCTGAGACCTGCGCGACACCCAGAGGGTAGGGCCAGCCTGGCGCGCCTTCGTACCAGAGGTTGATAGCGAACGTCTTGGTATGGCGGGGGCCGAGGCGCTTCAGACTGATCAGGGGAAATAGCGTGCCTGCCGAATGCCCTCCCACCCGCAAACCGAGCTGACGGGTATTGTTGCCAATCCCTTCGCGATGCTGGTCAGTCCGCGAGCGCCGCAGCAGGAGCGCCGAATTCGGCGTTCCGGCCGCCACAATGACTGCGTCGGCCAGCACCCGATGCTGCTGTCCATTGCGTGTCAGCAGAACACCCTCAGCGCGTTTGCCGTCGGAGGTCAGCAGAATGCGCTGGCATTCGGTCAAGGTCATCAGCTCGACGAGGCCGGTTGCCATCGCTGGTCGCAAGGCGGCGGTCTCGGCATCCATTTTTGCATCGCGCCGGCAGATGTGCGCATCGCATGCAGCGCACATCACGCAAGCTCCATTTGGGCCCAGATCGAGGCCGCGGGGAATCGGGGCGGAAGAAATGCCCTTGGCGCTTAGGTTTGCGATTACCTTTGCAACAGCCGGATCATGCGAAAGCGGCGGATGCGGATAAGGCGCAGCGCGGCGCGGCTCGCTGGGGTCGCCATCGGAGGATCCATGCACACGATAGAGCGCCTCGCCCTCGGCATAGTAGGGTTCGAGGACGTCATAGCCGAACGGCCACGCTGGCGAGACGCCGTTCTCGAGTTGCCTTTCGTGAAAGTCGCTTTCTCGATTCCGATAGAGGGCCGCTCCGTAAAATTTTGTTCGGCCGCCGACATATGAAATGTCGTCTGCAGGGGCGAGCAGATCATAGAGATAGTCGTTGTCGTGCGTGCCTGGCTTTGGGCGAAACCAGTCGCCGCGTTCGACTACCAGCACCCGCCGTCCCGCCCGTGCGAGGCGCAAGGCCAGGGTCGATCCACCAAGGCCGCTGCCCACGATCACCGCATCGTAAGAGCTTGCGGGCTTTTCGACACTGGTCCCGACATGCATGCCCACCAGCTACCCCCCACCCACGGCGCGACGAAGCCCACGGCGGACCATTGCGCATACAGTTGCGCAATGGTCCGCCGGAAAGTGGGCGCGGGTTTTAGAGCTCATGTATAGCGACGATTTCTGAAGACCGAGAGTATCCCCAACGCTAGGCCAAATCCGCGCGCGATGTGTGTCGCGGAATCAATGAGCGCTGGACTTCTAGGCAGCACAGCGGCCGGAATGATAAAAACGCCATAAGCCCGATGAATTGCGGCCTTGGCCGTAACGATCTGGGTATCTCGGCTTCTGGCGAGAAGACCACATCTTTCGGACGCGTAAAAAGAACGGCGGGCCGCGCGCGGCTGGTCGCAAGAGGATTTGGCCGCGGCGTCGGGACTTGATCGGACCTACATTTCCGGCAATGAGCGGAAAGTCCGCAATCCGACGATCGAAATCGTTGAACGGTTGGCCAAGGCGCTGAAGACGACCGCCAGCGCATTGTTGGAGTAACGCGCCGGGCGTCTACGCCTCAAAACATCCCCACGGTCGTTCCAGATTGCGCGACGTTGCCGACCTGACGCACACGATAGCGCGTGTCATCGCAGGCATGATCTTCAGCGTTCTTATTTGGCCGATCTAAATCGCTGTCGTCGCGCGCCATGGTCGGCACCGTGCGCAGGAAGCCGTCCTTGCAAAGCTCCGTGACGAACAAGCCTGGAAATTCACGCGGGCGGCCATCCTTGTTGGGATGGGCTTGCTTCATCATCTTGCGCATCATTTCGCACCCGCCCACGACCGAACCGTCGCGCTTGTCGGCGGGGATCCATTGGACGCCAGGGTAGGTGTTATCTCCGATGCGCACCGGCCGACTCATGTCTTGGGCGATGGAAACGCCATTCTCAAAGTTGAAGATGGCGCTATCGGCTGGGCCCATGCGCACGACGTCATAAATATTCCAGTCCAGTTCACGCTCGACGATGCCGCGGGCAATGTCGACCGCGAGCATGCGCTTGCCCTGGTTGGGCTGGCCGGTCCAACCATACCATTCCTGCATGCGGAAGAGATCGCCCTTCACGGTGGAGCGCCATTTGCCGTTGATCTTCGCATCCGAGCCATCGGACTCGGCCCACCAGGCGACGCTAAAAGGCGCTGACGAACCCCAGTCGAACGAACGATTGATGCGCCACGATTTCGGCGGCTGAAACGCCGGCACAATGTTGTGGCGCCGATCCCAAACGTCATCGAACAGCCCGCCGGCGACCACATCCCAATCGCCATCGCGGCGTCGGCGACGGTCGAGGCGATCAAGGCGAGCGTTGACAGCAAGCTTGCCATCTGGGGACTGCAACTCAAGGAGCATGGACCGCAAACTCTTGCTGACATCGTGATGCCCGAGTCCTATGACGCAGCGACACTTACGGTCGATGGCGAAGCCATTGAGATTGTGGACGCGAACGGCATGCCCAACCGCCGTTACCTGTGGTCGCCGACTTTGCGGGCGGTCTTTGGCGGCGTGCTGATCTTCTCGGGAGTCCACGTTTGGACCGCTGACACAAAGGGCGCAGAACAACGCGCCGCGTGGCGCTCCAATCTCGACGCGATCGCGGCCCGGGCGCCCGACGTCGTCGTGCCGGGCCACATGGCCACTACTGCGAAGCCCGACGCCTCCGCAATCGCACACACAAAGGCGTGGCTCGCGGCCTTCGAGCAAGAACTACCGAAAGCAAAAGACGCTGCAGCCCTGATCGATGCAATCAAGGCGCGCTATCCCGATGCCGATATGGGGATCGCCATCGATATCGGGGCAAAGGTCGCGAAGGGCGAAATGGCCTGGGGTAAACCGTAGGCGTCAAAACCAGCTCAACACCGAAACGAACGAAGAAGTCGCACTGGCGAGCCTGCACCGTGAAACTGAACATGCGATGAGGCGGCCCACGGTTGCTTCCGGCGATGTCGCCGGAGGAGGAAATTGTCGAACGTCTGTTTTGCGACGTATCTGAGCCGACGACTGCTGTTGGGATCAAGCGGCAGGGAAGGCCGCTTCGATCCATTCGTAAGAACGGCGGATCGGCCAGGATTGGCTTGAAGCTGACACTGAGTGTATTTGAAGCGCACCGGGAGGGCGCTTCAAGCCGAGCGTTCGTTGAAGACCCTCTGGCGATTGTCGCAAGTGCCAGATACCGTCCGCCTTGGCGCGGCTAAATCATGCATCTCACGTTGGGCGATCGCGCGACCACTTCGTTTGGGGACATCGGACGACGTTATGGTGGACGTATTCATCTCTTATCGCCGGACGCAGCGGGCCAAGGTGGAGCCGATCAAGCAGAGACTTGAGGCGTTAGGTCTCGAAGTATTCTTCGATATTCAGAGCATCGACGGCGGTGCCGACTTTTCCAATACGATCAACGACAACCTCCGCGGCTCAAAGGTTGTCCTCGCTTGCTGGTCCGGGCTCTATTTTGAGCGTCGTCCTCCACCCGATTGGTGCAAATCCGAGTGCGACTTCGGGCTCAAAGAGGACAAGTTGATTCCAGTAGTCATTGAGCCCTTCGACGTTGCAGCGCAGCCAGTAGAATTTCACCGAACGCATTACTTCGACCTCAGCGATTGGGCAGGCGAGCAAGAACACGAGGGATGGCGGCGAACGCTGCGAGAACTGTCGCGCCGTCTTGATCGTGAGCTTCTTCACCAAGTGAAGAATGATCCGCAAGACGCGGCGTTTTTTCTCGATCGAGGCAATGCTCACCTTGAACAAGAGGAATACGAAGCGGCCGTTGCAGACTACACTGAAGCCGTCCGGCTCAATCCGGATGATGAATGGGCATCCTATAATCGCGGGCGCGCCCATGCTGGCATGGAGGACCATGCTCGCGCCATCGAGGATTTCAACGACGCCATACGGATCAATCCTGATGCTGAGTGGACGCTGTACAATCGCGGGCTCTCTCATTTGAGCTTAGAGAACTATGCTCGCGCCATTGATGACCTCAACGAGTGTGTACGGCTCAACCCAGAAATCGCCGAGGAGGCAGAGACCGCATTAGTGGCGGCTTTTCTCGGCAGCGGTGATGCCCATCTCGAGCAAAGGGAGTACGAAGCCGCCGTTGCGGACTACACAGAAGCAATTCGGCTCAGTCCGCACGACGAATGGGCGTTCTACGATCGCGGGCGTGCCTATGCCGGCTTGGAGGATTTTGCGCGCGCCATAGCGGAATTCAACGAGGCCACTCGGCTCAAACCGGAAATGGCGACATGGGTCGACGCGGAGATTGCGACGGCTTTAATTGGTCGCGGCGACGCTTATCGTGAGCAAGAAGAATATGCAGCAGCCGTTGCGGACTACAGCGAGGCCATCCGGCTCAGTCCCGACGAGGCGTGGGCCTTCATCGGTCGCGGTGACTCTCGTCTTGAGCAAGAGCAGTATGCGTCCGCCATTGCGGACTACACTGAAGCCATCCGGCTCTGTCCCGACGAGGAGTGGGCCTTCATCGGCCGCGGCGACGCTTATCTTGAGCAAGAAGAATATGCAGCAGCCGTTGCGGACTACAGCGAGGCCATCCGGCTCAGTCCCGACGAGGCGTGGGCCTTCATCGGTCGCGGCAAGGCTTATCTTGAGCAAGGGGATTACCGTCCCGCCAAATCAGACTTTGAAGCGGCGGCGCGACACAGTCCGTCAGTGGCGTTGGAGTTTAAGGAGGAGTTCGAGAGGGCCTTCATGGGAGCAGCGGCCCGGATGAGCGTCCCAATGACGAAAAGTTCGACGTAGACTTGACGATGTTATGTGTCGGCGAGTTTTCGCCTGTCATCGCAAGCTGGGCCAACGTCCGCTTTCCGGCAGCAGGTTGTCGTTCGGCGCGAACGTCGGCTTCTGTGATTGAACGGCTGCCGCGATTTCTCTCGGTGAGGGGCCACTGAACTGGTCATCAGCTTTTGCAGTGCGTCGCGTCGCGTCGCGTCGGCGTCGAAGCGTGCCACCGTAACAGGCGAACCTCTACCTGAACTGCATTGCCCGGCCGCGGCATGTGCGTGATCACATTGAACGCTCGGTCCTTCATCAACAACGACTGCAGCTCGGGCCAGCCGCCAGGTATCCATGGGATCGGCGGCATGGGCGTCGCTTGCGCCTCGATCCGACACCAGACCTCGTCTCGCCCCAACGCGTCCCATCGGAGAGTAACGTATGAACCCCAATCCCCCTGCGTGACTTTGAAAGGGATGGGCTTGCCGTTGTCTTCCGCCCTCACCGTCGTAGTGAAGATGACCTTGTCGTTGAACGTGTAGGTGCGATCGCGCCAATTTCCGTCACGCTTCTCCTCCGTCAGCGCCTTCGTCCACGCGGACACGGCATCCCAAACTGCGATTACGGCAACACCGATCAACGGTGCAGCCAGCACCACGGTCCAATCCGCTCCGGTCATATTCGCGCTCACTGCGGCGGTGACGCACGCGATGACAATTCCCCGAAGGATCAACCTCGGGAAATCTTGCCAGAAAAGCGTCCAAGCGCGCTCACGGCGTGCCCGGAATTTGATCCGCCAAAGTGGTTGCTCAGTGCCGCTTACGCCCGCCATGCCAACGCACATAGCACAACGCAGCGGCGGAGGTGCGGACGCTCAGGCTTTGCTCTTCAGCGGCTTCCGTACCGGCGGCACGCGACATCACGACTCGCGACTATGAGTCGGCGAATTTCGGACGTCGGACGTCCGCTAAGCGGCAGAGTAGGGCGCATGTCCGCTTATGGGATTTAGCTGACACGGCGTCAGCATGGTTTCTCAAACCTCTCCCATCACCGCCGGAATTGAGCGGGTCTCAGAGCGTAGCGCTGCAGTTTGTCGTAGAGCGTCTTCCTGGGTATGCGCATTTCGTCGAGCACGGCTGCGATGTCGCCGTGGTGGCGCTTCAGAGCATCACGCAGGAGTTCGGCTTCAAACCGCTGCAACCGTTCTGGTAGGGCAAGGGCGTCGTCGCCGTTCGATTGGGCGTCGCGCTCAAGACCCAGCGCCACGCGCTCTGCGTAGTGCGCAAGCTCTCGGATATTGCCGGGCCAACTCTCTTCGAGGAGTTTCCGGCGAATGCCGTCATTGATCGTCAAAGCCTCGGCCCCGTGGCGCTGAGCGGCCTGACGCAGGAAATGCGCGAACAGAAGCGGAATGTCCTCGCGCCGCTCCCGCAAGGGCGGCACCCTCAGGCGGACAACGTTAAGTCGGTAATAGAGATCTTCGCGAAAGACGCCCGCTTTGACAGCTTCAGCGAGATCGACCTTCGAAGAGGCCATGATGCGAAGATCAAGCACGCGCGGCTCGCGCGCCCCGATCGGCTGGATCTCGCGTTCTTCGAGAACACGCAGGATTTTGACTTGCGCGTTCATCGGCATGCTCTCGACTTCGTCGAGAAAGAGCGAGCCATTGTGCGCGCGTTCGATGAAGCCGATGTGATGGCGATGGGCGCCGGCAAACGCGCCGGCTTCGTGACCGAACAATTCGCTTTCGATCATGGTTTCCGGAAGCGCCCCGCAATTCACGGCGATGAAGGGCGACAGACGCCGCCGCCCGGTATTGTGCAGCGCGCGCGCCACGGCTTCTTTCCCGACGCCAGTTTCGCCTTCGATCAAGACATCCATGCGGGCGGGCGCGATCTGGGCGATGGTGGCGCGGAGCGCGGTAATGGCGCGCGATGAGCCGACCAACGGCAATTCGTGCGCGCCTTCAGCGGCGATGGCGACAAGCTGTCGGTTTTCGAGCACGAGGCCGCGTTTTTCCAGCGCGCGATGGAGGGTCTCGAACAGACGTTCGAACGGAAATGGCTTGGCTACGAAATCGTAGGCGCCTTCGCGCATGGCGGCGACGGCGTCTGCGATGTCGCCATGGCCCGTGATCATGATCACCGGTAATGTGGGATCGAGTTGCTGTAGGCGCATCAAAATTTGGCGCCCATCAATGCCCGGCATGCGCAAATCCGTCACGATGACGCCAGCGAAATCGCCGCCGATCGCCTTCAAGGCCGTTTCGCCGGAAGCGAAGGCGATGGTTTCGAAGCCCTCGAGGTCGAGGCGTTCGACAAGCGCTGCGCGATAGTCGGCATCATCTTCGATCAGGATGACCGTATTGGGTTTCTCGAAACCGATCATGGCACATTCAGCACGACGGCGAACGTGGCGCCGTTTTCGGAGGGCAGGAGGTCGAGCTCACCGCCGAACGAGGCGACGATGTCGCGGCAAATGACGAGCCCGAGGCCGAGGCCCGCGGGGCGCGTCGTCGTGAACGGTGTGAACAGGCGTTCGCGGATTGAGGGCGAAACGCCTGGCCCATTATCTCTCACCAGCAGTGTGATGCGATCCTCGGCGCGGAACGCCGTGAGCCGGATCAGCGGCGCGTCGGCGTCTTGAACGGCGTCATGAGCGTTCTGGACAAGGTTGACGATGACCTGTTCAAGGCGGAAGCGATCGGCGACCACGATCATGTCGCGGGAGACCTCGCGTTCGACACTGACGCTGCCGTCGCGCAAACGGCCCTGCAACAGCAGGAGGGCGCCGTCGATGGCGTCATTTAAACCGACCGGACCGAGGCTTGCTTCACTCTTTCGAGCAAACTGACGCAGCTCTTGCGTGATGGCGCCGATCCGCTGCGTGAGGCTCTCGATGCGCGCAATGCTTGCTTTGGCGTCTTCTGGTTGTCGGCGTTCGAGATAAGCATGCGCTGTTTCGGCGTGGGTTTGAATCGCTGCGACAGGTTGGTTGATCTCGTGTGCAACGCCAGCGGCGATCTGGCCGAGTGTCGCGAGCTTGCTCGATTGCACGAGTTCATCGCGAAGCAGCTCGCGCGCGGCCTCGGCGCGCTCGCGCTCTTCGATCTGACGATTGAGCGCCAAGTTGCTGTCACGCAATTCGTGGGTGCGCTCATCGATGCGGCGTTCGAGTTCGAGACGGGCGTCTTCCTCGGCGCGCGCCCGGTTGGCTGCTTGCTGATGGCGTCGCAGCAGGATGCCGGCGATGCCCGCGATGATCGTGACGATGAGCACCGCCATCACGCGCGCCGCCGCAACGCCATTGTCGATCGCCGCGCCTGCGGGCGTGAGGAGATGGAGTGTCCATCCAGGCGCGGCGGTGCCGGTCTGGGTATGCATCCATTGTTGCGCCGGACCTTCGACGGCGACGGTGACGAGTTGGGGCGCGTTGCGTTGCGGCGGCGCGAACGGCAGCGGCTGCAGTGCTTCGGCGCCGAGGGTTTGGTCGGTCAGCGTGAGGCGGCGGCGTGCTTCGTTGAGCGGCGCCGTCGTGCGGAAGCGCCAATCGGGTACACTGGTGACAAGGACGACACCGCCTGGATCGACGACGTAAGCGCGCTCGTCGCCTTCGCGCCATTCGGCCTCGAGCGTATCGAACTCGACCTTGACGACGACAACGCCGAGCGGACGACCGCCCGCGCTGTCGACGCGCCGCGCGAGATAGAGTCCGGGCCTTCCGCTCACCGTGCCGAGCGCGAAGAATTCCGCAGCGCCCGTGCGCATGGCGTTCTGGAAATAGGGGCGAAAGCTGTAATTGGCGCCGACGAAGCTGGTGGGGAGGCGCCAGTTGCTTGCAGCGCGCGTAAGGCCGTCGGCATCGAGTACATAGATGACTGCAGCGCGTGTCCCGGCGGCCAGTCCCTCAAGCTTGTCGTTCAACTGAGCGACAAGCGCGTGGGAAGGGGCGACGAGCAGATGCGCGACGTCTGGATCGTCGACCAGCACGACCGGCAGCGATTGATGCTTCTCCAGTTCGCTGCGCAACACCGCTGCGTGTAGCGCTGCGGCCGTCTCTGCTTTGCGCGCTAGGTCGGACTCGAGATCGCGGCGCACGGCTTCGCCGACCGCCCAGCCGGCGAGCAACGTGGCGGCGATCCCGCACGCCAACAGGATCGCCCAAACGCGGCGTTCGGGCGTCAGTCGAGCCGGCATGAAGCGCGAGAGATCCATGCGAGGAGTGTGCGACATTCCGCCCGAACCGCATAGTGGCATGAGCGAAAATCCGCACAAACTCTCCGCCTGCGGACCGACAGAACCGACATAATCATTGTTAAATCAACTATCTAACTGCAGCCGGAGAGAGTGCTTCCGGGTGCGATCAAGGTGCCCTTACCTTGGTCTCATAAGAGCACGGAAAACCGCGCCCGAGGAAACGCGAGCGTCCGAAAAGGACGCGATGGGGAGGGAAGAGTGGGCGCCACTTTGTCCAAAGCTGAGCCTGCGGCGAAGCGCTCGAGCAACGGGCATCTCTACCTGCAGGTGTTGCTAGCGATCGCGATTGGCGGCGCCATCGGCCATTACTGGCCGAGCGTTGGCGAGAGCCTGAAGCCCTTGGGCGACGGCTTCATCAAACTCGTCAAGATGGTCATCGCGCCGGTGATTTTTTTGACGATCGTCACGGGCATCGCGGGGATGCGCGATCTCGCCCGCGTCGGACGCGTCGCCGGCAAGGCCTTCCTCTATTTCCTCGTCTTCTCGACGCTGGCGCTGATCGTCGGCCTCGTCGTCGCCAATGTGGTCCAGCCTGGCAACGGGCTCCACATCGATCCGGCGACCCTCGATCCCGGCGCGGTCGCGCAATACGCCGAGGCCGCGCACGAAACCACGATCGTCGGTTTTCTGCTCGGCGTCATTCCCGACACGCTGTTCGGCGCCTTCACCAGCGGCAGCATCCTCCAGGTGCTCCTGGTCTCGGTGCTGTTCGGCAGCGCGCTCGCGCTGATCGGCGATCGGGGCAAGCCGCTAGTGGATTTGCTCGAAACCGTATCGCAGGCGATGTTCAAGCTTGTCGCAATCGTGATGCGCTTTGCGCCGATTGGGGCGCTCGGCGCCTTCGCCTTCACCATCGGCGCCTTCGGGCTCGGCGCGGTCGTCAATCTCGCCGCGCTGATTGGAACGTTCTACCTCACGTCCTTCATCTTCGTGATCGGCGTGTTGGGCATCGTCGCCGCGGTGATGGGCTTCAACATCTTCAAGCTCATTAATTATCTGCGCGCTGAGCTCCTGCTCGTTCTGGGCACCTCAAGTTCGGAAGCGGCGCTCCCCAGCCTGCTCGACAAGCTCGAACGCGCGGGCGCCTCGAAATCCGTCGTCGGTCTGGTGGCGCCAACGGGCTACTCCTTCAATCTCGACGGCACCAACATCTACATGACAATGGCCACGCTCTTTATCGCGCAGGCGCTCGACATCCATCTGTCGCTCGAAGAACAAATCCTGCTGCTCCTCGTCGCCATGCTGAGCTCGAAGGGCGCGGCCGGCATCACCGGATCGGGCTTCATCACGCTCGCGGCGACGCTCGCCGTCGTGCCGAGCGTGCCGGTCGCCGGCATGGCGCTCATTCTGGGCATCGATCGCTTCATGAGCGAATGCCGCGCACTGACGAACTTCATCGGCAACGCCGTCGCCACACTTGTGGTCGCGCGCTGGGAGAATGCGCTCGATCGCGACGCGTTGCGCCTTGCGTTGAACGGCGCCCCAAGGCCGCTCGCCGCGGCGGCGGATCCGGAGCGCGGGCCGGGCGACGACCTCGTGCTTGCAGACGATTGAACAAGAAAAGACGTAAGGGGAGGATACTATGAGCCGGACAAAGACGCCGCTTCTGATCACAACGGCCACCGCGCTCTTTGCGGCGGGCGCGAGCCTCGCGGCTGCGCAGGAGCCGCCGGCTCAGGCGCCGACTACGGCGGAGGCGGACACTGAAGACCCCATCGTGGTCGTCGGCACGCGCATTCAAGGCGCGAGAACGACCGACGCGCTGCCGGTCGTGGTCTTGAGCGAAGATCGGATTGCAGCAACGGGCGCGACCAGCGGCGACGATCTGTTGCGTTCAATCCCGCAAATGGGCGATGTGCTGTTCGAGGCGGCCAATAATCCGCAAACCTCCAATTCCGCACGCGGCGATGTGAACTCGGTCAACCTTCGCTCGCTGGGCGTCGGCAATACGCTGGTGCTTTTGAACGGCCGGCGCATGGTCCAGCACCCGACGAGCCAAGGCACGTCCGACACCGGCACTGTGCCGGTGCAAAGCTTCAACTCCAACGCCATCCCGGTGTCTGGTCTCGATCGCGTCGAAGTGCTGCTCGATGGCGCGGCAGCGCTCTACGGGTCGGACGCCGTTGCGGGCGTCGTCAACACGGTGCTGCGCAACGACTTCGACGGTTTGGGAGCGAGTGCGCGGTATGGTGGCGCCGAAGGGACGGAGCTTCGCGAGTTCGACGCCGACATCTACGCAGGCCACACCTTCGGCAACGGCTCGATCTCGTTCTTTCTAAACTATTCCGATCGCACCGAACTCAACGCCGCCGACCAGGATTTCACGGCGAGCGACGACATGCGCCCCTTCTTTTCGCAATATCCGGGATACGAAACGTCGAACGTTCCCGATGGTCGCTCGTCGAACGCGCCCTGGGCGCAGCTCGCGGTGCCAGCCACGACCACGGCTTTGCGCCCACGTTCGAACGGCGTTGTCGTGACAACTGCGGCCGGCGCCTTTCACGTGCAACCGGAGAGCTTCGGTTGCGTTGGCGCCGATCTGGGTGACCTCTGCCTCGTGAGCGGCACCGTCGCATTCAGCGGCGTTAATCGCGAGATGCGCTACGACACGCGCCACGAAACGACCGTGCGTCCAGCAGTCGAGCGCTTCAACATGTACTTGACCGGTGAGTTCGAACTCACGCCCGATCTCACCTTCTTCAGCGAGATCGGCTATTACGAAGCCGAAAGCCGCGCGATGCAGCCGCCCGTGGTGAATCTGAACGCGATCTGGATTCCGGCCAGCAATTACTGGAATCCGTTCGGGCCGATCACCTTCACAGACGGGTCGGCAAACCCAAATCGCTTGCCCAATTTGACCAACGTGCCGGCGGCAGGCTTGCCGGTCCGATTGACCAATTATCGCTTCGTCGACACCGGCTTCCAGGAGGTCGTCGTCCACAACTACCAATCTCGCTTGCTGGCCGGTCTGCGCGGTGAAGTCGGCGGCTTCGACTGGGAATCTGCGCTTTTGTATGCCGAGGCCGAGGCCGAAGACACCTCGCCCAACATCAACATGACTGCGCTCCAGGCTCAGCTCGCACTGTCGACGCCGGACGCCTACAACCCGTTCAGCGGTGGTTGCGTCGCAACGACGAGTTTCGGCGATTGTTCGCCTTCGTCGCAAGCTGCCATCGACGCGATCAGCTTCGACCTTCGACGCGTTTCGCGCTCGAGTCTGGCAATGGCCGACCTCCGCTTCTCAAGGAACGATTTATTCAGCCTGCCGGGCGGCAATATCGGCGTAGCGATCGGCGGCGAAATTCGCGAGGAACGGCAAAGTGACGACCGCGATGCCAATCTCGACGGCACTAACACCTTCGTCGACATGGTGACCGGCGAGACCAATCTAAGCAACGTCGCCGCCGTCAGCCCCAATCCGGATACGAAGGGCAGCCGAACCATCACGGCCGCCTATGTTGAATTTGCAGTACCGATCGTTTCGCCGGACATGAACATCCCGTTGGTCCATGCGCTCGATCTGCAGATCGCTGGACGCGTCGAGGACTATTCGGACTTCGGGTCAGTCGCCAAACCGAAGTTCGCGCTGGCGTGGGACGTGTTCGACGGCCTTCGCTTCCGCGGCTCTTACTCCGAGGGCTTCCGCGCGCCGAATCTGGAACAGGTCAACGCCACACAATACTCGCGCCTCGCGACCGGCACGGATTTCTATCGCTGCGAAGCCGATCTGCGCGCCGGTCGTATCGCGACGATGACCGCGTGCACGCGAAGCGGCAACAGCTCACTCCTGATCGCCGGCAACCCCGATCTCGATCCGGAAGAGAGCACCAACCAATCGTATGGCATCGTCTTCCAGCCGCGCTTCATCCCTGAAGGGCTCGGCGATTTTACCTTCACGATCGACCGTTGGAAGATCGAGCAGGAAGATATCGTCGGTCTCTTGGGAGCGCCGACCGCGCTCGCGCTCGACTATCTCAACCGCGTCGAGGGCGGATCGAATCCCAATGTCGTGCGCGAAGCGCCGGACGCCGACGATGTCGCCATATTCGCTGGCACGGGTCTCGATCCGGTCGGCGAAGTTGTGTCGATCAGCGACCGCTTCATCAATCTGCTGCCGCAGACGGTGGAAGGGATCGATTTTGGCTTCAACTGGGACTTGCGGCGCACCCCGTTGGGCAGCTTCAGCGTCGAACTGAATGCATCGCAACTGATCGAGTTCTCGCGCGAGCCTGGGGCGATCGTCGATGGCCTCTACGCCGCTCGCGATGCGGGCACGATCGATGCATTGACGCCCTTGCCGGATTCCAGAGAACTCATCGCGCAAAATGGACGCCCTGAGTGGCGCGCGTTTGGCGCCTTGACCTGGCGAACCGGTCCTTGGCGCGTCGGCCTTTCCGCGAACTATGTAAGCGAGATCGAGCAGCCCGCGCTGTTGAGTTCAACCGGCGAACCATGGGTCGTCGATGAACAGCTCATATACAATGCGTACGGGCAGTACGAGTTCGACAACGTCGCGTTGGGCTCTGACGCGCGCGTGCGACTGGGTGTTCGGGATTTGACCGATGAAGGCCCGCCGTTGGCGGATGGCGGTTACCTCGGTGCGGTGCACCGTCCCTATGGCCGCTATTGGTATTTCGACGTAAGCACGAAGTTCTAGCTGAGTGTGAGCGACTTGGAGCGAGGGCGGATGACGCGTTGGTGGCTGACGGCGCTACTGATTGCGATGTTCGCCCTCGTCAATCTCGCGCCACCTGCTGGCGCGGAGATTGGCGAAGGACCGAACGCAGCGACTTGTCCTCGATTTCTGCCGCGGGGCGCGCGGTGCTGGTCAGGCCGATCCGAGTTAGGCGGCTATTATTGGATCGCCACGCCGGCCGATTGGAATGGCGTCCTTGTGGTCCACGCCCATGGCGGGCCGCGTTCGGGGCAGCCGGCGCCCGACGATCCGCTGGAGGATATGGAGCGCTTTTCCAGCACGGTGCGTGAGGGCTTCGCCTGGGCAGGCTCGACCTATCGGCGCGGCGGCTATGGCGTGCGCATGGCGGCGGAGGACACGGACGATCTTCGCCGCATCTTCTGGGAGCGGTTCGGCCGTCCGCAACGCACGCTGCTGCACGGCCAGTCCTGGGGCGGCAACGTGGCGGCGAAAGCCGCCGAACTCTATGCACGCGATGCCGAGGGCGACACAGTCTGGGACGGCGTCATCATCACCAGCGGCGTGCTGGCCGGCGGCACGCGCGCCTATGAATTCCGCGCCGATTTGCGTGCGGTTTATCAGTATTACTGCCGCAACCACCCGCGCGCGGACGAACCGCAGTATCCGCTATGGCGCGGTTTGCCTGACGGCTCGACGATGACGCGCGACGACCTTGCGGCGCGCGTGCGGGAATGCGCTGGCGTCGGCGCGCGCTCGCGGACCGCGATGCAGCGACGAAATCTTGCAGATATCCTCGCGGTCACCGGCGTCACGGAGGACGAGCTTGTGCCGCATCTGGCATGGGCGACTTTTGTGTTTCGGGACATGATTGGACGGCGCTTGGACGGGCGCAATCCGTTCGACAATAGCCAGGTCCATTATGCAGGCGCTCACGACGACGAAGCTCTCAATCGTGGCGTTGAGCGGTTCACGGCTGACCCCGAAGCTTTGGCGCAGCTTGGCTACGACGCCGATCTCTCCGGGCTCATCGCTGTTCCGACGATCACCATTCACGCCAAATTCGATCCCACAGCGTTTGTGTCTCACGAAGCCGCCTATCGTGACGCGGTCGCGCGTGCGGGCCGTTCGCATCTGTTGCTGCAGATGTTCACCAACGAACGCGAACACTCGCGATTGAGCAGCGCGGAATATGTGAGCGGTCTGACCGCGCTCATGCGCTGGCTCGACCAAGGCCAACGCCCGACGCAAGTGGAAGTAGCGGAACTCTGCGCAAGCGCCGCGCGGCGCCACCGGGTGCGCTGCTACTTCGATCTCGGCTTCACGCCGCCCGCCTTACGACGATAGCTCCGCTTGCGGCGATGAAGTTGGCGTCAGGCGCGCTGAATGCGGCGGACAGTCAAAACATTGATAAGTAGTCGCGAGAGCCGAGCGGCCGGGACCCGCCGCCATCGGTAAGCATCAGAAAAATGGAGAGAAATAGAGAAATGGCCATCGGCCATCGCGTGGAGCCTCGCAATCAGGAGGTCCGTTATCGCGCATGCAGTTGCGGTATAATAAAACAGTGATAAATAACTTTCCTGGGCGCGAACCCATAAAAACAGGCCGCATCGGGGAGGGAATATGTCGGGGAAATCCGCATTGCTCGTAGCGAGCGCGGTCTGCGCGGCCACGGCCACGGCCTTGGCCGTCGTGGCGACGCCAGCCGCCGCCCAAGAAACCGAAGCGAATGGAACGACGATTGACTCGGGCGAAGTGATCGTCACCGCCCAGCGGCGCGAGGAACGCCTGCAGGATGTGCCGATTTCGGTGACAGCGCTCAGCGCGGCGCAGCTTGAATCGCGCGGTGTAACGAGCACGAGCGATCTCACCACGGTGGCCCCGGGCCTGACGATGAGCGAAACGTCGAGTTTCGTGCAGCCCTTCATTCGCGGCGTGGGGTCTTTGACGACCAGCGTCGGCGATCAAGGCAGCGTCGCTACGTACGTCGACGGCGTCTACATGCCGCTCGTGCAAACGGGTTTGTACGATCTGGCCAATGTCGCCAGCGTGGAAGTGCTCAAGGGGCCGCAAGGCACGCTGTTCGGCCGCAATACAAGCGGCGGCGCGATCCTCATTACAACGCGGCGTCCTGAGGACGAGTTCAGCGGACACTTCGACGCCAGCTATGGTAACTACGACGACGCGAATTTGCGCGGCTACGTCACCGGGCCAATCGCCAATGGCGTGTCAGCCTCGCTCGCGGGCTCCTACGGTTCGCACGAAGGTTGGATCGACGATCGCTTTTATGACCGCACCGTCGGCGAGGCCGAGCGCTACAGCGCACGGGCCACAGTGCTGATCGAACCCAACGATCGGCTTTCGGTGACGTTGAACGCTCACTATCTCTACGCTGACGACGCTAATGGTGTTCTCAACAGTCCAGTCGGCGGCTATGCGGGGTTCACGCCCGGAGATCTTTTACCGGACGGGCCTTATCAATTCGTCGGCGATCTCACGCCCACGCAGACGAGCCGTCAGGCTGGCGGTTCGGTGCGTGTCGCTTACCACTTCGATGCTGTTGACCTGATTTCGCTGACTGCGGCTCAGGACTTGAAGACGGTAGTGGTATTCGACAATGATTCGACGCCCGATCAAATTATCGAGTTGCGGGATACAGAAACGGGCGATCTCTTCAGCCAGGAATTCCAGCTCCAATCGAACGGCAGCGGGCAGTTCCGCTGGATGGTCGGCGCATTCTACTACAATCAGGATTCGCACTACGCGCCCCTGGATGTCTTTATCGCGCCGGCGACGGCACTGCACATCACCGCCGATCACGGCGATGAGGCCCATGCGATATTTGCCGACGGCACCTACACGATGGGTCCGTTCGAATTGACGGCGGGCCTGCGTTACAATCACGAGACCAAGGACGTCACCGCGATCCTCAACGGTTTCACAATCATCGACGGCGCCACGGAAACCTGGGAATCTGTCACGCCGCGCGTGGTTTTGGCCTACAAGCCAACCGACGGGCTGATGTTCTATGCGAGCTATTCGCAAGGCTTCAAGAGCGGCGCCTACAATGTCAGCGGTCTCTCGCCCGTTCCCGTGGATCCGGAAGAAGTCGACGCGTACGAACTCGGCGTGAAGTGGCGCGTGAGCCCAGATCTAACCATCGACGCTGCGGCGTATTTCTACCAAACCTCGAACCTGCAAGTGCAAGCGATCGACCCGATCACTGGTCTCCAGCTGCTCGACAACGCGGCTGAAAGCGAATCTTCCGGGTTCGATGTCGACGTGAGCTGGCGCCCGACGGACGCGCTCCACATCCAATTCGGCGCATCCTATCTCAACGCCGAATACACAAGCTTTCCCAACGCGTCTGTATATGAGCCGGCAGGCGGCCCGGGAGACGGCTTCACGCTCGTCTCGCGCGATGTCACCGGCAATCAGCTCGTGCGCTCGCCAGATTGGACTTTAAGCCTCGCCGCCGAATACGACATTGCGCTGGCGAGCGGCGGACGCATCACGCCGTCGATCAACATTTTCAATACGGCGTCGTTCTATTGGGATTTCAACAACCGCGCGCGATCGGAAGCCTACACAATGGTCAACGCGCAGGTGGCTTGGCATCTGCCCGGCGACCAAGTCTCGCTCTCCCTTTGGGGACGCAACCTGACGGATGAAGAGATCTATCGCTCAAACCTCACCACATCGATCGCCGAACAGGTCGTGTGGGCCGAGCCCTTAACCTACGGGGTTCGACTGGGTTACGATTTCTAGCCATGCGAAAGGAAGCGAGCACGATGGACGACAAAACGGCACACCGTGACCTGGATCATCACAGTGCCGAGTTCGCGCGCGATCATCGCGAAATCTATCGCGATGCACGCGCGCGCTGTCCGGTTTTGCACAGCGACGCGCATGGCGGCTTCCACGTGCTGACCCGTTTTGCCGATGTACGCGCGGCGCTGCGCAACAGCGCGGCGCTGTCGGCTGGGCGTTTCCGCGACGAAGAGGGGAATCTGCAGGGCGGCGTTGCCATTCCACCCAACGGCATGCGGATCGGCATCATCGAGATGGATCCCCCTGAAGGAACGGCGCTGCGCGCGCTGCTTCGGCCTTGGTTCAGCAGGTCCGCCGTGGAGGCCCGCACCGACCGGATTGCCGAGCTGGCGCGATGGGTGATCGATGGTGTCATTGCGCACGGCCGTTGTGATGCGGTCACCGACATCGCGATGCCGATGCCGTTGTTGTTGGTCATGGATATCTTGGGGCTGCCGCTTGATCGCGCGCTGAACTATGGGTCGGCCGTGCTCGAAGCCGTTGCCAAGAAGCCGGGCTCGCTGAAAGGCATGCACTGGCTGGTCGCCGACCTGAACGACACCATTGAGCGCGGCGGCTATCATGGGGCGGGTTTGGTCGCCGCCTTGTTGCGCGCGGAAATTGATGGCGAGCGGCTCCCTCGCGACCTTGTCGTTGAACTTGTTATGATGCTGCTGTTCGGTGGTGGTGACACGACCATCTCCGCGATCTGCAGCTTGATGCTCCATCTCAGCCGCAATCCCGCCGATCGCGCAGGGCTCATCGAAGATGAATCGCTGTTGCCACGCGCCATCGAGGAGATCCTACGTCTGCATTCTCCCAGCACCGGCGTCGCGCGCACGGTGGTGGAGCCTGTCGAAATTGCCGGCGTAGCGTTCTCGCCGGGCGATCGCGTCATCTGCGCCGTCAATTCCGCGAACCTCGATGAGGCGACCTTCAAGGATGCGGACCGTTTCGATCTCAACCGCCCGTCAAATCCGCATCTCTCGTTCGGAAGCGGACTGCACGCGTGCCTCGGGCAAAACCTCGCCCGCGCCGACATCCGCGTGCTGATGACGGAAATCCTCCGGCGGATGCCTGATTTCGAAATCGATCTCGACGCGGTAGAGCCCTACGGGAGCATTCCCATGGTGTACGGATTCAACGCGATGCCGATGCGGTTTTCGTCTGGCAAGCCAAGCGCACCGACGCGGCCCGCCGAGCCCGTGCTCACCACGCCCCGATTCGTTCCGGCGGACTAGTCGCGCTTCAACGCCGTTAGTCAGCGAAGGCTAAGTTTTACCGCGCGCGTGGCGCTTGGCGCGCGCTGGCCCTGCAGGATTCTCGATCGGGGCGGGGGGCACAACGGGAGCGTTCTGGCCCTCCGTCGCGTCGTATTCCTTGATCAACGCCTCGACGGCCGCTTGCGCCACGATCTCGAAGCTCCGCGACGTGGAGAAGGCGCGGTTTTCCCCGACATGGAATAGGAAGGAGTGTTGCTGCTTCCAGTCGTCCTGCTGATCAGTCTCCACCGCCGACTGGTAGCTGGCAAAGCCCAGCGCGACGGCTTCGAGGCTTTCCAGCAGCGGCATGATCACTCTCGGCGGAACGCCCTGGATGGCCATCAGACCTGCCGCTTCGTTGTGCTCACCCATGCCGATCCGTAAGGGGTGGCGCCGGGTTAGGATCGGAATCAGATTGGGATGCTTGCGAAGGGCGCTCCAATACTCGACGGCGGTGTTCGTGAGCCACTCGCGCCAATCCTTGTGCGTCGTTTTCGGCGCACGAATGCCATCCAAGGCAAGTTCGCACGCGCCGATCAGGATCGCGTCCTTGTCCTCGAAGTGGTGATAGAGCGAAAAGCCGCTCACGTTCAGCTCGTCGCCGAGCCGGCGGATGCTCAAGGCCTCCAGCCCTTCCTCGTCGATGATCCGCAGTGCCGCTTCGAGCGTCTTGCGCCGGTTGAACAGGGGTTTCTTGGGCCGTCCCATGTGTGTTCGCTTTTCGCCCCGGTCGCGACGTTCGGATGAAACGGCGTCAGGTTTTGTTAGATTTAGTCGATCCGGCGCCCGCGGAGAAGCTGAATGCTTGCGCGATAAATCAATCACCGTTAAGTTAATGGGCGCACGACACTAATTGTTCGCCCGTGGGGAGGTTGCATGGGCCAGACGTCGCCTAAATCGTTCGCCGTCGACTGGCCCGATCATTACGCCCGGACCCAGCCCTCGAAGGTCGCCCTGCAGAATCTCGAGACCGGCGAGACGCGAACGTGGAAGCAACTCGACGCGCAAACAGCACGGATCGCCAACGTCCTGCAGCATGAACTCCGCCTGCCGGTTGGCGCGCGTGTCGCCATGCTGATGAATAACGACCTGCGGCACTACGAAATTCAGTTTGCGTGCGCACGGACGGGCCTGGCGCTGGCGCCGCTCAATCTTCGGCTGACGTGTTCGGAACTCGTGTCGCTGTGCGGTGATTTGCG
Organism: Terricaulis silvestris; assembly: GCF_009792355.1. NCBI lineage: Bacteria > Pseudomonadati > Pseudomonadota > Alphaproteobacteria > Hyphomonadales > Hyphomonadaceae > Vitreimonas > Vitreimonas silvestris. The sequence continues at coordinate 613,161 of NZ_CP047045.1, forward strand.
GCCCGACTTGCTGGTCGCCGACAAGACATGGCTGAAGCTCGCTTCCGAAGTTGCGCTGGAAGCGTCGATTCCACGACTCGTGTCGCTCGCCGATCTTGAGCAGATGGCGGAGCGGAGCGTTCCGACGCCCGCGCCGCATGATCTGGATGGGGACGCGCCATTCCTCATCCTCTACACGTCAGGCTCAACGGGAAAACCGAAGGCCGCAATCATCACGCTGAACGGCGTGATCTGGCAGGGGATCAATCAGGCGCAGTTCGGCGCAATCGGCGACAACGCCGCGCACGTCTTCAATCCGATGCCGTTGTTTCACGCCGGCGGCCTCAACGTGTTCTGCAATCCCGCTCTCTATTTCGGCGGCAAGGTGACGACGCAGGCGCGCTTTGATCCCGACGAAGCCGTGCGTTTCATCGGCGACCCGGCCAACGGTGTCACGCATATCGGCCTGCCGGCGGTCATGTATCAGATGATGGCCGATAGCCCGTCGTTTGCGAAAGCGGACTTTTCCGCCTTCCGCAAATTGCTGTTCGCTGGTTCGCAATTGCCCGACAGGTTGCGGGAAACCTACGCCGCAAAGGGCGTGAATTTCCTCATTCAGTACGGTGGCACCGAGACGGGGCCGACCATCACGTCGCTCGACACCAGCCGGCTCGACAAAGTGCGCGAGGGTTCGTGCGGGCAGAAGGTGATGAACATCCACATCCGGCTTGTCGATGCGGCCGGGCGCGACGTGCAACGTGGCGAGCCCGGCGAGGTTTGCGTCAAGGGGCCGGCCGTCATTCAGCGCTATCTCGATCGGGATCCGGCGCTTGATTTCGTCGACGGCTGGTTCCGCACCGGCGACGTCGCGCGTGAAGACGACGAAGGCTTCTTCTACATCGTCGATCGCATCAAGGAGATGTACAAATCTGGCGGCGAAAACGTGTATCCCGCCGAAGTGGAACGTGTGCTGATGCGCCATCCAGGCGTCGCGGACGTGGCCGTTGTCGGCGTCGGCGACGACAAGTGGGGCGAAGTCGGTCTCGCGGTGATCGTCGCCATGCCTGGCCATACAGTAACGTTGGAATCGTTGCGCACGGCGTGCGAGGGCCACCTCGCGCGCTACAAACATCCGCATCATCTTCGCGTCATCGAGGAGATGCCGCGCACAGGCATCGGCAAGATCGCCAAGCCGCAGCTGCGCGCTCTGTTTGCGAGCCGTCAATTAGACGGATCAGCCGTTGGCTGACTCAAAGCCGCACGCGTCATCGCGACAGGGATCGACCATGCGCGCCGTGATCGCAAGAGAACTAGGCCCACCGGACGCCCTCGCAATCGAAGACGTGCCCATCCCGCAACCGGCTAAAGGGGAGATACGCATTGCGGTGCGTGCCGCGTGCGTTGGCTTCGTGGATGCGCTTATTACTGCCGGACGCTATCAGCTGAAGCCCGACGTTCCGTTCATACCTGGATTTGAGTTCGCCGGCGTCGTGGACGCAGTTGGACATGGCGTCGCTTCGGATATCATTGGCGCGCGCGTATGCGCGACGGCTATTGGCGGAGGGTTTTCCGAGTTTGCAGTCGCTGCGGCGAGTTCCGCGTCGATTATTCCTACAGCAATGAGCTTCGAGGACGCAGCTGTGTTTCGAAGCGGACACGGCACCGCTTACTACGCTCTGGTGCAGCGCGGCCGCCTCGCGCCAGGCGAGATCGTACTCGTACTCGGCGCTGGCGGCGCCGTTGGCCTCGCTGCAGTCCAAGTGGCAAAGGCGCTCGGCGCGTATGTTGTCGCGTCAGCATCGTCGGCGGCGAAGCGAGAGATGGCGCGGCAAGCGCTGGCGGATGCCGTGGTGGATAGCGCGGCGGACGACTGGCGTGCACAAGTGAAATCGCTCACCGGCGGACGCAGCGCGGACATTATCTTGGATCCGGTCGGCGGCGACGCGACCGAGCAGGCGTTTCGGTCGCTGGCGTGGAATGGCCGGCATCTCGTGATCGGATTCGCGCAAGGTGACATTCCGCGGCTTCCGACCAATCTCGCACTCGTGAAGGGCGCCGCTCTCGTTGGCGTGGACGGCCGTCAGTTCGAGGCGCGCGAGCCGGCTACAGCCGCCGACAACATGACGCGGCTGTTTGTGCTCTTTGAGCATGGCGCCGTCCGTCCGCAGATCGGAGCCAAGTACGCGCTCGCGGATTTCCGCGCCGCCCTTTTCGCAGCGACCGACCGGTCTCAGACCGGCCGCATCGTCCTAGTGACCGCCTAGAACCTGCTGTCGCGTTTAAACTTAACGATGTTGCATTGTTCGCCAGAGATCACCTATGATCATTGATGCTTGTCGGAGCGTGGGTGATTTGCGGAGAGGACGTGGATCAGACCTGGAAAGACCTCGTCAATGCCGAACGCCTGCAGGCGTGGTTGGATAGCGAAGGCCTGGGCGACGGACCGCTGGAAAATCTGCGCCCGCTCGGTGGCGGCACGCAGAACATCTTGGTGAGCTTCGAACGCTCGGGGCAGGCGTACGTGTTGCGCCGGCCGCCGTTGCATCCCAACAGCGATGGCACCGAGACGATGAAGCGAGAGGCGCGCATCCTCGAGGCGTTGGCGCAGGAGGATGTCCCGCATCCGCGGTTTGTCGCGACATGTTCTGACACGAGTGTCTTGGGTGCGGCGTTTGTTATCACGCGGCGCGTCGATGGCTTCAACGCCACCGAAGGTCTGCCGCCCTTGCATCGCGCCGATCCAGCAATCCGCAGGCGCATGGGTCTTGCGATGGTCGATGGTCTCGTCGCGCTGGGCCGCGTCGATCACGTGACGGTTGGCTTGGCTGATGTGGGCCGCGTCGAAGGATTTCTAGAGCGGCAAGTGGGGCGGTGGCGCCGCGTACTCGACTCTTACATCGCATACGAGTCGTGGCCCGGTGTTGAGGGCTTGCCAGGCGTCGACGCCGTTGCGGCGTGGCTTGAGCAGCATCGCCCCTTGAGTTTCGCGCCAGGCATCATGCACGGGGACTTTCACCTCGCGAACGTGATGTTCCAGCCGGATGGACCAGAACTGGCTGCGATCGTCGACTGGGAGATGGCCACGATCGGCGATCCTCTTATCGACCTCGGCTGGCTATTGGCGACTTGGCCGGATCGGTCCGGCGCGGCCCACACCGGCCCAACGGTTGCGCCATGGGATGGTTTTCCAAGCGGCGACGAACTCGTCGCCCGTTATGCGGAAACCAGTACGCGCAGTGTCGCGGACATCGACTGGTATCGCGTCCTGGCCTGTTACAAGCTCGGCATCCTGCTCGAAGGCACGTTCGCGCGCTCTTGCGCCGGCAAGGCCTCCAAGGACATCGGACAAACGCTTCACGACAACGCCGTGCGCTTGCTCGCGCGCGCAAATTCTCTCGTCGAGTCGGGATAGCTCATCCAGTCACTCCATCGCGCAAGGCGCGCTGGGAAAATTAGAGGCGCACCAGAATGGCATGGGATTTCGAAACCGAGCCGGAGTTTCAGGAGAAGCTCGATTGGGTGAGCGCGTTCGTCACCGTTGAGGTCGAGCCGTTGGATCTCGTTTTGGGATCGGCGTATGACGTCGGCAATCCCGACTTCGTGCGCCTCGTGCGTCCGCTGCAAGCGGAAGTGAAGGCGCAGGGTTTGTGGGCGTGCCATCTCGGGCCCGAACTCGGCGGCGCCGGCTACGGGCAGGTCAAGCTCGGCCTTCTCAATGAGATTCTCGGGCGCTCGAGATTTGCGCCAACAGTATTTGGCGCGCAGGCGCCTGATACGGGCAACGCAGAAATCCTCGCGCATTACGGCACGCCTGAGCAGAAGCGGCGTTTTCTAGAGCCGCTTCTCGCAAACGAAATCGTATCATGCTTCTCGATGACTGAACCGCAGGGCGGTGCCGATCCGCTTGTCTTCACGACGTCGGCCCGTCTCGATGGCGACGCGTGGGTGTTGAACGGAGAAAAGTGGTTCTCATCGAACGCACACCTGGCCGCGTTCTTGATCGTCATGGCGGTGACCGAGCCGGATCACCCCGATCCCTATCGGCGCATGTCGATGCTGATCGTGCCGTCCGACACGCCCGGCATCGAGATCATTCGCACCGTTGGTTACGCCGGCGAGGCGAGCTCGGGGCATTCCTATATTCGGTACAATGACGTTCGGGTGCCGGCCGACCACATCCTAGGCGGGCGAGGGGATGCGTTTGTCGTAGCGCAAACGCGTCTCGGCGGCGGCCGCATTCATCATGCCATGCGCACGATCGGCGAAGCGCGGAAGGCGTTCGATTTGACTTGCGAGCGGGTACTGTCGCGTTTCACCCAAGGCTCGACGCTCGCGGAGAAGCAATTGGTCCAGGAGAAGATCGCCGATTGCTGGATCGAGCTTGAGCAGTTTCGCCTTCTTGTGATGAGGACCGCGTGGCTCATCGACAAGCATAAGGACTACCGAAAAGTACGCCGCGACATCGCCGCGGTGAAGGCGGCCATGCCCAAGGTGCTGCATGACATCGCCGCGAGGGCTTTGCATCTGCATGGATCGATCGGCATGTCAGATGAGATGCCATTCATGGCGATGATCGCCAATTCCTTCCTGGTAGGATTGGCGGACGGGCCGACGGAAGTTCACAAGATCACTGTCGCGCGGCAGACGCTGCGCAAGTACGAGCCGACTGACAGGCTGTTTCCCAGCTACCACTTGCCGACAGCGCGTGCGCGCGCCCGCGAAAAGTTTGGGCTGGCTTCGGAATAAAGGTGGAGACCTAAAATGGCGCCTGCTCCTGGCATTAATCGGATCGTCCTCGTACATGGCGCCGCTCACGGCGCATGGTGCTGGGAAGTGTTGACGCCAATTCTCATGTCGTACGGACACGAGGTGCAGACGTTGGATTTGCCGGGCCTGGGCGATGATGCGACGCCGCCGGCGAACGTTCATCTCGCGGATTATGTTGAGCGTATCGTGGGCATCTTGAAGAGCCGCGATGCGCCCGCACTTTTGCTCGGACACTCGATGGGCGGCGTGCCGGTTTCGCAAGCGGCGGAGAATGCTCGCGAGCATGTCGCCAGAGTCGTTTATCTCACCGCCGTCTCGCCGCAGAGCGGCGACTCGATGGGGAGTTTACCCTTGATGGAGCACCCGCAATCCGCGTCGCGCGCGCTGCGGCCGAGTTCGATCGAGGGCGCTGTCGAATTTGATCCGGCTATGGCCGAAGAAGTTTTCTACAATCGCTGCACGCCCGACATCGTTCGCCGCGCCACGGCTCGGCTAAGACCCCAAGCGGCGGCGCCGATTAGAGAGCCTGTCGTCCTCTCGCACGACCGATATGGACGGATCCCTAAGTCGTATATCGTTTGCACCGATGACCAGGCATTTCCGGTTTCGGCGCAGCATTGGATTTGCGACCGCTCATCAATTCAACGAAAGCGCTCGATCGACTCCGATCATTCACCATTCTTCTCGGCGCCGCACGAGCTCGCCAAGATCATTCATGAGGAGGCGAGCGCTGGCGATGACGCGTAGTCTTACGCGCTGACCCTTGCGACTGCCGGCGCCGACGACGGCAGCTTCGGAATAACTTCCTCGCCGAGCAGCCGAACCATGTCGACAAATTCCTCGCGTGGCACACCGCCCATGTCCATCTTGATGAGATTGACGTCAGCGCCGACGGTGGTGGCGACTTTGCTCAGGCGTTCCGCGAACTCCGCGGGGCCGCCGACGATGGCGGGGCCGTCAGTGGTCAGGAAATCATAATCGAACGTAGCCGTCAGATAGGGCGGGGGATCCGGGTTCACGCTCTTGATGATAGCGGTGTTGAAGGCGTGATAGGCGCGATAACGCGGCTCGTAACGCGCTCGCGCTTTTGCCGCGGTGGCGCCGACCCAACCGTGCCAGCATGCGCCGACTTGCGCTTTGTGCTTATGGCCCGCTTCGGCAAAGGCCTCGCGATAGACGTCCGCCATCGGTGCGAACTTACCGGGCTTTCCGAATGCGCTGGGTAGCATGAGATTTAATCCCAGCCGGCCCGCGAGTTTTGCCGTCTCCGGCGAGCTGCCGCCGCCGACCCAGATCGGCGTGTCTTGTTGGACGGGTGTGGGTTGAAGCTTTTGTCCTTTGAGCGGTGCGCGGAATTTTCCAGCCCAGTGCACTGGCTTTCCAGGCCAGAGCTCGCACGCCAACTCGATCGACTCTGAGAAGAGCGCATAGGAATCATCGATGGACTGACCAAACAGGGCGTAGGTGTCGACGAAGAAATTTCCACGCCCGACAACGAGATCGACGCGACCGCCGGAGATGACATCTACCGTGGCGTAGTCCTCCGCCATGCGGAGCGGGTCGAGATTGGCTGCCAACGCCACCGAGCTTCCGACGCGCAACTTTGTCGTGCGCGCCGCTATCGCACTCATGAGGATAGGCGGCGCCGAGAAGGTGTAATCGATGCCGTGGTGCTCGCCGATATAGATCCCGTGCAGCCCCAACGTGTCCCCGACTTCGGCCGCCTCAATCATCATACGGTAGCGCTCAGGTGCGGAGAACGGGCGGCCAGTGATGGGATCATCGACGATGTCCCCCAGCGACATAAGGCTTACCTTCACGAACCGCTCCACCTTGCGACCTGGCTTTCACCTTACGGTGTTGGGTTTATGTGCGCAAGGGCAGGCCGGGCCAGACAAAAAAGACTTCAATTATACAGCAAAACAGCGGTGATTTAAGCTTAAACAATGTTAAATTGATGGAGCGATGCTCCTCCCGAGCGCTGACCGATACGCGCGGCCGCCCAGGCTAGGGCGGCCGCGCGTTGTTTCAGAACCGCTCGCCAACTATCTCCTCGCTCTTGGTCCACAACGCTTTCGCGTGTTCGCCATCGAGCGCGTAGGAGCGCACGCCGCTGCGGACTTCGTCGCCGGCGTCGGTGACATCGGCGACGTGGCAATCCTCGCAGAAGCGTGCCGCCACATCCTCCGCGGGAGCGACCACGCCGGCCCACACGCTCGTCGCTGCGCCCTGTGGGATCGTCTTGAGCTCGAACGCCGGTTCGCCGCGCGCTTGCGCTTGGACGTTGAGCTGCGTCACAATGGATTGAAGCGCACCTGGCGCCATGTGACGCGCGAGTTCGGTCTCGATGCCGCCCGGATGCACCGCAGTCGCACGCACGCCGCGCGCTTGGTGGCGACGATCGAACTCTACTGCGAATAGGACGTTTGCGGTCTTCGAACGCCCGTAAGCGCCAAAGTCAGTGTATTCGGTGCGCTCGAAGTTCGGATCGTCCAGGTTCACGTCCGAATAGCGATGCCCGGACGACGACAGGTTCACCAGCCGCGATCCCGGCGCGAACAGCGGCGCGATGCGGTTGATGAAGACGAAATGGCCGAGGTGGTTTGTGCCGAACTGCGTTTCGAAACCATCCTCGGTCAGGGTCCGCGTCGGAATCGCCATTACGCCGGCGTTGGCGATGACCAGATCGAACTTTTGGCCGTCGGCGTTGAGCTTGTCCGCGGCGGCTCGCACGCTCTTGAGCGAGGCGAGGTCCATCTCGATCAGCTCGATGCCGGGGATATGCGCCGTGGCGCTCCTCGCCTTTTCGAGATTGCGCGCCGTACCGATGACGCTTGCGCCGTGCGCGGCAAGGGTGCGTGCCGTCTCGACGCCGAGACCCGCGGAAACACCGGTGACGAGGACTCGCTTGCCTGTGATATCGACGCCTTCAAGCACGTCGTCGGTTGTGGACTTCGCTCCAAATGTCTTGGCCACGGGAGGGCTCCTTTGAGGGTCGGGCGAAGCCGGAAGGGTTCGCCGCACGCCTTGCCTAAATGGCGCCCCAGGCGACCACGAGGGTACCTGATCAATGCGAATCCTTGCCTATTCCTCTCAAGAGTACGCGTCCACGCCTTGCCGGGGTCTCCGCGCTGGCCGATGTTCAACGCTATGCAAGGGCACCTCGAAAATCTGCTCGCGTTAGCCTCCCGCCACGCTGATGGCGCCGTTGAGGCCGCGATCCCTGGCATCGCTATCACCGTCGCGCGCCAGAAGACTCAGCCCACGGTCGGTATGTTCCAGCCGCGCTTCTGTCTGGTGCTGCAGGGCGCGAAGGAGGTGACGATCGGCGATCGGTGCATGCGCTACGATCCGACCAGGTATTTCATCGCATCTTTGGAGGTGCCCGCCACCGGCTGTATCATCGAGGCAGACGCGAACCATCCGTATGTCGGCCTCAGCATGGTGCTTGATCCGGAGGCGTTGGCAGCGCTTCTAGTCGAGACACCGGCTTCGACCGACGGTGATAAAGCAAGCTTCGCGGTGAGTCCGGTGACGGCGCAATTGTTGGACCCGTGCGTGCGGCTGATGGCCTTACTCGACACGCCTCGCGACATTCCTGTGCTCGCGCCGATGCTAAAGCGCGAAATCCTCTATCGCTTGCTGCAAGGTCCGCAAGGCGGCGCTCTTCGCCAAATTGCAAACGCCGACGGCCGCTTGGGGCAAGTGCGCCGCGCCATCGCTTGGATCCGCGAGCACTTCGATCAAAACCTGCGCGTCGAAACGCTTGCCGCGGTCGCCGGGATGAGCACAGCGTCTTTTCATCGTCACTTCAAGGCGGCCACTGCGATGAGTCCGTTGCAGTACCAAAAAAGTATACGCCTTCAACAGGCGCGCCTCATGCTAGCGACCAAGCGGGATGCGGCGCGCGTTGGTTATGCCGTTGGCTACGAGAGCGCATCCCAATTCAGCCGCGAGTATGCGCGTCAATTCGGCCTACCACCCGCGCGCGACGCCTTGCGCCTCCTCAGCGGTGCGGCCACCGCAGATGCGAGCGCCTGAGGCCCTCGTCTCTAGATTTTTTCCCAGGGATGCGAAAAGCCGACATCGGTGAACACCACGCGTCTGGCGTTGTCGGTCTGCTGGAGCAGGGGAAGGCGCTGGGTCCTGCAGGGATGATAGACGGCGGCGACGCTGATCGAGAGGAACGGATCCCAAACTTCGTCATGTGGGTAGGCGTCCGCCGAGAACCATTGCGCGTCCAGCGCCTCGGGGGCGCCCGCGCGCAATGGCGTCGCTTTCTCCAACATTGCCATCAAACAGATATGGACTTGGTTGAGGGCGGTGATGCTGATGACGCCATGCGTGAGCAGGTTCGAGGGCTCGATCAGCAGGCCGGTCTCTTCAAAGACTTCGCGCGAGCCCGCAGCCTCAACCGATTCACCCTTTTCGACGTAGCCACCGGGCGGCGCCCATTTCCCACGGTAGGGATCAACGCCACGTCGGATCATGAGCAATTTGTCTTCGGCGTAGACCGCCACAAGCGTGAGCAGTTGGGGCCCGTTGTTGTGAATGTTACCGCAGGACGAACAACGAAAGGACTCGCCTTGGTCGGCCGGCGGCTGGGGAACTCCACACTGCGCGCAGAACGGGGACATGCGTCGCGTTATGCGTCGCATTCCGTCCGAAAACAAACGCTTCGTGCGAGCGAGCTAGTTCGTCCCGAACCATAAATGAACGATGAGTCATTGCTCACTATGTGACGATGGTCTAGGTTGGGCGTTCTGCTGCCCCCGGGAGCCTGCGCCATGGATTTCTCCACCTACCAAACCATCGTGTTCAGCCGCGAAGGCCGCGTGCTGACGATCACGCTGAACCGTCCCGACAAGCTCAACGCCACCGACGCCTTGATGCACGAGGAACTCGCGCGCGTGTTTACGGAAGCGGCGCGCGACCCGGAATCCGACGTCATCATCTTCACCGGCGCAGGCCGCGCCTTTTGCGCCGGCGGCGATATTCGCTGGATGCAGGACATGATCGAGGATCAGTCCAAGTTCGAAAAGACCGGCCGCGAAGCCAAACAGATCGTCTTTTCCATCCTCGATTGCGAGAAGCCGATCATCGCCAAGGTCAATGGTCACGCCACCGGGCTTGGCTGCACCATGGCGCTCCTGTGCGACGTGATCTTCGTGTCGGACGCCGCCAAGCTGGGCGATCCGCATGTCAGCGTGGGCTTCGTCGCTGGCGACGGCGGCGCGGTGATTTGGCCGCAGCTCATCGGTTATGCGCGGGCAAAAGAGCTGTTGATGACAGGCGACTTGATCACCGCAGAGCGCGCCGCCAGCATAGGTCTGGTCAACCACGCACTGCCCGCCGCCGAACTCGATGAAGCGGTTGCGGCCTTTGCGCGGCGTCTCACGCAGGGCGCAATCAAGGCGATCAGCTGGACCAAGGTCTCCGTCAACATCGGTTTGAAGCAATTAGCTCATTCCATCATGGATGCGTCGATTGCCTACGAGGCGATGTCCAACCAGACCGCGGAGCACAAAGAGGCGGTGGCGGCGTTTCTCGAAAAGAGAAAACCCAACTTCACCGGCGCCTGACATGGATTTCACCGAATCCGAGGACATCCAGCAGCTGCGGGACACGCTGTCTCGTTTCGTCGAGAAGCGCATGCCGCGCGCGTCTGCCGCGCAATGGGACAAGGAAAACGCGTTCCCGCGTGAGGTGTTCAACGAACTGGCGCAGCTCGGCGTCATGGGCCTGACGGTGCCGGAGGAGTACGGCGGCGTAGGCCGCGATATTCTCGCAACCATGATTACGGTCGAGGAATTGTCGCGGCGTAGCTTGGCTGTTTCGGTGCCATACATCATGGCCGCTTGTTACGCAGGTATGAACCTGGACGAATGTGCGAGCGAGGAACAGAAGCGAGAATTGTTGCCGCGGGTGGCCTCCGGCGATCTTCTCTTCGCTTACGGCTGGACCGAGCCCGATGTCGGCGCTGATGTGGCCAGCGTTAAGACGAAGGTGGTGAGGGACGGCGACGTACTTCGCGTCGACGGGCAAAAGCGCTTCTGTTCCGGCGCTGCGATTTGCGACTACATTTTCACGCTAGCGCGCAGCGGCCCGCCTGAGGATCGGCGTAACAATCTTTCGGTCGTTCTGGTGCCGCCGACCGCGCCTGGCGTCACGATCACGACGATCGAAGGGCTGGGCATGAAGGGCGCGGCAACCACGGACGTTGTGTTCGATGGTGTCGAAGTGCCCATTCAAAACCTGCTCGGCGGCGAGGAGGGCTGGAACCGCGGCTGGTCCATGATCACGGGCTCCGGCTTGGACGTCGAAAAACTGGAGGTCGCCGCGATCGGTATTGGGATCGCCCGCGCCGCGCTTGAAGATGCGCTGGAGTACGTGCAGCAGCGCCAGCAATTCGGCAAACGGATCGGCTCTTATCAGTCGATCCAACACAAGCTCTCGGAAATGGCGACGCAACTGCATGCGGCGCGGCTCGTGCTCTACCATGCTGCGTGGCTGGCCGACCAGCACCTGCCATGCTCTCGGGAAACGTCCATGGCGAAGTTGTTCGCCACCGAAGCGGCGAAATCGATCGCGCTTGAGTGCCAGACCATTTTTGGGGCTTATGGCTACGTCAAAGGGTTTGACGTTGAGCGCTATGTCCGCGATGCGCTGCTGCTGCCAATCATTGGCGGCTCTACGGCGATCCAGAAAAACAACATCTTCAAGACGATGGGTATCCGTCCAACCTAGGCCGTGGAAGGATCGAGGCCAATGAAGGATGCTGCCGCCAAGTCCGCTGCTCCCGCGTCGCGAATGCGACGCGCGCGACCGGCGCCGAAACCAACGCGCGAGGAGAAAGCGGAGCTTTTGCGCGAAACCATCTTTCGCGCCGCAGCCGATATCGTGGGTGAACTCGGCTACGCCGAAGCCTCCATCGCCCGCATCACCGAACAAGCCGGAATCGCGCAGGGCACGTTTTATCTCTATTTCGAAAGCCGCCAGGCGCTGTTCGATGAGCTGTTGCCGCACGTCGGCCAGGACCTCGTTCGCTACATTCACGAGCGCGTGCAGGGTTTGAAGACTTACCTCGCGATCGAGGAGGAGGGGTTTCGCGCGTTCTTCGACTTCTGCCGCCGCAACACCGGATTTGTTCGCGTGTTGAACGAGGCCGAGATGGCAGCGCCTGCGGCGCATCGGGCGCACTTCAAGATCGTTCTTGAATCCTACGCGCGATCTTTGCGCCGTAGTATTGCGGCGGGCGAGATCCGAAAGTTCTCGGCGAAGGAAGTCGAAGCGCTTGCGTACGCTTTGATGGGCGCGCGCAGCTATCTCTATCTCGGCTACATTAAGTACGGCGACGGCAACAAGAAGCTGCCAGAGGACGTCGTGCAGACGTACCTCAAACTCGTGCGCCTCGCTTTGGTCTAGCCGCCGGGCGCGGCCATCGCCGCCGAGAATCCTTGGTCGGCGAGAACGAGCGAACCCTGCAATGCGCGGGCGGCGTCCGAACACAAAAACAAAACGACCTGCGCGATGTCTTCCGGTTCCATCATGGCGTTGCCATACGGGCTCGGTGAGTTCGCGGTGCGCTTTGCCATGGATACTTCCTGCTCCGGCGTCAGCTCGTCGCCCGCGAAGCCGAGCATGGGCGTTCGCACCGAACCCGGACCGACACTGTTGATGCGAATGCCGGTGCGGCGGAGTTCAGGTGCCATGGTTCGGGTGAAATGCACCAGCGCCGCCTTGCTAGCGGCGTAGACAGCGCAACCCTCGACCCCCAGCTGTGCGGCGGCCGATGCGATGTTGACGATGGCGCCGCCGTCACCGCTCTTACGCATGAGCGGCAGCGCCGCCTGCACCATCGAGATCGCGCCGAGAGTGTTGACAGCGAACATCAGGTCGACGTGCTGCGTCGGCATTTCCTGCAGCGGCGCGCGAAAGAAAACGCCCGCGCAATTGACAAGGACGTCAAGCCGTTCGTGCGTTTTCTCGACGGCCAGAAGTGCCGCGGTGATCGAAGCTCTGTCGGTCACATCGCAGGTGAGGGCGGTTGCGTGGCCGCCACTCCCGGCGATGTCGGCGCAGACCGCCTGCATGGCGCTGGCTGGTTTTTCTGAGAGCACGAACACATGCGCGCCATTCTTCGCCAACAGCTTGGAAGTTGCGGCGCCGATGCCGCTGGCGCCGCCGGTGACGATCGCGATCTTATCGTTCAGCATTCAGGCGTCCTCCCGGATGCGGCCCGCCAGATGGCCCTCGCGTATGGCGATGAGCAGGTCGCGCGGCGCCTGTGCGTCGCCGATCAGGTGCAGCGCATATGCCGGTTTTTGGCGCAGCCCTCCGCCCAGCGCGCGATACAAGTCCGTTTGCGGTTCGTTGTAGGTGACGAGGACGACCGTGTCAGCGGGTTCGCGCCAGACTTGTTCGCCATCGATGTAGCCGACCTCGCAGGCGTCGGCGCCGATCGATACCAAGCGCGCGCGCACGTGCAGCGTAAAATCGCCTTGCCGTAGCCGGCCCAATGCAGGATCGCTGCGCACCATGGCCTCGATGTGGGGCGCGAAGGAGGAATGGCGCGTCACGAATGTGACTTTCAAACCCTGTGTGATCAGATGCTCCGCCACCGCTATCGCTTCGTAGTGTCCGACATCGTCCAGCACGACGGCGCTCTTCCCAAGCGTGTCGCGCGGACGCTGAAACACGTCGTGCGAGGAGAGCACGTGGCCGCGGTCGAAGCCTGGCACTGGCCGTTCTGGACGCTGCACTTGGAAGCCGTCCATGCGGGGTAACGAGCCGGTGGCGATGATGACGACATCTGGCTTCTCTGCCAGCACGTCTTCCGCTTCGACATAGGTGGACAGCCGCACGTCGACACCAAGCGTGTAGATCTCTTGCTCGAGCCAATAGATGATGTCGCCGATAGTCTGCAGCTTCGGCGCTTGGCGCGCGATTTGAATGGCGCCGCCGAGCGCGGCCTGCGCTTCCAACAGCACCACCTTGTGACCGCTGAGCGCTGCAAGACGGGCGGCCTCCAGGCCGGCGGGACCGCCGCCGACAATGACGACTTTGCGCGGCGATTTCGCGGGCTTGATCAAATCTTCCGAGAGCGTTGCCTCGAACCCGACGGCGGGATTGACGGTGCATAGCATGCGCTGCAGCGACGTGCGGATGCCGGCGACACAGCCTTGATTGCAGGCGATGCACGGGCGCACGCGGTCGGCTTTGCCGGCGACGGTCTTTGCGATCAGATCGGGCTCAGCGATCATGCCACGCACGAAGCTCACCATGTCGGCGCTGCCTTCGCGGATGGCTTGGTCGCCTTCTTCCAAGGTCCGGTAGCGCCCGGCGATCATCGTCGGCACCGTTGCGCGCGCGGCGATCGGACCGGCGGAGGAGAGCATGTAGCCCACGGGCATATCCATGGCGCCCAGCATCGAAGCGATGGAATAGGGGCTGCCCATGGAAGCGCTGACATAGTCAACGTGCCCTTCGGTGCAGAGCCGCGCGACGACTTCGCCGGCTTCCTCAAAGGTGAACCCGCCGGGGACGTTGTAGTCGGAAATGCGGATGCCGATCGGAAAATCGGGGCCGGCGGCTTTGCGGAGCGCGATCAGAATGTCGCGCGTGAGGCGCATCCGGTTTTCGAGCGAGCCACCGTATTCATCGTCGCGCTTGTTAGTGAGCGGGCATAGAAATTGGTGCAGCAGATAACCGTGCCCGGCGTGAAGTTCGACGCCATCGAGGCCAGCGGCTTGCACGCGCAACGCGGTCGCGACGAAGGCCTCGGTAATCTCCTCGATCTGATCGTGCGTCATCGCAAACGGCGTATTCACGGCGCCGAGCGGACACGGAACGGTTGACGCCGAGAGTGGCGCGCGCCCATCAGCGGGCGCCCAACGGTGGCCGCCGTGCCAGAGTTGCACGAACATCCGCGCGCCGTGCTTGTGGTGTGCGTCCCCGAGCGCGGTGAACCCCGGAATAATGCTGTCATCCCACGCCGCCACGGTGTGCGTGTAGGACGACGGATGCACCACCGTGGCTTCGAGGATGTTGAGGCCAAGGCCCGCTTTTGCGCGCGCCTCGTGGTAGGCGATCAGATCCTCGGTTATGCCGCCTTTGCCGTAGCTGGTGCCGTGGGCCGCGCGCGCGATGCGGTTCTTGACCTCAAGCTTGTTGATGCGGATAGGTTCGAGGATGTGAGTGAGCGCCATGATTTCGCGCCTCAGGCTGACCAGACGATCTTCTGCGAAAGGAGAGAGTCGATTTCCGCGGCGTCGAAACCAGCTTCCGCGAGGAGTTCGGTTGGACCAGCGTCGCCGATGGGGGAGAGGTTCACCAAGTCGGGATGGTTGGAGAGGCGCGGCGCCGGCGCGGATACCTTTGCGGCGCCCGACGTCTGCACGGTTCTGCGTTCGGCCAAATGCGGATCGTGCGGCAATTCATCGAAATCGAGCACCGGGGCGCCGCAGGCTTCAGCGTCGGCGAACAGCGCGGTCCATTCCGCTTGCGTGCGCGTCTGGATGACAAGGGCGATGCGCTGCTTCAGCGCCGGCCACTTTGAATGATCCATCTGCGCGGGGACTGAGGAGTCGACATCGGTCAGCCCCAACACGTTCAGCATCGATGCGTAGAATTTCTGCTCGATAGCGCCGACCGAGAAATAGCGGCCATCCGCGCACCGATAGACCCCGTAGAACGGCGCAGCGCCCGAGAGCAATTGATGGCGCTTGTCGCCGTCCCAAAGACCGAGCGCCATTTCACCGAACATGCCGTTGAGCATGTAGGCGGCGCCATCGGCAATGGCGGCGTCCACCACTTGGCCACGGCCCGTCGTCTCGCGCTCGTGCAGCGCCAACAACACGCCAATCACCAACGGATAGGAGCCATTGGCGAGATCGCCCAAC
The DNA here is from genome assembly GCF_009792355.1 of Terricaulis silvestris. NCBI lineage: Bacteria > Pseudomonadati > Pseudomonadota > Alphaproteobacteria > Hyphomonadales > Hyphomonadaceae > Vitreimonas > Vitreimonas silvestris. The sequence goes on from NZ_CP047045.1 coordinate 628,808, forward strand.
AGAGCAGGCGGCGCAACCGGCGTCGTTTCGCCAATCGTGCCGAGCGCGCCTGAAATCGCGAGATAGTTGATGTCATGCCCAGCGCGACGCGCATACGGGCCGGTTTGGCCCCAACCGGTGAGGCGGGCGTAGATCAGGCGCGGATTGGCCTCCAGCAACGCTTCGGGTCCAAGCCCCAGCCGTTCCATCACGCCGGGGCGAAAACCTTCGACCAACACGTCGCTGTGCTTTGCCAATCTGCGCGCGACGGCCTGTCCTTCCGCGCTGCGAAGATCCAGGCCGATCGATTGCTTGCCTCGCGCCATCGCCGCCGCGGGATCGAACGGCATGGGATCAGGACGGCGAATGCTCAGCACCTTTGCGCCGAAATCCGCGAGCATCATCGTTGCGAAGGGGGCTGGGCCCAATCCAGCCAAGTCGAGAACGCGTACGTCCTTGAGTGGGCCGCGCGAAGGCAGCGGCTTTGTCACGCGCGCGCCGCGCGCGGTTCAGGCGCATCGCTGACCAAAGGGATTACCTCGCGCCCGAGAATTTCGACCATCTCCACATATTCTTCGCGCCCCACGCCGCCCATGTCCATCTTGATCAGATTGAGGTCGCTGCCGACGAGGGCGGAGACCTCAAGCAGACGTTCCGCAAAGCGTTGTGGTCCGCCGACGATGGCGGGACCGGCGGACGTGAGGAAGTCGTAGTCGAACGCCGCCGTCAGATAGGCTGGCGGATTCGGGTTGACGCTCCGGATCACGCGCTGATTGAACGCATGATAACCTTCGTACCGTGGCTCGAACCGTTTGCGCGCAATGGCGTCGTTCTTTGCGACCCAGCCGTGCCAACAAGCGCCGACTTGAGCCGCGTGTTTATGCCCAGCGGCGGCGAACGCTTCGCGGTAGACGTCGGCCATGGGCGCGAACTTGTCGGGCCGGCCGAAGGCGCTCGGCAGCATGAGCTTTAAGCCAAGCCGGCCCGCGAGCTTGGCGGTGTCGGGCGACGAGCCGCCGCCAACCCAGAACGGCAGCTCACCTTGCTGCAACGGCGTCGGCTGCAGGCGTTGACCGTTGATCGGGGGCCGGAACGCGCCGATCCAATGCACCGGCTCACCTGGCCAGAGCTTGCACAGGAGCTCCATCGACTCGCTGAAACGGGCAGGAGAATCAGACACCGACTGGCCAAACAGTGTGTAGGTGCCCTCAAAGAAGTTGCCGCGGCCCGTGACGAGATCGAGCCGGCCGCCCGAAATAACGTCCACGGTGGCGTAGTCCTCGGCCAAGCGGAAAGGGTCGAGATTGGCGGCCAACGCCACCGCTGTGCCGACGCGCAAATTGGTTGTCCGTTCGGCGATGGCGCTGAGCAGCACTGGTGGGGCGGAAAACGTGTAATCAATACCGTGGTGTTCGCCGATATAAATCCCGTGCAGGCCCACCCGGTCGCCAACTGCGGCGGCCTCGATCGTCATGCGGTACCGTTCTTGGGCTGAGAATGGGCGGCCCGTAACCGGGTCGTCCATGATGTCGCCCAAGGACATGAGGCTGACTTTCATACCCGCCTTCCCGCGCTGTTACCCGCGATGTCTTACACTGTATGTTTTATGGAGGCAACCACAGGCCATAAGGATTGGCGGGATGCCCGCCTCAACGGGTTCCTAGCCGCAATATTAGCCGTTGCCAGGCTAATTCGTACGATGTTAGTTTATCCAACACGGTTTTGTTTCGCGGGCCGAGCAAAGGGAGCCGAAATGATCCATCACTTCGCAATCGCCGTGAAGGATTTCGACACCTCACACCACTTCTACACCGAGGTCATGGGCTTCAAGCTTGTCGCCGGCGTGAAACGCATGGCGCCGGGCGGCGGCTGGACCAAGCACATGTTTTACGACATGGGCCGCGGCAAGTTCATGGCCATCTGGGACCTGAAGGGCATCGAAGGCGTACAAGTGCAGCCTGACGAGTGGCGCAGCGCGATCTCCAAGGGCCTGGGCCTGCCCGGTTGGATCAACCACTTCGCGTTTGAGTGTTCAGGCGAAGAGGAAATGCAAGAGCGTAAGCAACGTTGGCTCGACGCCGGCTATCACGTCTCGGAAACCGATCACGCCTTTATCCGCTCAATCTACACCTACGATCCGGACGGCAATTGGATCGAGTGGACCTACGATACGCGGCCGGTCAACGAAGCTGACCGGATTGAAGCTGAGGAAATCCTCGCGGACGATACGCCGTCAACGATCCCGGATTACGAGGGAACGTTCACGCGCTCGACGGCGCAAAAATACCGTGCGCCGCCGCGCCAACCGGCCAGATGAGCGTGACGAAGGCCGCCGAGAAGAAGGCGTCGTCGAATCGCCGAAGCGCGGAGTTGCTCGACCTTTACGAGCGCATGGTGCTCATCCGCGAAGCTGAGCGGATGTGCGGCGTGCTGTTTGCAGAAGGCGAAATTCCCGGCTTCATTCACTTAAGCGATGGGCAGGAAGCGGTCAGCGTCGGCGTCATGGCGTCGATGACCGCGGAGGACACCATCTCGTCCACGCATCGTGGCCACGGTCACGCCTTGGCGAAGGGATTGGCGCTCGACTCCTTCTTCAAGGAGCTGATGGGAAAAGTTGACGGCGCCTGCAAGGGGCGGGGCGGCAGCATGCACGTCGCTGACTTGTCTGTCGGGATGTTGGGTGCGAACGGCATCGTGGGCGGCGGCGTTGCGATCGCGGTTGGCAGCGGCCTGGCCCACAAGCTGCGTGGCGGAGACGCTATCGCGGCATCTTTCTTTGGCGACGGAGCGCTGGCGGAAGGCGTGTTCCACGAATCCCTCAACATTGCTTCGTTGATGCAGATTCCGGTGCTGTTCGCGTGCGAGAATAATGGCTGGTCGGAGTTCAGCCCGACCAGCACGCAAATTGTGTTCTCGCTCGAAGATCTCGCGGCCGCGCACAAAATCGACTACCGCCGCGTCGACGGCAGCGACCTCGAAGAAGTCTCGGCGGTTGCATCGGAAATTATCGACGCCATGCGTCGTGACCGGCGCCCCAGAGTGCTTGAGTGCATTACGGTCCGCGCGCGCGGGCACTTCGAGGGCGACGCGCAACGCTATCGCGGCGCTGGACCGGCGCCCGTCGATCCGTTGGCAAAAACCCGCTTGTTGTTGGAGGAGGCCGGCGCGTCAGCCGGCGACCTCGATCAATTGAGCGAACGCGCACGCACCCAGGTCGCGGCTGCAATCGAGGCCGCGCGCCGCAGCGATGAGCCGACGCTGCAATCGGCGGCGGAAGAAGTTTACGCGCAAGGGGTGAAGCCATGAGCGCGAGCGCCGTTCGATTGGGCCACGTCATCAACCGGGCCTTGGATGATGCATTGGCCCGCGACTCGACCGTCGTGCTGATGGGCGAAGACATCGGCAAAGCCGGTGGTTCGTTTGCCGTGACGCGCGGCCTTCAGGAAAAGCACGGGCGTGCGCGCGTCATCGACATGCCAATTTCGGAGAACGCCATCGCGGGCATGGCCGTGGGTCTGGCGCTGAGCGGCTATCGGCCCGTTGTCGAAATCATGTTTATGGATTTCATCGCCCTGGCGATGGATGCCGTCGTCAACCAAGCCGCGAAACTGCACTTCATGTTTGGCGGGCAGGGCGCGGTGCCGCTCGTCATCCGCACGCAACATGGCGGCGGCCTGAACGCCGGCCCACAGCATTCGCAGTGTCTGGAGGCGTGGTTCGCACACATACCCGGTTTGAAAGTTGTGTGCCCGGCGACTTTGGACGACGCGTATGCGCTCCTGCAGGCGTCGATCGATGATCCCAATCCCGTGATCTTCATCGAGCACAAGTCGCTCTATGCGATGAAGGGCGAGTTGTCCGCGCCGCCGCCTGAGGCGCGGCTCGGCGTTGCGAACATCGTTCGCCCAGGGACGGATGTAACGATCGTGACCTACGGGGCCATGGTTCAAAAAGCACTGGCCGCGGCGGATCGGCTCGCGCAGGAGTCCATCGACGCGGAAGTGATCGACCTTCGCACTATCCAGCCATGGGACGAAGCGACCGTGTTGGAATCGCTTTCGCGCACGCATCGGCTTGTGGTGGCGCATGAGGCGGTCGAGGCGTTCGGCGTCGGTGCCGAGATCGCCGCGCGGATGGCGCACGTTGGTTTTGACGAACTCGACGGTCCGATCGTGCGCGTAGGCGGCGCCTTCATGCCGGTGCCTTTCGGGCGCGGGCTGGAAGCGGCGTATCTCCCCGGCGAAGCACAAATCGTTGAAGCCGCGCGGTCGACCTATGGATAGTGCGCAATCCTTGGATGCCGAGCTTCCCATCGTGATGCCCAAGCTGGGGCTGACGATGCAGGAAGGCGTGCTAGCGGAATGGCGCGTCGAGCCTGGCGACGAAGTCGTTGCGGGCCAGATCATATTCGTCGTCGAGACCGATAAGATCAGCAACGAGATCGAAGCGCCCGCGGCAGGACGCATTACGCGGCTGCTGGCGGAGACCGGCGCGACGATCGAGGTCGGCGCACCGGTTGCGCTTTGGACCGGGCAGGCGCAGCGCGCCGCCGATGCAAGCAGTGCGGCGGTGCAAGCTTCGCCGCGCACCGGCATTGAGCGCGCTCCGTTGCGTACGGCCGCCGAATCCGGCGGGCGCTTGCTCTCGACACCGATTGCCCGGCGCATGGCCGCGCTGCACAACATCGCGTTGGCGAGTGTGACGGGCACAGGCCCGCGTGGGCGCATCCAGGCTCGCGATGTCGAATCCGCAATTGGTCAACGCGGCGCCATTGTGACCGCGCAGGTTGCACGCATTCGGCCCGATTTGACGCGCGAACAGGAGATGCGCCGCCTCATCGCTCAGCGTTTGTCGCGGAGTAAGGCGGAGATACCTCACTTCTATCTCTCGGCGGACGCCAAGTTCGATGCGTTGGCTGCGCTACGCGAGGATTTGGGAAGGGACCCGGCCGCGCCGAAACTGAGTGTGACGGCGCTTTTTGTCGCCGCCATCGCGCGGGCGTTGGCGGAACATCCTGATGCCAATGTCGTATGGCGCGGCGACATTGCCACGCCGCTGGCCGCGATCGGCGTGGGCGTTGCGGTCGAAACGCCGCTTGGCGTCATGGCGCCGGTGCTGCAAGACGCCGATAAGCTTGCGCCGCGCGAGCTCGCGGCGGCGATGGCGGGCGCGATCGAGCGCGCGAAGGCGGGAAAGATGCGCCCTGGCGATGCGGCGCCCGCCGCGATCAGCATTTCCAATGTCGGCATGTTTGGCGTGCGTTCCCTCACGCCGATCATCGATCCTGATCAGACCTACATTCTCGGCGTCGGCGCCCCGCAGCATGTTGTCCGGCCCGACGCGCGCGGAAAGCCAAGCGCCGTCCGCGAAATTACGCTGACACTCGCGTGCGATCACCGCGCCGTCGACGGCGCGCCCGCGGCGCGGCTGCTGTCGACAATCGTCAGCCTGATTGAAAGCCCGTCGCGTCTGCTCATTGCGCGCGCTGGCGCTTAGGGCTTGTCCGCGAACACCCAGTAGAGCGGATCCTCGGGCACGGAACCGCCTTGCGTCTTGATCTTGGCGTACGGACCATTGACCCAATCGGCAGTGCTCGGTCGCATCGAGTACATGTCGCACGTGAGCGTGCGCTCGATGATGCGCCATTCTTCGCCGCGCTTCTCGAAGCGGTCGAGATAGCGGCCGTGGATGATGAAATCCTCCCGCCCGGTCACGACAGTGCGTTCGTGCGCCGCGATATAATAGGTTTCCGCGTGCGCCGCGCTCGGGCTCGCGAACTCCACAAGGATGTTGCCGAGCATGTGATGCGTGCGCATGTCGGCGGTGAGCGCCAGAGAGAAATCGAAGAAGTCCGAGACCGGTCCTGAAAAGCTTAGGTGATTGTCAATGGCCTCAGGCCAGTAGGCGGTCGCTAGAATAGCCCGGTCGCGCCGATCCATGCCGCGCGAATAGCGCATGAGGCATTCGCGGATCGCTTCTTTGTCCAGCAATTGCTGCAGCGCGCTGTGCTCTTCGGTCGCCATCTTATCCTCGATTATTCGATGAACCGGACGACTTCGCTCAAATCCGTGCGCGTCGTGCGGAAGCTGTTGGCGGGATGATCGGGGTCTTCATAGCCAAACGAGACTGCGCACACGATCTTTCGGTTGGCCTGAATGTCGAAATAGTCACGAACAAAATCCGCGCAACCCGCCAGTGCCGCTTGCGCAATCGTGGCCAAGCCAAGGCTCTGCGCGGTCAGCATCAGGTTGGCCAGATAACTTCCGCAATCGATGGCGCCGTAGATTCCCAAATCCTCCTCGGTGGTGAGAATCATAACGTGCGGCGCGCCGAAGAGGCGGAAGTTTTCCAGGACCTGACGGCCCGAACCTTCGCGATCGCCCTGAACGACACCCACGCTGCGGTAGAGCGCCCAGCCGGTTTCGCGCTGACGCTCCTTGTAGACGCCGACATAACGAAGCGGGAATGGGAAGTCCGGTTCCTCGCGACGTTCGCGCTGATCGGCCCAGTTCGCTTGCGACGCGTGCGCGTAGAGCGCGTCGCGGAACGCGTTGGTGGCGTCGCCCTCGGTAACGATCACTTGCCAAGGCTGCGAGTTGCACCACGAAGCCGCGCCCTGGGCAGTGCGCAGCATCGTCTCGATCACCGCTCGCGGCACAGACTGCGGAAGGAAGCCACGGCAAGAGCGGCGCGCCGCGATGAGCTGCGCCAAGACTTGCGCTTCCAGACCGTTAGCCGCGCGGTCGCTTGGGAGTGGCTCAATCATACCATATAACATACAGTGTTTGCGGCAACGGGCGATAGCGCAGCAACTACTCCCGCACGGCCTGAAGCGTTGGAGGCGTTGATCAGCCTATCAGTGAGTGGTAACGGATTGAGGCGGAGGACTAGATCAAGTTGACGGCTGCAGGCGACACTCCTCGCGAAACCTGCCGGGATGCGCGCCTCGGCATGCTGCGGCACGTCATCGAAGACCTTCTCAGCATTGAACCTGCGGGTGCGGATCGGTTTCGGGCGGCCAAGCAGTCGGACGTGTTCGATCGCGTCTATGGTGGCCAGATGCTCGCACAGGGGCTCAGGGCGGCGGCGGCCACCGTTGATGGCGCCCGCCCACCAAACTCGGCGCACTGTTACTTCCTTCGCTTGGGCGACCCAACCGTCCCGCTTGAGTTTCATGTCGAGCGCGTGCGCGAGACGCGGACATTCTCCAACCGCTTGGTGCGCGCTCAACAGAATGACCACTGCGTGTGCCTGATGATGTTTTCGTTTTGCGCCGCGGGCGAGGGATTGGAGCATCAGTGGGCCATGCCGGATGCGCCGGCGCCGGAGACGCTTGCGTCGCGTGATGAGCAGCTGATCGCGATCCACGGCGACGAACTGCCGTTGAACGCTGGCGTTCCTTGGCCGGTCGATATTCGCCACGTCAATCGACGGCCATGGGATCCAGAGATTGGCGAGGGGCGCAATCTGCTCTGGATGCGCGCGGACGACGCGCTGCCAGACGATCCGCTCCTGCACGCGTGCCTGCTCCTCTATGCGAGCGACCTTACCATGGCCGAGGCCGCAACGGCGCGACATCCGATCCGTTGGGAGGATCTCATCGCCGGACGCGGCATATTCGGGGCTTCGCTTGACCACAGTTTCTGGCTGCATCAGCCCGTCCGCTTCGACGACTGGCTGCTGCACGTGCAAGAATCTTCGCGGGGGGGCGGCGGGCGCGGTTTCACCACGGGCCGCTTCTTTGATCGCGGCGGTCGGCTCATAGCCTCCGTCGCGCAGGAAATCTTCATCAAGGAAACGACCGAAGGGAGTGGACGATGAGCGACAGCGTCCATGATTGGGTATCTTATCACGCAGGCCGCCGTCCGGACGCGCCGGCCGTCACGAGCGTGGAGCGTGGGCGCACCGCAACTTGGGGCGAGATGGAGGCGCGCGTGGCGCGCTTGGCCCATGTGCTGCGTCACGACATGGGGCTTGAGCGCGGTGACCGCGTCGCCACGATCGCAGAGAACGACATCCGCACGTTCGAGCTGCAATTCGCGTGCATGCGCGCGGGGCTCATCTTGGTGCCATTGAACTGGCGTCTCGCTGTCGGCGAGCTGGTCACGTTGATGCACGACGCCGAGCCCTCCATCATCGTCTACGATGATACGTGGAGCACGACCGCCGAAGCAGTGGCGGAAGCGGCGGACATCCAGTTGCGCCTTTCATGGGGTGATGCATCGGACGTCAGCGAGTACGAGGCGCTGATGGACGCCGGCGACGCGGGGATGCCTGGTGGCGTGCATGACGAGGCCGAGATCACGCACATACTCTATACGTCGGGCACGACCGGCTTGCCGAAAGGCGCCATGTGCAGCCACTGCTCACTAAAGCAGCACGCGATCAATCTCGCACACGCATCGCGCCTCGCCGAACGCGGCAACAACCATCTCAATGTCGTACCGCTGTTCCACGCCGGTGGTCTCAATACCTACACCAATGCCACGCTGTTTTGGGGCGGGCAGGTCACCACCGTGCGCCGGTTCGATCCCGCCGTCGCTTTGAAGCTGCTGACCGATCCGAAGGTCGGCATCACTCATATGTGCGGCGTGCTGCAAATGTACGAAATGATCACCGCCTTGCCACAGTTCGCGGGCGCCATGTTTCCGGCTTTGAAAACGGCGCTGTTCGGGGGCTGGGGACCGCAAACGAAATGGGTGCATGAGACCTGGCGCGCGCGGGGATTTTTTCTGCAACTCTCGTACGGTTCGACGGAGTGCGGCCCGATCGTCAGCGTTCTCGAAGCGGGCGACGAGCTCGCGTCGAAGAATTGCTCTGGTTCGGTTGTGGCAGGCACGCAGGTGCGACTGGTTGATCGCGAAGGCGCCGATGTTGCCCAAGGCGAGGTGGGAGAAATTTGGGCGAAGGGCGGCGCTATCACGCCAGGCTATTGGCGGCGCCCGCGCGAGGACTACTTCAGCGGTGACTGGTTCAAGACGGGCGATTGCGCGCGCGCCGACGAAGCTGGCCGGCTCTACATCGTCGATCGCTTGCGCGAAGTGTATCGCTCCGGCGGCGAGAACGTTTACCCGGCGGAAGTGGAGCTTGTCCTGGCGCAGGCGCCGGGTGTGAAAGAGATCGCGGTCATCGCCGTGCCCGATCAGAAATGGGGCGAAGTTGGCCTTGCGGTGGTGCAGTCTCACGAGGGCGCGAGCGTGACGCTTGAGAGTTTGCTTGCGCATGCCGCCGACAAGCTGGCGCGCTACAAGCAGCCAAAATACCTGGTTACGATCGAAGAAATGCCGCGCAACGCGACGCTCAAGATCGATCGCACTGCACTGAAGAACGCCCATGGCGGCGTGGCCGCCGTCGCGGCGCCCGCTAACTGAGCACGCGCCGTAGGTAGGGCAACACCGCGCCGCTGAACGCATCATTGCGGTCGCCTGCCACCATGTGGCCGGCCCGCGCGATCGAGGCGACTTCGGCGTGCGGCGCGTGGCGGCGGAATTCTTCGAGGCCGTCGGCGTCGACGACATCGCTTTCGGCGCCTCGCACCAGCAGTGTGGGCAGCGACGCCGGCAGGCGAGACAAGGCGTCGGTCAGGGCGTCTCCCACGGCGTGCGTCGGCGCCGCGTTCATGATCGCTGGATCCCAATGCCAGCGGAGGCGGCCATCATCGCCGCTACGAAGATTCTTCATTAGGCCGGCGGGATCGGCGGGGCGTGTACGACCGGGATTGTACGCGCTCACGGCGGCGGCGACTTCGTCAAGCGTCGCAAAGCCCTGCGGATGACTTTGCATGAAGGTGCGAATGCGCTCGACGCCTTGCGGAGAGAAACGCGGCACAATGTCGACCAGCACCAACGCGCTGAGCAGCTCTGGCGCTTCCGCCGCGGTCAATAGTCCGCTGACGCCGCCCATTGAGGCGCCCACGACCGCCACTGGTTTTCCAAATGTGCGGAGCACGGCTTGAAGATCGCGCGCGTGAGTGGTCAGTTCGTAATCGCCTTGATCGGACCAGGCGCTGTCGCCGTGACCGCGCGCGTCATACGTCATGGCGCGAAAGCCGGCGGTGGCAAGTTGTGTGGCGACACCGGTCCACGCGTGTCGTGTTTGGCCGCCGCCGTGCAGCAGCGCGACGAGCGCTCCATCGGCGGGGCCGCGTATCTCGCCGGCGAGGGACAGCCCGTCCGGCGTCGCAAATGGGATCAGTTCGCTCTCGCTCATTGGGCCGCGTTCAGCCTTTTCGACGCGCGGCGAAGGCGGCGAACGCTGCGCTTGCTTCGGGCGAGGCCAGTTGCGCGATGAAAGCGTCGCGCTCGCTGGCAATGGAAGCGGCGATGGCGCCCGCGTCGCGCATCAGCGCTTTCGTGGCCGCGATCGCGGCCGGTGGCTTCTTCGCCAAAGCGTGAGCGGCGCTCAGGGCTTTCTCGTTCACCTGGTCGGCGGGGACGGCGGCGTTGGCCAGCCCGAGAGCAGCGGCTTCCGCGCCGCTCATCGCTTCGCCGAACGCGAATAGCGCGAAAGCGCGCGCGTGCCCGATGCGCGCCGGCATCAAGCGCGCCGATCCCGCCTCGGGCACAAGCCCCAGATCGATAAACGGGAGCCGGAGCGCGGCGTCGTCGGCGACATACACAAGATCGCAATGCAGCAGCATCGTTGTGCCGATACCGATGGCTTTGCCGCGCACGGCGGCGACCAGCGGCTTTGGGAACGTGCTGATCGCTTTGAGGAAGGGCGAGGTGTTCGATTGCGAAATGTCGGCACCGGCAGCGACCGTGTCGACGAACATGCCGATATCGTTGCCGGCGCAAAAATCGGGGCCATCGGCGTTGATGAGCGCGACATGGATATCGCCGTCCTCCGCCGCGCGCTTCAACGCATCGGCGAAATCGCCGTACATCGCATCCGTGATCGCGTTCTTTTTGTGTGCGCGATTGAGCGTGATGACCATCACGTGATCTGAGGTCTGGACTTGAATGTCGCTCATGCGTTGCTCCGGGAGACTTAGCGAGGCGGCAGGGTTGGCGCTTCGACGATCGCGCCGCGCGAGAGGGAGGAGCCGCCGTCGCAATCATAGATCGCGCCCGTGATGTAACGTGCGCTGTCGCTGCTCAAGAAAACGGAGAGGTCGGCGATGTCGCGCTTGGTCCCGTAGTCTCCGAGCGGAATGGTGCGCTTCAGGGCGGCGACAGATTCTGGTGTTGGCGTCAGACGCGACATCCCCTCGGTTTCCGCGATCGGGCCCGGCGATATGGCGTTCACGCGCACGCCGGCAGCGCCCCATTCCATGGCCAGACACTTGGTCAGCATGTTGATGCCGGCCTTGGCTGCGCACACGTGCGACTGAAAGAGAGAAGGGTGCACGGCTTGGCCAGCGGTGATGGAGATCACCGACGCGCCGGGCTTGCGCAAGAATTCGTAGCTGGCGCGCAAGACGTGGAACGTGCCGATCAAATCGATATCGACGACTGTGCGAAAGGCGTTGGGCGACATGCCGATGGCGGGCGCCATGAAGTTGCCGGCCGCGCCGGAAATGACGATGTCGATGGCGCCGTGTGTTTCGTGCGCGCTGCGCAGCGCTTGCTCCACAGCGGGATAGTCGCGCACGTCGGCTGCTGCGCCTGCCGCTTCATATCCAACGGCGCGCAGCTCGGCGACCGCAGCGTCGACCTTCTCGGCCTTGCGGCTGATGATGAAAAGGCGCGCGCCGGCTTCGCCCAATCCGTGCGCGATGCCCAGATTGATGCCGCTCGAACCGCCCGCGATGAAGGCGTTTTTTCCTTTCAGCACACCTTTGGCGAACGTGCTCATCGGTGGTCTCCTCCTGTTGCGCGGCGCTTCTCTGCTTCCTCGAACACCGCGCGCGCCCGTGAAGCGGAATCGGGTGCGCGAATGACTGGTCCGTCGGCGCGCATGGCGGCGACGCCGCTAGCGATCGTTTCTGGCGTGGGCGCCATGTTCCAAAAGCCGTCCAGCTCGCCGATGACACTGCGGCTGACGCGGCCACCATAGGCCTGGAAGATTTCCCCGTTCTCCGTGCAGCTCCCGTGGCAAAGCCAGAGCGCGACAGGGGCGGCGAGGTCGGGATCGAGATTACGCTGGAGCATTGAGACAAAAGCGGGTTCGCGCGTGTCGTCTTCAAGCATACGCGTGTAGCCGCCTGGACTGATGGCGTTGGCGCCAACGCCTGTGCCGCGCACGGCGGCGGCGATGGAAAGTGTCAGGCCTTGCACCGCGCCCTTGGCCGACGCGTAAGCCGCGCTCGTCGCCGCGCCATAGAGACCTTGGATGGAGCAGGTGTTGACGATCCTGCCCGCGTTCGCGGCGAGCATGGACGGCAGCACGGCTTTGCAGATGTTGTAGGCGCCGCCGCAATGATTGCGCCAGACGCGCTCGAATTCCTCAAGCGTTGTGTCCGCGAACGCCTTCGGCGGAAGGAAGATACCGGCATTGTTGATGACCGCGTCGACGCGTCCGTACTCCCGCAGCGCGTCGTCGATCAGGGCCGACGCTTCCTCCGGCGATGCGACGTCCGATACGTCAGGCGAGGCAGCGCCGCCTTCGGCGATGATTTCATCGACCACGGCCTGCGCTGGCTCTTTCGAGCGGCCCTTACCTTCGCGGTCGACGCCCAGATCGTTGACCAGCACGTGCGCGCCGCGGCGGGCGAGTTGAAATGCATAGGCGCGGCCAAGCCCGCGCCCAGCGCCCGTCACGAGCACGACCTTCCCGTCGAACCGGATCCGAGCGCTCAAAACCATCCTCCCGGAGCCCTGGGCGGCGCTCCTTGACGACGATAACAGTACAGCGTTAGGTTGGCTAGTGTTTGGAGGGCTTCATGCCCGCTGAAGAAGCGCGGATCGAGTACGCGCGCGTAGTCGCGGAACTGGATTATCCGCTCGAAGCGGTCTGGCGCGTCGTTTCCGCCTTCGGGGGCGTCGAGCGCTGGATTGCTGGCGTCGATAGCTGCGCGGTGGAGGGAAGCGGCGTCGGTGCGGTGCGCGTTGTCGGCTTAGCCGGCCGCACCGTTGGCGAACGCCTGGATCGCCTGGATCAGGCTGAGCATACGATCGTCTATTCGGTGCTTCCCCCGCACGCGATGCCCGCGGAGAACGTGCGCGGCACGATCCAGTTGCGCGCCGTCTCGCCGGGAACGACAGCCGTCACCTGGCGCTCGGACGCAACGCGCATCGACGGCAATCCTGCGGCACTCAGTGCGCGGATCGAAGCTTTCTACCGCGCTTCGATAGAAGGTCTTCGGCGGCTTCTCGCGGAAGGCTGACGCCGTCACTGATCGCGGATGCGAAAACCGCCATCGATGTTGAACGCGGCGCCGGTGACGAAGCTTGCCTCGTCCGACGCGAGAAAGACCGCAGCTGCCGCGATTTCCTCTGGCGTTCCGATCCGGTTCATGACTTGCAGGCCGCTGAGGCGCAGAAGCGCTTCGTCCTCGCCGCCCAATGCGGCAAAGCCGCTGCGTAGCAACGGAGTGTCGACAACGCCGGGGCAGATCGCGTTGCATCGGATGGGGAGATTTTGCTCCCCGCAATAGAGCGCGACGCTTTCGGTGAGATTGAGGACGAGCGCCTTTGAGGAGCAATAGGCGACCTGTCCCGATGATGGGCGTTGGCCGCGCACCGAAGCGACGTTGACGATCGCGCCGCCGCTCGCCCGCATGCGCCGCACAGCGTGCTGGCAACCAAGAAATGGCCCGAGGCCGTTGACCTCGTGAACGCGCCGCCAATCCTCCTCGCGCGCGTCCGCGATTGAGCCGGGGACATTGATTCCGGCGTTATTGACCAGCACCGCGAGTGGTCCGTGCCGCCGTTCCAGTTCGTCGATGGCGCCGCCCCAATCGGCGTCGCGCGTGACGTCGAGGCGAACGTGAAAGGCCGCGCCACCGAGCTCTGCTTCAAGGTTGCTCGCGGCAGCGGTGTCGATATCGGCGATAGCGACGTGCGCGCCTTCGGCGGCGAAACGTTCCACGATGGCGCGCCCGATGCCGCATGCTCCGCCTGTCACCAGCGCCGCCTTTCCAGCGAGACGCTTCATCAGCGCGGCGTGAATCGCACGCGCAACTCGCGATACCCGTAGAAAATATAGCTCGGCGCCATGTCAAAATTTTCTTGCAGGATCTCAATATTGAAGCGCTGGAACGCACGCTTGAAGAATTCCGAGAGTTCGGTGCGCGCGAGGATGTGGCCGATGCAGAAGTGCATCCCAGGGCCGAAGGCGAACGAGTCGCGCAAATTGGGGCGATCGACGTCGCTCCGGTAAGGGTCGGCGAAGACGCTGCTATCGATGTTGGCGCCGACATTCATGATCCACACAAGGTCGCCTTTGCGAATGGTTTGGCCGTGCAGTTCGATGTCTTCCTTGGCGAAACGCGTCATGCATTTCACCGTGCCTGGATAGCGCAACAACTCCGTCACCAAGTTGAATGCGGCATCGGGATCAGAGCGCAGCCGTTCCTGCAATTCCGGATGCTTGACAATGTGAACGAGCTGCGTGCCGAGAGAATTGGCGGTAGTTTCGGCGCCGGCGACGACAAGGCCGTGAAGCTGCGCCAGCGTTTCATCATGATCGAGTTTGTGTAGCCCGTCGCGGGCATGCACTAGCATGGAAATTAGATCGTCGCCGAGGTGCTTTTCGCGCACAGCGATCAATTCGTTGAAGACTTCGTTCAGCGTACGGATGGAACGCTCGAGTTTTAACAAGAGCTCTGGCGTGACTTTGGCCGCTGCGCTCGCACTGGTGAAGTCCGACGCCAAGCTGAAAAGGAGCGGGCGATACTCGTCCGGAAGATCAAACATCCGCTGCATGATCGTCGTCGGCAGAACTGCGCCTACGACCTTGGCGAAGTCGAACTCGCGTTCCGCTTCGCAGGTGTCGAGCACACGATCGACGACCTCGCCGATGAAGCTCTCCATTTTCTTGACCGAACCGCGGTCGAACGCCTTCAGCATCAGGGACCGAATCCGCATGTGTTGTTCGCCGTCGAGCCGGTTGACGAGCAGGCCGGTGTATTTGCGCACGCCCTCCAACTGGGCGACGACCTCGGGAGGCATGTCGCGAAACAATTGGCTGACGCGGGCGGCCGAAAAGCGCGGGTCGGCGTAAGCGGCCTTGACGTCGGCATGGCGCGAGATGATCCAGCCGCGCTGGTTTTCGCTCCAATAAACCGGCGCTTCTGTTTGAAGGCGCGCAATGTTGCGCCATGGGTCGGCGAGAAAGGCTGGGTCGGCGAAGCTGACGTCGCGCACGCCGTCCTGGGTGTTGAGGGTCTCAACGGCCATTGTCATCTCCCATTGCCGCCGCCGGTCTTCGCCGGGCGGTTGGCCAGCCCCGTCCGCTGGGGCGGCTGGGAGCCGTACAGTGATAGATAAACCCGCCTCGCAGGCGTTTGCAATGGATTCCTCAGCGTCGGCGCGGAATTGACAGCCCCAAGAACGGGACATACCGTACAACGTACGATAAGTGACACGCCAACAGGCGCGGGGAGAGATATGAGCGGAAGCGAAAAGCCCCGAGTATTCCCCGCCAGCGATGAGGTGCCGCACGACATTGGCGAGCATCCGTTCTGGCAGGAAAGCGTCTTCTTCACCTGGGGCGACCACGAACGTGGCGTCTACGGCTATCATCGCATTGGCCAGGAGCCCAACGCGAATGACGGCAAGGGCTATGTAACTTCGTGGAACGGCATCGCGACACGCGAGGGCTCCCGCTATTGCCGCTACCTCTTGGCGCCGATGCGCGCGCAGGACCGTCACGCGAAGGGCTTTCTCGCCACCGATGCGTTCAAGATGGACTACGAAGACGGCAAGACGCGCTGGCGCATCGAAGATGCGGATTGCTCGTTGGATCTACACGCCACCGATTTCACACCGCGGTTCGACTTATACAAGGACGGCGGCACCGTCGTGAACGATTACGCTCAGGGGCACATCGAAGTCGCCGGGCCCGTGCGCGGTACCGTACGGCTGGGCAAAGAGCACTTCGACATCGATGGCCTGGTCTACCGCGATCATAGCTGGGGCAAGCGTATTCGCGGCACCTTGCTGAGCCACCGCTGGATCGCCGGCACGATCGGCCCGGAGCTGACGTTCAACGCAACATCATGGCACGGCATCGATGGCAGTTTGCTGACTTACGGCATCGTGTGCCGCAACGGCGAAATCACTTATGCGCGCGAGGTCGACATTCTCGTTCACATGGAGATCGACGCTTACACCCATCGCGGCGGCATGCTGCGTATGGTGCTGGAGGACGGCGACGTGATCGAACTTCATCCCAAGATCGTCGACGGTTTTCTCACCGAACACCATCAATCCGCGGTCATCGACGCCATGTGTGAAGTTACGTGGAACGGGCGCAAAGGCTTCTGCGACCTAGAAATCACCACCAATCCACGGGGCGGCGAGCGGCCTGTCAGCGCGCTGGTGCGGGCGACAAAAACGCAAGGTCTGTCGAAACGGGATTGGACCCTTTAGAACAGCGGCGCCGGGAGGCCCACCAATGGGGAACGACGCTGATCGTCCGGGCGATGCATCGCAGGCACGCTACATCGACGGCGTCTTGTCCGAGCTTGACCGCTGGGTGTGGCCCGAACTGAAGAGCGATCAGAGTCTTTTCTATTATCGGTCGATCCGCCGCGTGCTCGCGGCGTTCATGGCCGAGGCGCCGGCCCAGCCAACAGTGTTCGAAGCGCCGATCGAACCCTTCCACGATGACGTGACGAAGCTCTCGGATCGCGCGCTCCATGCGGCGGCGCGCGAGGAAGGGGAGCGCCTGGACGCGGCGCTTGCGCGTGTGGACGCGCGCTTGGCGAAAGTGGACGCTGCCGAAGACGGCATCACCATCACGCAGGAGGCGCTGCAGGCATGCCTGCGCGCGATCGGCTATCCGCAGGCGCGTATTGAGCGCATGCGGGTCGTAACCGGCGGGCGCTCCAAACAAACCATCCTGTTCAGCGCCGAAGGGCTTGCCGGCTTGCCGCGCGACCTCGTCATGCGGCGCGATATTCAGACGGGCACACTCGGCACGGCCGTTGTCGATGAGTACGCGCTTCTGAAAGCGCTTCACGCCAATGGCGTGAACGTGCCCGAGCCGTTCGTTTGCGTGGAAGATCGGTCGCTGATCGGCACGCCCTTCTTGCTGATGCGCGCGGTGACGGGCGCGACGGCAGGCGAGGCCGTCATCGCGCCATCCGATCCGGCGCAAGTGCTCGCGGCCGCCCGCGCACTGGCGCGCATTCATCACGTGCCGCTGAGTGAAGTGCAGGCGCTGCCGATTTTCGCCCGCGCTGCGACGTCTAGCGATCCTTTGCAAGAAGCGCGATCGCTCTACGATGTTTGGCGAAACCAGGCGCGCGGCCAATCGCCGATCGCGGAAGCAGCATTCCGCTGGCTCTTGGCCAATGCCCCGCACGTCAGCGCCCGACGCGCGCTCGTGCACGGCGACTACAATTTTCACAACCTTCTCTACGATGGCGCCGAACTCAGCGCGGTGCTGGATTGGGAGCTCTCCCATCTCGGCCATCCAGCGGAAGATATTGGCTACATCAAACAATGCGCCGAGCAGACCGTGTCGTGGGATGCCTTCATGGCCGCGTATCGTGAAGCTGGCGGCTTCGAGGTGTTGGAGCGCGACATCAAGGTGTTCGCGTTGCTCACAACGCTGCGGCTAATGACGTACATTTTGCGCAGCCGGGCATTCTTCGAGGCGGGCAACACTGACAGCATCCAGAAAGCTGAAGTTAGTGTCCACTTCATGCCGCGTTTGCTGCAGCAGCTCTCGATCGAATTGCGCGACCTTATGGGTGGCGCGGCGAAAGAGGAGGGGCGCCCGTGAGCCCGACGCAAGTGGTGCTGGCCTTCGTCGATGCGTGGAACAGGCTCGATTTCGCCGAGATCTACCGGCTCATGGCCGACGACATCTTTTACCACAACATCCCACTCTCACCTTGTGTCGGGCGCCAAGCGGTCAAAGCCTACATGGACGCTTGGCCTGTCGATCAGTGCGAATGGGTCGTACATCACATTGCCGCGAACGGTCCGGTGGTGCTGACCGAGCGCACCGACACGTTCGTCAAAGACGGAAAGCAGATCGTCGTTCCAGTCATGGGCGCTTTCGAGATCGAAGATGGCGTGATCAAAAGTTGGCGTGACTATTTCGACCTCCGCGCGATCAAACCAAAGGCTGGCACATGAGCGACGCGACAGCCCTCGGCGCGCCGCTTGCCGCGCGCGATATCACCGCGGGCGCCTACAAATGGTATGTCGCGGCGACGTTGTGTGCGGCGCACGCCGTGTCGATGGTCGACCGCTTCGTCATGGTCCTGGTGACGGAGCCGGTGCGCGCCGCGCTTCTGCTGTCGGACACCCAACTGGGTCTGCTGCAGGGCACCGGTTTCGCCATTCTCTATTGCGCCTTCGCCATTCCGCTGGGCTGGGCGGCCGACCTTACCAACCGGAGAAACTTGATCGCCGCCGGCATCACGCTCTGGAGCGGCGCAACCATCGCAGCGGCCTTCGCCAATTCCTTTGAAATGCTGTTTGCGGCGCGGCTGGTGGTGGGCTTCGGCGAAGCTTGCCTCATCCCAGCCGGCATGTCGTTGCTGGTGGCGTATTTCCCGCGCGAGAGCTTGGGGCGCGGCGTTGCCGTCTTTGGGTTGGGCGTTAATATCGGCCTAGGCCTCGCCTTCATCGGCGGCGGCGCATTGTTGGCGTTGTTGTACGCCAATGGCGGCCTGACGGTTCCGGGCCTCGGCGCCCTCACGCCTTGGCAAGGCATCTTCTTCATTGCCGGCGCATCGGCGGCGCCCGTGTTGCTCATGCTGCTTTGGCTGCGCGAACCGGCGCGCGCGGACGACGGCGCGCGGGGCCTCGGGGAGAGCTTCGCCAACCTTCGCGACGGCGCCGCGCACCTGTGGCGCAACATCGACGCCTATGGCCCGTTTTTCATTGTCGGCGCCTGCACATCCACGATGGGATACGCGGTGACCAGCTGGTCCTCGAGCGTGCTGGTACGGCTTCACGACCAGGCGCCCGCGGACGCCGGCATGATCGTCGGCCTGGTGAGCGTCGTCGGCGGGCCGATTGGCACGCTGACCGGCGGGTGGGTGCTCGATGCGTTGAGCGCGCGCCGCGTTGTAGGGGCACCGCTCGTGCTGATGGCGGCCGGCGCGCTTCTGTGTTTTACGGCCGTGATCGGTTTCAGTACGGCGCCCAGTCTGACGTTGGCCTGCGCGTCGCTGCTGCTTTATTCGTTTGCCACAACGGGCGTCTTGCCGGGACTTTATGTTGGCATGCAGATGCTGACGCCTGACCGTTTTCGCGGCGTGGCTGCTTCGCTCAACATGATGCTTTACACCTTCATGGGGCTTGGCGTGGGCCCGACCGCGATTGGGTTGCTGAGTGACCGCATGGGGGGCGACGGCGCCGCACTGGGCACGGCGCTCGTTATTGTGGCCGCCGCACTTGCCGTGGTCATCGTCGGGACGGCGTTCGCGACCCGCAAGGCGTTTCACGCCAAAGTGCTCTAGCTGGATTTTTCAAACGCCATCAGCATTGACCGGCTGTGATCGACGAACTGCATCTCGTCAGCAGTGGCGTCGCGCGCGACTTCCGGACTGGCGCGCGTTGCGTGCATTTGTTCCAGCGACTCGAACATGACACATCCGACGCCGTCATACGCGTTGACGCTGGTGAGCCCGCTGCTCTGTAGCACGGCAACGATCTCCGCAGGCGCATCAGCGTGCAGCTGCTGGTATCCGGGCGCGGCGATGCGGCGCCCGAAGGGCGCGTGACCGATGCGCCATCGCTCCGCGAAGGCCGCCTTTGACAGCGCTGCGTGACGCTTGACCAGCATGGTGACGATCACCGGCCCAGAGTCCGGCTTTATGATGTGTTCGGCGCCGGCGATCGCAACGGATGCGTTCAAATCCAGCGCGGGTGCGAGCCGCGTGATCAGCGCCGCGAACTCCTGCGCGATGCGTTCGAACCCGCCGCGAAGAACGATGAGCGCCACGTGCGGTGAAGGCGCCAACGGCAGCGCGCCCGTGCCGTCCGGCGTGGGTTTGGGAAGCTGAAGCGCGAGGCGAGCGGCCGTTTCGACAGACGAAGGCCGAGCCTCACGACGCCAATTCGCCAGAGCGGCGAAAATGTCATCCGTCGCATCTTGCGATCTGGGCGCCGCGAAAAGCGTCGC
The DNA here is from genome assembly GCF_009792355.1 of Terricaulis silvestris. Taxonomy (NCBI): domain Bacteria; kingdom Pseudomonadati; phylum Pseudomonadota; class Alphaproteobacteria; order Hyphomonadales; family Hyphomonadaceae; genus Vitreimonas; species Vitreimonas silvestris. The sequence continues at coordinate 648,980 of NZ_CP047045.1, forward strand.
TAAGGGCTGATCCGCGACGAGAGGGGTCGTAGCAGAAACCTTACGTTGAACTGCAAAGCTGAATTAATCTGTGATGGCACCTACTTAACGGCGTTATGAGGCCAAAACACTGCGATTCAAAGCCATTCTAACGAAAATGTTGACCATGTTACAAAACAGCGTTAGTTTTACCCTTCAGAGCACGCGCGGATTGGCTGGTGGCGACACATGCCGGCCGAAAGAAATGACGTGCCGGGGAGGGAAGCAGAATGCGAAACGGTGTGAGGTTTTGCGCGCCTGGTGCGCTGCTGGCGACAACGGCGCTGTTTACGGTGTGCGGTGCGCCGACGGCATTGGCGCAGGAGACGCCGACGGAAACGACGACGACCGAAGGCGACATCGTCGTCACCGCCCAGCGACGCAATGAACGTTTGCAAGACGTCCCGATTGCGGTCACTGCGCTCAACGCCGAACAGATCGAGAGCCAAGGGCTCCTCTCCACACACGATCTCGCGCAAGCCGTCACCGGTTTGACCATTACGGAGAGCGGCGCCTACGTGCAGCCGTTCATTCGAGGTGTCGGATCCACGGTCACCAATCTCGGCGAACAGGGTAGTACGGCGACCTACGTTGATGGCGTCTACATGCCTGCCGTGCACGGCCAGTGGTACGACATGGCCAACGTCGAATCGATCCAGGTGCTGAAGGGTCCGCAAGGCACGCTGTTCGGCCGCAACGCCAACACCGGCGCCATCATCATCACCACGCGCGCGCCGCAGCATGAGTTCGAAGGTGCGGCCGACGTTAGCTACGGCAACTACAATTCGTTCGGCTTCCGCGGCTTCCTCACTGGTCCCATCTCGGAAACGACGGCGTGGTCGCTCTCAGCGAACTTCGACTCTCACGATGGCTGGATTCGAAACCTTTTCCGTGACGGTGAAACCATTGGCGGCGGCCAGCGTTACGCGGTTCGCGGCAACCTGCTGATTGAGCCTACGCCCAATGTCGACATTCTTCTCTCGGCCGACACGATGCGTCAGCAAGATCCAACGCCGATCCTGATTCAGCCCATCAATGGCTATCAAGGCTACGTTCCGGGCGATCCCGGCATTGCAGGTCTCACGCCCGAAGGTCCTTACGACTTTATCGGCAACGAGAATGTCGATTTCATCAGCGAACAGGACGGTATTTCCGCGCGCGTCATTTGGGACATTGACTCTGTCACGCTGCAATCCATCACCGCGTTCCGCACGTATGGCTCCCGGTCCATCGAATATGATTCCGACACGACGCCGTTCCGCTACAGCGCAATCAACAGCACCGACGAAGGGGACAATTTCACCCAAGAGTTCCAACTTAATTCGAACGGGACAGGCCCGTTGAACTGGGTCGTCGGCGCGTTCTACATGAAGCAAAACGCCAACTACGATCCGCTGCTCATTCGTTCCGGTGTTGTGAACACCTTCATCACCGCCCAGCAAGTCACCGAAGCCAGCGCTCTCTTCGCCGACGGGACATACGATTGGGGAACGTTCGAATTGACGCTCGGCCTCAGATACAGCACCGAGGACAAGTCCTATGACGGACAGCGCAATGGTGTTCAGCTGGTGACTGATGCGTCAGCGTCATGGGAGGCGACAACGCCACGCGTGGTTCTCGCATATCACCCGAATGACGATTTCCTGCTCTACGCTAGCTATTCGCAAGGGTTCAAGAGCGGCTCATTCAACGCGAACGGCCTGTCTACGCTTCGCGTCAATCCGGAAACCGTGGATGCCTACGAGATCGGCCTGAAGATGAATCCTATGCCAGGGTTCACGTTCAATACGTCGATCTTCAGCTACCAGGCGATCGACATGCAGGTTCAGGCGCTTGATCCAAATACCAACCTCATCCGCATCACCAATGCCGCTGAAATGGAATCCTACGGCGCCGATATCGAAATCGGCTGGCGCCCGATTGACCCTCTGTCGCTGAGACTTGGCGTCTCGTATCTGCACACAGAATTTACGGATTTCCCGAACGCTCAAATTTTCGTGCCCAACCCCGGCTTCACTGACGGGCGCAACATGCCGATCCTTGCCGACGTCACAGGAAATGAGAATGTGCGCTCGCCGGAGTTCACGATCAACTTGGCTGCAGATTACACGTTTGATCTCGCGAGCGGCGGCAGCGTGGTGCCGTCCTTCAATATCTACCACTCGTCTTCGTTCTTCTGGGAAGTCGGCAATCGGATCGAGGAGCCTGCCTACACTTTGATCAATGCGCAGGTGACTTGGAACTTGCCGGGCGATCAAGTCGCGCTTTCGGCTTGGGGACGCAATCTGACCGACGAAGTGCACTTCCGGAACGTGGCCGCAGCAGCGCAAGCTGACCGTCAAGCCGCTGACGAGCCGATGATGTATGGCGTGAGCGCGGGCTTCCGCTTCTAACTACGCTGCGGGCGTCGCCGGCTTCGGCGTCGCCCGCGCTTTAGCGCTCAGCCGTGTTGCGCCACGCAAGCAGGCCGGTCTGCACCAGCCAAGGCATCTCCCGCCGTGCGCGTTCTTCGTGAGCGCTGATCGCCGCTTCATGGTGCAAGCTGTTGGCGATATCATCGATGCCTTCAAGCAGGCGCGTGCGCCGCTGTTCATCGACAGCGAATGGAATCTCTCGGTCGCCGGTCGTGATCGTGAGCGCCTCAAGATCCACCGTGAATGTCGCTCGCGCGGGATCGCGCGCTCGCTCCATCAGATCTTCAACAATGGCCCGATCGAGTTCGATCGGGAGGATGCCATTCTTGCAACAATTGCTGTGAAAGATGTCGGCGAAACTCGGTGCAATGATGCAACGGATGCCGAAATCGAGAAGCGCCCAGGGCGCATGTTCGCGGCTTGAGCCGCAGCCGAAATTCTCAAGCGTGATGAGAATCTTCGCTTCGCGCCATGGCGCACGGTTGATCACAAAGTCCAGCCGTTCTTGGCCGAGCTCGTCAAAGCGCTGATTGTGAAAGAGGGCGCCGCCTAAGCCTTGCCGCGACACAGTCTTGAGGAACGGCGCCGGCACGAGCATGTCCGTGTCGATGTTGGCGATGGGGAGGGGCGCGGCGATGCCCGTCAAGCGCACGAACGGCGTCATCACGCAAGCTCCCGCACATCGGTGAGGCGCCCGCGAATGGCCGCGGCTGCCGCCATCGCCGGTGAGACCAGATGCGTGCGCCCGCCGGGGCCTTGGCGTCCTTCGAAGTTTCGGTTGGACGTCGATGCACACCGTTGACCAGGCGCCAAGCGGTCGGGGTTGAGGCCGAGGCACATCGAACAGCCCGCATCGCGCCATTCGAATCCGGCCTCGACGAAGATGCGATCCAATCCTTCTTCTTCGCCTTGCGCCTTCACGGCGGCTGAGCCGGGCACAACCAACGCGCGCACGCCGTCGGCGACATGGCGGCCCTTCGCGATCGCGGCGGCCGCGCGCAGATCCTCGATGCGGCTATTGGTGCAGCTGCCGATGAACACAACGTCGATCGGCAAACCGTTCAAGGGTTGCTTCGCTTCAAGGCCCATGTACGCGAGCATGCGCTGGATTTGCGCGCGGCGCGCGGGATCCTGCTCCATGGCTGGGTCCGGCGTTTGCCCGGCGATCGTGGTCACCGCTTCCGGGCTGGTGCCCCACGTCACCATTGGCGCGATGTCGGCGGCCGCTAGCGAGACGGTACGATCGAAGACGGCGCCGCGATCGGACGGCAACGTCCGCCAATATGCCTTGGCTTGATCGAACGCCGCCCCATGCGGCGCGCAGGGTCGGCCCTCGATCCAAGCAAATGCTTTTTCGTCCGGCGCGATCATGCCTGCGCGGGCGCCGGCTTCGATCGACATATTGCAGATCGTCATCCGCCCAGCCATGTCGAGCGCGGTGATCGCTTCGCCCGCGTACTCGATCACGCATCCAGTCGCGCCCGCGGTGCCGATCTTTCCGATGATTGCGAGGATGATGTCCTTTGCCGTGACGCTGGCGCCGAGCGCGCCGTCGATCCGAATGAGCATGGTCTGCGATCGCTTTTGGATCAGCGTCTGGGTCGCCAGCACGTGCTCGGCTTCCGATGTGCCGATACCGAAGGCCAAAGCGCCGAACGCGCCGTGCGTTGAGGTGTGGCTGTCGCCGCAGACGATGGTGGCGCCAGGGAGGGTAAGACCCTGTTCGGGGCCAATGATATGAACGATGCCGTGGCGTGCGCTAGTGAGGCCGGCGTAGGGAAGGCCGAAGTCGCGCGCGTTGCGCTCCAGCGTCTCGACTTGAAGGCGGCTGGCGGAATCGTCTATGGCGCCGAGGCCACCGGCGCGATTTTGCGTTGGCACGTTGTGATCGGCGACGGCAAGCGTGAGATCGGGACGGCGGACACTGCGATGAGACGCGCGCAATCCGTCAAATGCCTGAGGGCTCGTCACTTCATAGAGCAGATGCCTGTCGACATAGAGTAGCCACTCGCCGCCGCCGAGATTCGCGACGGCGTGCGCGTCCCATACTTTCTCGTAAAGTGTACGCGGTCGTAACATCAGCCCGTTTCCCGCGCTTGCGCCATGAGCACGGCTTGGCGCACGCGCCCGCCCGAGCAAGCGTCCGGAAGTGCTGCGCCATCCCGCGCGACCGAAATGAGCGCCGCAACGTCGATGCCGGTGCGGACGCCCATTTGTTCGAATGTCCAGACGACGTCTTCTGTCGCGACGTTGCCGGTTGCGCCCGGCGCAAACGGGCATCCGCCGAGGCCAGCGAACGAGGCGTCGAAGACGCGCACGCCGGCATCGTAAGCCGCCAGCACATTCGCCACCCCCAGTCCGTACGTGTCGTGCCCATGAAAGGCCCATCGCGAAACGAGCGGCAATCGCGTCATCGCAGTTTCGAACAGCGAGCGCACCCGATCGGGCGTGACGCGACCGGTCGTGTCGCACAGCGCAACTTCAGCGTCCGGGCTGCTCTCGACCAAGTGCTCCAGCAAAGCAAGTGTCTGTTCGGGCGCGAGCGGGCCGTCGAAGGGGCAGTCGAACGCCGTCGCGACGTTGAGGCGAATGCGAGTCTGATCGCCGACAGTCTTCGCTAGCGTGGCATATTCCGCCGCGGAGTCCGCAGGGAGGCGCCGGACATTGTTGAGATTGTGCTTTTCGCTTACCGAAAGCACGAACGCGATATGGCGCGCGCCGGCGCCGATGGCTTTCTCGGCATAGCGTACATTCGGTGTGAGCACCTGTACGTCCAAGCCCGGCAGATCGCGGGACGCCGCCAGTATCTCCGCTGCGTCCGCCATTTGCGGCACGGCTTTGTCGCTGACGAAGGCGGTGGCCTCGACACGCCGCACGCCCGCGGCGTGGAGCCTGGCGATCATATCGATCTTGGTCGCGGTGGGAATAAAGGCCGCGATCGCTTGAAAGCCGTCGCGCGGTCCAACGTCGACGATCGAAACGGCGCGCTCGCTCATCACACCACTCCGTCCGCGCGCAGGGCGTCGATTGCCGCGTCGTTCATAGCCAGCAATTCATGTAGCACTTCGCGTGTATGCGCACCGAGCGGCGGGCCAGGCCACCGCACGCCGTTCTCTCCGTCGATGCGCGGGACGATCCCCACATGCGTTACGGGTCCGTCAAACGCTGGATCGTCGACGCTCTGAATCATGCCGCGATGCAGGTACTGAGGATCAGAGGCGCAATCCGCGGCAGTGTAGACTTTCGAGTTCGGAATATCTGCCTGCGTGAGTTTGTCGATCAACGCAGATGTACCGTAACTGCGCGTCCAGTCCGCGATCAGCGCATCCATGGCCGCGACATTTTCAACGCGCTCCTGATTGCCGCGAAAACCTTGCGCGCCAACGAGCTCCTCGCGGCCCATCAAGCCCATCAACTTCGCAAACAATGGTTCGGAATTGGCGGCGATCAAAACCCAGCCGCCATCGGCGGTCGGATAGGCGTCAGAGGGCGCAGCCGTCGCGATGCCGCCGCCGGTCGGTTGCTTGATCTTTGCGAGCGCGCCGTACTCGGGCAGCATGCCTTCCATCAAGCTGAGCACACTTTCAGTGAGCGCGACGTCGATTGTGTGCGCGCTACGATCGCCATCGCGGCCCTCTCGGCGCCAGAGCGCAGCCAGAATGCCGATTACGGCGTAAAGCCCAGAGATTGAATCGCCGATACTGACGCCAGCGCGAACAGGGGGGAGGTCGCTCGCGCCGGGGCGATGGTTGGTGAGATGGCGGAGCCCACCGATTGCTTCGCCGATCGCGCCGAACGCCGCGCGGTCGCGGTAGGGGCCGCTTTGTCCGTATCCGGAAATGTGCGCGATGATGAGATCTGGACGGTCGCGTCGCAGTGTCTCTGGGCTTAATCCCAGTTTGTCGATTTGGCCGGGACGGAAGTTTTCGATCAACACGTCGCATTGCGCGGCGAGCGCGTGAACGATGCTCTGCGCCCGCTCTGTTTTCAGGTTGAGCGTGATGCAGCGCTTGTTACGGCCGTGGACGGACCACCACAGCGACTTGCCGTCGATTTGCTCACCCCATTGGCGGACGGGGTCGCCTCCGGGCGGTTCAACCTTGATCACGTCGGCGCCGAGGTCGGCCAAAATTCGCGCAGCGAAGGGCGCGGCTACAAAATGCCCGATCTCCAGGACTCGCACGCCGTGCAACACGCCCAGTCGCCGGTTGATGGTCATGTCCGAACCTGCCCAGAGGTTATCATCGAAGCGTTCAAGCGATATTGGCCAGCTGGGGCACAACTTCGGCGCCAGCCAATTCCACCATCGCAACATATTCCTCGCGCGGCACGCCGCCCATATCCATCTTGATGATATTCAAATCCGCGCCGAGCACAGCGTGGAGACCTGCAAGGCGATCGACGAACTGGGCTGGGCTGCCAACGATTGCGGGCCCCTCGGTCGTGAGCAATTCATAGTCGAAAGCCGCTTTGGCGAAAGCCGGCGGATCGGGATTGACCTTGTGCAGCATGTCTTGGTTGAACGTGTGATAGGCGCGGTAACGCGGCTCGAACCTTTTGTGCGCTTCGGCGCTGGTGGGAGCGACCCAGCCGTGCCAGCAGGCGCCCACTTCCGGCTTGTGCTTGTGACCCGCCGCCGCGAACGCCTCGCGGTACATATCGGCGACGCGTACGAAGTTTGATGGTTTTCCGAACGCGCTTGGCAGCATCAGCTTGACGCCGAGACGCCCGGCCAATTGCGCGGTCTCAGGCGAACTGCCGCCGCCGATCCAGAACGGCAGACTATCCTTCTGCACCGGCGTCGGCTGCAATTGCTCGCCGGTAATTGGCGGGCGGTATGATCCCTCCCAGTGCAGCGGCTTGCCGCACCACAGTTTGCAGAGCAGCTCCATGGCTTCGGCGAAACGCGCGGCGGATTCCTCGAGCGGCTGTCCCATCAACTCGTAGGTCTTGGTGAAGAAGGTGCCGCGTCCGGTGGCGATCTCAACGCGCCCGTTGGAGATCACGTCCACGGTTGCGTAGTCCTCCGCGATGCGGAGCGGATCGAGATTGGCAGCAAGTGCGACGCCAGGCGTGAGCCGCAAGCGCTTAGTGCGCGCTGCGATCGCCGCTAGCAAAACCGGCGGCGCTGAGAACGTGTACCCAATGCCGTGATGTTCGCCGATGCTGATGCTGTGGAAGCCGGTCCTGTCGGCTGCTTCGCAAGCCTCGATCGTCATGGCGTAGCGTTCGGGTGCGGAGAATTTCCTCCCCGTGATCGGGTCATCGACAATATCGCCGAGCGACAGAAGACCGAGTTTCATGCCGCGCTCTCCATAAACAGACACCGTTAGATAACCTGAAAAGGTTGGTGCCGTCAAGCGGACCGCCGGCGGCAGTGGGCAGAGAAGGGCGTCGGTTGTCTGGATTACGAAACGGAGTTAGGTTTGTGTTTTGGTGTTGAGCAGGAAGCCACCCCTTTGTTCTCGCAGAAACTCCACGCCGACGGCGTTCTCGAGGTCGTCATCGACCGGCCGCCGGTCAACGCCTTCAACATCGGGATTGCTCACGACTTGGCGCTGTGCCTCGAAGGCGTGGCGGGGCGGGATGATGTGCGCGTCGTCGTGTTGCGCAGCGATGGCAGGGGCTTTTGCGGTGGCGGCGATGTCAAGGAAGTCGAGTCTCTCAGTGGCTTCGAGGGCATTCTCGGCCAGTCCTCGGGATCTTTGCGGCTGAGCCTTGCCATATTGATGTGCGCGACACCTGTGGTGTGCGGCGTACACAATTATTGCGTCGGCATCGGCGTGCTGGCGGCTGGCGCGAGCGATGTTCTTGTGGCCTCTCGCGGTACGCGGTTCGTCCTGGCTGAAGTGGACAACGGCGCGACGGCGGGCGCTGTGCAAGCCTTGAAGTTGATGCCCGAAAAGCGAGTGCGCGCTGCCATGATGACGGCCGAGTCGGTGCTTGCTGAGGAACTGCAGGCGCTCGGTTCGATCTACAGTCTCGTTGAGGCGCACACGGACGTCGCCGATGAAGCGCGGGCGATCGCGTCGCGGATCGCGCAGAAGAATCCAGCCACGATGCGCCGGCTTAAGCGGTCGCTCAACAATACGACCAAGGCTCACGAGCTGGAGGCGGCCTATCGGGCTGAGATGAGCTACACTTACGAACTGAACATCATGGGTGTGGCGTCAGAGGGTCGAACAGCCTTTATTAAAGGCGATCGGGCCAGTTATGGGGCAGACGCCCCGCATCCGCCGTCGCGCAAAGACGGCGGTAAGCAATAGCATCAATCGCGGGTTTTCGTGTCCTTCTTAGGTTTTGGTGGCGGCGCGCTTTTGCCGGTAACCGCCTCATATTCGGCTAGGATGGCGTCAAGCGCGGCGCGCGCCATCACTTCGAACACGCGTGCGCGGCTGATGTCGCGGTGTTGGCTGACGTGAAACAAGAACGGATACTGCGTTTTCCAATTGTCGGTGCCTTCGTCGGCCTCGACCGCCGATTCATAGATGGCGCACCCAAGCGGAAGCGCCTCAAGGCCTTCGAGGATCGGCATGATCGCGCCCGGCGGAACCCCTTGCACCGCGAGAAGGCCGGCCGTCGCGTTGTGTTCGGCGAGGCCAATGCGCAGAGGGTGACGGCGCATCAGGACGGGGATCAGATTGGGATGCGCGAGCAGGGCTCGCCAGTAGGAGATCGCGTTCTTGATGAACCACTCACGCCAGTCCGTGTCGGTCGTGTTGGGCGTGCGGATATCCGAGAGCGCCAGCTCGCACACGCCGACAAGGATGTGTTCCTTGCTTTTGAAGTGGTGATAGAGCGAAATGCCGCGCACGTTCAGCTCGTCTCCAAGGCGGCGAATGCTCAGCGCTTCGAGGCCTTCCTCGTCAATAATGCGCAGCGCCACTTCGAGGGTTCTGCGCCGTGAGATGAGCGCCTGTTTTGGCCGGCCCATAATGTCTCCTTGTCGACATCCGCGAGGTCTAAATCAACGGCCGCTAGGTTTAATACCAAATGGTTTGCAAGGAAAGTGGCAACGCCTTGAACGCTGTTGCAATAGAAAACAACCACTGTTAGGATTAAGCCCACTACCAGCGTGGCTGGGTGTGTGTTTTCAGTTTGGCGCGCTCTCCAAGGGAGGCAGGCGTTGCGTACGGACCGCAGGAGAGACGCGGCAGCCGATTGGCCCGCTCACTACGGCAGGACCAAGCCGCAGGCGATCGCCTTGCGCAATCATGAGTCGAATGAGACTCGCACCTGGGCGCAACTCGATAAGCGCGTCGGCAAGCTCGCGCACGTGCTGCGTAACGACCTTGGCCTCAAGCCCGGCGATCGCGTCGTCAATCTCTCAAACGGCGATATTCGCCATTTCGAATTGCAGTTCGCCTGCGCGCGCGCGGGCCTGATCTGGGCGCCGCTGAACTTTCGGCTCACCACGACTGAACTCGCCGGGCTCTGTGAAGACTTGCAGCCGGGCCTGATGGTGACCGATGACGCGTGGAGCGCCGCGGCGCGCGAAGCGTCGAAGATGGCTGACGTGCCGCGCACGCTGACCTGGGGCCCAAACCGCGAATTGGATGAGATGGTCGAACGCGCGCCCGTGTTCGCCGAGCATGAGGAGATCGACCCCGAAGCCCCGTTGCTGATTCTGTTTACATCCGGCACGACTGGAACACCAAAGGCCGCCGTCATCACTGTGGGCGGGCTCGTTTGGCAGGCGTTGAACCAGGCGCAATTCTGCGGCAACGCCGAGAGCGGCAGTCACGTATTCCTGCCGCTGCCCCTCTTTCACGCCGGCGGTTTGAACAGCCAGGCCAATCCGATTCTCTATTTCGGCGGCCAGGTCACCGTCGCGCCGCGTTTCGATCCGGACGTCGTCGTCAAGTTTGCGGGCGATCCCGCCAACAAAGTCACCCATCTCGGCCTCGTGCCGATCATGTATAAAATGATGTCGGAGAGCCCGGCGTTCGCTGGTGCTGATTTTCGTTGCGTACGCAATTTACTGGTTGCCGGCGGACGGCTTCCCGACGCGCTGCGCGAAACGTACGCGGCGAAAGACGTTCAGTTCATGTCGCAGTATGGCGGCACAGAAACTGGTCCGACGATCACATCGCTGGATGGCGCGCGCGTCGACAAACTGCGCGCCGGCTCCTGCGGACAACGCGCGATCCACGTGCAAATGCGCCTAGTCGACGAAACGGGCAACGACGTCGAGCAAGGCGAACCCGGCGAGGTGTGGGTCAAAGGGCCCGCCGTCATCAAACGCTATTACGGCCGCGACCCCGAGAAGGATTTTCCGGAGGGGTGGTTTCACACCGGCGATGTCGCGTGGGAAGATGACGAAGGCTTCCTGTACATCGTCGATCGCGTGAAGGACATGTACAAGTCCGGCGGCGAGAACGTCTATCCGGCGGAAGTTGAGCTCGTGCTCGCGTCGCATCCGGCCGTCGCCGAAATCTCTGTCATCGGCGTGAGCGACGAGCAATGGGGCGAAGTCGGCCTCGCTGTCGCGGTCGCGCGGCAGGGGCACACGCTGACTTTGGAATCCTTGTGTGCGGTCTGCGAGGGCCGCTTGGCGCGATTCAAGCGGCCAAAGCACTTGGTCGTGGTCGAGGAATTGCCCCGTAATGTCACCGGCAAAGTCGCCAAGCACATGCTGCGAGAGATGTTTCGCGGCAGTCGCAGCGCTTAGACGGCGAGGGAGAACTAATGTCTGAAGCCGTCCGTTACAGCCGCAAACCGTACCTCATTGTTCATCGTGAGGAGCGTGTCCGCAAGGACGTCTACGGGTCGATCGACGACGCGGTCGTATTGCAAGCGCAACTCATGCGCGGCGAGGCGCCATCGAAGACGGTGCTGATCGCGATGCACCCGATTGGCGCGCCTGCCTATCTGCCGATCTTTCCGCAACTGGCGCGCGCCGGCCACCACGTCATTGCTTGCGCGTCCCGATATTCCAACGGCGACGCCGCGCTTGAGATGGAAAACGTCGTGCTCGATCTCGCCGCGTGCGTGCGCGATGCGCGCGAGCGGTTGGAGTACGAAAACGTCGTGTTGATCGGCTGGAGCGGCGGCGGTTCGCTCATGGCCGGCTTCCAGGCCGAAGCGCAAAAACCGGTAATCAAGGCGACGGCTTCGGGTGAGTCCACGCCGCTCGCCAACGCCAAGCTACTGGCCGGTGACGCGCTCGTGCTGGTCGCTTCGCACAGGAGTCGGCACCATCTTCTGACCGGTCAGCTCGACGCCTCGATCATCGACGAGTTCAATCCGGACAAGAAAGATCGCGCTCTCGATCTCTACGACGCCGCGAACCCCGCGCAGCCGCCTTACTCGAAGGACTTTCTCGCGACCTACCGCGACGCGCAATTGCGGCGCAACCGTCGCATCACGTCGTGGGTGAAGGAAAAGTTGGCCTCGCTGAAGACGGCTGGACGTCCGCACGACGAGCATTGCTTCGTTGTGCACGGCACGATGGCGGATCCACGGTGGATCGATCCTACTGTCGATCCGAACGGACGGCGCCCGAATTGGACATACCTCGGCGATCCACGCGTCGTGAACAACAGCGCCGCGGGGCTTGGCCGCTACTCATCCTTGCGGAGCTGGCTCTCGCAGTGGAGCTTTGACGATGCTCAGTTCGACTCCGTCGGCTCCGGTCCGCGCATCACGGTTCCAAGTCTTGTGCTGACCGCCAGCGCCGACGACGCGTGTCCGCCCGCGCATACGGACGCGATGTTCGACGCGCTCGGCGCCAAGGACAAGCAGAAGCATCAGATCGATGCGGCGAACCACTATTTCTCTGGGCCTGATGGCCGCTCACAGCTCGGCGAGGCCGTCGAGTTTATTTCCGCGTGGCTGGAGAAGCGCGGCTTCGGTATTTAGCAGGCGATTGGTTATGAAAAACACGTTCATAGTCGGCATTGGCGGCACGCTACGCTCGGATTCATCGAGCGAGCGCGCGCTGCGTTTCTGTCTGGATAAAGCCGCCGGCGCGGGCGCTCGCACGGCGATGTTCTCGGGCGAAGACTTGCGCGCGCCGTTGTTTGAGCCGGGGCAAGCAATAGCCGACGGATCGATGCGCCGTCTGGTGGATGCATTGCGGCAGGCGGATGGCGTCATCATCGCGTCGCCCGGCTATCACGGCAGCATCTCTGGATCGCTCAAGAATGTTCTCGACTACACCGAGGAAATGGCGCGCGACGAGCGTCCTTATTTCGAGGGCCGCGCCGTCGGCTGCATCGTGTCCGCCGGTGGTTGGCAAGCCGCCGCCGCCACGTTGGCGGCGCTTCGCGCGATCGTGCATGCGCTGCGCGGTTGGCCGACGCCGCTGGGTGTGCTGCTCAATTCTGCGGAGCCCGTATTTGAGGCTGACGGCCGTTGCCGGTCCGCCGAGACGGCCGGCGCGCTCGGCATCATGACCCAACAAGTGCTCGACTTTGCGTCGACCCGCCGCGCTGTGTTTCCTGACGCGCGTGTTGTCGCGAAACGCGTAGCGACAGCCGGCTAGGCGGGTGAGGAGCGCTCCGTGACGGATCTGCGCGGCAAGGTAGCCTTCGTCACCGGCGCTTCGAGCGGGTTGGGCGCAAGATTCTGTGAAGTGCTTGCGAAGGCCGGCGCGCGCGTTGCACTCGCGGCGCGCCGGGCCGACCGGCTTACGGATTTGGTTCAGAGCATAACCTCGCAAGGCGGCCATGCCGTAGCGGTCCCACTTGATGTCGCTGACGTGTCGGCCATTGGCCCCGCCCTCGACGTTGCCGAGAAGGCGTTAGGCCCGCTCTCGATCATCGTGAACAACGCAGGCGTTGGCGGCGCCGGCTTAGCGCTCGACATTCCGGTGGAGACCTTCGACGAAACATTCGCGGTGAATGTGCGCGGCGTTTATTTCGGCGCGCGAGAGGCGGCCAAGCGCATGCTCGCCAATGGCGTGGCCGAAGCCGGACAAGCGCGCATCATCAACGTAGCGTCGATCGGCGCCTTCGCCAATCTCGGCGCGCTCACGACCTACTGCGCCAGCAAGGCGGCGGTGGCGTCGTTGACCAAGGGCTTGGCGCGTGAGTGGGGACCGAAGGGGATCGCCGTGAACGCGCTGTGTCCCGGCTTCATCGAAACTGAATTGAATAGCGCCTGGATCCCGACAGAGGCGGGTCAGAGGACGGTCAATCGCTTCCTCCGCAAGCGCGTGATGGAACTTCAGTCCTTGGACGAAGCGTTGCTGCTCTTGGCCGGCCCCGCGGCCGCGGCAATCACCGGAACCTTGCTGACCGTCGATGACGGCCAATCACTTTGAGGCGTTGCGATGAATGTCGTCATCATTGGCGCTACCGGCAAAGCCGCAGCGCGGCTCATCTCTGAATTGACGCGCCGCGCGCACGCCGTCCGCGGGCTGGCGCGCCATGTTGAAGGCGCCGACATCGGTATTCCACTCTTGCAAGTGGACGCGAATGACCGTGCCGCGCTTGCGCACGCCGTGCGGGGCGCCGATGCCGTGTTTCTCTCTGCGCGTTTCGTTTCGGTGCAGTCGGCACCAGTGATTGGCGCGATGCAAGATGCGGGTGTCCGGCGCTTGCTCGTGGTTGGCGGCGCGGGCTCGCTCGAAGTGTCGCCCGGCGTACAGCTGCTGGACACGCCAACGTTTCCAGATGTGGCGCGGCCAGAATCCCAGGCGGGCCGCACGTTTCTTGCCGCGCTCAAGGCCAGCGACCTCGATTGGACCTTCCTTTCGCCGCCGCTGTCGTTCGGACCCGGTGATCGCACCGGCACATATCGTTTGGGAGGCGATCAACTGATGCGCGACGACAGCGGCGCGAGCGCGATGTCGTACGAGGATTTCGCCAAGGCGCTCGTCGATGAACTCGAAACATCCGCGCACACGCGCCGGCGTTTTACCATCGCCTACTAGGAGGCTCGTTTGACGCCCATCACTGTCGGCGCCGCCGAAGACGTTGACTGGGACGATTCGGCGGACGTCGTTATCGTCGGCTATGGCGGAGCGGGCGCGTGTGCCGCGCTATCGGCGCGGGAGAACGGCGCAGACGTCCTGATCGTCGATCGCTTCGGGGGCGGCGGAACGACGGCATTCAGCGGCGGCGTGATCTATGCGGGTGGCACGCGGTTTCAGCGCGAAGCCGGTTATGAGGACAACGCCCAGCAGCTCCGCGATTATCTGGCGATTGAAGTCGGGCAGGTGGTGAAGCCTGAAACACTGGCGCGATTCTGCGAAGGCAGCGCCGCCGACGTTGAATGGCTCGTGAGCCACGGCGTCGAATACGCCTCCGATGTCTTCCTCGAAAAGACGACGTTCCCGCCCGAGGGCAAGTATCTCTACTTTTCCGGCAACGAAAAAACGCCGGCCAACGCAGTGCGTACACCGCCAATACCACGCGGACATCGCGCTGTCGGCGCGGGCTACGGCGGTCAGTATTATTTTGCGGCGCTTTCCAAAGCGGTGGATCGCTCAGGCGTGCGCGTGCGGCGTCACGAGAAAGCGAGCAGCCTTGTCGTCGATCGCGCCGGGCGCGTGGTGGGGGTCGAAGTGATGAGTGTGCCGGAGGCGCATCGCGCTGAGCACCAGGCGCTGCACGCGAAAGCGAGCCCGTCGCTGCCGCATAACAACAAGGCGGTCGAGCGTTTGCGCCAAGCCGCCATCGCGCTGGAAGAGAAAGTGGTCGAGCCCAAGCGCATCCGCGCGCGCCGCGGCGTGGTGCTGACAACCGGCGGGTTCACGTTCAACCAGGACATGTTGCGCGGCGTCGATCCGAGTTTTGCCCGGCATTACCTCAAACTGCATAATCTCGCCACGCTCGGCAATGACGGCGCGGGTGTGGCTCTCGGCCAATCCGCCGGCGGCGCCATCGGGCGGATGGATCAGCTCTACATCGCCCGCAACATCGCCCCGCCGGAAGCAGCGGTCGAAGGCGTAATGGTGAACCAAGAAGGCCGGCGTTTTGTCAACGAAGACGCGTACACCTCCGCTGTTGGTGGCGCGATCGCCAAGCAGAGTGATTGCCGTGCGTGGCTGATCCTGTCGCCGAAAAGCTTCTGGACCGCCGTGCGTCAGGCGATGTTCTGCGGCTGGCATCGGTTCAAATTCTTCGGCTTGCCGAGCCTGATCAATTTCGCGCTCGGCGGCACCAAACGCGCTTCAAGCATCCGGGGCATCGCACGCGCTTGCGGCGTCAACGAAGCGGCACTGCGCGCGACACTCTCGGCGCACGATCGCGCGATTGCCGAACAGCGCACCGATCCCGGCGGCAAGAACGAGGCATACTGCGCACCAATGGGTGAGGGGCCGTTCTATGCGATTAGTATGTCGCTTTCGAACGGCTTTGCGCTGACGCCATTCATGACGCTCGGCGGACTGAAGGTCGATGAAGAGACTGGCGCCGTGGTGCGCGAAGACGGCGCCCCAGTCGCTGGACTCTACGCCGCGGGGCTCTGCGCCGTTGGGCTGCATTCCAACGGCTACATCAGCGGTATTTCGCTGGCTGACGGCGTGTTCTCTGGCCGCCGCGCGGGCCGCTCCTGTGCACTAAGCCCATCACGCGCGGGGCATCCGTTGCCCGAAACGCTACCATTGTGACCGACACGTTATTCGCACCGCTGTCGCTCCGGCACGGCCGTCCATTGCGGCACCGACTGTGGTTGGCGCCACTCACCAATCTACAAAGCAACGATGACGGCACGTTATCGGATGACGAGCTTCGTTGGCTGACCTTGCGCGCGAGCGGCGGCTTTGCGTTGGCGTTGACATGCGCCTCACACGTGCAAGCAATCGGCAAAGGCTTCCCTGGGCAGTTGGGCGTGTTCTCCGATGCGCACCTGCCTGGGCTTTCCCGACTGGCGCGCGCCATCTCCGCGGAGGGTGGACTTTCCGCAGTTCAGTTGCAGCATTCGGGCATGCGCGCGCCGAGAGGACTTATCGGAGGCGCGCCTGTCGGCGCGTTCGACGACGCGAAAACCGGAACGCGCGCACTCTCAACCGGTGAGGTCGAGCAAGTCGTAGAGGACTTCATTGTCGCCGGTCTTCGCGCCCAGTGCGCGGGTTTTGACGGCGTGGAAATCCATGGCGCCCACGGCTATCTGCTTTGCCAATTTCTTGATCTCGGGCGCAACACCCGTGCGGATAAGTACGGCGGGTCTCCGGAAAACCGCGCGCGCATGTTATTTGAGATCATAAGCGGACTACGCGGCCGTGCGGGCGCTGACTTTCAGATTGGCGTGCGGATCTCGCCGGAACGCTACGGCGTCGATTTTCACGAAGCGCGTGCGTTGGCGGCGAGGCTTATGGCGAACGACGCCGTGGACTATATTGACTTGTCGATGTGGGATGTACGCAAGGCGCCCTCCGACGCCGCCTCTCAAGTCAAGCCCCTGCTTGACTACTTCATCGACCTCGAGCGCCATGGTTGCCGTTTGTGCGTCGCCGGCAAGATCATGGGCGCGGCCGATGCGCGATGGTGCCTGGAGCAGGGCGTGGACGCGGTTCTGATCGGGCGCGGCGCAGTGCTGCATCACGATCTTCCTCGCCGCATCGAGAGCGATCCGACCTTTGTCGCCGCGCCTAGACCAGTTACGCGCGACTACCTTCGCGCCGAGGGCTTGGGCGAACGCTTCGTGGACTACATGGCCAGTTGGAAAGGCTTCGTAGCCGATTGATCGCCGCGCGAGAAGTTATTCCTCGCCGCGCCGTTGCGATTGCCGTGCGTGCCGCAGGACGTAGGCGCGGATGTTTTCCGCCTCGCGCGGTGTCAGCACATCTCTGAACGCGATCATACCGTTGTCTTCTAGCGCGCCATCAATGACGACAGAGCGCCAGAGTTCTTCGCTGCGCAGCGCGCCAGAGCGGCGGAGGTCAGCGTTGTAGGCAACCGACGCATTGCCGCCGTGGCACGTCGCGCACGTGCGATTGTATTCGGCCATGCCCAAGTCCGCGTTACCTCTGCTGGTAATGCCGGTGACATCGATCGGTGCGGACGGCGGCGGATCATAGGCCGGCGCCTCTGCTGTGCCGCCAAGGCGGAACACTAAGAGGCGGCCCGGCATACGTGGGCGGTCGGGGACAACGCGTCCGACGATGGCTCCAGCGCCGCCGAAGCCAACCATAATCGCGATGTATTGCTGGCCATTGATCCGATAGCTGATCGGGGGCGCGATGATGCCGGTACCTGCGTCGTAGGACCAAACTTGCTCACCGTTCGTTGCGTCATACGCCACCAGGTGACCTTCGGCGTTGCCCTGAAACACGAGATCGCCGGCGGTGACGAGCGTACCACCGTTCAAGAAGTATGGATGCTCGACTGTCCAGCGCGCGCGGCCGGCCACCGGATCCCAGGCCACTAATTGCCCCGTTGTCGCCGCGCGAATGGCCGCGAGTTGATCTTGCGGGAATTCCGGCAGCTGGATCGCCACGTTTTGTCCGACCGGCCGGCGCTGGAAGTTCGGATCGCGCGCATATCCGCCGCCCATCAATTGCACCGGAATGTACACGAGCCCAGTGCGCGGGCTGAATGACATGGCCTGCCAGGAATGCGCGCCGAATGGCCCCGGCTGCAGCAACGCCGTGCCGGTTTGGTAATGCGCATTCTCCGCCAAAATCGGACGGCCGGTTTCCATGTCAACGCCAGTGGACCATGTGACGGGCGCATAGGGCGTCGCGGAGAGGAGTTCGCCGGTTCGCCGGTCGAGAACATAAAAATAGCCGTTCTTCGGCGCTTGCATGAGCACGTCGCGCTCTTGGCCGTTGATGGTCAGCCGCGTCGCAATCATGTGCTGCGTGGCCGTGTAGTCCCACGAATCTGACGGCGATGTCTGGTAGTGCCAGACGTAGGCTCCGGTGTCCGGATTGACGGCGACGATCGACGACAAGAACAGATTGTCGCCTTGACCGCCCGAGCGGCGATAAAAGTCGAACGGACTTCCGTTGCCGGCGCCAATGAAGAGCAGGTTGGTGTCGGGATCGTACGTCATCGAATCCCACGCGGTGCCGCCGCCGCCGCTGATCGTCCATTCGCCGGGGGACCAGGTCTGCTGCACGACGTCGCGCATGACGTCGTCAGACGCCGCGCCGTCGGCGCGCCCTTCCGGGTTCGGCGTCAGATAGAAGCGCCAAGCTTGCTCCCCGGACGCCGCGTCATATGCGGTCACGTAGCCGCGCACGCCGAACTCAGCGCCGGCATTGCCGATGACAATTTTGTCCTTCACGACGCGTGGCGCGCCAGTAATCGTGTAATGCCGTCCCGGCACGCTATGATCGACGGTGTCGACCGACCAAACCAACTCGCCCGTGCGCGAATTCAGTGCGATGAGACGCCCATCCAGCGTACCGACAAAGACGCGATCCCTTCGCAGGGCCACGCCACGATTGACCGCGTCGCAACACGCGTCCGCCAACGCCTCGCGCGGCACCTGCGGATCATAGCTCCACAACAACTCGCCGGTTTCGGCGTCCAGGGCGTAGACGACGGACCATGCAACACTTGTGTAAATCACGCCGTCCGCTTGGATCGGGGTCGCTTCCTGCCCGCGGTCGCTCTCGAACTGGTAGTGCCACGCAAGCCCAAGCTGGGCGACATTCTCGCGATTGATCTGATCGAGCGGACTGTAGCGTTGCTCTTGATGATCGCGGCCGTGTAGAGCCCACTCATCAGTCGAAGCTTGTCCGCACGAGGCGAGGATAAGCGCCGTGCTGGCCAGTACCGCCGCCGCAAGTTTCTTCATGACCATCCCCCGGGCGGTTCAGATTGGCGCTGTGGGCTCTTCGTTGAGAATAACGGTCTTGCTTTCGAGATAAGGAAGCAGGCCAGATCGACCGCCCTCTCGCCCGATGCCAGAGCGCTTGAAGCCGCCGAAGGCGATGCCGAAGTCGCTGCGAAAGCCGTTGTGCCCCACAGTGCCGGACCGCAATTGGCGCGCGACTTTCATCGCTCGATTCACGTCCGCGGTGAACACCGAGTTGTTGAGCCCGAAGTCAGTATCGTTAGCGATGGCGATGGCGTGATCCTCGTCGCGCGCCGGAATTACGCAGATCACCGGGCCGAAAATTTCCTCGCGCGCGACCTTGGCCTCGTGCGGGACATTGGCGAAGAGAGTCGGTTGCACGTAATAGCCGCGGTTCAGGCCTGGCGGGCGCGCGCCGCCTGTGGCGAGCGTCAGTCCTTCGTCCTTGCCGCTGGCGATATAGCCTTCGACACGATCAAGCTGCCGGCGCATTGCCAGCGGTCCCATCTGCGTTTCAGGGTCGAGCGGATCGCCGACGCGAATCTTCTTCATTGCCGAGACGAGTCCGTCGACCAATTCGTCATGCCGACGCTGTGGGATCACGACGCGGCTCAGGGCCGAGCAGAATTGCATGGAAAGCGAGCTGAGTTGCGGAACGATCGACTCGATCACGATATCGAGCGGAGAATCGTCCAAGACCACCGCCGCCGATTTGCCGCCGAGCTCCAAAGTGGCGCGCGCCATGCGCGACCCGCAAATAGAGGCGACACGCTGGCCAACCGCGCTTGAGCCGGTGAAGCTGATCTTATCGACATCGGGATGGCGCACCAACGATTCAGATTCCTCGCGGTCGGCCATCAGCAAATTGACGACGCCTGGCGGCAAGCCAACTTCCTCGAAGATCTCGCCCAAAAGTGTCGCGGCGAGCGGCGCCTCCGGCGACATCTTCGCCACCACCGTGCAGCCGGCGAGCAGAGCCGGGGCGATTTTTGAGCCAAGCATCATAAGCGGCGCGTTCCACGGGATGATCGCGCCAACGACGCCCACGGGCTCGTGAATGAGAAGGCCGACCGCGCCGCCGGCGGTTGGCGTGTGGCGCTCCACAAACTGGAATGTGGAGGCGAGATTGGCGTAGTCGCGGAAGAGCGTGGCGCCGACTATGCCCATAAACAAACCGTGCGCCGCGAGACCGCCGACCTCGTGAGTCCAGATCGAGCCGAATAACTCTTTCTCTGCTTCGATCTTGTCGGCGATTTTGTGTAGGTAGGCAGCGCGTTCGGCGTGGGAAAGTCGCGGCCATTCGCCGTGATCGAACGCCTCGCGGGCCGCGGCGACCGCGTCGTCGATGTCCTGCTCCGTCGCGCAGGGGACAGTCGCGTACACGCTCTCGTCCGAGGGCGTAATGATGTCGAACATCCGCCGGCCGACGGGCGTCACCCACTTGCCGCCAATGAAGAAGCGGCCCTGCTTGATCCGATTGAGCCTGCTGCCGACGCTCATGAGGCCTCCCTGGTCCTCCGACTTAGGGAGGAGCTCAATTTGCGGGAGAAACTAACGGCGTATTGTTCTTGTAGCAAGACTCATTTGTATTCCGAGCACCTCGCTGCGGTGTAGTTTGCCTTACAATCAGCGACACGCTTCAAATCACTCCGGTAAAGCGCGCCGCGCCTGCCTTCCGGTCCCCGAGGAATTCGGTTCACAAGCCTAACGCTGTATGATAATAATCTCGCATCAAGACGTCGGGGAGGCGTCTGGGCGGGCGCGAAAGGCCTGCCTGAGAACAAAAACCGGGAGGGAAAGTGTTATGGGTTTCAAGGGGATGATGCTCATCGGAGCAGCCAGTTTCTGCCTCGCTTCACCTTCGTTCGCGCAAACAGCTCCGGCTGCTCCAGAAGACCCGGGCGGCCTCGAAGACATCGTCGTAACCGCACAGCGTCAGTCGCAGTCGCTGCAAGACGTGCCAATCGCGGTCACCGCGGTCACCGCCGACGAATTGGAATCGCGCGGCATGACCGACACGCTCTCGGTGGCGATGTCGGTGCCCAATCTGTCGCTCCCGGAAAACGGCGTCTCGGTGACGCCCTTCCTTCGTGGCGTCGGATCGAACCAATCCAATCCGAACGACGAGCCGTCGGTCGCCACCTACGTAGACGGCGTCTACATTGCTTCCCCGACGGGCAACATCTTCAGCTTCAACAACATCGAACGGATTGAAGTTCTGAAGGGCCCGCAAGGCACCCTGTTCGGACGCAACGCAACGGGCGGCGTCATTCAAATCGTCACGCGCGATCCGCAACAAGAACCGCTGTTCGACGCTAGCGTCGGCTATGGCGACTACGACACGACGGAAGCTTCGCTTTACGCTTCAACGGGTTTGGCGCCGAACTTCGCGGTCGACTTCGCCGTCCTCTACAACAACAACAATGAAGGTTACGGCCGCGACATCAACCGTGACGCCGATATCATGATGCGCGACGAATTGGCCGCGCGGACCAAGTTTTTGTGGACGCCGGGCGAAAACACAGAATTCCGCCTCGCACTCGATTACAGCCGGCTCGATTCCACCGGCACCGATTATCAACTCGCGCAGGGCGTGATCGGCGCCGACACCGTGTCGACCTACCCAGGCGAACGCCGTACGTCTACGGATTTTGCCAATACTGGCGACAACGAAGTGTACGGCGCGTCACTCCGTTTCGACCAAGACTTGAATTTTGCGCGTTTCGTCAGCATCAGCGGGTATCGCCATGTCGTCGGCGATTTTCACCTCGATCAGGATGCGTCGCCTACGCCGATCGTCCAGGCGTACATCAATCAGTTCGCGGAAAACTATTCGCAGGAATTCCAACTCCTGTCTCCGGAAGGATCGACGATCGATTGGTTGCTCGGCGCCTATTACTTCGATGCTGACTTCGCCTACACGCCGTTGGCGATCGAAGGTTTTGCGGCGGCGCCGTTCACGCGAGTGGAACTGTTCGGCTCGCAAAACACGGAATCGCAATCCGTCTACGGGCAAGTGACTGCACCGATCATGGCGGATACCAACCTGACGGTCGGCTTGCGCTACACGATGGAAGATCAGTCAACCGACGCATCGGTTGTCGGCGACGGCGGGACAGTCCTGCCTTGGGGCGTTCTTGCGCAATCACAAGACTTCGAAAAACTTACGTGGCGGATCTCACTCGATCATCAGTTCTCACCGACCATGATGGGCTACGTCTCGTACAATCGCGGTATCAAGAGCGGTGGTTTCAACATGATCAACGCCGGCACGCCCGGCTATGACCCGGAAATCCTGGACGCCTATGAAGTCGGGCTCAAGAACGAGTTCTTTAACGACACTGTTCGGCTGAACATGGCGGCGTTCTTCTACGACTATGCCGACATCCAGATTTTCAATATCACCGGTGGCGGTGCGGTGCTCACGCAAAACGCGGCCGCGGCGGAATTGTATGGCTTTGACGCCGATCTGGATTGGCTTGTGAACGACCGGTTGACGCTATCGGCCGGACTTGGGCTCTTGCACAGCGAGTATACGAGCTTCCCGGACGCCACCTTCACACCGCCGTCGCCGCTTGACGGTCCGCAAACGACGGGTGATGCGACCGGCAATGAGCTCGTCAACGCCCCGGGCATCAGCGCCAATCTGTCGGCGGACTACGTGATCCCGACCAACAGCGGAGAGTTCCGTCTTGTCGGCGCCGTTTCCTATCGCGATGACACGTACGTTTCGCCGGACAACCGCCTGACGATCCCCGCTTTCACCGTGGTCAACGCCACTTTGGGCTGGACTGCGCCGAGCGGGCGCTGGGGCGCGCAACTCTGGGCAAGAAACCTGTTCGACGAAGCGTATTACGCGAACCGGACAGAGCAGGCGCTTGGCGACATCCAATATCTCGCCCCGCCGCGCACTGTCGGCGTCACGCTCAACGTGCACCTCGAATAGTTGTCTGAGACCGGCGTCGAAGGTGTTCGGCGCCGGTCGCAGCGAGAGATTGTGAACGATGGTCAAAGTCACTTACGTTGAGCACGACGGCGTTCGCCACGAAGTCGAAGCACGGCCGGGCCTGACACTGAGAGAGGTCGCGATTCAAGGCGGCATCAATGCGATTGAAGGCGAGTGCGGCGGCGCCTGCGCGTGTGCGACGTGTCATATCTACGTTCCTGCTGATTGGCAGCCGCTCACGGGATCCGCGTCAGCGAATGAACTCGCTATGCTCGAGTGCGCCAATGATCCGGACGACCGTAGCCGGCTTGGGTGCCAGATCACGTTGACGGCGGAGATGGACGGGCTGACGGTTTTGACCCCGCGCAGCCAGAGGTAAGATCAGTCGATCGGAGAACGCAAAGATGACCGGATCGAAGGTGACCGAGACAAACTACAGCCATCACGATCCGGAGTTCGCCCAGGATCCGTATCAGGTCTTTGCCGAGGTTCGCGGCAAATGTCCTCTAGGGCACTCCGAGCAGCTCGGAGGTTTTTATTTTCCGACAACATACGATGGCGTGAAGCGCGTCTTCTCCGAATATCAGACCTTCAGTTCAGCGGAGGGCGCCGGTCTGCCGCCGCAAGTCGTGAAGTTCTTTCCAGTCGATCTCGATCCTCCGGTCCATACGCGCTGGCGGCGCGTGCTCAATCGATTTTTCACGCAGGAGGCCGCCGAAGCGGATCGTCCTCGCATACAAGGTATTGCCGATCATTTGATCAGCGCCTTCGCGGCGCGTGGCTCAGCGGATTTCGTCAATGAGCTGACGCGGCCATTTCTTGCAATGACGACGCTTCCGGTCGTCGGCGTGCCCGACAAAGACAGACCGATGCTTTCGGAAAAGCTGTTGTGGATGGTGCACAACCGCCTGTTCGACTTCGAAGGGTGGGTGAAGCGATACGGCGAGATCGAGGCTTATTTGACGGGCTTGATGGGCGAGCGCCGTTCCGCGCCTGCGAGGAACGACCTGCTGCAATGCCTAGTCGATGAAGAGTTCGATGGCCGCAGGCTGACAGATTTCGAAGGCTATCAGGTTTTGATCCTGACTCTGTTCGGCGCGCTCGATTCCACCAGTTCGGCGATGAGCGGCGCGCTCTATCACCTTGGCGTTCATCCCCAGGACAGAGCACGTCTGCTCTCCGGCGAAGTGCCGTGGAGTGTCGCGATCGAAGAATTCTTGCGTTTCACGACGCCGATTCAGGCTCTGCGTCGAACCGTGACGGTGGAGGAAACTGAACTCGACGGAGGCGTGGTCAAGAAGGGTGACTTCGTGTTGGCGCTCAACGGCGCGGCCAATCGCGATCCGGCCAAATTCTCCGATCCAGATCAGTGCATCATTTCTCGCGATGCGCGCGAGCACATGTCGTTCGGTAGCGGCGCTCACGTTTGCATCGGCCGACACTATGCGCGTGTGATGATCGAAGTTTGTCTCAAGACCGTCTTGGGCCGCATCGGGGACTATAAAATTACCGATGGGTTCGTCCCAGACTACACCTCGAGTGAGGCGCGCGCGCTCAAGACGCTGCCGGTGAGCTTCACGCCGCGGCCGGCATAATGACTGACCGCACTGCTGCCACGCTGAGGGAAGGCGGCGCGTTGGGCCACAAGCTATCCCCAATCGAAGAGATCGTAGACGAGGCCCGCAACGGGCGCATGTTCATCCTGGTCGACGATGAGAGCCGCGAGAATGAGGGCGACCTTGTCATTCCCGCGCAGATGGCGACGCCTCACGCCATCAATTTCATGGCGAAGCACGGGCGCGGGCTGATTTGCCTCGCATTGGCGAAGCCCCGTGTGGAGCAACTTGGCCTTGCCCTCATGACGCAAGACAATCGCTCTCTGCATGAGACCGCGTTCACCGTATCGATCGAAGCAAAGCACGGTGTTTCAACCGGCATCTCCGCGGTCGACCGGGCGCGCACCATCGCTGTCGCGATCGATGCCTCTCAAGGCGCGGAAGCTATCGTCACGCCGGGGCACATTTTCCCGCTCGTGGCGCGCGACGGTGGCGTGCTGGTGCGCGCTGGGCATACCGAAGCGGCCGTCGATATTTCCCGGCTCGCCGGACTCAACGCTTCCGGCGTGATCTGCGAAATCATGAAGGACGATGGCTCGATGGCGCGAATGGCCGACATCGTGCCGTTCGCTCGCCAACACGACCTCAAGATCGGCGCGATCCGCGACCTCATCTCGTTCCGCCTGAAGCGTGACCACAACGTGGAGAGGGTGGCGGAGGCGAAATTTGAAAGCCGGTACGGCGGCGAATGGCGGGCGATCACGTTTCGCAACAAGGCCATCAACACCGAGATGCTCGCGCTGGTGAAGGGACGCGTCGATCCCACGCGACCGACCCTTGTCCGGATGCACGTGCTGGATGTCTTCACTGACATGCTGGGCGCAGAAGGGCCTCGCACCGATCTTCTGCATCGTGCAATGGACGAGATCGGCAAGGCGGGCGCGGGAGTTGTAGTGCTCATCACCCAGCAGATGCCGAACCTTTTGACGCTGTTTGTGCGCGGAAAGGCCAACGGTGAGAAAGCGAGCGCCGACTTGCAGGCGTTGCGGGACTACGGCGCGGGTGCGCAAGTGCTTGCGGAGCTTGGCGTCCACGACATGATCTTGCTCACCAATTCGCCGCAAACACTGATCGCGCTGCGAGGGTTCGGACTTAACATCGTCGAACATCGGCGCGTAAGCGTGTGATCAGGTCTGACAGATTGTTGGAGGGCCCATCGCCTCAAGCATCGGCGCGAGTGTCGCCAACTGCAGTCTTAGATTGCGGAAGACGCCAGTATGCTGTTCGCAAGCTTGCGCGCGTCGTTCTGAGAGAGGACGAAGTTCAGCGGCAGGCCGTCCGCAATGTCGAAGTTCAATATGATCTGACTTTCATACGCTGCAACTCCCATGCGCTCGGGGATGATCGCTTGCGCTGGGGTAGCTTTCGCTGCCTGCAGTCTTCCCGCGGCCACAAGAGCTGTTGAAATGAGTTTAGTCAGCAAGTGAGCCTCGAAGGTCAGTGTTGTAAGCTCAGTTCCGCTGCTCAGCTCCATTACAAGTCGCCGTGCATCAAGATCGATAGCGGCTCGATTGATGGCTTCGGCGTGGAAGGTGTCTACGGAAGATATATGATCCACATCGGTCACCAACTGCCCGGAGAAGCGGGCGAACGCGTATTCAACATAGCACCGCTGCCGTCCGTCGCCAGCAGGATCAGCGACAGTAGTGGAACGCGCTACTTTGCCGATGCCTTCAGCAGATTGCCGCGCAGCGTCAGCAGATCGCTCTGCAACCGCACGAACGTGTCGTAGTCGAGCCCCGTCGCTTCGATCACGCGCTCACGGCCGCAGAAGGCTTTCTCGAAGATCGCCTTGCCTTCCTTAGTCAGCGCGATCCGCACTTGGCGTTCATCCACGGTGTCGCGCGTCCGCGTGACATAGCCCACCGCTTCCAACCGCTTCAGCAGCGGCGTCAGCGTGCTCGATTCTAGGAACAGCTTCTCGCCCAGCTGGCTCACGGTCTGGTCGCTCTCTTCGTTGAGCGCGATCAGCGTGACGTATTGCGGGTAGGTGATGCCGAGTTCATCAAACAACGGCTTATAGGCCCGCCCAAACGCTAGGTTTGTCGAGTAGACTGCAAAGCACAGGAAGTCGGTCAGCGAGCCCGCCAACGCCTCTTTCGGCTGTTTTGCCTTACCAGTCATAGACTTAAGTCCTTACCGCGGCCCGGTGCGCCGCTTCCTGTAGATAAGTCGCGAACAATTTAATCGCAAGCGATTGACATGCGGCTAATGGCTCGCTAATTAGATCGTACGCGATTAAATCGTGGGATAATCAAATGGAGATGGTGAAATGTCACGCAGCCAAGACTTCAACGTCGTTCTGGTTCATGGCGGCTTCGTCGACGGCTCCGGTTGGGCCGGCGTCTACAAACAGCTGCGCAAGGAAGGCTTCAAGGTCTCGATCGTGCAGAACCCGACCACGTCGCTCGCCGACGATGTCGCCGCCACCAAGCTGATCCTCGACGCGCAAGATAAGCCCGTGATCCTCGTCGGCCATTCCTACGGCGGCGTTGTTATCAGCGAAGCCGGCAATCACCCGAACGTCGCGCGCCTCGTCTACATCGCCGCGTTCGCGCCCGATAAAGGCGAATCCGTCGCCAAGCTGATCGCCAACCCGCCACCCGGCGCGCCGGTGCCGCCGATTCTGCCGCCGCGCGAAGGCTTCCTCTTCCTTGATCGCGACAAATTCCACACGTCCTTCGCCGCGGACGTTGAACCGGCGGAAGCGGAATTCATGGCCGACAGCCAAGTGCCGTGGGGCGTCGACGCGCTCGGCGGTGAAGTCACCACGCCAGCATGGGCCTCGAAGCCCAGCTTCTATCTCGTCGCCACCGACGACCGCATGATCCCGCCCGACGCGCAACGCTTCATGTCGAAGCGCGCCGGCGCCAAGGTCGTCGAAAAGCGCGGCAGCCACGCCATCTACGTGTCGCTGCCCAAAGTGGTCGCGGAAATCATCGCTGACGCGGCAAAGGCCGTTTAAGCCGCAAACCAACATGAGAGCGCGCGGCGAGCCTTTGCGGATCGCCGCGCATCTTCGTTCCCCGGATTGGTGCCGCGTTATCAAATTGACATAGTGTCAAAATGACGATACGTCGGTTAATAAGGGCGCGTTAAAGCGCTAAGGATCAAGGGGAGGATCATGGCCAAGTATGGAGCCCTCGCGGGCGCGCTTTTGTTCAGCGTTTCACCGCTGGCCATGTCGGCTTACGCCCAGGAGGCTGGTGTCGAAGAGGAAATCGTCGTCACGGCGCAACGCCGTGACGAGAACATCCAGGACGTTCCGATCGCCGTTAGCGTCGTTGACGCCGATCGGCTCGAAGCCATCGGCGCGACCGACCTTACGGGGCTGAACCAGCTCGCGCCGGGTCTGCACGTCCAGAACATCAACGGCTTTTTCATCCCGCGCATTCGCGGTCTTGGCACGGTGGCGGTGGCGCCAGGTCTTGAAAACTCGGTCGCAGTCTATGTCGACGGCGTCTACTACGCGTCGCAGCCTGGGGCGCTGCTCTCACTCAACAACCTTGACCACACCGAAGTGCTGAAGGGCCCGCAAGGGACCCTGTTCGGCCGCAACGCGACCGGCGGGCTCATCAACGTCATCACCCGTTCGCCGTCGCAAGATTTGACCGGATCGCTCAGCGCCTCTTACGGCAATTACGACACCACGACGTTGAGCGGCTACATTACGGGCGGGATCTTGCCGGACGCAGCTGCTGATCTCGCCGTGCGCTATTCATCGCAGGGCGATGGGTACGGCACAAATCTCACCACCGGCAACGACGTCAACCGTCTCATCAACGACTATGCGTTGCGCTCGCGCCTTCAAGTGACGCCAACCGACGCCACCACCATCACGCTGAGCGCAGACTATTTCTATCGCGAGACCAGCAGCATTGGCGGCCATCCCATTCCCGGTACGACGCCGTTTCTCGGGATGGGCGGATCACCCTACGCGGGCGGTCCATACGACATGCAGCAAAACGTCGATCCGTATTCCGAGTTGGAGGGCGGTGGCGCCAGCCTGACCGTTGCGCAGGACTTGGGTTGGGCGCGGCTCACGTCAATTTCGGCGTACCGGACCGACAGTTTCCTCATCGTGTTCGATCAGGACGCGACCGACGGGCATTTCCAAGAGCTCAACCACGGCATGCAGCGCGACGAGCAATTCTCTCAAGAAGTGATGCTGCAATCGAACGAGGACGCCCACATTCAGTGGACGCTCGGCGCCTATTATTTGAAACTCAACGGCCAACTTGATCCGTTCGAGCAATACTTCGCGTTCTTCCCCAATCCATCGGGCATCGCGATCACCGAATCCGATCTCACAGCCGAGTCAGCCGCGCTCTATGGACAAGCGACATTGCCCCTCTCCGACCGCACGAATCTTACAGTGGGTGCGCGTTACATGGATGAGAGCGTGGAGGATTCGGCGCAAACCAACTTTGTCGGCTTTCCGCCTTCTCCGCTTGTTTCCGCCGAGCGCGACGACAGCGCCTGGGCTTGGCGCATCTCGCTCGACCACCAGCTGACAGACGACATTCTGCTCTACGCGTCCTACAATCGCGGCTACAAATCCGGTGGCATCAATTCGCCGTCGCCGACAGACTTCTATCTGCCTGAAGAAGTCGACGCCTACGAGGTCGGTTTCAAGTCACAATTCTTCGACCGTCGCGCCATCTTCAATGCCGCTTTCTACTATTATGACTTCCAAAATCTGCAGGTCTTCAATTTCGCGACCGCGCCGCCAACGATTATCAACGCGGCCGGCGCGGAAATGTATGGTGCCGATTTCGACTTCTCGTGGCGCGCAACCAACAATCTCTCACTGTCGGCAGGTTTGAGTCTCATCCACCACGAGTTCACCGATTTCCCGGGCGCGCCGTCCTTCGTGCCCAGCACCATCCCGCCTTTCGGCAACACGGTGTCGCTCATCGATGCGAGCGGCAACAAACTGCCATTCACGCCGAATGGCACACTCAATCTGGGCGCACACTACGAGATTCCAACCAGCGGAGGGAACTGGTTCGCCGATGTCGACTATTACTATAACGACGGCTGGTTCGGCGCGCACGACAACGTCTTTGAGCAGGATGCGTATTCGCTAGTGAATGCCGGTGTTGGCTGGCGCTCGGCTAACGATCGTTGGGGCGTCCGGCTCTGGGGCGCTAATCTTGGCGATGAGGAAGTGGCCACCGCCCTGCAAGCCAATGCGTTCTCGACGCTGACCAATACGAGCGCGCCGCAGACCTATGGGATCACGCTCGACACCCGATTCTGACGGAAGAGGGCTCAACCACATGGTGACCCCAAAGCTCGACGCGGAATTTGTCCGTCTTCACCGCATGCCAGATCCCGATCTGGCCAAGGTGAAGACGGCGCGAAGGATGATGGCAATAGCTGCTCGCATGCGTGGGCGCCGCCGCTCAAGCGAGGTCACGTTCAACGATCAAGCGATCGAGGTCGGAGCGCGTAGGATCAACGTGCGCATCTATCGTGCGAACGGCGCCGAGCGGCCGGGCGTTCTTGTCTACTTCCATGGCGGAGGCTTTATTGTCGGCGATCTCGAGACCGAGCATGAGGTCTGCTTGAATCATGCTCGCGACGGACGCTGCGTTGTGGTGTCCGTCGACTATCGGTTGGCGCCGGAGTTTCCTTTTCCCGCTGCACACGACGATGGCTGGGAAGTGATGAACTGGGTGCGCAACAATGGTGCGCTCTTGAATGCCGACGTCGCTCGACTGGCGGTCGGTGGTGGAAGTGCAGGTGCGTCGATCGCAGCGGGTCTGGCGTTACGCGCGCGCGACGAAGGCTTTGCCCTTTCGCTCGTACTGTTGCAGCAGCCCGTCGTCGATAATCTAGGCCAGCACCGTTCGGCGCGAGAGTTCAATGACACGCCGTTCCTCAAAGCCAAGCACATCCCGATGGCGTGGGACGCTTATTTTGGCGCAACGACGCCAGAGGGTAGGGCGCTGACCTATGCCGCGGCGTTCGCCGCTGAGAACGTCGCCGGCCTGGCTGACACGCTCATTATCGCGGGCAATTGCGACCCCGCACGCGACGAGGCGATCGCCTATGCGCGGCGCCTCACGGATGCGGGCGTCAATGTTGACCTCCATCTCTTTGCGGGCGCGCCGCATGGCTTTGATCTGGTCGAGACAGCACCCGCCGCACGCGCTGCGATTGCGATCCGGGGCAAGGCGCTCGCCCGCGCGATTGGGGGCGCCGCTGAGGCGCGCGCGGCGTGACCATGGACGGGGCTGTCGCAGACATGAAAGCAGAGAACACTGGGGGCGGTGAACGCGGACAACCGCGTGACGCGACGCGCGGCGCACGCAATCAAGCGGACGCCGCGCGCCGTGTCGAAGACCGCACGCTTACCATCGACGGCGCCAGCATCGCCATCGGTCTCTATCGTTCACGCGGGCGCGGGAAGACGGGTGTGCTCGTCTATCTCGGCGGAGACGATGCTGAACTGGCCGGGTTGGCGAGCGAGGCTCATTGCCTTGTGGTCTCTTTTCAAACAGGCGCCGGCCACACTATCGATGACGGGCGGCGCGTCCTTGATTGGGTGCGTGCGAACGCGCGCAAGCTCGGCGCGGATGCGTCGCGCCTCGCCTTAGGCGCGACGGGCGTCGATGCCGGCGACGCGATCGCGATTGCGCAGACGCAAACGGCGGGCTCGCTGACGCTGCTGCTGCTGCGATCCCCGCGTCTTGATCTTGCGACCGTGGAGCCGGCGCTGTTGCCCTCGACCTTTGTGCAAACAGGAGAGAATGATGCCAATCCAATCTTTGACTTTGCAACGGCCGTTCTTGCCGCCGATGTCGAGCTTGAACTTCACATGGCTTCGCCGGCGATCAACCGATCTCAGACGCCGAACGGCGCTAAAGCGCCGGATGTGGCGCTAGCTGTCGGTGCGCTCAAACGTGCGCTGAAACTGGCGGCAAAGCGCATGAGCGTAATCCCGCTGGTTGTCACGGTGCTTGGATCGTTCTTCGCCTTTGCGGTTTCAACCTATCTCGGCGCTGATCTGCCTGCCGCTCTGGGGCAGGCGGCGATGGCTCTTGTCGTTCCGCTGACATTACAGGCGCTTTGGGCTCGTTGGCGTGGGCGGGGCTGATGCACGTGCGCTTGGCACACTCACGGCGCCGGAGCGCTGATAATGGCGCCGCGCAATGGCAAGGCAGGCATCGCCGGCAACGGCTTCCTGACAATGCGAACGGCCTTTGCTTCTTCGACGCCCAGCGCGCGCAGGAACATGAGACCAGCGGCGCGAAGATCGTCGGCGCTAAGATTTCCTTGCAGCGACCGGTGCAGCATCATGGTGGCGACACCATAGCCAAAATCAAGCGCGATGTCGGGAGAGGGCGTCTTGACCGCGCCGCTATCGATGGCGCGGGCGAGATCTCTGTCGGCCCGCTCACGCATCGTGTCGCTGATCGGCCCAACGAGAGGAATGATGCGCACCAGGATTTCAGCGCACGGCCGGTCGCTCGCGACCCGCAGAATTGCGTAGCGGAGATTGCTCCAGGTCCGCTCGGCCAGATCGGGGACCGCGTCGTAGTAGACCGATTGCTCGTGGGTGATCTGGCGCGCGATCAGCCGCGCCATTTCCTTCAAAAGGTCTTCGTAGGTGGCGAAGTAATTGTAGAACGACCCGCGTGCGAGACCAGCGGCCGTGCGAATGTCGTCGACGGTAACTTTCTCAATGCCGCGCGCGTCGAAGAGGTCAAAGGCGGCGGTGAGGATCTTAGACCGCGTGCGTGCACGCCGGGCCTGACCGGTGCGGGTGCGAAAATCGGCGGCTTCGTCTTGGGACAAGGATCCTGCTCTGATTGCGTCGGCGAGTTTCACAGGATTATATTGACGCTTTGTCAGTTTGCGAGCGCAAATCCCCAATTCGCTGCATTGCCCGCCCGGCGCGCGAGAGGACGCTAAATGGCAAAGTCAGTGAAAGGCTTCGACGCCATTGAAACTGCAAGCCGCGATAAGATTGCGTCGCTGCAACTCGCGCGCCTGCGCAAGACGTTGGCCCGCGTCTATGAGCGTGTTCCGTTTTATCGCGAAGCGTTCAAGCGGGCAGGCGTTCACCCGAGAGACCTGCGCGATCTCGGCGACCTCCGGCGTTTTCCCTTCACTATAAAGGACGATCTTCGGCAGAACTACCCATTCGGGCTGCTGGCGACGCCGCGGACGGACGTCGTCCGCGTTCACGCCTCGAGCGGCACCACAGGCACGCCGACGGTCGTCGCCTACACACGCGCCGATATCGCCACCTGGTCCGACCTCGTTGCGCGTTCGATCTATGCCGCGGGCGGGAGGCAGGGCGACATCGTCCATGTCGCGTACGGCTATGGGCTCTTTACCGGCGGACTTGGCGCCCATTATGGCGCCGAGCGCCTGGGCTGCACCGTCATTCCGATGTCTGGCGGGCAAACCGAAAAGCAAGCGAAGTTCATCACTGATTTGAAGCCTGACATCATCATGGTGACGCCGTCCTACATGGTAGCGCTGGGCGAAACGTTCCGCCGCCAGGGTGTTGATCCCAGAGAAACCAGCTTGCGCATTGGCATTCATGGCGCGGAGCCCTGGAGCAACGAAATGCGCCGCGAGATCGAATCCATGTTTGGTATCGACGCCGTCGACATTTACGGCCTCTCCGAAGTGATGGGGCCGGGCGTCGCCTCCGAATGCGTTGAAAGCAAAGATGGCCCAACGATCTGGGAGGATCATTTCTATCCAGAGATCGTCGATCCGGTTTCGGGTGAGCCATTGCCTGACGGGTCGTTCGGCGAACTTGTCTTCACGTCGCTCACGAAAGAGGCGTTGCCGATCATCCGTTATCGTACGCGCGACTTGACCCGGCTCTTGCCCGGCACCGCGCGTACCATGCGCCGGATGGATCGGATATCGGGACGCACCGACGACATGATGATCATTCGCGGCGTCAACGTGTTCCCGACCCAAATTGAGGAGCTGATCTGCCAGGATGAGCGACTGTCGCCGCATTATGAACTCCATCTCTCGCGCGAAAGGGCGCTCGATGAATTGCTTGTGCGGGTCGAAGGCGAGGCGCCCGAGGCCGCCGACGATTTGAGCGCGCGCATCAAGGATCTGATCGGGGTCAGCGCCAAAATCGAACTTATGCCCACAGGCAGCCTCGCCCGCAGTGAAGGCAAGGCCAAGCGCGTATTCGATCACCGCAACTAGCCGGCCTGCGGGCAGTGCCAGCGGGCGTCTTGCGTCCTGGCGGCATTTTGCATATTGTCGACCAGATGGGCGGACGCAGAGCCGCTTCGAGGGGAGATGCGCGATGCCCTATACGAGCGGACCGACTAGACCCCCGCGTTTTGCGCCCAGCTCCTATCAGTGGCTCATTTACGCGATCACCTTCCTCATCGTTTTGATCGACGGCTACGACACCCAGGCGGTGTCGTTCGCAGCGCCCGCGCTTCGCGAAGAAATTGGCGGCGATCACGCAGCGCTTGGCGCCTTGTTCAGCGCCGGTTTGTTCGGCGGGCTCGTCGGTGGGCTCGTTTTCGGTCCACTGGGCGACCGGATCGGGCGCAAACCCATTCTCTTAATCTCGCTTGCGATCATGGCGGCAGGCTCGTTCGCCACCGCGTTCGCCAACGGCGTCGATCAGCTGTCGCTTCTGCGCTTCTTGACCGGAATCGGCCTAGGCGGCGCCATTCCCGGCGTTATCGCAACGGCCGCCGAATATGCCCCGCGCGGCCGGCGCTCTCTTGTGGTGGCGCTTGTGTTCAGCGGCTTTCCGTTGGGCGCAGTTGCGGGCTCGATCACAAGTG
Organism: Terricaulis silvestris; assembly: GCF_009792355.1. Lineage (NCBI taxonomy): Bacteria > Pseudomonadati > Pseudomonadota > Alphaproteobacteria > Hyphomonadales > Hyphomonadaceae > Vitreimonas > Vitreimonas silvestris. The sequence continues at coordinate 683,463 of NZ_CP047045.1, forward strand.
CGCTCGTTCTTGCCGAACACGGCTGGCGCTTGATCTTCATCATTGGCGCGATCGCGCCGGCGCTTTTGTTATTGGCGACCGCGCTTTGGCTGCCGGAATCCCTCGCTCTGCTTGAACGCGGCGGCGACGCAGCACGCGCGCGCGCGCTGCGTGTGCGTGAGCGTTTAGGCGCGCGGGGCGGCGACTTGGAGGGCGCGGAAGAGGCGCGCCACTACGGCCCGCGCGGATCAGTACTGCAACTCTTCACGGAAGGCCGCGCCGCTGGAACGGCGCTTATTTGGACGATCTGTTTCCTCAGCCTGCTTTGCACCTACGGCATTGTCAGTTGGATCCCAACCTTGGTGCGTGAAGCGGGCCTGCCGATTGAGATCGCCGTCTTGTCTTCAGGCGCGCTCAATATCGGCTCCATCTTTGGTAACCTGATGCTGGCGCGGCTTGGCGATCGCATTCCACCGTTCACCGCAATGGCGACAGCCTATTTCATCGGCGCACTGTTTGTTGGCGCAATCGGATTTGCCAGTACTTCATCGACGACGATGTTGTTGGTCTGCTTTGCCGCCGGGCTCTTCACCATCGGCGCGCAGCTATCGGTCACCGCAGTCGTCGCCGCCTTCTACCCGACGCGCGTGCGTGCGACTGGGATCGGCTGGTCATTCGGCATTGGCCGGTTTGGCGGCGTCGTCGGGCCGACCTTGGCGGGTCTAGTGCTCGCGCAGGGCGCAAGTTTTGAGCACTTCATGATGGCAGTAGGCGCAGTGTCGGCTGCGGCAGGGTGTGGTGTGCTTGCGCTCTCGCTTGCATCCGCGCGCGCCAGCGCGCGTGCTCCCGCGGAGCGCATCGCGTGAACAAGGGCAAGACCCATTCCCGCGTTTTGACCGAGGGGCTCGATCGAGCGCCCCATCGCGCATTCTTGCGCGCCATGGGGTTGAGCGACGAGGAGCTCGAACAGCCGTTCGGCGCGCTCGTCTCCACGGGCGCCGATGTCACGCCATGCTCGATGACGCTTGCGCCTCAGGTGGACCGCGCCAAGGCGGGCCTTACGCACGCTGGCGTTACGCCGTTTACGTTCTCGACCATCACTGTCGCCGACAGCATGGCGATGAACCATGCCGGCATGCGCTATTCCTTGGTGTCGCGCGAGATCATCGCCGATTCCATCGAAGCGGTCGTGCGCGGGCACGGCTATGACGGCCTCATTGGCTTCGCCGGTTGCGACAAGACACTGTCCGGCGTGCTGATGGCGATTGCGCGCCTCAATCTTCCGTCCGTGTTCTTTTATGGCGGCGCCGCTCTGCCAGGCGTCTGGCGTGGCCGGGAAGTCGCGATTGTCGATGTCTATGAGGGCGTTGGCAAAGTCTATGCCGGCGAAATGGATGCGAGCGAGCTTGATGCGCTGGAACGCGTCGGCATCGGCTCGCTCGGGTCATGCGCTGGACAATTCACCGCCAATACCATGGCAATGGTTGCTGAGGCGCTGGGTCTCGCGCTTCCGCACACGGCTATGACGCCGGCTGTGGCCGCCTCACGGAGCGAACTTGCCGCCCGCGCGGGCGAAACCCTGGCGAGTTTGATCGAGACCGGCGGGCCATTGCCAGCAGAGCTGATCACACGCCAATCGCTTGAGAATGCCGCCGCGACTGTTGCTGCGACAGGCGGCTCGACCAATGCGGCGCTGCATCTGCCGGCGATCGCGCACGAAGCAGGCTTGAGCTTCACCTTGTTTGACGTCGCTGAAGTGTTCGCGCGCACACCGCTCATCGCCGACTTGCGCCCCGGCGGCCGCTATTGGGCCAAAGACCTTCACGGAGTCGGCGGCACGCCCACGGTTCTGCGCGCGCTTGCCGAAGGCGGTTTCCTCCACACCGATCTGCCGACCGTGTCAGGGGCGACCATCGGCGAAATCGCCAGCGCGGCCGCCGCGCCGGACGGCGTCGTTGTTCGCCGCGCGGAGGACGCCTTTGCCGCGACGGGCGGTGTCGCCGTGCTGACCGGATCGCTCGCGCCCGATGGCGCGCTCATCAAGACTGCTGGATTAAAGCGCCTGCGCCATGAAGGGCCGGCGCGCGTGTTTGAGGGCGAAGAAGAGGCGGTCGAGGCGGTGCGCGCGCGCGCGTATGAACGCGGCGATGTCATCATCATTCGCAATGAGGGCCCGCGCGGGGGGCCAGGCATGCGCGAAATGCTCGGCGTGACGGCGCTGCTCTACGGCCAGGGCGCTGGTGAAGACGTCGCCCTCGTCACCGATGGGCGTTTCTCCGGCGCCACGCGCGGCATGTGCATTGGCCATGTCGGTCCAGAAGCCGAAGCGGGCGGGCCGATCGCCTTGGTGCAGAACGGCGACATCGTCGCCATTGATGCTGAGACGCGCCGCCTCGATCTTAAGGTTGGCCACGACATTCTCGCCGCACGCCGCGACCAGCGCGCGCCAGCGCGCGAGCGCGCTCTGGCGCCGGCCCTTTCGAAATACGCAAAACTTGTCGGACCCGCCTCGTTGGGCGCGGTCACGCACTGATGGAGATGCCGGTGAGCGGGACCGAACCTGTCGTTGATGTCGAGACGCAGCGCGCGATCGAAGCGCTGCTGACCGAGTTCGCCTATCGCGTCGATCATGGCCAGGCGGATCGGGTGCACGAACTCTTCACGCCGGACGCGACCTTGTCGACGCCGGCTTTCGTGTTGAAGAGCCGAGACGAGATTGAAGAACGCTTCAAGGCGCGCGCCAAGGATACTTCACGCAGGACGCGGCATTTCTGGAGCAATCTCCACCTGTCGCGGGAAGGCGAAACAATCGTCGCCGTCACTAACGCAATGACGGTTGTCGCGCCGGAGGGCGTTGCGCCTTTGATGATGGGCGGCAGTTCTCGCGACGTCTGCGTTGAACGTGACGGGCGATGGGCGTTCCAGAGCCGGGCGCTCACGATGATTTTCGAAGGCCGCTTGAGCAGCGAGGCGCATCCATGAAAATCGCAACTTTCACCGAAGGCGGCCGCACGCGTCTTGGCGTCGTTCAGCGCGAAGAGATCGCCGACGTCTCCGTGGCCGACGCTCGCTTGCCGCAAGACATGGTGACGCTGCTCGAAGCAGGCACAGAAGCACAAGACGCGTTGGCAGCGGCGGCTGAACGCGCGCCGCGGCTGGCGCTGAAATCCGTGCGCCTCGAAGCGCCGGTCATGCGACCGCGCAAGTTCTTGGGGCTGGGCCTGAGCTTTAAGTCGCACGTTGAAGAGATCCGCGCGCGCGGCGTGCCGATTCCGCTTACGGCCAACCAAGTTTGGTTCAACAAGCAGGTCACCTCGATCAGCGGGCCGTACGATCCAATCCATTTGCCGCGCGTCTCGAGCCAGCTCGATTATGAAGGCGAGGTTGCTTTCGTTATCGGCAAGAAATGCCGTCACGTGCCTGCGGACAAAGCTAGCGACGTGATCGCCGGCTTCCTTATCTGCAACGACGTCAGCGTTCGCGATTGGCAGCTGCGCTCACCCACCTCCACTTTGGGCAAATCATTCGACACGCACGGGCCCATTGGGCCTTGGCTGACGACAGCCGACGATGTTGAAAACCCACATGATCTGCGTATTCGCACCTGGGTCGACGATGAGCTTCGTCAGGACGGATCGACGAGCGACTTCGTCTATTCGATTGGTGAGATGATCGCCGAACTCACGACAGTGTTCACACTGGAACCGGGCGATGTGCTGACGACAGGCTGCCCCGCGGGCGTTGGCGCGATGTTCGATCCGCCGCGCTTTATGAAAGCCGGTCAGAAAGTGCGCGTCGAGGTCGATGGGCTCGGCGCAATCGAAAACCCTGTCATCGACGAACCTACGAATTGAGTGAATGCACATGAAAGCCGTCCTGTTTGAGGAGTTTGGACCCGCAGATAAGGTTTTGCGCATCGTTCGCGATGCACCTGAGCCCGTGCTTGGCGACAGCGATATCCTGATCGAAGTGAAAGCCACTTCGGTCAACCCGATCGATTGCGCTGTGCGTTCGGGCTACGGCTCGGCCTTCTTCCTCCGCAATGGCCTGATGCGGATGCCGCTTATCCCGGGTCGCGACATTGCGGGGATCGTCAATCGCGTCGGCGAGAAGGTTACGAAGTTCAAGCCAGGCGATGCGGTCTATGCCGGAGTCCCGAACTTTGCGACCGCCGCCCTCGCGGGCGTGAACGAAGATTGGGTGGCGTCCAAGCCTACGAACTTGACGTTCGCCGAGGCTGCGGCCTTGCCTTATGCAGCGCTAACTGCATGGACAGCCCTCGTCGATGTCGTGGGCCTATCGCCGGAGACCGCGCGTGGAAAGCGCATCATCATTCCGCGCGGGGCGGGCGGCGTTGGCAGCTTCGCAATCCAGCTCATGAAAGCCTGGGGTGCGCATGTCGCCTCCATCTGCAGCACACGCAACGTCGAGCTGGTGAAGAGCTTGGGCGCCGATGTCGTTGTCGATTACACCAAGGACGACTTCGCCGACCTCCTCCAGGAATACGATGTCGCTTTCGATACGGCCTTCGATACTGAAGAAAAGCTCCTGGGTGCGCTCAAGACCAATGCCGGCGCGCACTATGTCAGCATCGTCACGCCGCGCTTTCAGTTCATCGACAAGTACGGCCTCGATGAGGGGCAAAAGCACGGTGATGCATTCCTCGCTCAGCGCAAGGCCGAGCAAGAGGCCTTAGGGCGCCGCTACGATTGGTGTTTCATGCGGCCTAACGGGGAGGCGCTCGCCATCATCGCCAAGCTTGTCGAAGCCGGTCAGATTCGCCCGGTGATCGACAGCGTCTATACGATGGAGAACCTCGCCGAGGCGCATCAACGCTGCGAAACCAAGCAGGCGCGCGGCAAGATCGTGATTGACGTTACGCCCTGAGGCTCACGCAGCTGGACGTTTCTCTGGCGTTGCGACCAATGTCTCGAGGCGGCGGGCAATATTGTCGCGAACATGCGCGAGGTGAGCCCGCAGCCCTTTGACTGCTGCTGCCTTGCTCCGCTTCAAGAGCGGCTCGATGAAACCGATATGCTCGTCTGCTGGCATGTCAGGCAGGAGAAAACCAGTTGCGTTCTGCACCCGGATGATCTGACGCGAGACGATGAGGTGGGCATCCATGACGGGCCCATTGTGGCTCGCTTCGACCACGGCCCGGTGAAGTTTGTTGTTCAGTTCAAATGCCTTGGCTTCATCGCGTCTCGCCGCGGCCGCAACTTCGCGCCGGTGGATCTCGCCGATTGCATCGAGTTCGTCGTCAGTTCCTTTGGCGCAAGCCAGTTCGATGCTCAGCGTCTCAAGAGTGGCGAGCAATGTGAAGGCGTCCATGCTCTCGTCGTAGGAGGGCGTCGAGACGACCGCGCCGCGGTTGCGTAGGAGGTCTAAGAGGCCTTCGGCGGCGAGCACTTGATAGGCCTCGCGCAGGGGAGAACGCGAAATGCCGAAGCGTTCGCAGAGCGTACGCTCCTGGAGACGCACGCCCGGTTTCCAAACGCCGCGAATGATCTCGTCGCGCAGGCGATCGAGCACCTCTGCTTGCAAGGAGCGCGGTTCGATTTTGAGGCCTGTGTCGGCGCTCATGTCTCTTGCCTCTTCGTTTCGCCGTCGGCCGCCGACAGACGCGCCAACACGCTCAGATCTTCGTCGCCCAAGCCAAGCTCGACGGCTTCTTGGTAAAGCGCGTGCGTCATCTTCGCTAGACGCAGATTGATCGGCAAGCCGTGCGCTGTCTTTGCGATCTCTCCTACGTCTTTCAGCATGGTGTTGACCTGACTGATGCGCGGCTCCGTGATCGTTTCGGCCATGCGCGGCCCAAATACCTGCAGCGGAAGCGAATCGGCGTAGCCGCCTGCCAATGCAGCGGGGAGGAGCTTTGCATCGATCCCTAGCGCGCGCGCGAAGCTCATGGCCTCCGCGATCGCTATCAGATTACTTGAGACGATCAGCTGATTGCAGAGCTTGGCCGCTTGGCCTGTACCCGACGCGCCCATGTGCGTCGCTCTTCGTCCCAGCGTTTTGAATACGGGCTGCGCGCGTTGTCCCGCATCCGCCGTGCCGCCCCACATGATCGCGAGCTCGCCTTTGCGTGCTGCGCCCGGTCCGCCCGAGACTGGCGCGTCGATGTAGTGCAATCCGGCGTCACCAAGTTCGCGCGCCATAGCTTCTGCGGCGTCGACGCCGATCGTCGAGAAATCAATGATCACCGCCCCAGGCTTCAGCGCCTGCTGCACGCCGCCGCTTCCCAACAGGACCTCGCGCACGGCGCTCGCGTCCGTCAGGCAAATGCAACATATATCCGCGCCAGTAGTCGCTTCGCGGGCGGTTTCCGCGATTTCGGCGCCGCTCGCTTCCAACGCGTGTGCTTTGGCGCGGCTGCGGTTCCAGACTCGAACACTAAGACCAACTTCGAGCAAGCGCTCTGTCATTGGCGCGCCCATGAGCCCGAGGCCAAGGAAGCTGACGCGTTCTGTCACGGCCGGTGCATGTCCCAAGGCCCAAGACCTGGCGGAAGCGGGGGACGCTTGGTCAGGCTCTCGATCGGCTCGCCGCTTTCAAAGCGCGTCGCCATTTCTTCCGGATCGAAAATGATCCCCATGAAGTTCTCGACGTAGCTGCCGGCGGCGAAGAAGGCGTTGACCTCCGCTGGCGTGCGCAAGATGTCGTATTGAAGCTCGACTTTCACGCCGGTCGGATCGCGATAGTAAAGCGACACCGTTGGACCATGGATGATCGGCCAGAACGGTTCGATCCCGTCGGCCTTGAGACGCCGATAGGTCGCGAGCAATTCGCTCAACGTATCGAATGTGAATGAGACGTGATCGACGCCCGCGCCGTTGGGCTCAAGCGGCGTGGCGTCCTGCATGTTGATGATGCCGACGCGATGATGCTCCTCGTCATAGCTCAGGAAGCAGACCTGCTCGTTTTCGAACGAAACCTCGCCGGCGAGCACGTTCAGATACCAATCGCGGGTCTCCGTGAATTTCGCCGTGCGGATGACGAAGTGCGCGAGCTTGTGCGGCCTCACCTTGCCGGGGTGAAGCGCGGCAAGCGACAGCGCGCGCTGATGTCCGTCGGCCACTTCTGCCTCCTTGTGCCTGTGTCCTGAATGCCTCCGAAGATCGCATATTGTCGACCGAATGCCAAGTTGGAGCTTGCTGGATGGTCGACAATATGCAAAAAGGCCTAACCGTCAGCGCGGATCACGCGCGGCGGAGAGGAGCCGAACGAGGCTCAGGAAACGGGCAGCCAGGCCCTGGGGAGGATGACCATGGATAGATCGCCGCGCCCGCGCGCGTATTTGTTTGCGACCGCTTCGGTCATTCTGAGCACCAGCCTCTGCAGCGCCGCGTTCGCGCAGGACGCCCCGCAAGCAGCAGACGTGGGCAATGATGAAATCGTTGTTACCGCGGATCGGCGAGAGGGCACGATCCAGGACACGCCGATCGCGGTCAGTGCTTTCAGCGGCGAAGCGCTCGCCGAGCAGGGGACGGTCAACGTCGAAGGCTTGGCCGAGATCACTCCCAGCCTCCACATCTACGCCGAGCAGATCAACAACGAAGAATACATCATCCGCGGCATCGGCCGTTCGAACGAGGATCTGACAACGGATTCAGGCGTCGCGGTGAACATCAACGACATTTATGTGCCCCAGCCCAGCGAAGCGAACGCGGCGCTCTTTGACGTCGATCGTGTTGAGGTGCTGCGCGGACCACAGGGCACGCTTTATGGCAAGAACGCCGTCGGCGGCGTCATCAACATTCTGACGCGCGCGCCAACCGACACGTTCGGCGGCTACATCAACGCGGAAATTGGCGAGCTTGGCCGCCGGCAGGTGGAGACCGCCATCAGTGGGCCGCTGATCGACAATGTCCTAACCGGCCGTCTTGCCGGCTTCGGACTTCACACTGACGGCGCTTACACCAATCTCACCTTGGATGAAGACGCCAATGGTCAAGACGTTGGCGGCGTTCGCGGGTCATTGCGCTTCACACCCAGCACGGACTGGCAAATCGATTTCATCGCCGACTATTCCAACATCGAGCAAGACGGAGTTCTGAAAAGCACGATCGTCGATGTGCCAGGCACGCCGCTCATCCTGAAAGATTTCTTCCAGGCGCCGTACCCCACGCAAGAAGACGATATCCGCAGCGGCCGGAGCGGGCTCGCAGGCGGTCAAGGCATCGAGCAGTGGGGCACAAGTCTCAGCATCGATCGGTACGTCGAAGCCGGCGCATTTTCCTTCCTGTCCGGCTATCGGACTGAGGAGAGCTACAACAGCGAAGACGTCGACCGCATGCCGGCCGACCTCAACAATTTCTTCGCCACGCAGGAGTCGTGGGCCACGAGCCAAGAGCTGCGCTTTGTTTCCGACGATGGTGGGCCGCTTTCAATGGGTGGGCGCCTGCACTGGTCGGCGGGTCTCTATTGGTTTCACGAAGAGGGCACGCGCGATCAGTCGATTTTCCTGTTCGGCTGCACGCCGGCAAGTCAGCCGTGCGATCCGTTGACGCCAGACGATCCCGATGATGGCCTCATCGGTCCCGGCAGCCCCGACTATCAAAACAGCACGGCGCGCTTCCTGCAGAATCTCACCACCGACAGCTACGGGGCCTACGGCGAAGCAACGTTCGATTTCACCGAACAACTCTCGCTGACAGCGGGTCTTCGTTACACCAGCGAGACCAAGGATTTCGATCTTTCAGCTTCATCGGTCGCGAACGAATTGGGCGGTGATCCCTTCACGCTGTTCCAGCCGGGCGGGCCGTTCGACGCGAGCGCGAGCGAAACTTGGGAGCAATTCACGCCGCGCTTCGTGCTCGAGTATCGGCCGAGCGACGACATCATGGCTTACGCTAGCTACGCGCAGGGCTTCAAGAGCGGCGGCTTCAACGGTCAGGCCGGCACGCTCGATGACATGGTGCCGTTCGATCCTGAGATCGCCGACAACTACGAGGTAGGGCTGAAGCTCGACTTGTTTGACAATCGGTTGCGGCTCAACTCAGCAGCTTTCTGGATTCAATTCGAGGACCTGCAAGTTTCGGGCGTCAGCCAGGCGGGCACGGTCATCACCAACAATGCCGCCGACGCCAGCATCGAAGGCATTGAGATCGAGGCCATTGCTCGCCCAGTAGACGGACTCACGCTCCGAGCCGGTGTTTCGCTGCTCAATGCGACCTACGAGGAATACGCGATTGAAGTGTTCGATCCGACGATCATGGGTGGACCTCCGTTCTTCACTCTGGATCTCGCCGGCGAGCGCATCGCCAACATTCCTGAGTACTCCGCGAGCGTTGGCATTGAGTACGAGCTTCCGCTGTCGAATGGTTCGGAGCTTGCGTTCGCGCTCGATGGGACTTTCAAAGGCGACACCGTCGACAACGAACTCAATCTTCGCGCCAACGAGTATTCGGTATGGAATGCGCGGGTTGGCTGGACCTCGTCCGATGGGCGATACGAAATTGCGGGTTGGGTGCGAAACCTGACTGACGAGGTCTATTATCGCGGAGGCGGCGCCATTCCAGATTTCAACAAGCGCACCACGCGTGTTGGGCTTGTATCTGATCCTCGGACGGTCGGCGTCACTCTTTCGACGCGCCTCGGCGAGCAATAGCGACGACGTTTTGGAAGTGCGGATCGGCAGCGCTCTCGGCTCGTGCTAGTGGAGTTGCTCCAAGGGTTAGCCACGACGAATGGAAGGCCCTGAAAATCCCTGGTCCAACTTTTCGAGGTTAGCCACGCTAAGCGCTTGTTTCTGTTCACCTGTGGTCCTCCGCTGGGGACTGCCACCACACGTCATCGTTGGCGAGAAGGCATCGACGCCTTGGGCGTTCTCATAAAAACCGCACTGGATACCGGTTCGCCCACATCGATAAACTACCAAACCGCGCAAGTAAGCTGTTGTTTATACGAGGGTAACGGCGACGCAAAGCGCACCTGGCTGGAGGCCTGTTAGACCCGCGTTAGACCCGCAAGTAATCGTGGCGAATATTGCGTGCAGATAACTTTATGATAACACGAGGGAAAATGGTGGTGGCGGGTGGACTTGAACCACCTACCTTGGGGTTATGAATCCCACGCTCTAACCAGATGAGCTACGCCACCGAAGGGGCGGACACATACGCGCCCGTCCGCCGTGGCGCAAGAACCGGCCTAACCGCCCAGCGCTGTCGTGACGAAGAAGGCCGTGAGGCCGGTGGCGGCGAGAAACGTCGAGACGGCCACGACGGCCAGAGCGTCCTCGCCGCGAAAGCCTTGGCGCGCCTCTTCGGGTGTCAGCTCGATGTGGTGGTCGTCTTGAGTTTGGTCGGACATGGCGCGCCTTTCTCCGGCTTACTCAACGGAACCACCGCCGGAAGGTTCCAGACTCCATACCGAGCAAATTTCTTTCGCCAATTTAGTTGCCTCCCTTGCCTGGCGGGGGACAGGTCGGCATTGTGGGTAAAATCTACCGGTCTTGGCGGTGCTGGAGGTGACTTTGTCCGTGGAGCTCGACTCCGTCGATCTGCGCATCCTCGATCTGCTGCAGCGAGACGCCTCCCTCTCCATCGCCGAAGTGGCCGAACGGGTAGGGCTCTCGTCGTCGCCGGCTTGGCGGCGGATCGAGCGGCTGAAGCGCATCGGCGTCATCACCAAGCAGGTGACGCTGCTGGACTATGAGAAGCTCGGGCTTGGCTTCGAAGTATTCGCTTCGGTGAAGCTGCAGCTGCCGACGCGCGACAATCTGGAGAAATTCGAGGTGGCCGTCGCCGGTTGGCCCGAAGTCGTTGAGTGCGCCACCGTCACTGGCGCCGTCGACTACATGTTGCGCGTCGTCGCGCGCGACATGCACGCCTACGATGATTTCCTCCGCGACAAGATGCTGGCACTCGGTCTCGTTTCGGATGTGCAGTCGCGCATCGTAATGCGCGTGCCCAAACGCACGACGGCTGCGCCGCTCGACATTATGCCGGAAAGCGAAAGCTAGCGAGCGTTGCGCTCGGCCTGACGCACCATGTCAGCCGCGCGTGAACCGACGTGGCGCTGCGGGTTGGAGGGAGGAGTCAGGTTCTGCTCGCGCTCCCAGCGTTCGATCAGCACTTTCGCTTCATCAAATGCGGGCACCAATGAAGCGCCTCCGCGCACGGCGTGATTAAAATACGCGTCACCGAAGAACGTCCAATCGCGCGAGGGCTGACAGCCAAACGATGTGCGGTTTGGCGCGGCCGCCGTCAGCACGATGGTGTTTTCATCCATCAGCGGTGCAATGAATGCGCCCGAAAAGCACGCCGAGACAATAACGACGCGATTGCGGATGCCGGCTTGCGAAAGCATGTCGCGCATATGCGCAGGCCGCAGGCCCGCGTTCAGGCGATTGGTTTCGCGGATCACGGCGGTCCCATCTGGCGCGCCGTGCGAGGTGATGAACACGACAACGAGATCCTCGTTGGGATCGATCGTCGCGCCGACTTGGCCGATCGCGGCGGCGATACTGTCAGGCGTAGCGGCGGGATACCGGCGCTCGCCCTGGCCACCGGCGCTTAGGATGATGGAGCGGCCGTCAGCATCGAAGTGATTGCGCAGAATTGCCTCCGCTTGCGTCGCTTCACGCTCGAACACGGGATCGCCCCAGAGCGATGCGGTGATTAGATACACATCGAGTTGGCCAGGTCGCTGCGGCGCAAGGCCCTCGAGCGCGTCGCCCATGAGCTTTGCGAGGTGCGCCGCTTGGCGCGGCGGGCTCGCGATCTCCCACGCGCCGAATTGTCCGTTGAAGGGATCGCGTTGTTGGCCAGCCTGCTGCGCGCCCGATGGCCCAGCGATGAGCGCCCACGCCAACGCGACACCAATCCAAGCTCGGCGCATCCATTCCCCCTGTTGCGGCGAAGCATAACTCCGCCTCTCAAGCCATTCCCCGCATAGCCTCGCGCCGCAGCCTAGGCTAGCACTAGCCGCATGTCTGAGGGGACCACGCCGGCCGGAAAATCCGACGGCTTCATTGCGGCGCGCAAGGCCGAACTTGGCCAAGCGATTGCCAACGAACCGGGCCTGCCGCCCGGCGATGGCGCGGCGATGGGCGAGCTTTTCCATTTGCTTGGCGCGCTGACGCATCACGAGGCGCATGCGCACCTGGAAGCGCTGAAGGCGCTCTATGATCCGATCGATCCTGACGCGCCGCCGTCGCGCCGTGATGTTGGCCTTGGCGCATTTGAAATATTCGAGCGCGAACTCACCGGCGCGCTGACGCGTGCGAATTTCGTCGAGATCGATCCCGATACGGTGCAGACGCGCGAAACCACGCAGCTTCTAACCGGCCTGTCGATCAAACCGTTGATGGCGGGCATCCGCCGCATCCGCTATTTCGCGCGCGGGTCTAAGCCCGAACAGATCGTTCGCAAATCCTGGTTCGGATTGCGCAAGCGCGTGATCGAAGCGGAAGTGATGAATGACGTCGTTGTGCTGGTCGGGTTCAAGTCTGACGACGAGATTGTGCGCGCCGATCGACGCGCCTTTGCCAGCATGCGCCGCGGCGTTCGCCCGGGCGCGACGCTGGTAAAGCATTTCCGATCGGTGGCGAACGCCGAGCTGGTGACGCTGCACCCGGGCGCCAAGCCCAGCATGTTGCGTCGCGACCAGTTCTTCCTCGCCGCGCCGGCGATCGCAACGGGCATTCCTGTGCTCCTGAACCTCTGGCCTGCGCTCACCGTGATCTTCGCAGTGCTCGCCGCTTATTTCGGCGCGCAGGGCGTGATTGAGGATTCGGAACTGAAGCGCGCTCTGGCCGCCGTGTCCGGCCTTGTCGCTGTTGGTGCGTTTGTCATGCGTCAGCGCCTGAAGTACGAAGCTCAGACCTTGCGCTACCAAAAGCAGCTCGCCGACACTGTCTATTTTCGCAACCTCGCCAACAACGCCGGCGTGCTTGACCTGCTAATCGGCGCCGGCGAAGAGCAGGACGCGAAGGAAGCGATCCTGGCCTACGGCATGCTTCGCCGCGCACAAAAGCCCTTGGCCAAAGCCGAGATCGACAATTTTGCCGAAGCGTTTCTGCGCGAACAGTTCGGACTGGAGATTGATTTCGAGATCCAGGACGCGCTCGGCAAACTTGAACGCCTGGGCGTAGTGACTCGTGAAAGCGATGCCTATTCCGCGTTGCCGCCATCAGACGCGCTCGCGCGTCTCGACGCGGCATGGGACAGCGTGTTCAACTTCTCGGCACGCCGTTAAGCCGCCGCTTCTTCCGCCTCGTCCTTCGGCGCCAACAGCAGATACATCGCCGGCGTTACGATCCGCGCGATTAGTGTCGAGCTGACAAGACCGCCAATCAGCACCATTGCGATCGGGGAGAACAGGGGCGAGTCTTCCAGCAGCAGCGGCGTCATGCCGCCGATCGCGGTGGCGCTGGTCAGCAGCACCGGCAGGAAGCGCACTTCGCCGGCGCGCTCGATGGCTTCGCGCAACGGTGTGCCGCGCTCGCGCATCTGGTTGGCAAACTCCACCAGGAGGATCGAGTTTTTGATCTCGATGCCGATTAGCGCGATGAAGCCGATGATAGCCGTGAACGACAGCGACTCACCGCCGATCCAAAGCGCGATCAACCCGCCCATGATCCCGAACGGAATCACGAAGGCGACAACGCCTGTCACCGCGAAGGTGCGGAATTCCAACAGCAGCACCGCCATCACGCCGAAGATCGCAATCATGATCGCCGGTCCAAGGCCGCTGAAGCTCCGCTCTTGCGCTTCTGCTTCGCCGCCGAAGCTCACCGTGTAGCCTGGCGGCAGCCGCAGCGATTCCAACCGCTCCGCCACGTCGCGCGTCACGCCGCTAATGAGGAATCCTGGCTGCGTGTAAGCCGTGATCGTCGCCGTACGTTCGCGTTGCACACGATCGATCGACGACGGCCCGCCTTCCATCTGCGGGTCGGAGATTTCCGCAAGCGGCATCGCCGCGCCCTGGTTGTTCCACACAAACAGCGTGCCAAGCGCCGTCACCGGCATCGCATCTTCACGCGGCGCGCGCAGCACGACAGGGAAGGCGTCGCCCGCCGGATCGCGGAACTCCGCCACAGCCGCGCCGGCGACAGCGATGCGCAAGGTTTGGTCGATGCTGCCTGCGGGAATGCCGCGCAGGGCCGCTTCGGCGTCGTTGATGTTGAGATCGAGATCGATCAGCCGTTCCGACGTTGGGTTGGTAATTTCGCGCGTGCCGGGTGTAGCTAACAGAATGCGCTCCACTTCCGTGGCGATTTCACCGATCGCAGCCAGATCCGGCCCGCTGATACGCACCGCGACAGGCGCCTCGATCGGCGGCCCATTGGTGAAGCGCCGGAGATTGATGCGCGCGCCGGGATACGCTTCCAGTTCCGCGCGAATTTCCTCGATCTTGCGCATGCCTTCAGTGCGATGCCATTCGCGGAAGCGTGCATACACTTGCCCCACATTCGAAATCTGCTCCGGCGGAATTTCGTTGTAGTAGATCTGCGGATTGCCGCGGCCGGTGTTGGAGAAGCGCCATTCGATTTCGGGATGGCTCGCCAACACGCCATCAACGAATTGCACCGCGCGATCCGTCTCCGTTACGGCGGCGCCCTGCGGCGTGGAAACGTCGACTAGGAAGTATGGGCTGTCGTTCTCCGGAAACAGCGAAAAACCCAGCTTCGGCACTAGCCCGAGCGAGAGTGCAAACCCGACCAGCCCGATCGCCACCGTCTTGCGCGGATGCTCGAGCGCCAGATGTAGCGCCGGGCGATAGATGCCGTGAATAGCGCCCATCACCCCGTCTAGCAGCAGGTTGGATTTGCCGACGGAGTCGCGCGGCAGCATGCGGCTCGCCAGGAAGGGGATGATGGTCAGCGCAACGACGAGCGACGCCGTGATCGTCGTCACCACCGCGAGCGGCAATGACCGGACGAACGCGCCGGCGCCCTCCGGCAGCGCCATGATCGGCAGGAAGGCAAGCAGCAGCGTCGCGGTACAACCGATCACCGCGACGTTGATCTCCTGCACGCCGGCGATGGCGGCCTCGCGCGGGGCCATGCCTTGACGCAAGTGCCGCGAGATATTCTCGGTGACGACGATGCTGTCATCGACCAGCAGCCCCAGCGCCAGGACGAAACCGGCAATGGACAGCTGGTTCAGCGAATAGCCAAGCGCATGCAGCGCCACCACGCCGATCGCCAGCGAAAGCGGGATCGAGACCATCACCACGATGGAAGCGCGAAATCCCAACGGCAGCAGCGTCAGCAAAACAAGACAAATCGCGATAGCGAAATCTCGCCCAAGGCTGCCGAGCCGATGTTTCACTGTTTCGGATTGATCGAAACCGCGATGCAGCGTGATGTTGTCCGGCAGCGTTTCCGCAAACGCATCGATCCGCGACCGCACGCCTTCCAGCACCGGGAAAATGTCCTCTCCCAGCCTCGCTCGCGCGCTGACGAACACCGCGCGCTCGCCGTTGTAGCGCGTGATATGCGCGCGCTCGTCGTTGGCCCACGCGACTTCCGCGACATCGCCGACCGTAACCAGCGAGCCGCCCTCGGCGCGCAGCGCCACACCGCGGATTTCATCCAGGCTGTTGAACGAACCGGATGCCTGCAGATTAAAACGCCGCCCGCCGGCTTCCACCGCGCCAATCGGCGTATCGACGCCCTCGCGTTGCAACGCCTCCGCGACCGCGGTCAGTGGCAAGCGATAGGCCGCCAGCCGGTCCAAATCGGCCGCGACCCGCACCTCCGCGGGCGGCGCGCCCCAGACGTCCGCCTGTTGCACACCCGGTGCGCGTTCGATCGCATCACGCAGCGCCTTGGCGTATGCTTCCATCTGTCGGAACGTCGCGTCGGGGCTGGTCAGCGCCAGTTGCACGACGCTCGTTTGCGCTGGATTGAAGCGCCGCGAGCGTAGATCGATGATGCCATCCGGCAGGCTAGGGCGGACGACGTTGATCTCGCGGATCACTTCGCCGAACTTTTCCTCCGGATCGACGCCCCACTCGAACTCGACCGAGATCACAGCCAGTCCAGCGCGGGTCGATGAACGAATCTCGCGGATGTCCTCGATCGAGTTGATCGCATCTTCCAGCGGAATGGCGACCAATCGCTCCATCTGCTCGGCATCGGCGCCCGGCAACACGACGGCGGTGGCGACGCCTGGAAACTCCGTGATCGGATCTTCCGATTTCGGAATCGCCATCACCGCGCCGACGCCCAGCGCGATCAGCAGCAGGAACAGAACGCCGGTGAATTGCCAGCGATCGACGAAGAAGCGCGTGATCGCCTGCATGCGGGCTTAGCTCTCCGCCGCGATGCGAACCGGTTCGCCGTCGCGTACGTAAGCAGCGCCGGCCGAGACAACGCGCTCTCCCGCCGCTAACCCGTCCACTATCAGCACGCCATTCTGAGTGACGCCCGCGGTGCGCACCGGCCGCCGCCGCGCCACGTTCTCCGCGTCGATCACAAACACGACGCCTTGATCGGCGCGCGCGTCGAGCAACGCCAACGTCGGGACGATCAGCGCGTTCTCGGTCGCAACGCTGGCAAGGGCCGCGATTTCAACCGCCGCGACCATGCCGCTCCGCAGGCCTTCGGCGTTTTGAACTTCAATCTCGACTTCGAAAGCGCCAGTGCTGTCGTCGCCTTGCGCGCCGACACGCGCGACGCGTCCGCTGCGCGCGTCACCCAAACCAGCCACGCGCACGATCGCTGCATCACCAACACGCACACGTGCGGCGGATGTCGACGCCACCGGTGCGCGCACCACGACACCCGATCCGGTTTCACCGAAGCTCAGAATCGCCGCGTTCGCCGCAACGGATTGCGCCGGATCCGCGCGCCGGCGCAGGATCACGCCATCCGCCGGCGCCGTCAGCACTGAAGAGTCGCGGGCACGCTCGACAGCAAGTCGCGCATCTTCGAGCCGCGCCTCGGAAACAAAGCCGCGCTCGTACAATTCCTGCGTCCGCGCCAGATCGCGCTCCGCATTGGCGCGTGCCAGAGCCGCTTCGTTCGGATTGGAGCCAACACTGGTCCGCCTCAACGTCGCCAAACGCTGGCCCCGCTGCACGATATCGCCGGCGTCGACGGCGATCGTCGCCACAACGCCGGGCGCGTTGAACGCGAGATCCGCTTCGCGCTTGAAGCCAACCAGCCCGCTGGCCTGCACGGCGCCGGGCGCGCTTTCCGAGGCCACTTCGACGACCTGGACCAGCGGGCCTTCGCCCGCAGGCGCGCTTTCGGCGTCGCCGTCCGCGCTGCCGCAGCCGGCCAAAAGCGCAGCGGCGACCAAAAACCCTATAAAATTAGACCGTTGCAGCACAGGGACTCCCTATCGCTGAACGATATAGGAATTATTCAACGATCACAACGCCGATTTGGCGCGATCACGCGAATTTTTCCGACGTTTACCAGATGATGGTGACGACGACCGTGTCGGAATAGCCGCCGGGCGTGGTCGCCGTGGTCGGGTAGGCGCGGCCGAACATTTCCCGCGACGTCGTCCAGTGGCCGATGCTCAACAGGCCGCCAGTGATCGTGGTGTTGGCGGCGCCGCCTGTGAGGTCGCCCCACACCGGGGCGTTCACCGCTGAGCCGGTGTAGATATTGTACAGGAGCTGCTGAGCGCCTGCGGTGCGCATCTGGCGCGCAGCCATTGAGCCATACAAACCATCGTCAAGCCGCGCGATCACCGATGGCGCGACGTCGGCGACGCCCGTGCAATCCACTTCGATCACACCGGAGGCCTGTTGTTCGCCATCGAGCGGACTGAACGAGTCAAACGTGATGTCGCTTGCGGTGACGGTGCAAGAGCATCCGACGAGCGGGATGCAGAGCAAGGCGTGCGCTGGCGCCGCGCCGAGCACGAGAAAGAGAGCGGCAAGACAAAGCGCGCCCCTCATGCGGCACACGAGATGACGAGATCAGGGCTTGTTACGTTTTCGCCGCCGGCCGTTGAACAGCGCCGATTTGACGCCAGTTCGAACACATCGCCCCTTTCAAGTCCGAGAAGGACGACGCGTCCATTCGCTCCAATCGGAAAGCGTGCGCCGTCGCGAAGGCGGATCAGGATATCGCCGCGCATCGCGAACGCGCCATTGGCCATTCTCGCGTGCGCTTCCGTCAGCGTTTGCGTAGATTCCGTAAATCGCACAACGACGCCAGCGCCTTCACCGGGCGCCACGCGGATTTCTGTCGCCGCCGTCGCGTGATCGAAGGGCAAATCGTCCGCGGATAGGGAAATGGCGTTGACGTCGTATGGCCGCAACCCAGTTGCAATCACGCGCCCATCCCGCCCGGTCGCGCCAATATTGAGTCGATCGCGGGCGATCCCAACATTCGGCGAGCCGACATCAACCAGCGCGAAGGCGCCGCGAATCGGCCGTGCGGCAAAACGATAGCCCTCGATTGCGCCAATGCTGCCGCTGTGCTGCAGACGGGCGCCCACGTCTTCTTGGGTCCGGGCCACCTGCACGACGGTATCGCCGATGCGACCGCGCCGTGAGCCGGAAAACTCCAGCCGTTGCTGGCGGCCGAACACGCTGCGCGCGCGCCAACCATCGCCGCCGCCAAATGCCGGCGAGCGCTGCGATGAGGCGCGATAGGTCGCTCCATAGTCGTCGATCTCGTAGGCAAAGCTGTGCGAAATGTCGCTATCGAGCGCCAGCGCAAAATGAAGTCCGAACGAAAGCTCGCGTTCCTCGCGCTCGGTGTAGAGCAACCGCGCCGTCAGCGTGCCGAAGGTCAAATCCGGCGAATAGGAGAGAGCGTAGGTGCGTGCCTCACTCGCCTCGACCTCATCGACCGCGGCGGCGACGAATGACGCGGAGCCGTAATGTTCCAGGTTAACGCTGGCCTGCATAGCGGTGCTGCGAAGCAAACGGTTGTCGCGAAGGCCAAGCATACTAAACGATGGATCGCGCGTTTCGCTTTGAAGGCCGAGCGACCAGCGGCTGGTTTGATAGAGCCACGCCGCCTCCGTGGCGCCGCCATCAGCCGTTTCGGCGTGCGCCAACCGCACTTGCCCAAACATGATGTGCGCAGCTGTTGCTCCGGCCTGAAACGTCGTGCTGGCGTCGCCCACATCGATGCCGGCTTCTGCGGTCACCGTGTTGGTGAGACCAAGCCGATAGCGCCCAGATACAAAACTCTCGCCGTAGTCCGCGTTCTCGCGTCCAAACGCCAGACGCTCCGCGCCGGCCGAAACGCTCCAATCGGACAAGCCGGGCCGCAGCAACGCCATGCTCACGAAGAAGGGCCGTGTAATGACCTGCTGACGGCCGGCGACATCTGTCACCACAAGCTCCGCTTCGCCGGCGCCGGTCACCAGTGGCGCGTTCTCAAACGCAAATGGCCCTGCCGCCACGTGCTCACGGGCGCGCAGCGCGCCATCGACGTAGAGCTCGACCGTTGATGCCGATTGCGCTTCGCCGCTCAGCGTGGCTGTCGGGTGCGTGATCAGCGAAGGCTGAAGACCAAAATGCCGCCCGATCTGAACACCGCCAAACCGAACTGGCGCGCCGCTGGCGGCGATCGCGCTGGAATCGCCGATGCGCATGCGCAGGTGTTGTTCGGGGCGGTCGACGGTCCAACGTGTCTCCAGCCGCGCCAAGCCGCGCGCTTCGCCGGTGCTCGCGCCGAGCCAACTGCTTTCGACCAATCCCCACGGTCCGAACATGGCGCCTTCAGCAACGCCGGACGCTACGACGCCGCGCCCATCCAGCCATTGCGCTTCGGCGTCGTAGTTCATGTAGGCGCCGCGCGCGTTCTGCAGTGGCGAAGCCGTGTGTTCTGCCCTCGGCGCCAGACGCTGCACGTCGAAGCATCGCGCCGAACAAGTGAGCACAATCGCCGCGGCCGCATCGTCCAGCGCGTAGGTCAGTCCCGGCACCGACGCCAAGCTGACGCGCTCTTCGGCGCCCGGCGCTTGAATCGACAGCCGCGCAAGGTCGGCGCGCGAAACGAGCACGTCGTCGCCCCGACGCCACGCGAAGGTGTCGAGTGCCGTGTCGCGGGCGGGCAGGCGCAATTGCGTTACAAAGGGTGCTGCGTCCTCCGCCCAGGCCGGCGCGGCCAGCGCGAGACTAGCGCAGAGAAGCGCGGTCGTCCGAATACTCGACATGGACCAACCGCTCTGTTTGCGAACCGCCCGCTTCCGATGCCCGCACCCGAATGGTGCGCGCACGGAGCGGTAATGCGATCTCGACCGATGTTCCCGCGAGCAGGTAGCGCGGCGCCTCGAGTGCGCCGGCGTCCATATCCTCCACGGCGCCAATCTGCGCATGCGCGCGGCCCGTGTTGGTCAGCTGAAGAACGCGACCGCCATCGCGCATGAGAGTGCTTGTTTGGATGGACCCGCGCGCATCCTCCGGCCGCACAAAAACCGGCAACGACATCTCGAGTGAGAAGCCCAGCACGTTGAGGCCCTCACGCAACGCGGGCAATTCGCGCATGATGATGCGATAGGAGCGTTCGCCCGCCGCGCCCGCGGTTGTCACCACACCGAGGCGAACGACCTGCTCCGTCTCGGGCGCAATCTCGAACACGCCCGGCGCCAACAACAGATCCTGTGTCGGCGTCAGAATGTCCTCACCGTTCTCTTGCCGCCATTCGTAGGCGTCGATCTCGAACGCCACCGGACGCGCGCGCCCATTGCGGACTCGCAGCGACGTGATGTTGTGATCGCCCGTCATCACGATCATCACCGGCGCGACCTGGATGCCACCGGTCTGCGCCTCGGCAGGCGCGGAAGCGGCGAGGGCGCCGATCGCGAGGATGACGAGCGAGCGGCTCACCACGTCACCGTGACCGTGATGGTGTCCGAGAAATTTCCCGAGGGCACGGTTTGGGTCATTGGAACTCGGCCATAAACGTCGATCGTCGCCGCGCTTCCCGTCCCTGATCCCGCGAGAGTATTCGAGCCGACGTTGGCGCCCCAAAGCGTCGTCCGGCCGGCATTCTGATAGAGCGTGTAGCCGAGGAAATACGTGTCGCCGCTATCAGCCATATAGCGGGTCGCCGTGGAGGCGCCCGTGCCTTCACCAAGGTCGAGGCCGACATTGTACGACGTTCCGTTGGTGCAGGTGAGGCTCAGCGTCGTTGCCGCATCCAGGTTGGACGCGGCGACGGGATTGTAGTCGCCGAAGTCGAGATCGTTGGCTACAATCTCACACGTCGCCAGCACGTTCGCGGTGACCGTGAACGTATCTGTATCGGTGCCCGCGTGCGCGTTCATTGGCGCGAGAACCGCCGTTGCAAACGCGCCGGCGATCAAGATCGTTATTACCCGAGCCATGACTCCAGCCAAATGCTGTTGGGCAAAAGAAATCGTGTGAACGGCGCGCCCCGCGGCGCTTATCAGTCTTGCACTCGACATCACGCCACCAATGCAGCGCCGCCGCAGCGCACGCCGTTCACTCGGACGTCGGCTTCGCCGAGGCGTACGCCCAGGAGATCCGACAACCCATTGACCAATCCATCCAACGGCGCCGCCGCTGTCGTAAGCGCGCCTCGCACCGAGCTCGTCACGGCGCCGGTGCTTAGTCCAAGCCCGCCAGCGGCGACCGTGAGATTGGTTCGTCCCAGCAAGCTTGAGATTGTCGCCTGCGCCGTGTCGCGCGTGTGCACTTGTTTGACCACGCCGCCATCGATGTCGCTGCCATTGAAACGGACCTGCTGCCAAGCTTGGCCGCCGAGTTCGACGCGGCCTTCACCCTGGACCCGGATCGGGCCCACGCGAACGAGATCGGCGCGGGTAGGGTGCAAGGCGGTGCGGAAATCGTCGAGCCGCGACGTGTTGATGTCGCCCAGGCTCAGACTGCCGATGCTCGGCGCAACGTCCAGCGTGACTTCGCGGTCGCGCGGATCGAAACCGCAGCGAATACTGTTGAGCCGCGCCTGCGCGGACGCCATTTCCAATAGGATCGGTAGGCGCACATTTGCCAGGGCGCCGAGTGCGCCGGCCGGGCGCACCTGGGCCTGGATGAAAAGACGCATCTGCGCGGTTCGGATGATGACATTCTCGTCGTCGGTTACGGCAAGCCATGGCGAATTGTTCGGCCGTTCGCCGATGGCAAGCCACACGTCGGTGGACGCCAAGCCCGGTACGCCCGCGCCCAGATTGAGACGCACCTGGCGGTCGCCGCCGGCGATCTGCAGTACGGCGGTCGCCAGATCCATCGCGCTCACTTGGATCTGCGATGCGCCCAGTTGCGCGGTGTGATCCTGTTGTGCGTAAGGGCCAAGATCGATCAACGTATCGAGCGGGCCAACCGAACCCGCATACTCCGCAGCCTGCGCCAATTGGCGCATGGCGCGCTCGGCGCGCGGTTCTTGCCCCGCCAGCACATCAGCCAGCGCATGCAAGGCGACCGGCGCTTCGACGCGAGACGACAACGTCTCCTCGTAGGTGCCCGCTTCCAGGTTCATCCGAGTCCGCAGCGCATCGACGAAGGACAAGAGCTCAACGTCAGCGTTCAGGAGCGAGTTATAGTCCATCACCGAGAGCGAGACGCTGCTGCCGGTGAGGCCGCTCAGCACTTGGTTGGCGACGCCGCCGTTGAGCGCAAGCAAGCGCGAGCCGATCTGGAAACTGGCCAGCTGTGTTTGCGCCGCCGTAGCCCGGCGTGTGATGGTCATGCGTCCGCTGGGGATGAACAGCTTGCCGAAGAACAACGGCGTGGAGGTTGTCACCTCGACGTTCACTGCGTTAGGTCCCGGCGCATTAGGTCGGAAGCGCTCGCCTGGCCGTATGGAACGATCCGGCGCATATGTTCCGCGCACGATGCGAATGCGGGCGTCGTGCGACCACCGGTTGGCGGACACGGTGGCGGTGGCGAGCGCTTCCGCTTGCGCCGGGTTCTGGATCGCGGCGAGGGCGGCGAGATCCGCGGTGCCCTGCAGCCTTCGAGATTCGAGATAGACCGAGCCCACGTCGGTTGCGAGGCCGGCGAAACCGATTAGCATCACGCTGCTCAGCGCCGTCAGCACCGAGATGCCGCCTCCGCGTGCCCCAATGAAGGTATGGAGGGACATCAGAGCCCGCCCAGTCGGATGGTGGCTGTGCGCGAAATGTCCGGCGACGGCACCGGCAGCAACGATTCAAAGGACCAGTAGACATCCTCGCGGGCGTCATACGTGACACTGATGGCCATGGTCTCGCCAGTGCGGCGTACCTCTAGTTGTGAAAGCTGTCCGCGCATGAAGGCTTGGCCGGCGAGGCTGGCCGTCGCCGATTCGCGCGCCAGCAACAGCCGTTCGTCATCGTCCAGGCCAGCGATCGCGGCGCGCGCGGCGTCGTTCGCCAGCTGTTGTACCGTGTGTGCGGTAAGAAAATATCCGCCGTACGTCACCATGCCGAGCATCAGAAGGATGAGCACCGGCCCAACGATCGCGAACTCGACTGCGGCCGTGCCGGCGCGTTCCTTGGAGAACCGGCGCACCGGTGATCCGTCGAAGCGCGGCAGCACAACAGCCTTGAAAAACGGCGACAACCTGAGAGCGAACGCCATTTAACAGCCCCCGTAACACGAGGCCATCATGCCGCCGGGTCGTTGCGATCTCGGGCCATCACATTGTGTGGAATGTACGCAAAATCCAAGTTTCTAGCTGTTAGTAACGCACGGCTGCTGACATATCTCATTTGCGCTCCCTTGCGGTCACAGTCAGCCTAGGAAGCACGTGAAGGTTGTAATGTCTTATTCAACAAAGTCAGAACTCTCGGAGAGTTCGCAAACCGAATAGAGCTGATGACAAACCGGATCGCAGTTTCGTCTGCGGAATTCATTCGCAACATCGGGTATTGGCAGAGCGAAGCGCTGCGCCAGCCGATTGCGATTACGCACCACGGCCGCGAACGCCTGGTGCTCGCCGCACCCGACGCGGTGCATGCAGAGGGCGCCGCGCAATCGGAAGCCGTCCTCGCCGCGCTCAGGGCGGATTTCGCCAGCGTGCTCGAAAACCTCGACGAAGGGTTTCTTCTTGTCGATGCGCAACTGCATATCGTGTCGAGCAACGCAACCGCGGAGGCATTCACTGGCCGTACCCGCGATCAATTGCGCGGCGCTCAGGTTTTCGACGTCTTGCCCCAGCCGCTCGGTTCTATTTTGGGCGATCGTCTGCAGCGCGTCATACGCTCTCGCAAACAGGAGTCTGTTGACGCCGGCAGTTTTGACGGGCGCGCCATCTCCATGAACGTCTTTCCGATGGCCAAAGGCGCCGCGGCGCTGTTCACCAACACCACCGAGCAGCAGCACTTGCGCCGTGAGCTTGAGCAAAGTGCGGCCCTCGACGCCGCCGTGCGCCGCCATCCCCAGGCCGCCGCGATGCGGCTCGATAGCCGCGCGCGCATCGCGGCTATCGATGAGCATTTTTGCGTCTGGTCCGGCTTCAGCGGGGCCGATGTGCTCGGCCACCGCTTCATCGATCTGATCTCGCCGCCACATCGGCGCGAGGCCGGCGAAGCCATCGAAGGCGTCCTACGCGAGGCGCTGGGCCGCGACATCGCGCTCACCTTGCTCGGCAAGAGGGGCGAAGAGATGAGGGGCGTCTTGTCGCTCGCGCCCATTGTGGTGGACAGCGTCGCGCATGGCGCCCAGGCGTTGTGGGTGCCGACTCAAGATGACGCCGACGAGCGCCAACACGCCGCTTAACACACGCGAAACTAGTGGCGGCGGCGGCGCCTAGCCCTGTAACGTCCGCCCATGGCGCGGACACAAGCGGCGGACTACGACGAACGAAAGGAAGCGATCGTTGAAACGGCCGCGGCCTTGTTCGCGCGTGAGAGCTTCAACGGTGCGTCGGTCGCTGATATCGCCAAGCGCGGCAAAATCTCGAAGAGCCTGATCTACCACTACTACCAGGCGAAGGAGGATATTCTCTACGACGTGATGATCAGCCATGTGCGTGCGCTGGAAGCCGCCGCGCGAGAGGTTGTCGATGCCGACGTGCGGCCCGAACGCAAGCTGCGTGAACTCGCGCACCGCTTCATGGCGCTCTATGTCGGCGCGGTGGACCGCCACAAGGTGTTGCTGAATGATCTGGATCATTTGCCAAAAGCACGACGCGCCGAGATCGTCACCGTTCAGCGCGGCCTGATCGAGATCGTGCGCAAGCTGCTGTTGGAAATCGAGCCGGCGCTCAAGAAGAAGAGCGGCGCCGGTTTCGCCGCCGCGATGCTCTTCTTCGGCACGATCAACTGGACCCACACCTGGTTCGATCCAAAGGGCCCCGTCAGCGCTGGCGCACTGGCCGAGATGGCGGTGGATCTAACATTGGGTGGTCTGGCGAAAGTAGCTGAGTAGCGACGCCCTAGGCGCCTACGCCGCGAGTGCGGGCATTTCCTTGGCGGCGGGCGCAAGAACGGCCGACACGCACAGTGTGAACGTGGATCCTTGGCCCGGCGCGCTTTCGACGCGAATGTCGCCGCCGAGCAGCTGCGCCAGTTCGCGCGTGATAGCGAGTCCCAATCCGGTGCCGCCATGGGTGCGCGTCACGGTGTCGTCTGCCTGCACGAAGGCTTTGAAAATCCTACCCATCTGCTCGGCCGTCATGCCGATGCCGGTGTCGGTCACGACGAAGACAAGATCTTCGCCCTCGCGGCGCGCGCTCAAGCGGATTTCACCCTGTTCGGTGAACTTAGCTGCGTTGGAGAGCAGATTGATGAGGCACTGACCTAGCCGGAACTCGTCGCTGCGCGTGGCGCCGATATTGGGCGCTACGTCGACGACGACTTGGTTGGCCCGAGCTCGGGCCAGATGGTCCACTGTGCCAACCACGCGTTCAATGAGATCGGAGACAGCGAAATCTTCAACCTTGAGCACGATGCGTCCAGCTTCGGCCTTGGAAATGTCGAGCAGGTCGTTGATCAGCCTTAGCAGCGTGCTTGCGGCCGCAATGATCCGATCGTGATCGTTCGCATCGCCCACACGGCCATCGGCGTCAGCATCCTCCTTGAGCATTTCGCTGTAGCCGACGATCGCGTTCAGCGGCGTGCGCAGCTCGTGGCTCATATTGGCGAGGAAGCGCGTTTTCGTCGCATTCGCCCTGTTGGCTGCATCCCGCTCGCGGCGCAAGCTGTCCTGCAGGCGTTCTTCCTCCGTGAGGTGGCGGCGCATTTGCCCGAACCATACCGCAAAGCACGCGAACAGCCCTGCGAGACAGCCCAACGCGGCGAGCAGCAATTCAACGCCAAGGCTCCGGGTAGCCGCATCAGCGCGATCACGCACCTCGGCAAGCGCCAGGTTGAGCCCGTTGGCGTACACCCGCTTTTCCTGATCGTACGCCGTTGAGGTCAGGAGCGCATAAGCCTCCTGCCCCTGCCTGTCCGCCGTCATCTCGAACGCACGGGTCTCCATGTCGACCAGCGCATCGTTTGCGGTGCTAATTTCATGGATATGGCGGAGAGCCTCATCCGTCGGGGCGTACCGTTCAACCGAGGCCAGAACCTCGTCGAGATCTTCCACGCCCGCTTCGTAGCGCCAGCGCCAACGGCGCTCACCAGTGCGCGCATAGAGCAGGGCCGAAGTGGTGAGCACTTCGTCGAGCTGGCGAATGTCGCTCAGCAGATCCTCGCTGCGACCCGTGGCGATGGCCGATTGTCGATAGGTTGAGAACACGACAACGGTCAGCGCGCCAGGAAGCGCGACGGCCACCATGGCAGCCGCCGCAACGACGCGCGCGCGCTGCTCTCGGGTCCACATGCGCGACGGCGTAACACAAACAAGGTTGAGGTCGCGTGAAGGATACTGCTGTTAAGCTTTTGTTTGCGCGTCTTAAACGGCGTCAACGCCTACGCGTCGTACGTCAGCGCCACGCCTTCCGTCAGCGGCGTTGCTTGGCACGTGAGCACGTAGCCTTCGGCCAATTCCTGCTCCGAAAGCCCGTAGTTCACCTTCATGCTCACTTCGCCCGCCGTCACTTTGGCGCGGCACGTCGCGCAAACACCGCCCTTGCACGCAAACGGCGCGGGGAGACCGGCGCCGCGCACATTGTCCAGGATCGAGTGTTTTTCCGGGTCGAACGCGACCTGCACGCGCCGCCCGTTCAGCGTCACGCTCATCTTCAGCCCCGCCGCCTTCTCCTCCAGCGCTCGCGCCGCGGCCGCTTGCGCCGCGGAGAGCGGCCCGGTTGTGAAGCGCTCGATTAGAATGCGCGGCTTGTCGACGCCTTTGGCGATCAGCGCTTCCTCAACCGCATCCATCATGGGACCTGGCCCGCAGATGAAGAATGCATCGACGTTCTGGGGGCGCACCACGGTCGACAGAACCTCCTCAACCTTGGTGCGATCGAGCCGGCCGTTGAACAGCTCAATCTCTTCTTCCTCTTCCTCGAGGAAATGAAACACCGAGAGCCGATCGAGATAGCGATCCTTCAGCCCGGCAATTTCCTCCAGAAACATCACGCCCGGCGAATTGCGGTTGCCGTAGAACAGCGTGAATCGCGAATGCGGCTCCATCGCCAACGCCGTTTTCAGCAGCGACAACACCGGCGTGATCCCAGATCCGCCCGCGAACGCCGCATACTCACGCCGCGCCGTCTCATCGAACGCCCAGCAGAACGAACCGTGCGGCGCCATGACGTCCATGACGTCGCCGGCTTTCAGCATATCGTTGACCCAGCCCGAGAACGCGCCGCCCGCGATCTTCTTCACGCCGATTTTCAGCATGCCTTCGCTCGGCGAAACGCACACGGAATAATTGCGCCGTAACTCCTCGCCGCCAATCTCGCGCCGGAAGGTGAGATGCTGGCCAGCGCGAAACTTAAACGCCTCGCGCAACTCTTCCGGCAACTCAAACCGCACCGACACCGCATCCGGCGTCTCGCGCTTTACCTCCGCCACTCGCAGCTTGTGAAAATCGATGCTCATTGTCCTCCCCCGTTTGCGGGGGAGGTGGCGAGCGGAGCGAGCCGGAGAGGCGCGTTTGCTAGTGACATTTGAATCTATCGAACGGCTCAGCGCACGCTTTGCAGCGCCACAGCGCTTTGCACGGCGTCGAGCCAAACCGTGAGATTTCTTCCGTATTGGACGAGCCGCACCGCGGACACTCCGCGGCTTGTGCATTCTTCAGCGCGGACGCAGCCGCGCCCTTCGGCGGTGGCGCAATCCCATAAGCATGTAGCTTCTCGCGCCCCGCATCGCTGATCCAATCGGTCGACCACGGCGGTGACAGCGTCGTCTCAATCGCTACGTCGCCAAAGCCGTTGGCATCCAACGCCGCGCGGATCATCTGCTCAATCGCCAGCGTCGCGGGGCACCCGGTGTATGTCGGCGTGATCGTCACTGCGTCGGCGCCAATCTCGCGCACGATGCCGAGATCAAGCACGGATACCGCCGGAATCTCCGGATCCGGCACATTGGCCAGCACCGCGCGGATGCGGTCAGTGTCGGTGATCGCGACCACGGCGCTCACCACGTCGCGCCCGGATAGGCGCGCTGCAGGAACTGCATCTCAGTCAGCAAATGCCCCAGATGCTCCGAATGCCGGCCGACGCGCCCGCCCAGCACCGGCCGCCGCGACGCAGGTCGCTCTAGCGTCGCATCTGCCAACACCGCATCAATCCGCGCGTCCCAAGCCGCACGTAACGCAGCCTTGTCCACGCCAACGCCAGCCTCCAACGCCGTGGCATCGACATCATCCATCGCGAACAATTCGTCGGCAAAACGCCACATCCAGTCCAGCCCCGCGATCATGCGCGCGCGGCTTTCCTCGGTGCCGTCACCCAGCCGCACCACCCAATCGCTCGCCAGCGTCACGTGATAGGCGGTTTCCTTGACCGCCTTCGCCGCAATCGCCGAGAGCTGCGCGTCCTTCGACGCCATCAGCGCCATGAACAGCAGCTCTTGGTAATGCGAGAACAGAAACAATCGCGCGATCGTCTGAGCGAAATCGCCGTTCGGCTGCTCGACCAGCAGACAGTTCGTGAAATCCATCACGTCGCGCCGGAACGCCAGTGCATCGCCGTCGCGGCCTTCGCCCTCAAGTGCGCCGGCGAGCCCGAGAAAATGCGTCGCTTGTCCCACTTGATCCAACGCCACGTTCGCCAGCGAAAGATCAACCTCCAGCGCCGGCGCATGCCCGCACCACTCGCCCAGCCGTTGACCAAGGATCAACGAGTCATCGCCAAGCCGCAGCGCATATGTCGCGAGAGGGGACATCAGATATGCGTGATCCCATCGGGAATTTTGTAGAAGGTCGGGTGGCGATAGACTTTGTCCTCCGCCGGTTCGAACAACGCCGCCGCATCGCCTGGATCAGACGCCACGATCTGCGCCGACGGCAACACCCATAAGCTCACACCTTCCATGCGCCGCGTATAGGTATCGCGCGCATGCTCCAGCGCCATCTTGCTATCGGCCGCGTGCACGCTGCCAACATGGCGGTGCGACAGCCCGCCCTTGCCGCGCACGAACACTTCCCACAACGGCCATTCCTTGCTCGGATCGCTCATCGCGCACTCATCCACATTGCTTTGTCAGCCACGCCTTCAGGTGAGCGAGATGATCCCAGCCATAGGCGTAGTCGGTTGATCCATGGGCGCGGAGATGCTCGAGCCGCTCCAGCGCTTCCGCCAACGTTGGAAAACACCCGACTTCAACGGGCCACATCACGAAAATCGCCTGCTTCGGCGCTTCGAACCACGAATGCTTGCCGTTGTAGATTTTCTTGTGCGCCGTGTTCCAGACGAAGTGCTCTAGCACCTCGACGTTTTCCCACACCGTCAAATTTGCGATGTCTTGCGGGTTGTCGGTGAACTTAATGTCCGTCGCCCCAGCGCCGCTCTCATCCTTCATGCGCCAGACGAAACCAGGCGTGCGCTTGGCCAGCGCGTTGATCGCATCGAGCGCATTCATGAACCCCGCCACGCGAGGATCGTCGAGGGGATACAGTGCGCGGCCGATATTGAGTTCAGCAACGTGCATGAGGCTCACTCCGCCGCCTGCTTCGCTGCCGCACGCTTCTCAGCATGCACGCGCGCCGCGTCGCGCACCCAAGCGCCGTCGTCCCAGGCCTTCTGCCGCGCCTGCATGCGCTCTTTTGCGACCGGCCCTTCGCCACGCACCACTGCGTAGAATTCTTCCCAGTCCACTTCGCCGAAATCGTAAGCGCCACGCTCTTCGTTCCACTTCAGCTTGTCGTCAGGCACTTTCAGCCCAATCGCCTCAGCTTGCGGCACGGTGATATCGACGAATTTCTGACGCAGCTCATCGTTGGTGTCGCGCTTGATGCGCCAGCGCATGCTTTGCTCGGTGTTCGGTGACTTCTCGTCCGGCGGGCCGAACATCATCAGCGACGGCCACCACCAGCGGTTCAACGCATCCTGCGCCATGCGCTTCTGCTCGGGCGTGCCCGCGGCCAGATGCATCGTGATCTCGTAACCCTGGCGCTGGTGGAAGCTCTCTTCCTTGCAGATACGAACCATCGCGCGCGCGTAGGGGCCGTACGAGGTCCGCTGCAGCGGCACCTGGTTCATGATCGCCGCGCCGTCAACCAGCCAGCCAATCGCGCCGATGTCCGCCCAGGTCAGCGTCGGGTAATTGAAGATCGTGGAGTACTTAGCTTTGCCGGAGAGCAACGCTTCGGTCATCTCATCGCGCGACGTGCCCAACGTCTCCGCCGCCGAGTAAAGATAAAGCCCGTGTCCGGCCTCATCCTGCACCTTCGCCAGCAGGATCGCCTTGCGGCGCAAATTCGGCGCACGCGTGATCCAATTGCCTTCCGGCAGCATGCCGACAATCTCGCTATGCGCATGCTGCGACATCTGCCGCACCAGCGTCTTACGATACGCGTCCGGCATCCAGTCCTTCGGCTCGATGAACTCATCGGCCGCCACGCGCGCTTCGAACGCTGCAAGCCTCGCCGGATCCTCGGCGACGGCCTCAGCCTTCTTCTTCCCAGAGAGGTCGGTGGTGTACATGCGCCAAGCCTTTCGGAACTTGCCTCAATCCTATCATTCGCTGACCGATCGGTCAATTAATTACCGTCCCGCCAATCGTCCGCGAAAGCCCAGTAAATTCAGCGATCACCGCGCCTTCGCCGGTTTTGACGCTGACCTGATAGACGCCGCTCCGCCCAGACCGCGACGCTTCCCGCGCTTCCGCAACCAGCTCATCGCCCGCCGCCGCCGGCGCCAAGAAGCTGATCGTCGCGTTCTGCGCGACGCTGGTTTCATTGCGCGAATTGCACGCATAGGCGAACGCCGTGTCGGCGAGCGCGAAGATCATGCCGCCGTGCGCGATGCGATGGCCGTTCAGCATGTCGTCGCGGAGTGTCATGCGAATGCGTGCGTAACCTTCGCGCGCTTCATCGATCGTGATGCCCCAGGCGGGACCGGTGCCCTCCAGCGCCAGCATCGCATCCGCCACCCGCCGCGCCAGCGCGTCCGCTTCCGTCATCGCATGTCTCGTGAATTGACCGACCACGCGTTCTATCATACGCCACCGCGATACGCGAGGAGGCGAGCAATGGACTACGAAACCATTCTGCTGGAGATCGCCAACGGCGCCGCCCGCCTCACGCTCAATCGCCCCGATCGCCTCAACAGCTTCACGGTGCAGATGCACGACGAAGTCTCGCGCGCGCTGGAGGCGGTGTCGAATAGCGATGCGCGCGTGCTCGTTCTCACCGGCGCCGGCCGCGGCTTCTGTGCAGGGCAGGATCTGTCCGATCGCGCCGTGGCGCCGGGCGGTGACGGCGTCGATCTCGGCGAGTCGCTGGAGAAACGCTACAATCCGCTGATCCGTCGCCTGACATCGCTCGAGCTTCCTGTGATCTGCGCGGTCAACGGCGTTGCCGCCGGCGCCGGCGCCAACATCGCGCTCGCGTGCGACATCGTTATTGCGGCGAGAAGCGCGAAGTTCATCCAGAGCTTCGCCAACATTGGACTCGTCCCCGACAGCGGCGGCACCTGGTCGTTGCCACGTCTGGCCGGCCAAGCGCGCGCCATGGGCCTCGCGCTGACAGGCGAACCGCTCACCGCCGAGCGCGCCGAAGCTTGGGGCGTGATCTGGAAATGCGTCGATGACGATAAACTGCGGGAAGAAACCGACGCGCTCGCCGCGAAGTTCGCGTCGGCGCCGACCAAAGGTCTAGCTGCCACCAAGAAATTGATCCGCGAAGGCGCCACGCGCACGCTTGCGGAACAACTCGATGTTGAACGCGACGCACAACGCGCCCTCGGTCGCACCGGCGATTACAAAGAAGGCGTCGCCGCCTTCATGGAAAAGCGCCCGCCGAATTTTGCCGGAAGCTGAGACATGAAACCGATCACGCTTCAGAATTACGCGGAAGGCCATTGGGTCGCCGGCGCCGGTGGGCTCGCTGAATTACGCTCCGCCGTGAACGGCGATGTCGTTGCGCTCACATCATCACAGGGACTTGATTTCGGCGCCATGCTTCGCTTCGCACGCGAGCATGGCGGCCCCGCGCTGCGCAAGCTCACGTTCCACCAACGCGCGCTCATGCTTAAGGCGCTCGCCGAAGCGCTCACCGCACGCAAGGACGAACTCTACGAGCTCAGCTACAGCACCGGCGCCACCAAGGGCGACAGCTGGATCGATATCGACGGCGGCATCGGGACCTTCGCCGTCTATCAAGGCAAAGGCCGCCGTGAACTCCCGAACGACACCATCCTGATCGACGGCGCCGTCGAAGCGCTGTCGCGCAACGGCACATTCCAGGGCCTGCACGTCTACACCTCGCTGCAAGGCGTCGCCGTCCACATCAACGCTTTCAATTTCCCGGTCTGGGGCATGCTCGAAAAGCTCGCGCCAACCTTCCTCGCTGGCGTCCCCGCCATCGTGAAGCCGGCCAGCGCAACGAGCTATCTCACCGAGGCCGCCGTGCGCATCATGCTCGAAGCCAACATTCTACCGAAAGGCGCGCTGCAGCTGATCGTCGGCGCCACCGGCGATTTATTCGAACATCTGACGACGCAGGACGTCGTCTCCTTCACCGGCTCCGCCAGCACAGCCGCCAAACTCCGCACTCACCCCGTCATCACGCGCGAAAGCGTCCGCTTCGTCGCCGAACAAGATTCGCTCAACGCCTCTGTGCTCGGTCCTGATGCGTCGCCCGACTCACCCGAGTTCGATCTCTTCATCAAGGAAGTCGTCCGCGAGATGACGGTGAAAGCGGGCCAAAAATGCACCGCCATCCGCCGCGGTCTTGTGCCCGCCAAGCTTCTCGACGCCGCGCAGGACGCGCTGAAAGCGCGTTTGGAAAAAATCACTGTCGGCGATCCGCGCGACGAAGCGACCAAGATGGGCGCCCTGGTCAGCACTAGCCAGCGCAACGACGTGCGCGACAAGATCAAGCAAATCGCCGCCGATGGCGCGATTGTTTACGGCGATCCCAACGCATCGCCGTTTAACGAGAAGGGCGCCTTCATCTCGCCGGTTCTGCTGCGCTGCGACAAACCGTGGGACGCGCGCGCTGTGCACGATGTCGAAGCGTTCGGCCCGGTTTCAACTTTGATGCCGTACCAAGACGGCGCCGACGCCATCGCACTCGCCAATCGCGGCAAGGGCTCGCTTGTAATGAGCGTGTTCACGCACGACACGGATTTCGCGGGCGACGTTGTGCACAGCTCAGGCTCGTTCCACGGCCGCATCGCCTTCATTGACCGCGACAGCGCCAAGGAATCCACTGGCCACGGTTCGCCGATGCCGCACATGACTCACGGTGGCCCCGGCCGCGCCGGCGGCGGCGAGGAGATGGGCGGCATCCGCGGCGTGAAGCACTACATGCAACGCACCGCGCTGCAGGGCCATCCGCGCGTGCTCGCTGCGATCACCAATCGCTACATCGCCGGCATGCCGGTGCAAGAGGCGAGCGAACACCCGTTCCGCCGCAAGTTCCACGACCTGCCGATCGGGTATCAGCTCAAAACCAAATCGCGCGAAATCACGCTCGACGATATCGAACACTTCGCCCACTTCACCGGCGACACCTTCTACGCCCACATGGATGAAGCCGCCGCCGCCGCCAATCCGCTGTTCGGCGGCCGCGTCGCGCACGGCTATCTCATCCTTGCATTCGCAGCCGGACTCTTTGTGGATCCCGATCCAGGTCCAGTGCTCGCCAATTACGGCCTAGACAATCTGCGCTTCGTCAAACCGGTGAAGCCCGGCGAAGCGATCCAAGTCGCGCTCACCGTGAAAGACAAAACGCTGCGCAAGCCCGATCAGGGCGAAGTGCGCTGGGACGTCCTTGTCACCAATCGCGAAGGCGAGACCGTCGCGGCTTACGATCTACTCACGATGAACGCGGCCTAATATGGACCGCCGGCGCCCTCGCCGGCAAACACCGGCGCATGCCGGCGAGGGCGCCGGCGGTCCATATTGGATTAAGCCACAGCCTTCAACGCTTCCACAAAGCGCGGAATATCCGCTTCGCGCAGGCCAGCGACGTTGATCCGCGCCGAGTCTGTCATGTAGATGCCGTGCTCCTCGCGGAGCCGCCCGACTTGCGCTTCCGAGAGCGGCAGCGTCGAGAACATGCCCTTTTGCCCCGCGATCAAATGCATCGGCAGCGAATTCACCCGCGCCTCGGCAAGCTTCGCGCGCGTGCGCTTCATGTGTCCTCGGATGGCGTCGAGTTCGTCGCGCCACGATTGCCGCAACGCTTCGTCGCCAAGCACTTCACGCACGATCGAAGCACCGTGGTCTGGCGGCATCGAGTAGTTCGCCCGCGCGATCGCGGCGAGGTTGCTCATCACCGCCGGCCGCGCCTTCTCTGCCGACTTCACATAGAGCGCGCCAACCCGTTCGCGATAAATCCCGAACGTCTTCGCCTCGGACACCGCGATCACCGCCTCAGGTACACGCTCCAGGAACGCGCGAGCGCCCGCAACGTCCTCGTCAATGCCGTCGCCGAAGCCTTGGTAGGCGAGATCGAGGAAGGGGATAATGCCGCGTGCGTTCAGCGCATCCGCAAGCTCCAACCACTGATCCGCCGAGAAGTCCGCGCCCAGCGGATTGTGACACACCGCCTGCAAAATCACCGCATCACCGCGTTCCGCTTGCGTGATGCCGTCCATGAGTGCGTCCATATCGATACGCTGTTCGGCGACATCGAAGAACGGCGCATCGAGCGCCTTGAGTCGCGCTGCGCGCACGATCGCCGGATGGTTAGGCCAGCATGGTTGCGGCAGCACGATGCGCTTGGCGCCGCTCTCACGCAACAAATCGCACCCCAAACGCAACGCGCCGGTGCCGCCGACCGCCTGAATCGAAACGAAATCGCGCGCCATTTCACCAAAAGCCAGCTGGCCGACCAGCTTCAGAAAATCCACGTCGCCTTGCTGGCCGACATACGTTTTCGTCTTCTGCGTCGCCAGCAGCAGCGCCTCGGCATCCTTCACCGCTTGCATCACCGGCGTATTACCCCTCGCGTCCTTATAGACGCCGACGCCAAGGTCGATCTTGTCGCTCCGTGTGTCCTCGCGAAACATCTTGATGATCTTCAGCAGCGGATCAGGCGATTTGGGCGCGAGCGTTTTGATCATTGTTCGTCTTCCAAAGGCCAGGTTTCGAGATTTTCGACAAAGCGCGTCAGCCACGCATTGGTCTGGTGACCATCGAGCACACGGTGATCGATGGTGAGCGATACGTACGCCATCGGCTTGATCACCATCGCGTCGGCGCCGCCGATCGTGCGGACGACAACGCGCTTCTCCAGTTTGCCGACGCCGAGGATCGCCGATTGCGGCTGGTTGATGATGATCGGCGTTGCGACAAGCGAACCGGAAACGCCGTGATTGGAAATCGTGAACGTGCCGGCTTGCACGTCAGCCGGCTTCAACGCGTTTTTTCGCGCACGTTCCGCCAGATCCGTCAGCTTCGTCGCCGTTTCCTTGAGCGTCAGCGTCTGCGCGCGCTGGATCACCGGAACGATCAACCCCTTATCGCCCAGCGCCACGCCCATGCCGATGTTCGCATCCTCGAACACTTCAAGGAAATCGTCGTGCCAGCGCGCGTTGACGTTCGGCGAAACCTTCATCGCCTCCGCCGCCGCCCGCACAATGTACGCGGAGTAGGTCAGCTGCGCGCCGCTCCTGGCGTACGCATCCTTGTGCTTTGTACGATGCGCCGCGATCGCGGAGAAATCCGCCTCGAACACCGCCGTCACATGCGGCGCGGTCGCGACAGAGCGCGACATGTGTTCGGCGATCGAGCGTCGCATGGCGTCGTGTGGAACGCGCCCGCCAACGATAGCGGCTGGCGCTGGTTTCGCCGCAGGCATTGCCTTGCCGCGAGCAACGAAGTCTTCGACATCCTTGTGCGTGATACGCCCATCGCGCCCCGTGCCGTTGACATCGGCAGCATCAAGTTTGTGATCCGACAGCAAACGCTTCACCAGTGGAGAGAGCCGCGCTTCTCTCTCGCCTTCGGACGGCCGGCTTCCGGCCGGCCACTTCGCTTCAACCGATTGAGTGTTTGCAGGCGTGCCGGCTGGAAGCCGGCGGTCCGCAGCTGCAACGCGGAGCGTAAGCACACCCAACGTTGCCCCCGGCGCCGCCTCTTCACCTTCATTCAGCGCGATCGACGCCAGCACGCCATCCGCCGGCGCCGGCACTTCCACCGCGACCTTATCCGTCTCAAGTTCAACGATCGGCTCATCGCGCTTCACCGCGTCGCCAACGCGCTTCAGCCACACGCGCACAACTGACTTCGAGCCTTCCTGCTCCAGCGGCATCACGATGTTGGCGGTGTCGCTCATTCAGAAGCCCACCAGCTCAGTGATCTTCGCCGCAATCCGTTCAGCCGACGGCAGCGCCCACTCCATTAGTTTGGGATGGTGCGGCGAGGGGATGTCCGGCATCGTCATCCGCACCACCGGCGCATCAAGGTCGAGGAAAGCCTGATCCGCCACCACCGCCGCGATCTCGGCGCCGAAACCGCCGGTGCCGATATCTTCATGCACGATGAAGCAGCGATGCGTGCGCCGCACGGAGGCGAGCACCGCTTCGCTATCCCACGGCGCCAGCGTCCGCAGATCAATGATATCAGCGCTAACCTCCGCCTTGTCCGCCGCCGCCTCGCACCGCTCCACCATCGCGCCCCACGCGACAACGGTAATGTCGCCACCTTCGCGCACGCGTTTAGCCACGCCAAACGGCAGCGCAAAATCATCGCCCGGATAAGGCCGTCGCGCGCTCGCGGCGTCGAGCATATTGCGATGCTCGAGAAACATCACCGGATCGTTGCCGCGCAACGCCGTACGCAGCAAACCCACCGCATCCTCAGCGTTGGAAGGGCAGACCACGCGCCACCCGGGCGAATGCACGAACTGCACTTCGTTGGTCTGCGAGTGCCACGGGTCGCCGCACTTGAAGAAGCCGACCGGCATCCGCACCACCATCGGCGCCGCAAACCTATTCGCCGTCCGCCACCGCATCGTGCCGCAATCGTTGATCTGCTCGCACGCTGGGTCGGCGTACTTCCGAAACTGAATTTCAGGCACGGGCATCAGCCCCGCGATCGCCATGCCGACAGCGCGGCCGATAATGCCTTCCTCTGAAAGCGACGTATCGAACACGCGTTCAACGCCGTACTTCTCTTGCAAGCCCAGCGTCACGCCATGCACGCCGCCTTTCGGCCCGACGTCTTCGCCGAACACCAGAACGCGCGGATTGACCGCGAGTTCGTGATCCAGCGTCCGACGGATCGCCGTGATCATGTTGATGCGCGCGCCTTCGGGCTTGGCGTCATCGCTTGAGCGTGGCGCGTCGTAGCCTGTATTCCAAAGCCCGCCTTCATCCTGCAATGCGCCATCTTCGCTGAACACGAAGCGCGTCACCTGCGAAGGCTCGCTCACTGGCCGCTGATCCGCGATCTTCGCGGCGCGCTCGACAAGCTCCTTCGCGTTCGCCTCAAGCGCGTCCCATTCCTTCGCATCGATCAGCGATGGCACGACATGCGCCTTCAGCTTCGGCAACGGATCGCGCGCCCACTCGGCGTCCACCGTCTCTTTCGACTTGTACGCTTGCGTGTCTTGAAACGAGTGTCCCTGCAGCCGCGGCACCGCGAGACGCAGTAGGGTAGGGCCCAACCCAGCGCGCACATGGCCAACCGCTTCCGAAATTAGCTCGGCGGCAGCTACCGGATCCGTGCCGTCGCCATCGAGCACCTTGAGCCCAGAAAAGCTCGCCAGATTCTTTGCGATGTTTTCGCCCGGCGTTTGCAGCCATCCCGGTGTCGAGATGCCGAAGCCGTTGTCTTCGATGTAGAACAGCATCGGTAACTTCAGCGTCGTCGCCATCGTCAGCGCTGACCAGAACCCGTTCGTCGCCACCGACGCATCGCCACCGAGCACGACCCCCATCGCGCCGTCATAGGAGTGATCGCCCAGCACGCTCTTGCAATACTCGATCGCCTGCGCGTAGCCGGCGGTCGGCGTGTACTGCGCGCCGACTCCACCGCACATCGGCAACGCGGACGCGCCCGACGCATTCGGGTAGTTGAACACGACCCCGATATCGCGCCCGTCGCTATAACCGCCAGCGCGGCCCATCGCCGAGCCCAGCGCGTCTTCCAGCTTCACGCCGAGCGACAACAGGATCGGCCGCGAGCGGTAGTAACCGCAGATCGCGTCTTTCAGGTGCGTCAAGTGCAATCCCAGCAGCACTTGCGCCATGTCGTGACCGCGCGCGCTGAACTGGTAGAAAATCTTCTTGCCCGGAACGAGGTGCTGCTCCTCGATCGCGTCCATCGCCCGCGAGCACTGCACCAACTCGACGACGCGCTTCCAATCGGTGTCGACCTGAGTTTTCGGGGCAGGCTTCGGCTTGGAGCTCATGGACCGGGACAATACTGTCATTTCAACGCAATTGCCGTGCATTCTAGGCGTCGACCGGCTATTATCCGCACAAATGATGCATAACTGGCCCAAAATTGCATGAAAACAGACAAAATCGAGCTGAATCAAGCTGATCGGCGGCTACTGTTTGCGATTCAGCGCGACGCCTCCGTGTCGCAAGCCGACCTGGCGGAAAAGTCGGGCATTTCGGCGAGCCAAGTTTCACGCCGTCTCGCCCAATTAAAAGAAGACGGCGTCCTAAAGGGCATTGTCGGCGTGCTGGAGCCAGAGCGCGCGGGCCTCACCTGTTCGGCGATCATCCGCGTGCGCCTGCGCGATCACGCCGCCGCCAACGTGAAGCAGTTCCGTGATCTCGTCGCGCGCATGAACGAAGTTACGCTCTGCGTGATGACGACGGGCGAGACGGATTACCTCATGAAGATCGTCGCGCGCGACTTGCCGCACTTTCAGGAAATCGTGCAGTCCAAATTGCTGCGCTGCGCCGCTATCGCACACATGGAAAGCTCGATTGTGCTGGAGCACTTGAAGGACACAACGGCGTTGCCGCTCGACGAAGCCTAAGCTGTCCTGTTCGTATCCGTGGCCTGAACCGGCGCAACGTGCGCGCTGCTCGCAGCGGTTTGCTGATAGAAGCGTAGGCGCTTTTCGTCCGCGAGCAATGTCATCAATTCATCCAGCGGAGCTGGCCGCGACACCAAATAGCCCTGCGCCAGATTGCAGCGCATCGTGGCGAGCAGCGCGAACGCCGCCGGCGTCTCCACGCCCTCAGCCGTTACATCCATGCCCAGGCCATGCGCCAAGTCGATTGTCGAGCGAACCAAGAGCGCGTCGCGTTGGCTCGTCGTGATGTTTTGCACGAACATCTTGTCGATCTTCAGCTCATGCGCCGGCAATTGCTTGAGATAGGCGAGGGAGGAGAGCCCCGAGCCGTAATCGTCGATCGCAACGCGAATGCCATTGGCCGCGAATAGCTCGATGTTTTCGAGCGCGACCTTCGGGTT
The DNA here is from genome assembly GCF_009792355.1 of Terricaulis silvestris. Taxonomy (NCBI): domain Bacteria; kingdom Pseudomonadati; phylum Pseudomonadota; class Alphaproteobacteria; order Hyphomonadales; family Hyphomonadaceae; genus Vitreimonas; species Vitreimonas silvestris. Next base: position 723,227 of record NZ_CP047045.1, read on the forward strand.
ATCGATCACCGCTGTTTCCGTGATCTCGAAGCAGATCGTGTGCGGCGCCTGGCGCACGCGCTGAATGGCGCTTTGCGCGAAGTCGGTATCGCTCAAAAGTCGCGCTGAAATGTTGATCGCCAGCGTCAATTTGAAACCCGCCGCACTGAGCCGCTGCTGATCCTCAACAGCGCGCTGCAAAACCCAATCGGTAAGCGCGCGCACGTGACCGGTTTCTTCCGCCATCGGCACGAACAGATCCGGCGGGATCATGCCGCGGCTCGGATGGCGCCAGCGCACTAGACTTTCAGCGCTATCGATGCGGCCGGTGCGGTAATTGTACTTGGGCTGGTGCACAAGATGGATGTCGCCATCCTCCAGCGCACGCCGCATTTCACCCATCAGCGAAAGGTTGCGCGCCGGATCGCCATACGCGGCCGGATCGAACACGCCGACCTTTTGCAACGAAGCACGCGCCTGATCCAGCGCGATGCTGGCGCGTTCGATCATCGAGGCGGGGCTCTCACCCTTTGCGCGTGGTTGCGCCACGCCGACGGTGACGTTGATGTCGACGACCTGGCCTTCGAGCGACAGCGACTCTTCAAGGTTCGCCACCAGCGCGGCCGCGCGTTTGCGTGCATCGGCTTCGTCATTGGCCAGGAACGCGACGCCCAGCATGTCACTCGACAAGCGCCCAAGCGGCGCGTTGGGCACCAGGCGAGCGAGCCGCGATCCCAGCGTGCGCATCAAAGCGCCGATCAACGAATAGCCGATGGCGCCGCGAACGTGCGCGAAGCGGTCGACACCAATCGCCGCCAAATAAAGCCGTTCCGGCTGCGCGACCGCCAGTTTGCGCTCCAGCGCCAGCCTGTTCGGCAACCGCGTTTCGCCGTCATGGTAGGCCAGCTGTGTGATCTTGCGTTCGCGTTCGCGGATCGCCTCACTCATCGCGTTGAAGCTCGCGGCGACACGCGAAAGCTCGTCCTTGGTGCGCACCACGATGCTCTCGTAGACGCCCTGCTGCATTTTCTTCGCCGCGGTTTCGAGCGTCGATAGCGGTTGCGTGATGCTGCGCGCCAGGAACCACGATCCAGCGATCAACAGCGCGAGGCCCGCAAGTCCGATCGCCAATAGCGTATTGAACAACGCGCCGTACGGTGAAAGCGCCCTGGAAAGGGGATAGCGCAACAGCAGTACGCTTCGTGTGCCGTCAAGCGAAGGCAGCGGGCGCACGAGTGCGAGCGCGGCGCCGCTGGACGTTTCAAGTTCGGCCGCCACGATTGATGTCGAAGCCGTTGCTTGGTCGATAAACGCCACGGTCTCCGCGGTCGCGAGATCGTCGCCATCCGTCCAGCCGGCGCTGGTCTTGAAAAACGTCGTTGCACGCACGGGCGTTGACGATAATTGCTCGAGCCCAGTCAACTCTCCCCGGTCAAGCCGTGCGCCGAGCACGACCCAGCCCTGCGCCATTGGCAGCGGCGCCGTTGTCGTCTGATAGAGATCGTCGCCAGACAAAAACACGCCTTGCGGCGTCTGCTCGCGCCCGAGCGCCACCTGCAGACCGGGTGTCACGGAGGCGTTGGGCCCGCCGTGTTCGCCCACGATCAAGCCTTCGCGCGTGACCAGAAACGCGATGTCAGCCCCCGCCGCTTCACGCAGCGCGCTCAGGCGCGCTTCGATCTGGCGATCGTCGCGCGCGGCGGCGGCGGCTTGGAAGATTGGCGAACCGGCTGTTTGAAACGCGCTGTCTTGCAGGTGATCGAAACGAAGCGCCCAAGTGCGGTCAAACACAGCCCCGATGCTGGCTAGTTGTGCGCGCGCAATCCGCTGCGTGTTGCCTTCAATAACGACGTAGGCGGTGGCGCCGATGAGCAGAAGCGTCGCGCAGAACAACGCCGCGTACAAAACCGTCAGCTTGACCCGCAGGTGCTTGAACATCGCCTAGCCGCGTCTGTTCGGGTGCGAAACGCGGGGCGCGAGTCGATGCATGCGTCTTGTGTAGCGCACGCTCTTGAAGTCAGCGTTAACTTTAGGACAGCGGCCTAGTGCTGACCGTGCGTAGCGCCCGCTCGTACCGGCAGCGCAATATCCATGACGCCGGCATGTTCGAACGTCAGCTGCACCGGAATCTCTTCGCCGGCCGCGAAGGGTTGCGTGACGCCGAAAAACATCAAGTGGCGTCCGCCCGGCGCGAGTTCGATGCGCTCGCCCGGCCCGATCGGCAGCGCCGCTATCGAGCGCATCTGCATCACGGCGCCGTCCATCGTCATCTCATGGATTTCAACCCTCGCCGCACGCGCGCTCGAAGCAGAAACGAGTTGATCGGCGCTGTCGCCGTCATTGGCGATGGTGAGATAGCCGGCCGAGACATCAACGCCACCCAGAGTCGGCGATGCCCAAGTGTCGAGCACTTGCAGGCGCATCGATGAGATCTGTTCGGTCGTGGCCTCTTCCGCGGGCTGTTGCGGAGCGCCGCATGCCGCGGCCATGGAGACGATCAGAACACAAAAAAAGGCTCTCATGACCGAGAGCCTTGGCGTGCCTTTACGGCATTGTCATCCGGCGCAATGCCGCACCCAGCGCGCGCCCCGCGCGTAGTGCGCGGGGCCGCGGGTAACGCCGGTTACGGCGTGTTCGGATTGCCGTCGTTTGCGTCTTCAGCGGCTTCATCAACGGCTTCGCCGGCTTGTTGGACATCTTCGCCAACGCCTTCGACCGTGTTGCAAGCGCCGAGCGAGATAGCGCCGATAATGGCGGCCATCGCGACGAGCGGGGACGTGATCTTACGGGACATATGCGACTCCATGGTGTGCGCCGCGCCGCCCAAGCGGCGCGCGTTACAACAACGTCGCGCCGCCTGCACTGTTCCGTATTCGTTAATTCAAGGAACCTGTGCTTTCGAAGAAAAGCGCCTGGCTCACGGCCGCGCGCACCATGTCAGGCGAATACGGCTTCGTGATCAGGAACGTTGGCTCCGGCCGTTCGCCGGTGAGCAAACGGTCGGGGAAGGCCGTGATGAAAATCACCGGCACTTCGAACGATGCGAGAATTTCCTTCACCGCATCGATGCCTGACGATCCGTCTGCCAATTGAATGTCGGCCAACACCAGATCCGGACGCTCGCGTTTCGCCGCCGCCACCGCCGCGGACGCCGTCGCTTCCACCGCGCAGACATCGTGTCCGGCGCCGGTCACCAGATCGCTGAGATCCATCGCGATCACCGCTTCGTCTTCAATAATCAGAATCCGCGCCTTGGTTTGGCGATCGAGTTCTTCCAGCGCTTCATCAATGAGCGCGTTCACCTCTTCCGGCGAACGGCCAAGAATTTCTCCAGTCTCTTGCACCGTGAAACTCTCCAACGTCGTGAGCAGCAAGGCTTGGCGCGTCAGCGGAGACAACGCACGCAGACGCTCCTGCGCCTTCTTCGCGCCGCGCGCGGTCTCGTCGGCCTCGACTTCGACGTTGCCGCTCTCCCAGATGCGGTGAAACACTTGGTAGAGACCCGCGCGCGGGTCGAGGTTTCGCGGAAACTCCTCCGGACGGGCCACAATCGCCTCCAGAGCGGCGGCCACAAATGCGTCACCGCTGGGCTGCGCGCCGGTCAAAGCGCGCGCGTACCGGCGCAGCAACGGCAGATGGGGCGCAATTTCCCTAGCCAGAGACATATACGATCCTTTGTTTTCGTTGGATTTTTGTGGTTCAGGTGGCTGAAGGCTCATTGTACTCTCCCATCCCAGCGAGCCAAGACAAACGCGGTCGCCTGAAAAAAGTTCCTGAACGCCGGAACAGGGTGGCGGTGACGGCGTTCTGATCGATGCGCGGGTCCGACCAGGACTGGTTAGACGGGGGTTTGATCGGCACAATGCGGCGGAAAGACGAGATGGAAACTCTAGTGACGAGAAAACCGCCCCAGGACGGGAGCGCCCAAAAAGCGCGAAAGACCAGCGGCAATCACAAGGCGCTGATCACGCGGAATCTGCGGCTCGCCTTTGGCGAAGTGGCGAGCGAGCCCGTGCCCGATCGTTTTCTCGACTTGCTCGGCAAGCTCGATACCGCGGAGGGCAAAAAGCAATGAACGCGCCCGCTGCTTTCAAGACGGAGCTCATTGAGCTTCTGCCCAGCCTCCGCGCATTCGCGCGGTCACTGGCCCACAACCCCGCGCAAGCCGACGATCTGGTGCAAGACACTCTGGTCAAGGCGTTGGCCAACGTCGATCGCTTTGAGCAAGGCACCAATCTGCGCGCTTGGCTCTTCACGATCCTGCGCAACCATTATTATTCGCAGCTTCGCAAATCGAAGCGCGAGATCGAAGACGCGGACGGCAAGTTCGCGGCGCGGCTTTCCTCGCGCCCCGAACAGGATGGCTCGGTCGATCTCGAAGACTTCAAGGTCGCCTTCCAACAACTCGCGCCCGATCATCGCGAAGTGCTGACGCTCGTCGGCGCCTCGGGATGCTCCTACGAAGAAGCCGCGCACATTTGCGGTTGCGCCGTCGGCACGATCAAAAGTCGTGTCAATCGCGCCCGCAAAAAGCTCTCCGAAATGCTCGGCCTTGACGAAGACCCCTCCCTCGTGTCCGGAGAAGGGCGCATGGTTGAGGATACGGCGAACGTGTGAAGCCTCAGGGCGAAAAGCAGTTCAGTTTCTGGCCCCGCGCATTGTCCTTCCGGTCAATGCGCGGGCGCATGGCTTTATTGCTCGGCCTCGCCATGTTGCCCGCCGGCGCGATCGCCATGCAGGTCGGGCTGAACGCCGTCGAAGCGCGCCAGGCCGCCTTCGAAGAAACACTGGGCCGCCGCGCCTTGCAGTCGATTTCCGTCGAACGCAGCGCCATCGACGAATTGCGCGAATTGCTCCGCGTGCTGGCGGCGAGCCCCGAACTCCGCGAAAGCGGCGTCGGCGATTGCCGTGAGTGGCTAGGCGGCGTTGTCGAGCGCTATCGCACCATCGCATCAATGGCCGTGACCGATGATCGCGGCTTCGTCCGTTGCAGCGTTCCCGCGGCGCCATCGGGCTTCAGGAGCCGCAATAGCGCGTTGCGACAGCGCGCTGTTGCGCGCGATGGCTTTACGATCGGATTTGTCGAGTACTCCGCGCTCGCTCAACGGCCGGTGCTTGCCGCGATGGAGCCGATTCGCAACGACGCCGGCCGTCGCGTAGGCTTCGTGTCGGCGTCGATGGCAATTGACGATTTGCGCGAGCTGCTCGATCGCGGCCGCTCTCTCGACGGCGCGCGGGCGGTCATCGTCGATCTCGATGGCCGGATCATCGCCCAATCGTCCGTCGACCGTAGCCGCCGCGCGCCAGGCTTGCCGACAGTCGAACAAATCCGCCGCATGATCGGGCCGGAGCCGGCCTTCATAGAAGTGCCGCATGGCAACGCCGTCGTCGTGCCACTCCATGCACCAGACCTATATGCGGTGATGTCTTGGGCGCCGGATCAATCGCCAGTCCGCCGCTGGGCCGGCTTGGCTGTTTCAATCGCGGCGCCGCTCATGATCTGGCTGCTCGCGATCGGCGCCGGCTGGTTCGCGATCGAGATTTTCGTAGCGCGGCCGCTGTCGCAGCTGGAAAGCGCCGCGCGCGGCTTTGCGCGTGGCGAGGATGTCATGGAGGGGCCTTCGCTCGCGAGCGCGCCCGATGAGATCCGCTCGCTTCGCCGCACGCTGGCGGCGATGGCGAAGACGCTCCGCGGCCGCGAACAGCGGCTCATTGAGGCGCTCAGCGAGGAGCGCGCCTTGCTGCGCGAAGTCCATCACCGCGTGAAGAACAATCTGCAAATGGTCGCCAGTCTCCTGAACATTCAGGCGCGCGACGCACGCGATGAGTCCGAAGCGTGGGGCCTCGCCCGCGCGCATGATCGGGTTCAGCTCATGGCGCTGGTGCACCAGCGGATCTATTCTTCCGGCGAAGTTCGCGCCCTCAGACTGGACGATCTGGCCGCGGAAATTGCGCGTCAACTGCTGCAATCACGCGGTGCGCAGGCCAAGGACGTCACGCCCAAAATTGACGTCGGCGAAGCGCGTGTCGATGTCGATCGCGCCGTGCCGCTGGCGTTCTTGATTGGGGAGGGCATCTCCGCGGCGCTCGACAGCCTCGCGGATGCCCGCGGTGAACTTGCCTTAAGTTTGCGCCAAGATCCGGATGGCGAGGCTCGCTTTGCGATCATCACGAGCGGGCAAGCTGCGAATACGCCAAGTCCAAGCACGCGCCTCATCGACGCCTTCGCGCGCCAACTCGGCGCGTCGGTTGGCCGAACGCCCGGTAGCGCGTTCGCGCTTTGGGTGCGGGTGCCTCCGGCGGCGCACAATAGCGCCGCCGGCCAATCTGATTCAGCGACGCGCCAGGACCATACCCAACAGCAAGCCGGCGCCGAGTGAAATTCCAATCGCCGCGCCCGGATGACTGCGAACCTGCTCGACCGCATATTCGCTGCCTTCAGCGGCGCGCGTGCGCATATCGCGGCCCAGACCTTCGAGCCGTTGACCCGCGTGCTTCACTTCTTCGCGAGCGGCTTTGCGGGCGGCGTCCGCCAGCTTCGTCATGTCTTTCCGCAATTCGGTGAAATCATCCAGCACGTCGGTCGTGCGTGACTTCAGCGCCGAGCGCGCGTGTCCATTCTTGCGCCCGCGCATCCCTGTGTCCAAGGCCTGTGCCATGTTGAAACTCCTCGTATTGCATCGCAGCGACCCCAGGCCGCCTTTGTTCTCAACACGTGGTTTCGCGCCGGGTTCCTGCGCCATTACCGCGCGGAACTTCGCGGACGCAGCTCGCGTTGCGTCTGCACACTGATGGAGTTCCGGACATGCTCAGCTGGGCGCTGGTGTTTTTCATTCTCGCGATCGTCGCGGGCTATTTCGGCTTCTTTGGCTTGGCCGGCATGGCGGCCGGCATCGCCAAAATCCTATTCTTGCTCTTCCTCGCTTTGCTCGTGATCAGCTTCGTCGTCCGCGCCATTCGCGGCCAGTCGGTGACGTGACGTGAATCTCGTCTCTTTCATCTTCGGCGAGCGCCCGTCGTCTCGGCGCTACATCACCGAGCCGCCCGAAAACGTCACTTGGCGCTCGATCCGACCGAAGGCTGTTCAGCTTCCCGTGCGCGCTTGGCGCGCCGAGGCCGACCGCGAACTCCAGACAAGTCACGGCGTGCTTCACGCTCGTGGCGGTGAGGATTTCATCGTCAATCATGGCGACGAGAATTACGCCGTGGTCAGCCCCGATATCTTTGAGCGCACCTATGAACCGCTCGGCGGCGGCCTATATCGGAAACGGACGGACGTTACGCTCCGCTACTTCACGCTCGATCACGCCGCCACCATCCAAACTTTGGAAGGCGAGCAGCACGCCCGACGCGGCGACTGGATCGTGCAGGGCGTCAACGGCGAGTTATGGCCCGTTCCGCCCGAAACGGCGCGCGAAAAATACGAACCCGCCTGACGGAGACTCCCATGTTCAAACTGCCCCCGCTCCCGTTCGCCGCAGATGCGCTGGAGCCGGCGATGTCGCGCGACACGCTCAACACCCACCACGGCAAACACCACGCCGCCTACATCAAGAAAATGAACGCCGCCCTCGAAGGCCGCGGCGATGCTCCGGACACGCTCGAAGATGTGGTTCGTCTCGCCGTGCGCGAGAAAAATGCGAAGCTCTTCAACAATGCTGCGCAAGCCTGGAATCACGCCTTCTTCTGGGCGAGCTTGACGCCACAAACGCAATCCGGTCCGCAGGGCGAGCTGCTCGCCGCGATCGAGAAGATATTCACCTCCGTCGACAAATTTCGCGAGGAGGCAAAAATCAAAGGTGAGAACCACTTCGCCTCAGGTTGGCTCTGGCTCGTGGCAGACGCCACTGGCGCGGTGCAGCTGCAAGATCTGCACGACGCTCAAACCCCAATCGTCGATCCCAAGGTCACGCCGCTCCTGGTCTGCGATCTCTGGGAGCATGCCTACTATCTCGACTACAAAAACGAGCGCGGCAAATTCCTAGACGCCTTCCTCAGCAAGCTCGCGAACTGGCATTTCGCGGAAGCGCAGTATGACGCCGCCCGTAACGGTGGCGTGAACGCCTGGCGCTTTCCGTCCTGAAACGGAACCGGCGGTAAGGCCCGGCGTTTTCATTCCAAGTTCATTCTACGGAGGACGACGCAAATGCTGAGCTGGGCTCTTATCTTTTTCGTGGTCGCGATTATCGCGGCAGTTTTCGGCTTCGGCGGCATCGCCTCCGCTTCGGCCGGCATCGCTCAAATCCTGTTCTTTATCTTCCTCGTTCTGTTCGTGGTCTCCCTGATCATGGGCATGGCGCGGAGGGGCTAGCGAGCGGGTCGCGTCGCAGGGCCCTGGCCCAGCGTAGCGGCAGCCCCAGATAGGCGGCGCAACCGCCCATTCCGCGGCAGCAGTGCGCGCTAGGTTGGTGCGTGCGATCCGGAAACCGACATGCGAGCGCGTCCACTTCGGTGGGCGCGCTCTTGTGTTTTCGGGCTTTCGATCCTGCGAAATTGCATTACCGGAGGCGCATGGATAAGCGTATGGGAAAGCCCGAACGCTAGCCGAAGGACGATCCCCATGCGCGCGATCCAAAACTACATCAACGGCAAGTCCGCCGCCGCGAATGGCGGCCGCGCCGGCCGCGTCTACAACCCCAACACCGGGTCGCAGCAGGCCGAAGTCGCGTTCTCCGCCGCGCGCGATGTCGATGCTGCCGTAGCCGCCGCCGTCGCCGCTTTCCCCGCCTGGGCCGCCACCAACCCGCAGCGCCGCGCGCGCGTCATGTTCGCGTTCAAGCAGCTTGTCGAAAAAAACATGGACGAGCTCGCACATCTGCTCTCGTCCGAGCACGGCAAGGTTATCGCGGACTCCAAGGGCGACATTCAACGCGGCCTTGAAGTGATCGAGTTCGCCTGCGGCATCCCGCACGCGCTGAAGGGCGAATACACCGAAGGCGCCGGACCCGGCATCGATGTCTATTCGATGCGTCAGCCGCTCGGTGTCTGCGCCGGCATCACGCCGTTCAACTTCCCCGCCATGATCCCGATGTGGATGTTCGGCGTCGCCATCGCCACCGGCAACACCTTCATCCTGAAGCCGTCCGAGAAGGACCCGTCCGTCCCGGTTCGCCTCGCCGAGCTGATGATGGAAGCCGGCGCGCCTGTGGGCGTCTTGAACGTCGTACACGGCGACAAGGAAGCGGTCGACGCCATCATCGCCCATCCAGACATCAAGGCGATCAGCTTCGTCGGCTCGTCCGACATCGCCCACTACATCTACAGCCACGGCACCGCGAACCATAAGCGCGTGCAAGCCATGGGCGGCGCCAAGAACCACGGCATCATCATGCCCGACGCCGACATGGACCAGGCCGTGAAGGATCTCGTCGGCGCCGCCTACGGCTCCGCCGGCGAACGCTGCATGGCGCTGCCTGTCGTCGTGCCGGTCGGCAAACAAACGGCGGACGAATTGCGCGAACGCCTGCTGCCGGAAATCGAAAAGCTCAAAGTCGGCATCTCAACCGACGCCGACGCCCAATACGGCCCCGTCGTCAGCTCCGCGCACAAACAGAAAGTCGAAGACTACATCGCCCTCGGCGCCAAAGAGGGCGCGGAACTCGTCCGCGACGGCCGTAACTTCACGCTGCAAGGTTACGAAGAAGGCTTCTTCATCGGCCCGACATTATTCGACAACGTCAAAACAGACATGCGCACATATCAGGAAGAAATCTTTGGCCCGGTGCTGCAGATCGTGCGCGCTGAAAGCTTCGAGGAAGCGCTCGCGCTGCCGAGCCAGCACCAATACGGCAACGGCGTCGCCATCTTCACCCGCAACGGCCGCGCCGCGCGCGAGTTCGCGAGCCGCGTCAACGTCGGCATGGTCGGCATCAACGTCCCGATCCCGGTGCCGGTCGCCTATCACACCTTCGGCGGCTGGAAGCGCAGCGCCTTCGGCGACACCAACCAACACGGCATGGAAGGCGTGAAGTTCTTCACCAAAGTGAAGACCATCACCGCCCGCTGGCCCGAAGGCATGACGGACGATTCAAGCTTCGTCATTCCGACGATGCGGTGATGTTCATTGCCGCAGTTCTGACTATCAGCGCACTGATCGCAGCGAGTCCACCGACGGTCTTTGCATTGCTGATTCGGGCGCCCCGTCTTGCTGCGGCAGTGGCGGCCGTCGGTATCGCGGCGCCTGTGCTGTTCATGATCTGGATTCCGGTCGGGGTCGAAGGAGACTTCTATACGCACCTCGGCGCGTTTTTGATGGGCATGCCAACGCTGGTTGCCGTCACGTGTCTTTTCCTTTGCGCGATTGTTTGGTTCGCTTGGTGGCTTAGGAAACGGAACGCCAACACCAGAGATCATGGTTAAGTTACGCGCAATGATTGAGCGGAAAGGGTCTCTTGTTAGAAAACCTTGGTCTCGACAAGGTCACGCAACTCGGTAACCCACGCGTTTGGAAAGAAGCCGCTGCGGCGTTACCGGAGAGCCGTATCTGACATGACTGACGTCCTCACCTCAGCCGCCAACGGCCTCGCGCACATCACGCTGAACCGCCCGCACGCGCTGCACGCGCTCAACACGCACATGTGCGCAAACATGACTCAAGCACTGCTCGCCTGGCGCGATGATCCGAGCGTCCACGCCATCCTGCTCGATCACGCCCCCGGCACGCGCGGCTTTTGCGCCGGCGGCGACATTCGCATGATCGCCGAAAGCGGGGCAGGCGACGGCAATGAAGCGCGCGCGTTCTTCTTCACCGAGTATCGCCTCAACCATCTGCTCTTCCACTACCCAAAGCCGGTCGTCGCGCTGATCGACGGCGTCACCATGGGCGGCGGCGTTGGCATCTCGATGCCCGCGCGCTTTCGCATCGCCACCGAGAACACGACCTACGCCATGCCTGAAACCGGCATCGGCCTTTTCCCCGATGTCGGCGGCGGCTGGTACCTGCCACGCAAGCCCGGCCAGATTGGCATGTGGCTCGCCCTTACCGGCGCGCGCTTGAAAGCCGCCGATTGCCTCGTCGCCGGCATCGCCACGCACTTCATGCCGACTGAAATCCTCTCCGCCGCCCGCGCCCAAATCGCCGGCGCAGCGCAAACGCACAATGCTGAGAGCGCACTTGCCAGCGGCCTCGATGCGCTCAGCGAATCCGCCGGCAAGCCCAAAGAGCTGACTCCGGAAAACATCGAACGCATCAACCGGATTTTCGCGCTCAACAGCGTCGAACAAATCTTCGCCGCGCTTGAGGCCGATTCCAGCGATTGGGCCAAAGCCCAACTCGCCACGCTCCGCACCAAATCGCCACAAACCCTGAAAGTCAGCTTCCGCCAACTCCGCGAAGGCGCCGCCATGCCAAGCTTCGCCGACGAAATGCGCAGCGAATACCGCATCGCCTCGCGCGTCTGCGCTCGTCACGACTTCCAGGAAGGGGTCCGCGCCTTGATCGTCGATAAGGACAACAAGCCAGTCTGGGATCCCGCCGGCCTCGATGGCGTTACTGCCGCCATGCTCGACGAAATCTTCGCGCCCCTGCCGCCCACCGAAGAATGGTCGTCGCTTTGAGTCATTCCAGACACGCGGAGCGTGATCTGGAATCCAGGGCCAACGACTAAGCGATTGCCCTGGATTCCAGATCGGCCTCCGGCCGTCTGGAATGACTGGAATAGGGGGATAGATTGCACCCTATCCCACACTCGCCGCGGACCCATGCAGGTTGGAGCGCGGGCCTCCGGCCCGCATTGGCGCTTTAATCTCAAGCACATGCGCTACGTGCGCGCCGGAGGCGCGCGCTCCAACCTGCCGACGATTGCGAAATCTATCCGACCGAATTGACTCTCCGCGTACACTGCCCTCCGTCCGCACACGGGAGATTTCGAAGAGCTCCGAAACTTTGGAATGTGTTGGACCGGATACGGCGCGGTGATCGTCGCAGTGGTGAAGCTAAGGCGCGAAGCCACTGAGCAAGTCCCCAACCTGAGGAACGCGAGAAGGCCCGCAAGGGTACGCCGCCTCCTTCAGCGCAAGGACGAAACGAACGATGGTCAGCTCTGCTCGCGAAAACCGCGGGGTCCGGATGCAACGGAAGCATCTGCGCGCAGCACCGGCTCGTGGCTACGGCGCTAAGGCGACCAGGCGGCTCAGCGGCCTGGATACGTCGACAGCAACGCCCTCGGCCAATCCGGGAAAACCGTTTCCGAACGGGGCGCGTGCAACGCGCAGTTCCTCCGAAGCCGCAAGGCGAAGGAGGCCCTAGAGACTACCTCAGCGCGGATCGCGCGCCCCGACTCCCTTCGCGTTCGCGACACAAGGTTGACGCACGCCTCAAGCAAACGTGAGTGGATTGCGCCGCTACGCGTGATCAGTGTCGGGCCAGGGGAGACGCACCATGAACCGCCGCTTCGTCTTGGTCACAGCGATCGTAAGCGCCGCGTCACCCGTCGCCGCCGCCGAACTCCGCTACACCGCAACACTCGCCGGCGCGCAGTACCCGACCGAAACCGGCTCCGCGGCGACTGGCACAGCAACGCTCACCGTCGACACCGAAACCCAAACCATCGACGCGCAGATCGTCATCACCGGCCTCAAGTTCGACGATCTCGCCCAACACCTCGCTCACAGCCGCATGGGCCCGATGCATCTGCATCGCTACCAAGGCGAAGACGTCACCTTGATCGCGCCGTTCCCGTTCGGCGAAAGCTACGTCGAAACCGCCGACGGCTTCACGGTCACGGTCACCGATTTCCCGTACGCCGAAGCCGCCGAACGCACGCGCTCGAGCCTGAGCTTCGATCAGTTCATCGCGGCGCTCGCCAACGACCCGATCTACCTCAACCTCCACACCGAAGCCTTCGGCGACGGCGAGATCAGCGGGCGCGTTGTCTCGGCCGACTAGCGGCGAATATGGACCGCCGGCGCCCTCGCCGGCATGGTTGGTTTGGTCTAATTGAACGCTAGAACATGCGCCATTGGCGCAGGCCGGCGAGGCGCCGGCGGTCCATATTGAGGAGCATCCCATGACCCGCGTCGCATTCATTGGCCTCGGCAACATGGGCTCCGGCATGGCTGCCAACCAAGCCAAGGCAGGCCGCGAAGTGTTCGCCTTCGATCTCTCCGCCGACGCGATGGCGCGCGCCAAGGAACAAGGCATGACGCCCGCCGCGTCCGCCGCTGATGCCGTGAAGGACGCCGACATCGTCATCACCATGCTCCCCGCCGGGAGCCACGTGCGCGACGTCTACATGAGCACCATCCTGCCCAACGCGCCGAAAGACGCGCTGCTGATCGATTGCTCCACCATCGACGTGGACAGCGCCCGCACCGTCGCGCGCGACGCTTCGATGCAAGGCTTCCGCGCCGCCGACGCGCCCGTATCCGGCGGCACCGCTGCGGCGACGGGCGGCACGCTCACTTTCATGGTCGGCTGCCGCGAACAGGATTTCGCCGAGATCGAAGACGCGCTGAAGCCGATGTCGAAGGCCACCATCCACGCCGGCGACAGTGGCGCAGGGCAGGCGGCCAAGATCTGCAACAACATGCTGCTCGGCATTTCCATGATCGGCGTCAGCGAAGCGTTCGCCTTGGCGGAGGGTCTGGGCCTCGATCCGCAGAAATTCTTCGACATCGCCTCGAAAGCCAGCGGCCAGTGCTGGTCGCTGACATCGTACTGCCCGTGGCCCGGCCCGGTGCCAGCGGCGCCCTCCAACCGCGACTACGAAGGCGGCTTCGCCGCCGCCATGATGCTAAAAGATCTAAGACTCGCGCAGGAAGCCGCCGACATCTCCGGCGCCCCCACCCCCCTCGGCAGCGCGGCGGAAGCGCTCTACAGCGAACTCGTCGATCGCGGCCACCCCAACAAGGATTTCTCCGCCATCCTGCAAATGCTACGCGGCCGGCTCTAGTCCGTGAACAGCTGCTCGATCGCCGCCAGCAAATCGCGCGGCGCGACGGGCTTTACCAGCACGGCATCGGCGCCAGCCGCGCGCGCTGCGTCTCTGGTTCGCGCGTCGGCACGGCCCGTGATCATGATGACGCGCGTAACCAAATAGTCCGCACGCACGCGCTCCGTGAGCGCCACGCCGTCCATCTCCGGTATCGTCATGTCCGCCAGCAGCAGATCCGCGCGCCGTTCCTGAAGCGCCGCGAGCGCTTCTGCGCCGCTCTTCACGTCGCGCACGTCGCCGACGCCCGCGCGTTCAAGCACCTTGCGTAGCAGAGCGCGCATCGGCTCGTGGTCATCCGCGATGAGAACGCTGAGCGCCGCTGTCATGGCGCAACGCTAGTTCGCTTCGCGCAAAAAGAAATGGCCGGAGCTTTCGCCCCGGCCATCGCATTCAGTTCTGGAGAACCGATTAGAACTGGAGGCGCACCGCCACGCCATACGTTGCTGGCGCGTTGGGATACACGACGTAGCTGTTCTGCAGCGGAGGCGAGAACGAGCCGACATAGTAGGTTTCGTCCAGGAGGTTCTGGCCCCAGAACTCGACAGCCCACCGCTCGTCCGGCGAACCCAAGGTGATGCGGCCGTTATAGAGCGCGAACGCGTCGTTGTCCGTGCGGCCAAGCGGATCGCGGCCCAGTGTTTGAGTGCGATGCTCGCTTACCCAGCGGCCATCCAAGTAGAACACTGCCTGCAGCGAACCACCGACCGGGACGGTATAGGAAACGCCGCCCGTCACTGACCATTCCGGCGCGAAACTGAGCGGATCGCCCGCGACGATGCTGTTCGGGTCTGCCGCGCACGGCGTGCCGCCCGGGCAGTTGGCCGCGAGTGTGAGCGGATTAAACGACTCGTCGCTATCGTAATACACGTCGTTGTAGGTGACGCCACCGGTCAGGAAGAGACCCTCGGTCGGCCGCGACGTGACTTCCAGCTCGACGCCCTGCGAAATCAGCTCAGACACGTTCTGCGTGATGAAGTTGAAGCCGTTGTAGGCGTTCAGCTGGTAGTCGTGGATCTGCTGGTAGAAACCAGACACGTTAAATGTAGTGCTTCCACCGAGGATCGTCGTCTTCAGCCCGATCTCGTACGCATCCGTGAATTCCGGATCGAACTGCGTCTGGTAAATGTTGAGTTGGGTTGGGTCGACGAGCGCCGGCGTCACGGCGAACCCTTGGCGATCCATATTGAACCCGCCGGCCTTATAGCCGCGCGAGTAGCCAGCATAGATCATGGCGTCCTCGTTGAGATCGTAGGCGAGCGATGTAGTGCCGCTCCATTCCTGCTCGTTTTGGTCGCCTTCCCATGTCCCGTTCGAGATCGGGTTGACGGCTGGGTTGCAGGCCAGGTTCATGAGCGGGTTAAGCGAGCTGACCTGCAGGGCCGCGACGATGCCTCCAGGCCCCGGAACAGCGGGGTCAGAGGCGACCTCGAGCGCTTGTAGAGCGTCACACGAACTGGACGTCGAGGACAAATCCGCCCGGATCTCCTTGTCCTCGTTGGTGAGGCGCGCGCCGATGGTCCAGGTGAGTCTCTCGCTAAGAGAAATCTCGTTGTGTGTGAACGCCGAGACGCTCGTCGTGTTGGTTTGCCAGCGGTCCCCTTGTTGGCCTTGGCCGTTCACGTTGCCCGCGAGATACGCGCCATTCAGAGGATTGAGGATGCCGCCGCCGCCGGACGCGCAATAGAAGAGTGAAGGGATCGGATCGCTGACGCCGTCGACATCGCCTGCAGTCGAATCATAGAGTTCGCAACCGTTCGGCGCGAAAGCAAATGCCGGGACCACGCCTGGGCCGGGATCGACGTCAGCGGTGGCGCCAATGGAGTTCAGGTTGACGTATGCCGTCGCGTGCGCGCCGACTTGAATGTTTGAAAGGTTCGTCGTTTCCTCGTCGGAATAGAAGAGACCCGCGAGCCAATTGACGCGTCCAAACTCGCCGTTAAAGCGGAGTTCCTGAGTGAGATTCTTCGCGCCCACGACATCGCCGTAGCGATAGGCGATGTCCGCAGAATGGAAGTCGATGTCCTGGTTGCGATTTTGCTCCCAATCCCGGTACGCGCTGATCGACGTCATCGAAACGCCGCCGAATTCCCAATCAAGCTGCGCCGAAATGCCGGCGTCCTCTGAGGCGTCGCCATAGTTGCGAGCGGGTCCACCGGGTTGGATCGGGAAGCTGCGCAGGCCGGTAACGCCGAAGCCGCCGCCGCCGCTTGGGAACGGCAAGAAAGTCGTGCCGAGTGGCAGGCCGGGAAGAGCCGGCGTCACGCTCATGAAGCGCTCTTCGACGTTGATCGCCGGAGAGCCCGTATTGCCGATAACCGCGCCGCTGATGCCAGCGACCGCCGCGTTCGTCGAGCCGTAGACCAATGGCGTTATACCGCAGCAAACCTCATTGCTTTCGCTTGCATCAACGATCACGCGAAGCGACGCCTCGGGAGAGATGTCCCAAAGGGCCTGGGCGCGCGCCGTCGATCGACTAACGTCGTTGATGTCGTCGCCGCTAATGATGTCGGTCACGTAGCCGTCGCGATCTCTCACGCTGCCATCGACGCGGAAGGCGAAAGTGTCGGTGAGGGGGATGTTGACCATCGCTCGCAGCGAGCCGCCCCCGAGGTCGTCGAGGCCGGCGTCGCCTTCAACCATCATGCCGGGCTCCCAGTCTGGGCCGGCCGTGATGACGCTCAGGGCGCCTGCGGAAGTGTTGCGGCCAAAGAGCGTGCCTTGCGGTCCGCGCAGCACTTCGACGCGCTCGAGCTCTGGAAGATCGGATAGGGCCGCGCCTGCGCGCGCCCGATAAACGCCGTCAATGAAGATGCCGACGGCTGCTTCGAAGCCGACGTTGTCGCCGCCCGTTCCGATGCCGCGTACGCGAGCCGTGGTGGACGCGAGCGATTGGCCGGTATCCATCGAGAATGAGGGCGCCAGTTGGGTGATGTCACGCAAGTCTTCAACGCCCGAGGCTTCCATCTGATCGCCAGACAGCGCCGTCACGGCGATCGGAACGTCTTGGATCGCAGCGCTACGACCCGTGGCCGTCACGACGATTTCGTCGGACACGCCGTCGTCGGCCTCTTGCGCGAAGGCCGGCGTCGCCGCCCCGATCGCTACCAACGACGCGCCTGCGCGCAGAATCCAACCCAATTTTGATTTGCTCTTCATCGCCGTCCTCCCAGTGCCCGGGCCGCCTTCTGTGGGCGACGGGGCAGACCATCGGCATGGTGGGCTGGCGAGCGGGTATTCCCCCCGCGCCCTACCTGTCCAAGTGCGCTATAGCAGGTGCGAGGCCCTGGCCTGTCAACGGCGTCGGCGACCATAACTTGACGTGCGCGTCATCGAGCCGAAGGCTGCGTCCGCCGCGCCACACTTCCGCCACGTCGGGTTTACGGGGCGGGCAATACTTCCCCCACGTCAATCATGAAAATTTCGCAGAAATCAGCTGCAAGCGTCATGTTTCATTTGCGGCTATAAGTGGCCCATGTCGTCAGCCGCGCTCGTTCTGTTCTCCGCCGGACAAGACTCAGTCACCTGCCTGGCCTGGGCACTCGACCGATTCTCACGAGTCGAAACGATCGGGTTTTTCTACGGGCAACGGCACGCCGTGGAGCTGGAACAGCGCCCGATCCTACGGGAGGAGATCCGCGCCGCTTGTGCGAGCGCGGGGCTCGAGGACGACCACGTCGTCGATATTTCCGGCTATGGCGCCATCGCCGAAAGCGCGCTGACCGCCGACCGCGCCATCGAAATGGCCGAGAGCGGCTTGCCGAGCACGTTCGTACCGGGCCGGAATTTGGTGTTCTTTAGCGTCGCCGCCGCGCTCGCTTACCGGCGCGGCATCGACGTGCTCGTCGGCGGCATGTGCGAGACCGACTATTCCGGCTACCCCGATTGCCGGCGCGAAACCATCGACGCCATGGCGGGCACACTCTCACTCGGCCTAGATCGGCCGATGACGATCGAAACGCCGCTGATGTATCTCACTAAGGCGCAAACCTGGGCGTTGGCGCACGATCTGGGCGGACATACTTTGGTCGATGCAATCATCGAGCACAGCCACACCTGCTATCGCGGCGACCGCGAACATCGCCACGCCTGGGGCTACGGTTGCGGCGCTTGTCCGGCGTGCGATTTGCGCGCGAAGGGCTGGAACGAATGGCGCGGGAGCGCCGCAGCGTGACGTACGCAGTCAAGGAGATGTTCTACACGCTGCAAGGCGAGGGCGCGCGCACGGGCCGTCCCTCCGTCTTCGTGCGCTTCGCCGGCTGCAATCTCTGGAGCGGCCGCGAGCAAGATCGCGCAACGGCAGTCTGCACATTCTGCGACACGGATTTCGTCGGCGTCGACGGCGATGGCGGCGGCAAGTTTGAAACAGCGGAAGCGCTTGCCCAAGCCGTTGCCGCGAAGTGGCCAGGCGGGCCGTCGCGCTACGTCGTTTGCACCGGGGGCGAGCCGCTGCTGCAGCTCGATTCCGCGCTGATCGACGCGCTCCATGCCGAGGGTTTCGAGATCGCCGTGGAGACCAACGGCACTATCGCCGCGCCGTCTGGCATCGACTGGATCTGCGTCAGTCCGAAGGCCGACGCGGCGCTCGCGCAACGCTCCGGCCACGAGTTGAAGCTGGTCTATCCGCAAGCCGACGCGTTGCCCGAGCGCTTCGCCGATCTCGCCTTCGAGACCTTCTTCCTGCAGCCCATGGACAGCCCATCGCGCGAAGAAAACACACGCGCAGCGATCGAATATTGTCTCGCACACCCGCCTTGGCGGTTGTGTCTGCAAACACACAAATTGCTCGGATTGCGCTGACCGGGGCCGGCGGTGCGCTAGGGCAGACAATGGCGAGAACGGGGATTCGGGGCCGACGCCCACCCTAGCGCTGCCGACCGCCGCACGCTTACGCGTGTGACGCAGTCATCGGCTAAAGCTGCAAGAATCGCGCGTCGCGAACGTTTGACGCCTGCAGCCAAGCGAGCATGACACTCGCCCGAATGCTGGCAATTCACGTTCCCGTTAAAGCATGGACTATGCGATCAATCGTCGTCTTCTTCGTCATCATCGCCCGGCGTCACCGCATCGACGACTGCGCCGCCAGCTCTCACTGTCGTTCCGACAACTGCGCCGGTTACGCCAACAGCCGCGCCGACAACAGCGCCTGTCGCACCCACAGCGGCGCCGACCAAACATGACGCCAACGGCAATACGAGTAGCAGGCTAGCCAGAGCCTTGAGCATGTGCGCGATCCCCGCCGAATAAGGCGGCGGAACTTTGCGCGCCAAGCTTACGTCGGGCAAGCACTGACAACAGTCACGCGCGCCAGCGCACGTCGTCAAGATCGATGGTGTCGAGCGCCGCGCTCTGCTGGTCGCTGTCGCGCCGGAAGGGGCCTGCATAATCCGCCGCCACGCCGCGGCGGCGATCCGGGCCCATGAATGAATCCGTCTTGATGAAGAGGCGCGTGTCGGTCAGCGCGCTCGTCATCCGGTCGAACAGCACCCTCGCGCTGATCGGCTTCTTCACGAACCCGCTGACGCCCGCATCGCGCGCCGCCGCCACCCGTGACGTCTTCGTGTGCGCGGTCAGCATCAGCAGCGGCACGTAAGGGTTCGGGCTCTTGGCGTCCCAGCGGACCATGCGGGTGAAGGCGAGCCCATCGATCGGCTGCATCATCCAGTCGACGATGACGAGATCGACCGGCCGGCAGCTCATAATTCCAAAAGCGTCGTATGCGTTTTCCGCTTCGCTGACGTCGGTTATGCCGCCGGCGCGCAACAAGCAGCGCAGCAGAAAGCGCATCTGCTTGTTGTCGTCGACCACCAGCACATGGATGTCGCCAATCGACGCCATCGAACTCCCGCCCCCGAGCACAGAGCCACCATCAACGCGCCGAACAGCAAACAGATAGTAAATTTCGACCGCGCGATCAGAATAACGCTCGCTACAGCAAGAAGACGACGCAGTCGTTGCTACCGGTTTACTGGGCGTCAGAAACGTGACGCCGCCTTCAACTCATGGGGCGTCCACGAGAACGATCTCGGTTTCGCCGCCGGCAGTCACGCGGATCTCCGCCTCATCGTGGATCGCTGCGCCATCGCGAGCGCCGAGTTCGACGCCATTCACCAACGCGGCGCCCTTGGCCACGGCAAGATAGGCGTGCCGTCCCTTTTTGATCGGATACGAAACGGTCTGGCCCGGCTCGAGCGTCGCCGCCAGCACGCGCGCATCCTGCCGGATCGGCAATGCGCCGGCGGCTTGATCGCTCTCGAAGCCGGACGCCAGCGTCACCAGTGCGCCTGCCCGATCCGCCTTGGGAAATTTCGCTGCACCCCAAAACGGTTCGCCGCCGCGCTCCTTGGGCAAAATCCAAATCTGGTAGAGCGTCGTCTCGCCGTCTTCGAGATTGTACTCCGCGTGCGTAACGCCCGCGCCCGCGCTCATCACCTGCACGTCGCCGGCTTCGGTGCGGCCTCGATTGCCCATGCTGTCTTGGTGCGTGATCGCGCCGGTGCGCACGTAGGTAATGATCTCCATGTCCGAGTGCGGATGCGGTGGAAAGCCGGTCTTCGGCTGGATGGTGTCGTCATTCCAAACGCGCAGCGCCTCGCCCCACTGCATTCGTGCGGGATCGCGGTAGCCGGAAAACGAGAAGTGATAGCGCGCCGCCAACCAGTCGGCGTCGAATTTTCCCAAGCTATCGAACGGACGTTTTTCGATCATGCCAGACCTCTTCGTGGTCCAATGTGGCGCCTCAGAGTCTGACGGCAAGGCACAAGCTTGAGACCCATGCCATCGGCAAAAGCTTGACGCGGGCGCCCAAGCCGAGTGGATAGACGGCAAGGGAGGCCCAAATGAAGTCCAAACTGATCATCGCGTGCGCCGCGCTCGCGCTTGCAGCATGCGGCCAATCGACAGCGCCGACAGAAGAAGCGCCTGCCGCGCCACAAAGTCTGATGGAGCAGGTGCAGGCGATGTCGGGTGAAAACCAGCTGGTGGCCGGATATTCGGCGCTCGTCGCCTATCAGCAAGCGCATCCGGAAGCGCAGCCGCCATGCACGTCGCCGCGCGGCACCGAGTCACGCGGAATCGTCCCCGCCGATGTCGCGCCGGATAGCGTCTACGCGGCGCACGTTGGTTCGCTCGTGCTGTCTGTGCAGTGCGGCGTTCTGATCAGCCGCGCGCAATTCGATCCGCGCGAGCATTGGCTCGTCGTTTACGCGCCGGCCGCCACGGAAGTCGCTGTCGTGAACTGCGCGGGACCGAATGGCGGCGACGTTTGCCCGGCGCCAATCCCGCGCGCCGCGGCGCCAGCCGCGCCCGCGACGCCTTAGTTCGTCCGCCGGAAGCGCAGCAGATCGGCGCCGCTTCCGGAGAGGACCAGCTCATTGCCCTCAATCCGCACGTGATCCGTGCGATTGAGGGCGTCGGTGTAGGTGCGCTCTGTCGTCATCTGCGGCGCGGGACACATCATGCGGGTGAGGCCGATATCGCCGAAGCTCAGCTGATCACCAGTGCGCTCAATCGATGAGAACCAGCGATTGCAGCCCGCAAAGCCCGAAGCGCCTTGATCGGTGAAATCGATCGTGGGCGAGGGCTGTGCATCCGTGATTAACGCCCATTCGCTGCCGGTGAGCTCGACTGCCGTGTCCGGCGCGGTGGCGCATGCGCCAAGCATCGCCAAGGCCGCAACTAAAATCGCAACACGCATCGCAAGCTCCTCAGAACGACTATTCGACGTTAAACTCAGCGATCACCTGTTGGTTCTCGTCCAACAGCACCAGCGCGTCTTGATCGTAGTGCGCATATCGCGTCGCTTGGATCACCGCGAGAAAGCTACGCTCGGTATCGATCTGGACGCCCGCTCCGTCACATGCGCGACGGGTCGTGCCAACGTTGCCGAAGCGCAGCGCTTCGCCGTCATGAGTCACGGACGCAAACCAATTGTTGCAGCCAGTGTATCCCGACGCACGGTCCGTGCTGAACGCCATCGTCGCGCCGTGCGGGTTGGCATTGGTGTCATCGACGCGCCGCCAACTCGTGCCAGCGAGATAGCTCGCCGGCGCATTCGGCGCGGAATCAGACGTTTGCGCGCAAGCGGTGAGCATCAAAGCGAGCAGGCAAGCGGCAAGTGCGCGCATCGTCATCATCCTCAAACCGGATCGTATGGAAACACCGAAGCCGACGCGCCGACGTCAGTGTAGCTCGCCTTCATCGCCGGCAGCGCTTGCTCGATCAGGCTCTCTGGCGTCCAGCCCTCAAGCCGCGCCATCGCCCGCACTGGCCGCGGCTGGTTGAACAGGAACACTTCGTTGCCGCGCACCGCGAAGATCTGTCCCGTTGTGTCCTTCGCGCCATCCGCGCACAGCGCGACAGCCAATTGCGCCACCTGATCGGCCCGCATGCCGTTCTTCATCCGCTCGACACGCGCAGCGCTCGCCTCATCCTTCACCGGGATCGAGGCAATCATCCGCGTCCACGCGAACGGCGCAATAATGTTGGATCGCACATTCTTCTGCAGTCCTTCCATCGCCACAATGCGCGACAGTCCCATCACGCCCAACTTCGCAGCCGCGTAGTTCGCTTGCCCGATATTGCCGATCAGTCCGGATGTGGACGTGAACAGCACGTACGAACCGCTCTGCTGCTCACGGAAATGCTCGATCGACGCGCGCGTCACGTTAAACGCGCCATGCAGGTGCACATCGATCACTGCCTTCCAGTCAGCCGGATCCATTTTGTGAAACATGCCGTCGCGCAATATGCCGGCTGGATTGATGATCGCGTGCAGCCCGCCGAATGCCTTCTTCGCCTGCTCGCACATCGCCGCGACCGCGTCGTACTCGCTCACGCTATCGCTGTTCGAGATCGCCTTGCCACCCGCGTCACGAATGAGCTTGGCGACATCCTCGGCCGGCCCGCTTGAGCCTGCATCTTCGCCCTTCAGCCCACCGCCAAGATCGTTCACCAGCACGCTCGCGCCTTCGCGGCCCGCCAACAGCGCGCACTCGCGGCCGATGCCGTTGCCGCCGCCCGTTACAATCACGACCTTGCCGTCGAGCACGCCCATCAGCTTTTCTCCACTTCTCGTGCGAGGTTTACCGCGTTTTGCGCCTGCGGTGGAAGCGTGGAAGGCTCAAACCCGTCCGCCTTCGCCAAGTCTGGAAACAATTTGATCCAGCCGAGTGAGGCTGCGACCGCGCCCACGCCGCCGATCGTCACCGCCAGCACCGGCCCAAATATCCGCGCCATCAAGCCCGCTTCGAAATCGCCGAACTCATTCGACGCGGAGATAAAGACGAAGCTCACCGCAGAAACCCGCCCGCGCATCGCATCGGGCGTCGCAAGCTGGATTAAGCTCGATCGTACGTAAACGGAGATCATGTCCACGCCGCCGGCGATCGCGAGCGCGCCAGCCGTCAGCCACAAATTCTGTGACAGCCCAAACACAATCGTCGCCAGTCCGAACACGACGGTTGATCCAAACATCCAGGCGCCGACGCGCTGCCGCAGCGGTTTCATCGCAAGAAACAACGCAACTGATGCGGCGCCCACGCCCATCGCGGAGCGTAGAATCCCAAGCTCGCTCGGCCCCGCGTGGAGGATGTCGCGCGCGAACACCGGCAGCAGCGCCACCGCGCCTGCGAGCAGCACCACAACGAGATCGAGGGAAATCGCGCCGAGCACGATCTTGTTGCCCCACACATAGCGGAGCCCCTCCATGATCATCCCAATCGTGCGCGCGTCTTTCACCGGCTCTTGCGCCGGTGGCCGCAGCAAGAAGAGGAGAGCCGCGCCAATGACCAGCAATACGAACGCGGTGGCATAGGGCACAGGCGCGCCGAGCCCATACAGCAGCCCGCCAATCGCCGGCCCTACGATCAAAGCGGACTGAAATGCGAGCGAGCTCCAAGCAATGCCTTGAGGCAACTCATCGCGCGGCAACAACATCGGCAGCAGCGCGCTGGCAGCTGGCGGCAAGAACGCGTTGATGATGCCAGCCGTGACCGCCGCTGCGAACACGGCGGGGATCACAATGTCCGGTCCCATGTTCGCGACGCTGGTTAGGCCAAGCAGGATCACGGCCTTTGCGAGAATGCAGGCAGTGAGAATGAGCCGCCGGTTGTACCGATCCGCCGCTTGCCCGCCGAACAACGACAGCACCAGCAGCGGCAGAAACTGCGCAAGACCGACCAAGCCCAGCACGAACGCCGCTTCCGCAACGCTTTGCCCATGTTCGCGCGCCGCGTCATAGACCTGCCATCCCATCGCGGTGGCTTGAATCTGGATCGCCAGCGTCGCGCACCACCGCGCCACCCAGAATTGGGCGAACTGGCGATGACGAAAGATGCCGAGGGAGGGGACGCGCAGAGCTGGCAAGCCGCGCGGGTATGCGCTCAACGCCAAGCGCAGGCAACATGACACCGGCGCGATTGACGCAAGGGGCGACCGCGCTTAAGCGCGGCGCCTCCATGGCTCACACCTTCGCCACCGAAAAACCGGAACACGCCGTCGCCATCGAGCGCGTGCTCGATCGCGCCTTCGGTCCCGGCCGTCACGCCAAGACCAGCGAACGCGTGCGCGAACGCGGCGCGGTGTGGGAGCCCGCGCTTTCTCGCGTGGCGCTCAACGACGCCGGCGAAGTGATCGGCGTCTGCCGCATCTACCGCGTCGAAGCCGGCGCGCCGCTCTTCTTCCTCGGACCTCTTGCAGTCGATCCCACCGCACAGCAAGCAGGGCTAGGCCTCGCGCTCGTGCGCGAATGCATCACGGCCTGTCGCGCGGCTGGCGGCCTCGGCATCATCCTCATCGGCGCCGAACGCTTCTTTCGTCCCGCCGGCTTCACCATCGTGCCGAAAGATCGCGTCGCGCTGCCGGGACCAGTGGATGGCGCGCGTGTTCTCTGGCTCGAGCTGCGTCCCGGCGGTTTGGACAAAGCACAAGGCGCATTGACTGCGCCGCACTGACGTCAGCGGAAAACGAAAGTCACCCGCACGCGGTCCGTCACGTAGGGCGGCGGTGCAATAGGAACGGCGAATTCGTGCGTCTGAACAGACTTGGGCATCAAGCCTTCCTGAATCAGAAGATCGCGGACTACGGCAATTTGCGATGAATTATGTCCAGCGACGAAGACGGTAAGAACGTTGCAGTTCCTTGCCGCGTCGATGTTGGCGTCAAACGATGATGGCGTCGTGCCACGAGGTGCATCTTGCCCGGGTTCGAACTCGACATAGAATTCTTGAGTCGAACAAGATGGCGGCGGCGGCGCGTGGCCGAACGTACGCCGCATATAGTCCGCTGTTGTGTTCTGTGCGAAGCACGGAGCTGTTCCGAGAACTAGACCCGCGCAGATGAGCAAGATTTGAATCGAGACTCGCATCAAATCGACTCCCGCCGCCACCCCAGCATCAGCAGCGTAATCCCAAGCAGCGCCCAAGCCCAACCCGGCCCCAGCGGCGTCGCTTGCGCCGCACGCACGACATACGCGCCGTTGCGCTCAATCCCGATCCAGTCATTGCCACGCGCATTCGCGCCGCGATCGATGCGGCGCACCTCGGGTAAGCGCCGCCCATCCTCACCTGTCATGAACACGCTGCCGCCGGTGGCGTTCGCGAACGGCCGCAAAATCTCCGGGTTTGCCGCCAGCGCCGCTGCTTCGCGCGGATTGAGCGGGCCGACTGCCGCGTACGCGCGCAAGTTTCCGCTGCGCGCTTCGTACAAACCTTGTTCCGCAGCCGGCGCCTCGCCGCGATACAAGCCCGGGGCAGCTTCGCCCAACGCTGCGCTGCTGCGCGCACCGGACGGCGCGATGATCTCCACCGCACCCGGCGCCGCGCCCAACGTGCTGCGCTCGATCTCCAACCCGCGCGGCCCCGCATCGATCGTCAGCCGCTCATCCTCCAGCTCGGGCTCCTGCATCAGCCAGTGCGCCAGCCGCCGCAGCAACTCACCGTGCGGCCCGCCGCCATCATACCCACGCGCCCACAGCCAAGGCTGATCCGACCACAATTGCGCAACGCGCCCCTCACCCGCGCGATCCAGCACAAGCAGCGGCCGCCCATCCGCGCCCGCGAGCACAGTCTGTCCACCGTTCGCGGTCGCATCGATCTGCCGCGTCCAACGTCCCCAACGCTCCGGCGCCGGCAATCCGCGCACAACAGGATGGCGCAAACCCAACGCCGTCGGCGCCGGCCGGTACGGTCTTGAGATCACTTGCCCCGTCGGCTGCGACGGCAAGATGCCCGCCAACGACGTGCGATAAAGCCCGTCTAATCCGGCTTCCGCTTCGCCCGCCGTGATCAACAGTGCGCCGCCTTGCTCGATCCGCCGCGCGATCGAGGAAAAATAATACGCTTGCAGAATTCCGCGCTGCGGCGCGCGGTCGAAGATGATGAGATCGAACTCATCCAAGCGCCGCTCAAACAATTCCTCCGTCGGGAAGGGGATCAGCGCCAACTCAGTGAGCGGCGTGAAGTCTTGCTTGTCCGGCGGCCGCAGGATCGAGAAGTGCACCACATCCACGGCTGGATCGGACTTCAGCAAATTGCGCCACACCCGCGCGCCCGCGTGCGGCTCGCCCGTGATCAGCAGAACGCGCAACCGATCCCGCACGCCATTCGCCGCGAACGCCGCGCGATTGTTGCTGAGCGTGATTTCCTGCGCGCCCGCCGCGGCTTCGACGATCACCATATTCCGCCCGCGATGCGGCAATTGCACGTTGACGCCAAACTCACGGTTCGCGCGCACCTCAGTCTGAGCCACGCGCTGACCATCAATGCTCACTGTCACTTGCACCGGCGCGTTGCCAGTCGCATCGATCACGCGCCCGGTGATCCGCATCGGCTCGTTGACGATGCCAAAGGTCGGCGCCGAGATCAGCTCCAGCCTCCGGTCGCCGCGATTGGGATCGCCTACGATCAAGATGTGCGCCGGCCCAAGCTCGCGCAAACGGTTCGGTTCAGGCGGCGGATCGGCCGCTTGCCCATCCGTCACCACCACGACGCCGCCGATCCGATCGCGCGCGACATCGCTCAGCGCATCCTCGATCACTGACGTGATCAGCGTGCCATCCGCGCCGCCACGCGCTTCGCGCACGCGCACGTCCAAGCCTTGTTCGCGCGACAGCCGCTCCGCCATCGCGTCGCCCGCCGCGCGCGCGGCCTCGCGCCGCCCCGCCAGCGCCAGGCTCTCGCTCTGATCGACAACCACTAGCGCCACATCGTCCGCCGGTTCGCGCGTTTCACGCACCCATTGCGGCTGCATCAAGCCGATGAACAGCAGCACAAAGCCGCCAATGCGTAGCCAAGGCGCCCCGCCGCGCCGCCACACGTAAACACCGAACGCGAGCGCCGCGATCACGCCAAGCGCGATCATCACGCTCCACGGCAGCGCCGGATCGAACCCGATGCGCGCGCCATCAATCATCGCCGCTCTTCGCCCATGCGTTCGAGCAGCGCGGGCACGTGCACTTGGTCGGCTTTGTAGTTCCCTGTCAGCGCCACCATCACCAGATTGACGCCGAACCGCAGCGATAGCTCACGCTGCCGGTCGCTGATGCTCGCCTGACCAGACCAAGCCGCCGCCCAATCACCATTGCCGACGAAGAGCGACGCAACGCCATCGCGCGAAGACGCCGCCGCGGCGCTTTCCGCCCAGAGCTGTGTTGATTGCGAGCGACCGGGAAACGAGCGCATCAAATAAAACGCGCGAGTCAGCACGTGCTCGGTTCCAACCAACTCCAGCGGCGGCACATCCACGCCAGACAACATCTGCGCCGCAGGCCGCCCGCCGCTCGCGCCAGCGTCGCGCGTGTCGACTAAGAGCAAGCCGCCAACCGCGAGGTAGCGATCCACATTCGCCAACGCCGCATCGGACATGCGTCGCGGCGAAGAGGGCGCCGGCCAGTACAAGAACGGATACGCCGCCAGATTGTCTCGTGCGAGATCGATGCCGACAGGGCGCCCCGGCTCAACGGATGTCCGTGTCGTCAAAATATCCGAAAGCGCCTGCAGCCCAGCTTCCGACGCACGGTCCAACCGCGCATCGCCCGTCTGCACATAGGCCAAGCGCAACGTCTGCGTCGGATCATCCATGTTCTGCGCGTGCGCATCGCCGCCAAACACGACGAGTAACGCCAACCCCGCCGCCATCGCCCGCGCAAACCGCGGCAGGCGCCCCAGCAAGAACAGCGCAATCAGTAAATCCGCCGCCAGCAACAACGCCGCCAACCCAAACAGCCATCCCGCCAACGGCCGCTGAATCGCCGCGTTCAAACCCTCGCGCTCGATCCCACTCGGCAGCACCAACGGCTCTAGCGTCTCCGCGGCTCGCGCCGCATCGATCGCCGCACTCACACCGGCGCGCTCGTACAGACCCGGCGGCGTCGCCGGCGAAGCAAACGCCGTCGCAAACGCCTCCGGCGCAATCGGCGCCGAATCTTGCGGCGCCGGCGAAAGCGACCCGTAGCCATCGAGCACGCGCGTCGCCACGTACGGCCCGCCGGTGATCTCGCGCTCACCCGCGCCGTCCGCACGCGCCGCGAACGCCAACGTCCGCCGCAACATCTCCACGAACAAACCCGAGAGCGGCACATCGGACCATTCCGGCCCAGCGCTAATATGAAACAGTACAATCAGCCCGCGCCCGTGCGCCTGCGCCGTCACCAGCGGCGAGTTGTCCGTCAACGTCGCCCACACCCGCGCTTCCTGCAGCGAGGCCGGCTCCGCCAACACTTGCCGCCGTACATTCACATCCGCCGGCGGCGCAATGCCTGCGTATGGTGAGTCAGCTGGAAACGTCGCGACTGCCAACGGCGTCTCCCAGGCGAGCGCGCTTCCCAACGTCCGCGAACCTGGCCGCAACCGCACCGGCACAAACTCGTCCGCATCATTCGCCAGCCGCGGTCCCGCGAACCGCACCAGCAAGCCGCCAGCATCGAGCCAGCGCTCCAGCGCCGCGCGATCCGTTGGCGCAATCCGGCTCGCATCGGGCAAGATCAGCGCCTGCGCCCGCGCGTCAATCAGTTGCGTGATCGAACCGCGCTGCAAGCTCGCATACGGCTGCAGCGCGCGATCGGCGTAGAACAATTCCGACAGCAGCGGCTGCCCCGCGCCACCCGGATCGACCAAGCCAACGAACGGCCGTCCCGCGCCCGCCGGTAACAACCGCACCGCGCCCGCGCCTTGCTCGCCAACAATTCGCACCCGCGCCGCCCGCGCCGCGATCTCCGGCGGCAGCTCAATCCGCGCCGACGTCGTCAGCGCGTCGCCACTAAAGCTAAACTCCGCAGCGCCAAGCGAGCGACCTTCCGCCGTCTCAGCCGCAATCGCGCCGACAGCAGAGCCATTGGTCGCCCGGCGCACCTCCGCCACCACGCCCTGCGGCGTCACCGAACCCGACACCAGCGCCCGCGCCGTCAACGCCGGCAGCCGCGCGACAACCCGCCCGCGCCGTTGCAACTCAGCGGCCAGAGCCTCAGCGCCAGCGTCGTTCAAACCATCGCTGATCCAAACGATGCGATCGAAATTGCCGCGCGTCTGCGCCAAGCGTTGCGCCGCGTTCGCGCGATCCGGCCGCCACGGTTGCGGTTCCAATCGTCCAATCCGCGCCTTCGCATCCGCCGCCGTCAGCGCCTCACCGGGATCGCGCGCCGGCGTATTCGGCGCCGTCAGCAGCATGAAAACCGGCGCGCGCGCTCGCTCTGCTTGCGTCACCGCCGCGATCGCCGCCGTGCGCACGTCGCTCCAGAACGGCGCCGAGGTCCAGCCATCGTCGATCACGATCAGCGTGCGCCCGCCTTGCGCGCTTTCCGCGGCACTCGGCGCCAAGCTTGGCCGTGCGAACGCCAGGATCAGCAGCGCCGCCGCCAGCATCCGGAACAAGACCAGCCACAACGGCGCGCGTTCGCGGCTCTGCTCCTCGGTGCGCAAGCCTTCAAGCAAACGCACCGGCGGAAACTGCTCGCGCGCCGGCGCCGGCGGCGTCGCGCGCATGATGAAGAAGAGCAGCGGCAACGCCAGCAGCGCAAACAACGCACCCGGCGCCGCAAACAGGAACGGCCCAAAGCTCAAGCGAACCGCTCCGCGACGAGCGCGATCAGCATCGCCAGCGCCGGCGATGCGCCATGGTCGGTGCGATGCAACAGGGCAGGGAAGCCAAACTCCGCGCCCAGCGCACGGATCGCGCGCCGATGCGTCTCCAGCCGCTCCGCGTACACCTCACGCGCCGCTTCCGCGCGGCCCAGCAACGTCTGGCGCCGCCCGCCCGGCTCCAGAAACAGCGTCCGCCCACGAAACGGAAAGTCTTCCTCCGCCGGATCGGCCACCATCACCAGCGCGCCCGCCGCGCCGACATCGGCGCACGCCGACAACCGATCGCGCCACATCTCAACCGGCGCGTAGAAGTCCGACAAAAAAATGATGCAGCTGCGCGGCGGCGGCTCCGCTTCCTTCACCGGCACGAGAAAGTCATGCGCCAGCCGATCCACCGCACGCGGCCCGGTGCGCGGCGCAACACCCATGGCCCCGATCCGCTCACCGCCACGCTGCAGCAATGTCGCCAACGCCAGCGCTATCGTTTGCGCGCGGCGGAGCTTCGTCGTCCGCGCCGGATCGCTGGTCCAGTTGAAGCCGCGCTCCGGATCGAGCCAGAACCACGCCGTCTGCGACGCTTCGCGCTCGCGCTCGCGCACGAAATAGCGATCACCACGCGCCGAGCGCCGCCAATCCACCAGCCGCGCGCCGTCCTCGGCGCGGTGATCGCGATATTGCCAGAACGCTTCGCCTTGCCCGCTGCGTCGCCGCCCGTGCACGCCCGGCGCACTCGCCGCCAGACGCTTCGCATCGAGCAGCACGCCCGGCAGATCGCCTGCGAGCGCAAGCGCGTCGAGGCGCGCGGCGTCAGACATAAGCGACTCCCCGCCCCCTTGCGGGGCGGGGTTGGGGGTGGGGGGCGATCAGACGCGCAGAAGCTTGTTGATAGCAGCG
Source organism: Terricaulis silvestris (assembly GCF_009792355.1). NCBI lineage: Bacteria > Pseudomonadati > Pseudomonadota > Alphaproteobacteria > Hyphomonadales > Hyphomonadaceae > Vitreimonas > Vitreimonas silvestris. The sequence goes on from NZ_CP047045.1 coordinate 754,107, forward strand.
CGTTTGAACGCCCCCCCTCCCAACCCTCCCCCGCAAGGGGGGAGGGCTCAGAGTGGCGCACGTCATCAAGCCGCCCTCTGCGCCAACTCATCAACCAGCGAGTCGATATCTAAACCTTCCGCGCGTGCGCCGAAGCTCAGCTGCATGCGGTGCACCAAAGCCGGCCGCGCCAGCGCCGCCACATCATCCACCGCCGGCGCCAAGCGCCCGCGCAACAACGCCCGCGCCCGCACCGCCAGCATCAACGCTTGCCCCGCGCGCGGTCCCGGTCCCCACGCCACATGCTGATTCACGCGCGGATCGTGGCTCGACCCCGGACGCGCCGACCGCACCAATTCCAAAATCGCCGCCAGCACCTTCTCGCCCACCGGCATCGAGCGCACCAATTGCTGCAAGCGGATCAAAGCCTGCCCGTTCAACACCGTCTGCGGTCGCTGATCTTCCAAGCCAGTCGTCTCGATCAAAATCCGACGCTCAATCTCCGCATCCGGGTAGGGCACATCGACTTGCAGCAGGAAGCGATCCAATTGCGCTTCCGGCAACGGATACGCGCCTTCGTGTTCGATCGGGTTTTGCGTCGCCAACACATGGAACGGCCGCGGCACATCGTACGCCGCGCCCGCGACCGTCACGTGATGCTCCTGCATCGCCTGCAGCAATGCTGATTGCGTCCGCGGCGACGCGCGGTTGATTTCGTCTGCCATCAGCAACTGCGTGAAGATCGGCCCCTTCACGAACCGGAAGTGGCGCCGCCCCGCGTCGTCCTGATCCAGAACTTCAGAGCCCAGAATATCCGCCGGCATCAGGTCCGGCGTGAACTGGACGCGCGCCCAGTCCAGCCCCAGCACACGCGCCATTGCTTCGACCAACCGCGTCTTCGCCAAACCCGGCGCGCCCACCAGCAGCACATGGCCGCCCGCCAGCACCGCCGCCAGCGTCAACTCGATCACCCGCTCCTGGCCGAACACGGCCTTGCCGATCTCCGCGCGCACCCGCGCCAAAGTCTCGCCGGCCTGTTCGGCTTCGCCGACGAGGGCCGCTGCAGCTTGTCTGTCATCCATGGGTTTGGAAGCTCACATTGTTGGGGGCGGATTTATGACGCCGACCGTGTTAGGCGATCCCTACCGATGCCGGAACCGCCTTCGCCCCCCAAATCGTCTTTTGAGGAAATGTTAGCCGTCCTCAAGGCTCATGCCGGAACCCGCGACAAAGGACCTCCACCCGTCGACAAATGGAACCCCATCCATTGCGGCGACATCGGCATGGAGATCATGGCCGACGGCACATGGAAGCACGAAGGCACGCGCATCACCCGCGAACCGCTGGTGCGCCTCTTCGCCTCGATCCTCCGCAAAGACGAAGACGGCCAAACCTATCTCGTCACGCCCGTCGAAAAGATCGTGGTGAAAGTCCACGACGCGCCCTTCACCGCCATCCGCGCCGACCGCGTAGGCGAAGGCAAAGACCAACAGATCATCTTCACCACCAACGTCGGCGACGTGATCACAGCAGGACCAACCAACCCCATCCGAGTGGAGCGCAATGGCGAAGAACCTCGCCCGTATGTGTTGGTGCGCGGGCGGTTGGAGGCGCGCATCCTGCGCGCGCCGTTTTATGAATTGGTAGAGTGGAGCGAAGCGCGAGACGGCGTTCTCGCGGTCTTGAGCGGCAACGCGTCATGGAGCCTAGGTAGTGCCTAGAGCGCCTATGCGGGACCTTGTTCGTCTGACGCAGCGCCATCGAATTCGGTGCGCATTCTCTCCGAGATGTCGACCAAAGACGCGGTAGGACCGTCTACGAAGATGAAGTCGGCGTCGTTAGAGCATGGCAACCCCTCAGCGTAGCCGCCCACCATCTCAAGATCGCCGATCATAAACGAAAGGTCCTCAGCGATCGAGTAGCCGTAGCGCTGCAATATGGTGTCTGCCAGCCCTTTGGCGATTGCAGGGTACTTGTGATAGCGGCGCCGATTGTAGGGCGTCTGCAGCATTTTGATGAATGCTTTTTCTGCATCCTCAACGAGCACTTGCGGCTGCACGCGTTTGAGGGGGTTCATCAGCATATCGACGGCGACGTCATCGATTTCGTCGTCGTCGCCGTACGTACTGACAAATAGCGGATCGATGTCAAAGAAGAAGAACATGATCTCTTCCGAGAGTCGGCCTTGTGCGCCGCGAACCAGCTCGTTCGTCAGAATTTTCAATCGCGCCTCATGCGGCAGTGCCACGAGGCGTTTGAATGCGCTGTCTTGTGACATTCCGATGTAAAGCAGGTCGTACTTCGCGAACTGGCGAACGTCGCCAGCGAAGGAAACGTATTTGTGACCGCGCCAAACATTCCACAGGAACTTGTCTGGCGTGAACCAAACAGGATATCCCGCGCCATTAACATCGCTGATCTCTATCCTCTTGGGGCCCGCGGCAACATCCGCTGCGCCGCGCTCGCTGCGAGGCCAGTCCTCCATAATCGCATCCACGTCCACCGATCCGGCGACCAATTCTCCAGGAAATCCGAGATCGAAGCTCAGCACCTGCTCGTCCTCGTTCCAGGCGAGGTTGTGAAACTCGACCTCTCTCCGGGCGGCGATCATGTAGAGCTTCGCCGTGTCGAGCCGTTCCCGCGCGGCGGCATCCTCAAGGAGCCAGTCGGCGTGTTGGTTCGAGATGGGCGGATAAACGAGCCTAAGAGAGGCGGTCATTGAGTGCATGACCATCATGTAGCGTAGAGCACCTCAACGCGATATGGAGCAGCGGCGCGTTGCACGTCGTCTCGTCTGTGCTTAGGCGTCGACACGTGTCCGCCGCCTTCGCCCAGCTCCTACGGCAGCGCCAAGACCCGCTCATCACCCCGACACCCGTCCCACCGCCATCTATCCCCCAGCTTCCGCCGCTAACGTCCTGATTTCCCGCGCCTCCAACAAAATCTATCCCACAGCTCCAAACTGGCCGGATAATGCCGCGCCATGCACGATTTCACTGCCCCCGCGCCCATCGCCGATCTCTGGAAAAGTGCGCGCGCAGTATTAGCCGATGCGCTCAGCGCATTCGGCGGGCCGCAGCAGATTCAGCGTACACTCGACCGCATCGCGCGCAGCGCCATCAGGCGTCAGCTGAAGGCGCTGGAGGTTTTGGTGATGAAGCTGCTGCTCATTGAAGCCGCCAAACTGCCCGCCGTCACGAAACGCGCACACGCCGCGCCGAACGGGCAGGGACGTAGCGCGCACGCCGCCGATCCCGCGCGGCCCGAGACATGGCGCGTGTGTTTCCAACTGCACATTCCACCCGAACCCAAAGACACAGGGCCACGCATCCGCGGCTTCGGTCCCTCGCGCCTCATCCGCGCTGTCGTCGTTGACGCGAACACATTCGCCAACCGCCTCGCCGCGATGCGCGCCAGCATCAGCAACGAGGAACGCGATTCCGCCGCCGCCGCACGACTCGCGCGCCGCTTCGAAGCGTTGCGCCGCGTGTTCGCCAACCCGGCGCCGCGCGCGCGTCGCCTGAAACACAAGCTGATCGCCTTGAAGCAACGCGCCTTCGCCGCGGCCAGGCGCATCGTGGCGCACAAGCCGCCGCCCCGTCAGCTCGATCCGATCTTGCTCGATCGGACCCGATACGCGGCCGAGCACGCGCCGCCGGCGTTCGACACAGGCTAACGCAGCTCTTCCCGAGCGAAATCGCCGCCGCGCCCCACCAGGCGAGGGCGCCGCCGCGCGCGCCGATTGCGCGTGCGCCAATCGGCGCTTAGGTCATTCACGTGACTTCACCCGCCATAGATCGCAAAGTATGGACCGCCGGCGCCCTCGCCGGCATGCGCCTGATCGAACAAGCGTCGGCGTTTGTCGGTGGCATCGGCGCCGTGCCGGCGAGGGCGCCGGCGGTCCATATTGCGCGCGCGCCCTCCTCTCAAGAGGAGGGAGGATCGTGAGCCTTGAGCAATTATTGCGAGCCAAACTCGATCCGCTCGACGCTGTCGCGCACGAAACCGCACGCACGCGCAGCGACAACGATCTGAACCCCGACTGGGACAATCATCCCGAAACGCGTCCCGCCGCGGTGCTCGCGCCGATCATCAAGCGCGCCAGCGGCTGGACCATGCTCTTCACCGAGCGCGCCAAGGAGACGCCCGCGCATCCGGGTCAAATCTCATTCCCCGGCGGCCGCGTGCAGGCGAGTGACGCCAACGCTGTCGACACCGCGCTGCGCGAAACCTTCGAAGAGATCGGTCTCGCGCGCTCGTTCATCGAGCCGATCGGCGCCTGGGATCGCTACGACACCATCACCGGCTATCGCGTCACGCCGATCGTCGGCCTAGTCGAGCCCGGCTTCGACTTGGCACTCGATCCGCGCGAAGTGGCGAGCGTGTTCGAAGCGCCGCTCGATTTCTTGATGAACCCCGCCAACCACGAAAAGCGCGAAGCCCAATGGCAAGGCCGCACGCGCTACTATTACGCCATGCCCTACGACGGCCATAACATCTGGGGCGCCACCGCCGGCATGATCCGCGCGCTTTATGAGAGACTGTATGTGTGAGCGCGCGCTCGAAAACCCTCCCCCTCGCGGGGAGGGTCGATCGCGCAGCGATCGGGGAGGGGGGCGTTCAAACACGCAGGCGCCTGATCGTTTGCACGCCCCCCACCCCCCAACCCCCGCCCCGCAAGGGGGCGGGGGAACGTGAGCGGCCAAGACCCCGCACTCCTCCGCCGTCTCCTGCGCGCCAAAGATCGCATGGACGCGGCCTCGCACGAGGATTGGCCGGTCGAGCGCCTGGCCTCCGTCAGCGGCGTCTCCGAAGCGCACTTCGCGCGCTCGTTCAAAGACGCCTTCGGCGTGCCGCCGCACCGCTACCTGCTCACCCGCCGCATCGAACGCGCCAAGGCGCTGCTCCGCGACACCGATCAGCCCATCATCGACATCATGATGGAAACCGGCTGGCAAAGCCTCGGCACCTTTGGCCGCGTGTTCCGTGACATCACCGGCGAGAGCCCCACCGAACTCCGCGCCCGCGAGCAGGCCAGCGCCCACGCGCTCGCCCATGTTCCGCACTGCTTCGTCAGCGCCGCCCACCGTCCCAACTTGAAGTCCGCAGTTTCGGAGAAGCGCCGCCAGGAGGCCGCCGATAAGAAGGATCCAGACAGCAACTGAGATCCCTTACGGAGGCGAACATGGCAGGCATCGGCATCATCGGGCTCTACGTCCACGATCAGAGCGAGGCGCTCGACTTCTACACCAACAAGCTGGGCTTCCAGGTCCACGCCGATCACACCAACGGCAACTACCGTTGGCTCACCGTGAAGCACCCGGCCCAACCATCGTTCGAGCTCGGCCTGTTCCTGCCGCAAGAACCGGTGCTCGACGCCGCCACCGCGCAAACCATGCGCGAAATGGTGGCCAAAGGCGCCATGCCGCCGCTGGTGCTCACCGTCGACGATTGCCGCGCCAGCTACGAATCCATGCGCGCGAAAGGCGTGGAGTTCACGCAAGAACCGATCGCACGCTACGGCGGCGTCGACGCCAACTTCCGCGATCCTTCTGGCAACGCCTGGAAGATGGTGGAAGGAAAGTGAGATGTACGCACAACTTATGCAGGCGCCAGCGAAGGGGTTTCACATGAGCAAGTTCATCCGCGTGTTTCACCGCTGGACGTCGATCACCTTTACACTCGTCGTCATCGCCATCTTCGCGATGTTGGGCCTAGGTCAAACACCGGCGCAGTGGATTTACTACGTGCCGCTGCTGCCGCTGTTCTTGCTCCTGATCACCGGCCTCTACATGTTCTTTCTGCCATACGTCGCGAAGGCGCGACGGGGACAAGCGAGTTAGGAGCGAACGGTGGCGAAGAAAGCAGCAAAGAAAACCGCGAAGAAGGCGAAGGCTGCGCCGAAGAAGACGGCGCGGCCCAAGCTCCTCTCCGGCGGCAACCCGCAGATCGCCAAGGGCTATGGCGACGCGCCGGTGCAGGCCTACATCGCCGCCGTGCCGGATTGGAGACGAGATGTCGTCAAGCGTCTCGACACGCTCATCACCAAGGCCATCCCGCGCGTGCGCAAAGCCGTAAAATGGAATTCGCCGTTCTACGGCGTCTCGGACAACGTCTGGTTCGTCAGTTTTCACGTCTTTGCGAAATACGTGAAGGTCACTTTCTTCCGCGGCGCCGCGCTCAAGCCGCCACCAGAAGGCAAGTCGAAGTACCCGCAGGTGCGCTATTACGATATCCGCGAAGGCGAACTCGACGAGAAGCAATTCACGTCATGGGTCAAACAAGCCAGCAAACTGCCTGGCGAAAAAATGTGAGAGCGATGAAGAAAGCCGTGAAGAAATCCGCACCAACAAAAAAGGCCGCACCGAAAGCCGCCGCCGACTGGCGCCGCGCCACGCTCGCGCGCGTCCGCGGGCTGATCGAAGAAGCAGACCCGGAGGTCACCGAAGAAGCCAAGTGGAAAAAGGCCGGCAACCCCGCCGGCGTCCCAACCTGGTCCCACGACGGCATCATCTGCACCGGCGAAACCTACAAAGACAAAGTGAAACTCACCTTCGCCCAAGGCGCCAAACTGAAAGACCCGGCCAAGCTCTTCAACGCCGCCGATACCGGCGCCACCCGCCGCGCTATCGACATCATCGAAGGCGCCAAGCTCAACGAAACCGCCTTCAAGGCGCTGATCAAAGCCGCAGTCGCGCTGAACACAGCCAAGAAGCCAGCGAAGAAGAAAGCTTGAGGCGAAGCGCCAACTCCGGGCATGATCGACGCGATGTTTGAGGAGCGACCCAGTATCGAGGGCGAGCAAGACCGCTCGATCCGTCACGCGCGCATGGTCCGTGAAGCCGCGTTCTTTTGCGTTGGCATGATAGTATTCGTTGCTGCATTCGGGGCTGGCGGCATGTGGCTGTCGTACGGCTATGTCGATATAGACCTGCTGCTGTTCACAATCGGACTAGTGTCTATCGTGCTCCCAATTGGAATGTTCTTCGAGTTGAGAAAGCGTTGGTGAACACTTCAATCACCCACGCCACGTGGCTCAAAGCCGCCGAAACTCAAAAGCTGATCGCAGCACTCGAAACTGCGCGCGCCGACGGCTCGCGCTTCGTTGGCGGCTGCGTGCGCAACACTTTGATGGGGCGCGAGGTCGACGACATCGACATCGCCACTCAGCTCACGCCCGATCGAGTCACCAACATCGCCACCAAAGCCGGCTTCGCCGCGCATCCGACCGGCATCGAGCACGGCACCGTTACCGTCGTCGTCAATTCCAAGCCGTTCGAAGTCACCACGCTCCGCCGCGACGTCAGCACGGATGGCCGCCGCGCCACCGTCGCCTTCACCGAAGCCTGGGAGGAGGACGCCCAGCGCCGCGACTTCCGCATGAACGCACTCTATGCCGACGCGACCGGCGCCATCCACGATCCCACCGGCGGCGGCATCGAAGACACCCGCACCGGCCGCGTGATCTTCATCGGCGACGCCCACATGCGGATCAAAGAAGATTATCTCCGCATCCTGCGCTTTTTCCGCTTCAACGCTTGGTACGCGCGCGGCCCCGTCGACCCGATCGGACTCCACGCCTGCGCCGATCTCGTCGCCGGCCTCGACACGCTATCGGTCGAGCGCGTCTGGAAAGAAACCAAAAAGCTGCTCAGCGCGCCCGATCCGCGCGCGTCATGGGAGGGCATGAGCGCCATCGCAGCCCGCGCCCGCGCGCTGCCGGAGCTCAGCAACGAAGCTCGGCTCGATGCGCTGTGCACGCTCGAAGCCGATCTCATGCTCAATCCCGACCCGATGACGCGCGTCGCCGCAGCGCTCACCGATCAGCAGAGCGCGAAGACGCTTGCCAACCGCCTCAAGCTTTCAAACGAAGAACGCGATCGCCTGGTCGCCGCTCTCGGCGACGACGTGAAGATCACCTCGTTCCTCTCAATGCGCGAAATGCGCCGCGCGATCTACAAGCTCGGCAACGAAGCCTTCCGCGACCGCGTCATGCTCGCCTGGGCCAAAGCCGGCGACAAAGGGCAACAATGGCGCGCGCTCGTCGCCCACGCGCAAATGTGGACGCCGCCCAAAATGCCGCTCACCGGGGATGAAGTGATGGCTGCTGGCGTGCCGGCTGGGCCGAAGGTCGGCGTTGTGATGCGCGAAGTCGAAGACTGGTGGATCGACGCCGATTTTCCCGACGACAAGCTCAGCGTTATTGAGCGCCTGAAGGCTGTGGCGCAGGGGCTCGCTTAGGCAGTTCGAGCTTGCGGATGACCTTCCGCGCCGGCTCTTCGATCCAAAGATACGCAAACACCGAAGCCACGATCGACACCACAAACACGCCCACCATCGCGCCAACACGCAGCGCGAGATCAGACGTCTCCGTCACGCCAAACCGCTCCAGCGCGTGAAACCACACGATGTCGATCGGCAGGTGGATCATATAGAGCGCGTAGCTCGCCGCGCCCAAGAACACGAACACGCGCCCGCTCATCGGCGCATCGACGCCATGGCGCGACGTCTCAGCCAAGCCATACAGCAAGCCCGCCAACCCGAACCACACCAAGCCTTCCCACATCCCAAGCGTCGTCACCGCCAACACCCAACCCGCGCTCGCCATCACGATCGGCCAAGCCCAAGCCTTCGGCGCCGCATGTGTTCGCCCAAAGCTGTAAAGCGCAACGCCCAGCAAGAACGACGGCAAGATCCGCAGCGCCCCGATCTGCGCCGTCATCTGCGAGAAATCATTGCCGACCCAAGGCAGCACCGAATGCAGATTGCTCAGGCCCCAGAAGCTCACGACGCAAAGCGCCAACGCCCCCACCGCCACCAGCCCAGACCAACGCTGCGCCTTCAGCACCAACGCCGCCACCAGCGGGAAGAGCAGATACGCCGCCCATTCCGCGCTGATCGACCAGCTCGGGAAATTCCAACCCACTGCCTGGGTCGTGCCCCAAGCGTGAACCATAAAGAGATGCGCCGGCAGATCGCTCCACTTGAACGCCTCCGGCGATCCGACGCCCGCGCCCATGACACCAGCGCCCACAAACAGCACGATCATCGCGCCCAGCGCCGCGAGGTGCATTGGGTAAACCCGCGCGATCCGGTTCTTCAAGAAGCCGCCGTAACCAAACCGGCCGCCCTCGAACTGGCTCAGATAGACGTGCGCCAGGATGAAGCCCGACAGGGTAAAGAAGAGATCGACCCCCAAATACCCGTCCGCAACCAGCCCAAACTGACCCATCCCAAGGCCCAGATGGTCCTTGAAATGGTACAAAAGCACCCAGAACGCCGCGATAAATCGAAGCGAAGTCAGCGGTTTGAGTTCCTGGGGGTAGGCGAGAGCGGTCATGACCGCTCGCCCGACGCAAGAAAAAGGCCGTCAGAAAACGTCCGCGGCGGCCCGCTTGATGAGCAGACTTTGTCCCCGGGCGATCCGACGGAAGACCCTTAGGAAGATGAGCGTGCCCGCGACAGCGAACGCATAGCTAGCGGGATTGGCGATGTCGCCGATTTCCGGGGGGATTAGTCCAATTGCGGGAGAAGCTCGCAGCTGAAGCTGATGAAGGGCGATGCTGATTAATGCGCAGCCCCACCACCACCAGAGCGCTGAGCGCCGCTCAGCTTCATCGCCATCGCCAAATGTCCCGCGCCAAATTTTCTGCACGGCGCGAGGTGGCATGAACAGGTTCGCGACGGGAACCACGTACCAAGCCACAGACCAAGCTGCCTCTGCCTGTCCATTGCTGCCCTTTAGCCGATGGACATTACTCATCGTCCGGTAAGTTATACGCGCGCTCACGATGAGGCTCGCGACGAAGAGCGCCACGTTAAGCGCCTGCGAATAGGCAATGAGAAGAGTCAACGTTTGGATTTGCTCCGGTTGCCATGTCAACATATCGCGTTTCGCTATGCTGATGCTTCCGGTGAGCGCTAGCATCCAAGTGAGGACGCCGATTGCGCCCCACATGACGACGCGCATCCACCCAAAGAGCGGCCACGGATCAACGGGGCCGCGACCGTGTGTCATCAAGGCCATTTCGCCACCGGCGGCATAGAGCTCAAAATGCTCTCCACATTCCCGCCCGTCTTTAGCCCAAACGTCGTGCCGCGGTCGTACAGCAGGTTGAACTCCACATAGCGCCCGCGCTGCACCAGCTGCTCTTCGCGATCCGCGTCAGTCCAAGGCTGCGCCATGCGCCCGCGCAGGATTGCCGGATATGCGCTCAGAAACGCCCGCCCCACATCCTGCGTGAACGCGAAGTCTTCTTCCCACGTATCGCCGCTCTCGCCGCCGCTATTGTGATGATCGTAGAAAATTCCTCCGACGCCCCGTGCCTCGTTGCGATGCGGCAGCCAGAAATACTCGTCCGCCCATTTCTTGTAGCTCGGATAGAGATCATCCCCATGCGGATCGCATGCAGCCTGCAATGCCGCGTGAAACGCAATCGTATCCGGAGCGTCTTCACGCCGATCCTTCGCCTGCGTCGGGTTCAAATCGCCGCCGCCGCCGAACCACCATTGCGTCGTCGTGATGTGGCGCGTGTTCATGTGCGCCGCAGGGCAGTGCGGATTGCGCATATGCGCGATCAACGAAATCCCGCTCGCCCAGAAACGCGGATCGTCCGCCGCCCCGCGCACATTCTTCGCGAACTCCGGCGAGAATTCCCCGTACACCGTCGAAACGTGCACGCCGACTTTCTCGAACAACCGCCCGCGCATCATCCCAGCAACGCCGCCGCCCTGATCGCTCACGCCGTCGCCCCGCCGCCAAGGCGCCCGCACGAACCGTCCGGGCTCTCCCGGATAGAGGTTCGCCGGCGCCTCATCCTCCAGCGCCTCGAACGCCGCGCATATCTGATCCCGCAGCGCCTCGAACCAAGCCTTCGCCCGCGCCTTCCGCTCGTCGCTCACGTCAAAACTTCTCCCAAGCGCCGGTCTGCCGCATCGCCTCGCTCAGCACCACAGCCGCGGCCGTCACCACGTTGAGCGACCGCAGCCCCCGCGCCATCGGCAACCGCACGCTGACCTGCGCCGCCTCGTACACCTCCGGCGGCGACCCCGCGCTCTCGCGCCCCAACAGCAGCGTGTCGCCTGTGGAGAACTGGAAGTCCTGGAAGCTCACCGCCCCGTCGGTCTCCACCAACACCAAGCGGCCACTCGATCGTTCCGGCGCCGAGCGAAACGCCGCGAAGCTCTCGTGGCGCTCGATCCGCGCCTTGTCGCCGTAGTCGAGTGCGGCGCGTTTCATCGATGCGTCCGTCAGCGGAAATCCGCACGGCTCGATCACGTCCAAAGCGACGCCCAGGCAGGCAGAGAGGCGAATGGCCGCGCCAAGATTCTGCGGGATGTCTGGTTGATAGAGTGCGAGCCGCACGGTAAGGCCTCGGCGCCGGAGAATCTGGGCTGAATCGGGTGCTTGAGCACAAGGCATGCGGCGACGCGCCGCGCGCTTCACGAACCCGACTAGCCTAGCTTCGCCGCCGAACCAAGGCCGGGAGATGACGGGCGTGGCTGAAGCAAAGCCGATTGACGCGCATGGCGGTGACGAAGCCTCCCGGCGCGACTTCATTTATATCGCCGCCGGCGCCGTCGGCGCGGTGGGCGTCGCTGCCACGATCTGGCCGTTCGTCGATCAGATGAACCCCGCCGCCGACACGCGCGCGCTCTCGACCACCGAGGTCGATCTTTCCGTCGTCGCACTCGGCCAACAGATCAAAGTGATGTGGCAGGGCAAGCCGGTGTTCGTGCGTCACCGCACGCCGGACGAAATCTCCCGCGCCCAGCGCGACGACTATGCGACGCTCAAAGATCCGCAGCACGACGCCGACCGCATCGTGCAAGAGGATGGTCAGCCTGGCCGCGCCGAGTGGCTCATCCTGCAAGCCAATTGTACCCACTTGGGCTGCGTGCCGACCTTCGTCGAAGGCTCGCAGTATGGCGGCTGGTTCTGCCCGTGCCACGGCTCTGACTACGATACGTCAGGCCGCATTCGCCGCGGCCCCGCGCCGAAGAACCTGCTCATCGCGCCGTATGTCTTCATGAACGACACTTCGATCCGGATCGGCTGAGGGGCCCGCCATGAGTTCTCATTTCAACCATGGGGTCTACGAGCCGCAATCGGGGTTCACCCGCTGGCTCGATAAGCGCCTGCCCATTCTGCGGCTGTCGTACGACAGCTTCGTCGCCTACCCGGTGCCGCGGAATCTGAACTATTGGTGGACGTTCGGCGCGATGTTGGCGATGTGCCTCGTGGTGCAGATCGTCACCGGCATCGTGCTGGCGATGCACTACATTCCGCACGTCAGCATGGCCTTCGCCAGCGTGCAGCGCATCGATCGCGACGTGCCGTTTGGCTGGCTCATTCAGAACATCCACTCCGTTGGCGCCTCGATGTTCTTCCTCGCGGTCTATATCCACATGTTCCGCGGCCTCTATTACGGCTCTTACAAAGCGCCGCGTGAGCTGCTCTGGATTCTCGGCTGCATCATCTACCTGCTGATGGTCGTCACCGGCTTCCTCGGCTACACGCTGCCGTGGGGCCAGATGAGCTTCTGGGGCGCCACCGTCATCACCAACATCCTGGGCGCGGTGCCGCTCGTCGGCGAAAGCATCCAAGTCTGGATCCGAGGCGGCGCGGCCATCGACCAGCCCACGCTGAACCGCTTCTTCTCGCTGCACTATCTGCTGCCCTTCGTGATCGTGGGCGTTGTCGGCCTCCACATTTGGGCGCTGCACGAAGCCGGCCAGAACAACCCCACCGGCGTCGATGTGAAGTCGAAGGCCGACACGGTCCCGTTCTCGCCGCACGCCACCATGAAGGATTTGTTCGCGACGGTGCTGTTCGTGATCCTGTTCGCAGTGTTTGTGTTCTACCTGCCGAACGCACTCGGTCACGCCGACAACTTCATCCCGGCTAACCCGCTGCAAACGCCGCCGGAAATCGTGCCGGAATGGTACCTGCTGCCATTCTACGCCATCCTGCGCGCGTTCGATTTCAACATCGGCCCGATCGATTCCAAGCTTGCGGGCGTCATCGCCATGTTCGCCTCGATCGCGGTGCTGTTCATCCTGCCGTGGATCGACACGTCGCGCGTGCGTTCGATGCGCTACCGCCCGATCGCGCGCCAGTTCTTCCTGATCTTCGTCGTCGCCTGCCTCGTGTTGGGCTGGTGCGGTGGTCAGAACCCGGGTCTCATCATTGCAAAGCCGGCTGACTTCTCGGCGACGCTGACCTGGACGCAAGGCGGCCAAGTCGTGACGCGTGCGTTCAACGCACCGAGCGAAGCGCAGTTCGACGAAGCCGCTGAAGCCGCGCGCACCAGCATTGAGGGCGCGACGCAGACATCCGTCATCCGCGAAGGCGCAACTGCCGCCACGGTCACCGGCGTTGTCGGCGGCCAGATGCAAACGGAAACGCTCAACGCCGGCACCATTGATGAATTGGAAGCGGAAATCAGCGCTTACAAATCCGAAATCGGCGCTGCTGCTCCATTCTTCAGCGTCGAGCGCCGTACGCCGCCGCTCGTCTTCACCGTCACGACGCTCTCGCAGATCGCGACGTTCTACTATTTCTTCTTCTTCCTCGTGCTGCTGCCGCTATTGGGTTTGCGTGAGCGTCCCAGTCGCGTGCCGGACACGATCGCCAAGCCGGTCATCGCCGAGCAGGGGGCTGCTTGATGTTGCGCGCTCTTTCCGTCGTCGCCGCCATTGGCATTGGCGCTCTGGGCGTCGCCTTCGCCGCTGGCGAAGCCGAGCATCCGCACAACTATCCCTACAGCTTCGATAGCCCCGTTGGCGGCTACGACATGGCGCAGGTGCAGCGCGGCTTCCAGGTTTACAATCAGGTCTGCGCGGCCTGCCACGGCATGGATCACCTCGCGTATCGCCATCTCGGCGAAGAGGGCGGCCCGTTCGCCGCCTACAACGTGCGCGACCACGAGACTGGCGAAGAGAAGATGCAAGTCGGCCGACCCGAGCATGGCGGCCTCTTCGTCGACGTCGTCGACAATCCGTGGGTCCGCTCCATCGCGGAATCACACACCATCAGCGACGTCGATCCCAACAGCGGCCAGCTGACCGATCGTCCTGGCCGCATCTCGGATCACTTCCGCCGTCCGTTCCCGAACGAGATTGCCGCGCGCGCTTCCAACGGCGGCGCCTATCCGCCGGATCTCTCGGTCATCACCTCCGCTCGCCACGGCGGCGCCGATTACATCCGATCGCTGTTGGTTGGTTACGACGGGCACAACGAAGGCGCGCTCTACGGCAACCTCTACTTCCCAGGCGGGATGATTGCGATGCCGCCGCCGCTGGTGGAAGGCGCCGTGTCCTACGCTGACGGTACCGCCACGACCGTCGAGCAATACGCCACCGATGTCTCCGCCTATCTGCAATGGGCCGCCGATCCGCACATGGAACAGCGCAAGCGCACCGGCATCGTCGTGCTGGCGTTCCTGATCGCGCTCGCTGGCCTAATGTGGCTCGCCTACAAGACCATCTGGCGCACCGAAGCGCACTAGCGCCTCATTGGTTACGAAAGAGCGCCCCGGGAGGGGCGCTCTTTTCGTTTGGGCCAAACAAAAACGCCTCGCCCTTGAGAGGCGAGGCGTTTGCAGAGCGATAGGGTCTATTGCGCCTAGCTTGTTGCGCCCGTCGTTGTCGTGGCCGAGGTCGTGACGGGAGCGCCGTTCATCGTCGGTGTAGCCGCCGCATTGCTGTCGATCGTCGTGGTCGGCGCAGGCACATCCGTCGGCGCATATTGGATCACGCCATTGACGCGTCCGGCGCGACGGCCGCGGCGTTGCGTCGAAGCGCGTTCAACCGGAACCGAAGCGCGGAAGAATTGCGCCACATCAATGGTGCGCGGCGTTGCGCGTACGCCTGGATCCGGCACGTCAGCGTAGAACACGTGCGCACCGATCACCTGGCGGCCCTGGCCGACGCGCGACCAGCGCGGGCGAATGGCGCGCGTGTGATAGAAGAGCGCGCCGTGGGTCGGATCGACTGATTGCCCCGAGAGCACTTCGCGTGCGACGCGCTGCGCGATTTCCCACTCGGCTTCCGCGCCACCGTTGTAGCGCGCCGGATCGCGCGCGAGGTTTTGCACCAGCCGCCGGTTCGGATCGCCGCGGTTCCAGACCGAGAACTGTTTCGGCGACAAGATCACAGTGGCCAGGTTCTCGCCGAAGCGCTGACCCACGCGATTGACCATCACATGCGATACTGCGCGCATGCCGTCTTCGCCTTCCGATCGCGCTTCGCCCCAGGCGGTCGCCGCAAGCAGACGGACTTCTTCTTCGTCCACCGGAAGCAGCGGCAGTGTGAGCTGGGGCGCAACCGCCAACTGCTGTTCGTTAGGAACGAAGCCAATGATTGGCCGTTCACCTGAAACCACCGCGGCAAGCGCGTCCGGAAAAAGCGCGAAGTTCATCACCGCGGCGATGACCAGGAACCCTGCGGCGCCGATGGCGTGCAGGAAGTCGTTCACCGTTTGCGTAACGCCGCGACGAGCGCCGCCGCGAGCGTTTATCTTCTTGTGCGGACGAGTAAGTCCGACCCAGCGAGCGGCCATCTTGGTCTCTCTGTTGGTGCGCGGCATTACGCTCGCGTCATAAAAACAAATTGGATGCGTCCGCCCCGCAGCGCGCCGCGAACACGTGTTGTGTTCTACTTTTCCACATGACGAAAATGCGGCGCGCAGGCGGCGAACTGGTTGGGAAAACGCTCTAGGTCATGCGTCGTGTGTCAGCGCGCCGCACACGCAAAACTTTGGCGAAGAAAGTTCCGCAACCGCTCGACGCCTCGCCCATCGCGCGTATTCTTACGTCGCTGCAAGGGGAGAGCAGATGACGCAAGCGCGCTCGATCGATGCCGCCGCCAACGGCTATGTCCGCCATCGCTTCGTGCGCGCGCTGTGCGCATCCTTCGTGGTTGGCGCCGTGTTCGGCATTGTCGCCATTGTTGCCGGCGCAAGCATCTCAACTGTGCTGCAAGGCGACTGGGCGACGGTCGCGCTCCTCCCGCTTGGCTTCCTCCTAGTCTTCCTGCTGTTCGCCGTGCCCGTCGCGCTTTTCGTGACGCTGGGTGGCGCCATCGTGGACATCTTGCATCGGCGTCTCGTTGCTCTAGCCACCTTTATCGTGTCGTTCGCGGGCGTGTTCGTTCTCGGCGCGAGCGTGTTGTATTCCGCGCTGTCTTTGACCGGTTTCGACGTCACGCTGCCAGCCGGCGACGCCATCTGGTTCGGCATGTTCGGTGCAATCGCCACGCTGATCAGCTACCAACTCATGCGCGCAAGTTGGTGGCAACTTACGGCGAGCGCCGAGAACTTTCGGGCCGTGCGCGGATGGCGTCCCGCACCTTGGCGCTTGTTCACGTCTTTCCGGCGTTATCTAGGCCTTCCCAGCTTCCTCTCCTACGTCGGCAAGAAGCGCCGCATGGTGACGCTGCTCTATTTCGGCGTCGCCGTGCTCAATCTCGGTCTGTTGATGATCCTGATGCTGCCAATCTTCATCGGTTCGGAAGGCGACCCTCAATACCCTCAGTCCAACCCCTACATCCTCTACACAACTCTCGGCGGTCTCCTGCTCCTCAACCTCATCGGTGCCGGCGGTGTGCTCGCGCGCATGGCCGACCAGCGCACCACCAAGCTCTACCAGAACGTCCGCGAATGGGACGCACGCGCGCCGATCATCTTTCTCCGCGCCTTCGATCAGGACGACGAGCGCCTCAAGGCGCGCGGCGGTGATCCCTTCGCACGCTGGCCTGCGGGCGTCGGCTCAAGCCGCACGCTTGACGAAATCCTGCTCGAACACGGCTCTCCGTACGGCCCCGTCATAGCCATTGGAGATCCGCGTGATCCGACGCCGCCGCTCGGCGCCGCGCGCGTGTTCGTGGAGGGGGTGGGCGATGAGTGGCAAAGCGTTGTGCGGGGCCTCGCTGGAGCATCGAAGGCCGTCGTCATGTGCCCCAACCACGGCGAGGGCGTGCAATGGGAGCTCGACCTCATCGCCCAAGCCGGCGGCCGCCTGCAGACCATCTTCCTCGCCAGCCCCGAGCTCGACCGCGCCGCCACGCTCACGCTGTTTGCGCGCCTCGTTCCCGACATGCCGGCGATCCCGGAAGAACAGCTTGCCATCGCCGCCTACAGCCATAGGGGCGAGTGGCGCGTGCTGACCACCAAGCGGCTTAGCCTTGAAAGCTACAGCGCCGCACTCAACACAGCGCTGCAAGTCCAGTTCGGGCTCGCGGGTGAGCCGTTGAAGCGTCCAGCGCGCGCCTAGCGCGGCCGACCTTCGATATCGGCGATCAGCTGCTTCAGGTGCTCGTCGATCTGGCCGAGGTGCATGTCCAACGACTTGCCCAGTGCGCCCAGGCTATCGCTCAGGACGATCCGCGCCGTTTCGTTGGCTTCGATCGTGTGACGGAGGCGCGCGACAACGTCGGGCGCGGACGCGGCGGCGTACTGCCGCGGGGTCTTTGGGTCGTTCATGGATGTCCTGGTCCGGGGGAGAGGAGTAGGGCGCTGGACTTAGTGTGCGTTGCCACCGGTCGCTTTTCCGCGCCCGACGAAAACTTATCCGCAGGCGACAAAAGTTCCGCAAAGCGCCTATAACACGCGATCGTGAGCGAGATCATTCGCGCCGAGTCGCTACGCGGCTTTCCGGAAATCGTCGCCGAATTGGGCGGCGATTCCGACGCGCTGCTTGAGGAAAACGGCATCGATCCGGCGGTGCTCGCCGATAACGACGCCTACCTGTCCTATCGCCGCGTCATGATCCTTGTCGAGCGCGCTGCGGTCGCGCTGAGTGCGCCCGACCTCGGCATACGCATGGCCGAACGCACTGGCGCAGGCATGTTGGGGCCGCTCGCGGTCGCGATGTACAATGCCGAAACCGTTGGCGCCGCGATCGCCATCGGCCAGCGTTTCTTCCATTTCCACAACCGGACCGTCGTTCTCACGCTCGCACGCTTCGACACCGACCACGATCTCATCACCTTCGACGTCCGCATGCGCCGCGCCCCGCGCCACGTGCAAACCTACGAGCGCGGCATCGCCACGCTACACGGCTTTCTCGCGACCGTGTGCGGGTCCGCCTACAAACCGAAAGCAATTCGCTTCCGCCATGAGCCGCTCTCGCCCTTGCCACGCTACCGCGCCGTGTTCGGCATCGCGCCAACATTCCATGCGCCTGACGCGGGCGTTGTCCTCGCGCGCGACCTGATCGACGCGCCGCTGATCGGCGCCAATCCGCAGCTCCACAAGATCGCGGAGCATTTTCTCGAAAGCGTCGCGCCGCCCGCCGCCGCCGATGACGCGCTCGCCCCCCGCGCCCGCATCATCGTCGCGCGCCTGATGCGCCTCGGCGATTACACCCAGGCCGATCTCGCGCGCGCCTTCGGCCTGCATGAGCGCACGCTGCAGCGCCGTCTCAAACTTGAGGACACCAGCTTCGAAGACATCCGCGACGACGTCCGCCGCGAGCTCGCGCAGAACTACCTCGCCCAACGCGGCATCCCGCTGGCGCATGTCGCTGAAATGCTGGGCTATGCCGAACCCTCCGCCTTCACCCGCGCCAGCCAACGCTGGTTCGGCCAAGCGCCGAGGGAGGTGAGGAAAAGGATGACGGGGTGAAACAGAAACGCGGGCCCGAAGGCCCGCGCTCCAACGTTCCTAATCTTGCGCGATGGCTACCGCAGCTCGCTCGCGCTCTTCACGACGCGCCCGACCAGTCCGTATGCTTTCGCTTCTTCCGCCAGCATCCAGTAGTCGCGGTCCATGTCGCGCTTGATCTTGTCGATCGGCTGGCCGGTGGCTTCGGCGAAAATCTTGTTCAGACGTTCGCGCATGCGCAGGATCTCGCGCGCCTGGATCTCAACGTCCGACGCCATGCCGCCAATGCCGCCGCGCGGTTCGTGCAGCAGGAAGCGCGTGTTGGGCAGGCAGAAGCGGCGCTCGCGCGGGGCGGCGCAATAGATCAGCGCGCCGGCGCTGGCGACCCAGCCTGTACCCAGCATCTGCACCGGTGCGTCGATATACTTCACCACATCGTGGATCATGTCGCCGCTTTCGACGTGGCCGCCGGGCGACGAAATCACGAACGTGATCGGCTTGGAGTTCTGCGCCGCCAACGCAAACAGGCGCTCGGTGGCGCGCCGCGCTTGCACATCGTTGACTTCGCCCGTCAGCATCACGACGCGCGCTTCGAGCAGCGCCTTCTCGATCACTTCGGGTGCGTTACGGCCGTCCGCCGGGTTCTTTTCTTTGTCGTCTTCATCGTCGAGGCGGAATGCGTCGTGCGTCATCGGGGGTTGGCTCCCATGGAACTTGAAGGCTCTGAGGTAGGGGGGTTCGCGGCCATTTCCTAGCCCGGAAGCAGGCTGGCGGGGGCGCCGTCCGCAGCCTAGGATGCCCAAAACGGGGCTGCGGGGCCCCAGAACATTTGGGGAGCCTTCCGTGAAACCATCGGAACTGACAATTCGCGGTCTGATCCTTGGCGCCGTCATCGCCATCGTCTTCACCGCCGCCAACGTTTACCTCGGTCTCCGGGTCGGCATCACCATCGCTTCATCGATCCCCGCCGCCGTCATTTCGATGGGTATCTTCCGGCTCTTCAACACCGGCTCCATCCGCGAAAACAACATCGTGCAGACCGTCGCCTCCGCCGGCGGCACGCTCTCGGCCATCATTTTCGTGCTGCCGGGCCTCGTCATGATCGGCTGGTGGCAGGGGTTCCCGTTCTGGATGACGTTCTTCATCTGCGCCTTGGGCGGCACGCTCGGCGTGCTGTTTTCCATTCCGCTGCGGCGCGCGCTGGTCGTGAACTCACCGCTGCCGTTCCCTGAAGGTGTTGCCGCCGCTGAAGTGCTGAAAGTAGGCGCCACCGGCGACGAAGCGCCGGCCAACGTGCTTGAGCGCAATCGCGGACCGCTGGTTGTGCTCTACGGCGCCATCGTCGCCGCTGGTGCACAGATCGTGACGTTCATGGGTCTCAGCACCGGCGCCCTCGCGCACTTCTTCCGCGTCGGCCAAAGCGTCACCGGCATCACCTTCGGCCTCTCGCTAGCGCTCGCGGGCGCGGGCCACCTGGTCGGCATCTCAGTTGGCATTGCGATGCTGTGCGGTCTGTTGATCTCTTGGGTCGGTCTGATGCCGATGCTGACGGCCGGCGTGCCAGGCGAGATCGCCGAAGTCGCCGAGACCGTTTTCCGCGGACAAGTCCGTTTCGTCGGCGCCGGCGCCATCGGCATCGCGGCGATCTGGAGCCTGATCAAGCTGGTTGGTCCGCTGATCAAAGGCGTGTCCGACACCATAGCCGCCGGCAGCGCCACAAAGACCGGCGCGCACGATGATCGCGACATCCCGATGAGCATGATCGCGCTTCTGAGCTTGATCTGTCTCGCCGCCATCGCGGCTTTGCTCTACCTCTTCATCCAAGGCACGCCGCTCGCCTCGCTTGGCGTCCCGCTGATCGCGGGCGGAGTGGTGTTCACCGTTGTCGTCGGCGCTTTCATCGCCACCGTCGCCGGCTACATGGCCGGCCTCATCGGTGCGTCGAACAGCCCCGTCTCCGGTATTGGCATCTTGGCTATCGTCTCAGGCGCGGTGCTGCTCGCCATGTTCGTGCAGCCGCTGCTCGATGCCGGCGCAACCGACGCGCTCGTCGCCTTCGCGCTCTTTGCCGTCGCCATCGTGTTCTCGATCGCCACGATCTCGAATGATAACTTGCAAGATCTGAAGACCGGCCAACTCGTCGGCGCTTCGCCCTGGCGCCAGCAAATAGCGCTCATCGTTGGCGTCATCGCGGGCTCCCTCATCATCGGCCCCGTGCTTGATCTCCTAAACGCCGCTTACGGCTTCCCAGGCGATCCGAACCGCGCCGCCATCGTCGCCGAGCCCCTCGCTGCGCCGCAGGCGACTTTGATCTCGTCACTCGCGCGCGGTGTTCTGAACGCCGACCTCGATTGGAGCCTGATCGGGATGGGTGTCGGCATCGGTGTCGTCGTCATCTTCATCGACGAAATCCTGGGCTTCCTGAAAGTGTTGCGCATTCCGCCGCTTGCGGTCGGCATCGGCATGTACTTGCCGACGGACGTCACCACGCCGGTCGTGATGGGCGCCGTCATCGGCTATTTCTACAACCGCGCCGTCGAGAAGCGCGAAAACGGCGAGATGGCCAAGCGCTTCGGCGTTCTGCTCGCGTGCGGCTTCATCGTCGGCGAAAGCATGCTCGGCATCTTGAACGCAGGCCTCATTGTCGGCACCGGCAATCCTGCGCCGATCGCTATCGTTGGCGAGGAGTTCGCAGGCATCGCACCCTACGTCGGCCTCGCCATTTTCGCGCTGCTGTTGTTTGTGAGCTATCTCTGGGTGGCGCGCCAATCACGCGCTAAGTAACAGCGGGTGAGCGACGTCTTCATTTCGTACAAGCGCGAAGACCTCGCGCGCATCGAGACGCTGACCGCGCTCTTGGCTGACCTCGATATCGCCGTCTGGTTCGACGCAGGTATCGAGGTCGGCGCCGATTGGGATCGCCGCATCCACGAACAGATCGACGCCGCGCGCGCCATGATCGTGTGCTGGAGTTTCGCGGCGGTGTCTTCGCCGTGGGTGGTGAAGGAGGCCATGATCGGCGCCGAGCGCAACATGCTCGTGCCGGTCAAAGTCCATCACTGCGCGCTCCTCGCGCCATTCGACACAATCCAAACCGCCGATCTCACGCACTGGGACGGGGAGCCCGATCATCCCGAAATCCAGAAAGTGCTTACCCGCCTCGGCCAGCTCCTCGACAAGAAGAACCTCGCCCGCAACGCGCGCTCCCGCGCCGGCGGCCAGAACGAAGCGCTGGTGAACCTGCTGCGCTCGATGCTGATCGATCGCGCCATGTCGGGCGATCCGCCGTTCACCTACAAGGAAGCCGAAGACGCGCTCCGCGACGCGGCCCGCGCCGAAGACCTCCACATCGGCGATCTCGATCAGCACGCTCTCTGGGGCGCGCTCGATTCCATCTCCGAACAAAACCGCCGCCGCCGCGAACCGCCGCTCAACGTCCTTGTCGTCAGCAAGGACACCGGCCGCCCCGGCCGCGGTTACTGGCAGAAGAACACGTTTCTCGAAGGCGATGCCGACGAACTCGAACGCGCCGTGTTCGAACGCCACCTCGCCCGCGTGCGGGCTTCGAGCTGGAGCCAGGACGTCTAAAAGGAGCGCGGGTCTTCAGACCCGCGCTCCTTTAGCTCAGCTCATCAAACAGCGCGTTGAACGCCGCCACCGCCGCGCGCGGTCCATCGACGTGCGCCCACACGCCCGCCGACACGGCGATGAAATCAGCGCCCGCGTGCACCAAGGGCGCCGCGTTCTCAACATTGATCCCGCCAATGGCGACGCACGGCGTGGTGGCGGTTTCCTGCCAGATCTCCAAAATTTCCGGCTCGGCCCAATGCGACGGTTCTTTGGTCCCAGTCGGGTAGAACGCACCGAACGCCACGTAGTCCGCGCCAGCTTCCGCAGCTTCGTAAGCCAGATCGCGCGAGTTGTGACACGTCACGCCGACAATGCGATCGCGCCCCATCAGCGCGCGCGCCTCCGCGTAACGCGCATCTGTCTGCCCCACATGCACCCCGTCTGCATCGAGCTTCGCCGCAAGGTCAGGCCGATCGTTCAAAACGAAAGCTGTATCCGCGCTATGCGCGATTGGCTTCAGCGCCGCGCCCACGCGCAACACTTCCGCATCGCCAGCATCCTTCAGCCGCAACTGCACGCACGCGATGTCGCCGCCCGCCAGCGCACCTTCAAGCGCGCGCGAAAACGCCTCCAGCTCGAACACCGGCGGCGTGATCAGATAGAGGCGGCAACGGTTCGGCATGACGCTTTCCTAGCGCCCCGCCGCGCGATGGCAATCAGCGCGACGCCTTGCGCCCGAAGGAACCCGGCGCCGCCGCGCGCGCGGCCGCCGCCGCGACCGGCGCGACGCGCGGCGTCGCAGCGGCGCGCGCTTGCTCCGCAACGGCGCGGTCGATCGCCGATTGCGCGCCAAACAAGGCAGACGCCGCGCCCGAAGCGCCAGAAGGTGCGCCGCCGGGCGCAAACACGGGGCCGCCACCGCCTTTTCCAGGCGTATGGTCATATTTGTTCGGCCCATCCTTGCTGCCGAGGCAGCCCAGATTGACGAAAAAGCCCACGCTAATCACGATCAGTGCGAGAAACGGCAGGCCCATCGAACTGAACAAACGCTCCGCCGGCCATTGCTCGGCAATCGCCGCGAAGACGTTGCCAACCATGAGCAGCACAGGCGCGATTGGCAGCAACGACCACCATCCGCTCTGCCCGCGATCGTGGAAGCGCTTCACCTGCAACGCCATGGCGATCCACGCCACGCCCACCGAGAGCGGGAGGATCATCGCCAGTTGCGAGGAGGCTGCGGCAAGCGCCGCGGCCGGATTCTTTTCCGCCGGCACCGCGCTCGTGCCGGCCATGGCCAGCATCACGACCCAATTGACGACGTTCACGCCAATCGTGCCGAGCCAGTATTGAGCGCGGTTGATGCGCCCGTTGAAGCCGAACAGCAGAGAAACCAGTCCCACGCGCACCCTCCCGCCAAGAAGTGTGCCGAAAGTACCGCGTGAGCCGTTAAAGCTGCGCAAGCAAGCGCGGTAAATTCGCGTTGACGTTAATGCCGCGCTACCCGCGTTACGCAGCGTGCTGGCGCTCCAGCACTTCGTTCCATTTGCCCTGGCTGGCGAGCCCGTTCATCTGCGCGCGATGCAGGAACGCGGCCTGCGCGGCGCCGACATTGTCGTCCTTGCCGCTCCAGGCTTTCTGCGGCGCCGCTTGCAGCGCGCGGCCGTAGGAGAACGTCATCTGCCATGGGAAGCCGCCAATCTCGTTCATGCGCGAAAGGTGCGCCGTGGCGAGTTCATCGGTTTGTCCGCCAGAAAGGTACGCGATCCCCGGCACCGCCGCCGGCACGCACGCTTTCAGGCACTTGATGGTCATCTGTGCGACTTCATCGACCGAAGCCTGCTTCGCCGCCTTCTTGCCAGGCACGATCATGTTCGGCTTCAGCACGATGCCTTCGAGCGCGACGTTCAGATAGTAAAGCTGCTGGAACGTCTCCTTCAGCACCCACTCCGTCACCGCGTAGGTCTGGTCGATGTCGTTATCGCCATCCATCAGCACTTCTGGCTCGACGATCGGCACGATGTCGAACTCCTGGCAGAGATTGGCGTAGCGCGCGAGCGCGTGCGCGTTGGCGACGAGACCTGCGTAAGAGGGGCGCCCGCCCGTCGGATCAATCACCGCGCGCCATTTCGCAAAACGCGCGCCTTGCTTGTAGTAAGCCTCAAGCCGCTTCGGGAGCCCATCGAGACCGGTCGTCACCAAATCGCCGCGCGCGCCATTGAGCGGCCGCGTGCCTTCGTCGACCTTGATGCCAGGAATGGAGCCCGCATCGGCGATCAGCTTCACCAGCGGCGTGCCGTCTTTCGCCTTCTGCCAGATCGTCTCGTCATACAGGATGACGCCGGAGACGTAGGTCATCGCGTCCTTGGCCCGGAACATCAGCTCGCGATAGTCGCGGCGGTTTTCTTCGGTGTTCTCGACCCCAATCCCATCGAAGCGCTTAGCGATCGTGCCCGTGCTTTCGTCCGCCGCCAGGATGCCCTTACCCGGCTGCACCATCGCGTCCGCGACCTTGTTCAATGCTTCGAGATTCACGTTTCCGCGCCCCATGTCTGATTGGATGGCGGGTGTCTAACCCACCCCTCCAAAAAACGCCACGCTGGGCAGGGGTATGGGGAAAAGTATCGCAGCAAAGCGCCTATGCGGCGGCGGCTTCTAGCGCTTCAGCGCCTCGACGCCCGGCAGCGGCTTGCCTTCCATCCATTCCAGGAACGCCCCGCCAGCCGTGCTCACGAACGTGAAATCTGCCGCAACGCCGGCATGATTCAGCGCTGCGACCGTATCGCCGCCGCCCGCCACGGCGATCAGCTTGCCGTCCTTTGCCAGCTCCGCGGCGACCTGCGCCGCGATCACCGTCGCCTGGTCGAACGGCGGCACTTCGAACACCCCGAGCGGTCCGTTCCAGATCAACGTGTGCGAATGCTTCATCGCCTCGCGCAGATGCCGCACTGTCTTCTCGCCGGCATCGAGAATCTTCTCATCTGCCTGAATCTCATCCAAACCGCACATCCGCGCTTCCGCGTGCGGCTTCACTTCTTTTGCCACCACGACATCGACCGGTAACAGCAACTCGCACTTGCCCTTCGCCGCCGCCATGATCTCGCGCGCCGTGTCGGCCATGTCTTTCTCGGCCAACGAGCCGCCAATCTCAACGCCTTGCGCATAGAGGAACGTGTTCGCCATCCCGCCGCCGATCGCCAACTTGTCCAGCTTCGCGATCAAGTTCCGCAGCAGCTCCAATTTCGTCGACACCTTCGCGCCGCCGACGATTCCCAGCACCGGCCGCTTCGGCGAACCCAACGCCGCCTCCAGCGCATCCAGCTCGCGCTCCATCTGCTTACCCGCATAAGCCGGCAAAACGCGCGCTATGCCTTCAGTGCTCGCATGCGCGCGGTGCGCAGCGGAGAACGCGTCATTCACATAGAAATCGCCCAGCGCCGCGATCTGCTTGGCCAGCTCCGGATCATTCGTCTCTTCGCCGGCATGAAAGCGTGTGTTCTCCAACAGGATTGCGCTGCCCGCGGGCAGGGCGCTGATTGCGGCCTTCGCCGCGTCACCCACGCAATCGTCCGCGAACGCCACCTGCGCACGAAGCAGTTTCGCCAGCGGCTCAGCCAACGGCGCCAGCGACATCTCCGGCACGCGCTTGCCCTTCGGCCGATCGAAGTGCGCTAGCAGCGCCACCTTGCAGCCTTTTGCCGTCAGCGCCTGTATCGTCGGCAACGCCGCCCGCAGCCGTGTGTCGTCGCTGACGCGCCCGTCCGCCATCGGCACGTTGAAATCCACACGCACCAGCGCTGTCTGACCCGATGGCGCGTCTTCGATCCTGCGAAAGCTCAATTGTGTCCTCCAAGCGCCAGGCCCAGCCAATACGCCACGCCCAATACCGCGCCGATCATCAGCAACGCCAGCGCCGTGTTCGTCAGCCGCGTCGAAAGCGCCATCGCCGATAACGCCGGCCAGCGTAGCCAAGCCCAAGCCGCCATCGCCGCCAGCAAACACAGCGCAAAGCCCGCGAGCGGCGCGCCCGACCAACCCAACACAAGCGCCAGCACCGCGAACCCAAAGTCCGCGCCCGCCGCCGCGAGGTTAGGCTTGCGCGCCGCCATCGCGCTTACGCCATCAGGAAGTCGCGCTTGCCCAGTTCAATCCCGTTATGGCGGAGGATCGCGTACGCGGTGGTGAGGTGGAAGTAGAAGTTCGGCATCACCCAGCCCGTCACGTAGTCGACGCCGCTGAACTTCAGGTCCGCATTCGGAATCTTGATCACGATCTCGCGCGCCTCGGCGCCCTCGAACTGCTCGGGCTTGTAGCTCTCGACAATGCCGATCACCTTCTTGATCCGCGCATGCAGCTCGGCGAACGTCGTCTCGGTGTCTTCGATCACCTCGGGCGTATGCCCCGCGAGGCGCGCGACGCAGCCCTTCGCTTGATCCGCCGCGGACTGCACCTGTCGCGTCAGCGTGAACATGTCCGGCGCCAGACGGCTGTTCAGCAGTACGCTCGGATCGTAGCCCTTCACCTTCGCTTGTTGCTCGGCCTTGCTCAAAATCGAAGACAAATTGTTCAGCATGCGCACGAAGATGGGCGCGCTGATCGCGTGCATCGAAAGCTTGGTCATGACTTAGATCAGTCCCCCGGAGACGAGGCCGAGCCAATAGGCGCCGGCTATGATGGAGATGATGGTGACAACGCCCATGATGGTCGCTGTCGCCCACACCGCGCCGCGCATGCGGTTGAGCAGCACGCGTCGCGTCCAGCTCCAATAGGCCAACATCCCAACCGCCGCCAGCGCTGTAAGCCACACCGGCGCGTCATAAGTCCGCACGCAAATGCTGCGAGCGCGAACGCAATCTCTGACGCTGCGACTGTGAACGAGTAGGAGGCGCGGCGTCGTCCCATGGCCGCATCGTGAAAGCTCGGCGCCATTAACGCTGCGCCTCTCACCCAAGCGGGGAGTTAATTCCGCATCATCTGCATCAGCGCCGCGAATGCGAACCCAATCCACGGAAACGCCAAGCCACTGGCTACCGCCAACGTCAGAGCTTTCGCGTCCGACGCGAAGGTCAACCGCTTGCCAAACCAAGCTTCGCCCGCGGCCCAAGCTGCGGCGCTGCCGATCGCAAAAAGCCCCAAGCTCAGGTCAAGCTTCGACGTCATATAAAACGCTGTCGAGCCGCCCACCAGCAGCCCCCACAGCTGGCCTTTCGCGGTCGGGGAGAGATGGGGAAGGCGTATCAAGGGCACGCGCCCATTGTGCGAACGCCTTCTTGGACAGTGCGAGTCGCCTCGAAGAGCAGCCGAGCCTCATCGTCGTTGCGCCAACGATCAGGGCGCAAAGTACACGTCAACATTAAGTTCCGGGAGCCTCCATCCGCTTCGGCGTCAGAGTAGCCGTAGTCGCGCCCCTCATACTGAATTGCATAGCCCTCGCGGATCATTTGTTCGGCCAGGTCGACTCGTGGCTCTCTCTCTCGCCAGGCCCAACACTGGACAAGCGCGCGGCCAAATGAATCTCTTGGCCTTTGCGTGCGTTGTGAAAGCCTTTGGTCGCACTGAATCAGCGCTCCGTCCATTAGTTCAACAAGGTGGGTTCGAGCGAGTTCTCCGCAATCAGTCCCGTTCGAACATTCCTGATCGCTTTCGGGCGCGTCGGCGCCCCACAGCCGCATTGGGATTTCTCCGATATAGAAAGAGTCTCCGTCATGGACGTTTGCATCACTAACGTAGCCAAGATGGGTTCTCGGTTTCACGTAGCCTCCGAAGCCGATCGCAACCACTGACAGCGAGACCACACCGCCAAGCATGAAGGCAAGAGTTCCCAGAATGAGTGGCCGCACCAACCTTTCAGTGCGCTCTCCGGGAGTAAAGGCAGCGAAGGCTGCTGCTGCGAGAACAGCGCCGGCCGCAAGAAAAACGTCCATCAATTGCGGAACGAACTGAGCCACGCCTCCGACATTGCGCCGAAACGCTTGCACCAGGATCCCCGACGACGGGCTGTCTCGGCTCTCCCACAAATTTCCTATCGCCCGGAATAGGCCAACATGATCATTCTGTCGGAAGACAAGAATCGTTGCGGCCACTAGCAGCGCAACGCCCGAAACCCAAATCAACAACCGCCACGGCTGTTTGATCTGTCGCGTGCTGATCCAGAACACCGCCAGTGCCGCCACGAGTAGTGCAAACGCCAACTCCATGACGGCCCCCAGCGCTCACATGATTAGATCAGCTTCGCCATCGCCACAGCGGTATCCGCCATGCGGTTCGAGAAGCCCCACTCGTTGTCGTACCAGCTCAACACCGAGCAGAACTTGCCTTCCATCACCTTGGTTTGATCCATGTGGAAGATCGACGAGCGTGGATCGTGGTTGAAGTCCATCGAGACGTTCGGCGCATTGGTAAAGCCGAGGATGTCCTTCAGCGCACCCTCCGACGCTGCCGCCTTGATCGCGCCGTTGATCTCGTCCTTCGATGTCGCGCGCTTGGCCACGAACTTGAAGTCCACGACCGAGACGTTCGGCGTCGGCACGCGGATCGAGATGCCGTCGAGCTTGCCCTTCAGATCGGGGATCACCAGGCCGATCGCTTTCGCGGCGCCAGTGCTGGTCGGGATCATGTTCAGCGCCGCGGCGCGGCCGCGGTAGAGATCCTTGTGCAGCGTATCCAGCGTCGGCTGGTCGCCGGTGTAGGAGTGGATCGTCGTCATCATGCCGTGATCGATGCCGATCGCGTCGTGCAGAACCTTCACCACCGGCGCCAGGCAGTTCGTGGTGCACGAGGCGTTCGAGATCACGAGGTGATCTTTCGTCAGCCCTTGATGGTTCACGCCGTACACCACCGTGTAGTCCGCGCCGTCCGCCGGCGCCGAGACGATCACACGCTTGGCGCCACCTTCGAGGTGAAGCGCCGCCTTGTCGCGCGCGGTGAAGATGCCCGTGCACTCGAGCGCGATAGCGACGCCCAGATCCTTATGCGGCAGCTCGGCCGGGTTCTTAATCGCGGTGACCTTGATCTTGCCGCGGCCGATATCGATCCAGTCTTCGCCGGCTTTCACTTCGCCCGGGAAACGGCCGTGGACGCTGTCGTAGCGGAGCAGATGCGCGTTGGTCTCAACCGGCCCGAGATCGTTAATCGCGACGACTTCGATGTCGGTGCGGCCGGATTCATAAATCGCCCGCAGAACGTTCCGGCCGATCCGTCCAAAACCGTTGATCGCGACCTTCACGCTCATAATCTGCTCCCAGGCTAACAATTTGCCGGTGGATTACCCCTCGCGCGCGCGCGCGTCCAGGCGCGGAAACGCACGGCTGCTTTCACCGAATCGAACTCTGCCGTAACAATTCGTCGCAATGGCGAGCGATTCCCTCACCGAGGTTCGCGAAGCGGCGCAAAAAGCGCGTCCGCTGGGCGCGGCGCTCGATTTGATCGAAATTGAACACTCGTCCCTGGAGGCCCTGCGCTGATGCAAGCCACCCTGAACATCCTCGGCCATGAGATCACCTTGGAGTGCTCAGAAGCCGAAAGCCGCCGCCTCGAAGACTTGGCCCGCGCCCTCAACGAGCGCCTCGCCACAGGAACCGAGCAGGGCGCCGCGCAACGCCTTGCCTTCACCGCGCTTGCGCTCATGGACGAGACCCAAGCCGTCCACGCCGCACTCGCCCGCGCCCGCTGCGAGATCGAGCGCCTGACCGACATGGTTGTCGAAGCCCAGCTCGACGCCGGCGGCGCGCCCGACAGCGCCGATCGTGGCCGCGTCGGGTCTTTGCGTCGCGTTGCAGAAGGCGCCGCTTGAGACTGAGGCCAAGCGCGCCTAGATTCGACGCGGGCGGTTTCTGCGGCGTTCGAGAGGCGCTTTCATCCCAGGGACCGTATCATCTCTCTCGGGAGCTGGCTCTGTACCGGACCCTGGTCCGGAATACCTGGCGCCCACCTAACTTGTTAGGGTTCGAGAGGATGAGCATTCCTTCCGGCGCATGTGGTACCGCCCAACCATTTTCCGCTGACGGCCAAGTTGGAGCGCGGGCCTCCTGGCCCGCACTCCCGCAAGCGGCGGCCGGCGTAGGCGCGCCGGGAGGCGCGCGCTCCAACTTGCAAGCGCTGGCGCCATGACGCCCACCGATCTCGAATCCCAAAAAGCTGACGCGCGCATGCTGATGCGCAAGGAGCGCCAATCCGTGGAACCCGGAGACGCGCCGCTCAGGCTCATCGAACACTTCCCGCTCGAACTCGCAAAGCTTTCGCCCGTCGCCGGCTACTGGCCTGTCGGCGGTGAGATCGACGGCCGTCCCTTGCTCGCGGCGCTCGCCAAAGCTGGGCGCACCATCGCGCTGCCGCGCATGGAATCCCGCGCCGGTCCCGCGCGTTTCATGGCGTGGATCGGCGAGCCGCTCACCGCCGACGCATTCGGCGTGCCATCGCCGCCCGCCACCGGCGCCGATCTCGCCCCGCGCCTCATCCTCGTGCCGCTCCTTGCGTTCGACCGCACCGGCCGGCGCCTCGGGCAGGGCGGTGGCCACTATGACCGCATCATCTCGCTCTACCGCGCCCACGGCGTCATCGCCGCCGGCCTCGCGTATGCCGAACAAGAAATGGGCGTCGTCCCCACTGGCCAACACGATGCGCATCTGGATTGGGTGATCACGCCGAAAGAAGCCATCAAGTGCGCGCGCGGCGAAGATCTGCGCGGCCGGCGCTAAAACCCAACTGTAATAACCGCTCCCGTGCTGAGCGGCTTGATTTGCAAACCCACGCCCGTTCGCTATTCCTGCGCGCCCAACGGGCAAGGGCGGCAAACGCATCGGATGAGCGACGCGAACGTATCCGCAATTATCGACGAGATTTACGGCGCGATACTCGCTCCCGAAGCTTGGCAGCGTTTGGTCGACCGCATCGCCGAATGGCTGAGCGCCGACATGGGCCTACTCTCGTCACCCGCGCTGCCCGGCTGCGAGCCCGTTCCGCTGATCGGCTACAAGTTCGATCTGACCCCCGTCGCCGGCGAACCGCTGCTGCTCTATCCCGAGTTCACACTGCGCGCGCTTGCGCGCGCGAATCTGCCCGACAGCTACATGTTCGACGATCTGATGCCGCCGGACGAGCAGGCGACAAACCAGTACTGGCAGCGCGTAATTGTGCCCCTCAACATCACCAGCGGCATCATCACCGTGATCCGCACCGCAGACGACAACCGCCGTCCAGTCATCCTCTCGCTCTTCCGTCGCGGATCGTCAGCGCCGTTCCACGCCGCCGACATCGAAAAAATGCGAGCGCTGTTGCCGCATTTGCGCAGAGCGCTGGGCGCTTTGCTCGACGGCGAGCCGCAATCGGTGCCGGAGGACGCTACCGGCGGCCACGCTTTACGCGCGGCAGTGTTTTATCTCGATCGCGAAGGCTGCGTCGTGGGCATGACCGATGCGGCGAAGAAATTGTCCGCGGCGGGCAAGGGCGTCACGATCTCACCTGAAGGTCGTCTCGCGCCGAACGATCACCGCATGCAAATGCCGTTTCGCAATGCGCTGACGCGCGCGATCGGCAAGCCGTGGTCGCGTACGTTCCGCACCAGCTCGGAGCTTGCGTTGCGCACGTCAGACGGAGTCAGCCTGGTTCTCGTTGTCACGCCCGTCGCCGCGGACGCGATGGCCTCGCTCGCCTCCAAGGCGCGTTGCGCCGTGTTCGCGTTGGCGCAGATACCAGTTGGCGAGGCGGCCAAGCGGCGAATGCAGACTCTCTTCGGCCTGACACAGGCAGAAACGGACGTCGCCGCTGGCGTCGCCGATGGAAACACCATTGAGGGCGTCGCCGCCGAGCGCGAAACCAGCGCCTTTACCGTGCGCACGCAAATGAAGCGCATCTATCTGAAAACCGGCGTGCGCACCCAGGCCGAACTCGTCGCCCTGGTGCATCGCCTCCGCTAAGGCGCTAAACGTCACGCATCATGAACACATCCGCGCGCACGTAGGGCGTCACCGGATGCTCACCTTCGCCCAGATGCCGGAAACCAAATTTTTCATACACACGGATTGCTGGCCCAAGCGCTGAATTCGTTTCGATGTAGAGCTGCTTCGCGCCAAGTGCGGGCGCTACCGCGATCAGGTACGCCATGATCGCAGACCCAATCCCGCCGCCGCGGAGTTGCGTCGTCACGCCCATCTTGGCGATTTCCCACACGCCCGGTTCTGCCCGCTTGATCAGCGCGCAGGTACCAACGACCTCGCCATCCAGCTCTGCCATCGCGATCGCGCCGTCCGCCAGAATGCGCTGCGGGTTATCCAGCGCCTCGATGTCCTTCGGCTCCAACGCGAAGAAGTGCTGGATCCACTCCACATTGAGCGCCTTGAACGCCGCTTCGT
The DNA here is from genome assembly GCF_009792355.1 of Terricaulis silvestris. Taxonomy (NCBI): domain Bacteria; kingdom Pseudomonadati; phylum Pseudomonadota; class Alphaproteobacteria; order Hyphomonadales; family Hyphomonadaceae; genus Vitreimonas; species Vitreimonas silvestris. Next base: position 786,606 of record NZ_CP047045.1, read on the forward strand.
CTCCCGCGCGAAACGCCCGCACTACAACGCCGCTCATGGTCTGCTCCCGCTATTGCTCCATACTTGGCGATCTTCGCGTGCGCGAGAAGGCCTGATCACTCCTTACCGCGCACCTCTCCCAATGCTAGAACGCGTTCGTGGCGGCGGGATTGGAGGGCATTTCAATGATCCAAAAACACACATTGCTAGCGGCGCTCGCCGTCTCAATCGTCTGCGCCTGTTCGCCTGCCGCCGAAGCGCCCGAGGCGCCGGCGACACCGGAAATTGCTCTGGCGCGCACCGCCGCTGACGCTGATCTGCAGTGGGGCCCATGCCCTCCGGTGTTCCCCGCAGGCTGCGAGATCGCCGTTCTCCACGGCAACCCTGCGCAACCGAACGCCGACATCTTCCTGCGCGTGCCCGGCGGCTACGCCATTCCCGCGCACAGCCACAGCTCTGCTGAGCGCATGATCCTGGTCAGCGGCAATCTCGACGTCGACTATCAGGGCGCCTCGCCGACATCGTTGGCTGCGGGCAGCTACGCTTACGGACCGGCCGGAACGCCGCACAGCGCGACCTGCCGCGGTCCGGACGGCTGCACGCTTTTCATAGCTTTCGAGGGTCCAGTGGACGCAAACCTGTTCGAAGGCTCCGTGGAATGACCTTGGCCGGTTGAGAAAGGGGCGAGGTCCCGCTAGAAGCCTCGCCCCATGGCCGGTCATAGCAAATACGCCAACATCCAGCATCGCAAAGGCGGGCAGGACAAGAAACGCGCCCAGGCGTTCACGAAAATCGCGCGCGAAATCCAAGCTGCGGTGAGGCTCGGTGGCCCCGACCCGAACGCCAACCCGCGGCTCTATCGCGCCATGGCGTCAGGCCGCGCGATCAACATGCCGAAAGACAACATCCAGCGCGCTGTCGACAAGGGCGGCGGCGCCGGCGCGGAGAGCCTCGACGAAATCCGCTACGAAGGCTTCGGCCCCGGCGGCATCGGCGTCATCGTCGAGTGCCTCACCGACAACAAGAACCGCACCGCCGGTGAAGTCCGCGCCGCTTTCACCAAGCACGGCGGCAATCTCGGTGAAACCAACTCAGTTTCTAACGCGTGGAAGAGGGTGGGCGAAATCCGCTATCCACTTTCGGTCGGCAGCGAAGACGCCATGCTCGAAGCCGCCATCGAAGCCGGCTGCGACGATTGCGCCGTCGAAGACGAAAGCCACGTCGTCGTCTGCGAAATGAACGCACTCGCGGGTGCAGCGCAACAGCTCTCAAAAAAGTTCGGCGACGCCGCCAGCGCCAAGTTCGTCTGGCGCACCGATATCGCCATCCCAATCGAAGGCGACAGCGCGGAATCTCTGTTGAAACTGATCGACCAGCTCGACGATCTCGATGACGTCCAAGACGTCTATTCCAACGAAGACATCAGCGACGAAGAACTGGCGCGCTTGAGCGCTTAGCGTCCCGCGAAATAGTCAGCCGCTTCCTGCACCACGACGATCACTGGCGGGATTAGAAACCCGACCATCGCTACTGCAATCACGGTCAGCACGCCGTTCCACACGCGGCGCAAGAAGCGCCGCTTCTTGCCGACTTCGCTGTAGTCGGCATCAATCACGCGCGCGTCCGGCGCCGGGCGTCCCGGCGCCTCGCGCAGGCGGAATGTTTGTTGGCGCGCCACGTTCCTGCGTTCGCGCAGAATCGCGGCGCAGGCAAGGCGAAGCCGCCGATGTTTCCACCGGCGGCTCCTGTACGCTTCGGTAATGGGTGGTTACCCGAAGCGGCTGTTGCGGTCGTTCATTTCCGCCTGAACGATGCGGTCGAGCCGATCGAGCATGCGCGTCAGATCGCGGCGCTCTTCAAAGTTCAACCCGTTGCGGCGATAGCGTTCCTCGGCGCGATGGAAGTCGTTCAGTTCCGCGCGAATGCGGACGGCTTCATAGCGCGAGATGCGGCCCGTGCGGATGCCGTATTCGAGACGGTTCACGACTTCACGCTCGCGCTGGTTGATCTGACCCCAGCCGCCGTTGCCGCGGTCGTCATTGTCATGACGCTCGTAGCGGATACGCGCGGAGAGCGCGTCGAAGCGGCGGTCAAGATCGCGCCGCTCCGATTGCGACAACCCGTAGCTCGAACGATAGCGCGCTTCCAAACGCGCCAGATCTCGAAACTCGTCACGCAAGCGCGATGCTTCTGCGCGCGTCAGCGAACCGTTTCGCACGCCAACGTCGATGCGTTGGTCAAGGTTGACTTGTCGTTGATTGATGCTCTGCCATTGCTGGGCAGAGGCGGGGGCAGCGACGGCGAGCGCGCTCACCGCAACGGCCATGGCCAAAAACTTTTTCATCGTACCTTCCTCACAAATTTCGGGGCGTCGCCCTCAAGGTTATCAAGCCAGTCGCTCCAGCATCGTTCCGCAGGAACATGAGCCAAGCTGTCGCGACCAACGCGGTTCCCGAACCGTTGCCAATCTGTGTCAAACGCGTATAGCGACACACAAAGACACTGTTCCGAGCGCCGACGATCACTATCGCGCACGCGCTCTGAACTGACGCTGATGGAGAGGTTCAGTGAGCGACGATCTCGTTACCGTTTTCGGCGGCTCCGGTTTCATCGGTAAGCAAATCGTGCGCGCGTTGGCGAAGCGCGGCTACCGCGTGCGTATCGCGATGCGCCGTCCGCATCTCGGCCACGAACTTCGCGTGATGGGCGATGTCGGCCAAGTGCAACTGGTGCAGGCCAATGTGCGTTTTCCTGAATCGGTCGATGCCGCGCTTGAAGATGCGGACGCCGTCGTCAACCTCGTCGCCGTCCTTTACGAACGCGGCAAGCAGAGCTTCAACGATCTCCACGTCGAAGCCGCGCGCACCATAGCCGAAGCCGCCGCCAAACGCGGCATCAAGCGCATCGTGCACTTCTCCGCGCTCGGCGCGGCGCCTAAGGGCTCGAAGTATCAGCGCAGCAAATACGCCGGCGAACGCGCCGTGCTCGAAGCCGCGCCGACGGCTACGATCATGCGCCCTTCCATCGTGTTCGGCCCAGAAGATCATTTCTTCAACCGCTTCGCCGGCATGATTCAAACCGCTGCCGCCATGCCGCTCGGCTTCATTCCGCTGCCCGGCAGCAAAACGAAACTGCAGCCTGTGTTCGTCGGCGATGTCGCCGACGGCGTATGCGCCGCGATCGCCAACGATTCTGCACGCGGCCGCATCTACGAACTGGGCGGGCCGCGCACCTACACCTTCAAGCAATTGCTGAGCTACGTCCGCACGGAAATTCAACGCGACGTGCCGCTCCTGCCGCTGCCGTTTTTCATCGCGCACCCCGTCGGCCTGCTGATCAACGGCCTCACGTCCGTGCTCCCAATCGCGCCGCCACTCACCGGCGACCAAGTCATCACCCTGAAGCGCGACAACGTCGTCGGCGCCGACCCAAACGCGCTTACGATCCAAGACCTCGGCATCACGCAGCTCGAAAGCGTCGAAGCCATCGTCCCGGACTACCTCTGGCGCTTCCGCCCCTACGGCCAATTCCAAACACGGCAAAACCCCGCTTGAGCGCCCGCGCTCTTCCGCTCGTCACTGCGCTCCTCGGCGTGCTCACGCTCGGCGCTTTCCTAGCGCTTGGCTCGCAGCCCGCCGTCCGCGCCGTCTATTCCGCCAGCGAGATCAGCACCAACGTCAGCGTCTTCCAGCGCGCCGAAACACTCGGCGACATCGCCGCCGTGTTCGGCGCTCCCGCCGATCCCGCCAAGATGAGCGCAATGGACGCGCTCAACACGCTCGATCTCTACGCCTTCATTCCCGCCTACGCGCTCTTCCTCGTCGCTGCCGCCATCCTGCTCGGCGGCTTGCGCAATCGCTCGACTCAAATCGCGATCGTCTTCGCGCTGCTCGGCGCGGTAGGGGACGCTATCGAAACCTGGAAACAACTCCAGCTCACCGCCGACATCGCCAACGCCGAAACCCATCTCCCGATCGCGCCGTGGCATTGGCTCAAATACGGCGCGCTCGCGCTCAACGGCGTCGCCGTTGCCACGATCTGCGTCACGTCCGCCAAGAAGCGCTGGGCCCTCGGCGCCATCGCGTTCGTCTCGTTCCCGATCGTGGTGCTGTCCTACATGGACGCCATCACGCCGCGCGCCTTCGCCGCAACTTTCGCACTCTACTGGATCGCACTGCTCGTGGTGGCCGCGATGGAAGCGATCAAACCTTCGGCGTCGGCGACAAGTTCTCAGCCTTAAGCCCGAAATCCTTAGCCAAGTGCTTCGCCACGATGGTGCGGTGACAATCGCGCCAATCGTGCTCCAAGCACATGATGCAGGTGCGCCCTTTGCCGGCGAGCTCCGCCGTCTCCGCAAGCGCCATCTGACTTTCAGGCTCCACCATCCTCGCTTCGAAGATGCGCGTCATCGTCTTGGTGTCGCCCTTGCGCGCCGCTTCGCGTCCGGCCTTCGGCGTACCCAGCGGCTTCATGTGAATGTAGGCGATGCCCGCCTCATTCAGCGCCGCCGCCAGCGACTTCTTCGAAAACCCAGCACGCCGCGAGTTCGCGACTTCGCGCACATCAACGAGCGTCTTGATCTTCGCCGCCTTCAACGCCGCGACGAAATCGCCCTGGCCGACTTTCTCATAACCGATGGTCCATATCTTCGCCGCCGCCATCGCGTCACGCCTTCTTCAGGAATTCCGCGCGCAGCACGAGGCCCTTGATGTTGCCGGCCTTGCCTTCGACTTCCGCCGGATCGTGGGTCAGACGGATGCTCTTCACCACGGTTCCGCGCTTCAGCGTCGATGACGTGCCCTTGACCTTGAGGTCCTTGATCAGCGTCACCGTATCGCCGTCCTTCAGCACGGCGCCGTTGCTGTCTTTCGTGTCTTCGCTCATAGCCATCCCAACGCAATGACGCCCAAAATCACGGCGCCGAAGACGATGCGATACCACGCAAACGGGCCAAAGCCCACGCGCGTGACGAATGCGAGGAACGGCTTCACCACCAGCCACGCCGAGATAAAGGCGAACACAAAGCCCACCGCGATCTCAGCGACGCGGTCGCCGGTGATGTGATCTTTCACCGTCAGGAAATCGAGGATGAACGCCGCCACCATGGTCGGCATGGCGAGAAAGAACGAAAACTCCGCCGCCGCGCGCCGGTCCAAGCCGAGCGCCAGTCCGCCAAAGATGGTCGCACCAGAGCGCGACACGCCAGGGATCAGCGCCAAGGTCTGAAACACACCCACACCGATCGCGCGCCAGATCGGCGTCTCGGCCGCTTCCGTCACTTCAACTTTCGGCGGCCACTTCTCCAGCGCCAACATCGCGAAGCCGCCAAGGATTAGCGCCCACGCGATAATGTCGAGCCGGATATAGAGCTCATTGCGCACGTACGAGTTCGCGAGCAACCCCACGAACGCCGCCGGCAGAAATGCAAAGAACAGCATCAGCGCGAAGCGTCGCGCGTCGGGCTTGGTGAAGAGCCCGGTCGTCACGTCCCAGATCCGCTGCCGATAGAGCCACATGATCGCCAGGATCGAGCCCAGCTGGATCATCACCGTGAACACGCCGCCCGGATCGTCGTAACCAATGGCGCGTCCAAAGATCAACAAGTGCCCAGTGGAGGAGACCGGCAGAAACTCCGTCAGCCCCTGCAGGATGCCGAGCAGCGCCGCGCGTCCGAGATCGAGCCAGTCCAAAGAGCGTCCCCGTTTTGAGCCGGGCCGGACCTTGAAGCGCGTCGCCAGCCCACGGAAGCGGCAAATCGGCGCTTTAGCTGTGCTAAGGCAGGTCTTCCCTTGAAACCCTGGGGAATCCGGGCATACGGGAATATTATCCCACTTTTGCGCCGCTAGGAGGGCGTTCGTGGCCGAACGCATGCAGAAATTCGTGTCTCTCGGGCAAAAATGGCCCGAAAAGCGCGCTCCCAAGGAGCGGGCGACGGATTTCCATGAGATCCACCGCGAATTCATTGCCCAAAAAGCCGCCGATCAGGCCGCCCGTTGCGCGCAGTGCGGTGTACCGTTCTGCCAAACCCATTGTCCGCTGCAGAACAACATCCCGGATTGGCTGAAGCTCACCGCCGAAGGCCGGCTCGAAGACGCGTACGTGCTTTCCGCGTCCACCAACCCGATGCCAGAAATCTGCGGCCGCATCTGTCCGCAAGACCGCCTTTGCGAAGGCGCCTGCGTCATCGAGCAAAGCGGCCACGGCAGCGTCACCATCGGCGCCGTCGAAAAATACCTCACCGACACGGCTTGGCGCGAAGGCTGGGTCAAACCAATCCAGCCACGCATCGAGCGCAGCGAAACCATCGGCATCATCGGCGCCGGCCCGGCGGGCCTGGCCGCTGCTGAACGTCTGCGCACGCGCGGCTACCAAGTCACGGTTTACGATCGCCACGACCGCATCGGCGGTTTGCTGATCTATGGCATCCCGAACTTCAAACTCGAAAAAGACGTCGTCGAGCGCCGCACGCAACGCCTCATCGACGGCGGCGTGAAATTCGAACTGAACTGCAATGTCGGCGAAGACGTCACCTTCGACGAACTGCGCCAACGCCACGACGCCGTGCTCATCGCCACCGGCGTCTACAAAGCCAAGCCGCTCAACGCGCCAAACGATCGCGCCGTCATCCCCGCGCTCGATTACCTCATCGCCGCCAACCGCGTCGGCCTCGGCGACGACGTGCCGGACTTCACCTCCGGCAAGCTCAACGCCAAGGATCGTCGCGTCGTCGTCATCGGCGGCGGCGACACCGCGATGGATTGCGTCCGAACCGCGCGCCGCCAAGGCGCCGAATCCGTCACCTGCCTCTATCGCCGCGACAAACCCAACATGCCCGGCTCACAGCGCGAAGTGAATCACGCGGAAGAGGAGGGCGTCACCTTCGATTGGCTCGCCGCGCCGAAAAGCGTCCGCGCCGGCAAATCACCGGCGGTGAAAGCCGTCCGCATGCAACTCGGCCCGCCCGACGAAAGCGGCCGTCAAACGCCGCAAGAGAAACCAGATAGCGCTTACGAAGTCCCCGGCGATCTCATCATCGCCGCGCTCGGCTTCGACGCCGAAGACGTCAGCGCCTGGGCCGAAACCACGCGCTGGGGCACGGTCAAAGCCGATCCGATCACCTACGCCACCAACGAGCCTGGCGTGTACGCCGCCGGCGACATCGTGCGCGGCGCCTCGCTCGTCGTCTGGGCCATCCGCGAAGGCCGCGACGCCGCCGACGCGATGCACACGTACATTCAGGCGCAAGCCAAGGTCGCTGCCCAATGAGCAAGCGGCGCATTCATCTTCCCCCGCGTGCGGGGGAAGTCCCGAGCAAAGCGAGGGGAAGGGGGACGTCCCCCTCAGTCTCGCGCTCCGCGCTCGACAGCTCCCCCGCAGGCGGGGGAGCACGAGAAATCGCGCGCTACATCGCCCAGCGCGCCCACCTCGAATCCCACGGCCTCTACCGCGCCGACACCGAGCGTGACGCCTGCGGCGTCGGCCTTGTCGTCGCCATCGACGGCAAACCGCGCCGCGATGTCGTCACGCTCGCGCTCGCTGCGCTGAAAGCGGTTTGGCACCGCGGCGCCGTCGATGCCGACGGCAAAACCGGCGACGGCGCCGGCATCCTGATCGACGCGCCGCAAGATTTCTTCCGCGAGCAAGTCATCCGCACCGGCCACACGCCGAAGGACGGCCCGATCTTCGTCGGCCAAATCTTCCTGCCGCGCCTCGATCTCGGCGCCCAGGAACGCGCCCGCGTCATCGTGGAAAGCGAAATCATCCGCGCCGGTTTCACGCTCTATGGCTGGCGGCAAGTGCCCGTGAACATCAGCCAGATCGGCGAGAAGGCCAACGCCACGCGTCCCGAGATCGAGCAAGTGCTGCTCTACGATCCCCAAGGCCGCGACGATGAAACCGTCGACCGCGACCTCTTCATCGTGCGCCGCCGCATCGAAAAGCGCGCGCTCTCGTCTAACATCGCCGAACTCTACGTCTGCTCGCTCTCAGCGCAGACGCTGGTCTACAAGGGCATGTTCCTCGCCCAGCAGATCGACGCCTTCTATCCCGACCTGCGCGATGAACGCTTCGTCTCCAGCGTCGCGATCTATCACCAGCGTTATTCCACCAACACGTTCCCGCAATGGCGCCTGGCGCAGCCGTTCCGCATGCTCGCCCACAATGGCGAGATCAACACGCTAAAGGGCAACGTCAACTGGATGCGGAGCCATGAAATCCCCATGGCCTCCGACGCGTTCGGCGACGCTGATGCCGACGTAAAGCCTATCATCCAACCTGGCGGCTCGGATTCCGCCGCGCTCGACAACGTGTTCGAGGTGCTCGTCCGCGCCGGCCGCTCAGCGCCGATGGCGAAGTCACTGCTGATCCCAGAAGCGTGGGCGAAGTCGCACACCATGAGCGCCGAACACAAAGCGCTCTACGCGTACTGCAACGCCGTGATGGAGCCGTGGGACGGCCCCGCCGGTCTCGCCATGTTCGACGGCCGCTGGGCTGTCGCCGGACTCGACCGTAACGGTCTGCGTCCACTCCGCTTCGCGCGCACCGAAGATGGTATCCTCGCAGTCGGCTCAGAGACTGGCATGTGCCCGCTCGACGGCCGCAAGATTCTCGAGCGCGGCCGCATCGGCGCCGGCCAGATGATCGCCGTCGATACCCACAAAGGCCGCCTCTATCATCACGACGAACTGGTCGATGAACTGGCGCAAGCGCACCCATACCGCTCGTGGCTCGACAACATTGTCGATCTCGACACACACCTCGCCGGCGACGAACCGCGCCTCTACGCCGACCGCACCGAGTTGTTGCAGCGCCAAGCTGCCGCCGGCTTCACCATGGAAGATCTGGAGCTGTTGCTTCAGCCCATGATGGAGGAGGGCAAGGAAGCGATTGGCTCGATGGGCGATGACGCACCGCTCGCCGTGCTCAGCGAACAAACCCGTCCGCTCTCGCACTATTTCCGCCAGAACTTCAGCCAGGTCACCAACCCGCCAATCGATCCGCTGCGCGAAGGCCGGGTGATGACGCTCACCACGCGCTTCAAAAACCTCGGCAATATCCTGGCGCAAGACGAAACCCAAGCGCGCGTCTACGTGCTCTCGAGCCCGATCCTCACCAACGGCATGTTCGCGCGCATGATGCGCGAGATGCGCGATGACGTGGCGCGCATCGATTGTACCTTCCCGACGCCCGCGCCCGGCGAAGACGCAGGCGTCGCCCTCCGCAAAGCGCTGCAGCGCGTCCAAGCCGAGGCCGAACAAGCCGTCGGCTACAACAAGCGCAGCCACGTCGTGCTGTCAGACGAAAACCAAGGCCCGGACCGCATCGCCTGCCCGATGATCCTGGTCACAAGCGCCGTGCACTCGCATCTGGTGGCAAAGGGCCTGCGCTCGTTCTGCTCACTCAGCATCCGCAGCGCAGAGTGCCTCGACCCACACTACGCCGCCGTCCTGATCGGCTGCGGCGCCACCACCGTGAACCCATACCTCGCGCTCGACACGATCAGCGATCGCGCCAGCCGCGGCCTCGCCGGCGCACTCACCCGCGAACAAGCCGCCGCGAATTATCGCGCCGCTCTCGAAGCCGGCTTACTCAAGATCATCTCAAAGATGGGCATCTCGGTGATCTCGTCCTATCGCGGCGGGCTCAACTTCGAAGCCATTGGGCTTTCGCGCGCGCTGGTCGACGAATTCTTCCCCGGCCTCACCAGCCGCATCTCCGGCATCGGCCTCGGCGGCATCGCCTACGAAGCCGCCGACCAGCACGCGCGTGCTCACGATGAAACGCTGACAGCGCTCCCGCTCGGCGGCCAGTATCGCTACCGCGCATCCGGTGAACGCCACGCGCTCGAAGCAAATTCGATCCACCAGCTCCAAGCCGCCTGCGACACCGGCGATTACAAAGCCTATCGCAAATACTCTGAAGTCATCCGCGAACGCCGGCTCACCCAGCCGATCCAGCTCCGCGATCTGCTCGAAGTCCGCGAAGAAAAGAAAAACCCGACGCCGATCGCCGACGTCGAAGGCGTCACCGATATCCGCAAGCGCTTCCTCACCCCCGGCATGAGCATGGGCGCGCTCAGCCCGGAAGCGCACGGCGCGCTCAACATCGCCATGAACCGGATCGGCGCCCGCAGCGTCAGCGGCGAGGGCGGCGAGGATCCCGCGCGCTACACGCCGCACCCGAACGGCGACGACGAAAACTCAGCCGTGAAGCAGGTCGCCTCCGGCCGCTTCGGCGTTACCGCCGAATACCTAAACCAGTGCCGCGAAATCGAAATCAAAGTCGCGCAAGGCGCCAAGCCAGGCGAGGGCGGCCAGCTGCCCGGTTTCAAAGTCACCGAACTGATCGCGCGCCTCCGTCACGCCACGCCCGGCGTGTCGCTCATCAGCCCGCCACCGCACCACGACATCTACTCGATCGAAGATCTGGCCCAGCTCATCTACGACCTGAAGCAGATCAACCCGGTCGCGCGCGTCTGCGTAAAGCTCGTTGCTCAATCAGGCATCGGCGCTGTCGCCGCCGGCGTCGCCAAAGCCGGCGCCGACACCATCCTCATCTCCGGCCACGTCGGCGGCACAGGCGCCAGCCCACAAACGTCGATCAAGTACGCCGGCATCCCATGGGAAATGGGCCTCTCCGAAGCGCATCAAACCTTGATGCTCAACAACCTCCGCCACCGCGTGCGCTTGCGCACCGATGGCGGTCTGCGCACCGGCCGCGACGTCGTTGTCGCCGCTATCCTAGGCGCCGAAGAGTTCGGCATCGGCACAGCCTCGCTCGTCGCCATGGGCTGTCTCATGGTGAGGCAATGCCATTCCAACACATGCCCGGTCGGCGTCTGCACCCAGGACGAAGCGCTGCGCAAGAAGTTCACCGGCACGCCCGACAAGGTCGTCAACCTGATGACCTTCATCGCCGAAGAAGTGCGCGAAATCCTCGCCATGATCGGCTTCCGCCGCATGGAAGACATCATCGGCCGCACCGACCTGATCGAACAAATTAGCCGCGGCAGCGAACATCTCGACGATCTCGATCTCAACCCGCTGCTGGTGCGCGTGGATAGCCCGTATCCGCCGTACTGCACCCAGCTCGGCCGCAACGAGCCGCCGCAAGCGCTCGACCACGACTTCCTCACCCAAGCCTCCGCCTTCTTCGAGCGCGGCGAAAAGCGCCAGCTCGACTTCAACGTCCGCAACACCGATCGCGCCATCGGCGCCCGATCGTCCGCGCACGTCGTTCGCCGCGTTGGCCAAAACGCGCTCGCTGAAGGCACGCTCAGCGTGAACCTGAATGGCTCGTGCGGCCAAAGCCTCGGCGCTTTCCTCGTCCAGGGCATCGCGCTCCACGTCACCGGCGACGCCAACGACTACGTCGGCAAAGGGCTCAGCGGCGGTCTCATCACGCTCAAGCCCGCGCCCGACGAAGCGCACCGCCTCGGCGCCATCATCGGCAATACGTGCCTGTATGGCGCAACCAGCGGCCAACTCTTCGCCGCCGGTCTCGCCGGCGAACGCTTCGCCGTCCGCAACTCCGGCGCCACCACCGTCGTCGAAGGCGCCGGCGCCAATGCCTGCGAATACATGACAGGCGGCACGGCCGTCATCCTCGGCCCCGTCGGCGAAAACTTCGGCGCCGGCATGAGCGGCGGCATGGCCTTCGTCTACGACGCCGACGGCTTGTTCGAACAACGCGCCAACGCCGACACCATCGTCTGGCAACGCCTCGCCTCGAAGCACTGGGAGGATGTGCTCAAGACTCTCATCGAGGAGCACGTCCGCCGCACTCACTCGCCTCGCGCCGCCGATCTCCTCGCGCACTGGAGCGAAGCCCGCACCCGCTTCTGGCAAATCTGCCCCAAGGAAATGCTCCCGCGCCTCGCTCACGCGCTGAGCGACGAAACGTCATCCGTCGCAGCCGCCTGACGGCCCGCATCCAAACGCTAACGTGACGGCATCCACTCAGCCAAAGAGGGGAACATGTCCAAACGCGCGCTCATCGTCCTGGCCGCCGCGCTGCTCGGCGCGGGCTTCGCGTTCGCAGCGCTCGACGCCCGTGCGCAGCATGTCGCCAACACGGCAACCGTAACCATCGATACCAGCGCGGACGCCCGCGTCGCTGACGTCGTCGCCTTCCGCGAAAACTTCATGGCCGTGGATCACGCCTATTCGCCCGCGGCCCGCGCCGAAGCGCAACGCCGTCTCACGGCATTGAAGAACAACGCCGGCGCCATCAGCCAAGCCTATTTCGAACTTGAACTCTCCCGTATCGTCGCACTCGCCGACAACGGCCACACCGCCGCGTTCCCCTGGCCGCGCGCCGCCCGCTACAATCGCATCCCACTCCGCCTCGCCGCGTTCGGCGAAGATTTCTACGTCGTCCGCACACCAACACAGAACGGCGATCTGCTCGGCGCGCGCCTCACTGCCATCGACGGCCACGACATCGCCCAACTCCGCACCGCCTCACGCAGCCTCATGGGCGGCGTCAACGGCTGGCGCGATCGCTTCGCCAACTATTTGTTCGAGAGCCCCGAGCAACTGCATGCGCTCGATCTCGCCGCCGATGCCGCCAGCGCGACCTACACGTTCCAAACCACCAATGGCCAAAGCATCGAGCGTCGCTTCGATGGCGATGCAGTCGACGCCGCGCACGCCAGCGCCAACCCCGGTCGTTTCCTCTACCCGCAAACCATCGACGGGGAAGGCGAGTGGCGCGCCCTCATGCCCGCGGCCTCCGCGCCCTGGTCGATGCAAGCGCCAGACGAACGCTTCCGCTGGCGCAACGCGCCGGAGATCGACGGCATCGTACTCGAACTCCGCCAGAACAACGACGCCGCCAACGAAACCATCGCCCAAGCACTCACGCGCTTCGAGCGCGCCATCGCTGACAACCGCCCGCGCAATCTCGTCCTCGACATGCGCATGAACAGCGGCGGCGATCTCAACACCACGCGTGACTTCGTCCAATCATTGCCCGCGCGCGTTCCCGGCCGCATTTTCGTGCTCACCAGCCCGTGGACGTTCTCCGCCGCCATCTCCACCACCGGTTACCTGAAACAAACCGCGCCCGACCGCGTCACCATCGTCGGCGAACAGGTTGGCGATCGCCTCCAATTCTTCGCAGAAGGCGCCCCCGAAACGCTGCCGAACTCGCACCTCATGGTGCTCGCCGCCCGCGAACGCCACGACTACGTCACCGGCTGCGAAGGCTTCACCGATTGCCACGGCAACGTCGTCCGCAACCCGATCCGCGTACCCAATCTCGACGTCCAGATCGCCGCCCCCTGGACCATCGAAGCCTACGCCGCCGGCCGCGATCCCGGCATGGAAGCCATCGCCGCAGTGCTGCGCTAGCGTTCGCCGCCACTGCACGTCATAGGGAGGCGTGCTCTCATCCGCCGCCCTCAAAGCGCAAGCCCGCGCCTTTGGCTTCGACGCCATCGGCGTCGCCGACGCGCGTGATGCGTGGCCGAACGCGACGTGGCTGGACGAATTTCTGAGCAACAACCACCAAGGCGAAATGAGCTGGATGGCGCAACAGCAATCCTCCCCCGTAAGCGGGGGAGGTGCTGAGCGCAGCGAAGTGGAGGGGCGCGTCAACGCACGCTCGCATCCGACTGCCCTTTGGTCTGAAGCAAAAAGTGCCATCCTCATCGGCCAATCTTACGCGCCCGCCGATAACTCGCTCGCGCTGCTCAACGAGAAGGGCGGCGGCCTCGTCTCCGCCTACGCCGCGCGCCGCGACTACCACGACGTCATCAAAGGCAAACTCAAGCAGCTCGCCCAATGGCTGGCGCGCGAAACCGGCCAAGAGGTGAAAGTCTTCGTCGACACCGCGCCGCTCATGGAAAAACCGCTCGCGCAACGCGCCGGCCTGGGCTGGCAAGGCAAGCACACCAATCTTGTCTCACGCGAACACGGCTCGTGGCTCTTCCTCGGCGCCATCCTCACCGCCGCCGAACTTGAGCCCGACGCAGCAGAGCAAGATCACTGCGGCTCCTGCCACGCCTGCCTCGACATCTGCCCCACCAACGCATTCCCCGCGCCGTACCAGCTCGATGCGCGCAAGTGCCTCGCCTACCTCACCATCGAATCCAAATCGCAAATCCCGCGCGAATACCGCGAAGCGCTCGGCAACCGTGTGTTCGGCTGCGACGATTGCCTCGCCATCTGCCCCTGGAACAAGTTCGCCGAGCAAGCCCGCGAGCAACGCATCGCACTCCGCGACGATCTCCGCCTCGCGCCGCTCGAACAGCTCGCCGCCCTTGACGACACACAATTCCGCACGCGTTTCGCGGGCACGCCGGTCAAGCGCACAGGCAGGGACCGTTTCGTCCGCAATGTGGCCTGCGCCATCGGCAATTCTGGAAAAAGTGAACTTGCGCCCGCCGCCGAGCGTTTGCTGGACGATAGTTCACCGTTGGTGCGCGGAATGGCCGTCTGGGCGCTCCGCCGCCTGCTTGACGCCGAGGCCTTCGACCGCCTCAAATCATCGCGTGCGGCGGAAGAATCCGAGCCGGACGTTCGTGGGGAATGGGACGCATGAATCCGGACGAAGATCCAAAGGACACGCCCGACGAAACGCCGCCGGAAAACCGCGCCGAAAGCGATCCGCCCGCGCCGCCGCCCGAACCTGAGATACCAGAACTGACACCGCCCGAACCCGAGCCGGAGGTTGAAGCGGCCGTGCCGCTCGCGGCCGAGCCGAAGCTGCGCGAGGAAGACATCCAAACGCCGTTCGGCGAACCGCCGTCTCCGTTCCCGCCGCGTGTCGAAGCTGAACTGGAAGCCGAGCCGGAGCCCGAGTACATCGAGGCGCCGCCGGAATCCTACGAGCTTCCGCCGGAAGAGCCGAGCTACCAACCGGCGCCCGCGGCTTTCGATTTCGGCGAACCCGAGATCCCGATGCCGCAGACACAGCGTCGCGGCGACAAGCAGCGCGCGCGCGACGCCCGCATCAATCTCGATCTAGATCTTGGCCGCATCAAGCGCCGCAAACGCTATGGTCTATTCCTCACCACCGTGAGCGTGCTCTTCATCGCGTTCGTGCTGGCGCCCGTCACCTGGGCCGGCGCCTACCTGCTCTTCGATCCGCCCTCGACGTTGCTGATGATGCAGCGCGCCGCCGAAGGCCAAACCATTCGCCATCAGCCGGTGCCGATCAATCGCATGTCGCCGCACATCGTGCGCGCTGTGATTGCGGCGGAAGATGCGAACTTCTGCACCCATGATGGCTTCGATGTCGAAGCCATCCAAGATGCGATGCGGGCGAACGCGCGCGGCGGCCGCACCCGCGGCGCCTCCACCATCAGCCAGCAAACCGCGAAGAACCTGTTCCTGTGGCCCGAGCGCTCCTGGGTGCGCAAAGGCTTCGAGACTTATTTCACCGCGCTCATCGAATTCATGTGGCCGAAGCGGCGCATTATCGAGGCGTACCTGAACGCCGCCGAATGGGGTGACGGCAATTTCGGCGTCGAAGCCGCTGCCCGCTCGCGTTTCGGCGTCTCCGCCGCCGATCTCACGCCACTGCAAGCCGCCCGTCTCGCCGCCGTGCTGCCAAGCCCCAATCGCTGGAGCGCTGAAAGCCCCGGGCCCTACGTACGCCGCCGCGCCGCCTCGATCGTCGAACGCGCCCGCATCGTCCGCAATGAACGCACCGCGAGCTGCGCCCTCATCATGGACCGGCCGAGCTAAAACCGGTCCTGCGTTTCCCCCGCCAAGGGCTGTGATTATCCACTTTCCGCGCTAAGGTTCCCCAAGCGTTCGGAAAAAGGGAGCAGCCATGTCCATGGCGCTGATCATAGCAATCGCCGCACTTGTTGGCGTTATCGCACTCGCGGCCGGCTTCTACATCTGGACGCGCTATTACGAAGCGCGCGCCGACCGTACCTTCATGACCCAGGATGAGCGCGGCTTCAAACGCGCGCTCGCCGGCAAAGTCGTGCTGTGGGACTACGAAGAGACCGTCGTCAAAGGCCCGACCGCGCCGCACATCGAATTCGTCGGTCTCGATCCCGCCACCGGCGGCCGGCGCAACGTGAAGCTCATGGATCCAAAAACCGGCGCCATCAATCTCCGCCCGCACTATTGCGCGCCGCTCGCGTTCGAAGCCGTCACGGTCGATAGCCACAAAGTCATCGTCGAAGCGCGCGTCCAATTCAGCCTGAACCGCGAACTGCTGAAGCACGTCTACGAAATCCAAGAATTCAGCTTCGCGCTTGAAACGCGCATCCAAAGCGCGTTCCGCTCCGAGATCGGCAAGCGCCACGATGAAGAACTCCGCCGCGCGCTGCACGACGTCGAGCGCAACGTCATCGAGAACCTGCGCCGGTCCGAAGAAGAGGGCGACGAAGCCGGCGAACGCGGCATGGCGCTCGGCGTTCGCTTCCACACCGCCAACTTTTCCTACACCCAGCCTGACGATTTCAACGTCGGCGCCGGCGTGCCCGCGCTTCCGCCCAACGCCACGCCGGAGCAGAAGCAGCAAGCCTTCGCGCTCGCTGCAGCCGCGCGCACGCAAGGCGTGCTCGCGCTTCGTCCGCAGCAACTCGATTTGCTCTCCGACGTCTTCAAAGATCGCGACCCGGCGGCCACCGCGGCCATCCTCACCATGCTCGAAATGCAAACGCGCCAGAACATCGCCGAGGCGCTCGCCTCATCGGGCAATCTGATCGTGGTCACGCCGCAAGAGCTTGGCCTGATCGCCGCCAGCGCCCAGCGCGACGCGGCGATGGCGCGCACCGGTCGTCCGGCCGTTGTCGCAGCGCCACCGCCGCAAAATGGCGGCCTTCACCCGGTCGAAACGCGATCGTGACGCTTGTGCGGCGCCGCTCCCGCTTGCAGGCGGTGGCCCGGCCCTGCCATGAAACCAGCCGGTGACTCGGGCCCGTAGGCTCGTCGGGGACGAAGTGAGGATCGCGTGGGGCTGAGGGTGCTGCTCACCATTGCGGCGTTTGCGGGCATGATTGCGCTCTGCATTGTCGGATGGAGCTACGGCGGCATGGGCGGCCTCATCGGCGGTGCGCTCGGCTTCTTGATCCGCTTGCCTGGCCGCGGCCTCGATTGGGGCGAGCGGCTCGGCAATGGTTATGTCGGCGCTTTGATGGGCATGCCGGTCGGACTGCTGATTGGCGGCGTGATTGCGCTGGGCGGGCCCGCGCTCCTCAATGCGGTAAACAATCCGCCGCAATAACGCCGCGACGCAGGCGCTTCCTGTCGTGGGAGGTGTTCGTCATGCGTGCTGTGGTCGCTGGCTTTTTCGCGTTTGTGTTGACGGCGCTCGTCGTCGCCAATCACCCCGGCGCGTTCGCGCAGGATAAGGTCAACGCGCCCGCGTCGAGCTCCGCTCAGGTCGATTACAACGGCTTCCGCAATCTCACCGGCGAGGTCGAAGCCTACCGCGCTGATCGCCTTGTCACTCTCGCTGACTTCCAGCGCATGGCGCGACAGCCCAACACCATCGTCCTCGACGCGCGCTCCGCCGACGCCTACGCGCAAGGCCACATCAACGGCGCGGTCAATCTGCCGTTCACCGATTTCACCGATCAGAGCTTGCGCGCTGCGTTGCGCGATCCGAACGTCCGCATTCTCATTTATTGCAACAACAACTTCTCCAACAACGCCCAGCCGGTGATCCTGAAGCGCGTCGAACTCGCGCTCAACATCCAGACCTTCATCAACCTCTACGGCTACGGCTATCGCAACGTTTATGAACTGGCCGACATCGTCGATTTCAACGATCCCGCCGTCGGCTGGGTGCAAAGCTGACTGGTACAGCAGTGGGGCGCCAGCGCCGCACTCCCACAAGAATGGTGCCGCCCCTGAACGCCTAAAGCTTGCGGGCGGCTTGCGCCCGTGAACAGTCTCCGCGCGAAAGTGGGGAGACTTTCTATGTATCGACGTAATCTGATCATCGGCCTCGGCGCCGCTGCGCTCGGCGCATGCTCGCCGCCAGCAGGCAAGCAAGACGAACCCGCCACCGACAGCGCCGGTCGCGCCATGACCGACCCCGCCATGGTCATTCGTCAGCTCTATGAGCCGTACCTCACGCCGGGCGCGACATTTCCGGACTTCCAGAACCAGGCGCCGTGGTCGGCAGGCCTCTGGACGACGCTGCAAGCTATGATGGCGCGCTCGCAAACGATCAACGAACCGATCCTCGATTTCGATCCACTGATCGCCGCGCAGGATTACCAGCTCGCCAACCTCAACGTCGTCACCGAAAGCATGGTCGAAGCTTCAACCGCCGTCGTCCGCGCCAGCTTCACCAACGCCAATACGCCGACCGAAGTCGTCTATGACATGATCTGGGAAAACGATCGCTGGAAGGTCGATAACATTCGCGGCGCCGGCTGGGATTTGCGCCAGATCGCGTCAGCGCCAAACACCGATTCCATACCAGCGCAATAAGAGCTCACACACCCATTCCCCGGGCGATGCGAAGCATCGAACCGGGGACCCATGAACACAGGCCGTGCAAGCTGAAGCACGACTCTCAGCCACGCTATTCGCGGCCAACATCCGTGTTCATGGGTCCCGGGCTCTCGGCTACCGCCGAGCCCCGGGAATGGGTGAGGAGCTTTATTCAGCGAACAACCGCACCGTCGCATGCGCACCACGGCGGTAGCTGGTTTCTTCGTACAATAGCGACACCGTGGTGATGTTGCGGTCGTCGCCGTTCAGATCGATCGCGCGCGTGCATTCGCCCGGATTGATGCGCCGGCGCACACTGACGTCCTGATGCCCGCCGTTCGCGTAGCGCACGTCGACATCGTAGAAGTGCACCGGGTTGCGATAGACGCAGAGCTTGATCCGCTCGAACTGGCGCGGACCCTCGACCACGATGGTGTCGCGGTCCGTCCGGTCCCGCACATCGCGGACGCCGATCTGGCGCCAGTCATCCGCCGCCGCGGGCGTCGAACATGCCGCCAGCGCCAAAACCGCGCTCGTCAAAATTGCTTTGAATTTCACCATCGCCTCCGTCAGGCCAAAGCCTCGCGAAGACTCAAACGGCGAGCCCGACGTAATCCGTCGCGTGAATTAGGCTCACCCATTCCCGGGGCTCGGCAAAGCCGAGAACCCGGGACCCATAAACCCGGAGTCGGACCAGGCAAGCACGTCAGGAGCCGCGCTTTTGATTGAAAGGCCTGAGTCAACGGGTCCCGGAGTTGGCGCTGCGCGCCAATCCGGGAATGGGTGGAGAGTTTATTCCGAAACCGGCGCGCCGGTCCGCACACTTTCGCGCACATGGCCCAGCACTAGCGCTGCATCCACGCGGTCCTGCTCCGTCGTCGCCCGTTGCAATGCCGCCAGCGCGTCAGCTTCCGCCAACTGGAACGAGCTCTGATGCATCCGCGCCGACGCGCGCAACCGCAACGCCAGCGCATCGTTCGGGCGCTTGTCGAGCGCGGTGGAAAGATCTTCCTCGGCGTGGCGATAGTCTTGCTCCATCGCATAAGCCCGCGCGCGATCGATCAGAATATCCGGCAATTCCTGCGCCGTCGGCGCCATCGTCGAGATAGCCCGCGTGAACGCACTTCGTGCACGCGCGGGTTCTTCCGCCAGCAGCCACGCATTGCCTGCTTGCGAGAACAATTCCGCGCGCACCGCGGTGTCCGCCGGGTTCGACGCCGTCGCCAGAGACTCCAAGCGCCGCGCGCCTTCGTCGGCCCGGTTCTGCGCGATCAGCGCCAGCGCCGCGCAACGATACGCATTCAGCGCGTTGCCTTCAGCGGCCCACGCCATGCCTTCCTCGTACGCGCGCTCGGCGTCGGAATCGATCAGCGTCAGGCATTGCGCGTAGCGGTCATCCGCCGGCGCGATAGAGGCTTGCATCAGCGCGAACGGCAGCAAAACGGTGGCAGCATTCATCATCAGTGTCCCCGCGACGTCTCCCCCGAGCGTCACGAAAAGCGATGCCCGAAGCAGCGCGGGATGCCAAGCCGTTCGCTCAGCGCGCGAGCCGTTCCGCAGCCGCTAACAGCCGCGCCAAATCTTGCGGCCGTGAAAGGCGGTGATCGCCATCCGGGATCAGCTCGAACGTAACCCGCTCCGCCGGCAGCAAAGCCGCCAGCGCTCGCACATGCGCCTCCGGCACGTCCGGATCGGCGGCGCCCTGCAAGATGTGGATCGGCCCGTCGAAGGGGTAGGGCTTGTCCATCAACAGGTGCCGCCGCCCGTCCTCGATCAGCGCCATCGTGAGCACGTTCGGCTCCGGTGAATACTGCGACGCCTCCACCAGCCGCCCGACCACCTGGATCGTACGCCGCCCCTCGGCGTTGAACGTGTCCCACATCAGCCGCTCAGTGAAATCCGTCGCTGGCGCGATCAGCAGCAGGCCGGCCACCCGCTCAGCACGGGCTCGCGCGGCCAACAGCGCCAGCCAGCCGCCCATCGACGACCCCACCAGCGCCAACGGCCCTGCGGTCAGTTTATCGATCACCGCCAGTGCGTCGCCCAGCCAGCGCGAAATCGTCCCGTCCTCGAACTGCCCGCCCGAGCGTCCGTGCCCAGAATAATCAAACCGGACAAAGCCTTGCCCGCGATCGCGCGCCCATGCCGCCAGCGTCTCGGCCTTGGTCCCCGCCATATCCGACTTGAAGCCGCCCAGCCAAACGAACGTCGGCGCCGCGCCCTCCTGGCGCTCGTAAGCCAGGCTCACGCCCTCATGCTGCAGCGCCTCGACTTGGCCGAATCCCATCACTACTCCGAGGCGAAATTCATCGCCGAAACCCGCGTTTAATGAATGTTAGCGCTCCGGTGATCAAAACCGTTACCAAACATTGCTTTAGCCGCCGCGTTGGCGATCGAGCCCCTTAAGAACCATTGCAAGAAGGTCACATCCTCTCAGTTCTGCAAGTTACGCCTGAGCTTAATGCTGGCGGCGTCGAGCGGACCACGCTTGAAATGGCGGAAGCGATCAGCCGCGCCGGGGGGCTCGCTTTGATCGCTAGCGCCGGCGGACGCCTCGAGCCGGACCTCGAGGCGTCCGCCGGCGAATTGATCCGGCTCCCGGTCCAAACCAAAAATCCCATCACCGCAATCCACAACGCGTGGCGCCTCGCGCGCGTCATCAAGGAGCGCGGCGTCAACATCGTGCACGCCCGTTCGCGCGCACCTGCGTGGAGCGCCTATCTCGCTGCCCGCTTGAGCGGCGTGCCGTTCGTCACCACGTTCCACGGCATCTACAACGCGCGCTCGGCGCTGAAGCGCTTCTACAATTCGGTGATGGCGCGCGGCGACATTGTGATCGCCAATTCCGAATACACGCGCGAACACGTGCTTGAGAATTACGCCGAAGCCAAACCTGATCGCATCGTCACCATCCCGCGCGGCGTCGATCTCGCCGTCTTCAATCCCGATCGCATCAGCAACGACGACATCGCCGCTATCCGCGCGCTGTGGCGCGTGCCGCCCGGCGGCAAGGAGATCGTGCTGATCGCGCCTGCGCGTCTGACGCGATGGAAAGGTCAGCTCGTGCTGATCGAAGCCATGGCGATGCTGCAAAAACGTAGGCCTGGCGCGGCGAAATTGATCTTTGCCGGCGATGCGCAAGGCCGTCAGTCTTACGTCGAAGACATGACCTCAGCGATAGAACAAGCCGGACTGCGCGACGTGGTGGCGATCGCCGGACACTTGCGGCAAATGCCTGAGGCGTTCGCCGCATCCGACATCGCTTTGTTCCCGGTGATTGAACCGGAAGCGTTCGGGCGCGGTGCTGTGGAGGCGCAAGCGATGGGCGTGCCGGTGATCGCATCCAATCTCGGCGGCTTCACTGAAACCGTGATTGAGAACGAAACTGGGTTCCTCACACCGCCCGGCGTTGCCGCGGCGCTCGCCGTGATGATCGAACGCATGATCGATCTCGGCGCGGAAAAGCGTGTGGAGATGGGCGGAAAGGGGCGGGCGCGGGTGCAGAAGCTCTATTCGAAAACAGCCCTGCAAACGGCCACATTGGCAGTCTACCAGCGCTTGCTCGATGAGGCCGACGATCGCCGATCGGCAAACGCGCGCGGCGCGCCGGTGCTATAGTGAGGTCTGGAGAAGCGGAATGATTCCCTGGCGCAAATCGAATTCGCAGAAAGGCGAAGCGGCTGCAGCCAATACTGTGCTTGTCATCCAACTCGGCGGCATGGCCGAGTTCGTGCAGGCGCTCGCCGCCGCGAAACTCATTCGCGAGCAACACCTCGGCGCGCGCATCAATCTACTCACCACCGAAACGACCAAAGAGCTCGCCGAGAAGTGCCCGTACTTTGACACCGTCGAAGCCGACGGCAAACCGCAAGAGCCGCAAGCCATCACCAAGCTGATCGGGCGCATCCGCGCCGCCAAGTACGACGTGGTCTACGATCTCGAAGGATCGAACCGCACCAAGAACTATTTCCAAGGCTTGCGCCCGTGGCCGCCAAAGTGGTCCGGCCCGGTTTCTGGTGCGTCCTACGCTTACACCGGCGCTGATCGTGAACACCTCAATCCGCTCGACGCTTACCAAGCTCAGCTCGCCATCGCCGGTATCGACGAAGGCCCGCTGATGCCGGACTTCACCTGGATCCGCTCGGTGCTGCGCGATCCGCCGCGCCTGCGTCCGGATTTCTTCGGCATCCGCGGTCCCTATGTTCTGCTGCTGCCGCGCGGCTCCGACGCGCTGCCGAACCGCCGTTGGCCCGAGGAAAAGTACATCGACCTCGCCCGCCGCATCGTCCGCAACGGCGTGACGCCGGTCGTGCTCGGCGGCACGGACGAGCGCCCGGTCGGCGCGGCCATCGCCAAGGCCGAGCCCCTGGCCAAGAACCTCGTCACCCGCCCGGACCTGTTCCAGCACATCGGCCTGGCCGAGCGCGCCTCGTTTGCGGTCGGCGATGACGTCGAACTGATGCACCTCGCGGCCGCTGCCGGGGCGCCCAGCCTGGTCTTCCTGTCTTCGCTCAATCACCCCGATCGCGCCGCTCCCCGGGGCCGCGGCGGCGTCGTCGCCCTGACCGCCGCCATCATCGCCGACCTGCCGGTGGAGCAGGTGGACGCCCAATTGCGCAATTGTGGGGTCTATCGCCAAGCCGCCACAGCTTGATACCCGGCGCTTTCACAGCAATATTCAAAGCGGTGAGTCCGCGCCCGAGAGGGCGCGGCTTCGCCGTGTTTTATCAACAGCGACAGGAGAAGGCCCGATAGCCAGACGACCGTACGCCGCGCCACCGCCATCCAAAGATGGCCCGCGCGTGAACGAGGACATTCGCGGAGTACCGCGCGTCCTCCTCATCGATGCCGAAGGAGAAAAACAGGGGGAGATGCCGATTCAAGCGGCGCTCGACGCCGCGCGTGAAGCCGGCCTCGATCTCGTTGAGGTCGCCCCCCAATCCGTTCCGCCGGTCTGCAAAATTCTCGACTACGGCAAATTCCGTTTCGAGGAGCAAAAGAAGAAGGCCGAGACGCGGAAGAAGGCCAAGCGCATCGAACTGAAAGAGATCAAGGTCCGTCCCAACATCGACGACCACGACTACGAAGTGAAGATGAAGGCCATCCACCGCTTCTTCGAAGAAGGCGACAAGGTGAAGGTCACATTGCGCTTCCGCGGCCGCGAAATGGCTCACACCCATTTGGGCATGGAGCTGCTCGACCGCATGCGCAACGAACTCGACAGCATCGCCAAGGTCGAGCACGAGCCGCGCTTCGAAGGCCGCCAAGTCGTCATGGTCATGGCGCCGCGCGCGTAAGCGCTGCCATCAGCCGCCGTTCAGGCTGGGCGGCGTAGCAGAAGCCGCAAACAAGGAGTGTGTGAATGCGCGCGTTTGTGTTTGCGGCCCTGATGCTCGCCGCCTGCGCCTCGGCCCCCGCCGGGGGCGGGACGCCGCCTGATACGTCCAACCTGCCGCAGCACATCCGCGAGGATCTGGCGCAACGCGAAGCTGCGCTGCGCGAACCCGGCATCGTCGTCGCCGCCATCGGTCAAACCGCCGACCTCGGCGGCGGCCTCCGCGTCCGCCCGCTCGAAGTCGTCGAAGACAGCCGCTGCCCGCAAAACGCGCGCTGCATCTGGGCGGGCCGCTTGCGTCTGCGCGTCAACGTCGAAGGCGTCGGCGACCGCGAAATCACGGCGGACGAAGCAGCCGTCGAAACCCCGCGCGGCAACTTCCAACTCGTCGCCGTCTCGCCCGGCCCCTGGACCGACTTGCCGCGAGGCGCTGTGCCGTACCGCTTCGGCTTTCGCAAAGCCTAGCACTCACCCGCGCGAGAACCGCCGCCGCTTGGTCATGATCCAGAGATTGCCGAACAGCAGCACCAGCGCGACGCCAAACCCGATCGCGTTGAACAGCGGCATACGCTCAGCGTTCTCGTCAAAGAATTGCTGCGCGCGCGTCCGCGCCTCGCTTTGCTCCGCTGCTTCGATCGCTTGCTTGGCCTGATCGCCGGCGAAGCCAAAGTCGATCCCCGTCGGCAATCCGGTTTGTGCAATCGAAAGCCCGCCCACCGTAGGCAACCGCGTCGGCGCGTAAGCCAGATGTGTTCCGAACGCGACTACGAACGTCGCCAGGATCGCCAGCAGCCAGCGCGATCCCGCCAACGCGGACAGCGAAGACGTAATCTTGATCCGCTCTTCGCGGACGATCTGCTTGGCCTCGGCCAGGTTTTTCGGCTGTCGCACCATCGGGCTTCTCCCACCGCCGCCGATCCTAGCGCCGCCTTTGACACGGCTCCACCCCAGGCGCACCGTCCCCTAGCGGTAATAGGGGAATGCGATGTTGATCAGCAGACGGCGCGCCTTGACGCTGCTCAGCGCTAGCGCCCTCGCGGCCTGCGCGGTCCAAGTCGATCCGGAAGAGGCGGCCCTTACCCCTGCCGAAACCGAGGGACCATTCTATCCCGAGAACACCAACGCCGAGCGCGACGTCGACATGACCCGTCTAACCGGCCGCAGCGAACGCGCCGCCGGCCAAGTCATAGAAATGCGCGGCCGCGTGCTCGGACCCAACGGCCAACCCATCTCCGGCGCACGCGTCGAACTCTGGCAGGCCAACGCCGGCGGCCGGTACGCCCACTCGCGCGACGCCGGCAATCCCGCGCCGCTCGACCCCAATTTCCAGGGCTACGCCCTGGTCCAAAGCGCCGCCGACGGCGGCTTTTCCTTCACCACCATCAAGCCCGGCGGCTACACGGTCGACGCCCAAGGCCCGCGCACCGCGCACATGCATTGGAAAATCACCGCGAACGGCCGCGCGCTCACCACCCAAAGCTATTTCCCCAGCGAAGCGGCCAACGAAACCGATTTCCTGATCCGCGCCATGCAGGCCGGCGACGTCCCCCGCCTAATCGCCACTGCCGGTCCAGCCGGGGCGGACGGCGCTCTGGGCTTCGACTGGGACGTCATCGTCCCCGCCTAACGGCCACCTTGCCGCCGGGGCGGGCCTCTGCTATCAGCCCCGCCTTCTTGGGTGGCCCGGCTAATAGGCATGCCGTGGCGACCCTTTTTGCGTGGGATTTCGGTCCCGCGCCTGATCCAAATGAGGATAAAATGCCGAAGATGAAGACCAAGAGCGGCGTCAAAAAACGCTTCAAGCTCACGGCCACGGGCAAGGTGATGGCCGGCGCCGCCGGTAAGCGCCACCGCCTGCTGGGCCACAATGGAAAATACATCCGTCAGAACCGCGGCACGTCCGAGCTCGCAAAGCCCGACGCGGACCGCGTGAAACTCTGGATTCCGTACGGCCTGAAATAAGCGCCGCACCCAACCAATCTGATCTGACGGAGATTTACCCATGGCACGCGTCAAAGGGGGCGTTACCGCCCACGCCCGCCACAAGAAAGTTCTGAAGAAGGCGAAGGGCTATTACGGCCGTCGCTCGAAAACCTTCCGCACCGCGAACGCCGCGGTTGAGAAGGCCGCGCTCTATTCGTACCGCGACCGCAAAGTGAAGAAGCGCGACTTCCGCTCGCTTTGGATCGTGCGCATCAACGCCGCGGTTCGCGAAGAGGGCCTGACCTATTCGCGATTTATCAGCGGGCTCACCAAGGCTGGTATCACCCTCGACCGTAAGGTCATGGCCGATATCGCCATGAACGAGCCCGCGGCTTTCAAAGGCCTGATCTCCCAGGCCCAAGCCGCACTGAAGTAAGCTTCAACGTGGTTTCCTCCCTGCTGACGCGGGGAGGTGGCCGCGAAGCGGCCGGAGAGGGCTGAACGCCCCATCGCTCGCTGCGCGGCCTGAAAGCAGGCGATCGCACTATGAACGCGACAACTAGTGATCTCGAAGCGCTTGAGCGTGACTTGCTCGCGCGCTTGGACAAAGCCAACGACGACGCGTCGCTGGAAGCGCTGCGCATCGACACACTCGGCAAGCAGGGCTCGATTTCCGCCCTGATGAAGAACTTGGGTTCGATGAGCCCCGACGAGCGCAAAACATTCGGCGCGGCCTTGAACGTCCTCAAAGACAAGATCACCGAAGCCATCGTCACCAAGAAAGCTGTGATGGCAGAGGCGGCGCTCGATCGTCAGCTGCAAAGCGAAGCGGTCGATGTCACGCTGCCGCCTGTGCGCCCGCGCCTCGGCACCATCCATCCCGTCTCACAAGTGATGGAAGAACTCGCGCGCATCTTCGGCGAGATGGGCTTCGCCGTCGAAGAAGGCCCCGACATCGAGACCGACTTCAACAATTTCACCGCGCTCAATTTCCCGCCCAACCACCCCGCGCGCGAAACCCACGACACCTTCTTCCTCGATGCCAAGGGCGAGGACGGCGCGCGCAAGGTGCTGCGCACGCACACCAGCCCCGTGCAAGTGCGCACCATGCTGAAGCAGAAGCCGCCGATCCGCATGATCTGCATGGGTCGCACCTTCCGCAAAGATTCAGACGCCACCCACACGCCGATGTTCCACCAGATCGAAGGCCTCGTCATCGACGAGACCTCGACCATGGCCGATCTCAAAAGCGTGCTGATCGCCGCGATCAAAGCCTATTTCGAAGTCGACGACGTGCGCCTGCGTTTCCGCCCGCACCATTTCCCGTTCACCGAACCGAGCGCGGAAGTCGATGTCGGCTGCGACCGTTCCGGTGGAACGATCAAGATCGGCGCCGGCGACGATTGGCTGGAAATTCTCGGCAGCGGCATGGTGCACCCGAACGTGCTCCGCAACTGCGGCATCGATCCCGACAAATACCAAGGCTACGCCTTCGGCATGGGCATCGATCGCCTCGCCATGCTCAAATACGGCATGCCCGACCTCCGCGACTTCTTCGCCGCCGACGCGCGCTGGCTAAAACACTACGGCTTCAGCCCGTATTTGCTGCCGGGTTTGGCGCAGGGAGTGGGGTGATGCGCGAAACGTCGCCACATCGACCTTCCCCCCTTGTGGGGGAAGACAGTCATCGCGCAGCGATGACAGATGAGGGGTACTGGCTCGATGCTTCCAAAAGCAGCGCCGTTACCCCTCACCTGCGCGCTCAAGCGCGCGCTGTCCTCTCCCACAAGGGGAGAGGACCAGAGGTGCAACAATGAAATTCACGCTCTCATGGCTCAAAGAGCATCTCGCCACCGACGCAAGCATCGATGCCATCGTCGAAACCATGACCATGACCGGTCTCGAAGTGGAATCCGTCGAGAACGCGGGCGAGAAGCTCAAGGCGTTCACCGTCGCGCGCATCATCAGCGCCGCGAAGCACCCGAACGCCGACAAGTTGCAAGTCTGCCAAGTCGAAACTGCGCTCGGTAATTTAGAGATCGTCTGCGGCGCCCCCAATGCGCGCGCCGGCCTCGTCACTGCCTTCGCGCCGATCGGCACCTACATTCCGGGCTCCGGCATCACGCTCGAAGCGCGCCCCGTGCGCGGTGTCGTCTCCAACGGCATGCTCTGCTCCGGCGCTGAGCTTGAACTCGACACCGACGCCGATGGCATCTTCGAACTCGATTCCGAACTCAAAGTCGGCACGCCGCTGGCCGAAGCGCTCGGCCTCAACGATCCCGTGATCGATATCGAAGTCACGCCGAACCGCCCCGATTGGCTTGGCGTCTCCGGCATTGCCCGCGATCTCGCGGCGGCCGGCGTCGGCAAGCAAACCACCAAGCCAATCATGCCGGTGCCCGGCCGCTACCCATGCCCGCAAAAGGTCGAAACCGACGACACAACCGCGTGCCCGATGTTCGCGAGCCGCTACATTCGCGGCGTCAAGAACGGCCCGTCGCCCGTGTGGCTGCAACGAAAACTCCGCGCCATCGGCCAAAAGCCGATCAGCGCGCTGGTCGACATCACCAACCTCATCACCCACGACCGCTCGCGCCCGCTGCACGTCTATGACGCCGCCAAACTCAACGGCGTCGTTCGCGCCCGCATGGGCCGCGAAGGCGAGAGCTTCCAGGCGCTCAACAAGAACGTCTACAACGTAACCCCCGCCATGTGCGTCATCGCCGACGACGAGCGCGTGCTCGGCCTCGGCGGCATCATCGGCGGCGAGTACAGCGGCGTGTCCGAAACCACCACCGACATCCTGGTCGAGTGCGCCTACTTCGATCCGACGCTCACGCACCAAACCGGCCGCGCCCTCACGCTCACCACCGACGCGCAATACCGCTTCGCGCGCGGCGTCGACTCCGCCTTCGTCGTCCCCGGCCTCGAACTCGCGACGCGCATGATCCTCGATCTCTGCGGCGGCGAGCCCAGCGAAATCCAAGTCGCCGGCGATCTGCCCGCGCCGCCCAAACCGATCTTCTTCGATCCCGATCGCGTGCGCCAACTCGCCGGCATCGACGTGAAGCCGACGCGCGTGCGCGCCGTGTTGAAGGATCTCGGTTTCGAAACCAGCGCGGAAGGGCAGGGCTCCAAACGCATCATCGTCGAGCCGCCAACCTGGCGCCGCGATGTCGAAGGTCCGGCCGATCTCGTGGAAGAGGTCGCGCGCATCGAAGGCTACGACAAAATGCCGATGCTCGATCCGCCGCGCGCGCCGG
The DNA here is from genome assembly GCF_009792355.1 of Terricaulis silvestris. Taxonomy (NCBI): domain Bacteria; kingdom Pseudomonadati; phylum Pseudomonadota; class Alphaproteobacteria; order Hyphomonadales; family Hyphomonadaceae; genus Vitreimonas; species Vitreimonas silvestris. The sequence goes on from NZ_CP047045.1 coordinate 815,516, forward strand.
GCTTCCGCCCGCCGCCAGCCAGCATCGGCGAGAGCCGCACCCGCCTCGCGCGCCGCGCCGCCGCTTCGCTCGGCTACAACGAAGCCATCACCTGGAGCTTCTGCTCACGCGCTCAAGCGCAAGCCTTCGGCGGCGGCGGCGAAGACATGCTCGTCGCCAACCCGATCGCCAGCGATCTCGATTGCATGCGGCCTTCCGCGCTCCCGCAACTCCTCGCCGCCGCGCAGCAAAACGCGAACCGCGGCTTCGACGACGCGCGCCTGTTCGAAGCCGGTCCCGCCTACGCCAACACCGACGACATTGGCCAAAAACGCACGCTCACCGCAATCTGGCGCGCGCGTCCGCCGCGCCATTGGCGCGCGGCGCCGCAACCCGACATCTTCGACATCAAGCGCGACGTGCTCTTCATCCTCGAAGCCCTCGGCGCGCCCGTCGCCTCGCTGCAAACCGCAACCGACGCGCCCGCCCACTGGCGCCCCGGCCGCACCGGCACGCTAAAGCTTGGCCCCAAAGTCGTCGCGTACTACGGCGAGATCCACCCGCGCGCGCTCAAAGCCATCAACGTCGAAGCGCCCGCGCTCGCCTTCGAAATCTTCCTCGACGCGTTGCCCGCGCCGCGCGCCCCAAAAAATGGTCAGGGCCGAACCAAACCACCGTTGGAGAAACTCGACCTCCAACCGCTCACCCGCGACTTCGCCTTCATCGTCGACGACGGCGTCTCCGCCCAAGACGTCGTCCGCGCCGCCCTCGGCGCCGACAAAGCGCTCATCACCGATGTAAATCTGTTCGACGTCTACCGCGGCGAACGCATGCCCGCCGGCAAGAAGAGCTTGGCGATCGAAGTCACGCTGCAACCGCGCGAAAAAACGCTGACCGACTCCGAGATCGAAGCGGCGAGCGCCAAGATCGTCTCAGCGGTTATGAAAGCGACCGGCGGGACGCTGCGGGGCTAGTCTTCGTCGTCGTCCTTAGCGGGCGTGACCGGCGCCAGAATGATTGTGCCCGGTCTCAGCACCGTTGAGGGGCGGACAACTGCGGCAGCCGCTGGGCCAACCCGTTGCACCGGTGGAGCTGTCGTTTGCTCTTCGCCCCCAACCTTATCGACAAATCCGGCCGTGTGGCCTGAAACGTCGAGCTGGAAACGGCCGCCGACCGCCGATCTGCGATCTGTTCTCCCGCGCGGGTCCTGCTGAGCGCCAGCCGTCGATTGCGTTTGCTGCGCGTAAGCGGGCGCGGCGACTGCGCAAGCGAGAAGTGCGATAGCTAAAGACAGTCTAGCCAGCTTCATGACGTCAATCCCTGTCCTCGTGCGCGAGAGCTTCGCAGAGATCGATCGGTTTGTCATCTGTGAAGGCTGGCAGGTCAGGGCCGAAACGCCGCCACCGCCGCATTCCGCGCCACAACACCGCGCGCCGCCGCCATCAGCGCATCCACCGTCTCGCGCTCCAGTGAAACATCGGTGCGCGTGTCGTAAAGCGCCTCGTACTCCGCCGGCTCCATATCGCGGAACGTGATCACGTCCATGCTCACGCTGATATCGTCACACGGCAAAGCGTTGCCGCGACGATCCTCCGGCAAACTGCAGCGCCACGCCCGCAAAGCGCGCTCATACGCTGGCAACCCCGCTCGCCATGCATCCAACGAAGCGCGTTTGGAAACCTCTGTCGCCACGTCGAGCGGCGAGACGATCATTTCCGCCATCCCGATCGCATCGCCGCCACGCTGCTGAAACGTCCGCGGTCGGATGTACTCGGCGTTCACCACCAGAAACAAAACCCGCCGCGCCTGCAGCGCATCGCGCGCCGTAAGCGGGGCAGGCGGTCCCTCCGCGTCGCGCATCACCTGCAAGCTCAGCAGCCCAAGATTGTCGGCCACGCCGCCATCTTCGAGATGCACGTAACGCTGCCCCGCGCGCGTATTGCCACGATAATTCTGAAACGCCCGCGCAGTCTGGCGCACATTCTCCGCCGCGTTCCGATCCGCCAGAATGCGCGTCGTCCAAGCCGGCGGCCCGTCGCACCGCGACGCATAGCTCTCCATCAGCACCGGCCGGAACACCACCGGCACCGCCATCGAAGCCGCCACCGCGTCCGCCACGCGCACTTGGCGCACATCGCTGCACAAGCCATCGAAGAAAAACTGCGTGAACGCGAACGGCGAAGAATTGTAAATGTCCGTCGCATTCAGCACGACGCGCGGCCCCGCGCCGAGATCGCTCATCCGCGCGCCGTCATAGATATTCTCGTCCAGCCAATTCGCGAGCTGTGCCGGCCCATTCATGCCGCCACGAAACGCGCCAGCGAGTCCAAGCGGCGACGCCGGCCCGCGCACATGCCAGTCGCGCGCCAGATAGGCGTTATCGAATGTATCGAGCCCGACTTCGCCATGCTGCGCGTAGTACGCCGCCAGCACCGAACCACCCGACACCGACGTGATCATCGCGATATGCTCGGAGAGCGGCCGACCATCGCGCCCCGGCGTATCGCGCAACGCTTGCAACACGCCCAGATGAAACGAAGCCGCCCGCGCGCCACCGCCGGAGAGCGCCAGCACGATCAGATCGTCGCCCACCGGCGCACGGCCCTGCACATCCGCGCGCAATCCGCCCAACGGCGCATTCACCGGCGCAGCCGTCGCGCACGCCGACAGCAACATCACAAACGCAAAGACAATCGCCCGCATCGAAGCACCCCGCACGCCGCCGCGCACTAACGCAAGCCCGCTCGCGTTACGAGCGCGCCGCCACGCGCTCAGCTTCGTGCAGCGCCCGCAGCAAATTCCCACCCGCAACGCCCGCGATCTCCGCATCGCTCCAGCCGCGCCGCGCCAGCTCAACCAGCAGCGCTGGATAATCCTCTACGCCATCCAGCCCCACCGGTAAGAACGGCACGCCATCAAAATCCGATCCCAGTCCCACGTGGTCGCGCCCAGCGACACGCCCGATGTGCTCTATGTGATCCGCAATGATGCCGACATCCACACGCGGCCCCGGATGCGCCGCCGTCCACTCCGCCAGCAAGCGCACCACCGCCGCCGGATCGCCGCGATTGAACGACTTGATTCGCGCTTCCTCGGCATTGCGTGTCGCGTCGTAATTCCAGAACTCCGTCGATGTGAACCCCGAATAGAAGTTCACCATCACCACGCCGCCATTGTCGCGCACCAGCTCCAGCACATCGTCCGGCACATTGCGTGGGTGCGGCGTGATCGCAAACGCCGACGAGTGCGAGAAAATCACCGGTGCTTGCGACACCCGCAACGCGTCCCGCATCGCATCGGCAGACACGTGCGAAAGATCCACCAACATCCCAACCCGGTTCATCTCGCGCACCACCTCCTCCCCAAACGGCGAGAGGCCGCCATGGCGTGGCGCATCCGTCGCGCTATCGCACCATGCCGTGGTCTTCGAATGCGTCAGCGTCATGTAAAGCACGCCCGACGCGCGGAATTCGCGCAGCACCGCCAGATTGCCATCAATCGCTTCGCCACCCTCGATGCCGAACATCGAAGCGATCCGACCGGCCCGATGGATGCGCACGATGTCGGCGGCGCTATCGGCCAACTCCAGCACGTCCGGATAACGCGCCACCATCCGCCGCGTCAAATCGATCTGCTCATGCACCGCGCGCGTCGACGCCGGCCCTTGCAAATCCGCCGGCACGTACACTGACCAGAACTGCCCGCCCACGCGTCCCTGGCGCATGCGCGGCCAATCCGTGTGCATCGGCGGCGTCAGCGTTCGCGTGTCGTTGTTGAAGTCGACATTGTTCAAATCGTTGCCGTGCTGATCGCGAATTTCCCACGGCGCATCATTGTGCCCGTCGATCAGCGGCGTGCGGCGCAAAATGCGGTCGATCCGCGCCAACTCCCGCGCCGTCGGCGCCTCTTGCGCCAAAGCGACGTCGCCCACCGAGATTAAACCCAAAGCCAAAACAGCAGCAACAGCGCGCATTCTACGTCCCCAAACGAAAGCGGGCACGACCGTAGCCGCGCCCGCTTACCCCGTCACCCCGTGTTCATCGCATCAGGGCGCGATCCAGTTGTACACGCCGGCATTGTTGGCTTCGTTGGTCTCGTTGTTCGTTCCGCCCGCGTCGGCGGCGAACTCGAAAATGAACTCTTGGCCGGACGGCCAATCCATCTCATCCCAGAATGGCAGGTTGTGATTGTAGACATGTCCCGGTTGGATCACCGGCACGTTCACGACAAGCCGGTTCGGATACGCCGCGTTGGTGTATTGCGCGATGTAAGCCGGAGGAATGTCGACGCATCCGCCGGTCTGACCAGGCCGGTGACAATTCACGGTGATGACCGACGCCACAGACGCCGACGTGCCGGTGTTACGCACCGATACGACACCGTGCGAAATGCGCGACGGGATCGGCCGAAGGTCGATCGTGCGCGCGGTCAAACGCCCTGACGCCGCGGGCGGCGCAGCTTGCACCTGTGGCAGCGGTTGCGCGGTCATCGTTTGCGCTTGTGCCGGTAAAGTCAGCGCCGCCGCTGTAGTCGCGATCAGTGCGGCGCAAAGCGAACGCATGTTCATTCCAAAATCCTCCCGGATCCAACTGGGCCCTCGCATCTCACCTAAGCCGTGTACGCGCCTGCCGTCGTGACACGCGTCACGACATAGGCAGCGCGCGTTCTGCAATGGGAACCGAACCTTGCGCTGCGCGCTTTGACTGATCATGGAACGCGAGCGCTCCTCGCCTCGACAGGAAAGGCTCCGGCAAATCGCCGCGATTCTGAGCCGCGCCTACGATGCCGGCTCGGAAGATTCCGTGGAGAGCCTTTGCCAAGGCATTCATCCCGATAGCGCCGAGGAGCACATCGTTATCTGCCCCGTGTGCGGCCAAATGTTTGACTGTCGCGATCAGTTGCAGGTAGCCCATCACAGCACCGCCGAACACGCGCCCAAGCTGTTTAGCTGATGGCACGCGCGGTGCTTGTACGGTATTCAGTGAGCGCAATGCGGGCGTTGCGTACCGCGAACTGCGATCACGTTTGACGCCGCGAGGCGACGCATTGCAGTCATCGCGCGTGGATCGATGGATATGAGCGAACCGAGCTTCGAAGCTCTGCGCACACGCGCTTACGAACTGGCCGACACCGGCCGCTACAACACTTGGGAAGAGATCGGCAAAGCGCTGGAAGCCGATGGCGTCGCCATGGCGTCCAAGCGCCTCAGCGCCGATCCCGTGCTGACACGCATGCTCACCACGCGCTGCGAACAAGCTAAAGATCGCTACGGCCGCTAGAGCGCCAAGAACAGCATCGCCGTCAGCGCAACGCAGCTCAAAACCGCGACCACCAGCACCGCCAAATGAAACGGCTTCATCACACGCCCAGCCCAAACATCTGCGGCGCCGCGATCATCGCCGAAAGCGTGAAATAGCTCATGGCGGCGACGATCAAGACAACAAGATGCAGCGGTTTCATGGCAGGGCATGTAAGCGCTCGCCGCTCACGCGCTCGTGACCCGTGTCACCGTTCGATCGGTCGCACGTTGCGCTCTAAGAGTGGATGTCCAGCGAACTCAATCGCTGTCGTCATCCTCTTCATCGTCGTTGTCTATTCGGAATTCGCTCGGACGGTACGTCTGTTGGTCCGTCGACGTCGGTCCTTGCACAATCGCTCCATCCCCAGACTTGGATTTGCCGCTCACATCGGCCTCAGCGGCGGCGCGCACCGGCGCGCCGTCGGGCAGGAACATCGTGTACTTTTCTTCTATTGAATCGACCACGCTAGGAGCCGCGCCGCGCCCTTGTCCGCTCCAGATGAAGCGAACGGGCGGCGGACGCTCTTCATCCGCAACGGGCGGCTCGCCGGCGCCGTCTGTTACGGGAGTTTGCGTTGGCTGAAGGTCTGTGTTCGTGACCGGCGCGGGCGTCGTCGAAACGCCCTTCATTGCGCTTGGCGGGATCGCACGGACGGTCTGCTGCGCAAGCGCTGGCAGCATGAGCGCATCAATCGCGCAGGCGACGGTGAGGAAGGCGAACAACAACGCAAACAGCTTCATGGCATGCCTCAGCTTTTTCCGCGCACTTGAGTCTTCGGCGCTTTACCCGGGCTTGTCATCTCCTAAAGCCCATAAGCCCGCGCCATCTCCGGCTCACGCGCCGCAACCAACCGCGCCAAGTCTACAATCACCTTGGCCTGCTTCCACGTCGCGTCATCCAGCATCTTGCCATCGACCAACGCCACGCCCGTCCCATCCGGCATCGCCTCGATCATCCGCATCGCCAGCTTCACTTCGTCAACCGCCGGGGTGAACACGCGCTTCGCAATCGCGATCTGCGACGGATGCAGCGTCCAAGCGCCGACGCATCCCATCAGGTACGCATTGCGGAATTGCTGTTCGCACGCGGCCTCATCGTCGAAATCGCCGAACGGCCCGTACATCGGCTTCAGCCCATGCATCACGCACGCATCGACCATCTTCGCAAACGTGTAGTGCCACAAATCTTGCTGCGCCGACGCGCGCTCGCCACCATCCGCGTTCGCATCCGATAGAACGCGATACCCCGGATGCCCGCCGCCAACCCGCGTCGTCTTCATCTTGCGTGACGCCGCCAAGTCCGCCGGCCCCAAACAAATTCCATGCATCCGCGGCGAAGCGCCCGCGATCGCTTCCACGTTCGCCACGCCCTGCGCCGTCTCCAAAATTGCATGCAGCATGATCGGCCGCTTCACGCCGTGTTTGGCCTCAAGCAGCGCCAGCAGTTGATCCATGTAATGAATGTCCCAAGGCCCCTCGACCTTCGGCACCATGATCACGTCGAGCTTGTCGCCAATCTCGCCCACCAAGGTCGTCACATCATCCAGATGCCACGGCGAGTTCAGCGCATTGATCCGCGACCAATAGCCGACGCCGGCGCTGGCAAAGTCGAAGCTCTTGCCCATCTCGACAGCGCCCGCGCGCGCCGCGTCCTTCGCGTCCGCCGGGATCGCGTCTTCCAGATTGGCCAGGATCACATCGACCTGCTTGGCCATGTCCGGCACGCGCGACCGCAGCTTTGCATTATGCGCCGGCACGAAATGGATCATCCGCTCCAGCGTCACCGGCAGCTCGCGCATCGGCGCAGGCGCGCCGCTCGCCAGGGGAGAGAAAAAGGCGCGGGGAGGCTTGTTCACGCGGATGATCCTGATCTGTTCGCGTCCGCAGCATGATCTGAGCCGCGCCGGGGCGCAATGCAGCTATTCCGGCTGGCGCTTTACCTTGATGGAAGGGGCTGTCCGGGTATTGTCCGGCCCTTCCGGCGGGCCTCCGCCGCCAGGGCTGTCCGACCTTGCTCCGCACCTACCTCGACTTTGAAAAACCTGTCGCCGAGATCGAAGCCAAGATCGAGGAGCTGCAGGCGCTCGCCGAAGCGTCGGGCGCCGACGCCATCAGCCAAGGCGTCGAACTCTCGCGCCTGAAAACCAAAGCCGAAGCCCAGCTCGCCGCCATCTACGCCAAGCTCGATCCCTGGCAGAAAGCCCAAGTCGCCCGCCACCAAGATCGCCCACACTTTCGCGATTACGTCGCCGCCTTGGTCACCGATTTTCTCGAACTTTCCGGCGACCGCAATTACGGCGAAGACGCCGCCATCCTCGGCGGCACCGGCAAATTTCTCGGACGCGCCTGCGTCGTGCTCGGCCACGAGAAAGGCCGCACCACCAGCGATCGCTTGCGGCACAATTTCGGCATGGCGCGCCCCGAAGGTTATCGCAAAGCCGTGCGTCTGATGGATCTCGCCGACCGCTTCCAGCTTCCCGTCATCACCTTCGTCGACACCGCCGGCGCCTATCCCGGCATCGGCGCCGAAGAGCGCGGCCAAGGCGAAGCCATCGCGCGCTCCACTGAACGCTGCCTCACGCTCGGCGTGCCTATGGTGTCGGTGATCACGGGCGAGGGCGGCTCCGGCGGCGCCATCGCCATCGCCGCCGCCAACAAAGTGCTGATGCTCGAACACTCGATCTACGCCGTCATCAGCCCCGAAGGCGCAGCCTCCATCCTCTACAAAAAGAAGGAAGGCGACGAACCCAAAGCCGATCGCGTCAAGGAAGTCGCCAACTCAATGCGCATCACCGCGCAGGATTTGCTCGAACTCGGCGTCATCGACCAAATCGTGGCCGAGCCCATGGGCGGAGCGCACCGCGAACCCGCCGCCGCCATCGCCAGCGTCGGCGCCGCCATCGCCTCCGCCCTCGACGCGTTCGCCGAGTTCGACCAAAACCAAATCCGCCACCAACGCCGCGACCGCTTCCTCGCCATCGGAAGATTCGAAGAAGAAGTCAGCGTCAGCGCTTAAACGGCCGCGTCCGCTAACCAAGTCTTCTAACGGAGCCTTAGCGCAACGCGTGCAACATATGCGCCTGGACGCGCAATGCTTCGACTCCTCATCCTCAGTGCGGCGATCATCCTCGGCGGCTGCCAAGCCGAACCCGAACCGCCGACCGCGTGGACGCTCGAACGCGAGTACGACACCGATTGCCTGGGCTGGCTAAGCAACGCCTTCCAGTACGAAGGCGTCGCTTACACGTCGCGAGGCTGGGGCAACGACAATCACTTCATGGCGCTCAACCTCGTCACCGGCGAGTGCACGCGCGCCGGAAACCTGCCTGTGGGCGTGCGGTTTCAGCCGCGTGCGGCGACACAGGCTTACCTGCTCGCGTCCGATGGCCACTTCATCAACTACTCGATTTATGACCGCACCACCTGGCGCCGTCTCGGCTCGATCGGTCTGAACTCGGCGTTGAGGGATCTCATCCTTCGGGACGACCGGCTCTATGCGTTGCAAAGCTCGCGCGACGGGCAAAGCATCTCGGTCTTTACCGTTCCAGATTTGGAGTTCGTGGAGGAGCGTGCGCTCGCTTTGACGGGCTACGGCGGGTCTTTGCCGTTGCAAGACGGATTTTTGCTGGCTTCCCAAAGGGACGAACGGGTCCACCTGACGGTCATTGACTTAAACGGCCGCGCAGTACGTGAACACTCGATACGCGCCGTTGAACCTGACCCAACGCGCAACTGCCCGCCATCACTCCAACCGCTCGGTGCAAACGCCGTACTTCTGCAAGCCGCATGCGGATCGTACGCCGTGGTCGACGTTGCAACGTTCGCGGTTCGCTACACGGTGGCGCTAGACGCAGATGCGAGCTTCGCCGAAGCCTACCTATCCGACGGCATTCTCTACCTGTTGGCGGAGCACTCCGACCCGCACCATGGTGGCCTCACCCGTTTTGAGCCTGTCTTGTTCGATTTCGTCACTGGCGAACGCATTGGCGCATTGCCCGCGCTGACCTCCAACTCGGGCCTGCACATCCAAGTCGGCGATCGCCTGATCTGGGCGACGCATGTGCGGACGCGCGCTCATGTCCAGGTCTTTGATCTCCGCGCGCGCCCCGCCCGCTAGCGCCACGTGACCGTCGTCACCGCACCCCATTCACGCCCGGCCCACACTAAGTGCTCAATTGAATACCGCAGCCGCGCGCTTATGTTCGTGGTTCAAGCTTCCTGGAGGGTCTCCATGTCTGACCAAATTTCCCGCCGCGCCTTGGCGCTTGGCCTCACCGCATCCGCGCTCGCGCCAGCGACTGCATTCGCGCAGAGCAACGACACTTATTCCGAACCGGAAGTCACCGAAGCCGCCGAGAATTTCTTCGGCGCCGGCGCCGAAGGCGTCGCCGCCGTCGTCAGCCATGTGTTCGAAGACCTCGGCCGTCCCAACGGCTACATTCAAGGCGAAGAGGGCTCCGGCGCCATCGGCATCGGCCTCCGGTACGGCGACGGCCATCTGCGCCTGAAGCGCCAAAGCGGCCTGACCCGCGTCTACTGGCAAGGCCCATCGGTCGGCTTCGACACCGGCGGCAACGCCTCGAAAGTCTTCACCCTGGTCTACAACATGACCGACCCCGATCAGGTCTTTCACCGCTACGCCGGCGTTGACGGTTCGGCGTATTTCATTGGCGGCGTCGGTGTGAACTACCAGCGCCGCAACAACGTCACGCTCGCGCCAATGCGCGCCGGCGTCGGCTTCCGCCTCGGCGCCAATATCGGCTACCTCGCATATTCGCGCCGCCGCCGCTTGAATCCGTTCTAGCGCCGGTCGAACCACGCGGCGGCGAAGTCACGCTCGCTTCATTCGCGCGCTGTCGCGGTTCGATTCCGTTCTAAACGCCAATTTACGGCGCAACGCCGCCACAATCGGGGAGCGTCTCTTTCCCATCGAGGGGAGAATACTCATGCTGGCGCGTGTCCTGGCGGCTGTGGCCGTTACGTTGGTGGCAACTTCGGCTCTGGCGCAGGTCGCGCCGAAGACGCCGAGAAACATTCCACGCGAACCGCCGGTGTGGTCGAGCCTCGAACGCTTCTCCAGCGACGCTGAATTCCTCCGCTACGTCCGCGACATCCAAGGCCTGCAAGGCCGCGGCCGCTACGGCGGCAATGAAGATAACTTCGCGGCAGAAGCACAACCCAACGCGCCGCCACCCCCACCGCCACCCCCACCGCCGCCGCCACCCTCGGTCGCGCCGTCAGCCGCACCAACGCTTGGCGCCGCGGCCGGCGTTGTCTCGCAACGCGCCGACAACGGCGCCAGCAGCGGCGAGCCATCCTCCATCACCAACACCCAAACCCAAGGCGTCGATGAAGGCGGCATCGTCAAGCAGATCGGCCGCTACCTCGTCATCCTGCAAGACGGCCGCCTCTTTGTCGCCGACACGCGCGCCGGCGGCGGCGCACAACTCGCACTCGCCAACCGCGCCAACGTCTATCGCTACCCAGGGCAGGACACCTGGTACGACGAGCTTCTCACCAGCGGCAATCGCGTCCTCGTCACTGGCTACTCGTACCGCGAGCGCGCCTCCGAAGTGACGGTGTTCACGCTTGCCGATAATGGCCAGCTCACGCGCGAAGCCACGTACTACATTTCGTCGAACGATTATTACGACGTCGAGAACTACGCGACACGTCTCGTCAACGGCAATCTCGTCATCTACACGCCGCTCGCTGTGAGCGCGATCAACCCCAACCGCGCCGTCAGCTGGCCGCTGATCCGCCGCTGGATCAGCGACGGCGACCGCGAAACCCGCACCACCCGCGGCCGTCCGTTGTTCGACGCGCAAGACATCTACAAGCCGGTGCAATCGACGCAGAACCCCGTCGTGCACTCCGTCTCCGTTTGCCCCCTCGGCGGCGATCTCTCCGGCGACGAACTCGAATGCCGCACCACCGCCTTCGTCGGCACAGGCCAGCGCGAATTCTTCGTCTCGACGTCCGACATTTATCTCTGGACCACGCCGTACCCGTACGAGCAGGGCGAGCGCTGCGCCGCCGATGCCGACGCATCGCTGCCCGCCACCATCTTCCAGGTCCCGCTCAACGGCGCCTCGCCACGCGCCATCCACGCGCGCGGCCAGCCCATCAACCAGCTCGCGCTGGATTCTTCCGCCACCGAATTTCGCGCTTTGCTTTCGATGAACACCAGCGGCTGCAATCGCGCGTCCGAAGCGGAGATGGCCTATTTCCGCGTGCCCTTCACCGCGCTCACGACAACCCCGCGCCAAGCGCCCGAACGCAGCTACACCGAAACGCCCACGCCCGGCTCGATGACCTACGAAGTCCGCTACACCCAAACCCACGTCGTCTACGGCTCGCGCGATCAATACCGCTCCGGCCCACCGCAACCCGACAGCGGCCTCACCAACGTTACCGGCCGCGTCGTCGCCGTGCCGCTCGCACAGCCGCGCAATGCAACGGTGATCGAAGCGCCGCACAACATCATCCGCGTCGAACGCGCCGGCGGCGACGTCATCCTCACCGGCTATCGCAGCGATGAGGGCCTCTCCGTCTCGCTGCTCGATCTCGGCGCCCGCACGCCGCGCATCGCGCAAACCCAAGTGCTGCGCAACCGTTACGAATCCGAAGGCCGCAGCCACGCCTTCAATGCGCTGGTTCGTCCAGAAGGCGACGGCATCATGGGCCTACCCACCATCACGCGCGTCAAACAGGGCCACCGCTGGGCATGGCGCTCAGAAGCCAGCGACATCTCCTTCCTCACCGTGAACGCGCAAAACCAGCTCGGCATCGCCGGCGAACTCGAGGCCGATCCAAACGCACGCGACTCCAGCTACGCCTGCGAAGTCAGTTGCGTCGATTGGTACGGCAACACCCGCGCGCTCTTCATCGGCAACCGCGTCTTCGGCCTCTCTGCCACCGAACTGATCGAAGGCGAACTCGTGGGCGGCCGGATTCAGGAACGCCAGCGTTTGAACCTCTCGCGGCCCGTGGAGCGCGGCGCGCGCGGGCGCTAAGCCTAGACCCGTGTGATGCGTGGTGGCGGCCCAGACTTCGGTAACTCCGCTCGATGACGCCCCCGTCAACAAATGTCGCCCTTCGCGCACGCAGCACAGATGGAATCTGAAAAGCGCCAACTAACGCTAGCCTTTTCCTTATCGGCGCCTCTTATTGGCGCCCGACCGCGCCGGCAGGCAGCGTCAGAACGGGGAGGACTTCAATGGTAAGAGCGTACACCGATGACCCGCGAGATCACGTCGGACGGCAGGTAGATCTCACCACGGTCGACGGCCTTGTCGCGCCCGATCCGCAAGGCTTCAATCTCGACGATTACGTCGGCTTCACCTACCGCGGCAAACCGGTTGTCGATCTCGATCAAGTCGTCGTGCAGATCGATTCCGGCAGCCACGACAAGGTGAATAGCGGGAAGATCACCTACAGCTTTTTGAACATGGACCACCTCACTGGTCTGTTCAACAATCCGACCATCGGCTTCACCGCCGGCGACGGCGTCAATCCGTTCAGCGAAGCGCAAAAGGCCGAAGCGCGTCAGTCGATCTAATTCTGGGATGATCTGATTGCGCCGGAGTTTGTCGAGAAGAACGGCGTCGGCGCTGATATCCGCTTCGCCAATAGCGCCGATCCCGCGCAGGCCTATGCGTATTATCCCACGCCGGGTCACGGCTACAAATTCGCGAGCGATGTGTTCATCGCCGATCCGGAACTGAACTGGACCAACAATTGGCTCGGCTTCAACGGCTACGGCGCGACGACTCTGATCCACGAACTGGGCCATTCCATCGGCCTGTCGCACCCCGGCGCCTACAACTTCGCGCCAGGCATTCCGCTCTCCTATCTCGGTCTCGCCGAATACGCTCAAGACAGCGAACAATACTCGATCATGTCCTATTGGGCGCCGGCGGAGACGGGCGCGCAGATCCTCGACTTCAGCACGTTCCTGTTCGGCAACGCACAGACGCCGATGCTGCACGACATCTACGTCGCGCAATCGATCTATGGCGCCGATCCGACCACGCGCGCCGGCGACACGATCTATGGCTTCAACTCCACCGCGGGGCGCGACGCGTTCGATTTCTCGAGCAACGCGTTCCCCAACGTCTCGATCTACGACGCGGGCGGCAACGACACGATCGACCTGTCGGGCTTCAACGCCAGCGTGTTCCTGGACCTGCATGACGGCGCGTTCAGCTCCGGCGCGCAGGCCGCCCCGACCGCGGCCGTCGTCAATGCCAACCGTGCCGCCCTCACGGCACTGACGGACGGAGCGCAGGTGTTCGCGCCCCTCACTCAGGCCCAGATCGACAACACCATCAACATCCGCTCCGGCAATCACGCCATCTTCATCCAGGGCGACACCGGCGTCGCCGGCGTCCGCGCCACGGCCTACGACAATCTCTCAATCGCCTACGGCACGGTGATCGAAAACGGGATCGGCGGTTCGCAGCGCGACGTGCTGTGGGGCAACGAGGTCGCCAACCGGCTCGAAGGCCGCGGCGGCAATGACGTGCTCAACGGCTTCGAAGGCGCCGACACCTTGGTCGGCGGCGCGGGCAACGACCTGTTCGTGCTGAGCGTCGTTGAGTCCGGCGATAAGGTCATGGACTTCCAGACCGGCCTTGACGACATCGACCTCCGCGGCACGGGCATCGACATGACTTGGATCGGCGGCGCGGCGTTCAGCGGTGTTGCGGGTCAGGTTCGCTTCGCCAGCGATGTTCTCTCCGTCGACATCAACGGCGACGGCGTGGCTGATATGATCGCCAGCGTGCTCGGTGACGACCTCGTCGCCAGCGATGTGCTGATCCTGTAGAGCAGCGCCAACCCACCGCGAATAGGGCGGCGAGCTTGCTCGCCGCCCTATTTGTATCCGCTAGCTACTCGGCTGCCCCACGCCGCGCCGCCGCTGCGCGTTCAGCGCGTTCATGCCGCTCGCGAAACTCCTCCGCGAATGACGAGGCGAGAATACCCGTTGGCAGCGCCACGATGCCAACACCCGCGAGCGCGACAAACCCCGCCGCCACGCGCCCCCACAGCGTCTCGGGATAAACGTCGCCGTACCCAACCGTCGTCAGCGTCACGACCGCCCACCACATCGCACGCGCAATCGAGCCAAACGCTTCCGGCTTGTTCTCACCTTCGATCAGATACAGCATCATCGCCGCGATATAGAGTTGCGCGCCCGCGACGCAGAGCGCGGCCATCAATGGCGCCCAAGCCCGCCGCACCGCCGCGCCCACAATCGCAAACGCCGGCACGTAACGCGCCAGTTTGAACAGCCGAAACAGCCGCAACGCCCGCAGAGCAGGGAAGAGCGCAATGCTGGCTTCCGGAAAGAACACCATCGCGACCAGCTCCGGCAAAAACGCCAGCACGTCCGCGATCGTCACCGGCTGCATCAAAAACCGCAGCCGCCCCATCACGCCCGCGTGCGCCGGGTTCTCGCCCTCCGACCAAAACCGCAGCGCAAACTCAACCGCGAAAATCCAAACCACCGCGAGATTGATCGCCTGCAGCGGCGCCAGCCACGCCGGATCAAGCATGGTGTCAGCGCGCGACGCCTCCGTTTCCAACGCCAGGGAGAACAAGCTGATCAACACCAGCGCGATGATCGTGCCGGAAAAGAAATTGATCCCGCCCGGCTCGTCGGGTTCGAGCCAGTCGTGGACGTACGCCTTCGCCGTCGCGTGTTTGCGCCTAATCAGCGGCATGCGCGCCATTACATCCGCACCGCGCGCGCCCGCAAGCCCGCTCAGCTAGGCGTTGCGAGTTTCAGCCCCACCACGCCCGCCACGATCATAACAATGCACGCCAGCCGCACCGCATTGGCGCTCTCGCCAAACAGGAACAACCCCGCAATCGCCGCGCCCACCGCGCCGATCCCGGTCCACACCGCGTACGCCGTGCCAATCGGCAGCGTCTTCACTGCCAAGCCCAGCAGCACCATCGAAACCAGCAGCGAAACGATCGTGAAGCTCGACCACCAGATCCGCGTGAAGCCCTCGGAGTATTTGAGCCCAATCACCCACCCAATCTCCGCCACGCCGGCTAGCCCCAACATCACCCACGCTTGCATAGCTTGCTCCGAAGCCAAGAACTCACGCCGAACACAATAGGGAACAGGAACACGATGCGGTAGCGCCGTGTTTCCCCGCCATGACGCAAATCCTCCGCGCCATCCCGCTTCTGATCTTCCCGGCGCTGCTCTATGCCGCCGTCGCGCTCACCATGGAGCATGACGCCGTGCGCGCCTCGCTCAACGAAGTGTTCTTCAACACCTATCTGCCCAGCGGCGCATTGTTCGCGGTCACCCGTGGCCACGGCATCGTGATGCTGGCCGCCGGGCTGCTCTTCCTCGAGATCATTAAGTCGACCTCGGTCTCACGCTGGGCGCTCGTCGAGAACGGCTTGGCCTTCGTCGCCTTCACCATCGCCTTCATTCTCTTCCTGCTGCACTCAGCGTTCGGCACCATCGAATTCGCGCTCATTATGATCATGATGCTCGTCGACTTCATGGCCGGCTTCATCGTGATGACCGTCAGCGCCCGCCGCGACGTCTCGTTCGGCGGCGACGCTTAGCGCGGGCGTCCGTCGAGCAGTGCGAGCAGCCCGAGGAAGCTCTTCACTGTGAACCACACCATCACGATGAAGCCGACGATGGCGACCAACCACAAGATCAGGATGCCTATGCCGATGAACACCGTAATCCAACCAACCAGCGCGATCACGGCAAGTCCGATCGCCCACCAAAACGCCACGAACCACACCCGCACCTGATCGTCCAAGTGCGAGCGCGCCAACGGCCCCGCGCCGTCGCGCCCCGCCAGCGCCACGATCACGCCCACCAGCGCAAACAGCGCAAAGCTCGGAATGCTCAACAGATAGAGTACGTACACAATCATCGCCGATCCACGGCCGGCGTCGTTGGGCGGAAGAGGGGTGTTGGTCATGGCGTAGGAGATTGCATCGCGCGCGTGAGACTTCAACTCCCGGAACGCCGCCTTGGCAATTCAGCGCCGGAAAGCACCGGAAATAGATCGTTCCAATCCGGGTTGCTTCGCTCAATCAGCTCGACTTTCCAGTCGCGATTCCAATGCTTGATTTCGTACTCTCGATCGCGCGCTTCTGACATGAATTGCTCGAACCAAACCAGCTTGGTCACGCCATACTTGGCGACGAACTTCGAGCCGACGCCTTGCTTGTGATCCCCAACCCGCGGGATCAGATCGAGCGCCGAGCCGGTGTAGAGTGTCCCATGCCTGCGGCTCGCCATGATGTAAGCGGCGGTGCAGCGGCTCTCATCGACACGCACGTGTCCCTCCACCCATCCCCCGGGCTCGGCGCAGCCGAGAACCGGGGACCCATTTGCCACAGGCAGATTGACACTACGCGCAACGGCGGCAGCGCGTGTCAACGCTCAACGGCCCGCGTTTAATGGGTCCCCGGTTCGCCGCTTCGCGCCGCCCGGGGAATGGGTGGAGCTACTTCTTCTTCGCCAACGGATGCTTCGTCTCCACCAGCGTTTTCAACCGCCCCTCGGCGACGTGCGTGTAAATCTGCGTCGTCGCGATATCGGCGTGTCCCAGCAGCGTCTGCACCGTCCGCAAATCCGCGCCGCCTTCCACCAGATGCGTCGCGAACGCGTGCCGCAGCACATGCGGTGAAACCCGCGCCGGCGAAATCCCCGCCTTCACCGCCGCCGCTTCCAAAATCTGCGCCACCCGCCGCCGCGTCAGCTTGCCATCCGCCGCACTCGCCGACGGAAACAACCACCGCGCCGCCCGCTCGCGCTGCGCTTCGTTCTTCGGCAACGCACCCACGCGCGCTTCCAAGTGCGCATCGAGCGCCGCCAGAGCAGGGCGCCCAAGCACGACCAAGCGCTCCTTCCCGCCCTTGCCCTCGATGATCATGTGCTCTTGCCCCGGCTTCGGCGCCGAGCGCAGCGGCAACGCCACCAACTCGCTCACCCGCAACCCCGCGCCGTACAGCAACTCGATCAGCGCTTTGTCCCGCGCCGATTCTGCCACCGCAATCAGCCGCTCGATTTCTTCCAGCGCCAAGGTCTTCGGCAAAGACCGCGCCCGCTTCGGCGCATCCAACCGCGACGTCGGATCGTCCGCCCGCACATTCTCGCCCAACAAGAAGCGATAGAATTGCCGCAACGCCGAAATCCGCCGCCGCGCCGTAGCGGGCGACAACCCACGCCGCCCCATGCCAGCGACATACCCTTCGATCGCTTCCGCGCTTGCGCTCTTCAGTCCGCCGCGCACTTCGCCGCTCGCGTCCTCCAGATCACGCGCATACGCATCGAGCGTATTCGCCCGCGCTCCGCGTTCAGCGGAGAGCATTTCCAGGAACGCCTCGATCAGCGCGGAATCGCTCATGCCGCCACGTTAGCAGAGACTTCGCCGCAAAGTGAGCGTAGGAACACGCCCGCGGAGCAGGGGGAGTTTCATGGCCAAGGCGCGTCCACTCACCGGCGCAAGCGCAATCGCGCTCGCCATCGTGTTCAACGTCCCGTTCTCCGTCCTAGCCGCCACCTACAATTACCCCGACGTCCTCCGCGGCCCACCCGGCGAAGCGCTCGATCTGTTCGCCGCCGGCGGCGCGCAGCTGATCATGACGTGGCACGCCTTCGCGCTCTCAGCACTCGCGCTCATCCCCGTGTCCATCGCGCTTTCGCTCACGCCCCAGCGCGTCGCTGAGCGTCCCGCGCTCGCCATCGGCGCCGCCATCACCGGCGCACTCGCCGGTCTCGCGCAAGCCATCGGCCTCTGGCGCTGGGTCTTCGTCATCCCCGGCCCCGCCCGCCAGCACGCCGCCGGTGACGCCGAAACCCAACGCGCGGCCGAACGCGCCTTCGACATCCTCAACCAATACGGCGGTGTCGCCATCGGCGAGCATCTCGGCCAATGGCTGACCGCGCTCTTCATCCTGATGCTCGCGCTCGCGCAATGGGGCGAACGCGCGCGCATCAGCGCAACCATCGGTTTCATCGCCACGGCGCTCATCGCCGCCGGCACGCACGAAGGCATCGCCATCGCGCTCGGTCAGCCCAGCGAAATCTTCGGCCTCATCACCATCGCCGGCTTCATGGCCTTCACCCTCTGGCTCATCGCCACCGGCATTGGCTTATTCCGCGCACCGCGTGCGTAGGGCTTAACTCGGCGCACCTGCCAAGATCGCTTCAACCGCGATCCGCCGCGCGTCGTCTTCCAAGCGCAGCCCACGCAGTGCGCGAATGATCCGCTCCACCGATTCTGCATCGAGCCGCGCCGGCCCGCCTTCACCAGCGGCGACAACCGCCAGCAACGCGCCTTCGCCAACAGCGCCGCGCTCCACCGCGCTCGCCAATGCCAACATCGCGCCGCTCTCAGCCCGCGCACCGCCCTGCGGTGCGTTCGCGATCACGAACGTCTGCACACCGCCATCCACCGGCGCGCCGAGCGCCGCTAGTATCGCAACATCGCGCGCCGTACCACGCGCTCGCGCGCCCGTGCCGGCTGCATCGATCCGCCGATGCATCGCCATCGTGCCGGAATCGCCGCGCGGCCCAGCCAGCGCCACCAAAGCTGCATCGAGCGGCGCCAACGCCGCCTCATCTGCGCCCGCTTGTCGCGCGCTCGCGATCAAGCGCTGCCCGTTCTGCGCATCGCCGTTGATCAGCGCCGCGCGTGCGAACAGCACTGCCGACGCCGCATCCGGCGCCGTCGTCGAAGCGGCGATCTCCGCGTGGAAGAACCGCGCCGCCGCCGCGAAATCCGCCGGCGCTGTCGAAGCGCGCAGCACGTCTGCAATCGCCGCCGATGTCTCCAACACCGAAACCACGCCCGCCTCCGAACCAGCCGCAGCAGGCGGCGGCGTCACGGTTTGAATTCGCCGCAGCGCCACGACGATCGGCGGCAGCCCAGTCGTCACCTCAGCCGGCGTCGCGGCCAAAATCGTGCGCGCTTCCTCAGCCGAAAGCGCCCCGCGGCGGAATGCCAGCGCCGTCGCCTGCGCCCGTTGCGGCTGCGGCGCGTTTTCCGTGCGCGCAATCGTCACCAAAGCCAGTGTCGACGAGTTCGCCAACGCGTTCGCGCCTGGCCGCAACTGCGCCGCCAATGAAAGCGCCGCAGAAAGCGAGTTGTCGTACTGCGCCGCCGGCGGCCGCGCGCCCGGCGCGCCGCCCGCCGCTGCAACGGCTCCAGTGTACCAATTGTCCGCCGCGTTCTGCGCCCGCGCCAATTCCAGCGCCAAGTCTGCCGCTGCGCGATCGCCGGTCACCGCCGCGCAATATGCGCGCAAGCGTAGGAAGAAGGGCGGGGGATTGTCGCCGGCATTGGCATTGCGGCCACGCGCGCACGCTTCCGTCCGCCGTCCGCGCGCCAGCTCAGCCTGCGCCGCGAACATCGCGACACCCGGATCGGTCGCAGCCGCGCGTGAACCCGCCGCCATCACCGAAAGCTCATCCGCGGCGCCCATCTTGCCCAGCGCTTCAAAGCGCTTGCGCGCCGCCAGTGCTGCATCGCCGCGTGGCGCGTCGCCGCCGGAGAACAACACGCGCCGCGCCAGCGCCAATGTCGCCGGCGATTCATACACAGCCGGCAAGCGGTCGAACGCCAGCGCCAAGAATTCCGGATCGCTCCGCGTCCACAAATCCGACGGCAGCGCGCCGTCCTGACGCGACACCGCGCTCACGCTCCACGCATCGAGCGATTGCAGCGCTTGGCTCTCCACCGGCTGCGGCAAGTTCGATTGCGCGAACGCCGCCATCGGCGTCAGCGCGGTAAACGCAGCCGCGGCCGCCAGTGCTCGATTAACCATGTGTGTCATTCCTTGAAGGCGTCCGGGATTTCCACGCGGATTTCTTGCGGCTCAGGCGCAAGCGTGTCCGACTGCCCGATGAAAAAGACGAACAGCCCGATCACCGCCACGGCGCAGGCGCCGTAGGCGATGTACTTAAGCTGCGGCGGCGTGCGCCTGGAAAACGAAGAAGAGCGGCGTCGTCTGCGTCGAAACATCTCTCGTTTGGCCCCTGCCGTTGCGAGCGGGCGAGATTGCCCCCAAAATGTGGCGAAGTTCCAGCCCGGCTCTGCGGTTAACTCTAGTAACCTCAAGAGCCGTTTTGAGGTGATTCGTGGTGCGCCCGGAAAGCAGTGACATCGGCGAGCGTTCAGACGCCGTCGCCGCGCTGCGCCGGCAAGGGGAGGGCATCGCCCTGTCCCGCACCGTGGCGCTGGTCGGCCTCATGGGCGCCGGCAAAACCACGGTCGGCCGCCGCCTCGCCCAAGCGCTGCAGCTCCCGTTCGCCGACGCTGACGACGCCATCGTCGAAGCCGCTGGCCGTCCGATCGCCGACATCTTCGCCGAACGCGGCGAATGCGAGTTCCGCCGTGGCGAGCGCAACGTGATCGCGCGTCTGCTCGCAGGCCCCGTGCACGTCCTCGCCACCGGCGGCGGCGCCTTCATCGATCCCGACACGCGCGCACTGATGAAAGAGCGCGCGATCTCGATCTGGCTCAAAGCGCCACTGGACGTGCTCATGAAGCGCGTCACCAAGCGCGATCACCGTCCGCTCTTGAAAGAAGACGATCCGCAAGCCGTGATGCAGCGCTTGATCAACGAGCGTTACCCAATCTACGCCGAAGCCGACATCACTATCGAAACCGGCGCCGGCCCCCACAATTCCGCCGTCACGTCCATTCTCACCGCGCTGCGGTCTCACCAGGTGAACCCGTGAGCGAAACTATCTCTGTCCATCTCGGCGACCGCAGCTACGAGGTGCACACCGGTCCCGGCCTGCTCGCACGCGCTGGCCAACTCATTGCGCCGTTCGCGCAAAGCGGGCGCGCATTCGTGATCACCGACCACAATGTGCGTGAGCATCACGGCAATACGCTTACCGGCAGCCTCGACGCCGCGCACCTGAAGCACGTCACGTTCTCGCTCGATCCCGGCGAGCAGACCAAGAGCTTCCACGGCCTGGAGCCGCTGCTCTCCGCGCTGCTGCAAGCGAATATCGCGCGCAACGATCTCATCGTCGCGTTCGGCGGCGGCGTCATCGGCGATCTCGCGGGCCTCGCGGCGGGCCTGATCAAACGCGGCGTGCCGTTCGTGCAGATCCCCACGACGCTGCTGGCACAAGTGGACTCCAGCGTCGGCGGCAAAACCGCGATCGACATGCCGGAAGGCAAGAACCTCGTCGGCCTGGTCAACCAACCCCGCGCCGTCATCGCCGACACCAGCGTCCTCGCCACGCTTCCGGAACGCGAACGCCGCGCCGGTTACGCCGAAATCGTCAAAGCCGGGCTCATCGCTGACGCCGAATTCTACGCCTGGTGCGAAAGCCACGCGCAAGCCATCCTCGCCTGCGACCAGCAAGCGCTGTCCCACGCCGTCGCCCACGCCATCCGCTTCAAAGCTTTCGTCGTCGAAGCCGATGAGATGGAGCAGGGCGAGCGCGCGCTCCTCAACCTCGGTCACACCTTCGCCCACGCGCTCGAAGCCCACGGCGGCTACACCGGTCAGCTGCTGCACGGCGAAGCGGTCGCCGCCGGCATCGCGCTCGCCTTCAAGCTCAGCGCTCAACTTGGCATCTGCCCCGAGGCCGACGCCAAGCGCGTCATCGCGCACCTGCAAAGCATCGGCTTCATCACAGATCTCCGCCAACTCCCCGGCGCGCCCTTCAACGTCGACAAGCTCATGGCGCTCATCGCCAGCGACAAGAAGGCCGCCGCCGGCAAGCTCACCTTCATCCTTGCGCGTGCAATAGGCCGCGCCTTCATCGAGCGAGATGCGCCCGCGGACGTGGTGCGCGAACTGCTCCAACAAGAAACCCAATGACCAGCCCACTCCTGAGCTTACTCGTCGCGTTCCTCTTGCTCGCGGCCAACGCCTTTTACGTCGCCGCCGAGTTCGCGCTGGTCAAAGCCCGCGCCTTCCGCATCGACGCGCTGGCCGAGGACAAACGCTTCGGCGCATCGCTGACGCAGATCATTCTGAAAAACCTCGAAGCCTACCTCGCGTGCTGCCAACTCGGCATCACCATGGCCTCGCTCGGCCTCGGCTGGGTCGGCGAGCCCACGGTCGCCGCCATCGTCACGCCGCTGCTCGAGCCGCTCGGCATGCCATCAGAGACCATCCACCTCATCGCCTTCCTGATCGGCTTTCTTGTCTTCTCGTCGCTCCACATCGTCATCGGCGAGCAAGTCCCAAAAACCTTCGCCATCCGCAACCCCGAGCCCGTCTCGCTCTGGATCGCGTACCCGCTGCACGCCAGCTTCATCATCTTCTATCCGCTAAACTGGATGCTCAACGCCGCCAGCCGCGCCACGTTGCGCGCCTTCGGCGTCAAGGAAGTCAGCCACGCCGACATCCTCACCGGCGCCGAGATCGAAGGTCTGGTCGACGCTTCCGCCGAGCACGGCAATCTCGAGATGACCACGCGCGACCGTCTCCGCGGCGCGCTCGATCTCGGCGAACTCACCGTCACCGACGTCATGATCCATCGCAAGAACATCAAGTCGCTCGATATCGACCTGCCGCCGCGCGAAATCATCGCCCAAGCCATGCAGAGCCCGCACACGCGCCTGCCGCTCTACCAGAACGAGCCCGACAACATCGTCGGCATCCTGCACGCGCGCGATCTCCTGCGCGCCATCTCCGAGCACGGCCGCGACGGCTTCGACGTTCACGAGGTCAAGCGCGAGCCCTGGTTCACGCCGATGACGCAGAGCGCCGAAGATCAGCTCGCCGAATTCCTGCGCCGCCGCGAACACTTCGCCATCGTCGTCGACGAGTACGGCGCGCTGATGGGCCTCGTCACGCTCGAAGACATCCTCGAAGAAATCGTCGGCGACATCAAAGACGAGCACGACATCGCCGTCCAAGGCGTGCGCCCGCAGCCCGACGGCAGCGTCAATGTCGACGGTGCCGTGCCGGTGCGCGATCTAAACCGCATGATGAACTGGGATCTGCCCGACGAAGAAGCCGTCACCATCGCCGGCCTCGTCATCCACGAAGCCCAAGCCATCCCCGACCCCGGCCAAAAATTCGCCTTCCACGGCTACCGGTTTCAAGTGCTGCGCAGACAACGCAACCAGATCACGGCGTTGCGGGTGGAACGCGAGATGGAAGACGAGGGGATGGAGGGAGGCTGATGACGGAACGAATTTGTGTCGTAGGGGTCGTGATCCCGATGGCTGGCGCAGAGTACATTAAGCTCAGCGATCGGCGTTCCCTAAGCGATTTCGATGTGGTGATCTTTTCGCCGACATTCGGCATTCACTCAGCCGCGACGTACGAAGGCTTGCCGTCCCTGGCGCACAATAATGCTGCGACGCTTCATTCGCATTACACTCACTGGAAAAGTGAGATCGAGACTGCGGCCAAGCAAGGAAAAACGGTCATCATCTTAGCGTGTAAGCCCGAGGCCTATTTTTATCAAACGGGCGAAAAGCAATATTCTGGTACGGGTAAGAATGCCCGAGTTACAAACATCGTGGCGCCTGCCAGCAACTATGCGCTGTTGAAGGACTTGCCGCTCACGCCCCTGGCGTTGGAGGGCAAGCAATTGAAGCAGACGCCAGAAGCAAGCAGGTTTGCATCGCTATGCAAGATGTTCGCGGAGCGAGAATATTACGAATCCATATTCCCGAAGGCGGGAAATCCACTGCTAGTGCTTCCGGATGGGTCGGGGCGTGCTGCTGCGTTGGTGTCACGCCAATTCCCGAGCGTGCTCGTCTTCCCGATGATCAATCAAGAGGGTGGCTGGGTTCAATCCAAGCTCGACAAGTCGGGAGCGACGCAGGCTTCGTGGACAAAAATCGCAATACAGTTGGGTGAACGGTTTAAGTCTGCTGTGCTCGAAGCCCACGCGAATATTAAGGCGGGCGTCGGCGAGACAAAGCCTGAATGGGTGCTTGCTGATAAATATCGTTCGAATGTTCAGCGCGCGAGAGACGCAGAGTTAGAAAAACTTCGATTGCAGCGCGATAAAATTGACGCCGACATTGCTCGCGGCGTGCAGGACAACGCCGTGGAAGACCAGTGGCTAGGTTTGCTCTTTGGTACCGGTGCCGCGTTGGAAGACCAGGTGCGCGAGGCGCTTCGGTTGTTGGGGTATGACGCTGCCGAATATCAAGACGATACGCACCAGTTCGACGTTGTCTTCTCATTTGAGGGCGCGCGATACCTTGGAGAATGTGAGGGCAAGGATAACAAGGCAATTGATATCGCGAAGCTGTCCCAGCTGGAGCGTTGCGTCGCGGAAGACCTTGCGATCCGCGGAGGCGAGGAATTCGCAGACGGAGTTCTCTTTGGGAACCCGTTCCGACTACATCCGCTCGAGTCGCGCACGGGCGCGCCCTTTACCGAACGGGTTATGAAGGCGGCGGCACAGCGCGGGACCAGACTTGTTCTCACTTCCGACCTCTTCGCGTGCGTTTTGGCAATTCGCAATGGTGCGGGAGAGGATTTCAAGAAGTCGTGCCGTGACGCCATCGCCACGGATCGCGGAAAGGTCATCACCTTTCCGAAGTGACTACTCAAACAACGGATTCCCACCACCCCGCGCGGGTGATCAGTCCGCACGTCCACCTTCCGCGATCCGCAGCGCGAGCACTTGAGCGGCAGCTCGTCCAAGCGCCGATCCTCTCTCCACAGCACGATCGCGTGCAGCAGCGACATCTCGCTGGAATGGTGACAGCCAAGCGCACCGTCAACGCGGAGGCTCACAGGCGCGGGCGCGACCCTCTCCCTCCAATGGGAGGGAGAGGGCAGGGTGAGGGTGGAGCGCTGGCGTGAAACACGTCACGCGCGCGATGCTTGCCAAGCCTGCGCCAGCCCCTCACCCTGCCCTTTCCCCCTCGCGGGGAAGAGGGTTCTCGAGCCATGGCGACGAAGGGCGTGCTCCGCGATCGCGCACGCGGCATGCGAAAGCAGCCGAGCCAAGCCGAACGCGCACTGTGGGACTCGCTGCGTGCAAACAAGCTGGGCGCGAAGTTTCGGCGTCAGCACCCGGTCGCGCCGTACATCGCCGACTTCGCATGTGTCGAAGCGCGCTTGATCGTCGAGATCGATGGCCGCTCCCACGATAACGCCGAGCAAGTGCACTACGACGAAGCGCGTACAAAAGCGCTCGCGGAAAGCGGTTGGCGCGTGCTGCGCGTGCGCGACGACGACGTGCTAGCCGCCCCACAAACAGTGATCGCAAAAATCACCCAGGCCCTGCACCCCTAGAACCCTCTCCCTCCAATGGGAGGGAGAGGGCAGGGTGAGGGTGGAGCGCCAGCGTCTAACGATCTGCGCAGCGCCGCGTTCTGAACATTCCGCACTAACCCTCACCCTGCCCTCTCCCCTCGCGGGGAGAGGGTTCAACCGCGTCTATCCAACAAAATTTCCCCGCAACGCCTTGCCCCACAAGCCCGCACCAAAAATCTATCCGACCGACTTCCACCCACCCTTACACTCCCGCCATCGCTCCGCTGGAGAGCAGTTGGTACCCTGCCGAACCGATGCGCGAGCGTGGTGATTGAGTGTGAAGCGCCGATGTTCTCCGCAAACCATCGCGGGGAGGCGCGCCGGTCCTGAGGGCGAAAACGAGCCTCTTAAACCGCGCGTATCGCATCGTGTCGCTGAAGCCCGCGGGATCAAAACCGCGAGGAGCGCACCGGGACTTTGCGTCGGCTAGGCGCAGACCCGCACGCCGCCGGCGATCCGCCAGAGGAGTGAAACACCTCCTTGTGCGGAGCCGATGGAAAACGATCACGGGACGCGGGTGACCGCGTTTGGCGCGCTCACACCAGAGCGCACATGCTTAGACGCGATCTCCCGCGTCCCGCTCTCCGCTTTTTTGGGCGCAAGCCAACAAGGAGAACGCATGCCTGCATCACTTCTCCTCGCCCTTGATGGGCGAGGTGGCCGCGAAGCGGTCGGAGTGGGTGGCAGCGCTTTGCTTGCAGGACTGCGTCGCCACCCACTCAGTCATCGCGCTCCGCGCGCTGACAGCTCGCCCATCGAGGGCGAGCAGAAAGGAAATAACGCATGTCCGAAGCAGACGATCACCTCGCGCAAGCTCTACAACAAGCCAACGCCGCCGCCCGCCGTGGCGATCTGCGCGCCGCGCAACACTGGAGCAAGGTCGCGACAGCAATGGCCGCCGCCGCAAGCGCCGCGCGGCCCTCGACGCTGCCCGAGGCAAACGAAAAAGAGCGTCGCGCCGAATTGCGCCGCTGTCTCGCGCGCTACGTCGAAGCCGCTCAAGACATTCAGCGCTGGGAGAAGGAGCGCGATCACTACTGGGCGATGGTGGCCACCGCCGCCGAAAATGGCACCGAGCCGCCGCCGCCCTTACGTCCGCACCCCGCCGGCCCGCTCGGTCCACCGATGGAAGAAACGTTCATGAAGAACATCCTGATCGGCCCCGAGCCGCGCGGCTAAAGCGGCTTGCCCATCCGCACCAGTGGCACCGGCACGCCGTCAACAGGCGGAGAGAACACGCGCTCGATCTCAACATAACCGCACGCGCGATAAAGCGGCTCGCCCGAGAGCGTCGCCATCAACTCAACACGGGAGAAACCCTCAGCCTTCGCCGCCGCCTCACTCGCCGCAAGCACCGCGCGCCCCACGCCGCGCCGCGTAAAGTCGGGATGCGTATACATCGCGCGCACACGTGCAGCGTCGACCTTTGGATCAAGCAGATTGTCGTTTCGGAGTTCTGTCGAATGATCGCCGCCATACAGCGTAGAGCGCCGGCTCCAGCCCCCGCACCCCGCCAACGCGCCATCGATCTCAACAAGAAAGTAGGTGCCATCACGCACGAGCTGCGTGTCGATCCCCATCACGCCGCGGCTCGCAACAACTTCTTCTGGCGCGAGAAAGTCCTTCTGAAGTTCGCCTATGGCGGCGTCCATCAGCACCTTTAGCGCCGGCAGGTCTTCTACCTTTGCAATGCGAGTATGGAGCATCCGTCATCTCTTCTTTGTTTGGAGGGGCAAATAGAGCGGAAGGGGAGCGCGAGTTGTGACAAAACCGTCACAGCCAAATACCGCTCCTCCCCTTTTCAATTCAACAAATTGTCAACGACCGAAAACGGCGCCTAGCGTGCGCGATCTAGACGGAGGGAGCTCCTTATGAATCGAATTAAGCTGCTATGCGGCGCCGCTGTTATGGCTGGCGCTTTTATGAGTGTAACCGCGCCTACGGCGTTCGCGCAGACTGCCGCTGAGGAAGACGATTCCAGCAACGATCAGATCGTCGTCACAGGTACGCGCCGGGCAGCGCGTTCCGCCGCCGATACCCCGGCGCCGGTCGATGTCATCGGCTCTGAAGAGCTGTTGAACCAGGCCGACAGCGATCTCGCCGACATCATCCGCACCTCGGTGCCGTCCTTTAACGTCAACACGCAGCCGATCTCAGACGCTGCAACATTGATCCGCCCCGCGAACCTTCGCGGTCTCCCGCCGGACAACACGCTCGTCCTCGTCAACAACAAGCGCCGTCACCGCGCCGCAGTCATTTCCTTCCTCGGCGGCGGCCTCTCAGACGGCGCACAAGGCGCCGACATCTCCGTCATTCCGGCAATCTCGCTGAGCCGCGTCGAAGTTCTGCGCGATGGCGCTGCTTCGCAATACGGCTCTGACGCGATCGCGGGCGTGCTGAACTTCATTCTGCGCGACTCGCCGGACGGCGGTCAGCTCGAAGCAGAGTGGGGCCAGACCTATGAAGGCGACGGCGCCGCCTGGAGCGTCGCCGGCAACATCGGCATGCCGCTCGGCCCGAACGGCTTCCTCAATGTCAGCGCCGAATATGGCGAAAGCGATGCGACAAGCCGCTCGGTGCAACGCACCGACGCCGCTCAGTTGATCGCCGCGGGCAACACCGACGTCCAAAATCCAGCGCAAATCTGGGGTTCGCCGAACGTTGACGAGGATTTCACGATCTTCGCCAACAGCGCGATCGAGCTCGGCGAAGCCGCTGAACTCTACGCCTTCGGCAACCTTTCAGGCCGGACCGTCGAGAACGGCTTCTTCTATCGCAACCCGACCAACCGCGCCGGCGTCTACCAAGGCCCGACCGTCGATCCGGCCACCGGCCTTCCTCTTGTGGGTCCCGGCAGCGTGCCGTCCGTGCGCGTTGGCGACCTCTCGGTGGGCGCGGCAGGGGATTGCATTGCCGGCATACCGTTGTTGGGGCCCGACTTCCGGATCCCCGATCCTGCGTTTGTCGCGAGCATCGAGGGCGACCCGAACTGCTTCTCGTTCATCGAACTCTTCCCCGGCGGCTTCACGCCCCGGTTCGGCGGTGAACTGGAAGACAAGTCGATCGCGGTCGGCCTGCGCGGCGAACTCGGTATCGGTTCTGGGCTGCACTGGGACGTGAGCTACTATTACGGCCAGAACGACATCGACTTCTTCATCAACAATACGATCAACGCGAGCTTGGGCCCGGATACGCCAACGTCGTTCCGTCCCGGCGGCTACAGCCAGATCGACGAGAACATCAACCTCGATTTCTCGTACGCGATCCCGGTTGGCTTTGCGTCGGATCTAAACGTCGCGTTCGGCGCGGAACACCGCTCTGAAACCTTCGAAATCCGCCAGGGCGACGATGCGTCGTTCGTGCTTGGTCCGCTGGCGGCGCCGTCGGCTGGCTTCCCATCCGGCCAAGGCTTCTCGTCGAGCTCGAACGGCTTCGGCGGCTTCACGCCTCAGAGCGCGGGCGAGGACACGCAAGAGAACTACGCAGTCTATCTCGATCTCGAAGCCGACGTCACCGACAAGCTCGTGCTGCAGGCCGCGGTTCGTTACGAAGACTTCTACGAAAGCTACGGCACGACGACGAACTATAAGCTCGGCGCTCTCTATCACATCACCGACGACTTCACGGTTCGCTCGACCTGGAGCACGGGCTTCCGCGTACCGACGGCGGGCCAAGCCAACGTCACCAACGTCACGACCGCGTTCGACGGCGCGACTCTGGTCGACCAAGGCACGATCCCGCTTTCAACTGCGGCAGGACAGTTCATTGCCGACCGCCTCGAACTGGACACGGGCGTGCGGCCCACGCTAACGCCGGAAACGTCGGAAAACTGGACGATTGGTACTGGCTTCCGACTTGGCGAGATCAACGTGACGATCGACTTCTTCAATATCGACGTCGAAGACCGGATCGCGATTTCGGATCAGCAAGACTTCCTGCAGGCCCTGCTGGACTTCGCCGCCGATGAAGGCGTCGTCCTCCCGCCAGGATCGGACACCACCGCCGAAGTGCTCTTCGATCTCGACGCCGCCGGCGCGTTGGAAGCGGATGACTTCGCCGGTTCGGAAGACCTGGTGAGCTTCGGCTTCTTCACCAACTCGTTCTCCACGCGCACGCGCGGCATCGACGTGGTGGCGACCTATCCGTTCGAGATGATGGGCGGCGAATCCTCGCTCGCGCTCGCCGCGAACTGGACCGACACGGAAGTGACGGACAGTGGCCAAGACACCGCGGCGCCGCTTTCGCCGGGACGTCTGAAGGTGCTCGAAGACGGCCTGCCGGCTATCCGCGGCAGCTTGACGCTCAACCACGAGCAAGGACCGTGGCGCTTCCTCGCGCGCGGGAATTACTTCGGCGAGTTCTTCGAGTGCCACCTCGACGCCTATGACGCGGGCTCCCCTGACGGTTGCGAGTTGCCCTACAACGGCGATGCGCAAATCACCGTCGATCTCGAACTCGGCTTCGACGTCACCGAGCACACCTCAATTGCGATCGGCGCCCAAAACGCCTTCGACTCGTATCCGGATGAGAACCCGTTCGGCGGCGTCGCCGGCTCGGCCTATCCGCAATACGGACCGGCCGGCTTCAACGGCGGCTTCTACTACGTCAGAACCCGCGCGACTTTCTAAGTCAGAACGCCGCCTCGCTCACAAAGCGGGGCGGCGGCTTGGCGGGAAGCCGCAAACGTGTTTTCTCAGCTGCGGCGCTCGAAAGAGCGTCGCAGTTTGAGTTTTGACAATGCGACATGCGCTCTTCGCTTCACTTCTCTTGCTCGCCGCCTGCGCCACGACGCCCGCGCCGGTCACCGAGGCGCCGCGAGGCGAGGCAATGGCGGCCGCTGCTGATCCACGCGCGGTGGATGCAGCTCTGGAAATTCTGCGCGAGGGCGGCTCAGCGGTCGATGCTGCGATCGCAGCAGAGCTGGTGCTGAGCTTGGTCGAGCCGCAATCGTCGGGCGTCGGCGGCGGCGCGTTTCTGATCTACTACGACGCCGCCAGCGAAGACATCGACGGTTATGACGGCCGCGAGCGCGCGCCGGCGGGCGCCACGCCCGACATGCTGCTCGATGCGCGTGGCGAGCCGCTGGATTTCTACGATGCGCAGGCAAGTGGCCGCTCGATCGGCACGCCGCTTTTGATGCAGATGTTCAAGCTGGCGCACGACGATCATGGGCGCTTGCCGTGGGCGCGGTTATTCGAACCTGCGATCCGCCTGGCGGAAGAAGGTTGGGCGATCTCGCCGGGCGTGGCGCGCGTGTTGGCGCTGCCAGAGAATAAGATGCGCCTGCGCGAGGATCCCGCGGCGCGCGCCCATTTCTATGATGCCCAAGGCAATCCGTGGCCAGCGGGGCATGTGCTGCGCAATCCGGCCTACGCCGCAACGATGCGCGCACTCGCCGCGCAAGGTCCGCGCGCCATGACGCATGGTCCGATCGCGGAGAGCATCGTCGCCGCTGCACAGCGTGGCCCGCGCGCCGGCACGTTGACGCTCGCGGATTTGCAGCGCGCGGATGCAAACAGATTTGAACCGGTGTGCAGCGCGTATCGCGTCTATCGCGTTTGCACCGCCGCGCCCCCAAGCTCGGCTAACGCAATGTTGGAAATACTCGGGCTCTACGAACGCGCGCGACCGAGCCCGGTTGGTCCTGCGGACGCTGACGATTGGGCCGCGTATCTATGGGCGAGCCGGCTCGCCTACGCGGATCGCGATCACTATATGGCCGACAGCGAATTCGTGCCGACGCCGACGCAAGAAATGATCGCGCCGGCTTATCTTGACGAACGCGCACGCCAGATCGATTTGCGCACTGCGCCGACGACGGTGCGGCCTGGCGAACCGGCAGGGCGCGCATTGTTTGAGCGTTGGGGCTCGGCTTACAGCGAAGACCTTGGCACGACGCACATCGCGATCATCGACGCCTGGGGCAACGCCGTGTCGCTGACCGCGACGGTGGAAAGCTTCTTCGGCGCCCAACGCATGGCGTCGGGCTTCATGCTCAACAACGAGCTGACGGACTTTTCTTTTCGGCCAACGATTGGCGGCAGGCCCGTTGCGAATGCCGTCGCGCCGCGCAAGCGCCCGCGCTCTTCAATGTCGCCATCGATCGTGACGGATCGCGATGGTGAGCTGGTGCTCGTCGTTGGCTCGCCGGGCGGTTCGGACATTATCGGCTACGTCGCACGCGCCACGATTGGCATTCTGGATTGGAATCTGCCGGTGCAGGACGCGCTCGCGCTGGGCAACGCAACTGGGCGCTATCAGGACATCACGTCAGAGCCGGACCGTTGGCCCGCGGGCGTCGGCGATGAATTGCGCCGCCGCGGTTGGCGTCTCGTGCCGCCGGATGGCACGAGCGGTTTGCACGCGATCCGCGTGACGCCAAACGGACTCGAAGGCGGTTACGATCCGCGCGGTGAAGGTGCGGTGGGGCGCGTTGACGCGAGCGGCGCGGTTGTACGGCAATAGCGGCTAGGCCGCGGCGCGCGCGTTCTTTTCGCGCGTGACAATGCCATTCGTGATCGTCACGTCCACGCAGCCTTCCGGGAGCGTTTCGCCTGCGCCTAGAATGAGCGCGCCACCCGGCGCCAGCGCGTCGATCACGCGAGTGGCCACTTCAGCGCGCATTGCCAAGTCGAAGCTCGGCAGCACATGCGCGAGCATGATGATGTCAAACTGGCCGAGCGCGCCGGGGTGCTTCATCAGGTTGATTGCTTCGAAGCGCACACTCGCGCGCAGGCGATCGGAAATGCGCCAGAGGTCGCCAGCTTTCTCGAAATGCGCGATCAGCTTGCGGATCGGCAAGCCGCGTTGGACTTCGAACTGCGTGTAAAGGCCCGAGCGCGCTTTATCGAGCAAACGCTCCGATGCATCGGTGGCGACGAGTTCGATCGCCGGGTTCTTGCCCTCGGCGCGCATGTCTTCGACGATCATCGCGATCGAGTAGGGCTCTTGGCCCGTTGAGCAGCCCGCGCTCCAGATTCGCACGCGCTCGTGACCGCGACGCAAAAGGGCAGTCGGCAGGATATCGTTGCGCAGGTTTTCGAAGATAGCGCGGTCGCGGAAGAAGCGGGTGTCGCTTTGCGCGAGGTGATCGGCAACCGCGTTCCAGAGTGCGCCATCGGGGCGGATGCGGGCCGCAGAGATCAGTTCATGCACGGTGCCGAAGCCTTCGCGGCGCGAGAGCGGCGTCAGCTTGATTTCAACCGCGCCGGCCATCTCGCGCGTGATCACGGCGCCGGTGCGCGTTTTCACTTCGCGCCCGACCATCGCGATCTCGGCTTCGTTCAGCATCAGACCAGCCCAGCGTCCGCGAACTTGGATTGCAGGATGTCGCCATCGAACGGCTTCATCATGTATTCGTCGGCGCCAGCCTTGAGCGCTTCGGAGATGCGTTCGACGTCGTTTTCGGTGGTGCAGAACACGACCGTGGGCTTGTCGCCGCCGGGTTCGAGGCGGAGCTGCTTCAGGAAATCGATGCCGCTCATCACCGGCATGGTCCAGTCGAGCAGGATGGCGTCAGGCATGTGGCGGCGGCAAGCTTGCAGCGCCTCAAGGCCGTCAGCGGCTTCCTCGATCTCGAAGCGCATGTCTTCGAGAATGCGACGCGCCACTTTGCGGATGACGCGGCTGTCGTCGACGACAAGGCAGCGTTTCATGGAATCAGCTCCGTCGGATTTCAGCGGAACTGTCGGACGAATTGTTTAATGGCGCTTAAAGCTTGAACGCCGCCGAGCGCGCAATGAACTGGACTTGTTCTTCGCTTTGGTGCGCCGAGAGCTCGACGCCACCTTGCTTGGCAAGGAGGCTGGTCAGCGTCGGCTGGATGGTGTGGCCGGACAGTTCGCCAGCGTCGCCCTTAAGGGCGGCGGCCGTCGTGTCCTTCAGCTTCGCGCGCGGTCCTTTCGCGGTGACAATGACTTCGCCGCCATCGCCGTGCTTCTCAGCCGTGATCTCTACGGTGCCGCCACGGGGCAGGCATTCGTTGGCAATCAGCAACAAGTTGACGATCACGCGCACGGCCGGGCGCGGCATCGCGACAGGCGGCGCGTTCCATTTCAATTCGGGCTTCAGCACCGAATAGAGCTTCTCAGCGACGGCGTGGCCTTCTTCGAGTTCGCTGTCGCCCTCGGCCATCGCGCCAGCCATGGCGAAGCGGAAGAACTCAAGCTTCGCCCACGCTTTGCCCACGCCGTTATCGAGCAGCGAGAGCGCATCCGGATCCGGCGGTTTGCCGCCCTCGGACTTGATCATCTCAAGACCCTGGATGATCGCGCTCATCGGCTCGACCATGTCATGGCAGATGCGCGAGGCGACAAGCGCCGTCAGCTTCGTGTTCTCGATCATCGCGCGCTCCACCACGGGGAAGGAGAGACCATAAATGATTCGATCCCTGTGGAGGGGGTTCAAACCCATGCTAAAGCCCCCACGTGGGCTGTTAATCCTTGGCAGGACGGCGAATGGCGGTTGAAGCGGATGGCGTAGGTTTGGGGCACGCGGTGGC
This sequence comes from Terricaulis silvestris, assembly GCF_009792355.1. Lineage (NCBI taxonomy): Bacteria > Pseudomonadati > Pseudomonadota > Alphaproteobacteria > Hyphomonadales > Hyphomonadaceae > Vitreimonas > Vitreimonas silvestris. The sequence continues at coordinate 849,553 of NZ_CP047045.1, forward strand.
GCTGTTGGCCGCCGGCGTGGTTGCGGCGCCGATTTTCCTGCGTTTGGGCCTGGGCTCGGTGCTTGGCTACCTTGCGGCGGGCTTGGCGATCGGCCCGTATGGACTGCGTGTCATCAATGATCCCGAGGCGATCCTGCACGTCGCTGAGTTCGGCGTGGTGATGTTTCTGTTCTTGATTGGCCTCGAAATGCGGCCAAGCAAGTTGTGGTCGCTGCGGCGCGACATATTTGGGTTGGGCGCTGCGCATGTGCTGGCGTGTGCGACCTTGCTGACCGGCGTTGGGCTGTTGTTTGGCTTGCCGTGGCAGATGGCGTTGATCGCGGCGCTTGGGTTTGCGCTGTCGTCGACCGCCGTGATCATGAAGATGCTCGATGACGCCGGCGAAAGCGCGACGCCTGCGGGGCAGCGCGCCGTCTCAATTCTCTTGTTCGAAGATCTCTCGATCGTTCCGCTCCTCGCGCTCGTCACCGTGCTTGCCACCCTCTACGGCGTGAGCGACGCCGCCGAGAGCACGCGACCCGCATGGCTGAGCGCGGCGCTCGCGGTGACGGCGATCGCTGGTGTGTTCGCGGTGGGGCGCTGGGCGCTCAATCCATTGTTCGGTTTATTAGCGCGCGCCGGTGCGCGCGAAGTGATGACGGCGGCGGCGTTGCTGGTTGTGCTTGGCGCCGCGCTCTTCATGGAATGGGGCGGGCTATCGATGGCCATGGGCGCGTTCCTCGCCGGCGTGCTGCTCTCGGAATCCACCTTCCGCCATCAGCTGGAAGCCGATGTCGAGCCGTTCCGCGGCATCCTGCTCGGGCTGTTCTTCATGAGCGTCGGCATGTCGCTCAACATTCCGCTGGTGATCGCGGATTGGCAGATGATCGCGCTCGGCGTTGTTGCGTATATGCTGACGCAGGGTATCGCCGTATACGGCGTGGCGCGTTTGCTCAAGGCGGATCATCGCGAAGGGTTGATGCGCGCCGCGCATTTTGCGCAAGGCGGAGAGTTCGCGTTCGTGCTTTACGCCGCTGCGTTGGCGGTTGGCGTGATCGACGCGCGCTTGGCGTCGGTCATGACGGCGATCGTGATTTTCTCGATGGCGCTGACGCCGCTCGTTGTGCTTTTGCAGCGCCGCTTGACGCCAGCCGCCGAAATTTCGCGCGATGGCGTCGAAGATGCGATGGACCTCGAAGGCAGGGTTCTGTTCATCGGCTTTGGTCGTTTCGCGCAGGTCGTGAGCCAATCGTTGCTCGCGCGTGGTGTCGACATCTCGCTGATCGAGACCGACGTGGAGATGATACAGGTCGCCGGCACCTTCGGCTTCAAGGTCTATTATGGCGACGGTACGCGGCTCGACGTGTTGCGTGCGTCCGGCGCAGCGCGGGCCGAGGCGATTTTGATCTGCGTCGACAAGCCGGAAACGACCGACCGCATCGTGGCCTTGGTCAAGTCCGAGTTCCCGCTCGCCAAGGTGTTTGCGCGCTCGTTCGATCGCGGGCACTCGATGCGTTTGGTGCAGGCCGGCGCCGACTATCAGATCCGCGAATTGTTCGAGTCGTCGCTTACGTTCAGCGGCGCGGTGCTGCGCGAACTGGGCTTTTCCGATATCGAGATCGCGGAGACCATCGAAGACGTCCGCGACCGCGACGCGGAGCGTTTCGAGCTGCAACTCGCCGGCGGCATCGCGGCCGGTCGGGGGCTGTGGCGCAACAACACGACAACGCCGAAGCCTGAGCCGTTCACCAAACCACGCCGCGAAGGCGAGGCGCTCAACGAAGAGGCGGCCGAAGCGCTAGGCGACGAAGCGCGTTGATCGAATTGACGTTGCGGCGCCGGCGCGCGGCCCTCTAAAGGCTGCTACAGAGTGAAGTTCGGGAGTTCGGGATGAGATTTCTTGCGGCGGCCTTGTTCGCATTGGCGGTGAGCGCGTGTGCGCAGCGCGCCGAGCCAGATCTCAATCCGCTAGCGGAGCGCTACGTGCGCATGTCGCTCGAAATCGGCACGCACGAGGAAGGCTATATCGACGCCTATTTCGGCCCGCCGGAGTGGAAGACCGAAGCCGAGGCCAATCCGCGCTCGATCGCCGACCTGAAAACTGTAGCAGACACGTTGCACGCCGACCTCGAAACGGCGCTGACGCAAGCGAATGATGAACTCGTGCAGCGACGCGCTCGCACGTTGGCGGCCTATGTTTCCAGCGCGCGCTTCCGTCTCGATATGATGGAAGGCGTGCGCGTGCCGTTTGCTGATGAAGCCGAGCGGCTCTTTGCGTTGCGCCCAGACAATCGTCCGCTGGAAGAGTATGACGCGGCGTTGGCGCGCGTCGAAGCGTTAGTGCCGGGCAATGGCCCGCTCTATCAGCGCGTTTCCGCATTCTCGAACCGGTACATCGTGCCGCGTGATCGCGCCGAAGCTGTGATGCAAGCGGCGATTGCCGAATGCCGCCGGCGTACCGCCGAGCACATCGATCTGCCCGAAGGCGAGCGGTTCGAGATGGAGTTCGTCTCAAACCAACCGTGGGGCGCCTACAATTGGTATCAGGGCAACAATCACAGCCTGATCCAGGTCAACACCGATCTGCCGCTCAAGATCAGCTCGGCCATCGGCTATGGTTGCCATGAAGGCTATCCCGGCCACCACGTGCAGGGCATCAACGCCGAGAAGCTCTATCGTGAAAATGGTTGGGTCGAGTATTCGATCATGCCGCTGTTCTCGCCGCAGGGCCCGCTGAACGAAGGCGGCGGCAACTACGGCGAGGAACTCGCATTCCCGGGCGACGAGCGCGTGCAGTTCGAACGCGAGGTGTTGTTCCCGCTCGCGGGTCTCGATCCGGCGACGGCGGATGCGTATTACGCGCTCAGCGCTGCCACGAATGAACTGGAAGGCGCGGGCCGCACCATCACGGCGATGTATCTCGATGGCGAGATCGATCGCGCCCGCGCGATCGAATTGCTGCAACGCTACGAAGCCAGCGCACCGGCGAACGCCGCCAAGTCGCTGGAGTTCGCCGATCACTACCGCTCTTACATCATCAACTATTCCAGCGGCCTCGAAGTGGTGCGCAACTACGCCATCCGCGTTGGTGACGACGATCAGAATGCGCGCTGGGAGGCTTACGAGAGCATCTTGACCCAGCCGACTTTGCCGAGTGACTTGATGCAATGAAGCCAGATTTTCGGTTTATCGAGACCAACGGGATCAAGATCCGCGCGGCGGTGATGGGCGAAGGCCCGTTGGTCGTCATGGTGCACGGTTTTCCGGAGAGTTGGTATTCGTGGCGCCATCAGATGAAGGCGCTCGCGGCGGCGGGGTTCACTGCGTGCGCGATCGATGTCCGCGGTTATGGGGGGTCAGATAAACCGCACGCGGTGGAAGCCTACACGATGAAGGAGATCGCGGCAGACGTCGCCGGCGTGATTGATGCGTTGTCGCCGGGCAAGCCCGCGGTGATCATGGGCCACGATTGGGGCGCGCCGATCGTCTGGCACGCGGCCGTGCTGCATCCAAAACAGGTGAGGGCCGTGGCCGGGTTGTCGGTGCCTTACTTTGGGCTGCCGCCTGCCTCGCTCGATCTGATCATCAAGGCGATGTACGAGGATCAGGGCAAATTCTTCTATCAACGCTACTTCAAGGAAGAGGGTGTCGCCGAGGCGGCGTTCGAGACCGACGTGCGCGCCGGTTTGCGCAAGCTCTACTTCACCGGCAGCGGCGACTCTCAAGGCTATTGGGGTGCGCCGGACAAGAAGCACGGCGATGCGCTGCTCGATGGGCTGGCCAATCCGGACGTGTTCCCGCCGTGGCTTAGCGAGGCCGACATCGACTATTACGTGCGCGAGTTTGGAGGCTCAGGCTTTCGCGGGCCGCTCAATCGCTACCGCAATCACACCCGCGACTGGGAGCATATGAGCACGATCCCGGATCGCATCGTGCATCAGCCATCGCTCTTCATCGTCGGTGAGGCCGATCTGGTGCTGAAGATGTTCGGCGGCAGCGCCGAGCAGGCGTTCGCGCGGATGGCGGAAAATACGTCTGACCTGCGCGGGACGCTTCTCATTCCAAAAATTGGGCACTGGACCCAGCAGGAAGCGCCGGAGGCGACGACGGGCCTTCTGATCGACTGGCTGGCGACGCTATAGAAGCGGCCGATGGCGGCTTCGGGCAATACCAATGGACAATGGCGTTGCCGTTCGCGGTGCGCGAGACCACATTAGCCTTGGATTTCTCCCGAGGGCCTGCCGATGTCCAAAACGCGTAACGACCTTCCAGACAACACCCGCAAAGCCATGATCGCGTTGTTGAACGCGCGGCTCGCCGACACGATCGATTTGCGCCTTGCGATCAAGCAAGCGCATTGGAACGTGAAGGGGCCGAGCTTCATTGCGCTGCACGAGCTGTTCGATCAGATCCAGGCGCGTGTCGATACGTATGCCGATGACATCGCCGAGCGTGCGGTGGCGCTTGGCGGTTCGGCGCATGGCACGGCGCAGGTCGTTGTGAAGGAGACGCAGCTGAAGCCCTATCCGACGGAAGTGATGCCGCAGAAGGAGCATCTCGAAGCACTGGCCGAGCGGCTTTCCGCTTATGGCAAGCTCGCACGCGAAGCGATCGATGTGTCGGATGAAGCTGGTGACAAGGATACGGCCGATCTCTTCACCGGGATTTCGCGTCAGACCGACAAGGACCTTTGGTTCATCGAAGCTCATCTATAATGAGCTAGAGCCGCGCGGCGATCTCCGTGATGACGTTTTGCGCGCTCATCACGTCGGCTTCGGTGCACTCGAATTGGCCGACTTGGAAGCGGATGGCGACGGCGCCGTCGACGCGCGTCTGCGTGAGATAGATGCGGCCGTCGGCGTTGACGGCTTCGACGAGGCGCAGATTGAGTGCGTCAAGATCGCTCGCGCCGGACGGCGCGTAACGGAATGAAAACAGCGAATACATCGGCTCGGTGATGATCTCGAATGCCGGCGCCGCGCGCAGCTTTTCGCAGAGCGCGCGGGACCAGGCGACGTGATTGCGGATCATGGTGCGCAGGCCTTCGAGGCCGTAAGCACGTAGCACGAACCAAAGCTTCAGCGCTCGGAATTGCCGACCAAGAGGAATGCCCCATTCGCTATAGTTCACCACTTCGTCGTGGCCGAGTGTGTGCAAATAATCCGGCCGCGCCGCGAGCGTGCGCACAAGCGACGCCGGATCGCGCACGAAATGCGCGCTGCAATGTGTCTGCGCGCCAAGCCATTTGTGCGCATTGACAACGATGGAGTCCGCCTGCTCTGCGCCCGCCCAGAGCGGGCGAAATTCCGGGCAGATCATAGCGGCGCCGGCCCAGGCGGCGTCGACGTGGAGATAGAGGTCGTGCTCGCGCGTGATGGCCGCGAGATCGGCGACGGGATCGGTGGCGCCGACTCCGGTGGCGCCGACATTGGCGATGATGCCGGCGGGTTTGAAGTCTGCGGCGATGTCAGCGGCGATCAGTTCGCGTAGCGCGTCGGGATCGGCGCCGCGCAGCGGGCCTTTGATCGGGATGCGGACGAGATTGTCGCCGCCGATGCCGGAGAACCAGACGGCGCGGTCGATCGAGGTGTGCGCTTCAGCGGAACAATAGATGCGCAGGCGCGGCGCCGCTGAGAGGCCGGCGCTGTTGCCGGTGAAGTTCAGAGCGCGCTCGCGCATCACAAGGACGGCGGCGAGCGTTGCGGTCGATGCCGTATCTTGAATGCAGCCTTTAAAGGCATCCGGCAAACCGAACGCTTGGCGCAGCCAATCGATCGCCTTGGTCTCAAGCTCCGTCGCGGCTGGCGACGTCTGCCATAGCATGCACACGGCGCCGATGGCGTTTACGAGATGCTCGGCGACGAGCGAGGCGGGCGCGGAGTTAGAGGGGAAGTACGCGAAGAAGCGCGGATGCTGCCAATGCGTCATGCCAGGAGCGATCGTGCGTTCGAAGTCGGCGAAGATTTGCTCGAATGGTTCAGCGATTTCCGGAGGAGATTGCGCAATCTGCGCTGCGATCTCGCCGGGCGACACGGGTGGGCGCACCGGCAACTCGCGCAGGCGCGCGCGATAGTCCATGCCCCATTCGGCGGCCTTCACCGTCCACGCCCGCCAATCTTCCATCTCGCATCCCTCGAAGCTTGATCTATTATCGGCCAACAACAGCGCGCGCGCCATGCGCGACGGGGAGGCGGCATATGATCTCGATCACACGACGTGGAGCGCTGCTGACAGGCGCCGCTATGGCGGCGGGCTGCGCGCAGCCTGCGCAGGAACAGCCGCGCGAAGGCCGCATCGCCGTGCCAGGCGGTGAGATTGTCTGGCGCCGGTTCGGTGATGGGCCGAAAACGCCGTTGCTCGCGATCCACGGTGGCCCTGGCTTCCCCAGCGATTATCTCGAAACATTGGCCCCGCTGGGTAACGAGCGCTCCGTCTATCTCTGGGATCAGCTCGGATGCGGTCGTTCGGATCGCCCCACCGATCCATCGCTTTGGAATATTCCGCGCTTCGTTGAAGAGATGCACGCGGTGCGCAACGGCTTGGGGCTCACACGCCTGCACATTCTCGGACAATCTTGGGGCACTTGCCTCGCCACGGATTATTTGCTGACAAAAGGCCAGGAAGGCGTCGCGAGCGTCACGTTGGCCGGCCCGGTGATGAGCGCCCGGCGCTATCTCGCCGACGTGCGGCCGATGATCAGTGAGATCGCACCCGAGCATCAGGCCGCGATTGTTGAGGCCGAACGCACGCAGGTTTACGATTCACCAGCCTATGTGGCGGCCACCGAGGCGTTCTATGCGTTACACATCACGCGGAGCCTCACGCCGGAAACGCGCGCGCTTTGGGATCGCACTGTCGCTGGGGCGGGGCTCGATACGTACGTAGCAATGAACGGCCCGTCGGAGTTTTCGTTCTCGGGCTCGTTGCAGAGCTATGAGCGCGAAGCAGACCTGCCGCGCCTGCAACTGCCGGTGCTGTTTCTTTCAGGCGAATTCGACACCTGCACACCGGACGCCGCGCGTCAGTTCGCGGCGCAAACGCCCAACGCTGAGGTGGCTGTCATTCCGGGCGCGGGCCACGTCACAACGCTCGACAATCCCGACGCAACCAACGCCGCCGTGCGCGCCTTCATCGAGGCGCATGACGCCTAGGCGTCATCGCGAATATCGACTTCGGGCCGATCGTCGCCAGACGAGATTTCGTCGTGCCAGCGGCCTTTGGAATCTTCCCACGAAATGCCGACGGTTTGCCCCGGCCGCATCTGCTCGGTGGCGACACGCCGGGCGGCCGCATAGGCCGCATCGTGACTGCGGAATGTCTCGGAAATAGTGCCATCGAGCCTGAACGCCCAGCCGCCATCGTGCTCGATCACTTCGTAGACGATCTTGGTCATGCGCGTACTCCTTCAGGCACATTTGCGCCGTCAGCGCCGCGTTTCAAGTCCAGGTGGAATTTCCGTCTAAGCGAATTGCTTCTTCAGCTCAGTCTTGACGATCTTGCCATTGGCGTTGCGTGGCAACGTCTCGGGCAAGAAGATCACGTCCACCGGCACTTTGAACGCTGCGAGCTTTTGAGCGACGTGGTGACGGAGCTCGTCACTGGTTGCACTCATGCCCGGTTTCAAGTGCACGACCGCGAGCGGTTCTTCGCCCAGCGTTTTGTGGGCGCGTCCGATGACGGCGGCGTCCATCACCGCGGGATGATCGTAGAGCGCGTTCTCGACTTCGACGCAGTAGATGTTCTCGCCACCGCGGATCAGCATGTCCTTGGCGCGGTCGACGATGTAGAGAAAACCTTCGTCGTCCATCTTGCCGAGGTCGCCGGTCTTGATCCAACCATCGATGAAAGTCTCAGCGGTGGCGTCTGGCTTGTTCCAATAGCCGCGCACAACAATCGGGCCTTTGTAATAAATTTCGCCGACTTCGCCGGGCGGCAAATCTTTGCCATCGGCGCCGACGATGCGCAGTTCGCCCGTCGCTGACGCAACGCCGGTTGAAGCCGGTTTGCGCTGATAGTCTTCCGCGCCGTTGGAGACGGCAGTTGCCGACGTTTCGGTCATGCCCCAGCCTTGTCCGGGAAGCGCTTTCGGAAAACGCGCGAGGATGCGGTTGACCAGTTCAGGCGCAGCGGGCGCGCCGCCATAGGACACGCCCTCGACCGACGAGAGATCATAGTCGTTGACGCGTGGGTGCTCGAGCACTTGCCAGGCGATGGTCGGTACGCCGCCGAAATTGGTGACGCGCTCTTTTTCCATTAGAGCCAGCGCTTGATCGACGTCCCAGCGCCGTTGCAGCACGATTTTGTGTCCGCCCATCATCGCCGGCAGCATCAGCGCAAAGCAGCCGGTGGCGTGGAAGAACGGCACTGAGAGCAGGAACGATTTCTGCGGCAGTGTTGGATCTGGCGCCGGCGGCGCCTCGCCGCGGCGCAGGAACGCGCGGGCTTGCGCGTTGGCGGCGTTGAACATGTTGGAGATGATGTTGCGGTGAGAAATCACCGCGCCCTTCGGTTTGCCCGTCGTGCCTGACGTGTAGAAGATCGCGACGTCGTCATCGGGAAGGCGCAGAGGGAACGGATCTTCGCCGCCTGTCGGCTTATCGCCGCCGCCGTGGCTGCCCCAGGCGGAGACCGGACCGATCGCCGACTCCCAGCGCGTCACCAGCGGGTCCGCGATCTCCTCTTTTGCCCGCGAGACATAGACTTTGCGTACGTCGGGGCATTTCGGCAGGTGCTCGCGGATGCGCTCGTAGCGCTCGATATCGACGATGAGGATCGACGAGCCGGAATCCTGCAGCCCGTACTCCAACTCGGCGCCCGTCCACCAGGCGTTGAGCGGCGTGACGATCGCCCCGGCCAGCACCGCGCCCCAAAACGCCACCGGCCATTCCGGCAGGTTGCGCATGATGATGGCGACGCGGTCGCCCGGCTTGACGCCGTCGTCGATCAGCTGGCGGGCGAAGGCGATGCCGGCGGCGCGGGTTTGACCGACCGTGGCGCGTTCGTCGTCGAGGACGAGGTGGTCGCGCGGGGCAAAGCCAGTGGCGAGGTCGAACAAGTGACGCAACGTCGGCGGCGCGTTCTTCCACACCTTCGTCCGGATGCCTCGAATGGTCTCCTCGCCGACTTCCAGCATGCTGCCGGGCGCCGCCAGCAGAGCGTGCGCCTGCGCGATGGACATGGCTGGAAAGCCGGGCTTGGCGGCCGCGTCAGACATCAGAACCTCCCGCGCTTGAGGGCAAAGGCGCCGCCAGCGTCATTTTTAGTTTCGCCTGTTGAAACACGCCGCTGCGCGCACTGCAACAGCAGCGGCGAACAGAACTTTGCCGGAATTTAATGGTGCCTTGCGAGGTGCGCGAGCCTCGGGCAAGCATGTGCTTATCCAGGCGGGATGGGAGACGCGCGACATGGCCTTCGATTGGAAAGCGCTCGCGGAGCGCGCCGACCCCCGTAAGTGGAATTGGAGCTGGGTAACACCCGCTCGGAACTGGGCAGTCGCGAACCGCGCGACGGTGCTTTCAACCTCGATTGCGCTGCTCGTCGGCCTGTGGGGCGGCGCTGTGTTGGGGCGCGTGGGCACTGGCTTGCCTGCGCTCAACTTTGCGCAGCTTGGCTCGATCGGCGCCGGTGAGAATGCACGCAGCGCCAACGCGCCGCGTGCCGGGCTGCCGCAAGTCGATGGCATGGCATTCGTGCGCTTGCGCGCCGAGATGGATCAAGCCGAGCCGCGCGCCTGCTTGGAATTTTCGCAGAATCTCTCGACCGACGCGTCGGTCAACTACGCCGACTATCTCGTGCTTGATCCGGTTGCGCCGTTCCAAGTCGATGTGTCGGGGAATTTGCTGTGCTTGGGTGGCTTGCCGTTCGAGCCCGAACGCCAAATGACGGTGCGCGAAGGCCTGCCTTCCGCGTCGGGCGAGCGCACAGAATACGACGAAACCTTCACGCTCACCTTCGGCGATCGCCCAGCCTATGTGGGCTTTGCCGGCGGCGGCGTGATCCTGCCGCGCTCGGAAGCGGACGGCATCGCGATTGAAACGGTAAACGTGTCGCGGCTCGCAGTCGAAGTGCTGCGCGTGCCGGATCGCATTCTTTCGCAGTACCAGCTCGAGCAAGGCGCCACCAACGAAGAGGGCGGCTGGGAGTATTGGAGCTTCAACAGCGCCGGCGAGAATGTCGGCGTGCAAGTGTACGAAGGCACGATCGACGTTGACGTCGGCAGTCGCCGAAACACCGCGATTACCACGGTTTTCGCGCTGGGCGCGGCGCTCAATGAGCTGCGGCCGGGCGCTTACGTCGTCAAAGTGCGCGACGATAGCCCGAGCGCTGGTCAGCGCGCGGACGCGGAGAATGAAAGCCGCGCGTCGTCGTATCGCTGGATTCTCTACACCGACATGGCGCTGCAGAGCTTCTCGGGTGCGACCGGGCTTGATGTCGTGGTGCGCTCGTTGCGCACCGCGCGGCCGCTGGCGAACACCACGCTGACGCTGATCGCTGAGAACAACGAAGAACTGGCACGGACGCGCACTGATCGCGATGGGCGTGTTCATTTCGCTGAGGCTTTGGTCAACGGCGATGGCCCCGCGCGGGCACGCTATGTGATGGCGTATGGCGCCGGCGGCGATTTCGCGGCGCTCGATCTGCAACGGCCCGGGCTCGATCTCTCCGATCGCGGCGTCGACGGACGGCGTGCGCCTGGTGATGTCGATGCGTATCTCTACACCGAACGCGGCATCTATCGACCGGGCGAACGCGTGCGTCTCATTGGTTTGATCCGCGATCCGGTTGGTCGCGCGATCTCCAATCGTGAATCGACGTTGGTCGTCTATCGTCCGAACGGCACGGAAGCGCGGCGCATTCGCATGACGGCCGCCGTCGACGGCGGCGCGATCGCGAAGAACATTCAGCTCGATCGCTCGTCGCCGCGCGGCATGTGGCGCGCTGAAATTTTGGTCGATGGCCAAGAAGCAGCGGCCGGCAGCGTGAGCTGGTCGGTCGAAGATTTCGTGCCGCAGCGTTTGCGTGTTGCGATCGAAGCCAGCGAAGCGGTGCTGCGCGCCGGCCAAGCGCGGCCGATCAATGTGCAGGCGGACTTCCTCTACGGCGCACCGGGCTCCGGCCTTGCGGTCGAGGCCGAAGGCCGGCTCATGATCGATCCGACACCGTTCCCAGATTTCGCGGCGTACTCGTTCGGCAAGGCGGACGAGAGCTTCGACGAACAATTCTTCCAACTCCCCGGCACCGTCACTGACGGCACGGGTGCGGCGCAGCTTGAACTGCGTTTGCCGAACGAGCCGAATACGTCGCTGCCGCTGCGCGCGCGCATGTTGGCGAGCGTCGCCGATCCGGGCGGGCGCGTGGTGCGTGAGAGCTTCACCGTGCCGGTGCGGCTGAACAACGTGTATCTCGGCCTTGCGCCGCAATTCGAAAACCGGCGCGCGGGCGCGGGCGAGCGCGTTGCGTACGACCTGATTGCGCTCAACGCCGACGGTCGGCGCGTGGCGCAGCGCGGCGTGCAATGGCAGCTGGTGCGCGAGGATTGGAATTACGACTGGTATCTCGACGGCGGCCAATGGCGCTGGCGGCGTACAGGGCGCGACATTCCCGTCGATGGCGCGACTGTTGATGTCGGCGGCGGCCAGCCGCTGCGCATTGCGAAGGATGGCCTGCGCGAGGGTTCGTATCGTCTGATCGTGCGCGCCAACGGCACGGAAACGTCCACGCGCTTCGGCGTCGGCTGGGGTGGCCCGGCGGATGACGACCAAACGCCGGACATGGTGAGCGTCGTTGCGCCGAGCGATCCGGTGCGGCCCGGCGCGCGTGCGCGTGTGCAAATCCGTCCGCCGTATGCGGGCGAAGCGCAGATCGTGGTGGCGACCGACCGTGTGATCGAAACGCGCACCGTGCGCGTTGGCAGCGATGGCGCGACCATCGATCTGCCGGTGACGGCGGAGTGGGGTTCGGGCGCGTACGTGCTCGTAACCGTGATGACGCCGCGCGATCCGGTGAACTTGCCGGTGCCGCGCCGCGCTGTTGGCGTCGCGTATGTGCCGGTCGATATGGGCAATCGCACGCTGACCGTTGAAGCGGGCGCTGGCCTGCAGAACGTGCGGCCGCGCACGCATATTGAAGTGCCAGTTACTGTGCGCAATGCGCCGAACGGCGAGCGCGTCCGCGTCGCCATCGCCATGGTGGACGAGGGCATCCTTGGCATCACGCGCTACGAAAGCCCGAATCCGGTCGATTACTTCTTCGGCCGCCGCGCGCTCGGCGTGGACGTGCGCGACGATTACGGCCGCTTGCTCAACCCGAACCTTGGCGCACCGGCGACGGCGCGGCAGGGCGGTGACTCTATTGGCGGCGAGGGCCTCACTGTCGTGCCGACGCGCACAGTGGCGATCATCTCTGACATCGTAGAAGTGCGCGGCGGGCGGGCCATGATCCCGGTCGATATTCCGGACTTCAACGGTACGCTTCTCTTGATGGCGGTGGCCTGGAGTGAGACCGCGCTCGGGCAAGACGCCGAGCAGATCGTCGTCCGCGACCCAGTCGTGGCCGAACTGATTTTGCCGCGCTTCCTCGCGCCCGGTGACGAAGCGCAAGGCGCGCTCAACATCGATAACGTCGAAGGTCCGAACGGCGCTTACACCGTGACGATCGGCGGCGGCGCCAGTGCGCGCATCGCGCGGCAACCGCGTCGCTTCACCCTGAACCGAGGCCAGCGTCAAACCGCGCTGATCCCGATCGCGGGCGGGCCGCTTGGCGTGGGGCAGATCACGCTGAGGCTTGAAGGACCCTCCGGCTTCGCGGCGGTGGAGCGAACGTACGATATTCAGTCGCGCGCGCCGTACTTGCCCATCACGATCACCACGACCGCGCCGCAGGCGGCGGGTGAAAGCTGGCGCGCGCCGGCCGATGCGTTGGCGCGCTTCCAGCCCTCGTCGCAGGCGTTGATCTCGTACTCGAACCTGGCGGGCATCGATCCAGCGCCGCTGATTGATAGCCTCTATCGCTATCCGTACGGCTGCTCGGAACAGCTCACTTCTGTGGCGATGCCCCTCCTGTACTACAACATGCTGGCGTCAGAGGCGGGCCGGGAAACCGATCCGCGCATGCGCCGCCGCATCCAAGAAGCTGTGACGCAATTGCTCGATCGCCAGGCGCCGGACGGTTCGTTCGGGCTCTGGAGCGCGGGCGATGGACACGCTACGCCATGGTTGGGTGCGTACGTCACGGACTTCCTGCAACGTGCGCAGCGCGCCGGTTACGCCGTGCCGCGTCAGCCGATGCAGCAAGCCTATGGCGCGCTGCGGCGTGTGGCTCGGCTCAATGACTTTGGCTCGGTCAACTACGAGTTCGAAGTCTATCGCTGGCCGGGCTCCAACGACTCTACCGAGCTGCTGCGCTCGCGGTCTGCGGCTTATGCGTTGTACGTGCTGGCGAAAGCGGGTGAGGCAGATGTCGGCCAAGTGCGCTACTTCCATGATGCGCGCTTGCAGAACGAACCTTCGCCGCTGGCGCGTGCGCAGATTGGTGCGGCGCTGGCGCACCTGGGTGACCGGGCGCGCTCGCGCAACGCCTTCCGCATGGCAGAGCGTGCGCTCGGTTATCGCAATGTCGGCGACTGGTATCAGACGCCTCTGCGCGATCTCGCGGGCGTGTTGGCGCTGGCGGCGGAAGCGGGCGAGACCGAACTGGTCAATCGCTTGCGGCAACGCCTTGAGCGCGATGCGCCGGATGCCGATCAGCTGATGACTCAAGAGCAAGTGCAATTGCTGCTCGCGGCGAATGCGCTGATGGAGCAGGCGGGGCCGGTGAACGTCACCATGAACGGCCAAGCACTGGCTGAGCGGCGCATCATTGTCGGTGCGCAGCAATTGGCGGCGGGCTTGGTGTTCCGCAACGCGGCGCGCGGGCCGGTGTGGCGCACGCTGTCGCTCTCCGGCGCGCCGCGTGAAGCGCCGCCCGCGATGCAGTCGGGCTACATGATCGACAAGAACGTGTTCCGCCTCGATGGCACCGCCGCCGATCTCGGCAGCATTCGCCAAGGCGATCGCGTCGTCGTGGTGATCAGCGGACAGCCGGAAGGCGCGCGCAATTATCCGACGGTGCTGGTCGATCTCTTGCCTGCGGGCTTGGAGATCGAAACGCTGCTCAGACCGGAGGATGGTTCGGGCGCAACAAGCTATGACGGCAGCATTCGCAATGGGCCGTTCTCGTGGGTTGGCCAGATCACCGACACGCAAGTGTCCGAAGCGCGCGACGATCGCTACGTCGCGTCGGCTAACCTGCGCGGGCAGTTCCGCTATGCGTATATTGCACGCGCGGTGTCGCCGGGGCGGTACACGCTGCCGGCGGCGCAGGTGGAGGACATGTACCGTCCGGGCGTGATGGCGCGCACCAGCACCGGCACGATCACCATCGCGCCGCGGGGTGGTTGATGAACGACAGCCTCTCAAAGGAAGAAGCTTACGAAGCGATGTTCCGGTTTCTGGAGGCGTACTGGGAGCGCGGAGGCAAGACGTCGGACGACATCGCCATTCTGCTTGGATCGATGTCGCTGTTGCGCAGAGGTCGCCCGCTCGACATGGCCCTTTGGAGCGATTGGTTAGAAGCGATCGACAAGGGTGTCGGTGAAGGGGCAGAAGGCTGACGCGATGAAGCGCGGGCCACGAGCGCCACTGCCTCTCACGCCCAGCGGCAAACGCTGGGCGTGGGTGTTGCTCGTCTTCATGCTGACGCTGTTTTCGTTGGACCAGATCTTTCCGCCGCCGCTGGCGCGGGTGCGGGATGTGTCGCCGGTGGTGGTGGATCGCAACGGCGAATGGCTGATGGCGTTCACGACGCGGCAGGGGACGTGGCGGCTTGAGGCGCGGCTGGATGAGATCGATCCGGAGTTTCAGCGCCGGCTGGTTGCGATCGAGGACGCGCGGTTCTGGTGGCATCCGGGCGTTGACCCGATAGCGCTGACGCGGGCGAGTGTTTCGTACGCACGCGCCGGGCGGGTGACGCAGGGTGGCTCGACCATCACCATGCAGTTGGCGCGATTGCTGGAACCGAGACCGAGAACGATTGGCTCGAAGTTGATCGAGATCGTGCGCGCGATCCAGATCGAAAGCCGGATGTCGAAACGCGAGATTCTCGCGGCGTATCTGACGATGGCGCCGTACGGCGGCAATCTCGAAGGCGTGCGCGCAGCGTCGCGCGCGTACTTCCAGCGCGATCCGCAATGGCTCGATGACGCAGAGATGGCGCTGCTGATCGCGCTGCCGCAAGCGCCGGAAGCGCGCCGGCCGGACCGGCATCCGCAAGCGGCGCGTGCGGCGCGCGATCGCGTGCTCGGTATGTTTGTGAGCGCTGGGCTGATCAACCAGCGCCGCGCGGACGAGGGCCGCGAGATCGCGATCCCGGCGCGGGCGCCGTTTCCGTACTCGGCGCCGCACGCAGCGCAAGCTTTGGTGGCGGAGCGGCCCGGTGAGGGCGTCATTGTTTCGTCGCTTGATGCGACGCTGCAGCGTGATCTTGAAGCGTTGGCGCGCCGGCATGCCGCGGGGCTGGAGCGCGACGCGCAGATCGCGATGATCGCGGTGCGGCTGGAGGATCGCACCGTCCGTGCACGCGTCGGTGGGGCGGGGCGCGAGCGGGCCGGTGGTTACATCGACATGACGCGCGCGATCCGGTCGCCGGGCTCGGCGTTGAAGCCGTTTCTCTACGCGATTGCATTCGATGAAGGCATGGCGGCGCCGGAGACGCTTGTACGCGATGCGCCGCGGCGGTTCGGTGGGTATTTGCCGGAGAACTTCGACCGGCGCTTCCACGGCGATGTGACACTGGAAGACGCCTTGCGCCATTCGCTGAACTTGCCGGCGGTGGCGACACTGGAGCGCATTGGCGCTGGGCGCTTCCATGCGGCGCTGACGCGAGCGGGCGCTGATGTGCGCTTGCCGCGCCGCGCGGATGCGGAGCCGGGTCTGGCGTTGGCGCTCGGCGGCGTCGGTATGACGTTGGAAGATTTGGTGCAGCTCTACGCGGCGCTTGGCGATGAGGGGCAGGCGCGGCCGTTGGTGACGGACAATCTCGCGCGCTTTTCGTTCTCGCGCCGCTTCGTGCGCGCCGAGACTGCCGAGCGCGTGTTGGAAATTCTGGCGACGTCGCCGCATCCCGCCGGGCGCGCCCCGTCGCAGGTGGCGCTGAACGCGCCGCGCGTGGCGTTCAAGACGGGGACGTCTTACGGCTTTCGGGATGCATGGTCGGTTGGCGTATCGAACGGCTATGCGATTGGCGTTTGGGTCGGCCGCCCTGACGGCGCTCCGCGTCCGGGCGCGACAGGCCGCAGCGAAGCGTTGCCGGTCTTGTTCGAAGCCTTCGACCTGCTTGGCGGGCCCGGTGAACAATTGCTTGCGTCTGAGCAACACGAACCCGTCGCACCGGCGCTGACGCGATTCGAGACGGAACGCGAGGGACTCTCCATTCTCTTCCCGCCGTCAGGCGCTGAAGTGCTGGTGCTGGATTACGGCGCTGAGGCGCGCGGGCTTTCGCTCTCCGCGCGTGGCGGACGCGCGCCGTTGACGTGGTACGCGGAGGGCCAACGAGTCTCGAGCGAAGAGACAAGCGGTCGCGCAATCTGGCGGCCGGCGGCGCCGGGCTTTTATGATGTCACGGTTGTCGACGCCGATGGCCAGAGCGTGAGCACGCGGGTGCGCATCCGCAGCAGCGGTTGAGAAAGATCTCGGTTGCTCCGCATGGGAGCCGGGGCGCGCGATCCGCGCTGAGGTAGTCTCTAGGGTTTGCATCGATCGTCTCCGATCAACGCTGCGCGCTTCGCGCGCCCCGTTTTCCGGTCGTTTTTCCCGGCCTGGGACGAGGAGTTGTTGAACGCTGACGACAGCCAGCTCGCCTCCTGGACGGTGATCCGGCGTTACCCTTCACCGAAGGATGCGCCTCGGGGCTTAGCTCCATTCCCAGTTCGCCGGTGCTGTGGGCGAGGTTTCCGAACCTTGGACTCGACGGTTTCACTCCCCGCCGACAAATCCCACCGACCGTGTCCAACACATTCCAAAGTTTCGGACGTCTCAGAAATCTCCCGTGTGCGGACGAGGCAAAGGTACACATGGAGTCAATTCGGTCGGATAGATTGGCGCGAATATTTGCAGGCTGGAGCGCGGGGCTTCAGCCCCGCATCGCTGCAAACGCTTGAGCGCGTGGTGAAAATGCGCGCCTGAAGGCGCGCGCTCCAACCTGCATGCATCCGAGCAAAGTGTTGGATAGAGGCGTGCTCTATCCTCCTATTTCAAACGAAAAGCGCGGACCCTAGTGGGTCCGCGCTTTCCTTTTGGATCGGCGCCAGGTTTGGGCGGGTTGGGGCTTAGGCGACGATCTGAGCGGCTTGAGCGAAGGTGGCGAACGCGACCGGGGCAAACACGACGGCGGCGGCGATGAGGCTGTAAAACTTGGTCATTGGTGGCTCCCGAATTGGTGTTTCAATCTCGATGTCCCGAACTTAGACGGTCCCGGTCTGGGCCGATGTGACGGTGGTCACGATATGGGAGTTTGCGTACCCAAGGCCGGGGTGGTAGATGACCGCTCCCGTTGAGATGCAGCCAAAACTCCAAGTTTGGGGGCTCCCGCCGGGCCAACTTTGGAGCCTTTGGGACATGCTGCGCCCGTACGCATCGGCATTTGCCGACCTCATCAACGTCTTGGCTGATTTTCGGAAGATCGACCCTCGTCCTGAAACGATAGAGTCAGCGAAGCGCCGGCTCACGCACGGAAACCCAAACTCAGGGCTTCCGCTGCACGCGCTGCTGGACGCTCAAACCGCGATCATACCAATCTGGATTGAGGCTGGCGGCATTCCCCTGAAATCGACCGCCGCACAACTGCATCACATCGAGAAGCTTCAAGAGCACGGATACAAGGAGAGCCAACTTTTCGACGAGGTCGAGCAGCTAAACCGACGCATCCGAGAGGATTTGCAGGGGCACAGATTCTTACATGTGCGAGACGACTTGGCTCCGTACTTCGACGCCAAGTACCCTTTCGGCGAAGAGGTGTTCCAGAGTTTCTGGTCAGCGAGCGATGATATTTCGGAAGCGAGCAAGTGCCTTGCGTTAGGCCGCTCCACGGCTTGCGTCATGCACCTTATGCGCGCGTCGGAGGTTGGATTGAAAGCCCTGGCCAAAGCCTGCGGCGTCGGCGTTCAGAATGACTGGGGCTCCTACCTTCGCGAGATCGATAAAGCACTAACGGCCAGCATGAAGGCTGCTGGGAAAAAGACGCCCGACGAAGTGTTTTACAGTGAAAGCGCGGTCAAGTTCGATCGCTTCAAAGTCGCGCTGCGGAATCCATCGATGCACGTTGACAAGAGCTACACCGAGGAACGGGCCAGAGAAATATTCGACGCCACCAAGGCGCTCATGCAGCACTTGGCGACTAGGATTTCTGAGTAGGCTTTTTTGCCGGAACGGCCTTGCCGAACGTCCGCTCCATCGCCTTCGGATCGTCAGCGCCGATGCTCTTGGCGAACTCGATAAACCGCTCTTTTTGCGGCTTCTGCTTCTTGGCGGGAGTCTTCTTTTTCGCGGCCATTGGGTATGCCTAATCCCGTTCGATGGTTCGCGCTAGGAGGCGATTATGGACGAACAAACGAACATCATGGTCGGCGTTATGAACGCCACGGTGATGCTCCACGCCATGCTGATTACCGAGTTAGACCGGACCGGGGCAATCTCTAAGGCGGACTTTGGGAAGCTGCTGTTGGACTCCGCTAAGAGCGCGGAGGACAATGCTCCGGAACATCTGCGAGCGCGGAAGCGGTGGGACTTGGACATTGTTCGGCGCGTTGTGAAGCATCTGGACTTGCCCCAACCGGGGTGGACGCCGCTCGTGATCGATGGCGATAAAACGTAGAGAACTCCGCGTTGATCGCGTCGCCCCAAGACTCTTTCATGCTCTCCTCCAATGCAAAACGCGCGGCCTGTTTCAGCCGCGCGCTTCCTTTTCTTCTGTCGTTTGCGTTGTCTTGCCTGAGCGCCGCGTCTGCGACGCAGCCAGCGCGATAGCGCCGCGTCTAGGTCAGGCGGGCCGACTAGTTGTTTGATACGTGAGACGCTTGCCGCTCACGCCCGCAAGCAGGCGTTCGGCGCGGGTGTGGTCGTCAACGCCAAGCGCGATGCGGTTGTTGAAGCGAAACTCGTACTCAGCAAGGTAACGGTGAAGGTGCTTCTCAGAGCAGTGCTGATAGACGCCCTTCATGCCGCGCTTAAACACGCTGAAATAGCCCTCGCACGAATTGTTGTGGATCGCGCCGTTTTCTTCGTAACGCACGTACTCGCCCATCGAGTGATCGACGCGGCCATGTTCTGCGAACTCGCGGCCAATGCCGATATACATGGTCGCGCCATCGGTATGCAGGCGTGACTTAGGGTCGATGTTTTCGCGCACGATCTTGGCGACGGTCGCAAGGTTTGCTTCCGCAACGTGGAAGGTGCGCGCTTGGCCGCCACGCTCAACGAGCGCGATGATCGGGCGCTTGTTGACGCCACCGCGACCGGCTTTCTTGTTCTTGAACGGCTTGCCCTTCGTGGTGAGGTCGGTCGGATTGGCGACTTTGCCGTGATAAGTCTCATCGACCTCCACAACCTTGCCTTCGCCACCAAGCGGCGGGAGCGCGCCACCCGGCGCCATCGCCAAGCGAATGCGGTGCAACATGAACCAAGCGGTTTTCAGATCGACGCCAAGCACGCGCGCGAACTGGTTTGAGCTAAAGCCCTTCTTGCTCGACGCCATGATGTGCATCGCTTGCAGCCAGATGTGCAGCTTGACGTGCGACTTCTCGAAGATCGTTCCAACCTTCACGGTGAACGGCTTGCGGCACGAGTAGCACTTGTAAACGCCGATCCGCGTGGACTTGCCCTTCAGCGCGCCGCTGTCATCCACGACGCCGCAATGCGGGCAGACACGGCCCGTAGGCCAGACGCGCGCCTCAACCCACTTATAGGCGGCGGCTTCGTCGTGCAGGTGTTTGGCCGAAAGGGCGGAAGTCATCTGAATCTCCAGTAGATTCAGTATATAGGCAGGAGTTTGGGTACGTCAACTCCTATATCGTGACGGTGGTCACGGGCGCGGACGCCGGATGGATTCAAGCCGTCGCCACGTTTGCGTTTGGCAAAACGGCCCGGCGCAGCCTTGCAGGCGGAGTATGTCGGCGCCGTCTGGCGTGATGCGTCCGCGATAGGTGCGGCCGTCTTCCGGGTTGACGAGTTCGCCATCGCGGAACGCGCCGTCGCGCCACACCGCATCGATCGCGCCGATCGATCCGGGACGGACGCGTTCCGGATCCCACGACCAGATCAGACGCCCGCACAACGCGTCGCTATTCTCGCGGCACGGCGCGAGGCTGATGACGGCGCCGAGACCAGGCGTCGCCCAATCGCCGGCGAGAGACGCGGGCGTGTCGGCGTTAGCGCGGCTGACTGGCAGCAACAGCGCAGCGAGCGCGATGGTGACCACGATCGCTGCAGGCGATGCCGCCTCGGCGCGTGGCAGCAGAGGCTTGCGCACAGCGGCGGCGAAGCGGGCGTGATACTCCGGATGCTCCGTGCCCATTAGCCGATCCCAGAACGTGAAATAGAGGCCGTAATTGTAACCTTGGGCGTGATGCAGATCGTGGTGCGTGGTCGTCGTCAGCCAATCGAACATCGGACGCCCGTCGCTGCGCGCGGGCATCAGCTCGTAGCCGGAGTGTCCAAGCGTGTTGCGCACGATCTGGTGCAGCATGAAGAGGCCAACGACGGTCCACGGCGTCGGCACGGCGACTACCCAAATCGGTACGAACACGCCCATCACCGCGGCCTCGCCGAGATCGAAGCTGTAGGCGGTGAAGGGCGAAGGGTTGTGGCTCTTATGGTGACGGCGGTGCCATGTGCGGAAGAGCTGTGGCCGGTGCATCAGCCGGTGTACCCAGTAGAAGAACGTGTCGTGCGCCACGACCATCAGCGCGAGGCAGGCCCAGAACCAAACTGGTCCCCATTGCGACGCGATCTCGCTGCCGTGCAGCCAGCCGGCGCGCTCGAGCAACCAGGGGATCAGCCCGATTGTGGAAAAGATCGCCACCGAGCGCAGCGACACCGCGAACTCGGTCACCATTTGACGCGCGGGCGGGCGGGTGTCGCGGATCTTGCGGCCGCGCAGCACGGCGGCGAGTACGACCCAGAGCACGAGCCAGACGCCGATCGCGAAGATGGCGTAGCGGGTAAGGTCTGTTTGAATGAATTTGAGCCAATGCTCGGCGGCTTCTGGAATGAGCGTGGGCATGTGCTTCTCCGTTTCGGGTGACGGAGGAGTGCGCTTGGCTGCCTGAATCGTCTCGTCGCGGCCTGAAAAGGCTGATCGCTTTCGAAAACGGCGAGAGTTTTACGAAATCGGCGAGGGTTGTTTGCGCCATTCTGTGGGCGTGACGCCCGTCGCGTCCTTGAATGCGCGGTTGAAGGGCCCGAGCGAGCCGAACCCTAAATCGAAAGCAATGGTGGAGACCGAGACCTGCGCGTGCGCGGCATCGCGGAGGCGGCGCTTTGCTTCCTCGATGCGGTGCGCGTTGACGAAGGCGGCGAAGTTGCGGTGACCTAGGCCATCGTTGATCAACCGGCGCAGACGGTGCTCAGGCACACCGACCTCTTCGGCGAGGCTGCCAATGGTGAGACCCTCACGCCGCCAAGCTTCGCCCGGACCCATGACGGTTTCAAGCTTGGCCAAGAGGGCGCGGTCGGCAGGGGCGAGAGCGTCGTCCGGCTTGGCGGGCAGGACAGCGCCGAACAGTTCTGGCCGCGCCTGCAGGAACGTCGCCGCGCCTGCGAGGCAGAAGATGGCCATGCCGAGCGCGAAGGCGAACCCATACCAATCGTAACGCAAGCCGAGTGACTCGCCGATCTCGAACGCCGAGAGCGTCATCGCGAACAGCAGGGTCGCCGCCAGGAACGGCCCGCGCAGCTTGCGCCGCTCCTCCACCAGATCGCCGCGCCAGGAGCGCGTGACGATATAGAGGGCATGCAGCGCCAAGCCCGTTTCGATCAGGTTGTGGCTGATCCAGATCGTCGAAAACCACGGCTCGGCGCGCACCACGTTGCCGAACAGTCCAATCACCGTGAGCACGATCCAGGGCGCCAACGTGCGCCAGTCGATCTTGCGGTCCTCGAACAGCGTAACGACGAAGAGCCAGAACTGGCCCATGCCGCCAAACGCCATCAGGTGAACCGGATAAATCAGCCAGCCGACATTGGCGCGCAACGTCGGCGACGAATTGATGACGTAGGCGGCCACGCCGGCGCAGAACAGCGCGCCGGCGATGCGCGTCGATGGCCCACCTTGGCCGCGCGCGAGGCCGATGCCCATTGTCGCGATCGCGCCGATCGCGATGCCGCGCAGCAGAAGTTCGATGATCCCCGCTTCCATACGCTACCTAAACGCGCGCCGCGCTCGTGCGCAAAAGAAAAGGCGCGGACCTTGGAGGTCCGCGCCTTGGCGCCGTTCGTCACCCGAGGGATTGGGAGGGTTAGGCGACGATCAGAGCAGCTTGATGGAGGCCCGCATAAGCCAGCGGTGCGAACACCACGAGCGCGGCGAAAACGGCGAGGCTCTTAAACATTGTCGGCTCCTTGGGTTTGCGTTGTTGTCGTTAACGTTGAGATGCCGCTGCGTTGAAGTTTGGATGCGGGCGCTTTGGTGTTTTCTGTTTTGCGTTTCGCACAAAGCAAAGGCGCGGGTCCCAAAGAGACTCGCGCCTTTTGATCGTCTTCGGGGTGGGATTAAGAGACGATCTGAGCGGCTTGCAGCAGGATCGCGGCGGCGATCGGAGCAAACAGAACGAAGGCGGCGGTGAAGGCGGCGATCTTGGTCATTGGAGTTTCCCTTCCGGTGTTTCGAGTGTGTTTCGTTGTCTTGTGATTATGAGATGCCGGCGCTTCGCCGATCGGATGCGCGTGATGAATTTTTTCTGCATCTTCTTTATCGGGCGCCGTGCATGCAAAAATGCCTCCGCCGTTAAGCAACGATCTGTGCGGCGCCCGTCAGCAGCGTGATGACGACAGGCGCTGCAAGCACAAGCGCGGCTGCGAGCATCGCGATTTTGTATGCGGCGATGAGAGCGTTGATCTTGTCCATCTCGGTTCTCCTGCGCACAGCGTGACGCGCTAGGTGGAGCTCCGCAGTGACCGCGGTGGCAAGAAGCGCAAAGGAAAAGCCGCGAACCTTGGGGGCTCGCGGCTTCCTAGTTGATCGTCGCAGGCGGGTTTGGGGGGATCAGGCGACGATCAAAGCGGCTTGGTTCAGCGTGGCGAACGCCACCGGGGCCATCAGAGCCAGCGCGAGGCCGAGGCTGAGAAACTTGGTCATTGTGCTAGCTCCCTGAATTCGTGTTTTGCGTCGTGTTGAACTGTTGATGCAGTGAACGTAGCGATTGGATGCGTGGGTCGATGTGACGGTGGTCACAGGCTGGTTGTGCGTGGCCGGATGCCGTTTTGGTTCGCATCCGGACTGACCCGGACAGAGCTGAAATCCTGTGATTAATTTCTCCCATGCGAGCAGGGCGCGATCCTCACCTGTCCAATTGGCCGCCAATCGTTTTTGGCGTGCTGTGGCTCGCGACTGTGGCGGTGTGGCTCTTACTGGCTGCCCAGTAGTTTTTCTCCGAACTCCTAGCCCCGGTGTCCCCAGCGCCGGGGCGCCTTGTGCGGCGCCCGTCTGAAAAGGCGGGCCCCGCCGTATGGGAGCGGGGCCCTCTAAGTGGAGCGTCGAACTTAGCGGCGGCGCGGCGGCTCTGGCGGCTGCGGGGGCTGCGGCGGCTCTGGCGGCTGCGGGGGCTGCGGCGGCTCTGGCGGTCGCTCGTAGCGGACGCGACCATCGCCGTTGGCGTCGCGGGCGTCGAAGTGGCGGAGTTGTTGGGCGCGGAACTCCTCGCGCGAATGCCAGCCGTCGCCATTCAGATCGCTTTCGTCGCTGTCGCTGCCGCCCATCCAGAACGTCGGCATGTGCGGGACCGGCGGCACGGCCGGCATAGGCGGCATGGGCGGAACCGGTGGCACAGGTGCTACGAACACATTGCCGTCGCCATGGCGGATCACGTGGACGCGGCGTTCGACGCGGTCGCGAACGCGCTCAGCGCGGTCACGGGCGCGATCGGCATGATCCCGCGCGCGCTCGTCGCGATCGTCGTCTTCGCTGCGGCAAACGGTGGTGGTGCGGGTTTGGCCGTCTTCGGTTTCCGTGGTGGTTTCGCAATCCTGGTCGTTGATGAAGACCATGCTGCGTTCGATTTCTTCGTCGAGGCCTTCCAGTTCGACGTCGAGATCGAGGTTCTCCATCTCGATGCGGACGCCTTCCATGGCGCGCTCGACTTCCGCTTCGACTTCGCGGCCAAGCAATTCGTGATCTTCGTCGGTGAGGCGGTCGTTGTTGTCGCGGTCGAGGTCCGCGAAAAGCCGGTCGGCGTCGCGACCAGCTTCGTCGCGTGACAACCACCCGTCATTGTTGGTGTCGGCGTTAACCGGCTCGCCTCGGTGGAAGACGAAGCGGCGGTTGTTGTTGTCGGAATCGGCGTAGGCGACCATCGTCGTGGCGATCACCGCTGCGCCCAGGGCTAATCCTAGTCTCATGTCATTTACCCTCAGATAGCCCGGCTCGGGCTTGGCAGTGGGCGGACCATGGGACTGCTACGTTTCCGGCGTACGTCAGCGCTGAAACACTGGCGAAACATGCCGCGGATAGCCCTGACAGCTGTAATTGCTACCAGAGCACGCCCCGACCCCATAAATATGAGCCTGATGCCAGAACCCGTCGCACCCCCGCGCGTGCTGATCGTCGATGACGATAACGCCATCCGCGATGGGCTGGTGGAGGTGTTCGAGCGTGCTGGGTTCGATGCATCCTCCGCCGGCGACGTGCCGGGGATGGAACGGCACCTGGCCGCCAAGGGCGCTGACCTCATCATTCTGGATCTGATGATGCCGGGCGAGGACGGGCTCTCGGCCTGCAAACGGCTTTCGGGCAAGGGCCGGGTTCCGATCATTATGCTTTCTGCGCTTGGCGACGATGCTGACCGCATCGTTGGCCTCGAAATCGGCGCTGACGATTATCTCGCCAAGCCCTGCAATCCGCGTGAGCTGGTGGCGCGGGCGCGCGCTGTGCTGCGCCGTCAGCGTGATGCGGACAGCGCGCCGCCTGGTGAGTCGCTGCGCTTTGCCGGTTTCCGCCTCGATATCGCGCGCCGCGAATTGGTTGATCCGGACGATGTCGTGCTGCCGCTTTCGACGGGAGAGTTTCGGTTGCTGCGCGCGTTCGTTGAGCGGCCGCAACGCGTGCTGAGCCGCGAACAATTGCTCGACTACGCGTTCGACAATGACAGCGATGTGTTCGACCGCGCGGTGGATGTGCAGGTGAGCCGTCTGCGAAAGAAGCTGGAGCGTCCCGGTAGCATCGAGATCATCCGCACTGTTCGCGGCGAGGGCTATCTCTTCGCGGTGAAGCCGGTCTCATGATCGACACCCGCAATGGTTTTCCGATCGCCGTTTATCTCGGCGCGCTGGTGGCGCTCGCGCTGACAGCAGCGTTCGTCGCGGTGATGGCGATCGTGATCTGGCTGCCGCCACGGCCGCCGGATGTGGTGCGCGCCGACATGGTGAGCCGGCACTTCAGCCGCGGCTACGAGTTCGCGCAACAGGGCCGCACGGCGCAGGAGCGCGGCGTGGAGTGGCGGATTCAGGCCGCTACGCCGTCCGACACCTATGCCGAGCCGCTGATGGTGGCGAACCGCATGCAGCTCGCGGGTCAACTCAGTTTGCGGCCGGATCAAGTGCGCTTCTCTGCGCAGCACATCGAGCAAGGCGATACGTTCGTGTTTCGCGTGCGCGATGTCGCGGCGATCGAACTGCAAGCGCAGCGCGCCGCGCGCGATCTGGAGCGCAACCGACGCGCACTCGAACGCGCCGAGCGCATGAACACTCAGGAATTGGCGCGGCATCGTGAAGCGCTCGAGCGCGCCCGGCGCGCGGGTGTTCGTGTGCAAGTGCATGGCGATGACGTCGTTGTCGACACCGAAGGGCTCGACGAAGAGATCGAGCGCGCGGTGCGTGAAGTGCAGGCGTTCGAGTGGGACCCCGAGGATTTCGAGGCCGACATCGACGAGGAGGCCATCGAGCGTGAGGTCGACGAAGCGATGCGCAACGTCCCGCCGACGCCGCATGTGCCCCATGTCGGCCCGGTCGGTCCCGTCGCCGCGCCAGCGCCGCCTACGCCTCCCGCGCCGGTCGTCGCCACGCCGCGCGTGCCGGCGCCCGCCGCTGTTACGCCGCCGGAGCCACCCGAGCCGGCGGAGCCCGAAGTACCCGTGTTTGCGCCGGCGCCGCCAGGCGTGGCGCTGATCTCCGGCTTTGAGGTCAGTGCGCAGCTGCCGGACGGTCGCTGGCTCGTCATGCACCAGGGCCGCAACTGGGCCGAGATCGGTTGGATCGGTCGCGCGATGCTGATCATCGGCGGTACGCTGACAATCCTGCTGCTATTGGCCGTGCTGTTCGCGCGGCGGCTGACCAGCCCGATCCGCAATTTCTCCAATGCCGTGCAAGCCGTGGGCGTGAACCCGCAAAGCGAGCCGGTCGCCGAAGAAGGTCCGCGTGAACTGCGCGGCGCGGCACGGGCGGTGAATACGATGCAGGCGCGGCTGCGCGCTTTGATCGCCGACCGAACCAAGACGCTGGCGGCGGTGGCGCATGACATGCGCACGCCGCTGATGCGTCTGCGCTTGCAAGCCGAGAACGTCGCGCCGGAGCAGCGCGAACGGATGGCGAAGGAAATCGAGGAAGTGGAAGCGCTGGTTGCGGGCTTCATCGCGTTCGCGCGCGACGATCCGGCGGAAGAAGCGCGCGTGCGGATCGATTTGAGCGCGCTGCTGCAGAGCATCACCGACGACCGGGTTGAGGCGCGTCAGAATGTGGTGTTTGAAGGCGAGGAGCGGATGATCATTACGGCTCAGTCGCTCGGGCTGAAACGGCTGTTCTCAAACCTGGTAGACAACGCGTTGAAGTACGGCGCGAGCGCGAAGATCACGCTAAAGCGTGAAGAGGGACAAGTCGTCATCGACGTTGAGGACGAAGGTCCCGGCGTGCCGGCGGATCAGCGCGAAAGCGTGTTTGAGCCGTTCGTGCGCTTGCAGGAAGGTGCGAGTGGCGCGGGGCTAGGACTGCCGGCAGCACGCTCCATCGGGCGGGCGCACGGCGGAGAGATTGAAATACTGGACGGCGAGAAGGGGGCGCTGCTGCGCGTGA
The DNA here is from genome assembly GCF_009792355.1 of Terricaulis silvestris. NCBI lineage: Bacteria > Pseudomonadati > Pseudomonadota > Alphaproteobacteria > Hyphomonadales > Hyphomonadaceae > Vitreimonas > Vitreimonas silvestris. The sequence continues at coordinate 876,840 of NZ_CP047045.1, forward strand.
CGTTGCCCGGCTAATGTGGACCGCCGGCGCCCTCGCCGGCCGGCACCGGTGCATGCCGGCGGGGCGCCGGTGGTCCATATTTATTCGCTCCCCCTAAACCGCCCGTCACCTTCCTCCGTCACCAGCACCACGTTGGGATTTTCTGGGGCGGTGTTTTCGAACAGGCCGATGTCCATGTCTTCTTGCGGCGCTTCGGGGCGCAGAGGTGCAGCGACGCGTTCGGCGAGTTCGATGCGTTCGATGGGCGCGAGTGGCGCTGCGATGCCGGGGGCGTGCATCGGGCGCCAGAAGCGGATGGCGAGCGCGAACTTGCCTTCGCGCTCGACGATTTCACCGAGGCCGTTCTTCACCAGCTTGCCCCAGCGCTTCAGCAGCTGCTTGTGGTCCAAATACAAGTTCGGCAGCACTTCGCGCGCGAGCTCCGCCGGCGTCTCGAGCAGCGTGCGCGCCTCCTCGGGTGTGCGGGCGTGGCCGAGTCGTTTTTTTACCGCCGCTTCTGCAGTGCGCGCAACCGGCGCGGGCGGAGCCGGGCGCCAGTAGCGCATGGTCACGCGCCAACCGTCGCGCCAGATAAGCTCGTAAAGCCCGGTACCGTACAAATCTGGAACCGCAGCTTCCGCTGCGTCCGGCGTTTCATAGACGGCGTCCAATTCCTCGACGGCAAGGAACACCGGCCCGCCGGCGAGGGTGGTGGCCTCGTCTTCGGTGCGGGCGCGCGGCGCGGCGGGATCGCGCGCCGCGGCCAAGTTCGCCGCTAGGGGGAAAATGCTCATGCCTGCGGCGCCGTCGCCTTCTCCACGACCCACCGCCGACATCGCCTTGTCATCCCGGGGGGCCAAGCTAACCTCCAGTTTCTGCGAAAAACTGTGGGGAGCCAAGCATGTCGCACCGTCGCTGGAGATTGGCTGCCTTGGCGCTGGCGCCTTTGCTGGCGCTGGGCGCGTGCGACCAGCTGGGCGACGTGTGGGACCGTATGCGTGGCGGCGGCGAGCAGGGGCCTGGGCCCACCGCGCTCGAAAGCGTGCCGCTGGCGGCACGCGCGCTCTCGGGTTCGGTGCAGCCGCAGGGCCAGATCGCGACGTTGCTGCAGGCGGAACCGGTGATGATCGCGCCGGGCGAAATCCTCGTTGGCGCGCGCGTGGAGCAAGAGCTGGCGGAAACGGCGACCGAGATGGGGCTCGCCAGCAACCTCGTGCGCTCGCTGCGTGTGCAAGGCTTGGATGCGATCGAAGATTTGCCGGACAACGTGATTGCGCAGGTGCGTTCGCGCGCGGAAGCCGAAGCGTCGGACACCGCCCGCGGCGCAGCGCGTGACGTGCTGAACCGTTTGGGCATTGAAGGCGAGATCGCGGTGCGTCCGGGCGGCGTGGTTACAGTGAGCCTGGCGACGGCTGGCGCCGATCCGACATCGCTGCGGTTCGGCCAACAAGGGGAAGCGGCCGCTGCGCAGGAAATTCCGGACGCGATCGAGTGGAACGCCGCCGATCGTTGCCCACGCATCGTCACGCAAGGCCAACTCGAAAACGATATTGGACTGGCCACGCGCTGCGCGATCCAGCGTCTTACGTCGTCTGGCGATTTCGAATACGTCGAGCCGAACTACATCGCCGACAGCGGCTTCTCGCGGCCGCCGCGCGAGCGGCCGAAGACGCAACCGACGACGCCTTCACAGCCGTCACCGTCGCAACCAACGACGCCGGCGACGCCGCGCGGCGGCTTGCCGAACGATCCACTTTACGCTTTGCAATGGCACTATCGTCCGCACGGCGCGGGCGAGGGCTTTTCGCCCGGCGGCGCAGGCTTTGCGACGTTCTGGGAGGCCACTCAGATCGGTTCGCGCAACGTGCGCGTCGCGGTGCTGGATACTGGGCTTGATCTGACGCACCCAGATATTCGCGGTTCAACCAATGTCGCGACGGGTGTCGATCTCATCAACAATCCTGAGCGCGGCGGCGATGGAGACGGCATTGACGCCGACGCGCAGGACGCAGGCGATCGCTGCGGGACCCAGACCGAGAACTCGTATCACGGCACCCACGTCGCCGGCACGATCGGCGCGGCGACGACGAACGATCGCGTCGGTGTCGCGGGCGGCGCGTGGGATGTGACTGTCGTTCCAGTGCGCGTGCTTGGCCGCTGCGGCGGAGAGCTCGCTGATATCGTATCCGGCATCCGCTGGGCAGCGGGTATTGCGCCCGCGCAGAACGCGGGCGGGCAGCAGATCATCAACCGCACGCCAGCCGACATCATCAACATGAGCCTCACCATCCAGGCGCCGTGCCCGGCTTCGATGCAGGCGGCGATCGACGCGGCGGTGGCGCGGAATGTCGTGGTGGTTGTCGCGGCGGGCAACAAGGCGAACCAGGCTTCGCTCTATGCACCGGCGAACTGCAACAATGTCGTGGTCGTCGGCGCCAATGACGCGCGCGGCGGTTTGTCGTTCTATTCGAACTTCGGCCCGCAAGTGGATCTGCTCGCGCCGGGCGGCGACGTGTTCTCGGATAGCGACAATGATGGACGCCCGGATGGCGTGCTTTCGACGCGCACCACGGCCGCTGGCTGCTACGATCCGGTGAACCAGAACTCGACGCAGCAATGCTATTACTCCTTCCTGCAGGGCACTTCGATGGCGGCGCCGCATGTGTCGGCGGCGCTGGCGTTGCTGGCGTCGCAGACCGGGTTGCGTGGCGCGCAGCTTGAGGACGCGCTGTTCACGCGCGCGATCTCGCCACACGCTTCGGGCTACGCGCAGATCGAGTGCGCACGCTCTGCGAACGCAACGCCGATCTCCGCGGGTTCCGCGACTTGCGCGAGGCCGAGCGGACGAGGGCTACTGGATTTGGCGCGCGCGGCGCAGACAATTGGGCCAGCGGCTGCTTCGCCTTAACCAGGGTTTGCGCTTTACGCGCGCGCTGGGCGGAGCGAAGGTCAGCGCATGGATGTGAACGCTTTGCGCACGTGGGGCATCGCGGTGAGCGGCGCGCTGATGGTCGGCGCGTTGGCGCTTGCGGCGCAGCCTGCGCCGCAAGCTGAGGCGCGCCAAGCCTTGGAGCCGGGTGGCTTTGAGATCGCGCAGGCGCCGGCGCAGGCGTCGTCCGTCGCGTTTCTGGTGCGGTTCCAAGGCGCTGGCCCAATTGCACAAGCGCAGGCGCGCGCGGCGCGTGGGCAGATGCAAGCCGCGCAGCGTGTGATTGAGGCCCAGCTTCGCCGGCAGCGTGCACTCTCCGGCCTCTGCTTCGACCGCTTCACGGTCGGCGCCGCTGAGGTGGTGTTGCGCTCGTGCGAGGCGGTGGCTGGGCATGAGCGCGCGGGATACACAGCGCGCTGGCTAGACCGGTTGCAGGCGATGCGAGCGGTCGCTTATGCCGACGCCAACGCAAGCGTCAGCCCAGAACGGGCCGGCTAGGAGATGAGCATGGATTTCGGCGCGCCGGTTTCGATTGGTGGTTTCGAAGAGCGCGTGATCGCGACGATTGACGGCCTGACGCTCTACGCGCGTGATTATCCGCCGCTTGAGCCGGTCACGGGGTTGCCTGTGATCTGCCTCCACGGCCTCACCCGCAACTCACGGGACTTTGAAGTGATCGCACCGCGTATCGCCGCGCTGGGCCGGCGCGTGATCGCCGCCGACATGCGCGGGCGCGGCAAAAGCGCCAACGATCCCGATCCCGCGCACTACGTGCCGGCGGTGTACGCGCAAGACGTGCTGAAGCTTATGGATACGCTGGAGATTCCGAAGGCGGTGTTCATCGGCACGTCGATGGGCGGGCTGATCACCATGGTGCTGGCCGCACTCGCGCCGGATCGCATCGCCGCGTCAGTGCTGAACGACGTGGGACCGAAGCTCTCGGCGGAAGGTGTGTCGCGTATAGCGACTTACGTGGGACGCTCGCAGCCGGTCGCGTCATGGGCGGAAGCGGCGCAGGGCGTGCGCGCGATCATGGGCGGTGCGTTTCCCGAGCGGTTGGATGACGAGGCGTTCTGGCTCGCTTCGGCGCGCCGGACCTTTCGTGAGCGTGACGATGGGAAGCTGGAGGCCGATTACGATCCGCACATCGCGCTGGCGTTTGCCGATTTCGATCCGGATGCGCCGCCGCCGGATTTGACGCCGTTGTTCGCGGCGTTATCGGCCAAGCCGATGCTCTCGGTGCGCGGTGGCATATCCGACATTCTGGACGAAAGCGGCGTCGCGCACATGCGCGCGCTCAACCCAGCACTCGAAGTCGCAACGATCGACAACGTCGGCCATGCGCCGACGTTGGACGAGCCCGAGGCATGGGACGCGGTGTTGGATTTTCTCGCCAAGGTCGACTAGCCGCCGGATCAGCGGCGGCCATCGCCTAACGCTGGATTTCGCCCGGCCGCGCCCGTAGACACGTCTCTAAGGGGAGAAGTGTCATGGGCGCGATCGCGGCGATCTTTGTCAACAAGAGCGAAAAGCGGTTGCGCGCCGGCTGGCGCATTCTGATCCATCTGATTGCGCTGATCGCGTTCGGGCTGCTCGCTGGCTTTGCCGCTTCCCAGATTCCGAACCGCGCCATTGGCGAGAGTGTGTATGCGCTGCTCTATTTGGCGGCCACCGTCGGTGCGACATGGCTGATCGCGCGCTATATCGATCGTCGGCGCTTTGCCGCCTATGGCTTCAATTTCAGCGGCGGATGGTGGGTCGATCTCATGTTCGGGCTCGTTCTGGGCGCGGTGCTGATGAGCGGCATTGTATTCGCCATGATTCACGCGGGCTGGGCGACGTTGAGCGAAGTCTCTGTGACCAATCTGGACTTGCCGATCGTGGCGGCGTTCGCGGTTCAGGTGCTGAGCCTCATCGTGGTCGGCATCAACGAGGAGCTGGTGTTCCGCGGCTATCATTTGCGGAATATCTCTGAGGGGTTTTCGCGCTTCGGCACGAATGCGGCGATCATCATCGCGCTGATCATTTCGTCGAGCTTCTTTGGCGTCGTTCACCTCGCCAACGAGGCAGGCGGCGGCGCTCACACCACGCCGCTGGCGTTGCTCAACCTCGTTCTCGCCGGCTTGATGCTTGCGGTGCCATTCCTGTTGACTGGCGAGCTTGCGATCCCGATCGGCATCCACATTACGTGGAATCTGTTTCAAGGGCCGGTGTTCGGGCTCGCGGTCAGTGGCATGGAAAGCGAAACGCGTTTGATCACGGTCAATCCCTTCGGTCCGGAATTGTGGACGGGCGGCGCGTACGGCGCTGAAGGCGGCTTGCTAGCGACCATCGCGGTTGGGGCAAGCTTGGTGATTAGTGCGATCTGGATCGCGATGCGGAAGAAGGAGCTTCGGCTGGAGCCTTCAGTCGCCACCTATACGCCGCGCTAGAGCGCACGATGGAATAGGTCGTCGTACTTATCGCCGTCGAACGGCACGGCGTTTGAGAGCGTGGCGATGTCGCTAACGGCATAGTCGCGCGTGCCGGGCCAGTGCGCCGTGGTGACGCCCATGGCGCCGAGCGAGGCAGGCAGGCCGAGGCGTGCGTTGAGGTCGGCGATATATTGCGGCAAGTCCGCGTTCGGGGCGAGACCGAGCGCGCGGCGCAGGCGGGCAAACTTTTCCTCCGCTGCATTGCCGATCATCGCCAGCGAGTGCGGCAGGATCACTGCGTTCAGCGTGCCGTGGTGCAGCTTCAGTTCATGGATACGGCCGAGCGCGTGGCTGAGCCCATGCACCGCGCCCAGCCCTTTCGCGAACGCCAGCGCGCCCTCGAACGAGCCCATCATCATGTGCCAGCGCGCGTCGCGATCTGAACCGTCCTTGGTCGCGCGCTCGATGTATTTGCCGACACGTTCGGCGCCATCGACGCCGACCGCTTCGGCTGGCGGATGCACGACGGGTGTCAACACCGCTTCGATGCAGTGCGTCATCGCGTCCATGCCCGTCGCTGCAGTGAGCGCTGGTGGCAAGCCTATTGTCAGCTCGGGATCGCAGACAGCCGCCGTGGGAACGAGATAGGCGGAGACGAACGTCTCCTTGCGGCCGTTGTCGAGAATGACGACAGCGCCGGGCGACACTTCGCTGCCCGTGCCGGCTGTTGTTGGCACGGCAACCAGCGGCGGAATTTTGGTGATGAACTTCATGCCGCGCACCGACGCGCCCAATCGTTCGAACGGTCCCTCATGCGTGACCATGAGGCCCATAGCCTTGGCCAAATCCATCGACGAGCCGCCGCCGAACGCGATGATCCCGTCAGCGCCAGCCGCGCGATACGCCTCCGCTGCTTTCGCGGATGCACTTTCCGTTGGGTTCGCAGGAGTCTCCGTAAACAAGCCGGCGGGCGCGGCGCCGAGTGCGGCGAGCAGTGTGTCGAGTAGGCCGTTCGCTTTCAACCCGGCGTCCGTCACCACGAATGGGCGCGTCACGCCCAGGCTCTTCAGCACTTTTGGCAACTGCGCCAGCGCACCGAAATCGAAGGTGCATTGGGTGAGGTAATTCATCTGGGCCATGGGTCGCTCCGTCGTGCTCTTGTCCCACAGCCGGAACAGAACCGCCACCGGCATTGGACATTGCCATTGCGCTAGCTAGTTTGCCGCCATGACTGAAACCGTGCTCGAAATCTCTGATCTATCCGTCACCTTCGACACACCGGACGGTGAGGTAGAGGCCGTCAAGGGCGTGTCGCTGAAGATCGACAAGGGCGAATGCCTCGGCATCGTCGGCGAGAGCGGCTCAGGCAAGAGCCAGACTTTTCTCGCGGCGTTTGGGCTCACCTCCGCCAACGCCCGCGTCTCCGGCTCCGTGAAATTTCAGGGCCGCGAAGTGCTCGGCATGACGCGCAAGGAGCTGGATGGCTTTCGCGGCCGCCATGTCGCGTTCGTGTTTCAGGATCCGCTCACCGCGCTGACGCCGCACATGACGGTCGCCGCGCAAATGGGCGAGGTGTTGGCACACCACTTTCAAGTCACCGGCGCCGTTGCGCGCGAACGCGCCATCGAGTGGCTGGAACGTGTTCGCATTCCGGAAGCGGCGCGGCGGCTTTCGCAATATCCGCACGAACTTTCCGGCGGCATGCGCCAGCGCGTCATGATCGCCATGGCGATGATGGCCGAACCGGCGCTGCTGGTGGCGGACGAACCGACGACGGCGCTTGACGCCACGGTGCAGGCGCAAGTGCTCGATCTGATCGAGGATCTCCGCAAGGACACGGGCGCCGCTGTCGCCTTGATCACGCACGACATGGGCGTGATTGCGCGCATGGCGCAGTGCGTCGCCGTGATGCGCCGCGGTGAGGTCGTGGAAACGGGGACGGTCGAGGAGATTTACTCCGCGCCGAAGGTCGATTACACGCGCATGCTTTTGGCGGCGGTGCCCCGGATCGATGGCGCCCGCGCGCAGACGCTTGCACCGCCCGATCCGGGCCCGCCGATCCTTGACGTCGATGATGTGCGCGTAAGCTTTCCGGTGAAGGTCAAAGACGGCTCTCTGTTTGGCAAAATCAAGCCGCTGCGCGCCGTGGACGGCGTGAGTTTTCAGCTGCGCGCCGCTGAAACGCTAGGCGTGGTCGGCGAAAGCGGTTGCGGCAAATCCACCTTGGCCCGCGCGGTGGTGCAATTGCTGCCGCGCAATGCGGGGAAGGTGACGTTCCTCGGGCGCAATCTTTTGCCGAGCGAAAAGGAAGCGATCCGCCGGTCGCGCCAGGATCTGCAGATCGTTTTCCAAGATCCGCTGGCAAGCCTCGATCCGCGCATGACGTTGGGCGCTTCAATCGCTGAACCGCTTTTATCGTTCGCGCCGGAGCTCAACCGCGCAGGGCGCGAAGAGCGCGAAGAGCGCGTGAAGGAGATCATGCTGCAGGTCGGGCTCGATCCCGATCTGATCAATCGCTATCCGCACGAGCTTTCGGGCGGTCAGAACCAACGCGTCGGGGTGGCGCGCGCGATGATCCTGAAGCCGAAGCTGGTTGTGTGTGACGAAGCGGTGTCGGCGCTCGATGTTTCGATCCAGGCGCAGATTTTGAAACTGCTGATCGATCTGCAGTGTGAGTTTCACACCAGCATGTTGTTCATCAGCCACGACCTCGCGGTGGTGCGGGAGATCAGCCACAACGTGCTGGTGCTGTATCTGGGCCGTGCAGTGGAATACGGGCCGAGCGAGACCATCCTCACCGATCCGCGCCATCCCTACACCAAGGCGTTGCTGGCCGCGTCGCCGACGCCTGATCCGGATATTGCGCGCAACAAGCCGCGCGTGCGGTTGGTGGGCGATCTGCCCAGTCCGATGGACACCCGCGCGCCGCTGCGCTTCCTGAAATCACGTATCATCGACAACCCAGACGCGACGCAATACCGCCCGCGCTGGATCGAGGTAGGCGCAGGGCATTTCGTCGCCGAACACGACCCCGTGGAAATCTTGGCGGCTGAGTAAAGGAGCGTGGGTCTTCAGACCCGCTCTTGCACAACCGTTTCAGAAAAAGATGCGGGTCTGAAGACCCGCGCTCCTTTTAGTCAGCGCAGTAATTCCTGCAGCCGCTCGCGCAGCTTCGGTTCTGGCTCGTCGAGCAAATCTTTCGGCGTTTCAGCGCGAATGCGCGACTGTACGGCGGCTAGCTTCTCGCGCAGAATGCCCAGCGCGCGCGGCGGCGCGGCGATCACTAGGTGATCGAAGCGCCTTTGCTTGTCCGCGTCGACGATGCGTTCAGCGACGCGGTTCAGAAAGTTCGTCTCTTCCTGCTCGTGCAAGCTGCGGCCCTTGTCCATGGCGTGACGGCCGGCGCCGACGCGATCGAAGCTGCGGGGCGGTCGATCCTGCGCGTCGTAGAGTTCGTCCTCGCTGATTTCCATGGCCAAGTCGGCTGGCGCCTCCAGATTTGCGCCGCGGCGTTCTTCGATCAGCACGCGTGCGCGACGGCCATCGGCAACTAGGAACCAGGTGGAACCGTTTGTCAGCATGGCGAACTCCTTCCGTTCGCCAACGCCGCGCCTTACGGCGGCGTTCCCGTCAGAGGCAGCGCGCGTTGTAACCCGCCGCAATCAGCGCATCGACGATCTCTTGGGTATGCTGCATGTCGCGGGTCTCGATTTCGATGTCGAACTCGACGCCTTTGATCGGCGCGTGAAGCGCCATGCGGTGGTGCGCCACCTGCAGAATGTTGCCGCCGGTGTCGCCAATGATCCGGCTGACAGTGGCCAAGATGCCCGGGCGATCATCGCCGATGAATCGCAGCACCGCGATGCGGCCTTGGCGCACCATCGAGCGCTCAAGCACAGACGCCAGTATGCGCGTATCGATGTTGCCGCCAGACAACACGATCCCGACTTTGCGGCCCTTGAATTTCTCCGGCGCTGAAAGCAATGCCGCCAAGCTTGCGGCACCGGCGCCTTCGGCCACGGTTTTCTCTGCGCTGACGTAAAGCGCGATCGCCTGTTCGAAGCCGGGCTCATCGACGAGGATCACGTCCTCGACCAGCTTGTCGGCAAGCTCGAATGAGAGGTCGCCGATCTTCTTGACCGCGATGCCTTCAGCGATGGTTTGTCCGCCGGCGCTCACATTGGTGCCGCGACGCTTGCCGTTGAAGGAGGGATAGGATTCCGGTTCGACGCCGTAGATTTGAATGCTGGGTTTGATCGCCTTCGCTGCGATGCCCATGCCCGCGATCAGTCCGCCGCCGCCGATCGGTACGATCAGCACGTCGATCTCGGGCGCGTCTTCCAGCATTTCGATGGCCGCGGTGCCTTGGCCTGCGATGACGCCGGCGTCGTTGAAGGGATGCACGAACACCAGGTTACGCTCTTCGCCGAGCTTCAAGGCATGTGCGTAAGCGTCGTCGTAGGTCTCGCCTTCGATCACGATGGTGGCGCCGCGCGCGCGAGTTTGCTCGACCTTCACGTTCGGCGTGCCTTTCGGCATCACGATCGTGGTCGGCACGCCGAGCGCGCGGGCGTGGTGGGCGACGGCCTGGGCGTGGTTGCCGGCGGAGGCGGCGATGACACCGCGCTTCTTTTCGGCGTCGGTTAGCTGCAGTAACCGATTGAGCGCACCGCGCTCCTTGAAGGCGCCGGTCTCGTGGTGATTCTCGTACTTCACCCAGACGTCGGCGCCCGTGATGTTCGAGAGCGAGCGCGAGTAGTGCGTCTCGGTCCGCTCAATGCGGTCCTTGAGGCGCTCCGCAGCGGCCTGAATGTCGGCGAAGGTGACGGCGGGCTTGTTGGTCATGGAAGCGCGCGACCCTATCGGCGCGCGCTTCAACATTCAACGACTAGGCGGCGAGCGCGCGCATCAAATCGAGCCGGCGCATGGCCTTGCCGGGTAGGGCGGCGAGTTTCGGGTTTGGCAGCCGTTCCATGCCAGCGCGCAGCGCTTGCGTAGTGCGGCGGACAGCGCCCGATACCGAGACGCCGGAGACGACGCCGTATGAAAGCATGCGCTGCGTCGTCGAAAGCTGGCGTTTGTACTGGTAGTCGCCGGGGCCGAAGTCGACTTCAGCGATACTGTTTTCCGCCGCCCAGCCCACAGCCCAACGGGCCAGCTGAACGCCGGGGGAGTAAGAGTCGTATTCGGAATCGTGCGCGACGATCCAGAAGTGCAGCACCTTGCCGGCGCGCAGGCAGTAGGCCGCCGCGATCAAACGCTGGTCGATCGAAAGCGAAAACAGAACGCCATTGAAGCTGGTTGCGCGGTGCTCGAACGTGGCGTCCAGCACTCGGCGCACCCAAGGGGTCGCCCAAATGTCGGGTTGGCCGGAGCGCTTCAGCTGCGCGTTTTTCCAGGTGAGCAATTGCTCGAACTCGGCACGTTCGGGCGCCGAGGCGCGGAACTCGATGTAACCGCAGTCGCGCGCGAACTTTCGGCCCTTCTTGTCAGTCTGGCGTACGAACTCGCTGCGGCGCTGCTTCAGGGCCGCTTCGTAAAGATCGCGGCCGCCGGCAGTTTCGGCGATCCACGAACCCTCGGCGCCGATGGCGGAGATCGGCGTGGGGCCTTGAGGCACGTGAGTAAGATCGATGCGGCCGACTTTGAGCGCCTTGCACAGCGCGCCGGCATCGATGCGGAGATCGGCGTTCGCGACTATGGCGTTGTAATCCGAGATCGGTGCGCCGGCGCCCATCGCGGTGAAGCGCGACAAGCGTTGGGCGGCGAAGAAACCGGCACCGTCGTCGATAACGCACACGCGCGCATCATCTCGCGTCGCGCCAACCAGCTGCGCCCAATCCGGTGTCAGATAAGGGCTTTGGAGCGTGGCGCTCGCATGCTGAAGCGCTCGCCATTGGGCAAGCGCTTCAGGACCCAGTTCCTTGGGATGTATCGTTTCGAGACGCACGTTCCTGCCCAGCCCTACTTCGCGCGTCAGGAGAGCAAGGGCCGCGCCTAACCCTTGGGCGGGCGATTTCCGCCTCTGCCGAAATCCGTGCCGCTGCGTCCGACGGCAAAGTCGGCGAGAAGCGACTGAAACTGGCTGGCGCTCACGGCAATATAGATAAACGGCCCGTTTGGGTTGGATCGGAAGTTGGAGTCGACGCCAATAAGGTCGAACCCAGTGCCGTTACGAACCAGGAAGCCGGAGCCGGAATCGCCGCGCGTGGTGTCGCATTCGTGGGCGAACGTCCCGTCGGGGTTAACCTGTACGATGTGGCACGCGACGTTGCCGGACATGGCCTCGTTGCCGGTGTCCCACGAATAGCCGGCTTGGTAGAGGTCCGCGGCGCGTGCTGGCGCGAGCCCTTGGCCAGTGAGATTGCGAACGCCCGCGAAACCGAGCCGATCGCCAAGCGGCTGATCGATGCGCACGAGCGCCCAATCCAAACCGTCGATTTCGTCGGTCGTCGTGAACTGACGATAATTGTAACGCTGGTTGACGAGGTAGGCGACGGCGCGTGCATTTGGCCCGCCGGCGGCTGGCGCGAACTCACCACCGCCGGTGACGCCGTGATCGGTGTGAATGCAGTGCGCCGCGGTGGCGAGAACGTTGCGGGCAACCAGCGTCGCCGTGCACATTTCGCCATCGGCGTTGGTGAAGCGACCCATGAAACGCCACGGCGCTTGTTGTGCGTTGACGCGGACGCGATCATCGCGGCCGAAGAAGTGATCGGTGATCGTCATTGGCCGCTCGCGGGAGTGGCAGTCGCTACGGTCGGTGCGCGGCGCGCACGAGCCTCGGCCGCGGGCTTGCTCTTCGCACACGCCGTTGAACGATGTCGCGCAGCTATCATTCTGGTTGCGCATCCAGGCGATGGCGCCGCAATCGGTGCGGTCGGTTGCCTGCGTGCATGCGCCGGTGCCGAAGTTTGGTTCGTCGCATTCGCCGTCGCGCGCCCACTGGCAGCTGTCGTCGTCGCCGGCGCGCATGGCGCGGCAATCGGAATAGTCGGTGCCTTGGGTGCAGGCGCCGGTGCCGATGTCGGGATCGTCGCACTCGTTGTCGTTGGCCCAGCGGCAGCTGTCATTGCCCACAACTGCGCCCGCGCCCGGCTTGGTGCGCACGGCCTGTTTGTCGACACCGACGATGCGCGATGGCGTGCTAGCGCCCACGATGTTCGAGAACTCCGCGGTGGGTGCGCTATCGCGCGGCTCCACCGCTAGGCTGACCAAAACACATGCAGCGATCGTCGCTGCTGCCGCCACCATCCGCATCAGGTGTCTCCCACGCCCTCGAAACCGAGCCTAGCCTGCGTCGCGGGAGTGGGGAAGCGGCGGGCGCGGCTTGATCTCGCGCCCGGCCTCTGGAACAAGCCGCCCATGGCCACGCCCGTCCTCCACATCGGCAACAAGAACTACTCGTCCTGGTCGATGCGCTCATGGTTGGCGCTGAAATGGGGCGGTATTCCGTTCGAGGAACAGATCATTCCGCTCGGCGGCGAGGGCTATGGCCGCTCCGAAATCAAGGAAGTGCGCGCGGTGTCGCCAAGCGGGCGCGTCCCGGCGCTGCATGTCGGCGATACGGTGATTTACGAAAGCTTGGCGATCTGCGAATGGGCAGCCGAGCAAGCGCCGTCGCTCTGGCCGGCAGATCCGCTGGTGCGCGCTGAAGCGCGGGCGGTGTCATCGGAAATGCACGCGGGATTTTTTGCGTTGCGCCGCGACATGTCATGCAACGTCCGCCGCCGGCTCTCGTTTACACCGAATTGGCCGGCAGACACGCGAACGGATCTCGAGCGCTTGTTCGAGCTCTGGGGCGGCTTGCGGGCGCGTTACGGTAGCGACGGCCAGTTCCTGTTCGGGCAACGCAGCATTGCGGACGCAATGTTCGCGCCGGTCGCGACACGGCTGCGCACCTACAAAGTTGAAACGCCGGACGTGGCGCAAGCTTACTGCGCCGCGATCTTCGCCGATCCTGTGTTCAAGGAGTGGGAAGCCGCCGGCGAAGCTGAACCCTGGACTCTTGAGCAAACGGAAGCGCTTTACAGATGATCAAGATGATTTTGGCGGCCGCTGCGTTGGCGTTAGCGGCATGTGGCGACAATGGCGGCGGCGGCGTGATGCAAGAGATCGAGCGCGCAGAAAAGGCGGACGCGGATGCTGCGTCGCAAGCTTCGGGGCGTTCGGTGGAATGGCTAGCGGAAACGCGCGCGCAAGCGGGCGTCGAGGCGCTGCCTTCAGGTCTGTTGATTGAACGCCGTGCGCGCGGGCGTAACCAGGCCCTGCCCCGTCCGACCGAAAACGCCACCGCGTTGGTGCATTATGAAGGCAAGCTCGCAACTGGCGAAGTGTTCGACTCGTCCTTCGCGCGCGGTGAACCAGCGGAATTTCCGCTCGGCGCCGTGGTGCCGGGCTTCGCCGAAGCGATCACGCAGATGCGTCCAGGTGATGAGATCGTGGCGACATTCCCGATGGAGCTTGGCTACGGTCCGGAAGGACGCCCGCCCGCGATCCCGCCTGCGGCGGCGCTGCAATTCCGGATCATCCTGCTCGCGTTCCAAGAGCCGGGCGGGCAAACGGTGCAGGCGCCGCAGTGAGCGCATTGCAGCCAACGCTGGATATTCTCGCGCGGCTGATCGCGTTCGACACCACGTCGCGCAATTCGAACTTGGAACTGATCGCGTGGGTCGAGGATTTTCTGCGCCATCGCGGCGTCGCCTCACATCGCGTGTCCAACGCCGATGGCACGAAGGCCAATCTCTACGCGCTAATAGGGCCGGAAGTCGAAGGCGGCGTCGTGCTCTCGGGGCACACCGATGTTGTGCCCGTCGATGGCCAGCCGTGGACAAGCGACCCGTGGACGGTGACAGAACGCGGCGGCAAACTCTACGGCCGCGGCGTGGCGGACATGAAGACGTTCTCCGCGCTCGCGCTCGCGCATTTGGATCAGGCGTTGGCCGCGCCCTTGAAGCGGCCGCTGATGCTGGCGCTCTCGTACGACGAAGAAATCGGTTGCTTAGGTGCGCCATCGCTGATTGCCGACATTCTGAAAGCCGCACCGAAACCGGCGGCGGTGATCGTTGGTGAACCGACGAGCATGAAAGTCGTCTCGGCGCACAAAGGCATCCGCTCGTTCTTGGTCGAAGTGACGGGCCGCGAGGCGCACTCGTCATTGCCGGACGCCGGCGTGTCGGCGGTGATGGAAGCGCTGAAGCTCATGGACCTGATCGCGGAGATGGGCCGCGAGGCGCGCGCCTTTACGCACGCGCACTTTCATCCGCCGGGGCCGACCATGACGATTGGCAAGGTCGAAGGCGGTACGGCGGCAAACATTCTCGCGCGTCGTTGCGAGTTCGTCTGGGATTTGCGTGCGCCGGAAACCGAGCAGGGCGACGCTATCGAAGCGCGCTTTCGTGCTGTCGCCGAAGCTTTAGATGCCGATATAAAGCGCCGGGCGCCGGAAGGCGGCGTGAAGATCACGCGCCGTTCCAACACGCCGGGCTTGGCCATTCAGCGCGATAGCGCGGCAGAAATACTTGGGCGGGAGCTCACCGGCGACAACGAAACGCGCGCGGTGTCTTATGCCGCCGAGGCCGGGTTGTTTCAGCGCGCTGGTATTCCTGCGATCATTTGTGGCCCTGGTTCAATCGAACAAGCGCACCAGCCGGACGAGTGGATCGAGATTTCTCAGATTGAAGAGGGCGCCGCCTTCATGAAGCGCTTGATCGCGCGGCTTAGCGCTTAAGCACGTCGCGCGCGGCGCTCGCTGCGGCGGCGCTTGCGAAGGCCATGAAGCCGTGGATGAGAAAGCCGCCGTCGCGATCACCGTAGCGGAGCGGAGAACCATCCAACCGCATCACCCCGCCGCCGGCAGCCGTGAGCACTGCGTGACCCGCTGCCGCGTCCCATTCGCTGACGTCGCCGAAGCGTGGATAGAGGTCGGCGGCGCCTTCCGCCAAACGGCAAAACTTGATCGATGAGCTGGCGTGAGCGCTGACGCCATTCAGCGCGGCGATGAAGGCGTCTGTTTCCGGGTTTCGGCCTGAGATTTCTGACGCAACGATGCGCCATTGCTGCGGCGTTTCATGCGCCGCGTGGATTGGCGCGAGCGCGACGATCTCAGCGCCCGTCATTGGATCGTATTTCGCTTTCACAGCGCGCCCGGGTTCGCCTGCATAGAGTTCGCCGGACGCCGGCGCGAACACGACGCCCATGGTCGGTGCGCCTTGTCCAACGAGCGCGATGTTCACGGTGAATTCGTCGCCGCCTTGGGCGAAGCCGCGTGTGCCATCGAGCGGATCGACGCAGAAGAAAAGATCGCCACATTGGGGGATGCGCAGGTCGGCGACCGCCTCTTCGCCGATCATTGGAATTTCTGGCGCCAGCGCGTGCAGGCCGTCTTCGATGATCTTCTCGGCGCGCTGATCGGCGATTGTCACGGGCGAGCCGTCGAGCTTCGTTTCAGTGTCGAAGCCTGCGGCGCGCACGGCCATGATCTCGCCTCCGGCGGCGCGTGCGAGTGCGATCAGATCGTCGAGAGTGGGGCGTGGCATATGCGGCGGATGAAGCACGCGAGGATGCGCTAGTCCAGCTTCTCAGGCGTGTTGGCGTGCAGTTCCGCGAGCCATGTTGCCGCGCTGACGTCGCTCGGCATGCGCCAGTCGCCGCGCGGGCTGAGTGCGCCGCCGGATACGATTTTCGGGCCGTTCGGCACGGCGGAGCGCTTGTACTGGCTGGTGAAGAAGCGCGTCAGGAAAACTTCGAGCCATTTGCGTAAAGTGGCGTAGTCGTACTTCTCGCGCCACGCACTCCAAGCGAGAAAGAGAATCTTGCTGGGCTTCAGGCCGTAGCGCGTAAGCCAGAACAAGTTGAAGTCTTGTAGCTCATACGGACCGACCACCGCCTGCGTGCTTTGTTGCGTTTCGCCGGGGATCAGCTCCGGGCTGATCTCGCCTTCGAGCACGCTGCGCAGAGTCTTCGACGTGTTGGCGTCGAAGATGTTGGTGTCCGCCACCCAGAGGATCAGGTGCTGGATCAACGTCTTCGGCGCGCCGCCGTTGACGTTGTAGTGGCTCATATGATCGCCAACCCCGTAGGTGCACCAGCCGAGCGCAAGCTCGGAAAGGTCGCCGGTGCCGACAACGAAGCCACCTTCCTTGTTCGCAAGGCGGAAGAGGTAGTCGGTGCGCAGGCCCGCCTGCACATTCTCGTACGCGACATCGTAAACCGGCTCGCCGCGCGCGGCGGGGTGATCGAGGTCCTCCAGCATGCGCTGAGACAACGGTTGGATCGAAACCTCGCGCGCATCAATGCCGAGCGCCTTCATCAGCGCCCAGGCGTTCGACTTGGTGGCGTCCGTCGTGGCGAAGCCCGGCATGGTGACGCCGACGATGTTCTTGCGCGGCAAGCCCAGCATATCAAACGCGCGCGCCGCCACGATGAGGGCGTGCGTTGAGTCCAAGCCGCCGGAAATGCCGAGGACGACGCGGTTTGAACCGGTGGTCTCTACTCGCTTCGCGAGCCCTTGGACCTGGATGTTGTAGGCTTCAAAGCAATCGCGATCGCGTTTGGTGAGATCGTCCGGCACGAACGGGAATTGATCGAGCTTGCGCTTTAGCGGCAGCGGGCCGGTTGGCGGCTCAAGGTCGAACGTGGTGTGGCCGAAGCGGACCAAACGCTCTTTCTCGCGCGCGGCGCTGTCACGGAAGTTGGAGAGGCGGCGGCGTTCTTGCGCGATGCGCTGCACGTCGATGTCGGCGACCACGAGCTTTGGATCGCGCGAGAAACGTTCGCCGTCGGCGATCTTCTCGCCCATTTCGTAGGCGATGACTTGGCCGTCCCATGCGAGATCCGTGGTGGACTCGCCGTACCCAGCTGCTGCGAACACATAGGCGGCGACAGCGCGGCGCGATTGAGAATCGCACAGCACGGCGCGGTCTTCGGCTTTGCCGATGACTATGTTCGACGCGGAGAGATTGAACAGCACCGTCGCGCCAGCCATTGCGCCATGGGTGGACGGCGGCACGGGTGACCAGAAGTCTTCGCAAATCTCGACGTGAAACGCGAAGTCCGGAATGTCGTTGGCTTTGAAGATGACGTCGGCGCCGAAATCGACGCTTTCTCCGGCAACGGTGATCAGCTCTTCGCGCGTATCGCTGGCGACGCCGAAATAACGCTTCTCATAGAACTCGCGGTAGTTCGGCAGAAAGCTCTTCGGCACGACGCCGAGGATGGCGCCGCGATGGATCACGACTGCGCAATTGTAGAGCGCGCCGTGCAAGCGCAGCGGCGCGCCGACGATCAAAATCGGAAACAGGTTCGCGCTCTCGGCCTTCAGCCGCGCGATCGTCGTTTCAACGGCATCGAGCAGCGGCTCCTGCAGCAACAGATCGTCGATCGCGTACCCGGAGAGCGAAAGCTCCGGCGTCAACAGCACCGCGGCGCGTTCGCCATCAGCCTCGCGCCAGAACTTCAAGATGCGCTCGGCGTTGGTCACCGGGTCAGCGGGCGCCACCACCGGCGCGCACGCGGCCACGCGCACGAAGCCGTGCGCATAAAGCGACTTGAACCGATCTTCAGCGCTGGTTTGGGGTTTGCGGGCGGCCATTAACCTAACGCCGTGGAGCATAGCACATTATGCTCAGCCTGACCATAAGCGGTCAGTCGTGCGTCTCGGTGTCGATTTCGATCCGGTCGTCGTAACCCTTGCGCGCTGAATAGAAGACCAGCGCCATCAAGCCGCCGCCGAGCGCGAGTGAGAGAAATGTGCCCAGGCCCAAGGCGATCCAGGCGTGAATGTTCATCGCCGAGCCGTCCCAGCCCGTCAGCGTGCCGAACAAAACGGCGGCCAGGATGCCGCCGAGCGTGAGCGTCAGCAGAAAGACCTTCATGGCATGAATGTGGGTAGCGCCGTCGCACGGCGCCAGCCTAAGCGGCTCCGCGCGACATCATGGCGTTAGTCGGTGCAGAAGCCCGGCACTTCGACGGGGTTCGACGCGGTGCGCTGGCGCCATTGGCCGCCTTCGTTGCGATAGCGCTCGCCGACCGCGATGCGGCCCTGGAACACTTCACACGCGACCGCTGCGGCCATTTCGTTGACCGAAGCGCTGCGTTGCGTGGCGCGCTGCGTGTAAAGCGCGCGGCGGCGAATGTTGTTTTGTTCAACGCGGCCGCGCAGATCGGCGGAGATGGTAGCGCCGGGCACGAAGCCCAGATAGCCGTCGGCTTGTTCGCCGATTTGTCCGGCGGCGCGCGCCGCTGAAAGCGCGCTGTCGTTGGCCTGAGCCCACGACGGCGCCGTGAAGGCGATCGCGCCGGCGATCAAGGCGGCGGCGGAGAGAAGGGCGAGTGAGCGAGTCATGGTCATGGCCTCAGAACAAATCTTCGTTTTGTTGCAGCAGCTCTTCGGCGTCTCGTTCGAGGCGCACGATCACTTCCTGGCGGATGTTGACGTTGAGATTGATCTCGATCGGCTCGTCGGGGGCCTGGATCTGCACCGGAATGCAGCCGGCGACAGCAATCGCCGCACCAAGACCGGAAAGCATTTGTGCCCGCATTGCTGGAGCTCCTCGCCTACAGGATTAGCCGCGTCCGCCTGAACGCGCTCTGAAGCTGGCCTTTATCTTGTTCCCGGGCCGCCTTGGTCAACCGGTTCGGTGCGCTCGGTGGCGCCTTCTTGGTCCTCATCCTCGGAATCGTCGCCTTGGGCGCGGTTCAGGAGGGCGGTGGGGTCCGTGATGGTGGCGGCGGTTTGGGCCAAGCTGCGGAAGGGTGCGCTGACGCGGACGTTGAAATCGAACGGCACACCGCGAACGGTGACACTTCCGACGCCAGGGATCGGCGCGATCTGGCCCAGATCGACGGCGCCGCCAGCATTGTGGCCGCTGAATTCGATCGAGGAGACGACTTCGCCGTTCAAGTCGCCATCCAGCGTGAGGCTTAGCGCATCGTATCGGAAGTTGCGCAGCGCATCGAATGCGATCCGCGCCGGCCCAGCCGCATCGCCGCCAGCGTTGCCGGTGTAAGCGATGGTCCCGCCTTCCGTCGACGCGCGCAGCACGCCGTTTTGGATGAAGGCGCTACGACGCGTCAGCAGGAGCGGGAAATTGCCCTCGACAGTGCCGGTCGCGGCAAGATCGGGGATTTCGAAAGTGTTGATCAGTTCAGCGGCGTCCACGTCGCGCAGCGTTAGGATGAATTGCGTTTCTTCAGCGCCGAGCCTGATCGTCGTTGGCGCCATCGCAAGAATGCCAGACGCGAAGTCAAATTCCGCCCGCTCGATCGAGACTTGTTGTTCTGGCAGCAATTGGAAGCTGACGCGGCCGTTGTGCACCGCAATGCCCGGATTGAGTTCGCCGACTGTGATCTGTTGTCCCGGCGGCGTCGTCAGTTCGAACAGATTGTCGAAATATATCTCGCCGCGCACGTCTCGCACGACCGGGATTGTCGATGTCGCCAGCGATACGCCGTTGAGGCCAACCCTGCCGTTGCTGGTGATAGCGTCGCGCGTCCACAGGATGTTAGCGTTGAGCGAGGCTGGTCCGCGCATGTTTTCGACCATGCCCCGCGCTTGTTCAGTGATTTCGTAAGGCTGCAGATCGTTGCCGAACACGATGCTTTCGGCGATCACGCGCGCATCGCCCGTGCCTTCATCGATCATGTGTTGCGCCACGAACTGCGCCAGTTGGCGTGCGCGGTCGGCAAGCAGAATTTGCCCAGTGGCTTCGATCCGGCCATTGCGGACGCTTGCATCGACATTGGTGAGCCGGAGGGGGTTGAAGAGGGGGCGCTCTTCTTCGGACGCGGGGCGGTTCGCCGTGAGCAGCGCTTCGCCGGCTTCCACGCGGATGATCGGGCCGTCGTTTTCATCGGGCGCTGCGCTCCAGCGTCCGGTGATCGTAGAGACAGAGCCGGGGAGCGTCGGATCGGCCAGAGAGCCGCTGTCAAACTGACCATCGACACGCCAGGTGTTGTTGGCGATGTGCGCGTTGGCGGTCGCGCGCTGCATCGCGATCGCGAGCGGACGCCCTTCGGCCATGTCGATACGCAGGCTCGGTGTTTGCGCTTCGACGGCGAGCGTCACGTCGCCTGTGCGGCCGCGGAAGCGCCCGATCACGTTGGCTGCGCTGAGGCGCGCCGGCGCGCCGTGTTCACCCGCCATGCGGCCGTTCAAACCGAGGCCGCGAATGTTGAAACCGCCGGAGAGATTGCGCTGCGCGTCCGCCGCGATCAGCGCGCCGTCGAGCGCACACAGCGAGAACGCGCCGTTGTGGAAGGAGAGGCCGGCTGCATCGATGCCGCCGAGGCGGATCGGTATGCAGCCGCGGTTCGGCACGACACGCCAGCCTGGATTCCACAGCACAGCGAGATCGAGATCCGCAACCATGTCGCGCACTTCGCCTTCGCCGAGCGGACCGGTGACGCGCGCGGGCCCTTGCAGATCGATACGGCCGATGCCTTGCGGCGAGATGGCGATGCCGATGTTGAGTTCGTTCGCGGCGATGCTCGCGCCGTCCGCACTCCAATTGCTGAGCGTCAGCGTGCCGTCCGCCTCAAACGGTGCGCTCGGCGACCAATCCAACGTGTCCAGCAACAGCGCCGCCGTCGGCGCGCCGCCGCCGGAAAGCTCCAGCGCGATGGCGCCGTGCACTGTAGTGCTAGGGAATTCCGCTACCAGCGCTGGCGTGTCCTGACGCAATGGCGACAGCCGCAACACAGCGCCGCTTGCGGCGCGGGCTTCAGCTGCTTCGGTGATGCGCAAACGGAAGCCACTTTCGTCGGCATCCATAGTCAACGGTAGTGTGAGATTGAAGCGATCGGCGGCGACATCGAGCGCGTGTTCGGCCCGATCAAATGTAGGCCCGACCGGCGCGGTGGGCAGGTCCGGGAACGTAGCGCGCAGGCTTTCCTGCGCTTCGTTGTTCAGTTGCGCTTGGGTCAACGCCAGTTGCGCCTGCCCGTTCAAGCGCTCGTCGCCGCGCAAGTCGAAGGTGAATTCCCCCGCTGCATTCGGGCGCTGCGCAACCATGGCGAGGCCATTGAAGCTCTCGCCTGCGAGCGACCACCGTCCGTTGCCTTGTGCTTCACGTCCGTCGATGCGGACATCGATGCGCGCGCTTGTGATTTCGTTTGACGCGAGAGCTAGCGCACCGGCGTTGACGCGCGCTTGGCCTTGCCAAACTTCAGGCTCGAGACTGTTCTCGCGGACCATCGCTTCGCCGCCGATGGCGCCGCTCAAGCGATTGCCGGTGATGGAGGGCGCATCGATGGACGCCAAGCGCCACGCCGCTTCAACATCATAGCGCGCCAGATCCAGCGGCGCGCGCGCCAGCAGGCGCACGTGCGCATCCTCAAGTACGGCGCCTTGCCACACCAGGCGCGCGACGTCCGCGGTCAGCCGCGCCGCGATCGTGTCGTCGCGCGACACGATGACGAGTTCGGCGCTGCCACGATCGAGCGCGTGGGTTTGACCGGGGCGCGATGCTTCGGCGATGCGCGCGAGGGCGGAGAAGTTCGTGCCGAGCGTTCCGGCGGCGTGGAAGGTTGCCGTGAGCGCGCCGAAAGGCGCTTCGATCAGCGCTTGACCGTCCTCGATCTCGAGTTCGATCGCCGGAAGGGAGGGGCGCCGCCGTCCCGGCGGCCCGCCGCCCAGCCGGTCGAGCGAACCTGCCGAGATACGGCCCGCTGCATCCATGCGCGCGCGCAGGCGGGGCGATGTCACATAGAGGCCCGTCAGCCGCGGCGAGAGCCCCGACCAGGCCCAGCGCGCTTCCAGCCGAGGGATGGCGGCGTCGGGCGCATTTTCGGAACCGAACCGGACATTGCTCAGGACCGCCCGGTTCAGGGTTATGTCGGCGATCTGGAAATCTGCCTCCGCCCCCCGTTCGGAGAGCGCCGAGCCAATAAAGAAAGCGGCAATAGGAAACCGTAACAACCAGAGCGCGAGCATGACGCCAGCCGTACTGGCCACCAGCGCCATGATGGCGGTGGTCCAGCCGATTAGAAACCGGCGTGGGGGCGGCGGGTCGTCCGGGGCCTGCGGCGCCGGTTGTTCTTGACTCGCAACGGCCTGGTTAGACCTATGTGCCATACTCTTTCGCTTGGTGCGGTCCTTGCTCAATCCTTGACGTCTTACTTGGCGTCTTTGCAGATCAAGCAAATGCCGCGAATTCAGTTTCTGGTCGGATAACCAAAGGACGAAAGTACTTGTCCTTTGTGTGTTTTCCGCTGAATGCGGACGTTTGGAGCGTAAGTTGAGAGCAGAATTCGCTCAGCGGCTCGTGAAGGCTCGGAAAGGTTTAGCGGCATTCACCATAATGGCCGCTGCTTTCGGGCTTGGGCTAGGTCTTGCGTGGAACGCAGGGCTGCTTGGCGGCGGCGCTGTGGCCGAGGCCGCGGAGACCGCTGTCGTGCGCGAGGAGGCCGCCCGGCGGGCAGAGCATCTCGCCTTTACAGAAGCTTACCTCGCCCACAGCGCGCGCGAATTCCGCGTCGGCAGTGGCGAAACGCTTGCTGGCTTGTTGACGCGCGCCGGCGCCAGCCGCGCTGAGACCAACGCCGCCCTCGCTTCGCTAACGGACGTTTACGATCCGCGCCGTCTTCGGCCCGGTCAGCCTGTTAGCTTGTATTTCTCCGATGCCCAGCTCACGGGCGTCGCCTTCCGCTCGGAGCCGGGCGCCACCGTCACCGCCAACCGCACGACAGCCGGTGAATTCGCGGCGCGTGAAGTGGAGATGCCGCTCACCTTCGAAATCGCGCGCATTGCGGCGCAGGTCGAGACGAGCCTTTATTCGACAGCACTCGCCAAGGGCGCGACCGACCGCGAAATCGGCGCGCTCGCCGACGCGTTCTCCTACGACGTCGACTTCCAGCGCGACGTGCAGCCGGGTGATCAGTTCGAACTGGTCTTCGAGCGCTATTACGACGACGAAGGCAACACCGTGCGAACAGGCGATCTTCTGTTCGTCTCGCTCGAGACGCGCCAAGGCCCGCGCAATTTCTATTCGTTCATGGCGCCCGGCGACACGCGTCCTGACTGGTACGATGCCGATGGCAAGAGCGCGCGTCGCTTCTTGATGAAGACGCCAATCAACGGCGCACGTCTCTCCTCTGGTTTCGGCATGCGCCGCCACCCGATCCTTGGCTATTCGCGCATGCATCGCGGCACTGACTTCGCGGCGCCGACGGGCACGCCGATCCTCGCGGCGGGCGAGGGTACGGTTGTTCGCGCGGGTCCATTCAGTTCGTTTGGCAATTACGTGCGCATCCGCCATGCCAATGGCTACGAGACCGCTTACGCACACTTGTCTCGCTTTGCGCGCGGCGTTCGCGCGGGAACACGCGTGCGCCAAGGTCAGATCATCGGCTACGTGGGAACCACCGGCCGTTCCACCGGTCCGCACCTGCACTACGAAGTGCTGCGCCGTGGTCAGCAGATCAACCCGATCAACCTTCGCGTCGCCAACGGACGGAACTTGACGGGACGATCACTCGAATTGTTCGAGATTGAGCGTCAACGCATTGATACTCTAAGACAGGTACGCGCCAGCGAAACGCCTGCCCAGCAGGCGGCGCTGCGCGTCACGCGCGGCGACGGCGGGCGCTAGAACCCACCAAACTTCTCGGTTGAGTGGGCGGAGAATCCGTTCCATGCTGGTTAGCATAATTCGGGGCCAGATCGGACGGGGGCTGGCTGAACCAGAATAAAGCTGACCATGCCGATCCGCGCGTTGATTGCTGATGACCATGAGTTGTTCCGCAGCGGATTGAAGCAATTGCTCGTCGATGTCTTGAGCGTCGAAGACGTGCGCGAAGCAGAGACGCTCGATCAAGCCATCGACATGCTCACCAATGACGGCGCCGGCGATCTGATCCTGGTCGATCTACGGATGCCGGGCATGAATGGCGCCGAGGCGCTCTCGGCGCTGCGCGACGGATTTCCTGACGCCAAAGTAGCTGTAGTGTCTGCCTGGGAAGAGCGCGCCGAGATCATCGCGGCACTCGGCGCCGGCGTGCATGGATACATTCCGAAGTCGCTGTCGTCGTCCGAGATCGCCGCCGCGATCCGCTCCATCCTCGACGGAAATATCTTCGTTCCGCCGACGCTCGGCCGACGTGATCCGGGCGCCACGCTGCGGCCGGTGGCGTCAATCGATCCAGGCGACAAGCTCACCATCCGCCAAAAAGAAGTGCTGACGGAGCTTCTGAAAGGGCAGGCGAGCAAAGAGATCGCGCGCTCGCTCGATATCGCCGAGGGCACGGTGAAAATCCATCTCGCCGCGATCTACCGCGCGCTTGGCGTCCGTACGCGCGCCGAAGCGATCGCGAAGCTCAAGTCCAACTGATTACGCCGCGAGCTGCGCCATCGCGGCGGCGCTTAAATCGTTCGGGTTGACGGGCTTGATCAGCCACGGAAATCCGGACGCGCGAAGCAATTCGAGTGTTTCCGGGCCCGTATCGCCGGTGACGACAATCACGTGCGGGGCGGGGGCCAATTGTTCGCGGAGCCTGTTGGCGATCGCCACGCCGGCAAGTTCGCCATCGATGCGCAAGTCCATCACGAGGAGACGCGGCGCGAAGCCGGTTTGCAGCGTTTCAGCGGCGTCGGCCTCGTTGCTGGCGGTGCGCACGTCCGCGCCAAGATCACTCAGCGCTCGGCCTACCGCTTCGCGCGCGAGCGCGTCGTCATCAACCACGAGGATTGCCGCGCCGTTCAACGACGCCGGCGCCTCCGGCGCCGATGGCGCTTCCGGATCGGCGGTCGCGCGTTCTGTACGCAATACAAAGCGCGAGCCCTGACCCGGCGTTGAGACGACATCGATGGGCGTCTCAAGCAACTCGGCAATGCGCTTCACGATAGCGAGCCCAAGGCCCAGCCCTTCAGCGCGGCCTTCGAGGCGCACGAACTCTTCGAATATCCGCTCTTGATCTTCGGGCGCGATGCCAGGGCCGTTGTCGATCACTGCGATACTGACGGTGTCTCCGAGCGCCGTTGTTTCGATGCGCGCTTTGCCGCCACCATGCTTCAATGCGTTGGAGACCAAGTTCCGCAGCACGCGTTCCAGCAGGATCGCGTCGGAGCGAATTACCAGCGACGTCGGCGGCGCTTCAACGAGGCTTCCCGGATGCTCGGCCACGATGCGATCGATGACGTGCTGTACGCGCACCGTCTCGAATTCAGGCGTGACGACCCCGGCTTGAATGCGCGCCAGGTCAAGCAACGTCGAGAACATGCCGACCATGGATTGTGTCGCCCGATCCATCTTCACGATGATGTCGTGCGCTTCCGCACCCTCGACCCGCCGTTCAAGCGCGCTGAGGTAAAGCGTCAGCGCGTGCAGCGGCTGGCGCATGTCGTGGCTGGCGACGGCGAGGAAGCGTGTCTTCGCCAAGTCCGACGCGTGCGCCCGCGCCCGCGCCTCTTCCGCCGCTTCGGTCGCCAACAGCCATTGTTGACGCTCGCGGCGGAGCGCCAACAATGCGAGGGCGGACGTTATGAGGGAGAACAGCGCCAATGCGCCCGCGAGCGAGTTGATGCGCGCGCGCTCAGCTTCTTCGTGTGCGCGGCTGGCATCGGCGCGGCGGATGATCGAGGCGTGGAGCGCTTCGGTTTCGTCCTCGATCGCTTGCGTGATTTCAGCGAGTGACGCGTCGCGCTGCACCCGACTGACGCGGGATGCAACGCCGGCATCGAGATTCTCGAATAACTGCTGGGTCCGCGCCTCGATGCGGTCAATGATGACGAGGCTCTCGGCGCGTCCCTCGTTGAGACGGCGCATGTCGGACAGCCGGGTGAGCGTCTCCTGTTTGGCCGTATCGAAAGCCGCGAGCGCGCCTCGGTCAGTGCTGATCAGATATGTACGCTGGGCGCCGACGGCGTCAGCTTCCGCGCTAGCGAACGCGATTGCGGCGTTGCGGGCGCTTCGCGTGGCAAGGCGTTCGTCGTTGGCTCCCTGGTAAAGCCGCTCGCCTGCGCCCAACACCAACACCGTTGCCAGAACAAGGATGGCGACCAAAACGATAGCAATTGTGAGGAGGTGGTCGATGCGGATCGGCGACGATGGCTTGCTCAACGCGCACCTCTACGTCAGGCGCGCTCCAGCCAAGCGACAATGGCCTCGGCGCGCGCAGGCTTCTGCATCACCTCTAAGCCCGCTCGGGCTGCTGCCGCCGTAGCGCGTCCATGAAACGAGCCGGACAGCACCAACACGCGCGCCTGCGGCGCGGCCTCGGCGAGACCTTGCACCAACGTAACGCCGTCAGGCCCAGCGCCCAAATGGAAATCGGTGATGATCCAGCGAAGTTCCGTGTGGCGGCCGCGAAGGGCGTCGGAAACGGTGTCGTCGCTGGCGCCGTGGACGACGTCTGCGCCCCAATCGCGCAAGATCAGGCTCAACGCCTCGGCTGAGCCAGGGTCGTCCTCAATAATCAGAGCGAGGGGTTTGCCGGAAGGCATTGAAATACAACATCACGACACGACCTCCGGCGGCAGTGCGATTCATGGAATAGGCCGGAAGTAATAGATCGCGCGCTAGGCCGTTTCTCCCCGTTTGCGGCGCCTTGGCCTAGCACTTCGAACATGACTTCTGTCCAATATTCACGCGCGCAAGTCTTTGTCATCATTCGTGCATCGGAACACCTGCACCGTGGATGCGAGGCAATGGCGATGAAACCTTACGCGCTTCAGAAGGATAGCGACGATCAGGACTTCGGTTCGTGGTCATCTTTCAGCCCCGCACACGGCGAGCCGGCTGACTATTGCTCGCGCGATGGCGCGCAAGCGCTCAAGGACAAGATCGAGGCGTACTGGCGCGAACGCGGCCAGAACGTGATGGTCGCGTTGCACAATGTCGGTTTCCATCCCGCCATCCGCGCCGCGCGCTTTGATGTGCGCAGCGACATGGTCAACGGCATGCCGCGCGTTCGCGGCTCAGCTGCGAAGCCTCAGTTGCAAGAAGTGTTCGCGGAAGATTTTGACGAGGTCGGTGACGACCTCGCGTTCGAATAGGGCCTGGGCGGTCCAAAGAAGCGAAGGGCGCGGCCCCACCCCTCTGGCCGCGCCCTTCGTTTTTTCAGCGTCTGGTGTACGGTTCGGCCATGTCCGACGACGTTTCAGCGCCAGCACTCTTTGACATTCCCGAAGGCTACGCCGCGCTGGATTGGCGGCGCGGCTTCGTGCGCCAGATCGGCCCGCTCTATCGCCGCCAGAACAATGGCGCCTTCACCATGGGTTTTCGCGTCGAGGAGCATCACACCAACGGCATGACCAACGCCCATGGCGGCATGCTGATGACTTTCGCGGACATGGCATGGGGGCACATCGTCTCGGTCGAGACGTCATCCTATTGGGTGACGGTGCGCCTGACCTTGGACTTCCTCTCAAGCGCCCATATTGGCGACTGGGTCGAGGGCGGGGGCGAAGTGCTCTCGACCGCCGACGACCTCTACGTCGTGCGCGGCAAGATCTGGGCGGGGGATCGATTGCTGATCACCGGCACCGGCGTGTTCAAACCGATCCAGCGCCGTGACCCCCGCCCCGGCGAGAAGGCCTACGTCACGCCTGCTTAGGCTCTCCCCAGGCGGTTAAACATTGCGGCTGGGCTCCGCTTGGTACGTGTCTGGTCAAAGACCCGTAGTGGTACGCCCGTCCAAATGTCCTCCTCGCTCAACTCAATTCACCCTGGCTCATGGTGGCTTCGTCGCCAATCGCTTAACAAGTGCGCGGTGACGAACGTGGACCCCTCGTCGGTCAAGTGGCCATAATCGTACTGGTAAGGAACGCCCTCTGCATTGAGCTGACGGCAATTTCTTGCCGGACAGAGCGTTTCGTATGCTGAGAAATATGTGAGCCCGTGCCGCTGTGCGAGACGACGAACTTCGCGGTCGAGCGTGGGGATATTGGCCCGCAAGTGGCTGTCGGCGAGACCCGGATCATGAAACCGCCGTCCCAGGGCGACGAGCTGGGGGACCGCAGCGTCGTATTGTGCGATCGGGCCAACAATGATGACGCGCGAGGCGAGGGGTTCAAGCGCCGTGAAGCTTCTCTCCATACGGGCAAGGTGGCTCTCGTCCCAACGTCCCGCGATGATGATGAGGTCTATGTCCGGATTGGTGATGACGGAGTTATAGACATAGTTTTTGAGGGTTACACAGGCGGCTGCGCTACGCAGCGACCGGCCGAGCAGAGGCCGGCATCCAGACGCCGTGGCTTGCAGGATGTTCGCGCTTGGCCAAAGCGAGCGCAGACCCGACAGGAGATGTTGGGCGTGGCTGTCGCCGAACACGAGGATGTTGGTCTGTGCTGGCCTGATGCGTAGGCAACCTTCGAGGTCGAAGTCCGAGAACGGGCGATTTTCCGAAGCCTGCAGGTAGCAGGTCTTGCCGCGTTGCGCAGCTGAGGTTGGACGTTCCAAGTAAGATGCGATGCGCACGACCTCCGGGTCAAAGCGCTCCGGAAAACCGTGGAAGCCAACGACCAGCGCTCCCACGGCGGCGGCGCTCGCCACAGCTGCTCCACCTAGAACCAACACGGGCACGGCGCGGCGAGCGCGCCTCCTAAACGGACGCTCGACGAACCACCAAGAGGCTGTCGCCATCGCGAGAGACAGCGCAAGGAGCGCCAGCTTGAGCGGCCAGGGAATAATGAGGTCGCCCGTATATTGCTGATAGAGCGTGATGATCGGCCAATGCCACAGATAGAGCGAGTAGGAGATGAGGCCAATGAAGACGGTCGGCCGCCAGCAGAACGCGCCCATAAGTGCGTGGCGCCCGTTCTCTCCGGCGACGATCAACAGCGCCGCGCCCAGACAAGGTGGTAGCGCGCCGAGGCCGGGGAACACTGTGTTGGCGTCGTAGAGAAAGATCGGCGCGACGATGAGCGCGACCCCCAAGATCGCGGCGATTGATCGAGTTAGGTAGGTCTTCGGTCGCAGGCCAACGCCCAGGGCAAGCAGCACGCCGAGCAGCAACTCCCAGGCCCGCAGATGCGGAAGATAAAACGCCGCGTGAGAATCGTGCGTCGCCGTCCACGCGCTCCAGCCCAACGAAACGAGAAACATAGCTACGAACGCGCCCCTCACGGCCGCGATGGAACGCTTGGCCAAGGCCAACGCGATCAGGGGAAAGGTAAGATAGAATTGCTCTTCGACCGCGAGCGACCAGGTGTGAAGCAAGGGTTTGGTTTCGACCGCGGCGTCGAAATAGTTCGCAGTGCTCAGGAAGTAAAAATTCGAGACCGACGCTGCGGCCGCCACCAGGCTGCGGCCGAAATCGTCGAAATAGGCGGGATAGAGGACGAGTGCGCTCACCGCTGCTGTCACTGCGAGCATAACAAACAGCGCCGGAAACAGGCGACGAATGCGACGGGCGTAGAAGCCGCCCAGTGTGAACGTGCCGGCGCGAGTCTCCTCGAGAATGATTTGCCCGATCAAAAACCCGCTTATGACGAAAAAGACGTCCACGCCGACGAATCCGCCTCCGAGGGGGCGGAAGCCGAGATGGAATCCCGCAACCGGCAACACCGCGAGGGCGCGAAGACCGTCAATATCTGGGCGATACTTTGGACTTCCACTCAAGAGAGTCCCTTTCGGGGGCCTTATAATGAATCGCGCGAGGGGACTTGAACGACGCGTAGAACGTCTGGAGGACTATGGGCTGCGGCAGGGTGGCCGGAACCTGACTCGTGCTTGAGGCGAAATCGATCGGCGCCGTCAGCTGCCTGCACAGCCTCATTGCGCCGCTTACCGTACCTGCGCGAATAGCTCTCTCCAGGTGATTGAATTTGCGGCCCGGACCCTGCTTGGTATGGGTCTAATCAAAGACGCCTCCCCACTGGTAGAACGCCGCGCAATGTCCTCTTCGCCTAACAGGATTGATCCGGTCGACATTTTCGTCGTCGGCGCGCGCGGCGTGCCGGATGTCGAGGGCGGCGCCGAGAAAAACGCGGAGATGCTATTTCCGCTGGTGGCGGCGGCTGGCTATCGCGTGACGCTGGTGGGCTTGGCTGAGAATATCAAAGCTGAAGAATTCAAAGGCGTGCGGCTGCTGAAGGCGCCGACTTCGCGCTTCATGAAGACCGACAAGCTGCTCTACTATGTCACCGCGATCTTCATGGCGGCGCGCCGCCGCCCGCGCATCGTCCACTTCCAAGGGCTGGGTTCGGCGCTCTTCCTATGGGCCTACAAGCTCATGGGCGCGAAAACTGTCGTGCGCTACGGGTCGGCGGATTACCTGGTTAACAAGTGGGGCCCGATCGGGAAACTGGGCTTCCTGGTCGCCGAATTCCAATTGCGCTTCGCCGATGCCGTCATTTCCGTGACGCCCGCTCTGGCGGAGCGGCTGAAACGTCGCGGCATCGAGAACAACGTCCACGTCATCGCTAACGCCGTTGGCGCGCTGCCCATGGGCGATGAGGGTGCGGCCGCGGAGCCCTACATTCTGACGGTCGGCCGCGTCACGGCGCAGAAGAACGTCGCCAACCTCATTCGCGGCTACAAGCGATACGCCGCGACCGTGCCGGACGCGCCCAAGCTCGTCGTTGCTGGCGGCCTGGACGAGACAGGTTACGTCGCGGACCTACAGCCGCTCTTAACCGAGCGCACCGTTCTCGCCGGCAAGTTCACACGCAGCGCGATGGGCCCGCTTTATGCGCGTTCGGCCGTTTACGTGAATTCTTCGCTGCACGAAGGCAGCTCGAATGCGGTGCTGGAAGCGATCTCTTCGGGCTGTCCGATCCTGCTCAGCGATATTCCGGAAAATCGCGATTTCGGCCTCGCTCCGAAGCACTATTTCGATCCGACCGATCCCGTGGCCATCGCGGCGGCTCTCTCGCGCGCGTTGAAGGATCCGCAGGCCTATATCGCCGATCCGCGCCAGTTCATGACATGGGAAAACGTCGCTGAACGTACGATGCAGATCTATCGCCGCATCGCGCCGGAGCGGGCGCCCGTGGGCGCCGGCGCGGCTGCCTCACTCTCCTAGTCTTAGCCTGCCAGTTGTGGCGCCGGCGGCTGTTGCTGTGGCTGGCTCACGCGCGCTTGCGCGCGGCTCTGCAATGAGAGCAGGTAGAGCGTGTAGCCGCAGATGATGCCATAGAGGATGTTTCCTTCAATCATCCACATCGGCATCGTCGACATATTGAGCAGCAGGAATGTCATGTGCGCGCCCACAAGCACGCCGCGCTGGCGATGCTGCACGCGCAGCGCCGCGGCCAGCATCGAAAGCCACAGGAAAAGCAGGCCGGCCAGGCCCACCAGGCCATACTCGTACAGCGCGCCGATCAGCGTGTTGTGCGCGTAGACGACATAGGCCTTGCTCCCGGATTCCGGGCCGAACCCAATGATGTGCTGGAGCAGATCGCCGCGCAACCAGCCGAAAATGTACATGCTCCAAATGCGCGGGCGCCCGGAAAGCAGCCGGGATTCTTCGACGGAGTACGCTTCCGGCGGCTTGAAGAAGTTGACGTCACCCGACGCGGCGATGCCCACATCCTGAAAGCGCTCCGCGAATAGAATGCTGGCGAGGCCGAGGGCGACGCCCCCCATCACGATCAGCGCGCTGATGACGAACGGCCGATCACGAAACGGGAAGCGCTGCAAGGATGTCGCGCCGAGATAGAAGAGCAATAATGGCGCGACGGCGACAAGCGCCGTCCGATAATTGGCGAGCACGAGGCCGGCCACGCATGCGATGATGAGTCCGTTCTTGACGACGGGCCGCACCCGCTCGGCAAAGCAGGTGACCGTCAAGCACGTGATAAGAATCACGGAAAAAGCTGCTTCGTGGTTATAACCGCCGATATAGCTTACCGAGCCCGCGGTCAGTTCCGTGGCCTTGCCGATGCGGAGCACGACGGAGGCCGCCTGGAAGATCAGCGCCGGCGCGAAGGCCCAGAGCAGGGCTGCCATGAAGTCGCCGTTGCGCGAGCGTTGCATGGCGCCGAATACGCCCAGCGTCATCACCAGCAGGTAGCCGTACTTCGTCAGCACCGTGATTGCACCGGCGTCGAGTGAGCGGTTCGCAAGCGCGCTCGCCAGCGCAATGAAGATCACGACGTAGAAGGGCACGAGCAGCTTCAGCGCCAGGTGGCGCCAGTTGATGTTCATGAGCCCCACGAAGAAGATGCCGATGGAGGCGACCGCGTTGCCCGACATGCCCGCGGCGAGAGGCCGATAAACGATCTCGTGGAACGCCGACATGACGTACCGAAGCCACGAGGCGCCGATCACGAAAATGCCGGCGCTGTTGCGTACCCGGCCCATCGCGCTCAGCACAAAGAAACCGGTTAAGGCAGTGACGCCCAAAAGGATGGCCATCGGCAGTGATGGCGAAAGCAGTGCGCGATACTCTTCCATGTTCGCGTGCTGCGCTCGCCCCTGCCGTTTTCAGCGTCGCCTGCAAGTTTCGTTCAAGCGTGACCGCTTGACCGGCCGCGGTCGCCGGGCGATTTCATCCCACACCGACTCTTGTTTGTCATCCGCCCTGGCGTGGCTGGTTTGTTAAGTATGTTGCACGCAAGTCGCGGGTTGATTGTCTTAGAACGCCGCTTCGAGCCATGATGCGCAGACGGGTCCTTTTCCTGATCAACTCGCTCGAGGGTGGCGGCGCCGAACGCGTGATGTCCACCTTGCTGCGCCACTCGGCGGCCGAGCGCGATGGGTACGACATCCTGCTTGGGTTGCTGGACGATCTGCCGGCGGCGTATTCCGTGCCGGATTGGGTCGATGTGCGCCAGCTCGATGGCCGAAGATCGTTTCTGTCCAGCGTGATGTCGGTGCGACGGCTCGTGGCTGACGTACGCCCGCACGCGACGCTGAGTTTTTTAACGCGCTCGAACATGGCCAACGTCCTGAACGCGCGCGCGCCGTGCGTGATCAGCGAGCGCGCCAACACATCGGCGCATTTCCCAGCCGGGCCGCGCGGCGCACTTTCTCGTGCCATGGTGCGCGCCGTTTACCCGCGCGCCACGCGCGTCATTGCAGTGTCAGAGGGTGTGGCGGAGGACCTGCGCGACAATTTCGGCGTGCGCGCCGATCGCATGGTTGCGATCCCCAATCCAGTCGATGCTAACGCCATTCGCGCCAAAGCGGCCGAGCCGTCGGCGATTGGCGTCGATGGCCCCTACATCCTCGCTGCCGGGCGTCTGGTGAAGTCGAAGAACTTCTCCATGCTGATCCGCGCTTTCGCATCGACAGATAGCGACTGGACGTTGGTTATCGCGGGGGAGGGGCCGGAACGCGAAGCGCTCACGCGGCTGGCGGCGGAGTGCGGTGCGGCGAAGCGCATCTTGCTGCCTGGCTTCGTCACAAATCCGTATCCCCTGATGCGCGCCGCAGACGTGTTCGTGCTCTCGTCCAACGCCGAGGGCTTTCCGAACGCGCTGGTTGAGGCAATGGCTTTGGGGATCCCCGTCATAGCAACGAATTGCGCGTCGGGGCCGTCGGAGATTCTGGCGGAAGGGCCGCGTGCCCAAATCGGCGGCCTGACCTTGGCGCGGCACGGCATCCTCGTTGACCCCAACGCGGTCGAGCAGATGAGCGAGGCCATTAGCCGCATGCGCGATCCTGATGTGCGGCGGACTTATGGCGCCAAGGCTGCTGTACGGGCGCAGGTCTATAGCCCGGAATCGGTCAAGGACCGCTATTGGGCCGTCATCCGTGAGGTGCTTGCATGACCATCCCCGAGGTGAGCATCGCGCTGGGCGCTGCGCCGACTCACCGTGCAATGCCCTTGCGCATCGCCTTGATCGGCGGTTTCGGCATCGGCAATTTCGGCAATGACGCCTCGCTCGAGGCGGTGACCGCCTTCCTGCGGGCGGAAAGGCCCGATGCCGAACTGTCTTGTATCTGCACCACGCCGAGCAAGACGACGTTTGCGGGACCGGTGTTCGCCGCGGCGCTGCGACCCAAGGGCGTCTGGCGCTGGCTCGATATGGCGCTGTTGCGGCTGCCGAGCCTCACCGTGAATTGGTTCTATTCGCTGTGGGTGCTGCGTCGGTTCGACGTCATTCTCTTTCCCGGCACGGGTGTGTTCGACGATTTTTCAGACACACCGCTCGGTTGGCCGAGCCGCTTGCTCCGTTGGAGCCTCGCCGCACGATTGCGTGGGGTCCGCCTCGTCTTCCTGAGCGTGGGCGCTGGCCCGATCGTCAACCCCGTCAGCCGCTTCCTGATGAAGAGCGCGGCCAAGCTGGCGCATCACCGCTCCTATCGGGATACAGACTCGCGCACGTTCATGCAAAGCATAGGCGTCGACGAGGCGGCGAGCAGCGTGCTGCCCGACGTCGCCTTCCTGTTACCGTCGCCGCCGTCGCCGCCGCGCGCGGCCGGGGGAAAAGTCACGATCGGCGTCGGCGTCATGAAGTACAGCGGCTGGCGCAAGGACGACAAGATCTACGAAAACTACGTGGCCACGCAGGCCCGGCTGATCCGTTGGCTTGAAGAGCAAGGTCATGGCGTCGAGATCCTGGTCGGCCAGACGAACGACTGGCATGCGGTTCACGACATCGGAGAGCGACTCGGCCGCTCGCTCGTCGACGCCAGCAGGCAGCACATGGGATCTTTGCATGACGTGATGCTTGCTTGCGCCTCAACCGATGTGGTCGTTGCTTCGCGCTACCATGTCCAGATCGCTGCGCTCCAGCTGGGGAGGCCGGTGATTTCGCTGAGCTACGCGCCTAAGAACGACGCCCTCCTGGAGCAGGCTGGTCTTCAGGGCTTCTCGCAGGACATCAATCAGGTTGACTTTGAGCTATTGACGCGGCAGCTGGAAATACTCACGCGAGAGCATGAGCATTACGCAGCGATCGTTGCGGAGCGCGTATCAGCGATGCGGAAGCGCCTGCGCGACGCCTTAGCCGAGCTCGATCTGCTGGGCGATGAATGATGGGCGATAGCTCCTCTCCGCTCGTGGTGATCGCCACGCCTGTCTATAACGGCGCCAAGTTCATCGAGGCCGCCGTGCGCTCAGTGCGAGCGCAGACATATCGACCGCTTGTGCACTGCGTGCTGAATAATGCGAGTACGGACGGCACGGGCGAGATACTGGCGCGCCTCACCGCCGAGCCCGGCGTACAACTCATCGTGCGTCACAACAGCGAGACCCTGCCGCAAGCCGACAACTTCAATGCTGTGCTCGGCTTGATTCCGTCGGACGCCAAATATTTCCGTCTCCTTTGCGCAGACGATTCAATTCCGCCCGACGCCATCAGCGCGATGGTGCGAGTGGCCGAGAGCGCCGACAATGTCGTAATGACGGCGGGGATCGAGCGCGTGAATGGCAGCGAGCGTCCACACTACTTTCCCACCGAGACCGAGATCTTTGAGGCGAGCAATGCGGTTGCCCGCATTCTCTCGGATGAAGCGCGCATTCCTCACGTCCATGTGCTCTACCGAACAGACGTGTTGCGCGCCGGCGAGGAATTCTACGCCACGGCGTACAACGCCACCGATATCGACGCCGTGCTGCGCGTGCTTTCGCGCGGCGGGCGGATGGGTTTCGTGCACGCGCCGATCGCGGATACCACCCACCATCCTGACTCGCGCACGCAGACATACGACAAGCAACACCGCACGTACATTTGGGAGAAATTCGTCTTCATCGAGCGCTACGGGCCGGCAGCGCTCTCAAATACCGAGTTCGCCCGGTTGCGCATGCGCTACCGGCGCATCGTCTATCGACGCCTTCTGTGGTGGGCGGCGACGGGCGGGCTGCAGCATGCGCGGCGCGACCTCGAACGGCTGCGCGTGCGCGGTTCGTTGCCCAGCCTGCTCGACTATCTCGACGCGGTCGTTGCTTGGCCGGCACACTTGTACACGAAGGCGGTGAGCCGGTTGCACGAACCGCGGCCCTGGCCTTCGGACGCCGCGAGGCCCGTCTCGTAGCGACACGCCGCGATGTCATCGACTCATGATTAAGACGCACGCTTCCGAGATGCGGCCATTCCGCATATGCAACTGCGGAACGAAGCGAGCGTGCGCTAGGCAGAAAATTGGATTATCAAGCTAGGAATGCGGGGCCTGCGATCAGTGCTGGCGGGACTCAACAGCCACATCACAGAGTCGTTTCGGATTCTCGTCATGCAGGCGTTTCTGGCGCCGGCGGCATACCTGCTGCCGAGCAGTTGGGCGTTCGGGGCAGCGAAGGCTCTTGCATTGCCACTGGCAGTCTTGCCGTCGCCTGGCCTCACCGCCTATCGACGCATGCGTCGCGCGTTTGGGCAAGGCCGGTGGCGCTCCTTTCAACTCGCATGGGGATGGATCGCCAGACCGTTTCAAGACTTCGTTATGCATAAGCGCGTCCTGTACGGGCGTGAGAATATCTTCGGCTGGCGGATCGAAGAGAAAAATGCTGACGAAGTGAGGAAATTGAGGGAATCCGGTCAATCCTTCATCCTGGCGACCGGTCATTTCGAACGAGCGGCGTTGCTTGCCATTGCGAGTCCCTGCATCACGCCTGGAAATCTCATCCAAGTCACTCATGCGCCGCCAAAGCAGGTGCATCGACCGTACGATCTGAGGCTACGTCTACAATTTGGAACGTTTCTCAAGACGCTATCGACAGCGTGGCGCAGGCCCTTCGAGTTTGCATACACAAACACCGATCAGTCTGCAGCGAGATTGCTTTATGAGAGGCTCAAGCTACCGGGCAATGTAGTAAGCATCAGCTTGGACGCGCCCTGGCCTGCGCGTTCGTCGGGCTCGTACTGCCGGCCCTTCGCCGGCAAGAGGGAGCGCAGATTCTCGACTGGCGCTACCCAACTGGCAAAGCTTACACAGAGCCCAGTCGTCAGCTGTGTGTGCTGGCGGGAGGATGATGGCTCGGTCGTTTTGGAGTGGGGATCGCCCATCCATCACGTGGAAAACGAAATTGACACGATGAATACCCTGATTGACACGCTCGAAGCGGCGATCGGACAAAGGCCGACCCAGTACGTTCTGGAAATTGGTGGCGAGAGACGATGGAATGCAGCGCTTGGGCGTTGGGAGAATCTGTAAATTGGACTGGAGAGACGTGCAGTGAGTTCAGTAGAGCAAACCATCAAGGCTCATATTTTGTCTGAGTATCTCATCGGGGAGGACCCCGATGCGCTGGCGACGACAACGCCTTTGATTACCTCAGGGATCCTCGACTCGATGGCTGTGTTGAAGCTCGTGCTTTTCCTCGAAGAGCAATTCACGATTTCCGTGGACCCACACGAGACCACCGAGGAGCACATGGATACGATTGAGAAGATTGCGCTCTTCGTGCGATCGAAGAACGCTTCTCTGGCCTAGGGCGCAGAGCCTAGCGTGTTGGCGCCGGATTTGTATGACCGGGCCAGCAAGAGCAGAGGTTGCGTCCGCAGCACCGCGCCCAGATGCTTTGATAAGAAGGGGTGGCTTCGAAATGCGACTGGAAGGGCTTCTCACGGCCAGCGCAGCGCGAAACCCAGGCGCGATTGCAGCCCTTGAGGCGGATGGCCGCGCGATCTCGTACGATGATTTGAACGAATTTGCAGGCGGTGTGGAACGCGCGCTCGTTGCGGTCGGGGTGAAGGCTGGCGACCGCGTCGGGCTCTGTGTGCCAAAATGCATCAGTGCGCTCGCTTCCGTGTTTGGCATCCTGAAGGCGGGCGCAGCCTACGTGCCA
This sequence comes from Terricaulis silvestris, assembly GCF_009792355.1. Taxonomy (NCBI): domain Bacteria; kingdom Pseudomonadati; phylum Pseudomonadota; class Alphaproteobacteria; order Hyphomonadales; family Hyphomonadaceae; genus Vitreimonas; species Vitreimonas silvestris. Next base: position 914,772 of record NZ_CP047045.1, read on the forward strand.
GCCGACGTCCGTGCGCCGGCGGAGCGCAACGCGTACATCTTCAACGATTGCACTGTTAAAGCCATCATTGCGGATAGCGCATGCGCCGACGCGCTTGAGGGGGAATTAGGCCGCGACGGCTGGGTGCGCCACGCCTTTCCCGCTGCAGACGTCCACCGGACGAGCTTTGTGATCCTGACGCCGCAGGCGCCACGCCCGCAGGCATCGCCGTTGGCGGCCGATCTCGCCTACATCCTCTACACATCCGGATCGACGGGGCGGCCCAAAGGCGTGATGCATTCTCATGCGACGGCCCTTGCGTTCATCGATTGGTGCTCACAGGAGTTTGATCCTCGCACAGACGATTGCTTCAGCTCCCACGCGCCTTTCCATTTCGATCTGTCCATTCTCGATATCTATGTGCCGATCAAACACGGTGCGTCAGTGGTGTTGATAGACGCCGAGGCCGGCAGGCAGCCCGGGACACTCGCCAATACCATCGCCGAGCGGCGCATCACGGTCTGGTATTCAACGCCCTCGATCCTGCGCATGCTGTTGGAGTTCGCAAAGCTCGAGCGGCATGACTGCTCGGCGCTCCGGATTGTGTGCTTCGCCGGCGAGGTCTTCCCCATCAAGCACCTGCGCGCGCTGATGGCCCGCTGGCCGCGCCCCGCCTATTATAACTTGTACGGACCGACCGAAACCAACGTCTGCACTTACTACAAGGCGCCGTCGACAATTCCCGAAGAACAAACCGCAGCGTTATCAATCGGTCACGCATGTTCGGGCGACGAGACGCTGGTCGTCACTGACGGCGGCGAGAGGGCGCGGCGCGGCGAAGAGGGGGAATTGTTGGTCGCCGGGGGATCGGTAATGCTCGGTTATTGGAATCTGCCTGAGCGAAACGCCAACGCTTTTCGCGAGATCGACGGCAAGCGTTGGTACAAGACAGGTGATGTCGTACGCGAAGACGAGGTTGGAGACTTCACGTATCTCGGCCGGCGCGACCGCATGGTCAAGCGGCGCGGCTATCGCGTGGAGCTTGGCGAGATCGAAGCGGCGCTGCATCGCCACACGGCAATTCCCGAGGCGGCCGTCGTTTCGACGACGAACAGCGAAGGCGAAGTGCAAATCCATGCGTTTGTCGCCTCAAGCGAGGACAGACCTCCGTCCATCATCACGCTCAAGCAGTTCTGCGCGCAGAACCTGCCCCTTTACATGGTGCCGGATCGTTTCACCGTGCTGAGCGAACTTCCCAAGACCTCGACTGATAAGATCGACTACCAGCGTCTCAAGGACTTAGCCTAATGGACTTTTCCCTGAGCGAAGATCAACGGATCCTGCGCGACGAAATCATCCGCTTCGCGCGAAAGGAGTTGAGCCCGGGTGTGGTCGAACGTGACGAGCAGCACGCCTTCTCGAAGGAGTTGTGGCTCAAGTGCGGCGACATGGGATTGCAGGGACTGCCAGTGCCGCAAGACTATGGCGGAGCTGGCCTGGACAGCCTGTCAACGGCGATCGCACTCGAAGCGCTGGGCTATGGCAGCGCGGACGGCGGGCTGACCTTCGCGATCTGCGCACACCTTCTGGCGTGCGTGGTGCCGATCTGGAAGCACGGCACTGACGAGCAGAAGAAGCGCTACCTGCCGCAATTGTGCAGCGGCAGGATGATCGCGGTCAACGCGATGACCGAATCGGAGAGTGGGTCCGACGCTTTCGCCATGAAGACACGCGCGGAACGCGACGGCGACGAATTCATCATCAACGGAACAAAGACGTTCAGCTCCAACGGTCCGATCGCCAACGTCGCGGTTCTTTACGCGCGCACCGATCCAAGCAAGGGCTATCTTGGGGGCGTCACGGCATTCATTGTCGAAGAAGGCACGCCTGGGTTTTCAAAGGGCCAGGTATTCAAGAAGATGGGGTTGCGCACGTGCCCGATCGGCGAACTGGTGTTCGAAAACATGCGGCTACCCGCAAGCGCTGTCCTGGGCACTGTCGGCGGCGGCGGGCCGATCTTCAACCAGTCCATGGAGTGGGAGCGCGCGTGCCTGGTTGCCGCGCACCTGGGGACCATGGAGCGCATCCTGGAGGAGGCGGTCGAGTTCGCTAGGACGCGCAAGTCGTTCGGCAAGCCCATATCCCAGTATCAGGCCGTCTCACACCGAATAGCCGACATGAAGGTGCGCTTGGAGGCGGCCAAGCTTCTGACCTACCGCACCGCGAGCCGACTCGAGTCGTCCAAAGCCGTCGGGTTTGACGCGGCCATAACCAAGCTGTTCGTAAGCGAGTCCTTGGTCGAGACGGCCCTTGATGCGGTACGCGTCTTTGGCGGCTACGGCGTGATGGCAGAGTACGGCCTCGAGCGGGCGTTGCGCGATTCCATCGCCGGCACGATCTACTCGGGCACCAACGACATGCAGCGCAACATCATTGCGCGCTGGCTGGGATTATAGCCGTCGTCATTCACGGCAGAATGCACGCGTTGACGGAGTTCCTGGGCGCCCATGTGCCTCAGGCGAGATGATTCTGACATCGGCTCCTAGTCGTCCAAGCCAGCGAACACACCCTTCATGATGTTCAGGCCCTCCCGCAGTCGTTTCCAGCCGAGCCACACGAACACGCCATAGGCGACCAGCAGCTCCAGGAACGCCAGCAGCACCTCTTCAAGCGCGCTGAGATGCACCACGCGCGCGATGGAGACGTGAACAATTACAAGGGCGATGGAAAGCAGCGTCGGTCCGGCGAGCGCCATCATGTATTGCGTCGTCGTGCCGCCAATGGGGTGGAGATAAAGCGCTAGCTGGCGGGGTAGGTAGGCTATCGTCAGCGCGCTATAGCCGAGCGCCACGGCTTCCAGGCTATGCAACGCGAGGAGCGGCGCGGCGATCATCCAAAGCACGGCAAATTCTGCCGTCAGTCGAAAGCGGGCGCCTGTGCGTCCGATCGCTTGCAGGAGGGGGCCGTTGAGAATCGTCACGGCTTGGATGGCGCCTGCGGGCGCGAACAAGGTGAAGATCATCGCTGCTTCTGCCCAGCGATCCGAGAGCAGGAGTGTGAACACGGAATCGCTGGCTACGGCCACGGCCGCCATGCCGGGAAAGATGAACGCCGCCTGCGCGGTGGTGCTCATCAGCACAATTTGCAGGAGTTTCCTGTGATCTTCGCGCAGTTCCACGAATTTAGGATAGATGGCCGACTGGATGGAACTGCCGACAATATTCATCGGCAGCGCCATGATGCGAAAGGCCATTGCATAAAGGCCAAGCGCGGCTGTCCCTAGGACCTTGCCGACGACGAGTGAGTCAAAGTTGCGGCTGATGAAAAATGTGATTGCGAAGCCCAGCGTATCTCGCGCGAAAATGAGATGTTCGCGCAAACGGTCGAAAGTGAAGGTGAATTGTGGACGGAAGCTCGTGGCGGTGATCAGGACAATTGCTTTGACGGCCCATAGAACTACGTTCTGCGCGACCAACGACCACGCGCCGAAGCCTTCGAACGCCATCCAGATCGCAACGACAGCGCCTGCGATCGCGGAGCTGAACTCGGCGACCGCCATCGTGAAGAACTTCTGCCGCTTCATGAGTTCGGCGGAGGGAATGGAGAGCGCGCCGGCTATCAGCGGCAACGCCGCCAGCGTGGCCATGATCGGCCCAAGACGTGGCTCGCCGAAGAAGGCGGCGCTTGGCCATGCGAGCGCCAGCAGGATCAGCGACATCGCGCCGGTGAAGATGATCGTCGCCCAAAACACGCTCGACCAGACGCCGACATCCTTCGTGTCGACGCGCACAAGTGATTTGGACAAGCCCGCGTCAGCCATGAAAAGCGTAACCGTCACTTGCGCCATTGCCAGCGCTACGACGCCGAACTCCGATGGCGACAAGAGCCGGGTGAGCACCGGCACGGTGGCGAAGCTCGCCGCAAGTTGAAAAATGCGGGCCGCCGAGAGAACAGCTGCGCCGTAGGCGTAGGTGCGGAGGGCCATCCCTTAATTTCCCTAGCGCTGTCGCCAGGCCGGTTGCGTCGGCGCTAGGGACGGGGCGTGCTGTGTTTGAGACTTCGTGTTTTGCTGTAGTTGAAAGAGCGTGTAGTCACACAGCACACTGTACAAGATCATGCCTTCCACCATCCACATTGGCTCGGTCGCCATGTTCAGCGCCGGGAAGCTGATATGCACGCCGATAATCACGTTGCGCTAGCGATTCGCGCCGCCGCCAGCATAGAGAGCCAGAGGTAAATTATCGCAACGAGCCCCACATGCGTGACGCTGCCGCGGTCCCGGCGGGTTTGACGCGACGCCGGATTGCGCAATGCGTGTAGCCTTCTTGCGAAACCTGTCGCGCAATGGCACAGCCGGTCGAAGGTGACATCTCAAGCCCCCACCGTTTCGGCGGTCATCACGTCGTACAACCGCCCCGACACCTTGGTTCAGGCCGTGGAGAGCGTGCTCGCGCAGACGCGGCCGCCGATCGAGATTCTCGTGCTCGACAATCGCTCGGACTTCGACGTGAATGAGTTGCTGCGTCCGTACGAAGGACGCGTGCGCGCGTGGCGCAACGCAGAGAATCTCGGGGTTTCCGGTTCGCGCAATGCCGGTGCAGCGGCGGCGCAGGGCGACTTCGTCGCTTATCTCGACGACGACGATGAGTGGATGCCTGAGAAACTCGAACGGCAAGCCGCTAAGATCGGCGACGCGCTCATGAGCGTCTGCGGCAAACTGCGGGTTCCCGGCGATCAGCTCGACGTGCTGCCGGAGCAGTGGATCGAGCCTGACGATCTAAAGCGCGGCAATGCCTTTTGCGGCGGCAGCGGCTTCTTCTGCCGCAAAGCCCTGTTCGACAAGGTGCGTTTCGATACCGCGCTGAGCTTCGGCGAAGACTGGGATTTTATGATCCAAGCCGCGAAGATCGCGCCCATTTTTTATCAGGCCGAACCGCTTTTCTGGTACCATCTGCCGCTCGAGAAACCTTCGCTTACTAACGCGGTGAAGCGGATGCGGCCGCAAGACCTGGAGCGCCGTTTCGCAGCCGCCGAGAAGAACAAGGCGTTCCTTGGCGACCACTTCTATCGCCGCCGCATCGCTGAAGACGCGCTGGCGTTCGTCACGTCGCGCCCCGACCCGCTCGACTTCGTCGCGTACTCGATCCGCCGCGCAGGCCTGGGCGCCACAGCATCCGTTCTGAGCGATCGAATTTTTCGAAGGTTCAGTCGCCAGGCGCGCCGTTCAAATCCGGGCTGACGCGGCGGCGACGTCGCCGGTCTTCGGTCGCTCGCGGTGTGCGAGCGTTGTGGATAACGCGCTTAGGAGCCGCGAACGAGGTCGATGACTGCACCAGCGATGACGAATATGCCGGCCCATAGCGCAAGGCTCACGATCACCGCGCCCGACAGGGTCCACAACAGCGGCCAACGGCGAAGGCGCCGCGAGCGGCGCGGGCTGGCTGCGCTCACGTCGGCCTTGGACACGGCCGCCTGACGCTGTGAGATCATAGTATCCACAGTAGCGCTCGCTGTTTGGCTCGGTAACAGCACAGGGCAGTTCGATGTGTACCCCACAAGACCGTCCCCGCTAAGACTTTGATCTGCCTGAAACTTCGGACTTCCCCAGTTAAATATTGGATAAGTCCGGAACCATCTGACGAACAAACTGCGGTAACCCCTTCTCGGTTCCAAACGGTTTCGAAAAATTTCTCCACAACCTGAACTAGAGCGTCGCCGCCGTATCCTCGCAGTGCCGTCCGTCACCAAGTTTGCCGTGGGCGCATGGAAATCGTCCGTATGCGGATTCTCCCGTCAGGCGAATTCAACGCCTGACGACGTGACACCTGATGCAATGTGGAGAGACGAACGTCGCCGCGCATACGCGTCCGTTCATTCGCACGTCGTTTGCACGCGACGGATAAACAAATGACGCTGATCTGTCGTGCGACGGAACGCGCGCTTATGTGCGTCAAAACAGGACATGCTAAATGTCCGCGCGCTGGCCGTGTAATTGCTTGAAACGCGCGAGCGCCCGTTTACACCAAGGGCGACCAAGGACTTCAGAATGAACGTCATCGCCATTCGCCCGCGGACGGATGACCAATACACGCCGTCCGAAGAGGGCGGCGAACTCGGAACGTTCAGCCTCAAGTGGATTTTCGCCTTTTTGGTGCGTCGGTGGATTTTGATCGCCGCCGTCGGTCTGCTCGTTTTCATTCTCTGCTTCACGTCGTTCCTGTTTCAGCGCTCGCAATATACCGCGACCGCGCTGGTCATGATCAACGCCGGCCAAGACCAAGTGCTCGCGCCCGATCAGATGGTCGGCGGCCAGCAGATGGCCCCCGCGCAAGTTGTGGACTCCCAGCTCGAAGTGCTGCGCTCGCGCGAACTCGCCGGGCGTCTCGTCGATGCGCTGAACCTGGTGAACGACCCTGAGTGGAACGTGATGTTGCCGCCGGACCAGGCGCCCGTCGCTGGACCCGTCGTGCCGCCGGCCGCGGAAACGCCGCAGGAAGCCGCCACCCGCGAACAGCTCCGTCAGAACGTCATCGTCGCTGTCGCGAATTCGATTTCGGTCAATCGTCGTGGCCTGACTTACGCGGCTGAGGTCTCGGCGACATCGACCAACCCCGAGCGGGCGGCGCAGATGGCCAACCGTTTGGTCGACCTATTCCAGCAATATCAAATGGAAGCGCGGCTCGACAGCGCCAACCGCGCCAATTCTTGGCTTTCCACCCGCGTCCGTGAACTGCGTGACGACGTCCAGGAAAAGGAAGCCATCGTCGAACGTTACCGCGCGCAGACCGGCCTCCTGAGCGCTCAAGGCGGTTTGCTGAGCGAGCAGCAAACCGCGGACCTGCAAGGCAACCTGACCCAGGCCCGCGCAGACCTAGCGGAACGCGAAGCGCGTCTGCAGCAGCTTCAGGCGACCATCAGCGTTGGCGGTTCCGCCGACGCGATCGCCGGCGTGCTGAATTCGTCGGTGATCAGCCAGCTCCGCGCTCAAGAAGCTCAAATCGCCCGCCGTCAAGCCGACTACGAGAGCCGCTACGGCGAGGCTCACCCGTCGGTGCAGAACGTTCGCGCCGAGCGCACGGACATCCGCAATCAGATCAATGCTGAAATCGCGCGGATTTCGTCGGGCCTGCGCACCGAAGTCGAAGTTGCTCGGGCGCGTGTCAACGCGCTTGAGGCCAACATGGACCTGATGCGCGGGGAGATGGTCGGCAACAACGAGCAATTGGTTCGTCTGCGCGAGTATGAGCGAGAAGCCGCAGCATCCCGCACCGTCTATGAATCCTTCTTGACCCGTTTTCACGAGATCGCCGACCAAGGCACGATGCGCACGATGCCGGCGCAGTTGGTTTCCGCCGCGACCGTGCCGACGGAACCGAGCTCGCCGCGCCTTTCCATCGCCTTCGTGCTCTCGATCGTGCTCGGCGCCGGCCTCGGCCTTGCCGCCGGCTTTCTTGCCGAAGCGCTGGATGAAGGCTTCGGCGACGCCGACGAAGTTGAGCGCAAGCTCGGCGTGCCCGCATTGGCGACGGTGCCGAAACTGCGCCGCACCGATCTGCGCCAGGTGCCGCCGGCCTCACAGCATCCGGTCGGCTATTTGCTGGAGCGCCAAGTATCGGCCTTTACAGAATCCTATCGCGTCCTGCGGACCACAATCATCTTTGCCGCCGGCCAGCCCAAGACCCAGATTGTAGCGATCACTTCGGCCGTGCCGGACGAAGGCAAGACCACGGTTTCTCTTTGCCTGTCGCGGGTCTCCGCCCTTTCGGGCCAGCGCGTGTTGCTCATTGACTGCGATTTGCGCCGCCGTTCGGTGAAGGATGTCTTGGGCATTGAGCCAACAACCGGCCTGCTGCAAGTGCTGGCGGGCGAGGCGAGCTGGCGTCAGGCAATCTACGCCGACGAGCTGAGCGGCATGCACGTGCTTCCGCTGTCGGAGGCGGGCTTCACGCCGAAAGACATTTTCGGCGCCGAGGACATGAGCCGGCTCCTGGCGGAACTGCGCAACTCTTACGACCTGATCGTTCTGGATTGCGCGCCGGTCCTGGCCGTCGCCGAGACGCGTGTCGTGGTCGCGAAAGCGGATTGCGCTGTCGTCGTCGCCCGGTGGCAGAAGACGCCGATCCGCGCGGTTCGTTCGGCGCTGCAACAGCTGCAAAGCGCCGGCGCTAATGTGCGCGGCGTCGCGCTCAATTGCGTCGATCGCCGCGTGCCGGGCTATTACACGTACCCTGCGTACGACTTCAGCGAGAGCTGATCCCGAACTGCGCGAAATAAGCGTCATTTGTGGATAAATCGCACGCGCGCGTGTTCCCGAATTCGTTCAACTACCGTTCATCTAGCGCCTCGAAATCGCGCAATCTTCGCCTGCAAAGCGAGCGCGAAAAATTTTCATATCCGAGACGCGACTGAGCTATTGCAATACGCGACTTAGCGCGACTTAATGATCCCGCTGCGAGGCGCGCCACAGAAGGAGGCGCGTTGGGCAGTGGGGACCGTCATGAGAGAAAACGCTAAGCCGGGCGGCGCGCACGCTGATAGGGCGGATTCGCGCGCGGAGTCGGCGAACCCGCGTCCTCAAGGCCCGCGTTTTGCAAATACGCCGCCCGTGTCAAACGAAGCGCATCCCCGCGTCGAGATCATCCATTTCTGGACGCCGTCGCGTCCCGGCGACGAACCGCCGGTCGGCGGTTGGTCTAAGCGGGCATTCGACATCGCGGTGTCAGCTTCCGCGCTAGTCCTGTTTGCGCCCCTATTGCTGTTGATCGCGCTGATCGTCCGGCTCGATAGCGCGGGCGCTGCGATCTTCAAGCAAGAGCGCGGTGGTTATCGCGGCAAGACCTTCATGATCTGGAAGTTCCGCACCATGACGGTGACGGAAAATCGCGGCGTGGTTCAAGCGCGCTCCGGGGATGCGCGCTTCACGCGGATCGGCGGCTTCCTGCGCCGCACCAGCCTCGATGAGCTGCCGCAACTGATCAATGTGCTGCTCGGCGACATGTCGATCATCGGCCCGCGTCCGCACGCGCTCGAGCACGACATCAAGTTCGAGAAGGTAGATGACCGCTACCCGATCCGCTTCCGCGCTCGCCCAGGCGTGACGGGCCTTGCCCAAGTCAACGGTAGCCGTGGACCCACGGAGACCGAAGAGAAGATCAGCACGCGCACCGGCTTTGACGCCGAGTACGTCCAGGCCTGGTCGTGGAGCCGAGAAATCGAAATCCTCGGCCGCACTGCCGCGATCCTCACCAAATACGATCCCGCCGCGCTCTGAGACGGTTTTAGCGAACGGCGCGAGCGGCGCTTCTTGCATGCAAAAACATAAGACGTGTGCGTGTCCGGCCTTGGGTCAGGGGGCGTACGCGACGTAGAATAGAGGCCGCCCATCGTGCGTCAGGCGCAATGGGCCCAAGAAAGAGGCGAGTAGGTCCATGAAGGTGCTGTTGACGGGGTCCCGCGGCTATATCGGCACGGTGATGACGCCCATGCTGCAAAAGGCTGGGCACGAAGTCGTTGGCCTGGACGTGGATCTCTACTCGCGCTGCACGTTCTCGGATGGCGGCGAGATCGTCGACATCCCGACCATCATCCGCGACACTCGCGATGTGCGCCTGGAAGATGTCGAAGGCTTCGACGCCATCATCCACCTCGCCGCGCTCTCGAACGACCCGCTGTCGAACCTCAACCCGACCCTGACCTACGACGTGAACCACAAGGCGTCGGTCAAAATCGCTGAGCTCGCCAAGAAGGCCGGCGTGCCGAAATTCATCTTCGCCTCGTCCTGCTCGAACTACGGCAAGACCGAAGGTGACGAGATGATCGACGAAACCGGCAAGCTCGCGCCGGTCTCGGCCTACGGCGAATCCAAAGTCCTGGTTGAGCGCGACGTGAAGCCGATGGCGGACGAGAAGTTCTGCCCGGTGTTCATCCGCCCGGCCACGGCCTACGGCGTATCGCCGCGTCAGCGCTTTGACATCGTGCTGAACAACCTCGTCGCCTGGGGCATGACCAAGGGCGTCATCCTCTTGAAGTCGGACGGCACGCCGATCCGCCCAATCGTTCACATCGAGGACATCTCGCGCGCCTTCATCGCGGCGCTCGAAGCCGACGCTGACGTGGTCCGTGGCGAAGCCTTCAACGTCGGCCAAACGGCGCACAACTACACCGTCCGCCAGATCGCCGAGATCGTGCGCGACATCGTCCCGAACACCACGATCGAACTCACCAGCGAAGCCGGCCCGGACCCGCGCTCGTATCGCGTGAGCTTCGAGAAGATCAAGAAGGTGCTGCCGGGCTTCCAGCCGCAATGGGATGCCGTGAAGGGCGCCGAGCAACTCTACGCCGCCTATATGAAGAGCGGCGTCACGGTCGAGGAATTCGAAGGGACGCGCTATAACCGTATCGCCCACATCAAAAAGCTGCTGGCCGACAACGTGCTCAACAACGAGCTGCGTGAAACCTCGGATGCGGTTGCCGCCCAATGAAGTTTCACAAGACCAGTCTGCAGGACGTCGCCTTGATCGAGATGACGCCCTTCGGGGACAATCGCGGTTGGTTCGCGCGGTCCTTCTGCATGAAGGAATTCGCCGAGAACAACCTCGAGGTCAGCTACCCGCAGCACAATACGGGCTACTCGAAGACGAAGGGCACCGTTCGCGGTATGCACTTCCAAGTCGATCCGCACTACGAAGTGAAAGTCGTCCGCGCGCTGCAGGGCGCGGTGCATGACATCATCGTCGACATGCGCCCGCACTCGAGCACGTATCTCAAATGGGAGGGCTTCGACCTCTCTTTCGAGAACGGCCGCCAACTCTACGTCCCGCGTGGCTTCGCCCACGGCTACCAGACGCTCGTGGATGACACGCAGGTGAGCTATCTCTGCTCGGCGATGTATGTGCCAGATTCAAACGGCGGCTATCGCCACGATGATCCGGCCTTCGGCCTGAAATGGCCGCTGCCGGTTAGCGAAATGTCGGACAAAGACAAAGCCTGGCCGGATTTCGTTGCGCCGGAAAAGAGCGGTGTAAAGCCAAGCTCGATGCCGGTGCGATTCTAAGCAGCCAACGGCAAGCGCGTGCACCACGCAATCTTGCGATTGCGTGTGAAGCACGTCGGCTGTGCGATCCGCTGATCAGGACGTGTCCAGTTCAGCGTCATCGGCTGTGGCAATCACGGAAGCGGCGAGCGCGTGCGCGGGTGGGGCGACGGCCACGAGGTGGGCGAGCGTCAGCCCATTGCAAATCTGTTTGAGAAAGTAGGCCACCGCGCGTTGCGGGCGCGTCAGTGCGTCGATCAGCGCCAGGACGCGGACGAGAGCGCTAGCGCGACGGGCGCGGATTTTGGCCCCGCGGAAGAAGAGCCGCGATCGGCGGCTTTGAACGCGGCGAAAACCTGTCGCGGCGAAACGCGGGTGGGTCTTGCGTTGAGGCGGCGGCCCGTGGAGCGCCACGGCCTTCAGAAAGAGGACGTATTCGACCGTGCATTCGGCGAAACTCAACAGGCGCTTCAGCCGCGCAGGCGGGTCTGAAGGCGCGCGCCGCAGCACAACGCCAATCAGCCAGAACAACAGACGAAACGCTGAGGCGATGAACGCCTCGACGCGGACTGTTGTGATGATGGGTTGGGCTTGCGGCACGCGGTCAGTTTAAGCGCGCTGCAAGTCGGTCGGATTGGTTTTGTCCCGTATGCGATTTTTCAGTGGGTTAGGCTGAGCGAGGCATGGATACGGGCGCATCTATCCTCCCATTTTTTGAAGACGTGTTGAGTGCGGGGCGGAGCCGCGCGCTCAATCTGCGCCGTCATTGCGGGACGATGCGAAGCATTGGCCGGGCTGTAGGAGCGACCGCTGCATCCTTTTTACGCGGGTGCCGGACTGCGCCGACGCGCGTTCGGAATGACAAAGGCTTGGTCGAGACATTTGTTGGCGCGCACGACTTACGATGCCCCCTAAGCGGCGCCCACGAACTGAGCCAGCTTCACGCCATGATCGCGCGCGATCATTTCGGCGGCTTTCTCACCGATCATGATCGAGGCCGCGTTGGTGTTGCCGCTAACGATCTCGGGCATGATGCTGGCGTCGGCGACGCGGAGATTCTTAACACCGAACACCCGTAGTCGTGGATCGACGACATCACCGATGCGGCACGTGCAGGTGAGGTGATACACCGTCGTGCAGAAGTGCAACGCAATGTTCTCCAAGAGCGCATCGCTGGGCGTGTCGCCAGGCTTGTAACCGTGTTTCTTCGCGAGTTCGGGCGGCACTTGCCAAACGGGCTTGGTCGAACCCGGCCAATTGTCAGCGATTGCGAGCGCCTTGCGTATCACCGCGACCATTACCTTGAGATCGTAGGGATCGCCGAAGTAATTCATCAGAATCGATGGCGCTTGCATCGGATCTGCGCTTTCGAGAACGATTTCGCCTTCGCTGTGCGGCAGCACCGGATTGGCGAGGATAATCATATTCTCGCGATCGACTGCGAGATGGGGCGCGCCTTCGCCGAAATAGCGCGCGGTATCGACGTTTAACGGACCCTCGAAGAAAGCCCGGTCGAAGCCGACGGGCAAGAAGCCAATTTGGCCATCGTGGCTATGTGCGTCGCCGAGGCCGGTCGAGAAGAACGCGATGCCATCGTAGAGCGATGAGGAGATGAGGCTTGAACCCGTCTCCATCCATTCCGCGATCCGCCGTTCGGACTCGGCTTTGAGCACGGCGAGTTCCGGTGAGAGTTTGGCGTCGTCGGCTGGATCGGCTGGCAAAGGTCCGGCGGGCGCGCGTAACGCATCAGGCCCAGCGGAGACGCCAACATCGGCCATGGTGAGGCCGTGACCCGGCGCGTGGAAGGCGAGGGCGGTGTGTATGTGATCCTTCAGATGTTTGCCGACGGCTGGCAGGTCGTGGCGGCACTCGACGTCGACAGCTTCCAGTTCGCGCCGTGGCCCGATGCCGGACAACAATAGGAGATGCGGCGAGCCGACAGCGCCAGCGCTCAAGATTACATCGCGTTTGGCACGCACGGCGCGGGTTTCGCCGTTGGCGTCTCGGTACTCGACTCCGACGGCCTTGAGATCACCGTTCGCGCCGTCCAGCAGGATACGTGTAGCGTGTGCCTTGGTGATGGTCGTGAGGTTAGACCGTTGCTCGGCTTCGCCTTCAAGAAAGCCGCGATAGGTCCCGCAGCGCACGCCCTTGCAGGTGTTGGTCTGGACAAGTGAAGCGACCCCGGCAGCTCCGCCGCGATCGCGGCCGTTATAGTCGCCGCGCGGAATGCCGACTTTGCCGGCGGCTTCGACGAAGGCGCGTGAGGCGGGAATGACGGGTGAACGCACGCCGACGCTTATTGGACCGGCTTCGCCGTGCGCATCGCGATCGACGGTGATCTCGTTGCTCGCGTTGAAAGTCTCGATTTTGCGGAAATAGGGGAGCACGTCGGCGTAGCCCCATCCCTCGGCGCCGCGCGCAGCCCAATTGTCGAAGTCGCCGGGATGGCCGCGGACGTAGACCATGTAATTGATGCCGGAGGAGCCGCCGAGCATTTTGCCGCGCGGCACGGGCATGCGCTTGTTATGCAGGCCGCGCCCGGCCTTGCCGGCGTCGGCGGTGTACATCCAATCGGTCTCGGGATTGAGCTGCATACTCGCGCACGCGGCAGGCATGGCTTCCGCAGGAGGTGGGCGATCACCGGCTTCGAGCAACGCGACGCGGCAGCTTGGATCCTCGCTCAAGCGCGACGCGATCACCGCACCCGCTGAACCGCCGCCGACGACGATGAAGTCGAACGTGTCAGACATATCTTCCTCCCGAGTCACGTCCTCGATGAAATCTACGTTTCATTTGGTTGGGACGTCCGCCGGAGACTAAGCCTCCGAAGCGGAAACATTGCAATTGCCGCCAGTTGCCGGCGCGCAAAAACAAAAAAAGGCCGCGACGCCATCCAGCGCCGCGGCCTTCGTTTCCCCCGCCGTTTGGCCCCTTAGCCTTTGACTTCCAGCAGGCCGTTTTCGCTCAGCACCTTCGCCGCGTCGTGGATGCGTTCGTAGGGGAGCTTGGCGCGTTGGGCGATGTCGAGCAGCGAGTGCTCGCCATCCGATTGGTTCAGCATCCAGAACACCGGCAAGTTGGCGTCGTAGGCTTTTTTGTCGCCGCCGATGGCGCCGTAGAGCCCGCGCTTGCCGAGGTTCGGCTCGCCGTGGGGCGCCAGGTTCACCGTCTTGTACTCGTTCTCGAGGACGTCGATGATCTGCAACGTGTTTTTGTACGACTTCTCGAGTGCGTCCGGCTTGATGAAATCCATGTTGTCGCCCGAGGTGTGATACTCGGGGAACAGGCCGAAGCGCGAGCGCAGCAGCAGGCCAACATTCAGGCGGAACGCCGGCGAGTTGTATTGGCGCTCGTCGTAGCCGTAGGGCCAGAAGTCGATGATGTTCGGGTTGGCTTCCTCGTCACGCAGGATTTTCTCGACCGCGCGATCGACGATCGCGTCGCCGGCTTGGCTGCGCTTATACGTAGGGCCACCGGGATCGCCGACGCATGACAGGATCAGGCCGTTCTTGATGCGCTTGATCTTCTCTTCGTTGCGCGAAAGCCAGGTGATCGAGCCGATCGTGCCCGGCGCGAAGATGAACTGGTACGAGTAGCGCGTCTTGCCCTGCAGCGAGCTCAACGCCCGCGCCAGGTGGGTGTTGACGCTCATGCCCGAGCAATTGTCGTTGGCGAGCGAGGGGTGGCAGCAATGGGCCGAGAACAGGAAGATTTCGTCGCTCTCGCCCTGCAGGAAATATTCGCCGTAGGTCAGCGAGCCGTTCGGGTTGTGGTCTGAATCGATGAACGCCTCGTACTCGCCGTCCGGCAGGCTCATCAGCTGGTCGTGGCTCATGCAGAAGCCCCAGTTGATGGTGTAGTAGCTGGTCCGGTAGGGGATCAGGTCCGGCTGATCCGGCATCGTGAAGATGTGCTTCTTGAGGTCCGCCAGCTGGAACTTGCCGTTGATCGGGCCTGAATAGTTGAGCACGTGCAAATTGTGCTTCTTGAAGTCGATGATCTTGTTGCCTTGCGGATCTTTGATCCAGGCGTCGCGGATATTCCACTCGGGCGCGATGGTCCAATCGAACGCCTGGCTTCCTGACGGCACTTCGTGAACCTGCAGATCGATCTTGGATTGGATGTGGCCGAGCGTCTCGCGGACGCCGTTGCCGGAGATCGAGCGGCAGATTGGGTAAATGCCGTTGGCGAAGTCCCACAGCTCTTGGCCGATGCCCGGCTGGTAGAGCTTCTGGACCAATGACTCACGAATGACGGGCATGGACTGCTTTCCTAAATCGCGACGGAGGCCGCTCCACCAACGCGTAAAGCACGTTCCGGGCCGCACCAATGGCGTCCGCGGCCGCTGACGCGCCGGTGGTGACTTCCAAATTTTATCGGGATTTTTCAGATGCCGTTAGAGCAGGGTTTTTGTCAAGTTAAACGCCTGCTGACGTGTGTTTTCCGCCTGATGGACGAAGCCGTTGACGCCGCCAAATTTTGGTGCGCGTAACAGGTCCTACCGGCACGAAGGTTGCACCCTTAACCGGGTTTCGCGCGCAACTTCCGAGCCATTGGGCAGGGTCAATGAAAGTCGTCCTATTCTGCGGCGGTCTGGGCACTCGCATCCGCGAGTATTCCGAAAGCGTGCCAAAACCGATGATCCCGATCGGCCATCAGCCGATCCTCTGGCACGTGATGAATTACTACAGCCAGTATGGGCACAAGGATTTCGTGCTCTGCCTCGGCTACAAGGCCAACACGGTTAAGGATTTCTTCCTCAACTACAAAACCCAGACCTATGGCGACGTTATCGTTGAAGGCTCGAAGATAGAGCTCCTGGGCCCGCGCGAAGAAGATTGGCGCGTGGCGATGATCGACACCGGCGTGTGGCGCAACATTGGCAGCCGGCTCTGGGCCGTGCGCGACCACGTCAAGAACGAAGAGATGTTCCTCGCCAACTACAGCGACGGCCTTTCCAATGTGAATCTCGACGACATGATCGCGACGTTCAAAGCGAGCGACAAGATCGCGTGCTTCGTGGCGGTGCACCCGCCAGTGACGTACCACCTTGCCAACATCGGCGAGGATGGCCGCGTCAACGAGTTCATCACCTCGGACAATTCGGAGATCTGGATCAACGGCGGGTTCTTCCTGCTGAAGCCGGCCATCTTCGACTATATGAATGACGGCGAAGAACTCGTGGTCGAGCCATTCGCGCGGCTGATCAAAGAGAATAAGCTGATGGCCTATAAACACACCGGCTTCTGGCGCTCAATGGACACGCTGCGTGACCGCCAGGTGCTCGAAGACATGATGGAGAAGGGCGAGATGCCCTGGAAGGTCAACGGCAACGGCTCCAACAAGAAGCCGGAATAGCATGCTGGCGCTCGACCTCGCGCGGCCGGGCAAACCGCTTCGCGTGCTCGCGCTCGGTGCGCACTCCGACGATATCGAAATCGGCGCGGGTGGTGCGATCCTGTCCTGGATCGCTTCCGGCGCCGAAGTGTCGATCGATTGGTGCGCGCTCTCTGCGCCCGGCGAGCGCGCTGACGAGGCGCGTGCCAGCGCGATGGAATTTCTCGCTGGCGCGAAGCACGCGGAGATTCATCTCGGCGATTTCCGCGACGGCTATTTTCCCGCTGAACGCACTGCGGTGAAGGATTGGGTGGAAGGGCTAAAGCGGCTCGAGAAGCCGGACGTTGTGCTCTGCCACCAGCGCAACGACGCGCACCAAGATCACCGCATGGTCTGCGAGCTGGCCTGGAATACGTTCCGCGATCATTTGATCCTCGAATACGAAATTCCCAAGTGGGACGGCGATCTCGGTCAACCCAACGTTTACGTGCCGCTGAGCGATGACGTGCTCGCGCGCAAGATCGCGCTGCTGCACAAGCACTTTGGCACCCAGCGCTCCAAAGCTTGGTTCGACGATGAGACCTTCCGCGGTCTCGCGCGCCTGCGCGGCATCGAGTGCCGAGCGCGCTATGCGGAAGCCTTCTACGCGCGCAAGCTTCTACTGAAATAGGACGACGACGATGGCCCATCGCGGCTTTGAAAAATCCAACGTGTTGCGCGCGAAGGGTCAGCGCCTCATTCCCGGTGGCGCGCACACCTACGCCAAGGGTGATGATCAGTATCCGCTGCTGGCGCCTGGCCACATTGTGCGCGGGAAAGGCTGCCGCGCATGGGACGCCGACGGCAACGAATACATCGAGTACGGCATGGGCAACCGCGCCGTCACGCTGGGCCACGCCTACGAGCCGGTGCTCGCCGCTGTGCGCGCTGAGATTGAAAACGGCGTGAACTTCACGCGTCCCGCCGCGATCGAAGTCGCGGCGGCCGAGAAATTCCTCTCCATGATCCCGAACGCCGAGATGGTAAAGTTCTCCAAGGACGGCTCCGACGCCACCTCAGGCGCGGTGAAGATTGCCCGCGCTTACACCGGCCGCGACATCATCGCGATCTGCGGTGATCACCCGTTCTTCGCGGTCGACGATTGGTTCATCGGCACCACGCCGATCAATGGCGGCGTACCGCAAGCCGTCACCGAGCTCACGGTGAAGTTCAAATACAACGACATCGAGAGCGTCAAAGCGTTGCTGACGAAGTATCCCAAGCAGATCGCTGGCTTCATCCTTGAGCCGACCCGCGGCAACGACCCGAAGGACAACTTCCTCCATGAGCTGAAGCGTCTCGCGCACGAAGACGGCGCGCTTTTCATTCTGGACGAGATGATCTCCGGCTTCCGGCTGCACAAGTACGGCGCGCAGCACATGTATGACATCGATCCCGATCTCTCGACCTGGGGCAAGGCGATCGCCAACGGCTTCTCGGTGTCGGCGCTTGCGGGAAAACGCGAATACATGCGCCTCGGCGATCTCGAACAATGGGACAAGCCGCGCGTCTTCCTCATGTCCACCACGCACGGCGGCGAAACCCACGGCCTCGCCGCCATGATGGCGACGATGGATGTCTATAAGAACGAACCCGTGATCGAACACATGATCCGCGCCGGCAAACGCCTGATGACGGGCATCGAGCAAGCCGCCCGCGCCAACGGCGTACAGGACCACATCAGCGTCATGGGCATGCCGTCGAACGCTGTGTTCGGCACGACCGACCCCGACAAGAAGCCGAGCCAGGACTATCGCTGCATCCTGCTCCAAGAGCTGATCAAGCGCGGGGTTATCGCCCCGTCGATCGTGGTCTCCTACGCCCACAAGGACGCCGACATCGATCAAACCATCGAAGCCTTCGATGGCGCGATGGAGGTCTACGCCCGCGCGCTGAGCGACGGCCCGGAGAAATTTCTCGTCGGTCCGCCGTCGGAAATGGTCTATCGCGCCTACAATAAGAAGCCGGCTCAGGCTAAGGAGACGGCGTGACGGTCATCGTTACAGGCGCCGCTGGCTTCATTGGCTTCCACGTCGCGCAAGCTTTGCTCGCGCGCGGTGAACGCGTCGTCGGCATCGACAACCTGAACGATTACTACGACGTCAGTCTGAAAGAGGCGCGCCTCGCGCTGCTGCAAAAGAATCCGAACTTCAGCTTCGCAAAGGCCGACATTTCAGACCGCGACGCGATCTTCGCCGTCATCGACGACAATTCCGACACCACCGGCATCGTCCATCTCGCCGCCCAAGCCGGCGTCCGCTACTCGCGCGAGAACCCCTATGTCTACATCCAGGCCAACGTGATGGGGCAGGTGGTGATGCTGGAGGCGGCGCGCCGCCTCAAAGGTTTGAAGCATTTCGTGTACGCCAGCTCATCGTCCGTTTACGGCGCCAACACCGAGATGCCGTTCTCGATCGACCAGCGCGTCGAAAAGCCGATCTCGCTCTACGCCGCCACCAAGCGCGCCGACGAACTGATCAGCTACACCTACGCCCACCTCTACGGCATTCCGCAGACTGGCTTGCGCTTCTTCACCGTCTACGGCCCGTGGGGCCGGCCCGACATGGCGCCCATGCTGTTCGCCAGCGCCATCAGCAAGGGCGAGCCGATCCGCGTCTTCAACAATGGCGAGATGGCGCGCGACTTCACTTATATCGACGACATCGTCGACGGCGTTCTCCGCGCGCTCGATCGCCCAGCCACGGGCGAGCCGCCGCACGTCGTGTACAATTTGGGCAACCAACGCTCCGAACGGCTGATGGACTTTATTGCCGCTATTGAAGGCGCGATGGGCAGCAAAGCCGAGATCAACTTCGAGCCAATGCAGCCTGGGGACGTGCCGGTTACCTACGCCGACATCGACGCCACGCAAGCTGCCCTCGGCTACGAGCCGCGCACGCCGATCAGCGAAGGCGTGCCGAAGTTCGTCGCGTGGTACAAAAGCCACTACGGCGCTTGACGCCCGCGTAAGTACGAACAACGGACTCGACTGTTCGAGTTTTCGATCGAAATTCTGCAATTCTCTGGTTTCATTCGGTTAACTTGCTTGCGGCATTTTCCATCGGTCAAGCCGTTTGGAGTGCGCCTTTCATGACCCCGTCAAAACGCCCCGTTAATCTTGTTGGACCGGCATTTCCCGCCCCGGGGGCATCTTGTTGCGATTTGAGCCACGGAAGCGGAAATCTGCGCTCCAATCCGGCCACTTCGCGGGGTTCGGGCTCATCCTTTGGCGGGGGCTTAAACGTGCGCATTTATCCGTTCGTGTCGCTTTTCGCGGCATCGCTTATCGCTTTGCTGCCCACTCACGCTATGGCGCAGCAACTGCCCTCGGAGAACGATCAGCAGGCCAGCGTCTCGGTTCGTGATCGTGACCGTGAAGAGTATCGGCCGCTCGGCGTTCACCTCGGCGGTTTCGACCTGAACGGCGCCATCGATTTCGGCATCGCCAGCACCGACAACCTGTTCGCCGCCGAATCCGGCACGCCAGCCGAAGTCGACGACATGATCTACACGGTCGCGCCGAACGCGCGACTGACTTCGAACTGGTCGCGCCACATGGTGCAGGTCGGTGGCGGGGCCGAATGGCGCATGCACGAAGATTTCTCGAACGAAGATTCCGACGATTGGTATTTGCGAGCCGCCGGTCGCGTCGATGTCGGCGACTCTACCGCGATCAACGGTTCCGCTCGCGCCAGCCACGAAACCACGCCGCGCACCGATCCTGACTCGCCGCTGATCGGCGAGCCGGTCGAGTATGATCGCAACACGCTCTCCGCCGGCGTCACTCATCGTTTCTCGCGCATGCGCGTCAGCCTCGACGCGGTGCAGGACGAGTACGATTACAACAACACCCAAAACTTCCGCGACAACGAAGAGACCGGCCTGCGCGGCCGCCTCGAAGCGGAATTGAGCCCTCGTATTGGCCTGTTGCTCCGCGCCGAAACCGATGAGCGCGACTACGACAACACGCCGAACCTGAACTCTGAAGGCCAATCGATCCTGGCCGGCGTCACCTTGAATACCGACCTGATGCGCGGCGAAATTGCCGTTGGCCAATTCGAACGCGACTACGACGATCCGACGGTCGGCACCTTCGATGGCGTCGCCATCGCCGGCAGCCTCGAATGGTACGTCACCCAGCTCACGACGCTCACCTTCACGGCGCGTCAAGACGCAGACGATCAGATCAGCGTCACTGCCGGTTTGCCGTTCATCAGCACTGAGTACGGCGCCCGCATCGATCACGAGCTCCGCCGCAACATCATCCTCACGGCCGCCGCCCGCTTCGGTGAACGCGATTACGATGCGGTCGATCGCAGCGATGAGGTTCGCGCCTATGAAGTCGGCGCCGACTATCTGCTCAATCGCCGCGTCGCCCTTCGCGCCCGGTACAATTACGATGAATCGCAATCGGATGGCGCGCTCGCGGGCCGCGATTACGAGGCCAACCGGTTCTCGCTGGGCCTCAGCCTGCGCCTCTAGGCGCGCGCTGCGGATAGGCTAAGTTCGACCGCTGGATAGATAGATGCCCGCGGCGAAGAAATCCAAGACCAAAAGGATCAAGCGGGCGGCGCCAAAGCAAGACGCCGCCCGCAAGCGTGCAACGGCCATGGCGACTGCCCTGGCGGAAGCGGCATGGGCGGAAGCCGATGTCGCGCTTGCGGAGGCGCTTGCAGATCTGGACGAACTCATCTCCGCGGATAGCGCCCAACGCGCGGACGCGCTTGCTGTGCTAGCGCAATCGCTGTCGCGCGCCGCACGCAAGAGGGGGCTAACCCGCATCGGCGCGCTCGATGCGCGCGAGCCCTACGATGCCGCTGTTCACGACCTCCGCCAGATTGTCGCCAAAAAGCCGAAGACCGTGCGTATTCAGGCGCGTGGCGTCGCGCGCGGAGGCCAGGTGCTGGTCAAGCCGCGCGTGGGCGCCATACGAGCCAAGGCGCGGCGGAAAACGCGGACATGAGCGACTGGACCATCTGCGTGGATTTCGGCACCGCCTTCTCCAAGGCGGCCGCCGCACCTGCCGGCGCATGGTCGCGCTTCGATCCGGCTTTGGTGCGGCCGCTCATGTTGAGCGGCCACGATCCGCACGCGAACGCTTTTTTGCTCGATAGCGCCGTTTTCGTCGATGACGATCGCCTTCTGTTTGGGCGCGCCGCGATCGCACGCGCGGCTGAACTCAATGACAAAAAGCGCGTCGTGCTGCGCTCATTCAAGACGCTTCTCAGTGTGTCCGATCTCGATCGCGCGCTGAACACCAACGCGGCGACCTCTATCGACCCGCACCGCGTCTTCCAGATGCGCGACCTCATCGTGCTTTACCTCGCCTATCTGCTCGCCGCGGTTGACCGCGCGGTTCGCGCCGATCCGGTGCTTGATGGCGCCACGGTACGTTGGCGTTATGCCGCGCCGGCGTGGCGCGCGGGCGATAGCGCAGGTTCGCACGAATCCATCCTGCGGCTCTTCGGCGAAGCGGAGGCCTTTCGGCTCGCGGCCGGCCGTCGGCTGATGCAGAGCAATGGCGTGGCCCTTTCGTTCGTCACTGACGCGCTGCCGAAAGCGACCGCGAGCGCTCAGCCGTTCGATATGGATCTTATCTTCGAGGCGACGGCCGCGGCCTCGTACCTTTCGGTTGGCTTGCATGACAGTGCCGCGCACCTGATCGTTGTCGATATGGGCGCGGGCACAACCGATATCGCCGCGCTAGCGCGCCAAGGCGCGCGCGTCACAGAACTCGACACCGCCCGCGTGACGCTGAAGCAGGCCGGCGATTTTATGGACACGATCATCGCAAACCGCGCGCTGGCGTTGGCGCCGTGGGCGCGCGGGCCCGCCATGCAAACGCAGCTTTGGGCGCTGCTGATGCGCCAGATGCGCGATATCAAGGAAAGCCTGTTCGCGGATGGCCGCGCCGTGTTGCGATACGATAGCCGCGCGCTGACCATCATCATGAATGACATCGAGCGCGACACGGATTTTCGCGACTTCTTGCGCGCGCTCAGCAAGGCTTATGACGAAAGCCTAGACATCGTTCGTGACGACGCTGTTGCGCGTAAACGTTCGGAGATCGATGCGGTTGCCGTCGGCGGCGGGGCGGTGGCGCCGTTCATTCAGGCGCTCATCCGTCACAAGCCCAAGCGCGGGCGCGTTCGCGTTACAGCGCGCAACGCAACACCGAAGTGGGCGCATGACGAGGCGTTTCAGGGCAATCTCGCGCCGGTCTTCCCGCAACTGGCCATCGCTATTGGCGGCGCGCTTGCGCCAGACGGCATGGCGGCGACCGCGATGGGTGCTAGTCGCCCCGCAAACGACCGAAGCGATACTCGGGCGGAACGCGATTGACATAGACGCCAGTGGTGATTTCCGCGCGTTGCAGCAGGCGCATGGCGTTGCGCAACGCGCTGATCGGCGTGCGGTCCCACGAGGCCACGACCACGCACTGATCGGCCATGCTGGCGACGATTGGTCCGTCGGCGCTGCCCAAAGCAGGCGGGCAATCCAGCACGACGAGATCATAAGCTGTGCGCAGTTCGTCGATCAGCGCCGGGAAGCCGGGAGAGTCCGCAAGTGTGCGCCAAGGGTTCGGTCCGCGCGCCGCCGGCAAATAATGAAGGCCGGTCTCTGGCTCTTCATGCACGAAACTTTGCCACCCGGCGGGGCGCTGACTGGCTTCCAAAGTGCCGACTTCCGCTTCGCTCTCGAGATAACGCGAAAGCGTACGGCGGCGAGTGTCGCAATCGACGACGATGGTTTTGCGGCCTTGTTGCGTAGCGCTCACCGCGGCGCACACGGCGGCCGTAGTTGCGCCTTCAGCGGGCAGCGCGGCCACGAACGACACAACGCTGCTGTTGGCGAGCGCATGCTGCAAATCGCGAAACGCTGTCGAGAAAGATGACGCGGGCTGGAAGGCAAGGCAACCAATCGCCGTGCGCCGATCCGGCGGCAACTGGCGCAATGCCTTTGCTGTCAGCTCCGGCGCCGCGCCGACCACGGCGTAATTGCGATGCTTGCCGAGGCTTGACACCGACGTGATCGTGTTGCGGCCAATCTCGCGCACGAGCGCCAGCGTCAACCCTGCAGTGAGCCCGAACGGCAGCCAAAACAGCGCCGAAGCGAGCGGACGCACGCCGCCCAGCGCGTCGTAGATGACGCCAGCCGCCACAACCACGGATGCAGCGAGAAGCGCGATCCACCATTGGCGCGCAAGCGACCGGCGCAGGCGCGATAGCGCCAGCGAGCGTGACGGCTTGCGGCGCGCGCGCGGCTGACGCGTCCGCGTCGCGGGGCGTCTGGCACGTTCAACCAAAGGCGCTGCAGTCACTCCGCCAATACCTCTCCGCCGCGACTTCGCGTGTCCCGCGCGAAGTCCGTTGTTCTCCAACTGCGGCGGAAATCAGGAGTTCCCCAGCCCTGAATCTGCGCTCGGAGCGAGCTACGCTTATTCACATGATTGGTGTGCGCCGCAATCGGTTTTCCCGCGCCAAGCGCACTCCTGTCCGCTATTTAGGAATAGGTTAAAATAAACATCGGGCGCGGGCTGTGGGGGCGTTGCGCTTTGCGGTGACTTTCCTAATCTTACCACCGATCAAGGCCGAGAAACTGCCATGCTGATCCAATTCCCGCATAATGCGGGGGACCAACCGAACGCCCAGAATTCAACGGATTGCGACGCATTCGAAGCCGCGCTGCGGCGCGATTTGCAGAGCGCGCCTGTTGTCTTGTGCGGGGCTATGATCGGCGGCGGGGGAAAACGTGCGGTTGATCTGACGCTGACTGTGTTGAGCGCGCCCATCTGGCTACCAGTTCTGCTCTGCGCAGCAGGCGTGGCCAAGGTCAGCCATAAAGCCTCGGTTTTTCAATCGTTCGAGCGCATTGGCTACGGCGGGCGCCCGTTCCAATGCTGGCGTCTGCGGATGAAGCCGCCGATGGCGAAGATCGAGCAGTTGCACCGGACTGAGGGGGGCGGCGAACCCGCCAACGATTTGACTGAGATCGCAGTGCACGCCGAAGGCCGCCAAGCCAAATGGCGCCGGGCACTTGAGCGCCTGCCGCAAATGTTCAACGTGCTGAAGGGCGACATGGCTCTGGTGGGCCCATCGCCGCTCTCTCGCGCACAAGTTGAGCCGCTGAAGACAGCGAAGCGCTACTATTTGAGTGCGCGTCCTGGCGTGATCGGTCTCAGCGCCATTGCCGATGACGCCGAAGAAGAAGCCGGCCAGTACAAGATCTACGCGATGTCGTGGTCGTTCACGATGGAGCTGTTGATCATGTGGGACACACTGCGTTCGCTGCGCAATCGCGGCGAGCTCTGGCGGCCGGGGATGAAGCTGCCGAAGCGCGAAGGCGGGCAGGCGGTTGTGGTGCGCCGCCGCAGCCCAGTCCAATAGATCAAGAGACGCTGTAGTACGACTTCGATTGGTCGAGGTAGAGCGAGTCCGCGTAGGACTGCCAGCGCGGCAGCACGTAGTTGAGCGCCACGCCCAGCACCTTGCCGCCCGCCGCTTCGGTCTGCATGCCTGCCGATCGCAACGCGCCCACGGCCGTGCGTCCAGCGCGGGCGACCAACAGCGTCGTGTCTGCTTGGCTAACGAGGATGCGCGTTTCCGCCACCGCCAGGATCGGCGCGCAATCGAGGATTACCAGTTCGTAGTGGGCGCGCAGGTCGCTGATGAGGCGGCCCATTGCGTCGGAGCCGAACACGTCACGCGGGGTGAAGCCCGACGACGCCACCGGCAGCACATGCGCATCGGAGTTAGGGTCACGGATGATAGCCGAGCGCCACGGCGCTTCGCCGGCGAGCACTTGCAGAATGCCGACATCGGTTTCGATGTCGATCACGTCGTTGATCGATTGCTTGCGCAGATCGCAGTCCACTACGATCACGCGCTGGCCTGACATCGCCGCGACGCGCGCCAGGCACATCGAGATCGTGGTCTTGCCTTCATCCGGAAGCGCCGACGTAATAGCGACGACCTTCACCGAGAAATCGAGCTTCGAATACACAATCACCGTGCGCAGCACGCGCAGCGCTTCTGTGAAAGCCGACATCGGTCGGCCGACGAGGTAGCCGGAAGGATGGCGTTCCGCCGGCGGCATCTGGCTCATCATGCGCTTCGAGATCGTGGGGATCGAGGCGACGGAGGGATAGCCCACCTTGCTGTCGATATCCTCGGCGTTCTTCACCGACTGATCCGACAATTCCGCGATCATTCCCGCGCCCAGCCCAAGCCCCAGACCGATCAACAAAGTCATCAACAACGCGGTGCGAAGGTTCGGCGAAGAGGGGGCCGACGGCACAGCTGCGTAGGACAACAAACGCGCGTTGGAGAGGCCCTGATCGGCCACGTCCTGATAGCGCTCAAGATAGCTGTCATAGACTTCGCGGCTCGCCGCGGCTTCGCGTTCCAGCTCCGACAGTCGCGCGCTGGGCGTCGAAGCAGATGACGAAATCTCGCCTGCGCTTGAGCCCAGCGAATGCTGCAAGGATTGCAACCGGGCGCGTGCCGAAGTCACTGAGTCTGCGAAGCTCGCGGACATGCGCTGCAACTCACGGCGAATTTGAGTGTCGATGTCCTGCCGTTCGGCGCGAACGGTCTGCACCGCCGGATGGTTGGGCAAATAGCGCGATTCCAGGTCGGTTTGGCGGCGCGCGTTGTCGGTGTCGCGCGTGCGCAGCGCATTCAGCGCTTCAGAATTGAAGGCGCCAGCAATGGTTTCCAGCGGTGCGTTGGCGGCTCGAAGCTCTTGCAAGCGTCGGTTGCGCGCTTCGGCCTCTTGCACATCGGCCTGCGCCTGAGCCACCTGTGCTTGCAGGTTGCCGAACGCCTGTTGACCCGCTGACTGATCGACGTTCAACCCGGACTCGGCGCGAAACTGTTCCGCCGCGCTTTCCTTCTCTTGCACGTCCTCACGCAATTCAGCCAATCGGCGCGACAGCCACGAGTTCGCTTGCTGCGCCCCGTCCAAGTGCGCATTCATTTGGCTGGCGATGTAAACGTCGGCGTAGGTGTTGGCGATCAGCGCCGCGCGGTTCGGATCCGTCGAATTCGCGGTGATCTCGATGACATAAGTGTCGGCGCGTTGCTCGATGGCGATCGCGTTCGCCAGTGAATCCGCCGTCGCAGCACTCGGCGCGATGCTTGCGCCGCTGCTTTCCTGCAAACCCAGCGCGATGGCGAGTTCGTTCATCAGAGCGGGCGAGCGCAGCAATTCGATTTCGGAGTTAACCAGAGACGATGAATTGAGCCCGCCCGCCACGGCGGCGTCGCCGGCTTGGCGCGGACTCAGGATCATGAGAGAGGTGGCGGAAAAGGTTGGCGTGCGGATCAGCGTGAACGTCAGCGTCGCCAGCGCCGCCGAGAACCCGACGATCGCCACAAGCACCATGCGCCGTCGCAGCATTGTCATGAGCGCCGTGATGCCAAGCATCTCCGCCAAACCGCGCGGCGCGTATGCGCCCGTGGGTGAACCAGAAGGGCTGGAAAGCGGCTCTTTGTTCATCATGTTCATGTGCAGACCGCGGGAGCTCCCGGCGAAGAAAGTGCCGGCAGGAGGCGGCTTTCAGCCTAGCACCCGCGCTTGGCCGATGTCGTCTCCGCACCTGCTCATGCACGAACCGCGCCGCTTCATGTGGCTAATCCGCAGCGTTTTTGATGTGGGCGTTTAGAACAGGCGCTCGCCAATCCGAACGGTATCGCCGGGCAGCACGGGCGTCGCGACGGTGATATCGAACGCGTTCTCTGTGGTCCCGTTCGCGTGACGGATGTAAACGCGGCCGCGGTTCGCCCGATAGGTGAATCCACCCGCCGTCGCGACAGCGTTCAGAACGGTGAGGCTCGCGGAGTAGGGATATGTACCCGGCCGCTGCACTTCGCCAAGAATGAAAAATGGCCGGTAATTGGTCACTTCCACGCTGACGCTGGGCGCGCGCACATAGGTCGAGAGCGCGGCTTGAAGCGCTTCGGTGAATTCCGGCACGGTGCGGCCAGCCGCGTTGACGCTGCCGACCAGGGGGTATGCGATCGAGCCGCTCGAACCGACCACGAATTGGCCGGTGAGTTCCGGTTCGTTGAACACAGTGATGCGCAGCTGATCGCCGGCGCCGAGCCGATAGTCTGTGGAAATCGTCGATCCCGCCGGGGCGCTGGCCGTCGTGCCGCATGCGCCGAGCACGCTGACGCCCGCGCCGAACGCGAACAAGCGGAGCAAAGTGCGGCGGTTGTGCCAAATCGGCGAAGTCATCGGCAGGCGTCCTCCCAGGCGAAGTCCTCTACGCCATCGCTTTCTGGAAGCAAAGAACACGCCACGCGCGGCGCCGATTTTAACTGCGTTTTCGAGCCCTGGGCTGGTTAAAGTGGCGTCTGATCGGGGCGTTAGAATGTGTCAGCCCCTGCGGGAGCGAAGCGCGTTGCCAGCGGACCCTGCGGCGCTTAAGCCGGGACCATGAACTTGCTGCGGATGTTCGAGCGCTCGTCGCCGCCCGCCGCCAGATTTCCTGACGGTCGGGTAGGGTACGCCGTCGGCGACATCCACGGCCGCGCCGACTTACTCGCCCAGATGATGGACGTGCTGGAAGCGCGCGCAGCGCAGGACACCCGCGAAGCAGGCCCGCCCGTGGTGATCTTTCTGGGCGACTACGTCGATCGCGGCCCAGCCAGCGCCGGGGTGATTGACTTGCTGCTCAGTGGCCGTCCCACCGGCTACGAGCGCCGCTACCTCAAAGGCAACCACGAAGAAACCATGTTGGCGTTCATGGACGCGCCGACGTCCAACCGCGCTTGGATGATGCAGGGCGGCGTGGAGACGCTCCTGTCCTACGGCGTCGTGCCGCCCAACCCGGTGGGCGCCGATGAAGCGGAATGGCTGGCCGCGGGCGAGGCGCTCCGCGCCGCCGTGCCCAAGGCTCACCTCGATTTCCTCAATGGCCTCGAACGCTTCATCGCCTTTGGCGACTACGCCTTCGTCCATGCGGGCATCGATCCCGCGCGGACGTTGGAAGATCAGACCGACGAAGACCTCTACTGGGCGCGCGATCGCTTCATCGCCAGCAAGCGGCGTTTCTCGCACCGCGTGGTCCACGGACATACGCCGGTGGACCGGCCTTATGCCGACGAGCGCCGCATCGCCGTCGATACCGGCGCCTACGCGTCCGGCACCCTGACCGCCGCCCGGTTCGAGGGCGGCGACGTCACCTTCCACCCGGTCTCAGACCGCGTTCCCGCCGTTCAGTTCTGAGGCTCTGGGCGCGACGCCCGGCCCGCTTGTTCGCCCGGCCAACGCGGTTTACACCCCGCCCACCGATTACCCAGGAGAGCGGCGAATGGCGCAAAGTGGCGCACACGGGCAGATGGAGATCCAGGATCAAAAGGAAACCTTCCACGGCTTCCTAATGGCCTCGGTCTGGACCTGTGGTTTGATCGCGCAGTCGGTCATGCTGCTGACCCTGGCCTTCGCCATTGGTCTCGGCTGGTGGCCCGGCTTCGTCGCCTTCGCACTCATCGGCGTCGTGATCGGCTCGGTATTCAAGCTCTCCGGCGTCTATTGGGCCACCCAAGTTGCGCTCTGGGTGCTGCTCGGCATCGGCGGTCTGATCGTGCCGGCGCTGACCGGCATGATGGGCTGATCGGTGAAGATCGCCGTCCTGAAGGAAACCGCGCCGGGCGAAACGCGGGTCGCGGCCACGCCGGAGACGGTGAAGAAAATCACGGCCCTCGGCCACAGCGTCGCGGTCCAGACCGGCGCTGGCGCGAGCGCAAGCTATCCGGACGATCTCTATCAGCAAGCCGGCGCCACGATCAGCACTGACGGCGGCATTGGCGGCGCGGACCTCGTCGTCAAAGTGCGCCGCCCAACCGAGGCCGAGATTGGTGCGATGCGATCGGGCAGCGGCTTTGCGTCATTGCTCGAACCGTACGGCGATCGCGGTGTTGTCGAAGCCCTGGCGAAATCCAAGATCGACGCGGTCGCCATGGAGTTCATTCCCCGCATCAGCCGCGCGCAATCGATGGACGCGCTGTCATCGCAAGCAAACCTCGCCGGGTATCGCGCGGTGATCGAAGGCGCCGCGATTTATGGCCGCGCGTTTCCAATGATGATGACCGCGGCCGGCACGATCGCCGCCGCGAAAGTGTTCATCATGGGCGTCGGCGTCGCCGGCCTTCAAGCCATCGCCACCGCGCGCCGCCTCGGCGCTGTCGTCAGCGCCACCGACGTGCGCCCGGCGACGAAAGAGCAAGTGGCGTCGCTCGGCGGCAAGTTCGTCGCCGTCGAAGACGAAGAGTTCAAGCAGGCTGAAACCACCGCCGGCTACGCCAAGCCGATGAGCGCGGAATACCAAGCCAAGCAAGCGCAGCTCGTCACCGAACACATCGCCAAGCAGGACATCGTCATCACCACGGCGCTGATCCCGGGCCGGGCCGCGCCGGTGCTCATCACCGAAGCGCAAGCCAAGTCGATGCGTCCTGGCTCGGTCATCATCGATCTCGCTGTCGCGCAAGGCGGCAACTGCCCGCTCTCGAAGCCGGACGCGCTCGTCGAAGTCGGCGGCGTGAAGATCATGGGCTTCACCAATCTGCCCGCGCGCCTGCCGTCGGATTCTTCCTCGCTCTACGCCAAGAACCTGCTCGCGCTGTTGCCGCTGCTGACGGACAAGGACAGCAAGGCTTTCGCGCCAGCGTGGGATGACGAAATCATCAAAGGCGCGATGCTCTCCAAAAGCGGCGCGCTGATCCATCCGCATTTTGCTTCTGCGAGCGCGGCATGATCGAATCCATAGTCTATATAGCGGTTCCATCGGCCATTATGGCGACGCTGTTTGTTGCAGCTATCCGCGCTTTGGACTGGCCGGCATGGCCCAGTATCGCGGCTTTGAGCTGGGCGATGCTTCTGAGCTCCAACTCTTTGTTTGTGGCGTTCGTGTTTGGCGCGGTGCTGGCGACAGTGTTGGCCCTGTTTCGCCACTTAGTATTTCAGGTTTGGGCTACGGTCGTCATGCTCTTTATGATCGCGATGATGGTTGTAAACCCATCTTCGCCGGCCCGGCATGAATTGATGCTTTTGTCCCTTCTGGCGCTGCCAATTGGTCTCGCCGTTGGATCTTTTAGGCTGCATTCGTTTGGCGTGGCGCAAACCATCCTCATCGTTTGTCTATCCATTCTCGTCATCGCTCTCCTCTTGATGCCTTCGCAAGCTAACCTTCGATCAATCGCCGCGTTCTTGAATCCCGCGCTCAGCATTTGCCTTCTCGGTATTGGCCTGCAGCTTGGAGCGGCAGCGAACGCGCGAATTGAGAGGGAGAGGGTGCATGCGCTGAAAAAGCGCGCGTACAACGAAATCGACCGGATGCTCGAACGCTCGTCCTGGGGCGTCCCCGCATGAACGACGAAGAATTCGCCCAGCGTTATTACGCGGCGTGGAACGCGCGCAATCTCGACGCCATCGTTGCGCTCTATGCCGAGGACATCGAGTTCTCCTCGCCTTATATCGCAGCACTCGGCTTCTCGCCGGATGGCGTGATCCACGGCAAGCCGATGCTGCGGCTCTATTTTGAAAAGGCGCTCGAGCGGGCGCCGAATCTTACATTTACAGCTGAGGCCCTGTGCGTCGGCGCGCGCGGCCATACTTTGATTTACCGCAACCATCGCGGTGAGCGCGCAGCCGAGAGCCACGAGATGGATCCATCCGGCCTCGTGATCCGCGCCGACGCGACCTACGAAACCGCTTGATCGAAGGAGACGCGTCATGAGCAGCTCACGCAAGATCACTCTGGCGGCGCTGTTTATGAGCGCGCTGCTGGTCACGCCCGTACAAGCGCAGACCGGACCATCCATCAGCGCACTCACGCTCTGCGCAGGCGCCATTTCCGCGCACCGCAACATTGATGTGCTGACCTATCCGCAAGGCGCATCGGGCGATTGGGCCGATGTGCTGGGCCGCATCCTCGCGCAACTCAACACGATGGAAGGCGTCGAGGGCATGACTGGCCGCTACGCCGCCAGCGCCGCGCGCAGCTATTGGAACGAACAACCGCGTGCAGCGCGCGAAACCGCCGCCAACGACTGCCGCACGCGTTTCGGGAGCAACTGAGCATGGTCGATCCGTTCGTTTTCTATCTGGCCATTTTCGTGCTGGCGATTTTCGTCGGGTACTACGTGGTGTGGTCGGTGACGCCGGCGCTGCACACGCCGCTAATGGCTGTCACCAACGCGATCTCGTCGGTGATCATCGTCGGCGCGCTGATCGCGGCGGCGGCCAGTGCTGCGGGCGACGGCGGCTGGATGGCGAAAGGTGCGGGCGGTCTCGCTGTGGCGCTTGCCTCCGTGAACATCTTCGGCGGCTTCCTCGTCACCCAGCGCATGCTGGCGATGTACAAGAAGAAGGAAAAGAAGTGACGTGACGGCGGGGGACTGGCGCGCTCTTATCGACGCTTATCTCGACGGACGCTTGTCCGCCGAAGCCTTCGCGCGCCGGTTTGTTGAGTCTTGGCGCGCGTCGAGCGGCCAACCCGTTCCGCACGCCATTCAGGATTTGTACGTAACCGTCGAAGCGTTTGAAGCCCAAGTGCTTGACGCCGGCGAGGAGGGCGCCGTCAGCGACGATGAGCTCCGCAACGCCGCCCAGCGCGCCCGCGCCAATCTGAACGAAGAAGCGCCGGTCTCGCCCCACACCTTCGACCGCACCCGCGCCCGCGACGACATGCGCCGCTTTCAAGTGCAAATGAGTGGCTGCGCTGGCGTTGGCTGTCTCATCGCGGCGCTCTGGGTCGCGCTCTGCGTTTTGCAAATCTACTACGTCAGCGAATGGATTCAGGAAGCGCTCGGTTGGGGCGCTTGGCCATCCGCTGTCATCGGCTTCGTCCTGGCGTTCGTGCCGATCATCGGCAACGTGCTCGCTTTCCTCGGCGCCACCCAAGAAGGCTGGGAAACTTGGATCGCCGCGATCGTCTTCTTCGCCGCACCCGCGGCTACGATACTCTCCGGCTGGTCGCGCTACCGCCGGTACGGACCACCTAGGGGCTGACATGAACGCTGATCTCGCCGCACTCGCGTATCTCGTCTCCGGGGTGCTGTTCATCCTGGCGCTGCGCGGGCTCTCGAGCCCAGAGACCAGTCGTCAGGGCAACAATTTCGGCATGATCGGCATGGCGATCGCCGTCGTCACGACATTGCTGCTGGTTCAACTCGACCCCGCGACGCTCGGCATCATCACGGTGGCCGTGGTGATCGGCGGCGGCATCGGCGCCGTCACCGCGCGCTCGATCAAGATGACGGCGATGCCGCAACTTGTCGCCGCGTTTCACTCACTGGTTGGTCTCGCTGCCGTCGCCGTTGCGGCGGCCGCATTCTACGCGCCGCAAAGCTTCGGTATCGCAGCGGAAGAGAACGTTGGCGCGTACCTGATCCGCCAACCCATTCACGTGCAGTCGCTGATCGAGCTCTCGCTCGGCGCAGCCATCGGCGCAGTGACCTTCACCGGCTCGATCATCGCGTTCGCGAAGCTTAACGGCAACATGAGCGGCGCGCCGATCATGCTGCCGGCGCGCCACCTCATCAACATCGCTATCGCGCTGGGCATCGTCGCACTGATCTGGATGATGATCGACACGCACGGCACGGTCGAATGGCACTTCTGGGCGCTTGCCGGCCTCTCGCTGCTGATCGGCGTGCTGCTTATCATCCCGATCGGCGGCGCCGACATGCCCGTCGTCGTCTCGATGCTGAACTCGTACTCGGGCTGGGCCGCCGCAGCACTCGGCTTCACGCTTGAGAACGTAGCGCTCATCATCACCGGCGCATTGGTCGGTTCTTCCGGCGCGATCCTCAGCTACATCATGTGCAAAGGCATGAACCGGAGCTTCATCTCCGTCATCCTAGGCGGCTTCGGCACCGCTGACGGCGCCGCTGTCGCGGGCAAGACCGAAACGCGGCCGGTGAAGCAGGGCAGCGCCGACGACGCGGCTTTCATCATGAAGAACGCGAGCAAGGTGATCATCGTGCCGGGCTACGGCATGGCCGTCGCGCAAGCGCAGCACAGCGTGCGCGAAATGGCCGACATGCTGAAGAAGGAAGGCGTCGAGGTGAAGTACGCCATCCACCCCGTCGCCGGCCGCATGCCCGGCCACATGAACGTGCTGCTCGCCGAAGCCAACGTGCCGTACGATGAAGTGTTCGAACTCGAAGACATCAACAACGAGTTCAGCCAGTGCGACGTCGCCTACGTCATCGGCGCCAACGACGTCACCAACCCCGTCGCGAAGACCGATCCGCAAAGCCCGATCTACGGCATGCCGATCCTGGATGTGGAGCGCGCTAAAACCGTGCTGTTCGTGAAGCGCGGCATGGGCTCCGGCTACGCCGGCGTCGAAAACGAACTTTTCTTTCGCGACAACACCATGATGCTGTTCGGCGACGCGAAGAAAATGACGGACGAGATTGTGAAGGGGTTGTGATGGTTTTGCGCACAATTCTAATCGCGGGAGC
Organism: Terricaulis silvestris; assembly: GCF_009792355.1. Lineage (NCBI taxonomy): Bacteria > Pseudomonadati > Pseudomonadota > Alphaproteobacteria > Hyphomonadales > Hyphomonadaceae > Vitreimonas > Vitreimonas silvestris. The sequence continues at coordinate 948,639 of NZ_CP047045.1, forward strand.
CGCGCTGTTGATGGGCGCGACAGCGGCGCGAGCCGAAGATTTGGTTTTTCGTGCGCCTCCAGATCTTGTTGCTATGCCCTTACCGGCGGCCGGCGCTCAGCGCTTCGCCGCGCGCAACGTCCGAATGGCACGCCGCGAGGCTACTTCCGCGAGTGGTTTGCGCCGCATTATTTTTTCTGATCTGCCGCGCTTTGGCCGGTTCACAACCGATTCCATCGGCGCCATTGCGCGCGATATGGGCGCGGGCGTTGGCGCCTCGTCGTGCGTTGAGCACAGCGTATCCGAGGTCCGCGAGTTTGAGATTGATGGGCACGATGCCGCCGAACTAATCATGATCTGTCGCGGTCTCGTCGTCGATGGTCGCGTCGATGCCCGGACCATCAACGTGCGCCGCACCGTGCTCGTGATGGGCGAAACGCGCGTTTATAACTTTCAGGCCGACCAATACGCGCCAATGGCGGCTCTCGATCCCGCTGCATCGGCGGCGAGCTGGGACGAAGCGGTAGCGAGTCTGCGCTGGTGCGCGGACAATATATCGTGCGCCCCGCGCTAATGCGCGGATGGGCAACATGGTTTGCGACCGAGGCAACGCGGTTGCAACCTTCTGCCAAGCCTTTGCCAGCATCACCGTGAAGCGCGTCGCTCCGGTCCTGCTTGCCTTGGCCGCGATCATCGCGCTGCCGCTCGTTGTGCTGACAAGTTGTCAGAACAATTTGATCTACCACCCGCATCGCGAAGAGGTTGCGCCCAACTTCCCCACTACCGAAGCCGTCCGCATCGAAACCGAAGACGGCGAACGCATCGTGGCCTGGTATCACGCGCCTCAACCGGGCCAGCCCATCTTCCTGTTCTTCGACGGCAATGGCGGTCGTCCGCAAATCTGGGGCGGACGGTGGAGGCGCATTGATGAAACCGGCGCAGGCTTTCTCGCCGTGTACTATCGCGGCTATTCAGGCTCGACCGGCACGCCGAGCGAGAGCGGGCTGCATCTTGATGCGCGCGCCGGCTATGACTGGCTGATCGCCCACGGCTATGCCCCGCGCGACATCGTCATTCACGGCTTCTCACTCGGCAGCGGTCCGGCGGTAAAGCTCGCGTCAGAACGGCCCGCACGGGCGCTCATCCTCGAAGCGCCCTTCACTGGAGTCGACGATGTTGCCGCGGGATATGTGACGCCCATGGGCGCTTCGCTCGTTCGCGACAGCTTTCGTTCGCGCGATTGGATACGCGACGTGCACATGCCGTTACTCATCGTCCACGGCGACGCTGACACGGTGGTCCCGTTTGAGCTGGGCCAGCGGCTCTACCAACTCGCAAACGAGCCCAAAATGTTCGTGCGCATGCCTGGGTCGGATCACGCGACTTTGGTCCGCGACGGCATCTATCCCCATATCGCGACGTTTCTCGCCCAGCATCCAGCGGAGTGAGCATGGCCAAAGCTGAACCCAAAACCCAGCGCACCAAAGCGTCCGTCACCGCCTTCATCGCCGCCGTCGAAGACGACACGCGGCGCAAGGACGCCAAGGCTGTCGATAAGCTCTTCCGCGAGCTCACCGGTGAAAAGCCTGCGATGTGGGGGCCGTCGATCGTGGGCTACGGCGAATACACAACACCGAGCGGCCCTTGGCCGCGCATCGGCTTTTCGCCGCGCAAGGCGAATCTCGTTCTCTACATCATGGATGGTTATGACGGCGAGCCGCTGATGAAAAAGCTCGGCAAGCATAAGACGGGAAGAAGTTGCCTCTACATCAACAAGCTCGCCGATGTTGATCAAGGCGTTCTGCGTGAGATCGTCGCCAAGGGCTGGAAGAGCATGGCGAAGAAGTATCCGGAATAACAAAAAGGGGAGCGGCTCACACCGCTCCCCAATTCGTTTCAGCTTGCGGCGGCCTCTACCAAATCGTGACGCGATCCGCCGGCGCCAGGTAAAGCGCTTCCGTCGGTTGCACGTCGAACGCCGCGTACCACGCATCCATGTTCCGCACCGTGCCGTTGCAGCGGTAGATGCTGGGCGAGTGCGGGTCGGAGAGGATCTGGTTGCGCAACGCTGCGTCGCGAATGTTGGCGCGCCAAGCCTGGGCCCAGCCGAGGAAGAAGCGCTGGTCGCCCGTCGCGTCATCAAGCACAGGCGCTTCGGCGCCGGCGAGCGACAGCGTGTAGGCGTGCAGCGCGACCTGAAGTCCGCCATTGTCGCCGATGTTTTCGCCGAGCGTCAGGCGGCCGTTCACGTTGATGCCTTCCAGCGGCGAGAACGCGTCGTATTGCGCGACGAGGCGATCCGTTAATTGCGTGAAGGCGGCGACGTCGTTGGCGTTCCACCAATCGCGCAGCACGCCTTGTGCGTCCGACTTCGCGCCTTGGTCGTCGAAACCGTGGCCCATTTCGTGGCCAATCACGCCGCCGATCGCGCCGTAGTTCACCGCAGCGTCAGCGTTGGGATCGAAGAAGGGCGGCTGCAGGATCGCGGCCGGAAACACGATCTCGTTGAAGGTCGGGTTGTAATAGGCATTGACCGTTTGCGGCGTCATGAACCATTCGTCCTTGTCGCTCGGACGCGGCAGACGCGCGAGATCGAAATCCCAGTCGAAGATCTGTTGCCGCTTGGAATTGCCGTAGGCATCGCCAGCGCGCACTTCGAGATCGGAATAATCCTTCCAGCGATCCGGATAGCCGATCTTCGGCCGGAACGTCGCCAGCTTCTCGCGCGCTTTGACTTTCGTCTCCGCCGACATCCAGCTCACTTGATCGATGCGCTCGCCGTAAGCGCGGCGCAGGTTCTCAACCAAGTCCAGCATCTCGGCCTTCGCTGTAGGTGGGAAGTGGCGCTGCACGTAGATTTGGCCGACGGCTTCGCCCATCGCACCGTTCACAGCTTGCACCGCGCGCTTCCAACGCTCGCGCTGTTGCGGTTGGCCGTTCAGCGTGCGGCCGTAGAAATCGAACACTTCATCGTCGAGCGCCTTCGGCAGCACCGCCGCGTTGTTCCGGAGCAGGTGATAGGAGAGGTAGTTTTTCCAGGTCGAAACCGGCGTCGCCACGAAGAGCTGCGCCAGCGGCCGCATCGCGGACAGCTCGGAAATCACCACTTCTTGCACCGCGCTCATGCCCGCGGCGTCGAACATCGGATCCCACGGGAAGCTCGGCGCGAGTGCGCGGATTTCCGCGCGGGTTTTCAGATTGTAGGTGCGGTCGCGGTCGCGCCGGTCGGCGATCGGCCAATGCCGTTCTGCTATTTGCGTTTCCAGATCCAGCACCGTACGCGCTTTGGCGCCGGCGTCCGAGATGCCGCCGAACGCGAGCGTGCGCTCGATGTGCGCCAGGTACGCGGCGCGAATGTTTGGGAATTCGCCGTCGGTGCGGCGATAATATTCGCGCTCCGGCAGGCCGAGCCCGCCGTGCGACATGCCGGTGATGTAGCGATCGGGATTGCGCTCATCGAGCGTGACGCCAATGCCGATCGGCGAATTGACGGCGACGCCGGGCGCTGAAATCAACCGGATGGTCTGCTCGTGGTTTTGCAGCGCAGCTATCTGCGCCAGCTCTGCTTGCACCGGCGTCATGCCGGCCGCGTCGATCGCGTCCTGGTTCAGGAACGAATTGTAGTAATCGGCGATCTTCTGCTGGTTCGTGCCGGGCGCGCCACCCGCCAGTGCTACTTCTTCTATGATGACGCGCATGTTGTTGTCGGCCATCTCGCGCAGCACGTCGAACGTGCCCCAGCGCGTGCGGTCGTCGGGGATGGGCGTGTTGGCCAGCCACGTGCCGTTGGCGTAGCGGAAGAAGTCGTTGCCAGGATCGACGCTGAGATCGCGTGCGCCCAGGTCAAAACCGAACGAGCCGATGGCGGGCGCCGCGCGCGCCGGGACCGCGGCTTCCTCCGACGACGTCGCGCAACCCGCCAACAACGCAAAGCTCGACGCGCCAAAAGCGCGGCGGGACAAATTGATCATGAACTTCCCTCCGAGTGTTTTTATTCCGCCGCGGCTAGTTTGCGGCGGTCCCCATAGAGGCGCCCATAGAAACCGAACATCTTCAGGACGCCCCGTTTGATGTCGATGCCGATCATGTAGAAGGCGGGCGTCAGGATCAAGGTGGCCGGCATGCAGATGAGGACGCCGAAGGCCAGGGAAAGCACCATCGGCTTCAGGAACTGTACGATCGCCGCGTTTTCCAGGATCATCGGCGAGGTGCCGACAAACTCGGTCACCGATGTCAGGAAGATCTGACGGAACCGCGAGACCGACGCTTCTGTGATACCGCGCTCGGCCTTCACGCGCATGACCTGGAAGCCCATGCCTTCCAGCACTTCGGCGCGCTCGCGATACTCGGAGCTGTCCCATTTCATCTGCGCGGATGTGCGCAGTTCGATCGGCCCCTGCGCGAAACCGGACTCCGCGCCTTCGGTGATCATTTCCTCGTGCGGTTCAAGGTCCGGCGCGATGCCGACATACTCGACGACGCGGCCGTTCGGCAGCGTGATCTCGTGCGGGTCCCAGCCTTCTTCTTCATCAAGTACAGCGTTGCCCGGGTGCTTCTCGCGCAACGCGAAGTAGCCGCGGATCTGATTGCATCGATCCACCAGCACGACGTTGTCGTTCACGACGACGCCAATCGCCGCGATGACGCCGAGCACGGAGAACAGCGCGAAGCTGGTGCCGAATGCCAAGTGTCCGAGCAAGGCCCCGACGATGGCGAACGGGATCACGCAGAGGATCATGATCGGTTGCGCGTAGGAGCGGAACGTCACCGCGAGCAAGAAATATATCGCCGCCAACGCCATCAACCCGAGCCGGGCCAAGTTTTCCATGAACTCTTGCTGGCCTTCGGCCTCGCCGATCGCGCGGCGCGACACCGTCGTGTACTGCGCCTCGAACGTCGGCCAGAAGCTGCTGTCGAGCGTGTTCATGATTTGCTGACGCGCCTCGGCGTTGACGAGGTCAGCCGTCACCAAAATTGAACTCATGCGCTGGCGGCGGTCGAGTCCGGTAATGCCGGGGGCGAACTCCCATGTCGCAACGGACGCCAACGGCACTTCTCGTCCGTCATTGGTACGCACGCGGAATCCGCCAAGGCTCTCCAGCGTGCGTCGATCGTCGCGCGGATAGCGGACATAGACGCGCACGTCGTCGCCCTCGCGCGGCAGGCGCTGCACTTCTTCGCCGAAATAGGCCTGCCGAACTTGTCGCGTGATATCGCCCAGGGTGATGCCGAGTTGCTCAGCGCCGGGCAATAAAGCGAACCGCAATTCCTCGATCGCCGCGTCCTGGCTGTCGCGCACGCTGGTCACATCGCCGAACTGCAGCAGCCGCGCCTTCAGTTCCTCGACGGCTGCTTCGAGATCTTCCTTGTTTTCGCCCATCAGCGCGAGTTCGATGCTGGGTGAGCCAGAGCCTGAGAGCGAAAAGCTGATTTCGTCGGCGTCCGGCACTTCGCCGAGCAATTCCTCGAGCCGTTCCGTCACTTGGCGCGAACGCAACCGCGGGCGGCCTTCGGGGGGCGTCAGGCCGACATAAGCGCGAATGGAGTTTTCCTCGATCGACTGGCTCCACGACCGCACCACGCCGCGCGACGTGGTGCCCGTGTTGGGATCCTCCACGGCGTAGTCAGCCGTTTCCTCCTCGAGCGCGCGCCGCGCCGCATCGAGTTGCGCGGCGACCTGCTCCATGCGCGAGAAGGGCGTCGTCTGCGGCAGCGTGATGCTGGCCATCATGAAGTCGCCTTCGACTTCCGGCATGAATGTCCACTTCACGCGCCCCGTCGCCAGCAGGCCGATCGACAGCACCAAGATTGCGAGGAAGATCGACCAGGTCAGGTAGCGGGCCTTCACCGCGCCGCGCACCAATGGTCCGTGCAAATGCTCCGCCACCCACAGCACCGAATGCGCGCACTTCTGCTGCACACGCATCAAGCTGCTGAGGATCCCCGTGCCCTGCGGGTCTGGTTTTTTTACGTGCGCCAAGTGCGCAGGCAGGATGATGAGGCTCTCGATCAGCGAGAACACCAATGTCGACATCACCACGATGGAGATGGCGCGCGTGAACTGCCGCACGTCGCCTTCCAGCAGCATCATCGGGCTGAACGCGATCATGGTGACGAACACCGACGCCACCAGCGGCTTCAACACCATCTGCGTGGCCATGATCGAAGCGTCGGCGCCGCTGTGCCCGCGTTCCGCCCTCTCATAGACGGCCTCGCCGACGATGATGGCGTCATCGACCATGATGCCGAGCACCAGCAGGAAGCCGAACACGCTCATGAAATTGAGCGAGATGTCCAAGTAGGGGAGGATAAAGAACGATCCCGCGAACGCGGTCATGACGCCGAGCGTCGCCCAGAACGCCACCTTCGGGTGCAGCGTCAGCAACAGCAGCACAAAGATCAGGAAGAAGCCCTGCAGCGCGTTCTGCAGCAGAATGCCAACCAGAGCGTTGTAGTCTTCCGCTTCATTGTAGATCGTCGTGATCTGCACACCGGCCGGAAGCTCGGAGCGGATCTCTTCCAGCGTTTCGCGCACCGCCTTGTCGGTATCCCAGATGTTGAACCGATCCGCAGTCTGCACCGTCACAAGCGCTGACGGCTCGCCGTTCATACGCGAGTAAAGGTTCACGTCCTGGAAGCCGTCATTGACGGTCGCGACATCTCTCAGCCGCACGATGCCGCCGTCCGACGTTTGCCGGACGATGATGTTCTCGAAATCCAGTTCGGAATCGGCGAGGTTGCGCGCCTGCAGTTGGAAGTTGCCGTCCTGCGTTCGCACGGCGCCGGCGCCGGCATTGAGTGAGCTTGCACGCACCGCTTGCGATACTTCGTCGAATGTCAGGCCCCACGCCTGCAGCGACGCTTCCGAAACCTCGATCGAAACTTCCGGCGTACGCACGCCAACCACGATCGTGTTCGCTGCGCCCGCGAGCAGCGAAAGCCGGTCACGTAGGCGCTCCGCCGTGTCACGAAGTGTCCGCTCCGGCACGTCGCCGTGCACGCCCAGAATAATCGACCAGTTGCGGCCGACTTGGCGCGAAACCTGGATTGGCTCCATGCCGCTCGGTAAGCCGCTGATGGAGCTGACGCGCGAGCGCACTTCTTCCGTCATCGCGTCGACATCGACGCCCGGATCCGCTGCGAGGTTGACCCAGCCATAGCTTTCGCCCGAGCGCGAACGCACCCAGTCTACGTTGTCGAGATCGGCCGTCGCTTCTTCGATGCGAACGATGATCTGGCTTTCCATGTCCTCCGGACTGGCGCCCGGCCACACCGCGTTGATCGAGACACCGTCATCGCGCCCGACCGGCCAGAATTCCTTCTCCATCTGGTTGAAGGAGAACACGCCCGCGAGGACGCAGAACAACATCAAGAGATTGCCGGCGACGGGGTTACGTCCCCACCAAGCGACCAGGCCCTTCAGCATCGAACGTCTCCAGCGTCGGCGTCAGCCGCCGCGCATTAATTGCCTGAACTTGGCTGCGCCGGCGCCGCGGCCGGGGCAGCGGCCGGTTGAGCGCTGCCGCCGGCGCGATCGATCGGCGTCACTGCCATGCCTTGGCGCGGCGATGTCAGCACCGACACCACGACGCGTTCGCCATCAGCTACACCTTCGCGGAACAGCACCTCATCCGCTGTCGTCTGCGCCGCGCGCACTTCGCGCACGTCGATCGTGTTGTCCGGTCGAACCACGTAAACGTACTCGTTGCGCTTCAGCGCGCTGCGTGGCGCCGCGACGAGCGTTTCGCGCGCCGAGCCTTCAAGCCGAATGGTGGGAAACATGCCGGGCGCCAGCGGGGCGGCGTTGCGCGCGTTGAACGGATCGCGCACTTCCACCACGCCGTAGACAAGCCGCGTGCGCGCATCGACAGAAGCCTCAACACGAACGAGCCGGCCTTGCCACGTGCGAATGCGCCCGCCGCTAACTTGGCTCACGTGCGCGACTGGGCCGGGGTTCGCTGCCGTAGCGGTGAAACCCACCGGAACGCGCATCGAAGCGAGATCAGCGTCCGTCAGCGGTACACGAATTTCCATGGCGTCGGTCGCGAACATCACCGCCACCGGCGAAGCCGGGCCGACATAGTCGCCGACATTGGCGCGCCGTTCGCGAATGCGGCCGGTGAAGGGCGCGCGGATCGAGGCGCGCGAGAGATCGAGTTCAGCCGAACGCAGGCCGGCTTGCGAGGCCGCCAGTTGCGCGCGCGCCTGCGCCAGCTGCGGTTCGCGCACGGCCAGAGGTGGTGGATCGCCGCGGCCGAGCGCTTGCCAATCCTGACGCGCCAATTCGCCCTCAGCTTCTTCGCGGGTCAACGCTTCTTCCGACTGCGCCACCTGCGCTCGCGCCCGCACCACGGCGAGCTGGTAATCCGCCGCGTCGACGCGCGCGAGCACGTCGCCCTCACGGAACGAACCGCCGTCGACGAACGCTGGGCTCGCCCACACGATGCGGCCCGCGACCTGCGCCGCCAAAGTCGCTTCAACGCGCGGACGCGCTTCGCCTTGCACGCTGATGGAGATCGTCGTCGGCCGCGATTGCGCCACCGCGAACTGCACGGCTGGCGGGTGCGGCGCGTCGTTCTTTTCTTCCGGCTTCGGCCCGGTAAGGATCATCAGCGCCAACAGCGCGCCGCCACCCAGAAGCACGACGAGCGGCGCGGCCACGACCGCGAGGCGCTTGGCCTTGCCCGCGAACGAATTGACCGCCCAAACGGGCTTCTCACTATCTGGCGCTTCTTGCGTCACGTTGAGATCCATCTTGTTCATCGGGCTGCGTCCTGTCTTCGGTCGATGCCGCCCGTCCGTGCTCCCCCTCCTAGGGCCACATGGTAGGCGATGCGATTGGATACGCGCTCCGCGCGCGCAGATATGAGCCCGCGCTCGGCGTCGATGCGGCGGGTGTAGGCGTCGATCAGTTCGAAAAGGGAGGCGACGCCGCGGGAATACTCGCGCTCCGCCAGCTCCTGCGCTGCACGCGCTTCCTCGGCGGCGCTCGCGAACTCGCGCTCGCGCACTTCCAAGCTCTGGTCGGCGCTGATCGCCGCTTCTACCTCGCGCCAGGCGCCAATCGAAGTGCGCACGTATTCGGCCGCCGCCGCGCGCCGGTCGTTCACCGTGGCGCGCGATTCCGCGAGCAAGGCGCCGCCGTTGAAGATCGGCATGGTGAGGCCTGCCACGAGGTTGGACACCATGTTGGCGCTGTCATCGATATCGGTGATGCCTTCGCCCGTGCTGCCCGCACTGCCGCGCAGCGTCAGGCGCGGAAGCAGGTTGGCGCGCGCTTCGTGGATACGGAAACCCGCCGACCGCATGCGGCTTTCCGCCGCCAGCACATCCGGGCGTCGTTCCAGCAAATCTTCTGGCGCACCAGCGGCGGCAATCAGCGCAAGCTGAGGCAGGTCGCCGTCGGCCCGCAGCGTGCCATCCGGATAGCGCCCCATGATTTCCTGCAACCGCCGCGATGCGATCAGCAAGAAGTCCTGCGCCTGCGCCTCAAATGCGCGCGCCGAAGCCACTTGGCTCCGCGCAGTGCGCAATGCCAGCGACGTGGCGATGCCTGCGTCATACCGGCGTTGCGTCAAATCCAGCGCGCGCTCGCGCGTCTGCAAATCTTCTTCAGCCAGCGCTAGCAATTGCTGCGCTTCGATCAGCGAAACCCACGCAGTGGATGATTGCCCCGCCACCGAAAGCCGCGCGCCATTCAAATCTTCTTCGGCGGCATCCGCGCTCAAATCAGCGGCGAGCGTGCGTGCAGTCAGCCGGCCCCACAGATCGATTTCCCAACTCGCAATCACGCTCGACGTCATGAATTCGGTGCGGATGCGTTCGTCGGAGTTCGGGATAGGCTCTTCGGTGCGCGTACCGTCGACACCGATGCTCAAGCTCGGCAGTAGATTGCTGCCGATGGCGCCGCGTGCGCGCCAACGCGCCGCCCGATAGCGCGCTTCAACGATTTGCAGATCCGGGCTGCCGGCGAGCGCTTCGCGCGCCAACGTCGACATTTCGGTTGAGTTCAGGTCATCGAGCCAGGTCGCCGCAGGTGATGCAGCCAATTCGGCAGCGCGTTCCGCGCCGATTGCATCGGCGGCGACATAAGAATCCGGCTCGGGCGGAAGGTTCCGCCCCGCGCACGAGCCGGCCGCGGCCATCAGGCCAAGGCCGATCCATAAGCGCACCCCGTTTCTCATCTTCCCTCGCAGCTATAAGTTGCGTCTTAGCCCCGGAACCCATCGAATGTCAATAAAGTTGTATTGATTTTCGATAAGGTTCTTGGCGCAAGGCAACTGTATCTCGTCCCCACGACACCGCTTTGATGCCGGCGCCCGCGGCTTTGGATGCGGGCGCCCGTCCTGCTTTCCGGTTCTGTCTGCTAAATCGAACCCGCATGAACCGAGTCACCGCCGTTCGCAGACGCCTGGACCGTCTGCCAGCGCTCGCCTGGGCCGCGGGCGCGTTGGCTCTGCTGGCTGCGCTGCTCGCGTTCACCACCAGCCCGCAAGCCGCCGTACTCATGGTGCTCGCGGCCGCTGCGTGCTTCTGGACGTTGCGTGAAGCACGGCGCTTCATCATCGCGCCGCGCGGCGATGATCAGATCGAACTCGTAGGCTTGGCCGAACTTGCGCCGTTGCTGGAAGCGCTGCCCGATCCGGCTCTACTGATTGACGCCGAAGGCCGCATCGTCAGCTCCAACGCCGCCGCGCGCCGGCAGATGCAGTTTGAAGCACGCGGCCAGTTTCTGACCTCGATCCTGCGTCATCCCGACGTACTCGAAGCCGTTCAAGCCGCCGTGCGTGATGGCGATACGCGCGCCGTCGAGTATGAAACATCGAACCAAGTTCAGGGCCACACGCGCTGCTACGTAGCGCCGATGACCTGGGGCGCGGATCGTGCCGCGATGCTGGTTTTCCACGATCAAACCGCGAAAATAAGCACCGAACGCCTCCGCGCCGATTTCCTCGCCAACGCCAGCCACGAGCTTCGAACGCCACTCGCATCGCTCACCTTGCTGATCGAAACCATCGCCGGTCCCGCGCGCGACAGCGTCGAGGAGCGCGACCGTTTCCTCGCTATGATGCAAGTACAGGCCGAACGCATGCGCCGCTTGATCGCGGACCTGCTGTCGCTGTCGCGGATCGAACTCGACGAACACGTACCGCCCTCCGATCGCGCCGATCTTGCCGGCGTTGCGCGGGAGATCATCGACACCGCAGCGTCTGTCGCGGAGGAGCGCGGCGTGCGCATCGAACTCACTGCGCCCGCCAAGCCTGTCACTGTCGTCGGCGAACGCTTCCAACTCGCGCAAGTGGTGCAAAACCTCATCGATAACGCGATCAAGTACACGCCGCGTGACGGTGTGGTGCTCGTCGAGGTTGGCGCCGCCGGCGATCGTGAAGAGACTGTGGCGCTGGCGGGCAGGCGATGGGACGAAGCCGGCCGCGTCGCTCTGCTAACGCCGGCTGCGGCCGCTAACCGCTCTTATGCCTACGTTCGCGTGGAGGATTCCGGCCCGGGCGTCGCGCGCCGGTTCTTGCCACGCCTCGGGGAACGGTTTTTCCGTGTCGAGCGCGAAATGGGCGACGAAAAGGGCGGTACCGGACTGGGACTCGCGATCGTCAAGCACATCATGAACCGCCACCGCGGCGGTCTTTTGGTAGAAAGCCAGCCCGGACGCGGCTCAGCCTTCGCCGCCTATGTGGAATCTGCGGAGGTGGACTGATCCTACGCATGGCCGATTTCACATCAGTGTCATCAAACGCCCCTAAGAGCAGCCCCACTTGGGGATGGGTCAGGTCACGGCTGGAGACGGTCGCGAAAAGGGGTCCGAGATGGAATTTTCCTCAGCAGGATCAGAGCGCTCGACGCCGGGCCCGACGATGGTAGCGCCGATCGTGAGGTCCGGCGCCGGAACCCTCGTCGGCGCGGCCGCCAAGGTGGGCGCCCGCGACGTGAACGTCTTCTACGGCGACAAGCAGGCGCTGTTCGATGTCTCGCTCGACATCCCGGATCGCGCCGTAACCGCTTTCATCGGTCCGTCGGGCTGCGGCAAGACCACGTTCCTGCGCTGCATCAACCGCATGAACGACACGATCGAAGGCTGCAAAGTCAGCGGCACGCTGCAGATCGAAGGCAAGGACGCTTACGCCAAGGGCGTTGACCCGGTCGTACTCCGCACGCGCGTCGGCATGGTGTTCCAGAAGCCGAACCCGTTCCCGAAATCGATCTATGACAACGTCGCCTACGGCCCGCGCATTCACGGCATGGCCAAGTCGAAGTCCGACATGGACAGCATCGTCGAAAAGTCGCTGAAGCGCGCCGGCCTTTGGGAAGAAGTGAAGGATCGCTTGGCCCAGCCCGGCACCGGCCTCTCCGGCGGCCAGCAACAGCGCCTCGTCATCGCCCGCACCGTGGCGGTAAACCCCGACATCATCTTGATGGACGAGCCGTGCTCCGCGCTCGACCCGATTGCCACTGCAAAGATCGAAGAGTTGATCGACGAGATGCGCGAGAATTACTGCATCATCATCGTGACGCACTCGATGGCCCAAGCGGCCCGCGTGTCGCAAAGGACCGCCTTCTTCCACCTGGGCAAGCTTGTGGAGACCGGCGCAACCGAGGAAATCTTCACCAATCCTCGTGATTCGCGTACGCAGGACTATATTACGGGCCGGTTCGGCTAATTCACATGGCCGCCCCGAAAAGAACCAAAAGCGCGGCTGTGCCCGCGCTTGCCCGGCGGGTAAAAACGAGCATGGCCGACCACACAGTTAAAGCATTCACCGAAGAACTCGACGCGCTGACCCAGGAGGTCGCGCGCATGGGTGGGCTCGCGGAAACCGCGATCAACGATAGCCTCTCCGCCGTCGCCCGCCGCGATACGGAACTCGCTCAGCTGGTGATCCAGCGCGATCCTAAGATCGACGCTTCCCAGCGCGAAGTGGAAAAGCGCGCGATTAAACTATTCGCGCTCCGCCAGCCGATGGCCAGCGATCTCCGCGTCGTGCTCACCGCCTGGCGCATCGCCGGCGAGTTGGAGCGCGTCGGCGATCTTGCCAAGAACATCGCCAAGCGCACGCTGATCCTGAACCAGGACGAGCCGATCCAGCTCACCCGCAGCGTCGAGCGCATGGGCAAGATGGCGTCCGCGCACCTGAAGCAAGTGCTCGACGCCTACGCCAACAAGGATCTGCAGGGCGCCATCACGGTCTGGCACGCGGACGACAATATCGACGCGCACTACAATTCGCTGTTCCGCGAATTGCTCACCTACATGATCGAAGACCCGCGCATGATCAGCTCGTGCGCGCACTTGCTCTTCATCGCCAAGAACCTCGAGCGCATCGGCGATCACGGCACCAACATCGCCGAATACATCCACTTCCTCGTCACCGGCGAAGAGATCGCCACACAGCGACCGCGCGCCGACGCGGACGCCGAATAGGGCAAACGCCATGGCCAAGGCCCCTCATGTCCTGGTGGTCGAAGACGAAGAAGCGCTCGGCCAATTGCTGAAGTACAATCTCGAGAAAGAGGGCTATCGCGTCAGCCTCGCCACCGATGGCGAAGAAGCGATGGTGATCGCCGACGAAACCGGGCCTGATCTCGTCATCTTGGATTGGATGCTGCCGAAAGCGCCGGGCATCGAAGTCTGCCGGCGCCTCCGGGCCAAGCAGGAAACCCGCAACACCCCGATCGTGATGCTGACGGCGCGTAGCGAGGAAACCGACCGCGTCCGCGGCCTCGACATCGGCGCCGACGACTACATCACCAAGCCATTCGCCATGAGCGAATTGCTTGCGCGCTTGCGCGCCGTCATGCGCCGCATTCGCCCTGGCCTGGCCGACGACAAAATCACCTGCGGCGATATCGTGATGGATCGCGTCTCGCATCGCGTGAAGCGCGACGGCAAGGAAGTGCACCTCGGCCCGACCGAATTCCGCATCCTTGATCACCTGATGCAGCACCCCGGTCGCGTGTTCTCACGCGAGCAGTTACTGGACGCCGTGTGGGGCTCCGACGTTTACGTCGAAGCCCGCACCGTCGACGTGCATATTGGCCGCTTGCGCAAGGCGCTGATGGTCGGCGATGGAGCTGATCCCATCCGCACCGTGCGCAGCGCGGGCTACGCACTCGATACAGAGACCGCGGCCGCCTAGGAAGCGCGACTGCCGCCGCCTCTGATTAGTGGCGCCGGTCCCAGCGGTTCTCGCGGCGATCCCAGCGATCCTCACGCCGATCCCAACGATCCTCGCGCAGATCGCGCACGTCTTCACGCGCATCCCGGATGTCTTCGCGTTGGTCACGCCAACCGCCGTGGTGTTGCGCGTCGCGAACGTCTTCGCGAACGTCGCGACGATCCTCGCGGCGATCCCAGCGATCCTCACGCCGGTCCCACCGGTTTTCGCGGCGATCTAACCGATCCTCGATCCGATCCCAGTTCTGCGCGCTGGCAGGCGTGGGCGCGGCGGCCATGGCGCAAACGGCGAGCGCACAGGCGGCGAAAATTTCCTTCATGTCGAAGCTCCTCTGCTCGTCCCTCGGACCTTCAAACGGCGGGCGGCGGCGTTTCCGTCGCGGCGCGCGCCATGGACGGGCGCGGGCGCCATCGCTATATCCGCCGCTCCCAATTCATGAGGACGGCGTAATGGCGGCCCAACCGGCGCAGTACATTTTCTCGATGCAAGGTCTGACCAAGACCTATCCCGGCGGCAAGAAGGTGTTCGAGAACATCTGGCTGTCGTTCTTCCCGGACGCCAAAATCGGCGTCGTCGGCGTCAACGGCTCGGGCAAATCGACGCTGCTCAAGATCATGGCCGGCCTCGACAAGGATTTCACCGGCGAAGCCTTCGCCATGGCCAACACCAAGATGGGCTATTTGGAGCAGGAGCCGCAGCTCAACGATGCGATGACCGTGCGCGAGAACGTCGAGTCGTGGTGCGAGGAAAAGAAGCTGGTCAACCGCTTCAACGAAGTCTCGATGGCGGTGGGCGAGAACTACACCGACGAACTGATGGAAGAGATGACGTCGCTCCAAGAGAAGATCGACGCCTCCGACGCCTGGGACATCGATTCCAAAATCGACATGGCGATGGACGCGCTGCGTTGCCCACCTGACGACTCCGGCGTGGAGAAGCTCTCAGGGGGCGAACGCCGCCGCGTCGCGCTCTGCCGTTTGCTGCTCTCGAAACCCGACATGCTGCTGCTCGACGAACCGACCAACCACCTCGACGCGGAAAGCGTCGCCTGGTTGCAGCACCACCTCGAAGCGTTTCCCGGCTGCGTGATCCTCGTCACCCACGATCGCTACTTCCTCAATCAGGTGACCAAGTGGACGCTCGAACTCGATCGCGGCCGCGGCCATCCGCATGAAGGCAATTACTCGGCGTGGCTTGAGATCAAAGCCAAACGCTCGGAGCAGGAATCGTCCGAGAGCGATAGTCGCAAGAAGGCGCTCAACCGCGAACTCGAATGGGTCCGCCAATCGCCGAAGGCGCGCCAAGCCAAGTCGAAAGCTCGCCTCACGCGATATGACGAGATGGCGGCGGAGGCCGAGCGCGAAAAGCAAACCTTCGCGCAAATCCAAATCCCGCCTGGCCCGCGTCTGGGCCAAAACGTGATCGAGTTCGAGAACCTGAAGAAGGGTTTCGGCGACAAGCTCCTGATCGATGGCCTGAGCTTCAAACTCCCGCCCGGCGGCATCGTCGGCATCATCGGCCCCAACGGCGCTGGCAAATCCACCTTGTTCAAGATGATCACCGGCGCCGAAAAACCGGACGACGGCAGCATTGCGATCGGCGAGAGCGTGAAGCTCGGGTTCGTCGATCAATCGCGCGACGCGCTCGATAGTGCGAAGACAATCTGGGAAGAGATTTCCGGCGGTCTCGACGTGCTCGTCGTCGGCAACCGCGAAATTCCATCGCGCGCCTACGTCTCAAGCTTCAACTTCAAGGGCGCCGATCAGCAGAAAAAAGTCGGCCAGCTCTCCGGCGGTGAACGCAACCGCGTCCACCTGGCCAAAACGCTGCTCACCGGCGCCAACGTGCTGCTACTCGACGAACCGACCAACGATCTCGACGTCGAAACCCTGCAATCGCTCGAAGCAGCACTCGAAGATTTCGCCGGCTGCGCCGTCGTCATCAGCCACGATCGCTGGTTCCTGAACCGACTGGCCACCCACATCCTGGCGTTCGAAGGCGACAGCCACGTCGAATGGTTCGAAGGGGATTTCGACAGCTACGAAGAAGACAAGATGCGCAGACTTGGCGTGACGGAGATTGTACCAAGCCGCATCAAGTTTCAGAAATTTGGGCGCTAGGAGTAATCCCGCGAGCGACGATAAGAACGAATCCAAGAAGGCAACGACGCGTCAGCGTTACGATCGCGCCTTAGAGCGTGCTCTCGGCGACGTTTGCGTGCAGCTCGGATTTTGCGGGTCATCAGGGTTCGCGCCTTTCGATGCAAGTCGCGAGTGCTGGAGCGCGGACGAATTTGCGTTTGAAGTCCTGCGCGCGGAGGGCATGGCCGCGATCGTCGTCGAGGGCGTTGGGCCGCTAAAGCCGGAATATTTCGAGCTCATTCGGGCGCGTTTCGTGAAGCACTTTGGCGCTTCGGTGAGCCTGAGCGATTTCGAATGAACTGATCGCTTTACCGGAGAGGCTTGTCCGCCGACTTTCCGACCTCGCGAATATCCACGTCATCGCGCCACATCAGATAGCTTGGCTCGCCGCCGCCGGAATGCATCTCGGCAACGCCAGTCTCTGCGATCTGCCGCATGAGATCGAGCGAGTTCTTGTGATTGAGGCCCGAATGGTCTTCAACAACGGCCACAGACGACTGTCGCATGTTGAGCTTCAGTTCGGACAAATACCGAAAGAACCGCACGTAATTCTGCTCGCGCCGCGCAAGCCGATAGATTGCTTCTCTTTGAGCATCCGTAAGCGCCATGACGACCTCCCCAACCAGGCATTAGCAGCCCTTACCGCCGTCATAGCAAATCCAGGCCGTGCGCCTCAAGCAGCGCTCAATCGCAGCGCTGATTCCACGCGACGATCACTTGTGTGACCCGTGTGTTGCGCGCGTCGATCCTGAATTTTGAGCGCGATGCCGCCGCCGCCCGCAACGTCTCGATCAGCACGTTGAATCGCGTATCAGCCGATGGCGAGCCCGTCAGCGCCCCGACTTGCGTGGCGCTATTCAAGCGCAGGCCGCCGTCGGTAACATCGACCCGGTACGTGTCGGTGTCGCCCTCGTTCCTGAGGTAGAAGGAGTGCGTGTAGCCGCTGCTCGGGGCAAAGATGCTTGGAGGCGTGGGGACAACCTCGCTGACGATGCAGGCGTTCTGCAGCGAGCGATTATCTGCGGGCGGCGGGGCGACCTCGTTGCCCGCGATCCGATCCCGCGGTGTCGCCTCTCCGCCGGACTGCGCCGCCGCACCGCCGGCCGCTGCGCAAAACAAAGCCGCTACGATCATCAAAGCGCGCATGTGAGACCTCCCGCGTGAAACGACGTTCCGAAGCCGCAGCTGAAACTGCAAGACATGACTCACAGAAAAAAAACGGCCGCGCAGCTCACGCCACGCGGCCGTCTCAACTTCCAGGGCTAGCACTTACCCGCGCCGATCGTCCTCAATGCGGAAAACCACACGCAGGTTCACCGGCGTGCCGGTCGCATCGGCGCCATCGCGGCGCACGGCAGCGTGTCGCAGCGAGCGCGAGACACGCAATGCCGCGTTGCCGAAGCCGCCACCCGGCGTTTCGGACACTTTCGCGCAATCAAGCGCGCCGCCGTCCAACACCGTGCAGTGCAGCCGCGCTTCGCCTTCACGGCCGCGTTGCAACGCGCGATCCGGATAGAACGCCGACAAGCGGCGCGCGCTCGGCGTGCGGTCCCAAATCGGGCGCGGCGGCGCGGTGACGACGATGTCGTCGCCGTTGCTCGCGGTGGTCGCCAACTCGTCGCCGCTCGCGTTCACCGGCATGATGCCAATGGTTTCTTCCGGCACGGTGTCGGCGCTGGCTGTAGAGCTTCGCGCCGACGTCGAGCGCCGTTCGCTCGAAGCAGCGGCAGGCGGTGCGCTATCGTCAGAAGCCGTGTCCGCTGTCAGGTCATCGCTTGAGCCCAGCGGCCCCGCGCGCACTTGATCGGCGTCGTACGTATCGTTGTAAGCCGTCTCCAGATCGGTCTGGTTCGTCGGCTGCGTGCTTTTCCACGCGAAATAGCCGCCACCGAGCAGAACTACCGCGGCCAAGCCGCCGAGCAGCCATTTTCCTGCGCCGCCGCCACCGCCTTTGGTGGCCCGAATTTCCGTTGCGCCATGGTTCGGATCGTCGCTCACACTCTTCTCCCTCGAAAATAACTTTTGAGAAACCCGCGCCACCGCAACGCATCGCAGAGGTATTGTGTTCCGCATGTAATTGGGGGGAGCGCGGCCGATTTCGATGCGCTGTTGAAGCCGCGAAATCAGGTCAGTGGTGTGACCGAGGTCATAGTCAAAGCGCGCCTGCGCGCCTAGCAGCGCTGCCGCGCGCTACGAACCCAGCAAATCCAGCAGCAGCCCGTAATCGTCGTCCATCAGCCCATTGCGCCGTGCGCGCGCCACCGCTTCGCGCCCAGCCTCAGCCGTTTGCGGCGCCCAGGCGCTCATCGCATCGCACCGCGCGGCGTCCGGCCGTTCGCGCCGCACCACCGCCATCTCCGCCAGCTGTCCCACGTAACGGGCAACACCTTCACGTACTTCGCGCTCGCCGCCACCGCTCGCTGCCGCATTCATCGCGCCGACTTCGAGTGCGCCAACCAAGCCAGCGTTGATCACCTGACGCATCGGCACGCGGCAGGCGAAACTATCGCCCAGCGCGCGCGACCAATTCTCCGTCACGCGATCCACCTGCGCTTGATTAGGCCGGCCAGCCAACAGCGCTGCGAATGCGCCACGGCTCGCGGCATCCGCGTAGCGCAATGTCGGCAAGCTTTCGGGCGCCGTTGCGCAAGCAGTGAGCGTGAGCAGGGCGGCGAGCAAAGCGATGCGCATGGGAACTCCTGTCTTCAGCCTCGCGCCATCCGTTCCGCGAGCCAAGCCAAAATCACATCCATCGCCGCATCGCGCTCAAGGTCGTTGAGCAATTCGTGTCGGCCTTCAGGATAGAGTTCCAAGCGCTTGTCTGTCGCACGGATCGTGGCGGCGAACCGTTTGCTGCCTTCGGGATCCGTCGCGCGATCCTTCTCGCCGTGCAGCACCAGCACCGGCGTCACCCACTCCGGATACTGCGCCCACGCGCGTTCCGCGACATCGATCGCCGTCGCACCAGTTTTCGCGGGCACGCGCGTATCGCTCACCATCGGATCGTTGCGATAGCCTTCCACTTCTTCCGGAATGCGCGAGAGCCCTTCCGCATCCAGCGGCGGTGCGAGCCGCGCCGATGGCGCAAACATCGACACGAACCTAGCAATAGCACGCAAATGCGCCGGCGCGCTGATCAGTAGGGCAGGCGCGCTCAGCACCACGCCGGCGACATCTTTTCCATCCTCCGCCACGCTCGCCGCCGTCACCAAACCGCCGAGCGAATGGCCGAACAGGAAAAGTGGCTTGCCCTGCGCTACCAGCACACGCCGCGCTGCGCGATGATCGGCAACGGCCTCGCGCAAATCCGCGACACCGCGCGCGCCGGCGGATCGCCCATGCCCGCGCATGTCCCAACCGTAAACGTCGAACCCCAGCGCGTTCAGCTTGGGCACCAGCGCGTGATAGTGCGCCACATAGCGCTCGGCGTATTCGGCGAAGCCGTGCGTGAGCAGCAGATTGGCGCGCGCATCCGGCGTGCGCCACCCGTAGCCGCTCAAGCCGCGTCCGAAATCCCAAGCTTCCGCCATCACCGCTCCAACAACGCCGCCGTCGCCATACCGCCCGCCGTGCACACGCCCACGATAGCGCGCTTGGCGTTGCGGCGCCCAAGCTCCAACAGCGTCGAGCCAAGGTAACGTATCCCGCTCATCCCGTACGGATGCCCCAGCGCAATCGCGCCGCCATTGACATTGGTCCGCTCCCACGGCGTTTGCAGTTCGCGCTGATTGTAGAGCGTCGTCACCGCATACGCTTCGTGCAGCTCCCACAGATCGACATCGTCCGCGTTCACCGCGTTTAGCTTCATCAGCTTCCGGATCGCCGGCGTGATCGCGATGCTCATCTCCTCGGGCGCCACCGAGCCCAGCGCAAAGCCACGCCAATAGCCAAGGATCGACAGCCCCCGCTTCGCCGCCAAATCCGCGTCCATCATCACGACAGCCGCCGCGCCATCCGAAAGCTGCGACGCATTCCCCGCCGTTGTTGTGCCGCCTTCGTACACAGGCTTCAGCGCTGAAAGCTTCTCCAACGTGGTATCCGGGCGAGGGCCCTCATCGCGATCGAGCGTCACAGCAACAACGCTGCTCGCGCCCGTCGCCTTGTCCGTCACCTTCATTTGCGTCGCGATTGGGATAATCTCTTCAGCGTACTTCCCCGCGGCGTTAGCCTCCGTCACGCGCTTTTGACTCATCACCACATACTCATCCAGCGCTTGCCGGCTGATGCCGTACTTCTCCGCGACGAGATCCGCGGTCTGGTTCATCGTCCACCACACCGCGGGCATGATCTGTTGCAATGGCTCATAGAAGAAGCCGTTGAAGTTCAGATTGAACTGCACCAGCGAGATGCTTTCGACGCCGCCCGCGATCCCGCACGCAATTTCACCGCGCGCAATCGCGTTCGCCACATACGACGCCGCCGTCAGGCCCGAGCCGCAATAGCGGTTCACGGTCACGCCCGGCACGCCAACACCAAACCCCGCGAACAGCGCCGCACTACGCGCCACGTTGTGTCCCGTCGCGCCCTCCGGCAGGCCGCAGCCGAGTACGACATCTTCGATCTCGCCCGCCTCGATCTTCGCGCGCGCCACGGCTTCTTTCATCACGTGCGCCGCCATCGCGATGCCGTGCGTTTGGTTCAGCGCGCCGCGCTGCGCTTTCGCGATCGCAGTGCGGCAATAACTGACGACGGCGACGTCTTTCATCGAGCGCTCCCAAGCAACGCGCGCAGTCTATTTCAGAAACGGAATGATGCAGCGGTGATTCTGTGCATAAGCCGCAAATCAGTTCATCATTCCAACCCGTAACCATTCCGGACCCGGTCCGGAGACGCGAAATGGGAGCGCGTGAATGACTGCTCTGAGAAAGTATAAGCCGCTGCAGGCCCACCTCGAACGCCGCCGTGGGCGGCCAGAAATGCTCACTTTCGAAGACATCGAGGGGATCATCGGCAAAGGTCTGCCCCCAAGCGCCACGAAGCATCGCTCGTTCTGGTCGAACGACAACCGCGAGGAGGGTTCGGCCTGCCACGCCTGGAGTCGGGCCGGCTATCGCGTGGCTTACCTGGATCGCGAGCAGAAAGTCGTTCGGTTTGAGCGCATCCGCTAGCGCATCCACAGAGCCATAGTCCTGCATCTCTGACTCGCGGCCATGCAGTCGCCCGTGCTTGCGGGCGGCCGCCCGGACGCCGATGATGGCCAGGAACAGGGAGACGCACATGCGTTGGGTAATCGCGGCTTTGGCGCTTGGCCTTGCGGCCTGCGACGGATCAACCACGGCGGCGCCAAACGCTGATGGAACTACGGCGGCGGCCGATGGCTACACGCTCGAAATCCGCGCCATGGAGTCCGTGCAGACGTACCTCGTCACCGCGCCGGACGGGCGCATCGTCGGCGGTCGCGCCGCCAGCGGCGTCTCAGCCTTGTTGGACACGGACCGTGCGCAATCCCTCGCCGCCGAGCCGCCGCCAGAAGGCGAGGCGCAACCCGAAGTGATGGCGATGCGCTGGCCGGGTTTCGAAATGTCGATCAGCGGCGACGAAGAAAACGCCGACGGCGAAAACGGCAGCGTCAACATCTCGATCGGCGGCGAACAGCAGGTGGAAATCCGCGCCAACGAGGGTGGTCCTGGCGACGCCGATGATACCGCCTACGTCCGCATCACCGGCGCAGACGAAGCGGCGGCGCGTGATTTCATCAACGACGCCGAAGAACTCTCCGCCGAAACAAAAACAGAAATGCTAGGCGCCCTCGGGCTTTAACGGCCGCTCGGCGCGCCGCGCTTGCGTCCCCTCGGGGTTTGGGCTTCTTTCGCGCCCAACATTTGAGGGGACTTGTTTATGCGTAATCCGTTACGCGCGGCTGCGGCTGCGGCCTGCGTCTTTGCTCTCATCGCCACGCCCGCCTCGAGCGAAGAGGGCATGTGGACGTTCGACAATTTCCCCGCCGCGCGCATGCAGCGCGATCTTGGTTGGGCGCCGGATCAAGCGTGGCTCGATCGCGTCATGGCGGGCGCGGCGCGCTTGCCTGGCTGCTCCGGTTCGAACGTCAGCGCCAACGGGCTGATGCTCACCAACCATCACTGCATCACCGCGTGCCTGCGCAATCTCTCCAGCGAGCAAAGCGATTTCCTCGCCGCCGGCTTCACCGCCCGCACGCGCGAAGAAGAGCGCCGCTGCCCGAACTATTCTATCTCCATCCTCACCGGCATCACGGATGTCACGCAGCGCATCGATACCGCGACCGCCGGCGTCGCCGCCGACGCCTTCGCTCGTACCCGCGACGCTGAGATTGCCCGTATCGAGAGCGAATGCACCAGCGGCCAGATCCGCTGCGAAGTGACCACGCTCTACCAAGGCGGCCGCTACGCGCTCTACAACTATAAGCGCTATGACGACGTCCGTATGGTGTTCGCGCCCGAGCAGCAGGTCGCGGCCTTCGGGGGCGATCCGGATAATTACAACTTCCCGCGCTACTGCCTCGATTTCGCAATCTTGCGCGTTTACGAAAACGGTGCCCCGGCAGCGACGCCGGCGCACCTCTCGATGCGCTTCACACCCGTGACGGAAGACGAAGTCGTCCTCGCCGTCGGCAATCCCGGCACGACCTCGCGCTCGCGCACCACAGCGGAAATGGCGTTTCAGCGCGATATCCAGCTGCCGTGGATGCTCAACGTCCTCTCCGAAACGCGCGGGCGCCTCATCGCATACTCGGAACTCGGCCCCAACCAGCGCCGCCTCGGCACCAACGCGCTGCAAGGCGTGGAAAACCTCGTGAAGCGTTTCTCAGGTCAACGCATGTCGCTGGTGAGTGCGGAGAATTTCGCCCGCGTCACCGCCGCCGAGCAGGACTTCCAGGCCCGTGTCCGCCGCAACTCGGCATCTGCGCGCGAAGTCGGCGACGCCTGGGGTGAAATCTCACGCGCTCAAGACACGTATCGCGGCATGTTCTATCGTCACCAGATGCTCGAAGCCTCCGCCGCGCAGCGCTCGCAGCTGTTCGGCTGGGCCCGCGACCTCGTTCGCGCCGCCGAAGAACGCCCCAAGCCAGACGCGCAACGCATGCCGCGCTACACCGACGCGCGCATCTCGGTGGTCGAGCGCTCCATTACCGGCGCGCAGCCCACGGAAACGGACTTCGAGCGGCTCAATCTCGAAATCTGGCTGTTGAAGCTGCGCGAGTATCTCACGGTCGATGACCCGACGGTGCAACGCATCCTCAATCGCCAAAGCCCCGAAGAACTCGCTGCACGCCTCTCGCAATCGCGCCTCGGCGATCCCGCCGTTCGGCGCCAGCTCTGGGAAGGCGGCGGCGCCGCAATCGCCGCGTCCGACGATCCCATGATCGTGTTCGTCCGGTCCTGGGACACTGACGCCCGCCAGGTGCGCGAGCAATTCGAAACCCAAGTTGAAGGCCCAGTCGCCCGCGCGCACGAACGCATTGCCCGCGCCCGCTTCCGCGCGTTCGGCACCAACACCTACCCGGATGCCACCGGCACGCCACGCATCACCTATGGCCGCGTGCGCGGCTGGACTGAAGGGACGCGCACTGTGCCATGGTTCACCAACATAGACGGGCTCTACGCACGCGCCACCAACGCCGAGCCGTTCAATCTCTCGCAACGCTGGATCGATGCTCGCGGCCGCGTCAATGGCGCGACCGTCTACAACATCGCGACCACGACAGAGAGCGTCGGCGGCGCGTCGGGCAGCCCGCTGCTCGATCGCGAAGGCCGCGTTGTCGGCGCAAGCTTCGATGGCAATATCCACGCGACGGCCGGCACCTTTTTCTACGATCCAACGCTCAACCGCACCGTCACCGTCACCACCACCGCGATGCAAGCGGCATTGCGCGACGTCTACGGCATGAACGCGCTGCTCGCCGAACTCGGCGGCAGCTAAAGAAAAAACCTCCCCGCGAGGGGAGGGTTTCATCGAAACCTGTGAGGGCGCCGGCAACGGCACTCGGAGAACACGCCGCCGGCGCCCTCGACCTCTCCTGCTGGCACGGGAGAGGATCAGGTAAGATCACGCGCCGCCGCATGAGGGAGCGTCAACTCAGTTGAGACGAGCCGCGCTACAAGCACGGCGAACCGCTCAAGAAATCGCAGCGTTCAAAAACGCGGCCTGCTTCTGCAGCGAAGCAAACGCCTGCGGCGTCGGGAACGCGATGAACGCGTGCGCTGCGCCCGGATAAATATCGAGCTCGCCCGCATTGCCTGCGGCCACCCAA
Organism: Terricaulis silvestris; assembly: GCF_009792355.1. Taxonomy (NCBI): domain Bacteria; kingdom Pseudomonadati; phylum Pseudomonadota; class Alphaproteobacteria; order Hyphomonadales; family Hyphomonadaceae; genus Vitreimonas; species Vitreimonas silvestris. The sequence goes on from NZ_CP047045.1 coordinate 973,178, forward strand.
CGCGCATGCATGAACAAGCTGTCGTCCAGCAGCGCGTCGCGCGTGCCGATCGTGAACAAGGCGGGGCACAGGCCGCGTAAATCAGCAAACTGTGGCGAAATATTTGGCGCACGCTTCTCATCAGTGCTGAGGCCCGGCAAAAACGCGTCCCCAAACTTCAGAATATCGACCGTGCGCAACACCAAACGCTCGTCGCCGAACGCGCGTGCGCTCGGCGACATGCCAAGATCGAACACGCCGAACACCAGATTGGCGGCGCGGAACGGCGTGATGCCGTGCTTGTCGCGCAAGCGGAGCATTGTCAGCGCCGCGAGATGCGCCCCGGCGCTTTCGCCGCCGATCGTCAACGCGCCGCCGCCGAAATCCTTCAGATTCTCATTCACCCACAGCGCCGCGGCTTCGCAATCGTCAGGCCCGGCCGGGTAGGGGTTCTCCGGCGCGAGACGATACTCAACGCTGATCGCGGTCAGCCCCGTCTCATCCGCTACGCGCTCCAGCAGCCGGTCTTGAGCGTCCGCCGAGCCCAGCACATGCCCGCCGCCATGGATGTGCAAATAAACGCCGCGCGATTTCTCCGCAGGCAGGACACGCAAAGGAATCTTGCCGCCCTTGCCGTCGATCTCAACCCAGCGCGCGCGATCCGATTTTGCCGCCACCGGAAAGATGCTTTCACCGCGCGCCCGCGCATCGCGCACCTTCTGCGGACCGATGTCCCACCATTCCGGCATCCCGCTCATCGCCTGAATGATCGCGGCGTTGGCTGCGCGCGTTTCCGGCGGGACGGCGTCGTCGCTGAAGAGGGCTGGATCGAGTTTCATACCGCGATACTGCCGCGCTCCGGCGGCGGCGCAAGCGCTATCGCGATCGCCCGCGCCATCCTATCTTAAATCCCATGACCAAAGCCGCCTTACCCGATCCACCTTATCGCGGCGGCTGCCTCTGCGGCAGCGTGCGCTATTGCTATAGCGGACGCCCGCGCACCCTGATCGCGTGCCATTGCCTCGACTGCCAGAAGCAGACCGGCGCCACCAATCTGCTCACGCTGATTGGCGATCGCGTCGCGTTCACGCACGAGCAGGGCGATGTCGTCCGCTATCGCAAAACCGCCGACAGCGGCCGCTTTGCCGACTACGTGCGCTGCGCCCAGTGTGGTGTCCGCGTCTGGCACGAGCCGCTTGCGGCGCCGGAATATTGCTTCATCGCCGTCGGCACGCTCGACGATCCGTCTTGGGTCGTTCCTGTCGCCCACATCTGGACATCACGCGCCGCGCCGTCCGCACAGATTCCGCCCGATGCCTACGCGACCCCGCAATCGCCCGCCGCCGATCGCTCCGATCTCTTCGCTGCGTTCGACCGCACCTATCCGCGCTAGCTCACTTCAGCCCGCCCATCTTGCGGATTGCGCTCCATTCGGCCGCCGTCACCGGCTGCACCGAGAGCCGCGAATTCTTCACCAGCACCATATCGGCCAACTTCTTGTCCGCCTTGATCGTTGCCAGCGTCACCGGCGTCTTCAGCGGCTCAACGGCCTTCAGATCAACGCAGACGAACGCCCCGGTTTTATCGGTCGGATCGACATACGCCTCTTTCACCACCGTGCTGACGCCGACGACCTCTTTGCCGTCGCCGGAATGATAGAAGAAGACGCTATCGCCCTTCTTCATCGCCTTGAGGTGCGTCTTGGCCTGATGGTTGCGCACGCCGGTCCAGGCGTCCGCGCCCTTCTTGACGTGTTGGTCCCAGGACCACGTTTCCGGTTCGCTTTTGACCAGCCAGTGCGCCATGCCCGCGATGTACTACGCGGCCGGCGCCAGGCCAAGCGCTTCGATGGGTCAGGCGCGCGCTTCAAACACAAGATTGAACGGCGTCTCCGCCGCGCGGCGAAACTTCGTAAAGCCCGCTTCCTTCGCGACTTTCTTCAACCGCCCTTCGCCCGCCTGCGCGCCCAAGCCCATGCCGACTTCTTGGCTCAGCGACGCCGGCGTGCAGATCAACGTGGACGCCGCGTAGTACACGCGTCCAACTGGATTGAGATTGTCCTTCAAATCGTCATGCGCGAACGGCTCGACGATCATCCAGGTTCCATCCGTCGCCATCGTCGACTTCACGTGCTTGCCGGCGCCGATCGGATCACCCATGTCGTGCAAGCAATCGAAGAACGCCACCATGTCGTACTCGAGCGCCGGGTAGTCCTTAGCGCTGGCTTGTTCGAACATGATGCGCTTCGAGACCCCGGCTTCCTTCGCCATCTGCTTAGCGCGCACGATCGACGGCGCGTGATAATCGTAGCCATAGAATTTCGACTTCGGGTAGGCGAGCGCCATCAGGATCGTCGATGCACCGTGCCCGCAACCAACGTCGGCAACCTTCGCGCCTTTCTCCAACTTCGCCGTTACGCCTTTCAGCGCCGGTATCCACTGTGACACTAGGTTCGCGTTGTAGCCCGGCCGGAAGAAACGCTCCGTCCCACGAAAAAGACACGTCGAATGCTCGTGCCAGCCCACGCCTTTGCCGGTCTTGAACGCCTCCGCGACCTTGCCTTCGTCCAACCACATCGCTTGCGCCACTTCGAACGCGCCCGCAAAAAACGCCGGCCCGCCCTCGTCAGCAAACGCGCAAGCTTGCTCGGGATTGAGCTTGAATTTCTTGGTCTTCGGATTGTAGTCGACGTAGCCCGCAGCCGCCTGCGCCGAGAGCCACTCGCGCAAATAGCGCTCCTTGAGCTTCGTCTTTGTCGCCAGCTCATCCGGCGTCACCGCTTTGCCGTCCGCCATCGCTTTGTAGATGCCCAGCCGATCGCCGATCAGCACCAGCGCCGCGCTCGCGGTGGCGCCAAGATCGCCGACAAGTTTTCCGAGAAAAGCGTTCAGTTTTTCAGGATTGGGCGCCGTCATCAGCCGTGCCTCCTCGTGCAGGATAAGCAGGAGCTAACGCCTCTGTTTCAGCGCCCGCAAGCTGTCGTCGTAAATTTTAGATTTGCTCTTTGCTGCGGCGCAATTCGCGCATGAGGATTGTCACAACCGCGCGTCAATTGCCTGCGCCCGCGCGCCGCGCTTGATCTCGCGGCAAAGCCCCGTACACCTGGACACGCATGAATGCCGCGCTTGAAGCAGAAGGGCTGGTCAAGCGCTACGGCGCCCGGACCGCGGTCCAGGATCTCAGTTTCTCCGTCCCGCAGGGGGCGATCTACGGCGTGCTCGGCCCTAATGGCGCCGGCAAGTCGAGCACGCTGCGCATGCTTGTCGGCGTTCTGCGACCGACTGCCGGCCGCATCTCCATTCTCGGCGGCCCCGCGACGCGCGAAACCATGCGCCGCGTCGGCTATCTCCCAGAAGAGCGCGGCCTCTATCGCTCCATGAGCGCGCGCTCCGCAATTGCGTATCTCGCGAGGCTCAAAGGCATCAGCTCCAGCAAAGCGCACAAACGTGCCGATTTCCTTTTGGAGTCGCATGGCCTCGGCAAACACAAGCGCAAGAAGATCAAAACGCTGTCGAAGGGCATGGCCCAGAAAGTTCAAGTGCTCGCCTCGATCGCGCACGAGCCCGACCTCATCATCTTCGACGAACCGTTCTCCGGCCTCGATCCCGTCAACCAGCGCGTGCTCGAAGATACCATTCGCGCCGAAGCCGCCGCCGGTCGCACCATTCTCTTCTCCACCCACGTCATGGAGCACGCCGAACGCCTCTGCGACCGCATCTTACTGATCGCGCACGGCAGCGCGGCGTTTGAAGGCACTGTACGTGACGCGCTAGCGCTGGCGCCGAGCCTCGCTGTGATCGAAACCGATGGCGCATACGATATTGCACCAGTACTCGGCCCGCGCGGTTTTACCTGGACAGAAGAGCAGGGCGAGCACGGCAATCGCCGCTGGCGCGTGCGCATCGAAAATGGCCATGACTCGCGCCAGTTGTTGCAAGTGTGCGTCGAAGCCGGTGCGCCGCTCACGTTGTTCGAACCCGCCCGCGCCAGCCTGCACGAAGCTTTCGTCGCGCTGGTCGGCGATAAAGCCATGCCGAGCGCCGCCGAATGAGCCTGTCCTCCACGCTCCTCGTCGCCCGCCGCGACTATTTCGCCTATGTCGGCGCGTGGGGCTTTTGGCTCTCGCTGCTCACCGCGCCGCTGATCATCGCGCTGCTGATCTTTGCGCCGATCATCCTGGCTCGCGCCGAACCTTCACGCGTACTCGCGGTTGTCGCCGAAAACGCCGCTGACGCGGAAACCGTCACCGCCGCGTTCGAAGCCAACGCCCGCCGCGAAGCGCGTGGCGAAGTCCGCGCCTATCTCGACGCCGCGGCGCCAACGATTTCGCCTGCCGCCACTGAAGTCTTCGACGCAGCACCCAATCGCGACGCTGCCATCGCTGCCGCGCGCGCCGTTGTCGCCGCGCAAGCGCCATCGTCATTGCGCGCGTTCCCGCAGCCGACGCAGCGTTATCAGCTCGTCACGCCACCGGGCGAAACCATCGAAGCGATGCGACCCTATCTCGACGGCACCCAAATGCTGCTCGACGGCCGCCAGCTCTACGGCGCGCTCAACATCCGCCGCGCCGAAGGCGCGCCGATCATCGAATATTGGAGTGTAAACCTCAGCCACGACGAACCGTCCAACATCGCGCGCGGCGCATTGCGGCTCGCCATGCAGCGCGAAGCGCTCGCGGCGCAAGGTCTCGCGCCGACCGAGGCCGATCGCATCGATGGACTAGAGCCCAGCGTCGCCCAATTCGATCCACGGCCCAGCGCTGGCGAGGGCCGCGTCACCATCCGGGACCGCGCGCCATTCTACGCAGCGCTCGCGCTCGCCTTCATTCTTTGGAGCGTCGTCTTCTCCGTCGCCAACATGCTGCTCTCCGGCGTCATCGAGGAAAAATCCAACAAGATCCTCGACACGCTCCTGACCAGCGTCAGCCCGATCGAGCTGCTCACCGGCAAGCTCCTCGGCGTCGCCATGGTGAGCCTCACGCTGTTCCTGTTCTGGGGCGCACTCGGCGGCACACTGCTATCGTTCGCCGCCGAAAGAGCAGGCGACTCCATCCTCGGTCAAGTCGCCGCAGCCTTCCTTGAGCCGCGCTTGCTCGCCGCGTTCGCGATCGGCTTCATCGCCGGCTATCTCATGTACGGCGCGATTTTCCTCGCGCTCGGCTCACTCTGTGAATCGATCCAGGAAGCGCAAACGCTGCTCGGCCCGGTCGCTCTCGTGCTCGCCGTGCCGATGCTGCTGATCACGCCCGCGCTCGATAATCCCAACGCGCCCATCGTCGAAGCCGCGAGCTGGATTCCGATCTTCACGCCGTTCCTGCTGCTCGTGCGCGCCCCCGCCGGCCTCAGCTGGGCCGAGATCGCCGGCATGGGCGGCATCATGATCATCGCGGTGATCGTGATCCTCTGGCTTGCGGCGCGCGTGTTTCGCGCTGGCGTGGTCGATCAAGTCTCGATGGCCAATTGGCGCGGGCGAAAGAACGCGAAAGAGTAGGAGCCGCACATGAACACGCTGCGTCGCAACCAAGTCCTAGGGATGCTAGGCGCTGCGCCGGCGGTAGCGATCGCAATCGTGGTTTGGCTCTATGCGCCGCAAATCTTCGCGCACGTTCCGCTCCCCGCCGACGACCCAGGCAGCCGGTTGGCGTTCGCGGCGCAATGGCTCATCATACCGGGGCTCACGTTGCTTGCCGGAATCTTCGGCGCCTCGCGTCGCGGGTTCTATGCCGATGCAATCGAAGGCACGCGCACGCCGAAGAGCCAGAGTCTGGAGATCAATCTCCGCTACAACCAGAACACCACCGAGCAGACGCTGCTCGCGGCAATTGCCTGGATGGCCCTTGCGCGCATGCTTCCGCACGAACAGCTCGCCCTCATTCCAGCGCTGGCGGTGTTGTTCGCCATTGGCCGCATCACGTTCTGGATCGGCTACGCGCTGCATCCGATGGGGCGCACGTTCGGCATCAGCCTGACCGTCTTCCCCACGATCATCGCCTATGCCGTCCTGATCTGGGATTTCATCCAGTAGGTTTACGCGAAAAACAAAAACGCCGCCCCGAAGGGACGGCGTTTTCCAATGCGATCCAACGCGGCCATCATCACCGAAAAGCTTGCCCTTCGCCATCACCTGTAAGCAAGCTATGCCCCGTGTCCTGTCGGAGATTGAGCTATGCACCTTCGCTGGTTGTTGCCGATCGCCATCCTTGGTGGCGCTAGCAGCGCTTGGGCTCAAACCGCGCCAGGCGCCGTCATGCCGGTTCAGCCTCAGATCATTCAGCCACAGGTCATGGCGCCCGCCCGCGTGACCGCACCGGAAGGCATGTCCATCGAGGACGCTGTGCAGTGGGTCTTGGCCCAATCAGCCCAGGAGTCCGAGGAGGACCTCCGCACCATGATGGAGGCGATGCAGGCGCAAAATCGGCGCCGCCGCGACATGAGAGAGTTTGTCGCTCGGACGCGTGCGCAGCGCGCTGACATGCAAGCGCCGCAAGTGACGCTATCGCAAACCGCGCAACCGACGGCGCCGACAGTCACGCCGGTTGCCCCGCCTAATCCCTGCGCAGGATCGACAGCGGTGGAATGGCAAACCTGCGTCGATCATATCCGTACACGCTTAAGCCAAGCTCAGATTCCAGTGGCCAATCGAGCGCGCATCGAGCGCGCGCTTGCGACGTTGCGAGTCCAACTCACTACCGGCGACAACCCAACGCAGCCGCAATTCACGCGCTCGCAAGCCGTAGCGACCAACCTCGTGAGCGAGGTCCAAATGCTGCAGCAGCAATAAAAAACGCCGCCCCGAAGGACGGCGTTTCCGAAACTCAAACTGAGCCAACTTTTACCGGCCCGGACGTGGCGGCGGCTTCGGCAGCAGGCCTTCGCGTTGCGCGCGTTTGCGGGCCAGCTTACGGGCGCGGCGGACGGCTTCCGCGCGTTCACGCGCACGCTTTTCCGACGGCTTCTCGTAATGGTTGCGGCGCTTCATTTCGCGGAAAGTGCCTTCCCGCTGCATCTTCTTTTTGAGCGCCTTCAACGCCTGGTCGACGTTGTTATCGCGGACGAAAATCTGTACCAGGACCCGTCTCCCGTAACCAAAACGAAGCTTGCCGCGGCGCGTTTCGCACCGGGCGTGAAATTGCGAAGGGCGGGGGATAGCAAAAGGCCGCGCCCGTGTCCATGCCGCACCGGATCGACGCAAGCGCGCCACAGGCGTAGCGTGTGGGCATGGCCGACATCCCCTCCGCCCGGTTCCGCGCCCGGATTTTAGAGGCTTTTACCGCCCACGCCGCCCGCCTGGGCTGGACCGCCGCCGCCTTTAAGGCCGCCTGTGAAGAAGTCCAATTGAGCGAAGGCGAGGCCGCCTTGGCCTGCCCGCACGGGGCGGCCGACCTGTTCGACGCCTTCGCCGACCGCGCCGACGAAGCCATGCTGGCAGCCCTCGACGATCTCGATCTCCCGGCCATGCGCTATAGCCAGCGCGTCAAAGCCTGCGTCCAGCTCCGCCTCGAAGCGCAAGCGCCCTACAAGGACGCCGCCCGCGCCATGACCCGCGCGCTCACCCGCCCAGACCGCGCTCCTATCGCCGCCCGCCTGCTCTGGCGCACCGCTGACCGCATCTGGCGCGCGCTGGGCGACACCTCGACGGACGAAAACTTCTACTCCAAGCGCGCCATCCTCTCCGGCGTGCTTGCCAGCACCTACGCGCGCTGGTTTTCCGACGACACCGCCGACCACGAAGCCACCTGGACCTTCCTCGACGCCCGCATCGCCAACGTCATGCAGTTCGAGAAGTTCAAAGCGCGGCTCAAACCCATTTCGGAAGGCGTTCAAACCGCCGTCGGCGTCGCCGCGCGCTTCCGTTACGGCCGCTAAAATTCCAGCAACGCTGCTGTAAACGGGCCCAACGCATCTTATAGTGCGGTTATCACGGGTCCGTGACCGGAGGCGCGTTATGCAAGCTACTCCTATGCGGCTACTCAACATTGTGCTGTGGCCGCTCACCATCTGGCCGAGCGTGTTCAATCTCGAAAAACACCCGGCCGACAACTACGCCGAGCGAACCTTCCCCTTGATCGCCACCGCGATCGGCTTTTGGATCTGCGTGGGCCTCATGGCCACGACGCTGATGCAGGGCGGGCTAGCGGCGTTCACCGGCGACGGCGGCGATAGCCTCGCCGCGCGGCTCACGCCCGCTTGGGCCGACGGCGTCACCGGCGTGCTCTGGTTCTTCTTGCCGGCGCTCTACATCATCGGCGTCTGGCTGTTCGCGGCGCGAGACGAAGCGTTTCCGAGCTAGAACTTTAGCTTGGTGACGTGACCCATCTTACGGCCGGCACGCGCGTTGCGCTTGCCGTAAAGGTGGACGCGAGCATCGGGATCGGCCGCGAGCGCCGCCCACGCGTTCGCGTCATCGCCGATCAGATTCAGCATCTCAATCGCTGCCACCCGCGTCGTCGGCCCAAGCGACCAACCCGCTACCGCGCGCACGTGCTGCTCGAACTGCGAGGTGAGGGCGCCTTCGATGGTCCAGTGCCCGGAATTGTGAACCCGCGGCGCCATCTCGTTAGCCACCATCGATCCATCCGCCATGACGAAAAACTCAATCGTCAGCACGCCGACATAATCGAACGCCTCGAGCACTTTGGTGGCTGCATCGCGTGCGGCGCTCACCACCGCGTCACTTACTCGCGCGGGCAGCGTTGTGCGCGAAAGAATGCCGCCGGCGTGCTCGTTCTCACAAAGATCGTAGAACGCCACTGCGCCATCCCACCCGCGCACCGCGATGATCGAGACTTCGCGCTCGAACGCGCAGAAACCTTCCAGAATGCCCGGCGCGCCAAGCTTTTCGTAGGCACCCGGCGCATCAGCGGCGCTCCTGATCCGGATCTGCCCGCGCCCGTCATAACCAAGCCGCCGCGTCTTCAGGATCGCCGGCGCACCAATCTGCGCCAACGCCGCATCCAGTTCAGCTTGCGACGACACCGCCGCAAACGCCGGCGTCGCAATCCCCATCGCCGCGAAGAAGCTCTTCTCGTCGAACCGATCCTGCGCCACCGCCAAAGCGCGCGGCGAGGGCGCCACCCGCGCGCCCGCCGTAGTCAACGCTTCCGCGGTTTCCGCCGGCACGTTCTCGAACTCGGTCGTCACCACGCTGACGCGCCGCGCAAAATCCACCAGCGCCGCGTGATCCAGATAATTTCCAAGGATCGTCTTCGCCGACACGCGCGACGCTGGGCTGTCTGGTTCATCCGTGAAGATGCAAACGTCAAACCCAAGCTGCGCCGCCGCGATCGAGAGCATGCGGCCCAATTGTCCGCCGCCGAGAATGCCGATCGTCGAGCCCGGCTTGAGGGGCGTCACTGCGGGCTCTCTCCCACCGCCGCGGTCTGCGCCGCGCGATATGCTTCCAGCCGCGCCGCCAACGCCTCATCGCTCAGCGCCAAAATCGCCGCCGCCAACAGCGCCGCGTTCACAGCGCCCGCATCGCCAATCGCCAGCGTCCCAACCGGCACGCCCTTCGGCATCTGCACGATCGACAAGAGGCTATCCATACCCTTCAGCTCGCGGCTCTTGATCGGTACCCCCAGCACCGGCAGCGGCGTCATCGAAGCCGCCATGCCCGGCAGGTGCGCGGCGCCACCCGCGCCGGCGATGATCACCTTCAACCCCCGCGCCTTGGCGCTAGTGGCGTAGTCATAGAGCCGTTGCGGGGTGCGATGGGCTGAGACCACCTTGGCCTCGTAGGGGACGCCCAGCGCCTCGAGCGCCTCGGCCGCCAGCTTCAGCGTCTCCCAGTCGGATTTCGAGCCCATGATGAGGCCGACCGGCGGGTTGGGGGTAGCCATGTTTCGGCTGCTCCTAAAAAACGGCCCAGTAAATGAACCCGCGCCGCCCGTAAAGCCTGCATCGCCCTGTGGGTTAAGCCCGCCTTTACCAGCAAGGAGTCATGCCAGGGGTGAGAGGCGCACACCCATGGCCTTCGGCCTAGGCAAACTCGCAAGCGAAACGAGCCAGCTCCTGCAAGAGCTTGGCCTGTCTCGCCGCGACGTTTCCGAGGCCGCCATCGACGTGATCGAGCGACTCACCGCGGAGCGAAACGAAATCGCCGCCAAGCTGGCGCTGGCCGAAGAGTTGGCCGATCGCGATGCGCTGGCACCCACGCTGAACCGCCGCGCCTTCCTGCGCGAACTCCACCGCACCATGTCCGAGGTCGAGCGCTACAAGACGCCGGCGGCGGTCCTCTATCTCGATCTCGACGGCTTCAAGGCCGTCAACGACGCCTACGGCCATGCCGCCGGCGACGCCATCCTCCGCCATGTCGGCCTGCTGCTCTTGGACAGTGTCCGCGAGTCCGACGTCGTCGGCCGTCTCGGCGGCGACGAGTTCGGCGTGATCCTCAACCGCGCCAGCGCCGACGAAGCCCGCGCCAAGGCGCAGTCGCTCAGCGACCACATCAACAACAGCGCGATTCTGCACGCGGGCGTCGCTCACCGCATCCGCGCCTCCGTCGGCGTCCACCCCATCGCCCTCGCCGAAGACCCCGAGACGGCAATCGCCCGCGCCGACGAAGCAATGTACGCGGAAAAACACGCACGGCGCGTCGAGACGCAGGCGTTCGCAGCGTTCTAGACGCCGGCGCTTTGCACTCCTGAGAAACGTCGCTTGCGATACGCGTCAGATTAAAAGCGTCGCGAGTCCCCATGCGATCAGGACGGCGCCAGCGCCGCGGCCGACCCACTTCCCAATTGGCAGCACCTTTTCGACTAGCACTAGCGCTGCAAGTGCGGCGATCCAGACGAGATTCATTACGCCGCCTACGAACAGCAACGCCATCAGCATCCAGCAGCAGCCGACGCAATAGGCGCCGTGCAACGCGCCAAGTCGAAGCGCCCCTGAAGCGTGCGGTCGCCAATGACGTGACAGGAACGCAGCGGGCGCGCGGCAATGAGACAGACACATGTTCTTGAGCGGCGAGAGCTGGTAAATCCCCGCGACAATCAAAACGCCGCCCGATAGCCAACGGCTTTGTGAGCCCATGAACAGGGCCGAAACCAACCCGGCCTGTTCCAGCGCCCAATAAAGGGCGGTGGCGACCAGCGCGAACGCAAGCCAAATCATAAGGTAGCCAGCCGCGAAGGCGCCGGTCGGCGCAAGCCGGTCCTGAACCTGCCCTCCCGACAGCGAGTGGCGGTGCACGCGTGCGTAAAGCAGAATCGTCGGCGCAGCACTCGGCGTCATCATTGCGATCATCATGATCCACCACATGGCCGCCATCAGCGCCCAGACGGTAGGCGTCCAGGGCGTTGTCATCGCCATGCCACCCATATCCATGCCGGACATACCTATGGCGGACATGTCCGGACTCGCTGCGGCCTGCAAATGCGGGAACAACGACAACGTCGTCATCTCCCACGCGCTCTTGCCGAGCCCGGCGCCAACAAGAATGTATCCCCACGCCAGTACGCACAGCGCCGCGAGGCCCGCCAGCGTGATGGCGCGGTCGTGTTTGAGCAGGCGTTCGATTGCTGGCGCCTCAACCATGCGTGGCGCTACGCCCGCACGACGCCGTTTTGATTGAGGTGCAGGCGCGCGAATTGGCCGTACTTGTCCTTGATGTCGACTTGAACTGGCCCTTTGGTTTTGCTCGACGCGCTGCCGATCTCGGCAACGGTGTATTCGAAGCCTTCCGGCAGCACGATCTGGGCGCGCGATTCCGCTCCCGAGACCTTATTGCGGATCGGCTCGCCGATGGTGTCGATATAGTCTTTGACGAAGATGCGGCCCTTGCGACCGTCGACATCAAGGTCGAGGTCGATCTTCGTGAACACAGGATCGCTCATCTTGGTCACGGTCGACGCGTAAACCGCAAACATGGTGGCGAAAGGGGCCGTGTCTTGTCCGGTCATGATCCGCAACAGCGCCTCGCGCTGTTTGTCGTTGGCGCTTTCATCCACAAAGGCGATCGCTTCGCCATTGCCTTCGTGGATGGCGCCTGGCCACTTGAAGATGGCCGCGATGCGAAGGCCGTCGAGGTTGGTGTCGCCGTGATGGCCCTGGTCGATTTGGATCCCGGCCACGGCGTGGCAATGGCCCTTGTCAGGCAGGGCGTTGAATTGGCACGGGCAGCCATACTCGCAGGTGCAATTGACGAGCTCGCGGCCTTTGATTTCCCAGTCCGTCATGGCGGTCCCCTGTATCTTGAGGCTTGAAACGCCACTCTACGCGCTCCGCGCCGGTTCAGCCAGCCGCGCGCCACCGTTCACGCCAACTCCAGTGCCCGTGACTGTCAGGGATCGGCGAAGGGCGGACGCAAATTCCGAGGATAGATTCACAGGCGCCCGTCCTCCCCCGACAGGGGGAGGTGGCGCGTGCGCGACACGCGACGGAGGGGCGAGCGCCAGCCTTTGCAATGCATTTGCGCCGCCCCCTCAAATCGCTCCGCGATGACAGCTCCCCTATCGGGTGAGCACGCGTGCCTGAGAATGCGGGGATAGATCGCGCTCAATCCGACCGGCTTCCCACACGCATACAATGCCTCATCGTCCTCGCACGGAGGGCAGTTGGATCCACTGTTCAACCAACCGCGAAGGCGAGATGATCGAGCGTGATGCTCTGATGCTTCTCCAGACCACCGGAGAAGGCGCCAAGGCCCAGAGGGCGAAAACGAGCCTCTTACGCCTAGCGTATCGCATCAACGGCAGAAGCCCGCGGGATAAAAACCGCGAGGAGCGCACCGGGGATCAGCGTGAACAGCGCTGACCTGCACGCCGACGGGGAGCGACCCAGAGGAGTGAAAAAACTCCTTGTGACGCCCCGCCGTAGCAGATTGTCGGAGACGCGAGCGAAGCGTCGGCGCTGCGCAAGCAGCGCACCAAAGAACTACCCTGGACGCAACCCTCGCGTCTCCGCCCTCCGTCTCGTGTGAACGAGACGATCCGCCGAGGCCTTGGCGAAGGCGGACCTATGGAGCGCCGGCATCCTCGCCGGCGATGCGAACCCGTGCGCCGGTCACATCAGTCGCAAACGCTCTCGGGGCGCACGACAAAAACTGCACGTTGCTCCAATTGCGTCTCATCGATTGGAAGCGTCGTCCGCTGTGGAAAGGCGTACAGAACGAAATCGGTGTTGAGTTGCATTGGCACAAGAACTGGAACTGGCGTCCGAGGATAGTCCGTCATCGCGGGTCTGAGACGATACGCGTACCGACAGTGCGTCGTCCTGATATGCAACGTATCGGTGTCTCGTGGTGCGCCAATTTTGAAGGTGCGCGCGCGACCGGAAGGAACGTCGATCGTCCTGTCGTACGTGAGAGTTGCGATTACCGCTTCACGCGATCCGTTGTAGAGCTCAAACCGCTGGACCATGGTGCAGGCCGCCACAAGCGACGGCACGATCGCAAGAGCGAGCCTTCGGGGCATCTAAAGCCGGAAGCTCAACGCCAGCGCACCGAAATCCTGCCGCGTCGGCTGCGTTTCGAACTCTTCCGTCCGCCACACATAGGTGTAAGCGAGGCGCGCATCGCCAAGGCTGATCGTGAAGCCAGTCTGGAAGTCACCCACGAACGGATTGCGTTCCACCGAGGCGCTGTCCTCGAACGTGTTGCCATCCAAGAAGAGATTGTGCCCGACGGCGCGCCCTTGCACGCCCGCGAAGATGCTCCACGACAACGGCCCGCCGCTGAAATGCTCCACACCCGCAAGCGACGGCCGCACACGCGGCGGCCCGTAATCGCTATCGATGCGCTGCCCAATCCGCGCCGCGACGCCGGCATGGGCTTCAGTACGCAAAGTGCCGAGCGTAACGCCCGCGCTCGGCGTCAAATCCGCTTCGATCCCACCAAGGAAGTCGCCAAACAAACGCAACGCGCGCCAGCGCCGATCGAACGACACCGCGAACGCGACTTCGTCATGGAGCTGGCTGTCCCAGCCTTGCGGATCGGGCGCGCCGAGCCACTCATGGATGCCGCGCTGCGCCTCTTCGCCTCCCGCCGACGGGCCTGTGAGACCGAGCTCAAGCTCATAGGTGTCGAGATAGCGCGGCGCACGGCCATCACTACGATCTTCCTCGGCGCCGACCGAAATTTGCATGTAGAGCCAGCCCGCATACGGATGCTGATCGGGCGGCGCTGGGTTCGCTTCGATGTCCTCTGGCGTGAAGATCGAATGGCCGACCGCAAAGCCCCAGAAGTCCGGCTCGGAGTTGGAAAGCGCGCGCGTAAAGCTGCCAGCGCCTTGCAGCCAATCCGGCACGCGCTCGGCTTCCGAGACGTAGCCCAATCGAATGCCGGACGTGTAATTGCGATCAGCGCCGGACGAGAGAGAGTCGTTCTCCACTGTCAGCGAGAACACACCCTTGTCGTCGGCCTCGTCCTGGTTTTGCGCAAACGCGACGCCCGGCGTCACCGCCGCGATCAACGCTGCTCCAGCCAGCCACCGCTTCAGGCGATGATGTCCGGCGTCAGCCTGTCCTCGATCCATTGAATCTGGTCCCTCAAAACAAGCTTGCTCCGCTTCAGGCGCGCGACCTGAAGCGTGTCCCCACTGCTTTTTTCCTGCAGTGCCTCGATCGCGCTGTCGAGCGCGCGATGCTCCTCCCGAAGTTCCAAAAGCCTGGCCTTCAGCACACGCTTTTCCGGCGTGTCATTGATATCAAAGGCTTCCGGGTCGTCGACGTCCATGAGCCCTATTCCGTCGCAGTTCCGCGGGGCCCCGCGTCCCGCGAAACTCCAGCTAAACCCGCGTCGCAGGGCCTGTAAAGCGCCCGACTCGCCCGAATCCAGGCGCCTCAAATGGGGCAATGCTGAGAACGTTTATTTTTGTTGACGATGTAAGGAGACAACACCCGAAAAGGGGAGCATCCTCGGACTCGCCCAAACAAGAGGAGGCGCCTTCGATGGCCATCGAGCAGCGTTTACGCGAACTCGACGCCCGGCACCGGGATCTGGATGTGATCATCAAGAATGAGGCACAGCATCCGAGTTCAGACACAGTCCGTCTCGCCGCTATGAAGAAGCAGAAGCTCAGGCTCAAAGAAGAAATCGAGTCGATCCGACAGGGTTTGGATCACCACTAACGTCCTCCGCGTCCGTTCTGACGCGACCGCTCATCCTTCCCTTGGCGAAAATGAGCGGCTGGTGAACGCGCGCTCGTTGGACTAGCGCGACGCGGTTTGCGCTGTCCCGTCCACGATCGAGAGATAGCGTCCGTACCCTTCCGCCTCCATCCGTGCGCGCGGGATGAAGCGGATGGCGCACGAATTGATGCAGAAGCGCTGGCCGCCTGAATTGCGCGGGCCGTCGTCAAACACGTGGCCTAGGTGCGCGTTGCCGCGCCGTGAGCGCACTTCGATGCGGCGCATGCCGAGCGCGTTGTCTTCGCGGAGGATGATGTTGTCGGGATCGATCGGCGTGGTGAAGCTCGGCCAGCCCGAGCCGCTGTCGAACTTGTTGGTGGAGGCAAATAGCGCCTCACCCGTGCGCGCTTCGACGTAGATGCCGGTCTCGTGGTGATCCCAGTATTGGTTGTCGAACGCCCGCTCGGTGCCGTTCCGGTCCATGACCCAGTTGCGCAGTCGCTCGAGCGCGTTCGGCGAACGCTCGGTGTGCAGGGCTGGCTGCCGCGTCTGCGCGTAGGCGTAGTAACCAGCGCCGCCGGCGGCGAGCAGCGCAAGAGCGAGGATGGGCGCGAACTTCATGATGGCTCCTATCTAGGGCCTCATACGTGCGGCGCGGGGCGGCGGTTTCGTATCCTACACCCGCTGCGCAGCGTTATGTTGCGGCGGTTCCTAGCAACCGCCCCCGCCTTTCATACGTAGCACCAGCATGATCCGCCGCACCCTTATCGCCAGCCTCTTGTTCCTGATCGCCTGTTCGCCCACCGAACCGGCCACCGCCCAGCCGTCCCCGCCGCCCCCCACCGGCGCGGTGCAAGAAGCCGTGTTCGCCGGCGGCTGTTTTTGGTGCATGGAGCACGACATGGGCGCG
Organism: Terricaulis silvestris; assembly: GCF_009792355.1. NCBI lineage: Bacteria > Pseudomonadati > Pseudomonadota > Alphaproteobacteria > Hyphomonadales > Hyphomonadaceae > Vitreimonas > Vitreimonas silvestris. The sequence goes on from NZ_CP047045.1 coordinate 989,132, forward strand.
ATCCCCGGCGTGGTCGAAGTCATGAGCGGCTACACCGGCGGCACGAACGCCAACCCGACTTACGAAAACCACCCGGGCCACTACGAAGCCGTGCGCGTGCGCTTCGATAGCTCGCGCATCAGCTACCGCCAGCTGGTCGATCGCTATTGGCGCTACACCGATCCCACTGACGCCAGCGGCCAATTTTGCGACCGCGGCTCAAGCTATCGCCCGGCCATCTTCGTCACGCCCGCACAACGCGCCGATGCCGAGGCCAGCAAGGCGGCCGTGATCACCAGCGGCCGCGTCAACGGCCGCGTCATTACGCCGGTGCTGGATTTGGGTCCGTTCACCGAAGCCGAAGAATACCACCGCGACTACGCGCGCCGGAACGCCATGCAGTATCAGCTCTATCGCACCGGCTGCGGCCGCGACGCGCGGCTGCGGGAAGTGTGGCGGCGCTGACTGCGCATGGCGTCGCCCTTCGACAAGCTCAGGCTGACGCTGTTGGGACATCGCGCCACTGTTGGGTGGTGTCACCCTGAGCTTGTCGAAGGCGAAGCGGGCCTCAGCCCTCGTCGCTAGCCGGCTGCACATAAGTTTCGGCCGGCACCGTTTCCTGCGCCGTCTTCAGCGTCTTCGCCTCCGCCTTCGCCGCGCGCGCATCGGACCGCGCCTTTGCGGCAGCGGCGTCAGCGACGACCGCGTCGAGCTCGATCTGCGTGCACAGGCCGATTGTCACCGGATCGACTGGCTTGATCTGGCTCGAGTTCCAGTGCGTGCGATTGCGCACCTGATCGATGGTCGACTTGGTCGTGCCGATCAGCTTCACGATCTTGGAATCCGGCACTTCCGGGTGGTTCTTCAGGAACCAGTTGATCGCGTCCGGGCGATCCTGGCGGCGCGCGATCGGCGTGTAGCGGGCGCCGCGCTTCTTCATCTGCGGCAGGTCGATGCGCTTTTGTTCAACCACGTTGAGCTTGTAGGTCTCGTCCGCCTCGCCCTTGGCGATCTCTTCGCGAGACAGAAAACCACCGGCGATCGGGTCGACGCCGCGAATGCCCTTGGCCACGTCCTCGTTGGCGATGCCTTGCACTTCGAGCGGATGCAGCCCGCAGAATTCGGCGACCTGATTGAAGGCGAGCGACGTGTTTTCGATCAGCCAAACGGCGGTCGCCTTCGGCATCAACACGTTTTGAGACATTGCGAGCTCCAGATATGCAAAAGCGCCCGGCGTCGTCGCCAGGCGCTAGCCATCGGTGCAACGGGCTGACGCATCCGGGCGCGGACGAGGTCAGTTGTCGCCCATATAGTCCGGACCCTGCGGAAAGGGAAGGCGGGAATGAGGGTGACGGCAGGTAAAAACCGCACCTAAGCTCGCGGCGGAGGGGCAGCTAGCATGAGCGCGTTTGAGTTCTTCTTCTCTTTGTTCGGTCTAATCCTGGGCCTCGCCATTGCGACGATCGCCGGCGGCATGAGCGATGTGCTGCGCGAGCGCAAGCGCATCCCGATCGGCTTGCTGACGCCGTTGATGGCGACGTTCCTTCTGATCGACCTGACCAGCTTTTGGGTCGTGAGTTGGCAGAGTCTGTCGGAGATCCGTATCGGGTTTCCCTCGATGCTGTCGGTGGTCTCACTGGCGGTGGTTTACGTCTTTGCCGCAGGGATGGTGTTGCCCAAGAAGGTGGAGGAGTGGGCGTCGGTTGATGAATATTATTTGCAGCACTACCGCTGGGTGCTCGGCGGCGTGCTGTTCGCGAATATCGGGCTGCTAACGCTGGTCGGCGCGTTGAGCGACGAAGGCGTTCTAGGCTCGTGGCTGAACCGGCTCTTTCGCTGGCAGGACATGGTCTATTTCGGTGTGCTGATCGTGCTGATGATCTTTCCCCGCCGCATCGTCCACTTGGTAGGCTACGCCATATTGCTGTTTGGCTATGTGGCGATCGTCGTCACCGATCCTTCGCTGACGTGAGCGCGAAGCCCTAGCCGTGTGCCGTCGCGTGCTTGGGCTGATACATCGATAGCTTGCCGCCGCCCGGAAGCGTGATCCGGGTCAGACGGCCCCATCTCTCTTCGCGGATCGGCTCGCACGTACGCCCCATCGCCGTCAGCCGCGCGATCTCGGCCTCGACATCGTCGCACATCAGGTAGAATTCCGTGCCGCCGTTCTCATCGCCCGGATGAAACGCCAACTCGCTCGGCGGCAATTTGAAGATCAACCATCCGCCGCCAGCATCGACATGATCGATGCCCAGCGCATCGCGAACGAAAGCGCGGTCTGCGTCGGCGTCTTTCGAGAACAGCATAATGTGTGCGCCTGTGATCATGGTTCATGCTCCCGTGGTGAGGATAACTTTCCCCGCATGCGCACCGCTTTGCAGCCGTGCATGCGCGCCTTCCGCTTCAGCCAGCGGGAACGTGCTATCGATCACAGGTTTCACCTTGCCCGCCTCGATCCACGGCCACACCACGCGCTCCACCTCGCTTGCGATCCGCGCCTTCTCTTCGTTCGAGCGCGAGCGCAGCGTCGCGCCTGTCAGAGTCAGCCGTTTCAGCATCAGCCGCATCAAGTTCACCTCGGCATGCGCGCCCTGCTGGAACGCGATGATCACGCAGCGCCCGTGCGCGTTCAGCACGTTCAGATTCTTCTGCACGTAAGGCCCGCCGATCATGTCAAGCACAACGTCGGCGCCGCCCAGGCCATCGACGACGTTCTCGAAATCCTCGGTCCGGTAATTAATCCCGCGCTCGGCCCCGAGTTTCTCGCAGAGCTTCACCTTGGCCTCGTCGCCGGCTGTCGCGAACACGCGCGCCCCGTGCGCCTTCGCCATCTGGATCGCCGTCGTGCCAATGCCGGATGCGCCGCCGTGCACCAGCAGAGCTTCCTTCGGCTTAAGCGCCGCCGTCTCGAACACGTTGGCCCACACGGTGAACACAGTTTCCGGCAACGCCGCAGCTTCCACCAGCGACAAGCCCTTCGGCACGGGCAGCACCGAGCCTTCATGCGCGACGGCGTAGGTGGCGTAGCCGCCGCCCGCGAGCAACGCGCACACCTCATCGCCCTCGTGCCAGCGCGTCACACCCGGGCCGACGTTCTCGATCACGCCGGATACTTCGAGCCCCAACGTCTCCGGCGCGCCCGACGGCGGCGGATAGAAGCCAGCACGCTGCGTCAGGTCCGGGCGATTAACCCCGGCGGCCGCGACGCGGATCAGCACCTCGCCGCGTCCCGGCCTGGGGCGATCCACAACGGCGAGCGTCAGCGGCGTATCGGCGCCATGGATGATTTTGCGCATCGTGTCCTCCGAGCCGCCGCCCTTAAAAGGCGCGCGCATTTAGGATAGACTGATGGAAGAGGAGGTACGAGGCCGATGATCGACGACGATCCCTTTGCTCCGCCGGTAAAAAAAGCTGTACCGCTGGAACAGCAGCTTGAGAACGCGTCCATCGACGAACTGGAGTTCCGTATCGAACGCCTCAAGACCGAGATCGCCGCTTGCGAAGAGGCGATCAAAGCCAAGCGCGCCCAGCGCGCCGCCGCAGATTCCGTGTTTGGCGGCGGCCGGTCTTAACCCATCCGGGCCAGCGGCCTGTATATTGCGAAACTTCAGGCTGCATGACCGACACGAACCAAGTTTCCCCAACGAGGGCGGGTTTCGACCCCAAGCGCGCGCTGGATTTCGCGCGCTCGGAGATGTTTGACCGCACCTTTAAGGAAGGCATGGCGCTGGTTGAGGAAACCGCCGCCTATCTCGATGGCCCCGGCCGCGCCGCCTCCAAGCGGCTCTCGCGCGGCGCAGCACTCGCCTACGCCGGCGAAAGCATGCGCCTCACCACGCGCCTGATGCAGGTGGCGTCTTGGCTCCTGGTCCAACGCGCGGTCCGTGACGGCGAGATCCAGATGGCCGAAGCCGCGAGCGAAAAATATCGCCTGATCTCGCGCGACAGCCAGCAGCCGCAAAGCTTCAACGGCGCCGACGATCTGCCGGAAGCGCTGAAGACGCTGATCATCCGCGGCGGCGCCATTTACGAACGCGTCCGCCGCCTCGATGAAACCATGTACGAAGGCAGCGCCGAGATCGCCAACCCGGTCAACGACCAAATGGCCAAGTTGAACGCGGTGTTCGGCCGCTAGTCCTCCGCGCGCGCGGGGAGGTGCGGAGCGAAGCGAAGCGGAGGGGCGCGTCGCCGCCTCAAAACAACTTTCCCCTCAGTCTCGCGCCATGCGCTCGACAACTCCCCGCTTCGCAGGGAGCGTGAAAAAGGGCGCCGGATTGCTCCGGCGCCCTTAAATCTCTCAGCTCAAAGAAGGCCTCAGCCTTCCTTCTTCTTCATGAAGCCGCCGAACTTGTCGTTGAAGCGCGAGACGCGGCCGCCGCGATCGAGCAGCGTCTGGTTGCCGCCGGTCCAGGCCGGGTGCACTTTCGGGTCGATTTCGAGCGCCAGCGTCGCGCCTTCTTCACCGTAGGTCGAACGGGTCTTGAAGGTCGAGCCGTCGGTCATTTGGACCGTGATGAAGTGGTAGTCGGGGTGGCCGTCTTCTTTCATGACCGGAATCCTGGCGGTCCGCCGATCGAGGGCGGGAAAATTGGAAGCGGGGCTGATACCGGAAAGGCGCTGCGGTAGCAAGGGCGGGCGATGATTTGGCTGATTTTGGCGGGCTTTGCGGGCATGGCGGCGGTCGGGGTCTCGGCGTGGGCGCGGGGTGAGCGCAAAAAAGTGGATGCAGAGGGCGAGGCCCGGCGTGCTCAATCTCAAATGGAAGCCGAGGAGTCGCGGCTGTTGGCCAAGCTGCGGAGCGAGAAAGGCGAGAGCTGATGCCGGCCGCCGGTTATTCCGGAACGCCATTGGCGAAGAAGCTCGGCTTCAAACCGGGCGAGCCGCTCTGGGCGTCCGGCATGCCGCCCTCCGTCAAGAAGGCGCTCGATGCGGAGGCTCATCCCCGCTATCTCGCGCGCCCAACCAAAGTGCTCGCCGCCGCGCACATCTTTCACAGCAGCGCCAAGCGACTAGCGACTGAGCTCGAAGGCCTGCGCCCGAAGCTCGCGCCCGACGGCATGATCTGGGTGTCGTGGCCAAAGAAGGCGGCGAAGGTCGATACCGACATCACTGAAGACACCATTCGCTCCATCGCGCTGCCGATGGGCTACGTCGATGTGAAGGTCTGCGCTGTGGATGAAGTTTGGTCCGGCCTGAAGCTCGTGATCAGGAAAGCGCTGCGCTAGCGGGCTAGGGCGCGCTATGTCCGATGAGGGAGGACGTCAGAAAAATGATCGCGTCCGTCTTTGTTGGAACCAGCCTCGACGGGTTCATTGCACGCGCCGATGACTCTTTCGACTTCCTCCCGGAAGGCGGCGGCGAGCCGCACGGGTACGATGAGTTCATGGCCAGTGTTGGCGCGCTGGTCATCGGGCGGCGGACGTTCGACGTCGTACTCGGCTTTGCCGTCTGGCCCTTCGGCGGAAAGCCGGTCATCGTTCTCACAACGCGGCCGATGCCGTCCGTGCCTGCCGGCGCCGTGGTCGAACGCATGTCTGGAGAGCCGCGCGAGGTCGTCGCCGCTCTGAGCGCGCGCGGTATCGGCCATATCTATGTTGATGGAGGCGCCACGGTTCAGAGCTTTCTGCGCGCGGGGTGCATCCACCGCATAATCGTCACTCGCGCCCCGGTGCTGATTGGACAAGGCATCCCGCTATTTGGACCCTTGGCGAGCGATATCGTTCTGCGCCACATCGGCACGCGCCACTTTCAAAGTGGATTGGTGCAGAGCGAATATCACGTGGTTGGCGCTTCAGAACCTGGGCGCGACATCGAACCGCTTTGGCTCTCGTAATCGGTTACGCCAGCGCCGGTTCTGGCTTCGCTTCAAGCTTGTGCTGCGTTTCCGGCACAAAGCGCATCAGGAACGGATTGATCGCGATCGAAATCATCGCCGCGCCGAGGATGAGATTGTAGGTCTCCGCCGTCATGACGTTGAATTGCCGGCCCAGCCCCGCCAACACGAACGAGAATTCGCCGATCTGTGCGGTGCCAAACGCGATCAGCAAGCTCGACGCGCGGCCCTGGCCGAGCATCCGCATCGGCACATACGCCAGCACGGCTTTGCCGATCACGATGACAGCGACCAGCGCGGCGATCGCCAATGGCTCACGTAGCAATACGCTCGGATCAAGCAGCATTCCAACGGCGACGAAGAACAGCACCGCGAACGTGTCTCGGAGCGGCAGCGAATCCTCGGCCACCTTGTGGCTGAACTTGCTCCCGTTGAGGGCAAGCCCGCCCAGGAAGGCGCCGAGTGCGAAGCTGGCGTCGAACCAGAAATAGGCTGCGCCGGCGACGCCCAACGCCAGCGCTAGGGTGCCAAGCGAGAGCAGCTCGCGCGACTTGGTGTGCGCGATCTGGACAATCAGCCACGGAAAGAAGCGTCCGCCCACGATCAGCATCAGCGCCACGAAGCCCGCGATCTTGGCGAGCGTGATCCCCAGAGCGATTGCGATGCTCAGCGGCGAGACGCTCGCGCCTTGGCCCGACGTCGCCGTGACCAGGGCAGGCAGCAAAACGATTGCCAGAATGATGATGATGTCTTCGACCAGCAGCCAAGACACGCTGATCCGGCCTTCCTCCGTCTTCATCAGCCGGCGGTCTTCCAGCACGCGGAGAAACACGACCGTACTGGCGATCGACATGGCGAGCCCGAGCAGGATCGCCTCGGTCAACGGCATCGCGAACGCCAACCCAACGCCCGCGCCCATCGCGCCAACCAAAACGGTTTGAAGCAACGATCCAGGCACCGCGACCCAACGGACAGACCAGATGTCATCCAGTGAGATTTTCAGCCCCACCCCGAACATCAGCAGGATCACGCCGATCTCGGAAAGCTGCAGCGCCAATTCGACGTCAGCGGTGAAGCCTGGTGAGAACGGGCCAACGATGAAGCCCGCGAACAAATAGCCAACGATGGGCGAGAACCGCAACCGCTGGGCGACAAAGCCGAACACGAACGCAAGCACTATCGCGGCCACCAGGGTCGTGATCAGTCCGTGCTGCTCCATGCTTGTCGCGCCGCCTCCTCAAAACGTGTGTGACCCATAACGCACACCGGCGCGCTCGCGCGCAAGGCGAACGGCCAAGTTTTTCAACGTGCGGAACAGAATGCCGCGCTGCCCCGTTCTCGCCACAGATGGGATTCGAGGGCTGAAACGAAATGACTAACGATTATGCGGTTTTTGGTAACGCCATAGCGATTCCACGTGAACCGGGCGATTTCCGCCGCGGCGAGCGGCTCGTGGTGTTGATGGGCGGCGCAGCACTCGGCTTGCTGGCCGGTTTGACGGGCGCGCTGGCGCTCGGCCGCATCGGTGTGTGGCCAATCGCGCTCGGCGCGCCGTTGTTCTTGTTTGCACTCTATCTTTCCGTTGCCACCGTGCGCGATGCGCTCGAGCGACGGGCCTTCGGCTGCGCCGCCGCGGCGAGCATGGTGGTCGCGTCGATGCTGGCTTGGCCGGTGGCCGCGCTCTTCTTCCCGATGTCAGCGCTGATGTTCTGGACCGCGCCGCTTGCCGCGATGGGTTCACTGACGTTGTTGGCTTCCTGCTGGAGCGGCGCACAGAACACCGTGTACCGCGCTAGCGGCGAAGCCGCGATCGTGTGCGCTGCCGCCGGCTATCTCGGCATCACGCAGATCATGGGCTGAGGCCGACTGAGGCCAACGCCTCCGTCTGCCGCCGAGCCAATGTATCCGGCGAAAAGCCTTCAACGCTTTCGGCAAACATGTGTCCGAAGTTCAGTTCCGCGCGTAGGTGAAGGAATGCCGCGCCGAGCCCAATCGCGGCGCGGTCCATGAAGACGAACTCGCGCGGGATCAGCACGGGACCGAGCGTCTTGAGGCGCTTGCGCACCTCAAACGCCTCTCGCCGCCCATACTCAGCCGGCGGCACGTCGTCGGCGATGGTGCGGACACGATCGTCGAGCAGGGGGCCGTAGATAAAGCGCGCCCACATCGTCAGCGCCTCGATCAGCTCTGCATTGAGGTTCTTGAAGCCCCAGATCTCATAGGAGTACGCGATCTGACCCATGTCGCCGGCCCTGAGGCCACGCCACAGCCCGACAACACCTTCGAGAAAGCGCGGCGGGAAAATGCGCACGCAGCCGAAGTCGAGCAGTTGTAGCCGCTCGGCGTTTTCCGTCAGCGCGTAGTTACCCAAATGTGGATCGCCGTGGATGACGCCGTAATGCGTCATCGGTCCCCACCAGGCTTTGAACAAAAGCTCCGCGATCCGGTTGCGAAGCTCTTGCGGCTCTTCCAGCCAATGCATCAGCCCGCGGCCCTCAAGCCACGTCATCGTCAGAAGCCGTTTCGTTGAGAGCTCTTCCAACGGCTCGGGCACACCGATGCGCGGCTCATCCGCCAGCATGAGCGCGAACAACCGCATTTGCTTCAGCTCGCGCGCGTAATCGAGCTCTTCGCGGAGTCGCTCACCGACCTCGATCACCGCCTCCGATGAATCGATCGAGCCATCCATGCTCTTGAACAGACCAAGCAGCGTGCGGAGCTGACCAAGATCAGCCTCCACCGCGCTCGCCATGTCCGGGTACTGCAGCTTGCACGCAAGCGCGCGGCCATCGTGTGCTACGGCGCGATGCACTTGTCCCAGCGACGCCGCCGCCGCCGCTTCGCGCTCAAACGATCTGACCTTGGTTTCCCAATCTTGACCAAGCTCGGCACGCATGCGGCGCTGCACAAACGGCCAGCCCATCGCTGGCGCGTGCGCCTGCAAAGTACGAAATTCTTTCGCGTACGCTTCGGGCAACAAATCCGGGATCGTCGAAAGCAGTTGCGCCACTTTCATCAGCGGCCCTTTGGAGCGCCCCAACGCCTGCCGCAACGCCTTGGCCAGCGCCGCGGAATCGCCGCCCATCATCCGCGCGCCAACGGCGCCCGACATATTCGCGCCGACGCTCGCCACACGCCCGATCCGCGCGGTGATGCGGTTGCGCTCTGGATCCTTCGGATCGCTCATGCGGGAAGGGACGTGGTGAACACAGCGTTTAGATAGAGCGAAGATAGGCTTACGATAATCGCATTCTGCTGTGCCATTTTAACGCGACCTGAACTCCTGATCCGTATGGTCCGCCCATGACCAGCGTTTCCGTTAGAGAAACGCGGCCAAAGAATTGGTGGGTACCATGGGTAAGACGATCCTGATCGTCGATGACGATCCGGCGCAGCGCCGTCTGTTGCAGGCGGCTGTAGAGCGCAACGGTTTCCTGACACGCGCGGCTGAAAACGGCTCACAAGCCGTAGCTGCCGTCGATACGCACGCCGACATCGATGCGGTTCTGCTCGATCTCGTCATGCCGGGCATGAGCGGCCAAGAGGCCTTGAAGGAAATCCGCATGCGCCGCGGCGATCTGCCGTGCATCGTGCTGACGGCATCGGGCGGCATCGACACAGTTGTGCAAGCCATGCAGGCCGGCGCCTGCGACTTCTTCGTGAAGCCCGCATCGCCCGAGCGCATCCTCGTTTCGATCCGCAACGCGCTCGAAATGTCGAATTTGAAAACCGAAGTCGGCCGGATGAAGAAGAAGGCCGCTGGCCAGCTCTCGTTCGACGATATGGTTGCGAACGCGTCCGTGATGGGCCCTGTGGTTCGCATGGGTCGCCGTGCGGCTGCCTCCAACATCCCGGTGTTGATCACTGGTGAGTCTGGCGTCGGCAAGGAAGTTCTGGCCCGCTGTATTCAAGGCGCATCTGAGCGCGCTGGCCGCCCGTTCGTTACCGTGAACTGCGGCGCGATCCCGGAAAATCTGGTCGAGTCCATTCTGTTTGGCCACACCAAGGGCTCCTTCACGGGCGCGACTGACAATCACGCCGGCAAGTTCGTTGAAGCCAATGGCGGCACGCTGTTCCTGGACGAAGTCGGCGAATTGCCGATCGATATGCAGGTGAAGCTGCTGCGCGTGCTTCAAGAAGGCGAAGTCGATCCGGTCGGTTCGAAGCGCCCGGTGAAGGTCGATGTTCGCATCGTCAGCGCCACCAACAAGGATCTGGCCAAGCTGGTCGCCGACGGCCGCTTCCGCGAAGATCTCTATTACCGGTTGAACGTGTTCCCCATCGAAGCGCCGCCGCTGCGCGACCGCCGCGAAGACGTGCCGACGCTCGTCACCCGTTTTGTCGCCCGCTTCAACGCGGAAGAGGGCCGCAACGTGCGCGGCGCTTCGGAAGCGGCTATGCAGCTGCTGATGGACTTCGATTGGCCGGGCAACGTCCGCCAACTTGAGAACAGCGTCTTCCGAGCCGTCATCCTCTGCGAAGGCGACGTGCTGCAGCCGGAAGACTTCCCGCAAATCTCCGGCCTGAAGCCGCTGATGGCCGCAAATGACTCGCATCCCGCTGAAACGCCGGTCGCGGCCAACGATCACCACGTCATGCTGTCGCAAGCCGCGTTCGGCGCGGCGGTTGCGACTGCTGGCGACGTGACGCCGCAGCTGGTCGCGGTGTTCGACAGCGAAGGCCATCTGCGCCAACTCGAACAGATCGAACGCGATCTGATCGAACTCGCGATCGATCACTATGCCGGCCACATGTCGGAAGTCGCCCGTCGCCTCGGCATTGGCCGCTCGACGCTCTATCGCAAGCTCCGCGAATACGGCCTAGAAGAACGGGCAGTCGCGGAAGGCTAAAGGATCAAACGATGACGTTGCTGCTTGCTTGGGCCGGCATCAACGTCATCGCCTTTCTCGCGTTCGGTTGGGACAAGCGCCAGTCGATCCACCACGGCTCGCGTATCGCTGAGCGCACGCTCATCGCGCTCGCACTGCTCGGTGGCGCGCTCGGTGCGCTGACCGGCCAACAAGTCTTCCGCCACAAAACGCAGAAACAGCCATTCCGGCTGCTGCTTTGGTGCGCAGCGGTGATCAATATTTTGGCGGCGATCGTGCTGATCAGGTTCGATTGGATCGCCGCTTAGACGGCGAGGTCGTCCAGCATGGCCGCCATCGCGCGCGCTGCGCAGAACGTAGCAGCCAGCGCAACAACGATCATTGCGATCTGACTCTGGACAATATCGGCGACCGCCCGCGCTTGGATCGTGGCGCTATCTGCGCCGTGGCATTGATCGATGCAGATCGCTTCGGCGGCGGCTGGCATCTGCAGCCCCCAAAACGCCAGCGGACCTAGCACCAAGAACACCAGCGCCGCCTTGATCCAGGGGCGGTCCATACTGGGAGACTCTCTGAGGAGCAAGAACGCAAGTGCAGCAGCGACTGCAAACGCGAGCCCGCCGCCTAAGTTCGCAACAAAGAATGAGGCGGGGCGGTGGCTCTCGAAGCCGTAGATACCGATGACCGAAAACGCCAAATTGCAGGCGCAGGCCGTGACGAACACAGGTTTTGCGATGCTTGCCAGCATCCCCAAACTTTAGCACCGCGTGCGCGGCTTACTCCTCACGATTGCGCGATTGCCGCGTTCCGCTGGCATACACGCGCATTGGCGCGCGTGCTGAACGAATTGCCATGAACAAGGCGACACACGCGATGATCGCGATCGCGAACTGAGCTTGGTCGATATCGAGCAGAAGGGAGCGTCGGAACGCCGTCGCTTCCGCGCCGTAGCAGCCGCGCCCGATGCACGTGGTGTTTAACATGGCCGGCCAAACGAGCGTCCACCAAGCGAACGGACTGAGAAGCAGGAGCGCAACAGCGCTCTTCGCCTGAACCCGAGCCGGGCCGTGGCTCGCTTCCACAAGCGCGATCGCCAATGCAAGGGCGATTACCGAAGCGAGAGCGCCGCACACAAGGGCGATCGGATTGAGCCATTGAGTTAGGCTGGTGACAGGGGAGAAGTCCTGCGAAAAGTCGTAGCCGGCCGTTCCCGCAAACAGGGCGTTGCAGGTACAGGCCGCGACGCAGAAAGGAACGATCGTCCGACGATCAAACATCGAGGCCACCGTAACGCTCTTGGCGGCACATCACTCGTCACGATCCCGCGATGATGGCGGCGGGCGGTTCTTCCAGCCCAACGGCTTCTTCGTGGTCATCCCTTTGCGCTTCTTGCCGCGCGCCTTCGCGGCAATCTCTTTCAGCTTCACGGTTTGAAGCATCGAGAGCGCGTCTTCCTTGCGGCCCTTGCCCAAATCGTTGAACGCCGAACCGTACTTCTCCAGCCGCTTGTCGACCTCGGTGAGAAACTCGTTCTCCCACTGCGAATAGTCGACAACGCCTTCGCCCGGCTTCACTTCGCCGGTCTCGGGATCAATGGTCTCGGGCGCAGCGCTCTTGGCGGCCAGCTCGCGCACAATGCGCAGCGCCTTCCGGGTCTGCTTGGGATCGACGTCGCGCCCCATCGATCAATCTGTAACCAATGCAAACAGGCTCGTCATCCCGGCCGACCGAAGGGAGAGCCGGGACCCAGGGGATCGTAGAGCTGTTTGTCTGCCCCTGGGTCCCGGATCGCGCTCCGCGCGTCCGGGATGACGGAGGGGGTTAGCCGCTATATCTCGCCGAGGGCGTGCAGGTACAAGTCGCGCACGGTTTCCTGCTCTTCGCGCTCGGTGCGGTCCTGCTTGCGGTAGCGCACGACTTGGCGGAGCACCTTGCTGTCGAAGCCGGTGCCTTTGGCTTCGGCGTAAGTCTCCTTGATGTCGTCGGAGATCGATTTCTTCTCTTCTTCGAGCTTCTCAATCCGCGCGACGAGCTGGCGCAGTTTTTCCTGCGCGCTTTGCGTCAGCGATTGCGGGGCAACCGTATCCGTCCCACCAAAATCCGGCATGGTCCTCAACCTTCGTTTCGAGAATCGAATCGTTGATGAACGTTAGCCCTCGACGCGCGCCGCCGTCATCTCGTTGACACGCCGAATCGCCGCGAGAACGAGATCTGTCCTCAGCCGGTGCGGCATATGCCCCGTGTCCGGCGCAATCACGAGTTCCGCCGCCGGCAAATCGCTCGCCAAGGCGCGAGCGTGGCGCTTTGGCGAAACGATGCGATCCTTCTCGGCGGTGACGATGACCGCGGGTGTGTATAACTCGGCGTAGCGCGGCTGCTGCGCGCCGAACTCGGCACTGCTCGCGCATACGTCGTAGCCGTTGGCGCGAAACGCGTTTGGGCGGAAGAACAGCGGCACCGCGCCGTGTTCGAGATAATTCACCGGCACAGGCGCCGGCCAAAAATTATTGGCGACGCTCGCCGCACTGCGCGCCGGCGCGATCCACGGCACGAGCAATCCCGTGAACAACCCGCCCAGCACCGGCGTCGCCGAAAGCCGCGCCCACCACGCCGGCTTGCCAGGGTAGGGATGGCTTGCCGGTGCGATCAGCACGAGCCCCGACACGAGATGTGGAAAGTCGAGCGCAAGCCGAAGCGCAACGCTAGAACCGAGCGAGTGCGCGACAACAAGCGCAGCACCTTTGCCGGTTTGCTCCAACACATGCGCCGCGATCTTCGCCTGCGACGCCATCAAATGTGCGCCGCGCTTCGCACGTCCTGAATAACCCAAGCCCGGCCGATCGTACGCAATCACGCGATGCAGCGGCGAAAGCTCATCGGCCAGTGGCCCCCAAAGTTCGAGCAAATTGCTGCTCGCGCCATGGATCAGCAGAACGCGCGGCAAGCCTTCCAGCCCCGCTTCGCGCACGTGCACTCGGACGCCATCAGCATCGATAAACCGCCCCGTCGGCGGAAACTGCGCTTCAACGCGCCGGGTATAGGCGCGCGCGTTCGCGGCGAGCAGATAACCCGCCAGCGCGACCGCAGCTGCGATCGCAACAAGCCAAAGGATCATGCGTCGCGGCCGTCGACGCGGGGTTCGAGACGCCGCACGCCTTGCAGCGCGGTCTCGTAGTGCGGATGGATCGCCAGCGCCGCGCGAAACGCTTCAAGCGCCGCCCGCTGTTGGCCGAGTTCTTCGTAGATGAGACCCAAGCCAGCCAGCGCCCCAAAGTGGCGCGGCTCACGCTTCAGCGTTTCCTGGATCGCGGCGATGGCGCCGCGATAGTCCTCGGCCCGGTAGGCCAAGTTCGCGCGGCGGTTCCACGGCTCGGCATACTCCGGCGCCAGATCGCTGGCCTGATCCAAAAAGCGCCCAGCCAGTTCAGCGTCGCCGGCGGTCTCAGCCGCGGTCGCGCGCTCCAGCAGCACATTGACCGTCGGCGAGCCGCTGTCGGACCATTCCACCCAGATCGCCTGTTCGACCGGCGCTGCTACTGCCGCGTCAGGCGCTGCCCCAAGCTGCGCGAACAATTCGTCCAATTCGGGATTGGCGCGCATGGCGCGGTCGTTCGCCCCGCAAGCGGCGAGCGTTAAGGCAGCGGCGAGAGCTAGAACAAAGCGGCGCATTCGCGATTCAGTCGCGCTCATCTTACCTGATTTTCACGGTACCAGCGAGGGTGCTACGGCGCCTGTGGGCTCGAAATAGGGCCTAATTCAGCCCTGCTTGGCCTTATAACGCGGATCGGTTTTATTGATCACGTAGACCCGGCCCTTGCGGCGCACGACTCGGCAGTCCCGGTGACGGGCCTTGAGCGACTTGAGCGACGACTTGACTTTCATGGCCGAGATTTCCGGGGCGAAATGGAAGCGGGGTGGATAGAGGCCCGCATCCTGCAAGTCAACAAGGCCCGCAGACCAACGTGGGGACGTTGCCGACGGCCCCCGACGCAAACTAGAGGCGTTAGGGGCTATGATGAAGGGGTACCAGATGGCGCGGGGATTGGTTTTGGCGGCGGCGATCTCGCTGGCGATCGCCTGCGGGCCGACCTCCGTGGTGGCCCAGTCCCGCCAGCCGCCAAGCTTTCAATCCTCCGGGAACCAGGCTTTTGACGAATGGCGCGACGATTTCGCCCGCCGGGCCGTCGAGCGGGGCCGGGATCCGGCCGTCCTGGCGCGCCTCCTTTCCGGGATCACCCCGGACGAGCGGGTGATCGAACTCGACCAGCGTCAGCCCGAATTCGTTTCTCCCGTCTGGGACTACGTGAACAATCGCGTGACCACACGCCGCATCGATGATGGCCGGGCGCTCCAGTCGGAAATCGGCGGCACGCTCCGCGATGTCGAGCAACGCTATGGCGTGCCCACTGGCATCATTCTCGGCATTTGGGGGTTGGAGTCGAACTACGGCGAAGCCGCTCTGAACTACGACGCCGCCGCAGCGCTTGCGACGCTGGCCTACGAAGGCCGCCGTCGGCAGCAGTTTGAGAACTATTTGATCGCGCTCGCCGAGATGGTCGAGCGCGGTTTGGCCGATCAGCAACAACTTCGCTCGTCATGGGCTGGCGCGCTTGGCCAGCCGCAATTCATGCCGGACGTCTATCTCACCACCGCCGTCGATTGGGACAATGACGGCCATCGCGACATCTGGACCAATCGCGGCGACACCGCAGCGTCGATCGGAAATTACCTGCAAGACCGCGGATGGCGCCGCGACGAGCCGGTGTTCGATGAAGTGCGCCTGCCGTCCAACTTCAACTACGCGCTCGCCGACAGCACGCTGCGCAGCGTCGCCGATTGGAGCGAACGCGGCGTCATGCGCGTCAGTGGCGGCGCCTGGCCCGGCAGCGAGCGCAATCTTCAAGCGCAACTCTTCCTGCCCGCCGGCGCTGAAGGACCGGCGCTGTTGCTGCACCACAATTTCGGAGTGATCCGCCGCTACAATAATTCCGACCGCTACGCGTTGGTCGTGGCGCTGCTCGCCCGAACGTTCGATGGCGGCAGCGGTTCGCTCGCTGCGAGCTGGCCGACGCACGCCGGTTCGCTCAACCGCGAACAAACTCTGGAATTGCAAACCTTGCTGAACGGCCTCGGCTACGACGCCGGTTCGCCAGATGGCCTGTTCGGCACCAAGACGCGCGGCGCTGTCCGCCAATTCCAAGGCGACCAGAGCTTGGCCGCCGACGGATTCCCCACTGCCGCCTTGCTGGATCAGATCCGCGTCCGCGCTGGAGTCACGCCAGAACCAGCGCGCGAACCGCGCGGCCTGCAGCGCGCCGGCATTCGCGAACTGCAGCGCCTGCTCAATCGTCTCGGCTACAGCGCCGGCCGCGCTGACGGCGTCATTGGCGGCCGCACCCGCGACGCAATCCGCGATTTCGAACGCGCCCGCGGTATGGAAGTGCGGGGCCGGGCGACAGACGTTGTGCTCGAAGCGGCGCGCGCTGCCGCAGGCTAGGGATTTGTAGGATCGGTCGGCTGCGGCCCGTCCACGACGACGTTGCGCAGCCGGCGGCTCATGAGCGCAAACACCGTCATCCCGATGAGTATGCCCACGGCGATCAGCAGCGGCACGTTCATGCCGAAGCGTTCGTAAGCGACGCCCCCGATCAGCGGCGAAAACACAAAGCCCGCGCCGTTGGTCGCCACCACCAACCCTGCCGCCGCGCCTTGCTCATGCGACTTCACCGCAACCGAAGCGCCGCCGGTAAAGCCCGGTCGCGCCAAACCGGCGCCCAGGCCTTGCACCGCTTGTGCAACCAAAAGCGCGCCCAAGCTCGGCGCTACGATTTGAATCCCGACGCCAAGCGCCAGCAATCCCGCGCCCCATGCCATCAGCGAACGCGGTCCCATCTGCAGTCGCGGCAACACCGCAAGCTGCGTCGCCAGGAGCGCCAGCGCATTGACCATGAAGCCTGCCGCCGTCAGCTCCGCGCCGCGGCTGCCTTCGACGCCGAGCCGGTCCATCGTGAACAGCCCAAACACTTGCACCGTCACGCCCGCGACCACCGACAGTGCAAAGCCGTAGAGCAAATAGGCCGAAAGCCGCCTGTCGTTCATGAGCGCAAGCGATGCGCGCCATTCGCCGCGCGGCCGCTCGACCTTCGGCGGCGTGTTCTCTGGCAGATAACGCCAAATTGAAAACGCCGCGCCCGCCGCGAGCAAAGCGATCAGCCATATCGGAAACACCAAGCCAACCCACGCCGCTAGCGCCGCGCAGATCGCCGGTCCGAACGCTTGGCCCAGAGCGAACGCAGAGGTCAGTCCCGCCAATTGCTCCGTGCGCTCGAACACCGTTGTGCGGTCGGCGATGTAAGCCTGCGCCGCGGGGCTCGAAGCCGAACCGAACGCGCCGAAGATCGAGCGCGCGAGCATCAACGCAACGAATAGCCCCATACCCACGAGGACGTTGTTCAGCCCCAACAGCACCACGGCGCCAAACGACGCCATCGACACCGCGTAAGCAGCAAGACCAAGCGCGGCGACCGGCTTGCGCCCGATGCGATCGGATAGGCGGCCCCAATAGGGGCTGGCAAACACCCACAGCAGCGCCGAGAGCGAGAAGATCCAGCCGACGCTGGAATCCGCCAGGTTGAGCTGACGCACCAAGGGCGGCGCGACCGCCAGCAGCATCGAATTGCCGGCGCCGATCACCAGCAGGCAGACGAACAGCAACCGGAATTGCCTGTTGCGCCCAATCGGTGCGTTCGCGGCCGCTTCGGCGTGCGGCAGGGGAGGTTGTGAATCCGGCATTAGGAATTGCGCTTGGGCTTACGCCCGCACCGAGCCCGCTCCAAGCGGTTGACGAGAAGGAAACTGGAAGTTTCTCGGTAACCGCAACGGCGCGTTAAGCGCGCTCGGGCATAAGCCGAAGGTTCAGCGGCTCTCACGGTAAACGCGCGTTATCCATGTTTCCCATTATCGGTCTCGTAGTTGTGTTCGGCATGGTGTTCGGCGGCTTTATGCTCGCCGGCGGCCACTTCGAAGTGCTGATCGAAGCCGCGCCGATGGAGTTCATGATGATCGGCGGCGCGGCCTTGGGCGCGCTCATCATTTCCAACGACATGCACGGCCTCAAGAGCGTCGGCGGCGGCGTCAGCAAGGTCATGGCCGGTCCCAAATGGGGCAAGAAGGATTATTCCGATCTGCTCGCGCTGCTCTTCCAGCTCACCAAGCTGATGAAGACCAAGGGTATCGTCGCGCTTGAAGCGCACATCGAAAAACCCAGCGAGAGCGCGATCTTTCAAAAGTACCCCAAGCTCTGCAAAGACCACTTCGTGGTCGATTTCATCTGCGACACGCTGCGCATGATGACCATGAACCTCGACGACCCGCACCAGGTCGAGGACGCGATGGAAAAGCAGATCGAGAAACATCACCACGAAAGCTTGCACCCCGCGCATGCGCTGCAAGGCATGGCGGACGGTCTGCCGGCGCTTGGCATCGTCGCGGCCGTGCTCGGCATTGTGAAGACGATGGGCGCGATCAACGAGCCGCCGGAAATCTTGGGCCTCATGATCGGCAAGGCGCTGGTCGGAACGTTCTTGGGCGTGTTTCTCGCCTACGGCATCGTCGGCCCGATCGCGTCGCGCCTTAATAGCGTGATCGAGCACGATGCTCAGTTCTACAAAATCATTCGTGATGTGCTTGTTGCGCACTTGCACGGCAACGCGGCGCAAGTTTCAGTAGAGATCGGTCGCGGCTCCGTGCCGTCGACGATGCAACCGAGCTTCGCACAGCTCGAAGAGTCGCTGGCGGCAGCGGTCGAGGCTTGATGCCCTGACTCTGCGCTATGCAGATATGCATAGCCTTGTCCGCGCGTGCCGCTTGCCATCATGATTAATCCTTGGCATTGAGTCCGCTTCCGCGTTGGGGGCAGACCCCGGCGTTGAGACGAGGGGTAGAACCTATGACGAAGTTCAAATTGGGCATGGCCGCTGCTGCCGCTGCCGTTCTCGCCTTCGGCGTCGCGGCCTGTGGCCAAACGACGACCGTGGAAGAGCCGGCTGCTGTTGAAGAAGCTGCTCCGGAAGCTGCTCCGGCTGAAGCTCCGGCCGATCCGGCCGCTGCTCCGGCTGATCCGGCTGCTGCGCCGGCTGAAGGCGCCGCTCCGGCCACTCCGTAATTTATTACGGACGGACGTAGTACTAGCGATGGGCCGCCCGAAAGGGCGGCCCATTTGCGTTAGTCTGCAGCCATGACGCGCCTACCGCCATCGCCGGAGCTGGCCTGGTCCGAAGAGGGCGTGCCGACGGCCGCAGCGTTCAACGACGTTTACTTTTCGAAGGCTGGCGGCCTCGCCGAAGCTGAAGCGGTGTTCCTGGCTGGCTGCGGCCTGCCAGACGCCTGGAAATGCAAGGATCGTTTCGCCATCGCCGAACTCGGATTCGGCACTGGTTTGAACGTCTTGGCGGCCTGGCGCGCCTGGAAAAAGACGCGACTACCTCATGCGATTTTGCATATCTCGACCATCGAGGCATTCCCCTTAGCAAGGGAGGATGCGGCCAGGTCGTTGGCGCATTTTCCTGAGGTCGCGGCCCTAGCCACGGCACTGCTCGAGCGGTGGCCCGTCCGCGCCTACGCGCCGCAGCGGCTCTGGTTTCCCGAGGACGGCTTTGCGCTCACCGTCTTCACCGGCGAAGCCGAAACGATCCTGGCCGGCCTCCACGGCCGCTTCGATGCCTGGTTCCTCGACGGCTTCGCTCCCGCTCGCAATCAAGCGATGTGGAGCGAAGCAATCGTCCGCCACGTTGGCCGCCTCTCAAACCCAGGCGCGCGTCTGGCAACCTTCACCGTCGCCGGCGCCGTCCGACGTCGCCTCGAATCGGCAGGCTTCGCTGTGGAGAAGAAACCCGGCTTCGGCGCCAAGCGCGAAAGGTTGGAAGCCACGCTCAAACCAACCCTCTCCCTTGCGGAGAGGGTGGCCGCGCAGCGGCCGGGCCTTCGCCACGCCGAAGCGGCTTCGGCCGCGCAGGCGGGTGAGGGGCGTTCAGACGAGCAGGCGCCAGATCGAGTCCAGGCGTCGCTCTACCCCTACGCCCCAGCCAATCCCGCCCGCGTCGCCATCCTCGGCGCGGGCATCGCCGGCGCGGCCTGCGCCGAAGCGCTGACCCGTCGCGGCGTCGAAGCCATCGTCCTCGACGCGGCCCCCACGCTCGGCGACGGCGCCAGTGGCAACCCCGCTGGCCTCGTCATGCCGCGCCTTGATCGCGGCGGCGGTCCGCTCGCCGAACTCTTCCTGGCGGCGTACTTGAGCGCGATCGCTGCTTACGAACGCCTCGGCGTCTTCACCCCATGCGGCGTCGAACAACGCGCCGACGCCGAAGGCGCGCTCGCCGATCTCCTCAACGATCCGTCCCTGCCTAGCGACTGGTTCGCGCCGCACGCCAATGGCGCGCTCCACCCCCGCGCCGGCCTCGTCGACCCGCAAGCTGCGATCGCCGCAATGCTGCGCGGCGCTGAGCTTCAGCTGGAAGCGCCAGTCACGACGATCGAGCGTTCCGGTGACGCTTGGATCCTCCGCGCGCCAGATGGCCGCGCTTTGCTCAAAGCCGACGCCGTCATCCTGGCCTGCGGCCCCGCGCTCAAACAATTCGCGCCAGCGAGCTTCCTGCCCATCACGCTCTCGCGTGGCCAGATCGAGTGGGGCGAGGGGACGGGCCCGCCGCACGCCATCACCGACGGCGCCTACGTCGCGCCGTTCAACAGAGGGATCCTTTTCGGCGCCACTTTCGATCGCGCCGAAGATCCGACGGCGCCCGAACCGAGCACGAAGTCGCGCGCGCGAAATCTGGAAGCGCTGTCGCACCTCGCGCCGGCCATCGCGGCCAGCGTTCACGCTGCCACGCTGCGCTCGCGCGCTGCATTGCGCGCAACCACGCCAGATCGCGCGCCGATCGTTGGCCTTCTGCCAGATGCCGAAGCCTGGCTCGTGCAATACGCGGACCTCGCGCACGGCCGCGCGATAACCACAACCGCGCCGCCACCCGCACATCGCGGCGTTTACGTTATCGGCGGTTTGGGCGCGCGCGGCTTAACGCTAGCGCCGTTGCTTGCAGAACGCCTCGCCTCGGAAATTTGCAACGAACCCATGCCCTTATCGCAGGCGGCGCTCGATGCCGTT
Organism: Terricaulis silvestris; assembly: GCF_009792355.1. Classification (NCBI taxonomy): domain Bacteria; kingdom Pseudomonadati; phylum Pseudomonadota; class Alphaproteobacteria; order Hyphomonadales; family Hyphomonadaceae; genus Vitreimonas; species Vitreimonas silvestris. The sequence goes on from NZ_CP047045.1 coordinate 1,009,935, forward strand.
CATCCGGCGCGCTTCCTGCATAGGTCGCTCAAACGGCGTTAAATTCGCGTTTGGGTTACCGGTCATGGCTTTCGATGGCGTTTCTCGCGCTCACGGCGTGAGCTTCCTCAATCTCAATTTCAGCGCGCTGACGCTCGACACTGCTGTCGATGCGGTGGCCGCGCGCGCCAGCATTCCGAACGCCGCGTTCGCCTATGTCGCGACACCAAACGTGGATCACGTCGTCGGCCTCTCCAATGAACCCGGCCGTCGTCCGCTTTATGAATCCGCATGGTTGCTGCTCAATGACAGCCGCATCCTGCGCAAACTCGGCGTCCACGCCGGCATCGATCTCCCGGTCGCCACCGGCGCCGATCTGGCCGAGCGCCTATTCGACGACGTCATCGATCGCCGCGAGCCGATTACGATTATTGGCGGCGACGAAGCTTCCATCGCCGAACTAAAGCGCCGCTATTATTTCACCGACGTCCGCTGGTACCGCGCCCCGATGGGCCTGAAGCAAAAGCCAGAGGCCATCGTCCGCGCCGCCGCCTTCGCAGCCGCCCAACCGTCGCGGTTTACCTTCATCTGCGTCGGCGCCCCGCAACAAGAAATGATCGCCTACGCCATCGCTCAACGCGGCGACGCGCGCGGGGTAGGGCTCTGCGTCGGCGCGGCGCTCGATTTCCTCTCCGGCCAAACGCAGCGCGCGCCCGCCTGGATGCGCAGCGCGGGGCTCGAATGGCTGCATCGTTTGCTGAGCGAACCGCAGCGCCTCTGGAAGCGCTATTTGGTCGACGGCCCCAAAGTGTTCTCGCTGTTCGCCGCGTGGCGCGCGTCGATCGCTTCGGCCAACTGACGCTGCCGCGCTTCGTCGAGCGGATAATTCTGCAACGACCACATCGACAGCAAACACAACACAATCGGCACGCCGATGAACAGCGCGGCGAGCGTATTGAGCGCGGCCGTTGAGTTCACCGAGCCGTCCACCGCACTAAAGCCCACAAGGCCCAAGATCGCGTACGTGATCGGCCCCGCCGCGATGCCGAGCTTCGACGTCGTCAGCAGCAATCCGAAATAAAGCCCCGAGCGCCGCGCGCCGCAGGCAAGTTCGTCTTCGTCAACGACATCGGCCATCAGCGCCCGCGTCAACAGAACGCCGCCGCCTTGCGCCAACCCGGCAACGGCCATGTAGGGCCCGACGACGGCGAAATTCCCAGGCGGCAGGATCAGAAGCGGAAGCGTCGTCACTGCCGTGTAGATCAGCGCGCCCTGCAACGCGCGATCCTTGCCGAACTTGCGCGCCGCGATCCACCAAATTGGCACGCCGAGAAGTCCAGCCATAAAATATATTGCTAAGAGCGATTGAGACTCGCGTTCGAAGCCCAGCACCATCTGGAAATAGAATAGGAACAACCCGCCCGAGACGCCCTGCGCTACACCAAGCAACAAATCCGGCAGCAGCACGCGCTGTGCCGTCTTGTTCTGCAGCAACACGCGCAGCGATTGCTCAAGCGAAAGATGCGGCTGCGGCGGGCGCCGCTCTTCGCGCACCATGAGCGCCAGCAACGTCGTCGCGGGAAGCAAGAACAGCAACGTCCAACCCATTGCATGCACGGCGTTGGTGTTACTGCCGTCCGCGCTCTGCTGCGCCACGACGCCGGCGATCACCAGCATCAGCACTTGGCCAACCATGCTCGCGGTTTGCACCATGCCGAGCACATGCGTGCGCCCGTGATAAGTCGGGATGAGTTCGCCGGCCCAACTCAGGTGCGCGATGATCATCGCCGCGCCAACAAAGTAGAGCAGAAAGATCGTGACCCCGCCGACAGGCACGCTCGCGCCGGGCGGCAGCCCAAGAAACACCCACCAGATCATTGCCATGAGCGGCACGCACATTAACGCGAGCCAAAAGCGGCGGCGTCCGAATGAGGATTCGGTACGGTCCTGCAGGCCGCCCATCCATGGATCGATCAGCAGATCGAACACGCGCGCGCCGAGAAAGATCGCCGACACCGCGGCCAGCGGAATGCCCAAGTGCGACGCGAAGTAAGGCGGCAGAAAAATGATCGTCGGCAGCGAGAGCGCCAGCAGCGGCGCGGCCGGCGCGGCGAACGCCCCGATCTCCCAGTTCGATCGCTTCTTGGCTTCAGCCACGCGTCCTCCCGCGCCCACCGCGCGGAGGCGTCTTCGCGCCACTCTCTACGAGCGGCGCGCGGCGATCAAGGATGCAGCGCCCTCGTAAACTGAGGCATCAGGTTTGCGTTTGACGCAACGATAGCGCCCGACTTCATGAAGTCGCCGCCATCGAGTTCCGCAACCGTGCCGCCAGCTTCGCGCACCAGCACGGCGCCCGCCGCGATGTCCCACACGTTGAGCCCGCGTTCCCAATAGCCGTCGACGCGCCCCGCCGCGACGTAAGCGAGATCAAGCGCCGCCGCGCCCCAGCGCCGAATGCCGGCGCTCCTGCCGATGACGCTTTCGATTTCCTTCAGCGACGTCTCGTGCCCCGGCTTGCCGTGAAATGGTGTGCCCGTGGCAAACAGCGCATCGCGCATGTCGGCGCGCGCCGCGACGCGTAAACGCTTGTCGTTCAGATACGCGCCCTGACCCTTCTCAGCCCAGAACAACTCGTCGCGCACCACATTGTAGACCACGCCAGCAATCAGCACGCCTTCGCGCTCGAGTCCGATCGAGATCGCGAAGTGCGGAAGGCCGTGCAGAAAATTCGTCGTGCCATCGAGCGGATCGACCAGCCAGCGATTGGTTTTGTCGGTGCCTTCAACGGCGCCGCGCTCCTCCATCACGAAGCCATAGCCCGGCCGCGCCTTGGAGAGTTCTTCGAACAGCGTCTTCTCGGCTTTCAGATCCGCCGACGACACGAAATCGCTCGGCCCTTTGCGCGAGACCTGCAGGTTCTCGACCTCGCCGAAATCGCGCGCCAAAGCACGCCCCGCTTTGCGCGCGGCGGCGATCATCACGTTGAGGAGAGGGGAGGTCTGCGCCATGAGAGGCGTGGGTGCTATCAGCGCGAGCGAGGCGCTTCAAGGCCGGACGCCTGCTGCAAGATGGCGCGCGCGGCCCAAACGCCGCTAGCAAAGCAGCCTTGCAGCAAATAGCCCCCAGTAGGCGCTTCCCAGTCCAGCATTTCGCCGGCGACGTAGGTTCCGGGAACGGCGCGGAGTTGCAGGCTCTCATCCACTGCATTCCACGACACGCCGCCCGCCGTGGAAATGGCTCGATCCAGTCCGCGCGGTGCAATCACGCTAATGTGGACGGCCTTGATGAGGGCGGTGAGAGCCTTTGGTTCGCGCGGTGGCGGACCGCCTTCGTGCAAGAGGCCGATTGAGACCGGCGCGAGCCCCAACGTCTTGCGCAGCGTTGAAGAAAGAGAGTCGCCGGCCTTTGCGCGCGCAAGCTTGGCTTCAACCTCGCTGTAGCGAAGGTCAGGGCGCAAATCGATACGAATGATCGTTGGCGCTGTTTCGCGGAGGTCCGAGGAAAGCGCGTAGATCGCGCTGCCTTCGATGCCGTATTCCGTGATTACGGCTTCGCTACGCACGCCACGAGAGTAGTGGCGAACAGCGACGCCCTTGAGCGGCTGGCCCGCGAAGCGGGTGCGGAAATGTTCGCTCCAAGCAATCTCAAATCCGACATTCGCCGGCTTCAGCGGCGCGATCTCGACGCCGTTCGCGGCAAGCGCGCCAACCCATCCGCCATCCGATCCAAGCTTCGGCCAACTCGCGCCGCCAAGCGCGAGGAGCGCCGCCTCCGCCGCGATCGTTTCGTGCGCACCGTCCTCGCGCTGAAACAACAGCGCGCCGCTATCATCCCAACCCAGCCACTGCATCCGCGTCCGGATCGTCACGCCCTGCGCCGCCAGCCGCGCCAGCCAAGCGCGCAGTAGCGGTGAGGCCTTCATCGCTTTCGGAAACACACGCCCACTGGAGCCAACAAACGTCTCTTGTCCCAGGCCTTCGGCCCACGCGATCAGATCACTCGGCGCAAACGCGGACAGCATCGGCTCAAGCCGCGCTCGCGCCGCGCCATAGCGAGCCATGAACCGCTCCGTCGGTTCGGAGTGCGTGAGATTAAGTCCACCGCGACCCGCCATCAGCAGCTTACGGCCAACGCTCGGCATGCGCTCGTACACGACAACGCGCGCGCCACCTGCGCTCAGCGTTTCAGCCGCGATCAGCCCGGCCGGTCCAGCGCCGATAACAGCAACCGGCGCATCACTCATGCAAGTGGCTGCACGCCTCGATCTTGTTGCCGTCCGGATCGCGGACGAACGCGCCGTAATAGTCCGGATGATATTCCGTTCTCAATCCCGGCTTGCCGTCCTCGATGCCGCCTTGCTCAAGCGCCGCAAGATAGAATGCATCCACCGCTTCTCGCGTCTTAGCGTTGAACGCGATATGCACGCCGTTGCCCATGCTCGCGGCCTGGCCGTTGATTGGCAGCTGGATCCAGAAATTCGGAAATTTTTCGCCGTAACCGACGCCAACCAATTGTCCGCCAAACTCAACCGGCATCACCGCCGTCATGCCCAGCGGCGCCAACACGGCGTCATAGAAATCCTTCGAACGCTTCATGTTACTGACGCCGACGGATACGTGATCGATGCTCATGCGCGAACTCCCTCAACGCCAACGCGCGAACCAATCCAGCGTGCGCTTCACCGCAAGCTCACGCGAGGCCGCGTCGTAATCATGTGAACCAGCACGGCAAAAGCCGTGTCCGGCATCGTAGAGATAGAGAGGGGAGTCCGGCGCCGCTAGGCGCACGCGCTCGATATACTCCGGCGGAATCGAAGTATCTCGCGCTCCATAATGCAGCATCACCGGAACGCGCGGCTTGTTGTCGGTCAGATCCGCGATCAAGCGCCCGTAGAAGCACGACGCCGCCTTCAGCCCTGTGCATTGCGCCGTCGCCATCCAAGTCGCGGCGCCGCCGTAGCAAAAGCCGGTGACGTAGACAGGTTGCGGCAGTGCATCGATCGCGGCCTGGATATCCGAAACCACTTGCGGCCAAGGCGAGGCCATCACGGCGCCGATGCCCTTCTTGATCCCGTCCGGATCATGCGCCGCGTGAAAGTCCTTCTCCACCCGATCGAACAACCCGGGTGCGATCGCCGCGTATCCCGCATCCGCGAACACTTGGCACATCTCGGCAATGTGATCGGTGAGCCCGAATATCTCCTGGATCACCACCACGCCGCCCCTCGGCGCATCCTCGGGAGCGGCGGAAAGGGCAATGATTTTCGCGCCGTCTATGGCGCTTGTGAGCATCGTCTTCTGCATCGCCGCTCACTCGCACGAGTGCGCCGCGGCGTCGAGCCTAACCGTCAAAGCCACTGGCGCGACGGCTAGAGGAGGGCCATCGTCGGCGGTAATGCGTGTCGCCGTCCTGATCTGCACGTTCGTTGCGGCGCTGTTCGCTGCCGTGCCCGCGCGGGCAGAATGCCTCGCCGCGCCGGACTTGCCGGCCGACGCCGCCGCCGGTCCCGCCGCGCACGACCGCCAGGGCCGCCTAGTCGCACCGGTGATGGTCAACGGCCAAGGCCCGTTTCGCTTTATCGTCGATACCGGCGCCAATCGCTCGGTGCTCTCGCGCCGCTTAGCCGAGCAACTGGGACTCGTCCCGTCAGGCGTAGGTATGGTGCATTCCATCGACAATGTGAGCGAAGCGCCGCTCGCGTCGATAACGTCGTTGCGCTACGGCGCGCTCGATCTGCCTTCAGGCGCGACGCCTTTGCTCGAGGGACCGGTACTCGCGGGCGAAGACGGTTTGCTTGGCGTCGATGGCATGCGAGGCCGGCGTCTGCGCATGGATTTCGAACGCCGCTGTATCGAAATCACGCCGGCGCGGAATGCCGGCATGCTGCGCGGCTGGGAAATGGTGCGCGGTGAATTGCGCTTCGGCCATCTTGTGATGGTGCGCGCCGCGGTGCGCGGCGTCCGCGTCAATGTCCTGATCGACACGGGCTCCGACACGTCGCTGGCCAACACGGCGCTGCAGGAAGCCTTGCGCACCCGCATGCGCGATAGCGACGAGGCCTTCGGCGCGCCGCGTGCGTTCACCGCGGGCCAAACCGTAGTGCTCGACAACATCATGGTCATCTCGCAGCTTTCGATGGGCGAACTCGAACTGGACAACGTCGCCGCCTATGTCGGCGATTTCCACATCTTCGCGCTGTGGGACCTGCTGGAGGATCCGACGCTTCTCATCGGCATGGACGTGCTTTCGCAGACCAAAGGCCTGGCCATCGACTACGACCGCGCACGCGTCTTCTTCGATCTCGGCGACCGCCGCCGCGGCCGCTGGGCGGTCAATTAGCCCGACTGCATTTCGCACGAGAATGTGAAGGGGCAGCTGCTGGCGCAATCGCCAAACCGTGCAATCATCCGCGCATGGGAGGACTCGAACGGACTACGGCGGGGGCCGCCGTTTCGATGTGGTTGGCGCTCTCGGGCGCGGCCAGCGCCGAGTGCGTCGCCGCGCCAGAACCTGCACCATCGATGACCCCAGTAGCAGCGGATACCGCTGCCGCCACCATGCAGCGCGACTATAGCGGCCGCGTCATAGCGCCGGTGATGGTCAATGGGCAGGGCCCATTCCGCTTCATCGTCGATACCGGCGCCAATCGCTCGGTGCTGTCTTCTGCGGTCGCGGAGCAGCTCGGCTTGATATCCACAAGCGTCGGCGAAGTCCATTCGATTGCGAGCGTCGCCTTAGCGCCGCTTGTGAATGTCGATTCGATCACGTTTCAGGGTTTGCGGCTTGAGAGCGCCGCCCTCCCGGTCATGGATGGTGGCGCGCTTAGCGAGCATGGCATTCTCGGCGTTGACGGATTGAGAGGGCACAGACTTCGCATCGATTTCGAGCGCGGCTGCATGGAAATCATGCGAGATGCGCACGCCGCGCCCCAGAACTGGTGGTCAGTGCAGGGCGAACTGCGCATGGGCAATCTTCTGCTTGCGCGCGCAACCATCGACGGCGTTCCCGTCAATGTTCTCATCGATAGCGGCTCGGATGTTACGCTGGCCAATCACGCCCTAAGAACCGCCCTCGGTCGCGCGCGCCAGCGTCGCGCCACGATGTTTCTTGCGACCTCGACCGACTCCGGCAGCCACCGATTCACCGATTTCTCTCTGCGTCTCCCGGACGTGCGCATGGGCGAGTTGACCATTCGTAACCTGAACGCGTATCCTGCCGACTTCCACATATTCGATTTGTGGGGACTTCAGGACGAACCCACTTTGCTGATCGGCATGGACGCGCTTTCGCAAGTCGGCGCCATGGAGATCGACTACGCCAATGCGCGGCTCTTTTTCCGCCGCGAGCGCGTCGAGAGTGGCCGGGCGCGGCTGCGGGCCGACTAAGCCTTCAGCGTCAGCCGGCCACGCTCGGTCCAGAGCACCGCGCCCAGCGTCGCTAGGCCCGCCAGAAACAATCCGAGCGCAAACGGCCCGACCGTTCCGTCAAACGCCCGCGCAATCAGCGCCCCCAACGCAGCGCCGCCCGCCGATGTCATCGCGCCAAATACCGCCGACGCCGATCCGGCGACGCGCCCCATCGGCTCCATCGCCAGAGCGTTAAAGTTGGACGATGTCAGCCCGATCACGCTGAACGTCAGCGCCAGCAGCACCATGAACGCCAAGAACGATACGCCCGTCGTTAGAGTCAGCGCCGTGAACACAAACCCCATCGCCGTGAACCACAGCGTCATGGTGTGGGAAATCCGGCGCATGCCGTGACGCACCACGATGCGCGAATTGAGGAATGTGCCGATGGAGATCGAAATCGCGATCGCCCCAAATGCAATCGGGAAGGCGGCGCCGAGATCGTACACGTCGACAAAGATCTGCTCGGCCGCCGTGATGTAGGCAAACAGCGCCGCCGTGATAAACACGGTTGCGATCATGTAGCCCACCATTTGGCGATTGCTCAGCACAGTTGCGTAAGCAGCCAATATGGCGCCTGGCCGAAACGGCGTGCGGTTCTCGTGGCGCAGCGTCTCCGGCAGCCGCCACATCGACCAGGCCGTGATCGCGAGCGCGTAAAGCAGCAAACCTCCGAAGATCCAACGCCACGGCGCGACGAATAGAATGAGCTGACCGATACTCGGCGCAACGATCGGAACCACCATGAAGATGGTCATCGCCATCGACATCACCTGCGCCATGCGCCGGCCTTCGGTGAGATCGCGCACCACCGTCACCGCGATCACCCGCGTCGCACCCGCGCCCAAGCCTTGTAGCGCACGCGCCGCGAGAAAGAGCTCGAAGGTTGGCGCCACAACGCACAGCACCGAGCCCAAGATATAGATGCCCAGCGCAGAGATCAGCACGCTGCGCCGCCCGAACGCATCGGCCAGCGGCCCGTACACAAGCTGGCTCACGCCGAACAGAGCTATATACGCCACTACGACGAGTTGGCGGTCGTTGTCGTTCGTCAGTCCGAACGCGCGCCCGATGTCGGGCAACGCCGGTAGCATGATATCGATCGCCAGCGCATTCAGCGCGGAAAGCGTCGCCACCATGGCGACGAGCTCGGGCGTGGAGAGTGGCCGCTTGGGCGCAGCCTCACGCATTGAAGCGGAAATGCATCACGTCGCCTTCCTTGACGACGTACTCTTTGCCTTCAAGCCGCATCTTGCCGGCTTCCTTGGCGCCGACCTCGCCGTTGAAGGTGATAAAGTCGTCATAGGAGATCGTCTCAGCGCGAATGAAACCCTTTTCGAAATCGCCGTGAATGACGCCCGCGGCCTGCGGCGCCGTCCAACCCTTCTGGATCGTCCACGCGCGCGCTTCCTTGGGGCCAACCGTGAAGTATGTCTGCAGGCCAAGCAGATCGTAGCCGGCATGAATGAGCTTCGTCAGCCCCGGCTCTTGGAGGCCGACAGTTTCCAGAAACTCTGCCTGCTCTTCGTCGCTCAGCGCCGCGATCTCGGCTTCCAACTGCGCGCAAATCACCACGCACGCCGCGTGCTCTTGCTTTGCGCGCTCCTGCACCCGCGCCGTGTGCGCGTTGCCGCCGGCAGCATCTGCTTCGTTGACGTTGCACACGTAAAGCACGGGCAGGGCGGTCAAGAGCTGCAGCATCTCGAACGCCTTTTGCTCTTCGGTCGCGCGTTGGGTCAGCCGCGCCGGCTTGCCGTCTTCCAGCAGCGCCTTGGCGCGCAGCACCAGTTCCAGCGTGAGCTTCGACTCTTTGTCGGCGCCCTTGGCTTTCTTCTCGAGATTGCTGACGCGCTTATCCAAGCTTTCCAGATCCGCCAGCATCAGCTCGGTCTCGACCGTCTCCAGGTCCGCGATCGGATCGATACGGCCTTCGACGTGTGTAATGTCGTCGTTCTCAAAACAGCGGAGCACGTACACGACAGCGTCGCATTCGCGAATAGTGCCCAAGAACTGATTGCCCAGCCCTTCGCCCTTCGACGCGCCGCGCACCAGCCCCGCGATGTCGACGAAATTCATCCGCGTGGGAATGATCTCCTTCGACTTGGCGATCGCCGCCAGCTTATCCAGCCGCGGCTCAGGCATCGCCACTTCGCCCACGTTCGGCTCGATCGTGCAGAACGGATAGTTCGCCGCCTGCGCTGCAGCCGTCTTCGTTAACGCATTGAACAGCGTCGACTTGCCGACGTTCGGCAGCCCCACGATGCCGCACTTGAAACCCATGTGTCTGAAGTCCTTGAAATGTGTGCGGATGACCTAGCCCAGCACGCGTGATACTTGAAGCGCCAGGGAGGCCCCAATGCTGACAAAGCTAATAGCCGCCATTGCATCGCTCGGTTTCGCCGCGCTTATCGCCGCACCCGCCGCAGCTCAGATCGACCGCAGCCCCGGCGCTATGGTGGGCCACTGGACCGGCGTGATCGCCGAGAACGGCGACATCCCACAGTACACGCTCTCGGTTCACATCAACCTCGACCGCGACGGCGATCCGGTTGGCAAGGTTGAGTACGATGCTTTTCCCTGCGCCGGTGTTTGGACCGATGCACGCCGCCAGGGCGAGCGATGGACGCTACAGGAGACAATCACCGAAGATGTCGATCGCTGCGCTGTTCACGTGGTGATCACAATCGAGCAGCAGAGCGCCAACAGCTTGGAAGTATCGCTGCAACCCGTGGGCAACGATGGCTCGCCATCGACAGGCATGCTCCAGCGGCGCTAACCGCGTCCTAGCGCTTTCGCCGCCAAATCGCGCCATACACGCGCTTCCGGCCGCAGCGGCGGTGCGATCTTCTGCAAGCGGCGCTCAATCTCGGCCATGCCGATCTCGGCATCTTCCCTGCGTCCCAGCTTCGCCATGAACGCCACATAGCGCGCGCCGCTTTCCAATCCTGGCACCCGATCCGCCGCGAAGCGATACGCATCGTCGGCTTCTTCGTTGCGGCCCAAGCCCTCGTAAGCGCGCGCAAACGCCAGCGCGACAACCGGTGTCGAGCCCTCGCGGCCGAGCGCTTTAAGCTGCTCCAAGCGCTGCACCGCCCCCGCGTAGCGCCCAAGCTCAAGCAACGCATTGGCGTGTCCCATTAGAATGGTCGGGTCTTCAGCCCAGTGTCCTTCGACACAAAGCGCCCACTGCGCCTCGGCATCGCTCCAACGTCCGAGCGCCTCGGCGGCCTGCGCCACCTTCATGCGATTGCCGACAGTTGGCGTGTCCTCAAGCGCGCGCATGGCGTTGCGAAAATCGCGTTCTGGATCGAGCGCCTGGCGCGCCGCCTTGCCGACATTGCGCGCGGTGCGCCCGCCCATCATGTCCGGCAGCATGACAGCGAAGAAGTAAAACGCCGCACCCAGCGGTCCGCCGATCACGAGGATCCAGAGCCAGTACATTTGCTGGCCGGTCCGCACCACGTGTAGGGCGCAGATGATCGACGGAATCCACGTGATCAGTAGAGCGATCGGCATGTTCGGTCGTCTTCCCCCAAAGCGCGCGCGTGCCGCGTTTTCATACGGAAATTCGTTTCGGTTGCGAAGAGAAGCAGTGCTTTTGCTTGGCGCTCGCCGCGAACGCCTGTACCGCGAATCGTCAGATATCCACAAGACGAGGAGCCCCGATGGCTCAGCACCGCTGGAATCGCCGCTTCTTTCAAGACGCCGACGCGCCCCCGGACAACCTCGTCTATTTCGAACCCGACCGCATTCGCCGCCGCCGTTTCGCCGAACGTGAGCGCGAAGGGCGCCGCGCCGAAGAGACCGACCGCAGCGGCTCTGAGCGCCACCTCGAACGCGCTGCCAAGCGCTTGAAGCATGTCAGCGCAATCGACCGCGTTCTCTACGTGCCGCAATGGGATATGGCGAAAGCCGAGATCGCAATGCGCAAAGCCGGTGTTACCGGCTCGGTCAGCAATCTTTGCGGTACCCGCCGCAAGATCGTGCGCGCGGGAAGAACGCGCTAAGGCGTCTCGTCCTTCTGCTGACGCGGATTGGCTTTCACCGCCGGCGCAAGGCGCAACACTTCGCCCTGAAACTTCTCGTCCTCGCCTTGCGCCAGCAACGGCGCAGACTGCGCCAAAGCGTCGAGCAGCTTATCGACCCATTCGCGTTCACTCTTGGCGAAGTCGCTGAGCACGTGGCCTTGCACCATGTCGGCATGTCCGGGATGCCCGGTGCCTAAGCGCGCGCGGCGGAAGTTATCTTCGTCGAGCCAGGCCGCAATCGAGCGCACGCCGTTATTGCCGGCAGCGCCACCGCCCGTCTTCATGCGAAAGCGTCCGGGCGCGAGATCGATCTCGTCGTAAAACACGACGATATCCTTCGGTGCGATCTTGTAGAAGCGCGACGCCTCCGCCACCGCGTGCCCGCTGTCGTTGTAGTAGGTCTGCGGCTTCATGATCAGCGCGCGCACGCCGCCAATCGCGCCTTCGCACACTTCGCTGCGAAACTTCTTCTTCCACGGCCCAAAGCCATGCGCGCGCGCAATCGCGTCGGCTGCCATGAAGCCGATATTGTGCCGGTTGCCCGCGTATTTCGCGCCCGGATTGCCGAGGCCGACGAGGAGCAGCATGGTCGCCTTCTAAGCTTCCCTGTTGAGGGAAGGGAAGGCGCTTAGCCTTCCTTCTTCTTCTCGTCGCCGGCGGCGGCATCGCCTTCCGCCACTGCTTCACCTTCCACCGGCGCTGCGGCGGTCGTGGTCGTCGGTTCGACTTCGGCCTTGCGGCCGGCGACGGTCGCAACCGTGAAGTCGCGGTCGCGGATCACAGGGCGCGTGCCTTCCGGCAGCGTGACCTGCGAGATGTGGAGCGAGTCGCCGATGTCCATACCGGTGAGGTCGACGACGATCTCTTCCGGAATCTTGTTGGCTTGGCACTTCAGCTTGATGGTGTGGCGAACGACGTTCAGCACGCCGCCGCGCTTCAGGCCGGGGCTGTCGCCGTGGTTTTTGAAGTGCACGACGACGTCGATGGCGATCTCGGCGTTTTCTTCGACGCGATAGAGGTCGACGTGGATCGGCTTGTCGGTCACCGGGTGGAACTGGATCGCGCGCGGGATCACCGGCTGCTTCTCGCCTTGGTGGATCAACTCCACCATGTGCGAGAGGAACTTGCCGGAGCGGAGCGCCGTCTCGACGTCCTTGGCCTTGATTTCGATCGGGATCGAGCCGCGCTTGCCGCCGTAAAGGACGCCGGGGATCAGGCCGGAATTGCGGGTCGCGCGAGCGCCGCCGGTGCCGATTTTTTCGCGCTTTTCAACGTTCAGAACAATGCCAGCCATGGCCTTCGAGCCTTCAAATTCCGGGGCGCCGGTAAAAATGGAAGCGGGGCTTCTAGCGGAAGGCCGGGATTACTGCAAGGCGGGCCCCCGCGTCGGATCGGGGTCCGCTGGCTGGGTCGCGGGCGGGGCCGCCTCTTCCCGGCCTTCGGCCTCCGCGATGGCCTGCTCCATGGCTTCCCAGAGCGCCGGGACGCAGCAGGCGTTCAGAAAATGGTCCCCGCCGGGGACGGTGATCAGAGTATGGCCGTACTCGGCCGCGATGCGCTGATCGGCCTCGAGGGGGACGAAGGTATCGTTGTCCCCGTGCAGGAAGACGATGGGCTGCTGTAAGCCCCGGAGCGCCGGCCAGACTGCGGGCAGCTGCGGCCGCTGGGTGGTGATCTCGGTAATGGCGTTACGAAGATCGCGCTGCAGCAGGGGCCGGACGATCTGGCCGACGCCGATCATGCGCCGCGCGGTTGGGCCGCGATCGCCGAAGAAGGCTGACACCAGCACCATCGCATCGACCCGGTCCGGGTAGCGCTGCGCCATCAGAGTCGCGACCGGTGCGCCGAAACTTTGGCCTACGAGCAGCACGCGCTGGCCGGGCCGCGCTTCCAACATCGGCGCCAGCGCCTCGGCTTGTTTGGCGATATCGCGGACAGCGTTTTGCGGCTCGGAGGTTCGGAAGCCTGGTCGGTCGGCCACGATCATCTCGCGCGTCGCTGGCGCTGCGGCGATGGTTGGCGCCCAGTATTCGCTCCAGGACGGCGTGCCGGTGATGATGACGATCTTCCAGCTGGCCTCGGGACGGGCGGCGGTTTGCAGCGCTGAGATGCGCCAATGCTCCGGCACGCCCGCGGTGAAGTCGATCCGCTCCATCGTGCCGGCTGGGTAGTCGCCCGAGGTCGGAAACCTATCCGGCCCGTCTTCCGGCGGCGACCCCGCGCACGCGGCGGCGACCAGGCTCAAAGCAAGGATGGCGATGTGGGAGAGGAGCCTGCGCATCAGCGCCATGTAGCTATTTCCGCCCGGCGCGTCATCCGCCGGTCGGCGAACGCGCAGCCGCGTGCGACGCCGCGAGGCGCAGGTTGAGGATTTTTCTGCTCCAAGTGGGAGCCGGGGCGCGTGGTTCGCGCTGAGTAGTCTCTAGGGTTTCCGCCTTCGCTCTTGCGAGCTTCGGCGGACTGCGCGTCACACGCGCCCCGTATCCGATCGTTTTTTCCCGGCCTGGGACGAGGAGTCGCCTTCTGCTCGTTGCTTTCAAGGCGGTGTGAGCGCCTCTCGGCTTAGCTCCATTCCCAGTTCGCCGGTGCTCGTGGGCAAGGCTTCCGAACCTTGGACTCTTCGGTTTCATTCCCCGAAGACAAACCCCACCGACCGTGTCCACACATTCCAAAGTTTCGGAGCTCTTCGAAATCTCCCGTGTGCGGACGGAGACACTGTACGCGCGGTGTCAATTCGGTCGGATAGATTCCTGCTCCGCTTGTGCTCACCCGATAGGGGGAGCTGTCATCGCGCGAGCGATGACTGAGGGGGCAGCGCCCTTGTTTACAAGCCTTTGCGCTCTCCCCTCCGTCGCGCGCGATGCGCGCGACACCTCCCCTAACGGAGGGAGGACGAGGCCAGAGTGTGGGATAGAGGGCGGCTCTATCCTCCCATTTTCCGTTTTGGCCCTAGATGGCCACCTGGTTTCCCAGTTCCACGACGCGCGACGTGGGAATATGGAAGAACTCGGTCGCGTTGGTGGCGTTGCGCGCCAAGAAGATAAACAGCAAATCCTGCCGGAGCGGCATGGCGCTCTTCGGCGTCGGCACGAGCGCGCGCCGGCTCAGGAAGAACGACGTTGTCATAATGTCGAACTGCAGCCCGTGATCGCGCGCGAGCGCCAGTCCACGGCCGACATTCGGCGTTTCCATGAAGCCGAACGTGAGCGTGACGAGATGTACGTCGGGGCGCAGGGTTTCGATCTTGACCCGTTCAGCCTCGCTCGCCCGTGGCGAGGCGGAAGACTTGATCGTCAGCAGCACGATGTTCTCGTGCAGCACCTGATTGTGCTTGAGATTGTGCATCAGCGCCGTCGGCGCCGAGTTTGGATCAGCGGTGAGAAACACCGCCGTTCCGCGAACCCGAAGCGGCGGCGATAGAGCGAGCATCTCCATAAGCGCGCCGATGCCGGCTTCTTGCCGAGTTCGCAACTGAAGCAAGTTTGAACCGCGAACCCAGGTCCACATGATGATTATGAAGACGCCAGCGATAACCAATGGCACGAAACCGCCACTGAACAGTTTCAGCATGTTGGCGCCAAGGAACACCGCCTCAAGGAGAATGAACGGCGCCATTAGCGCGATGGCAAACCACAGCGGTCGCTTCAACACCTTCCAGATCGCGAGTACCGCCAGCAGCGACGACGTGATCATCGCGCCGATCACTGAGACGCCGTAGGCGCCGCCGAGCGCGCTCGACGAACCGAAGACGAAGGTTAGAAACAGCACGCCCGCCATCAGCATGTAGTTCACCTGCGGCATATAAATCTGACCGTATTGGCGGGCCGAGGTTTGCAAAATCTGCATGCGCGGCAGCAGTCCAAGTTGGATGGCTTGCTGCGTGAGTGAGTAGGCCCCGGAAATGACCGCTTGGCTCGCAATGATCGTCGCCATTGTCGCCAGAACAACAAGCGCGGGTCGCCATTCTTCGCTCGGCATCAAGAAGAACGGATTGGACAGCGTCGCAGGATTAGCCAACACCATCGCGCCTTGGCCGAGATAGTTGAGTGCAAGGCACGGAAACACGAGCCAGATCCAGCCAGCGGCAACCGGCTTGCGTCCGAAATGGCCCATGTCGGCGTAGAGGGCCTCCGCGCCGGTGACGGTCAAAAACACCGAGCCAAGAACGACGAAGCCCAGCAGGCCGTGGTCCATCATGAAGGTCGCCGCGTTGAGGGGATTGAACGCCGCCAGCACACCCCAATCGTCGCTCAAATGCATCAGGCCGAGCCATGCAAGCGCGCCAAACCAGACTACACATATCGGCCCAAACCAGGCGCCGACGCGGCCGGACCCTGTTCGCTGCACCAGGAAGAGAACGACAAGGATTGTCAGCGTAATCGGCATAATGAACGGTTCGATCCGTCCGGTGAGTTGGGGAAGGACCGCAAGTCCTTCGACCGCGGACAGGACCGAGATCGCGGGCGTCAGCATGGCGTCGCCGTAGAAGAGTCCGGCGCCGAGCACGCCCATCAGAAACAAGAAGGGCGTGCGTTTGCCGAGAGCACGCTGGACGAGGGCCATCAACGAAAGCGTGCCGCCTTCTCCGCGATTATCGAGGCGCAGGAGGATGAAGACGTACTTCAGCAACACGATTGCGATCAGCGCCCACAGCATCAGCGAGATCACGCCGATCACGTCCGTGCGCAAAACCCCACCCTGCGTGTGCGCTACGTGAGCGATGGACTCTCTGAAAGCGTAAAGCGGGCTGGTGCCGATATCGCCGTAGACGACCCCGATCGCAGCGATCGCCAGGGTCCAGAACCCGGCCTTCCGGTGGGTCTCAGCGGAGGGCGGCGCGACGGGCGTGGACGTGGCAGGCTTATGCAAGGGCGGTTCTCCGATGCGTCCGCCTTCGCACGCCTCGGCATAAAGATTCCATGTGGTTGAAGCGTGCCTCCGGAACGGACATCTATAGGCCGACATTCCGTGACGTTTCCGCCGTCCCCGCCCTCGCGTTTCAGGCCGTTCCTTGGAGCGGCGCTGGTGACATGCGTGTTGATCGCGCTTGCAGCGTTGCTTGCACGAGCCGCCGAGGCTTGGCTCGATCCGCAGAGCCTCGCGCTCTTTTTTGTGGTGCCTATCGTTGTCGCGGCGATCCGCTACGGCCTTTGGGCGTCGCTTGGAGCGGCTCTGCTCAGCGCCCTGGCGATCAACTATCTCTATGTCGAACCGCGCTACACATTCGTAGTTGCCCGTGCGCAGGATGCCGCAGCGCTTTTGTTGTTTTCGCTGGTCGGCGCGCTGGTCAGCGCCATCGCCGCTCGTGCGCGCGCGGCTGCGCTCGACGCAGAGCGGCGCGCAAGGGAAGCGCTCTTGCTGCAGAGCCTCGCCACGCGTTTGGCCGCGAGCGGTGCGGAGGACGAAATAGCCGACGCCGTCGTCGATAGTCTGTCCGCCTTAAGCGGGCGGGCGGCGCTGTTGGTGGATGCGAGCGATCGCCATTGGGGCAGTGGCTTTGGCGATGCCGCCCGGGCCGCCGCGCGTTGGTCGATGAGCACCAAGCAGCCCTTCACGCCCTCCCTCGATGCGCCCAGCCCTTCTTCATGGGCGTTTTGGCCCGTGGTGTTTGCTGGCCGCAGCGAAATGGCCCTTGGCGTCAACGCCGCCGAACCTCTGGCGCCGGAGATTCGACGGGCCGCCGAGCAGATCACCGCCCAAGCCGGTGTTGCGATGGAGCGCGCACGCGTGGCCCGGACCGCGGAAGCTGCGCGCCTCGAAGTCGAACGCGAACGATTGAAGACCGAACTTCTAGCCGGCGTCTCACACGATCTGCGCACGCCGTTGTCGATGATTGTTTTCACGTTGCAGAGCCTGCAGCGTTTCGCCGCCGATCACCCGCCTGAGACCCGCGACGAACTTCTCGCCTTGGCAGAGGCCGAGGCGCGCCGGCTGGCGGAAATGGTCGATACCTTGCTCGACGCGTCGCGCATTGGCGTTGCTGCCGCACCCGTAAGGATCGAAACAATCGCGCCCAGAGATCTGATCGCCCGACTGCGGGCAGAGTATGCGCCCTCGGCGAATATCGTTGACGCGCAGGTGGCGGAGAATCTGCCTCTGATCTCAGCCGACCTGGAACTCGCGGTGCGCGCGCTGGCGAACGTCGTGTCAAACGCACTGCGTCATGGCGGCGCGCCGGTTCGGATCGTGGCCTCACGGCGCGGCGGAGAAGTGGTGATCGAGATCAGTGATACCGGGCCAGGCCTTGGCGATGATCCGGCGCGACTGTTCGAGCGTTTCGTGCGCGGCGCCCCTGATGATGGCCGCGCACCCGGCCTCGGTCTTGGCCTCACCATGGCGCGCAGATTTCTCGAAGCCCAAGGCGCCCGCATTGTCGCCGCCAACCGGCCGGAAGGTGGCGCGGTGTTCACCATCACGTTCGCGGCCGCCGTCAAAGAGGTCGTTTATGTTGGCTGAAATCTGCGCGCTCATCGTCGAAGACGACCCTGCCTTTCGCCGATCGCTCTCAACAACGCTAAAGGCAGCAGGTTATCGCGTTGTCGAAGCCGGCGCGTTGGCCGACGCGACACGCGCCATTGCCCATCACTGTCCGGCCATTGTGTTGGTGGACCTCGGCTTGCCGGACGGCGACGGCCTCAGCCTTATCGCCGCCATCCGCCGCGACGCATGGACACCGATCGTCGTCATCTCAGCGCGTGACGCCGAAGCCATGAAAGTCGCCGCCCTCGACGCCGGCGCGGACGACTATGTCACCAAGCCCTTCGGTGTCGATGAATTGCTGGCGCGCGTGCGCGCGGCGCTTCGCCACGGCGTGCAGAGTGGGGGTGCGCCGCCGACGGTCCACACTGGCGCGCTCGCAATAGATCTCGCCGCGCGCGTGGTCCGGTTGAGTGGGAAGGAGATTGACCTCACACCAAAAGAATACGCCATACTAGCGCATCTCGCCGCGCGCCTTGGCGCGGTCGTGCGGCACGGTGAGCTCCTAAAAAGCGTGTGGGGATCAGAACGCGCCGATGTCCAATACTTGCGCGTCTATATCAGTCAGCTGCGCGGGAAGCTCGAAGCCGAGCCCAACAACCCTCGCTACATCATCTCTGAACCAGCAGTTGGCTATCGCTTAGTCCAGTCTTCCCAATGACCGTTTGCGGCGAATGGCGGATTACGCCGCGCCGTTATGTCACTCGAACAGGCTGGAAACGCTCTGCTCATTTGCGATCCGCCAGATTGCGTCGCCCATCAGCGCGGCGACGGAAATCACGCGGGCTTTCTCGCACTTGGTCTTGCGGCCGTTTGGGTCGATCGAGTTGGTGATGACGAGCTCTTTCAGCTTCGACTCGTCGATCCGCTTCGACGCGCCGTTCGAGAGCACGCCGTGGGTGATGTAGGCGGAGACAGACTTCGCCTTTTCCTTCAGCAGCGCTTCAGCGGCATTGCAGAGTGTGCCGCCGCTGTCGACGATGTCGTCGATCAGAATGCACTCGCGGCCTTCGACGTCGCCGATAATGTGCATCACTTCGGAGACGCCGGCCTTCTCGCGGCGTTTATCGACGATGGCGAGATCGGCGCCCAACTTGTTGGCCAACGCCCGCGCTCGCACCACGCCGCCAACGTCCGGAGACACGACCATCAGCTTGGTCGTGTCCTTGCAGGTTTCGCGAATGTCGCGTTCTAGCACGGGCGTGGAGAAGAGGTTGTCGGTCGGGATGTCGAAGAAGCCTTGGATCTGGCCGGCGTGGAGCTCCAGCGTCAGCACGCGATTGGCCCCGGCGGTGGTGATCAGGTTCGCAACAAGCTTCGCCGAGATCGGCGTGCGTCCACCGACTTTGCGATCCTGCCGGCCGTAGCCGTAATAGGGGATCACCGCGGTGATGCGCCGCGCCGACGCGCGCCGCAGCGCATCGATGCCGATCAGCAATTCCATCAAGTGATCGTTGGCCGGATACGACGTCGACTGGATGAAGAACACATCCTCGCCGCGTACGTTCTCCTGAATCTCGACGAAGACTTCGTTGTCTTTGAACCGCTTGAACTCCGCTTGCGCCAGCGGCGTGTCCAAATGGTCCGCGATCGACTGAGCGAGCGCGACGTTCGAGTTGGCGGCGAGTAGTTTCATGGGAAGCGGGCCCCGTCGCGTTCCGGATGGCCGTGTCTCTACTCCGCGACTCGGCAGACGCGAAAGCTTTTGCTGCACATTTATGAAGGGAAAGCGCGCCGTGTCGCAGCCGCCACACGGCAGGGCGCACCCCTACGGCGTGTAATCGGCGCCGGAATAGAGTGCGGCGGGCGCGCCGGCCTGCTGCGCCCACATCTGGTCGCCATAGCTGAAGTGCCACCATTCGTTCGGATTGGAGGCAAAACCGGCCTCGCGCATCAGCCAATAGAGCAAACGCCGGTTGGCCCGCGCTTCCTCGGCGGAGAACGAGAACGCGGCGTCGGTCGCGGCGCCTTCGAAATGAGCAGTGTGGGCGATCTCGGAAGCGTCATCGAACAACGACCCCATCCACAGCGGATCGCCGCCGCGCCAGCGGATGGTGAGATCAATGGCGCCGCCAGTGGCGTGCGGCGAGGGCGCATCGGCACCGGCGCTTGGGGCGGCCCAGTACGTTTCGACCTGCGCCAGCAATGCATCGCCGGAGAGCGAAGGATCGCGTTGCTTCAGCACACGCGGAAACCACTGGTCGTGGAAATAGATTTGAACCGCTTGCGGGCGCCATGCATCGAACACCCACAGCTCAAGCTCAGCCGCCGCCAGTTTCGCGTTCACATCGCGCAAGCGTTTCGCCGCGCCTTCGCGCATAGCGATGACATCGATCGCGCCAGGTACAGCGTGATAGTAGGGCGGGTTGCGGGTTGAAGCGTAATAGTTCTCGCCGGCGATGTCGAAGGCATCGGCGCGGACAATCGGCTCTTTGTTCGACGCGCCGCTGACATCGATCGGAATGTCGCGATACCCGCGCTTCTCGCGCGGCGCTGGGATCGGCTTTTCGCGCAGCGCTTGCAAAGTTCCAAACACGCTCATGCATGCACGCTAGAGCGCGATGGCGGCGCAATTCCGGCCATAGCCCGGTTCCTTGCGATGCACGCTGCGGCGGTGGCTGAAGAGGCGGCTTTCTTCTGTGTAAGTATCGAGCGGCAGCGTTTCGATCTCCACCACCCCCGCTTGCTTCAAACGATCGGCGCAGAACTCTGGCAGATCGAACAAGCGTCGGTCGCCTTTGCCAGGAACAAAAAACCGCGCAAACCCCGCATCACGCGCGAGGAACGCCGCCTCAAACTCGGGTCCAACCTCATACGAGCGCTGATGAATGCACGGCCCGATCGCCGCTGCGATCCGCGTTGCGCCATGTTCGCGCATCAGCGCTACGGCGCTTTCCAGCACGCCACCCAACGCGCCCTTCCACCCCGCATGCGCCGCGCCGATCACGCCGGTGTCCGCATCCGCCAGCAGCACCGGCGTGCAATCCGCCGTCAGCACCGAAATTGCCAACCCGCGCACCGTCGTCACCAGCGCATCCGCCTGCGGCCGCTCACCTGTCCACGGCGCATCCACAAACGCCGCGTTCGGCGAATGCACCTGATGCACGCCGATCAGATGCGTCGGCTCGACGCCCATCGCCTGCGCAATCAGCGCGCGGTTGTCGGCAACAGCGACCACGTCGTCGTCCGATCCCGTGCCCGCATTGAGGCTCGCGTAGATGCCGCGTGACACGCCGCCTTCGCGTCCGAAGAATCCATGCCGCACGCCGGCCAACACGTCAGCGTGAAACGCCGGAGGGGAGGCCGCGCTCAAAATCCCGCCGGCGCCGGCAAGTTCGGGCTCGAAATGCAGATTACTTTGAACAACGCCCCCATCTGCTCAACATGCGTGAGCCGATGCACTTCGCGGCGGAGGCGTTCGCTGTGTTGCGGGTTGGCTTGCGCGAGCGCATCGGCGCGGACCTCAAGCCCCAGCGTGCGCAAGAATTGTCCTTGCGCGATCGGGCCGTGCACGGCGAGTCCTGCATTCTCCGCCAACGTGGCCAGCCGGCCGAAATCGACATGCGCCGTTAGGTCCGCTTCGCCCGGCGCATCAAGCACATCGACTTTCTTGTGGTTCTTCAGCGCTTGCAGTGTGTCCGCGCCCTCGGGCCGCACGTAGCCATAGTCAATAAACAGCGCGCGCCCTGGCGCTTCGTGTAAGCGCCGCTCCAACTCGTACACGACGGCCTCAAGCGCCGGCGCAATCTCACGCACCGCGCCGATCTCGTCCTCAGTTTCCTCAGCGCCAATCGGCGCACTCAAGCCGAAGATCAGTGC
Source organism: Terricaulis silvestris (assembly GCF_009792355.1). NCBI lineage: Bacteria > Pseudomonadati > Pseudomonadota > Alphaproteobacteria > Hyphomonadales > Hyphomonadaceae > Vitreimonas > Vitreimonas silvestris. Next base: position 1,031,644 of record NZ_CP047045.1, read on the forward strand.
GCCAACTTCATCTGCGCCCACCAGCTTCTCATGCCAGCCTTCCTCGCCGCGCACGAACTGGCGCACTGGCAAGCAGTCCAGAAACTCATTCGCCACGATCAGCGAAGGCCCGGGCGGCGCATCGTCCAAGCGCACCGTCCATTCCGCGTCCGGTACGCGCTCAGCTTGCTCGTCGCGCAACGGCGCGCTTGTCTCCACCAGCACGATGTTCGAGTTTTCGCCGAAACCCGGAATGCCGCGCGTCGCGCGCAGCATGTCCTGCATCAGCACGCCACGGCCTGGGCCGATCTCGATGAAGTTGAACGCGGGCTTGCCGAATGCGTCCCATTCGTGTGCGCACCAGAGACCGATCAGCTCGCCGAACATCTGGCTTGCTTCGGGCGCCGTGAGGAAATCCGCGCTGGCGCCGCCGATTTGCGGGCGCGTCGCGTAATAGCCGTCCTCCGGATCGTACAAACACGCCGCCATGAATTCCGCGACCGTCATCGGCCCGTTTTCACGGATGTGTTCGACCAATCGCTCGCGCAGGCTCACGCCGCCGCCAGCTTCGGTTGCTTCAGTGCACGGTTGATCAGCCAGACGCCGAGCAGGATCATTGGGATTGAGAGCAGCATGCCCATGGTGATGACGCCGCGCAGCGCCTCGGGCATGTGCGCGTCAGGTTCACGCACCGTTTCCAGCAGCGCGCGGAAGAGGCCGTAGACCACCAGGAAAATGCCGACATTCATGCCAGGGCGGCGCAGGGTGTCGTATTTCAGCGTCGCGATGTTGATGATTGCAAACAGTGCGATGCCTTCAAGCGCGGCCTCGTACAATTGGCTGGGATGGCGGGGCTCGACGCCGGCGGGGCAGACACCGCCGCTTTGGTCGCGCAGGCGATCGTTACAGAAGATCATGCCGAACGGACTGTCAGTGACGCGGCCCCACAATTCGCCGTTGATGAAATTGGCGATGCGGCCAAAGAACAACCCGATCGGCGCCGCCGCCGCGGCGACATCGCCCAAGTGCAGCAGATCGACTTTGTCCGTCTTCGCCTTGGTGCGCGCCGCTTCCACTTCGGTTTTCAGAATCCATTTGTCGCCAAGCCGTGTGTATTCGCTGTCTTTGCCGTCCGGCGCTTTCTCGACGGCGTGCTTCGCCGCGAGCTTTTCGTATTGCTCTTCGTTGACGTGCGTTTGACGCGAGAACCACCACGCTGCCACCGCGACGCCAAGCAAGCCACCGTGGAAGCTCATGCCGCCTTGCCAGATCTGGAAGATTTCCAGAGGCGCGGTCCACAGCATGTTGGTTTTGTAAAACAGCACGTAGCCCAAGCGTCCGCCCAAGATCACGCCGAGCGTTGCCCAGAATAGAAAGTCATCCGCTTGAGGTACGCTCATCGCGGGCCGGCCTGGCGCCCAGAGCTTGTCGCGGCGGATCAGCCACACCATCCAGCGCCAACCGAGAACAAGGCCGACAATGTAGGCAAGCGCATACCAGCGCAGGTGAAACGGCCCGAACCCGAAGATCGGCGGAATCGTTAGCGCCGCCGGATCGATGTTGGGGAATGTGATGGCTTCGAGGATCACCCGGACTCACCCTTGGCTGTTAGGCCGCATTGCGCGGCTTTGGGCGGTTTCATAGACACCTCCCAGGGAACGATCCACATGCAAACGCAAAGCTCCGTGTTTGACGACCTCGCCCGGCTGATGACGGGCGCGATGGGCATGGCCCAGGGCATGAACGAGGAAGCCAAGGGCTTCATGCGCGCCCAGGCCGACCGTTTCGTAGCAGAAATGGACCTTGTAGGCCGCGACGAGTTCGAAGCCGTCAAGCAGCTTGCGGCAGACGCCCGCGCCGAAGCCGACGACCTGAAGGCCCGCGTCGCAGCGCTCGAAGCGCTGCTGAAGGATCGAGCGTAAACGAAGTTCTTGCGTCGATCCCGCGGAACTCTGCGCCGTTAAGTTTCGCGAAATACTCAAAGCGCTTAGCTAGTGATCGGGGCTTTGATTCGACGCGCTTTCAATGCGCGCATCCAAGGCGAAGAGATCGGACCGGCAGACCACGGGGCTATGGAGGCCCTAAGGGGGACGCTTCATGGATCTCTATCTCGACGACGAAGTCGAAATCTCGACAGACCCGATGGACACGGTTGAGACGGTGCTGAGCGCCGACGACCGCTTCAAATCCGAACGCGCCGAGGATGGCGATGTCCATTTCAGCTTCAAATGCTCGACGGGCGAGACGGTCGGCTATTTCAGCTATCGCGGCGAGCTGCCGGCGTTGCTGTTCACGCTGGGCTTCGATCTGCAAGCGCCGGTGTCGCGCCGCGCCGAAGCGGTGCGCCTTGCTGGTTTGATCAACGAAAATCTCTGGCTCGGCCATTTCGATGTCTGGTCCGATGACGGCACGATCATTTTCCGCCACGCCATGCCGATGATTGGCCGCGACGAAATCTCGATCGGCGAAGTGCAAGCCATGTGCGCCGCTGCTCTCGACGCCGCCGAACGGTTTCAGCCTGCGTTTCACTTCCTCATTTTAGGCGGAATGTCGGCGGACGATGCCTCGCAAGCGGCATTGTTCGAAACCGTCGGAGAAGCGTGAGCTTAGACTCTCCTTCGATTGCACTGGTCGGCGCGGGCGCCATGGGCGGCGCGCTGGTGCGCGGCTGGATTGAAGCCGTGCGCAAGGGCGGGGGCCTGACGCTCACCGTTGTTGAGCCGAACTTCGATCCTGAACTCGAACGCGAACTCGACGCCGTCGGCGCCGTGCTCAATCCGCCGGACCCCGGTCCGGTGGATGTCGTCGTGCTGGCGGTGAAGCCGCAGACCTTTGCAGCTGCTGCAGAAGCGACGCGCAAATTCGTCGGCCCCGACACGCGCGTGCTCTCAATCATGGCGGGCGTCACCATCGACACGCTCTGCCGCGAACTGAACGCCACGCGCGTCATCCGCAGCGTGCCCAACACGCCGGCGCGCATTGGCCGCGGTGTTACAGCTTACGTTGCATCGCCCGCGTGCACTGAAGAAGATCGCGCGCTGATCGAGCAATTGCTTGAACCGCTTGGCACGGTCGAACCCATCGCCGCTGAGCGTTTGATGGATGTGGTCACAGCCGTCTCCGGTTCCGGCCCCGCTTACGTCTTCCTGCTCGCTGAAGTGCTCGCTGCCGCCGCGGAGCAGGAGGGCTTGGATAAAGACACCGCCATGCGTCTCGCCAGCCGCACCGTTGCCGGCGCCGGCGCGCTGATGCTGGAGACCGGCGAAACCGCCAGCACATTGCGCAAGCAAGTCACATCGCCCGGCGGCACCACCGAAGCCGCGCTTGACGTGCTGGCGTCCGCTGACGGCCTCGGCCCACTGCTGCGCCGTGCCGTCTCTGCTGCAGCGCAGCGTTCGCGCGATCTCGGCAAGCGCTGAGCGCAACGCCTTTTCACCGCCACACGTTTTTGGCAGAACGCGGCCCAGGACGGGCAAGTGGCTACACTCGATTTCGCACCAGGCAACACCACGCAGCGCGGCGCGTGGATCAGGGATTTCCAACTCGTGGACGGCTACGTCCACGTCAAATCCACCGGCGTGCGTTTCAAGAACGACTGGCAGCTCTGGAAGGATATCGGCCGCTGGTTCACGTATTACGCGTTCGTGCGGCTGCACGGGCTGTGGTCGCACCTCAGCGGCAAGACCGGCCCGCGCATTTACTTCACGCCGCACCGCCCGCGCCCTTGGTACATACTCTGGGCCGCGACGATCTGGGGCGGCATGCGCTTCGCCAACTCACCCGAAGCCGCCGACGCGGCGATCTATTTCGAAGATCAGACTCAAGCCAGTCCGCCACCGCCACACCACGCGCGCGCGTTCAACTTTGGCGTTGGCAATGTGTCCAAGACTTACGTTGCCGAAGCAATGGAGCGTGCCTTCGGCTATCCGCTCGCGCTCGATCCAACGACGCACTTCGGCGAAGCCGTTGAGAAAGGGGAGGGCAACGGCTTGCACGATGGCCACGTCGTGCAATGCCCAACCGCGCGGCTCGAAGGCAAGAGCTATCAGCGCGTGATCAAGACAGAAGGCGCAGATGGCTGGGCCCACGATCTCCGCACCGCGTGTGTTGGCGGCAAGCCGGTCGTTGTGTTCGTCAAGAAGAAGCCCGCTAGCGCGCGCTTCTCGATCCAGAACAGCAGCGTCGTTGTGAAAAATCCCGGCGAGGTGTTCTCACGGGCGGAGCTCGCGCAGATCGAAAGTTTCTGCGCCGAGATGAAACTCGATTGGGGCGGCCTTGATGTGCTCCGCGAACACGAGAGCGGGCGGCTCTACGTTGTCGACGTCAACAAGACAGACACCGGACCTGCTGTGGTGCTGAGCTGGAAAGACCGGGCGAGGGCGACAACGCTGTTGTCGAATGCGCTGCGGAGCATGGTTTTGCGCTGATATGGAGCGCCGGCGCCCTCGCCGGCGGTTTGTGCGCGGCGCCGCCCTTCGACAGGCTCAGGGTGACGCCATTGTTAGCGTTCGCTCCATCGCCTGCAGTAGCGTCAGCCTGAGCTTGTCGAAGGCGAAGCGGGCCAAGAGTGCCGGCGAGGACGCCGGCGCTCCATAGGCGCTAGCGCTTCACCGCCACCACACCCACAACCGCGATCCGCTCCACGTCGGCGTAGTCTTCGCGCTCCAGCTCTTCGCCGAACACGTCCGGATCGATCTCGCCGTAGAGGACATCGAAATCCGCCAACGCTTCCAGAAGCGCATTGCGCAGCGGATCATCGCCACCGACCATGGCGCTGCCAGTGTAGAGCGCAAACACGCCGCCGGACTCTAGCCGCCGCGCCGCCTCTTGCGCCCAGCGCACCGACATCGCTCCGCCATGCATGCCGCCGCCGTCGCGATAGGCGCGGCGCGCCGGGTCGGCGATGTAGGGCGGGTTGGCGATGATCAGATCGATCGGCTCCGTCACGCCGGAGAGCGCGTCGCACTCCACGAACGCCGCGTCCTCGAACCCCGCCGCTTCCCAATTCGCCCGCGCCAACTCAAGCGCCAGCGGATTGATGTCCGTCAGCGTCACCTTCAGCGGCGGCAGTGAGCGCACCGCCGTCAGCGCCCCAATCCCGGACCCCGCTCCGATGTCCACCACATGCGTCCGCGCCGGCAGGTTCGGCAGCGTGTCCATCAGGAAATTCGCATAGCGATAAGAGTCAGGCCCGAAGAACACCGAGTCCGATCGCGTGGTTGGAAACGCCGAGTGCAGGAAGAAATTGTCCTCAAGGCTCGACACCCGGACCAAGCTCCGCAGCATTTCGCCGCCTCGTTCCTCCAGCATATCCGCGCCGCGCAGGAACGATAGCAGGGTGTCGTCCACCACGCCCGGCGCGAACGGCAGGCTCCAGCCGAACACGTCGCGCAGATCTTTCGCCTGCTGCTTGCCTTCACGCGCGATCACGCGCGCATGCGTGGCGGGCGTTGGCGTGATGAAACGGTACTCGCGCTGCTTCAGCGTCAGCAGCAGCCCCTTGAGCGCAGCGATCTTCTCGCTCACGCCGGCGCCGTGCTGCCGTCGCCGCCCCAAAAGTGGCGGCGGTAGGCCTCGAAGCAATCCGCGCCGCACTGCAGCCGCATCAGCGCGCCTTCAGCGATGTAGCGCGCACATTCCGGCTTCTCGGCCACCAGAGAGTAGTGCACTTCGCGGTTCCACGCTTCCGAATGCTTCACATCCAGCACCGCGTGCAGATCAAAGTAATGCCGCGCCTTCGCGGAAATCTTCAGCCGCCGCAGCGCTTCGCTCACCAGCGCCGCGCGCCCGGGCGCCGTCAACTCGATCACGCCCAGCGCGCCGATAGCGTGATATGCATACGCCCGGTTCGTCGCCAACGCCGCCATCGTATTGCCGAGCGCCAGCGACGGCGCGAGCGTCGTCTCAATCTTCGGCGTCACGCCCATCGCAAGCACGAGCGCATCCAACATCGGCCCGTGCATGCCCTTGGCGTTGCCGCGCCCCATCTCGTCCCAATAATTCCGCGCCAGCTCCAGCTTCGCCTGCACCGGCGCCTTCACCTGCGCCATCGCTACCAGGTCATCGAACCCGGCCTCGCCCGCCGCTTCCTGCTCGACGAACCAACGCATCTCATCTTTTGTGGCTCGCGCCGCCAGCCACGGGAAGAGGGCGTCACCTTGCCCTGGCCCATTCTCCTTCAGGGCCTCGTACCACTCCACGAACGGCCCAGGCTTTGTCGGCGCCCGCGTCGCACGATCCGCCTGCGCCGCACGTGTCGTTTCAACGAACGCGATCTCCTCGGCCCGCATCGCGTGCTCAGCGTCGAGCGCCGCGCGCCAGTCCTTGCCTGGCGTTTGCGGCGCCAGCCGCGCACGGTTCCAGCATGCCAGCTTCGCCTGCAGCTCATGATCGTGGTGCGGATGCGGTCGCAGCCGTCCCGCCAGTGTACCGTCCGCCATGTTATCACCCACCTCCTGCGCTGCGCGTCCCGTTACCGTGGCGCGCCCGCTTGACGGGCAACTCCAAGCCGGGGCTTGATCGCTTGGCAACTCAAATTCGCTGTCTGGAGTTTCATGTCCGCTGCACTCGACTCTGCCATCCGCCGTGATCTCGCCCGTGCGGCGCTTTCACTTGCCGCTTCAAGCCCTTGGCGAGAAGTGACGCTGGTCAAGCTCGCGGACGCAGCAAACCGTCCGATGTCGGACTTTTACGGGGCCTCGCTGGGCGAGGCGGTCGATTGTGTCGAAGAAGCGTTCGACCGTGCGATCGCAGACAGCACAGACGCCCTCGATCCCGCTCAAAGCGTCCGCGACCGCCTGTTCGAACTCATCATGCGCCGCTTCGAAGCCATGGAGCCGCACCGCCCCGCCGTGCTCGGTATGGAGCAGGGGCAGGACCGCGATCCGACGTTGCTCGCGTCAGCGCACCAACGCCACGTCCGCTGCGCCCGCTGGGTGCTGGCGCTCGCCGGCCTCGAAGCCGACGGCATGACCGGCCAAGCCCGCGCCCAAGGCCTCGGCGTCATCATCGGCCAAGCCCGCGCCGCCTGGCGCGGCGACGATGCCGGCGACTTCGCCAAGACCATGGCTTCGCTCGACAAGAACCTCCGCCGCGCTGAGGAGATGTTCGGGCGCTGGGCTGGGTTTGATGCCAAGCCGAAGGCCGACGACGCGGCGGCATCGTGACAAAGCTGCACGCTGTGCGCGGCGCCGACGCCACAGACGAAGCCCCGATCGCCGCCGATCGCCTTGTCGAGGGCGCGCCGATGACGCGCACCAGCATCGACTATGAGGGCAACGAGAAGGTCTACGCCGGCGAGTGGAGTGCCGATGTCGGCGCGTGGCGCGTGAAATACGAAGAATGGGAATTTTGCCACCTGCTCGAAGGCGCGTGCGAGCTTGTCGGCGATGATGGCGAAACGCAGCGCTACGCCGCAGGCGACAGCTTCATCATCGAGCCGGGTTTCATCGGCGTGTGGCGCGTCACCGCGCCGATGAAGAAGCGTTTCGTCATCCGCTACGACTGAAGCTCACAGCAAACTGCAATCCATCTGCGCCGCGTGCTTGCCGTTAACCGATTGGTCAGCGCTTGTTTACGTTTAGCGCGCAAATATGAACGCGCATTAGCCAGAAGGCGTGGTCATGTTCAGTTCCACCTTGAGCGACATGAAGCAAGTCATGCGATCCGCATGGCACTCGCAATACCGGGTTTGGGCGGGCCTGGCGTTCATGGCGCTCGCGATGGTCTCCATCCAATACGACGAAGTCGTCGCTCCGAAGGTTCACGGCTTCTCCGACGGGTTCGGCGCCATCGCCAGCGATATGAGCCGCCGCCTCACCAGCTTCACGCTTTAGGCTTAGGCCCGATCTCCCGGTTCAGCTTCTCGCGGCGCGCCACTTCCTGCGGCGTGGGCGGGTCCATCGCGTAGTCGGCGGTCTGCACGTCGCCATCGCGCACGTAATGCGCTACGATCAGCCCGTTCGGGGACACCTTTGCCGACGCCACCTTGAAGTGCCCCGGCCGTGCACCTTCGCCGAACAGCTTCTTGCCCGAGCCCAGTACGACCGGGAATGTGAACGTCCAGATCTCGTCGATCAGGTCTTCGGCCAGCAGCGTCTGGATCAGGTCGGAGCTGCCTTGCGTCACCAGCGCCGGCCCGTCTTCCTGCTTCAGCTTGGCGACGTCCTTAGCTGCGTCACGCAGCACGACCGTGCCCTTCCACGGAAACTCCAGCTCGCCCTTGCGCGTAACCACGTACTTCGTGATCGCGTTGAACTGCTTGGCGACCACATCGTCCGGCCCGCCTTCGGCGTACGGCCAGTGCGAAGCAAAGATGTCATAGGTGCGCCGGCCCAGCAGCAGGTCGTAAGGCTCGTTGAGCATCTTGGTGATCTCTTCGCCGAACACCGGATCGTCGCCCAGCGCCGCGACCCAGCCGCCGTACTTGAAGCCGCCCTCCCAGTCCTCCTGTGGCCCGCCAGGCGCCTGCATCACGCCGTCTAGGGAAACGAAAGCGCCTGTGATGATCTTCCGCATGATCAAATCTCCTCGGTTCTGATCCTAGGACGAACCAGCCCGGCTGATCCCGACATCCGTTAACGTCTCATCCAGCGGCGCGCTCCAAGGTTCCCACCGCATGGCGCAGCATTTCGACCTCATCGTCATCGGCTCCGGTCCGGCAGGCCGGCGGGCCGCCGTGCAAGCCGCCAAGCTCAAGAAATCTGTTCTCGTGATCGAGAAGGGGCGGCGCGTTGGCGGCGTTTGTGTGCACACCGGAACGATCCCGTCGAAGACGCTCCGCGAAACCGTGCTCAATCTCTCCGGCTGGCGCGAGCGCGGCTTCTACGGTCGCGCCCACCGCAACAAAGAGCACATCACCGCCGAAGACCTCCGCCGCCGCCTCGCGATCACGCTCGACCACGAAGTCGAAGTGCTTGAGCACCAATTCTCCCGCAACAACGTGGTGTGGACCGCCGGCAGCGCGCGCTTCGTGGGCGCCCACGCCATCGAAGTCACCGGCGAAACCGGCGACGTCCGCCACTATCATGGCGACAGCGTGATCCTCGCCGTCGGCACTTATCCGCACCGGCCTGCGCACATCCCATTCGACGGCGAAAACATCGTTGATGCCGACGAGATCCTCGATCTGAAGAAGCTGCCGCGCTCGCTCGTGGTCATTGGCGCGAGCGTCATCGGCATCGAATACGCCACCATCTTTTCTGCACTGGATGTGAAGGTCACCGTGATCGAGCCGGGCGCGAGCCTGCTCGGCTTCGTTGATCGCGAACTGGTCGACGAATTCGTCCACGATCTCCGCGACCGCGGCATGAGCCTGCGGTTCAACAGTAAAGCCGTCAGCGTCGAAAAGCTTGGCGAGGCATGCCTCGTGCAGCTGCATGACCAACGTCAGATCGCCGCCGATATGGTGCTGTTCGCCGCCGGCCGAGCCGGCGCGACCGCATCGCTCAATCTCGAAGCCGCCGGTCTCGCCGCCGACGATCGCGGTCGCATCGCCGTTGACAAAGCCACCTTCCGCACCGCCGTGCCGCACATCTACGCGGTCGGCGACGTCATCGGCTTTCCCTCACTCGCCTCCACGTCAATGGAGCAGGGCCGCATCGCGGCGTGCCACGCCTTCGGCGCCGAAGCGCACGCGCCGCCGGAATTTTTTCCGTACGGCATCTACTCGGTCCCCGAAATCTCCACCGTCGGCATGACCGAAGAGCAGGTGCGCGAAAAGGGCATCCCGTACGAGGCCGGCATCGCGCGCTTCCGCGAAACCTCGCGCGGCCACATCATGGGCCTCAATTCCGGCTTCATGAAAATGATCTTCGCGCTCGATACGCGGCGTTTGCTCGGCGTCCATATCGTGGGCGAGGGCGCGACCGAGTTGATCCACATCGGGCAAGCCGTGCTCAATCTCGGCGGCGGCCTGGACTATTTCGTCGAGAACACCTTCAACTATCCAACCCTTGCCGAAGCCTACAAGATCGCCGCCCTCGACGCGTTCAACCGCATGCCCGCGCGCGAAAAGCCCGCGGTGCATGATCTGCAGGAAATCGCGCTCCTCGCCGCCAAGCGCATCGCGAAAGCGGCGCGCGGCTAAGCCGGCTTCCGCTTCCGCCGCGTCGGCGCGCGAGCCATCGCCGGCGCATCATCGTTCACCGGCCGTGGCATCGGCCCAAGCACGGCCTTCGCCGCGCGATCAATCGCGCGCTCCCAGCGGGCCGAGTGCCGAAGCGGCAGCCCGAACTTCCGCGACATCGCGACGAACACCAGCTCCGGCACATCGACATCGCATGCGCGCTCCAAGCCTTGGAAGCCTGGCGATGAATTGGCCTCGCAAATCCGATACGCCGTCTTGTCGAACAGAATATCGATCCCCGCCACATCGAGCTGCAATTCGCGCGCGACCTTCACCGCGAGCTCCGCCATCGCCGGCGGTGGCGCAAACGGCATCGCCGCACCGCCGAGCGAAATGTTCGACTTGAAACCGCCATCGGTCGAGCGCCGCTCCATGGCGGCGACGGCCTTGCCGTCCACTACCAGCACGCGCACGTCGCGGCCGTGGCTGGCTTTGATGTATTGTTGAAACAGGAAATCCTGCCCCTGCGCCGCGCCGTCGAGCAGATTGGCTAGATCATCGAACTGAGCGCGGTTCTCGCACAGCATCACGCCCGCGCCGCGCGTGCCGCGCAGCTTCTTCACCACCACCGGAAAGCCGATCTCGCGCTCGACCAAGCCGACATCGACGGGAAACTTGCCGAGGATCGTCTTCGGGATCGGCAGCCCTGCGCCAGCTAGCACTTGCAAGGTATGCAGCTTGTCCGCCACCGCTTCGATCGCCGCCGGCGGATTGACGATGGCCACGCCCTGGCGCTCGAAGTGCCGCAGCACGGCGAGGGTGAAATACGATGTCTCGCTGCCGGTACGCGGAATAATCAGGTCTGGCTTGCGAAGTTCGCGGCCCTGATAAATAGCGGACCATCCGCCCAGGGAATCCACCACCAGGTCGAATTCGCTCGGTTTCAGCACATGCAATTCGATATCGAGCGCCTTCGCCGCTTCCTGGAAACGGAAAACCTCGTGTGCTTCAGGCACGTTGGGCCCGAGGTCTCGATTGAAAAATAACCAGCAGCGCACGGAAATCTCCCCAGGGCGTTCGTTATCTACGCCCCAATATGGGATTAGGTTCCCAATTCGTGCCTAGCGCGAAGCAGGCGAGGCTAATTTTACGACACCGACGCTACGGTTTTGTGACCTAGCGGACGGGCCGATCTTCTCCCATCACGGTGACACGTTCCACGACGCGTTCGTGCGGCCAGTAGTCCAGCACGCCATAGTGCTGCGTCGCGCGATTGTCCCAAAACGCTATGGCGTTCTCGCTCCAGCGGAAGCGCATCTGATACTCAGGCGCTTTCACGCGATCGAGCAGGTATGCCAACAGCTTTTCAGCCTCATCGTCCGGCAAGCCAAGGATACGGCCTGTGAACACGTGATTGACGAAGAGATGCTTCTCGCCCGTCTCGGGATGGCGGCGCACCATAGGATGAACCATCAGCGGATAGTCTTGGCGTAGTTCGGCGGCCTTTTCTTTCGAGACGCGATAGCCGTAGCTGCGGATGATGTCGTGCTCGGCATCGAGCGCATCGATCTTCGTTTTCACGTCGGGCGGCAGATCGGAATAGATCGCCGCCGTATCCGCGAAGATTGTGTCGCCACCGAAGACCGGCATTTTCCGCATGCGCAGAATGCCCGCCATCGACGGCTTCTCACGGAACGTCACGTCGGTATGCCACTTGTTGGCGGGCCGCGCGATTGGGAAGACCTTGTCGCTGATCTTCATGCCGTCCGCGGCTTCGATGAAGAGAATTTCCGGAAAGCCCGGCACTGTCGCTGTCACCGGATGGCCTTCAAGGTCGCCGAAATACCGGCCAAAGCGCACGTGATCTTCGTAGGAGATGTCTTGGTCGCGAAAGAACAGCACCTTATGCGAGAGCAGCGCCTCGCGGATGGCGGCGACGTCGGCCGACGTTAGCGGCTTGGTCAGATCGATGCCGGATACCTCAGCGCCGAGCAGCGGCCCAGTCGGCGTCACGACAATCGACGTGGCCGCGTCGCGTGAGGCGGTTGCTGTTGTGCTCGGCATGAGTTCGTCCTCTCGTTGCCTGGGGAAATCATGTAAGCTGAAATCCACAGCGCCAAGGTGCGCGGCTACCCGCTTACGGATAGCTTCGCGTGTCACATGGGCGCCTGGTGCGAGAGGCGAGTGCGTGCGCGAAGCGAGATTGCCGAGCATCAATGTCGCGCCGCTTCTGCAGAGAGACGCGGAAACGGTGGCGAAAACCGTAGCTGAGATCGGTGCAGCGTGCCGCGACCTCGGCTTTTTCTACGCCACGCATCACGGCATCAGCGCCGACACTTTAGCGCAGCTAAATGCAAGCAGCCGCGCCTTCTTCGCGTTGCCTGAAGCGGAGAAGATGAAAATCGAAATGGCGCGCGACGGCCGCGCGTGGCGCGGCTACTTCCCACTGGGCGGTGAACTCACGTCCGGCAAGCCCGACCGCAAGCAGGGGCTCTATTTCGGCGAAGAGCTCGGCGCGCGCGATCCGCGCGTCGCAGCTGGCTTGCCGCTGCATGGCGCCAATCCCTTTCCCGAAGCTGTCCCAACACTCAAACCCGCAGTCCTCACCTTCATGCGCGAAGCCGAACGCGCCGCGCATGCGATCATGGAAGGCGTCGCGCTCAGCCTCGGCCTCGACTCGCAGTACTTCCGCCGCACCTACACCGCACAGCCCACACTGCTCTTCCGTATCTTCGAGTATCCCGCCGACGATGGCGAAAGCTGGGGCGTCGGCGAACATACCGACTACGGCTTGCTCACGCTGCTGGCGCAGGATCAGCACAGTGGCCTGCAGGTGAAGACGCCACAAGGCTGGATCGAAGCGCCGCCGATTGAAGGCGCGCTGGTCGTCAACATCGGCGACATGCTCGATCGCCTCACCGGCGGACTCTACCGCTCCACGCCGCATCGCGTGCGCAATGTCAGCGGCAAGAGCAGGCTCTCATTTCCATTCTTCTTCGATCCAGGCTGGGACGCCGAAATCGTCCCGCTGCCTGAGCACGCCAACGCGACCGACGACAGCCGCGAACGTTGGGATCGCGCCAACGTTCACGCATGGTCGGGCACGTATGGCGACTACCTGCTCGGCAAAGTGTCGAAGGTGTTTCCGGACTTAGCGAAGGGCGTGAGCTAATATGGATCGCCGGCGCCCTCGCCGGCATGCGGTGTGTCAACTGCCGCTATTGAGCCGGTTGAAACGAAGAGCCGGCGAGGGCGCCGGCGGTCCAGATTCAACGCGCCGGCATCATCTCGACGAGCGATCCGCCCACCGACATCGCGATCTGCGGAAACACTTCCGCGAGATTTTTGTCGATGCCCATGTAAAGCGGATTGGCGGGAGTCAGCGCTCCGATGCGCAGTTTCACCGGCGTGTTCAAGCTTGCAGCTGCACGCTGCACCAAAGCTGGGATGAACGTGAGGTGCGCGCCGCCGCCGGCGAGCACGACGTCGACGACGTCCGCATTCACCGCCTGTGCGCGCTCTAGCACTGGCTTCAAGCTGTTCGCGATGGTGCCGGCCAGCGCGCCGAGATACTGGCGAAAGCGCTCGTATTCCATCAGGTCGCTGGCGCGGATCGCCAGCGTGCGCCAACCCAACCGCAGCTGGCACTTGCCTGTGCGCAGCAGCTCACGCTTCAAATCCCGCGCCGCCAAGCGCGCGATGCGAGAAATCTTCAAATCCTCTTCCGAGCCTTTGACCACGTGCGCCTTGGTCAGCATGAGCTCGATCAGAATGCGGTCGATCTCATCGCCCGCTAGCGCGCTCGCGTGGCGCGCTTCCTTGATCTCGCCGAGCGTGGGCGGATCGACGGTTTCATCGAACTCGAACGCTGCGATGTCGGTGGTGCCGGCGCCCATGTCGAACACCATCACGAACCGCGTCGGCGCGTTGGTGAAGGCCAGCGCCGCCGCCGCCGCGGCGTGCGGTTCGAATACGCCGGTTTCCAATCGCCCATCGCCAGGATTGGCCGCGGCCTTGTCCAGCGCATCCTTGCACTGCGCGATCGAGATGCCGGCGGGCCCAAGTAGCAGATGCCCCAGCTTTTCCGAGATCGCGGCGGACTCGTTGAAGATGCCTTCGAACATGCGCTCAACGCCGCTGCCCGGTCGCCATACCGGGCTGGTGTAGCGTCGCGGGGCATAGATTGCGGCGTTCGGAATGTTGGGCGCGAGATCGATGGCTTCGCGGATCAGCTGATCGAGATACGCCAGATAGAGCGCGAGCGCGTCGCGCTGCTTGAACGTGCCGGTCGGATCAACGGAGGGCCGTAGCTTGGAATTCAGCGCTTCCTCGATGTTGCGTGCGCCCAGCACCGTTTTGAACGAGAGCAGGGGATCGCGTGCATCCTCGACGCCGCGCCGCGCATGCTCAAACGCTGTGGGGCCGAAGAACAGCCGCCCGCTATCGACGTAGAGCACCGAAGGCGTCAGTAGCGGATGGTCGCCGCCGGAAATAGCGCCAATCGGCAACGGCTTAACGCCGACTTCAAGCGGCAACAGAGGGTCCAAGCAGATCGCCGCCTTCGACAACGCGGTGCCGAAGTCGATGCAAATCCGCGCCCGTGAGATGTCGCCGCCGTCCGCCATGATCCGCCCGAATTCCCGGCGGCGACCTTATTCATTCTTCGCTGCAATGGAAGCGGGTTGACTCACGCTGGTCGGGGTAACCGCAGCATAGCCCGAAGGCCGCCGAGCGGGCTTGGACTCAGGAAAATATCGCCGCCATGGCTGCGCGCGACATCGCGCGCGATGGCCAGTCCCAAACCCACGCCTTTCTGATTGCGCGAACGCGTCGCATCGAGCCGTGAGAAGGGGCGGAATGCTTCCTCGTACAGTTCCTCGGGAATTCCGGGTCCGTTATCATCGACAGAGACTGTCACGGCGTTTTCTTCGCCCTTCACCATGACGCGCACCTTATCCCCATGCGCCGCGGCGTTATCGATCAGATTGACGAGGCAACGCTTCAGCGCGCGTCCGCGCGCCGGCGCGTCGACTTCGCCAGATTGCTCAATTGCAATGTCGGCTCCATCGCGT
Organism: Terricaulis silvestris; assembly: GCF_009792355.1. NCBI lineage: Bacteria > Pseudomonadati > Pseudomonadota > Alphaproteobacteria > Hyphomonadales > Hyphomonadaceae > Vitreimonas > Vitreimonas silvestris. Next base: position 1,046,761 of record NZ_CP047045.1, read on the forward strand.
GTTGAATCCGCCACGACCTCTGTTGCCATGGCGCCAACGTCCACCATTTCCGGGGCCTCTTCCCCCAGGCCTTTGGCAAAGGCGAGGTATTCCTCCAGCGTCTCTTCCATGTCGGCCAAGTCGCGTTTGGCGGCGTCTATCTCCTCGGACTTTGGCATCAACGCGAGCTGAAGCTTGAGCCGCGTCACAGGCGTGCGCAGATCGTGACTCACGCCCGCCAGCAATTGCGCGCGCTGCTCCATCAGCCGCTGCACGCGCTCGCGCATGTTGAAGAACGCGCGCGTCGCACTGCGTACTTCGCGCGCGCCGCGGACGCGGAACGTGCCGCTATCGTCGCCGCGTCCGAACTGCTCCATTGCGTCCGCGAGCTTCTCGATTGGCCGCACCTGGCCGCGCACGAATAGGATCGACACGAGGCAGAAGAACACCGTGCCCGCCATGATCCACATCACGAACAGCGGCCCTGAACGCGCCTGCACCCGATCGAAATCGGTGCGAAACTCAAACACGCCGCCGGTCGTCGGCACGCGCAGATAGACGAGTCCATCGCGGCAGGTCGGATCGTACCAGATCGGTCGCCCGAACTCGGCGTCGAGCGGTTCGAGCAGATACCGGTCAATGTAGAGCGAACGTGAACGCCCGCCGCACCGCTCGCGCTCCAGTGGCGCGGTGTCAAAAGAAAGGCTCATGCGTAACGGCGCGCTCGCGATGCGCCGCACATACGCCAACGTCGCCGGCGTGGGGTTCGCTTCGTAGGTTTGCAGCAACAACGTCACGTCCGACGCCACGGCCTGGCTCATGCGCTTGGATTGAAAGCGCCAGTGATCGTCCAGGAAGACGAGCGTGATGATCAGCTGCAGCAACGCCGCCGGCACGATGATGATCAGCGCGGTGCGCCAATACAAACCGCGCGGCAAATAATCCCGAAGTCGCATCTTACCTCTGAGGCGCCGGAGCGAGCACGGCGCTCCAAACCGCCGATACCTTGGTGTGGCGCGACATCACCGTCCACAGCGCAGCGCCCAGCACGGTGAGCGCCAAACCGAACGTGACGATCCGGCCGGTATAATCGGCGAGGTCGGCGAGGTTTCCAACCAACACCAGCACACAAAGCCAAAGCAGCGCGCGCATCACCCACTTGCCCGCACCCGGCGCCCGCGCCGAAAGCACACTCGCCATGGCGATCAAGCCCGGTCCCAACAGCCAATAATCCTGCGACATCAGCCGAGGGTTCACCAGAATGCCCAAGCTCAAACCGAGCAACGCGCGATCGTCGTCATTGAGCTCCAAGCCCTCTGCCAGCGTCAACCCCGCCAGCGTCATCACCACGCCGTAGCCCAGATACCCAACCTTCACTGCAGTCGAATCCATCGTCGCGCCAAGCACGCTCATCCAGCCCAGAAACGCTTCGCCCGGCCGGTCTTCGTAGATCACGTAGGTGACAAGCTCGGTCCATTGCTCTGCATACGGCCCGCCTTGCCAGAACAGATACGCCGCCGGCGCAAGCCCCAGCAGGATCGTCAGCACCGCGTAGCCGATGCGCTTCCATAGCGGCCAGCGCGCCAGCAGAAACACCATCGCAAACGTCGCAAACAGCGGCTTCACGATCATCGCCAGCGCGATTGCAAACACCAACACGATCGGCCAGCGTCGCAGGATCGTTGCCGCCACGCCGATGAAGGCGTGCAGCACCACCGCGACATTGCCCCAATAGATCGCGCTCCCGGTTATGAACGCGCCGAACCACGCGCGCCGATGCCGTGCGCCCGTGCCGCCGCGCCCGATCATGATCCACAGCAGCGAAAGCACCGCGAGCACGAACAGCGGCGCGTAGATCATCATCAGTCCACGCTGCCCAAGCTCGGCCAGCGGATACGCGAACGCCTGCGCCACCCACGGATGATAGATATACATCGCCGCATGCATGTCGGGGCAGGCGAGGTTGACGTCGTACATCGGCTGGCCAGCGAGATGCTTTTCCGCCGCGCACGCCACCGCCTGATAATCGCCGAACCAGTTCGATTGCTTGATCGCGCGGCTGATCACGCCTGAGAGCGTCGGCAGCCAGAACAGCAAGCTCAGCGCGAACACCTTCCAGCCGGCGTTCTTACTCGCGTCAGTGTTGTCCGCCATGGCGCCGCGTTCCCCCAACTGGCGCAACGCTAAACCAGCGCCGCCATATGCGCTAGACTTGGACGGATGCGCGGCGCTATGCCCTTCGCGTCGTTGGTGAGGCGCAAACATGAGTGACGATCTGCGCCCGCCCAGGCCCACCGAGTACACGCTCTCCGTCGTCGTGCCGGCATACAACGAAGCAGAAACGCTCCCCGAATTGCATCGCCGCTTGACCAGTGTGCTCGATACGGTCGGCGCGACCTGCGAAGTCATCTACATCAACGACGGCAGTCGCGACAAAACGATCGCCGTCATGCACGCGTTGCGCACGCAGGACTCGCGCGTCACCGTAATCGATCTCTCGCGCAACTTCGGCAAGGAGATCGCGCTCACCGCGGGCCTCGATCACGCCCGTGGCCACGCCGTCATCGTCATCGACGCGGACTTGCAGGATCCGCCCGAACTGATCCCGCAATTGATCGACGAATGGAAAAACGGCTTCGACGTTGTCTATGCCAAACGCATCGCCCGCGACGGCGAAACTGCGTTGAAGAAATTTACCGCCGCCGCGTTCTACCGCGTCATCCGCGCCATCTCGCGCACGCAAATCCCCGCCGACACCGGCGACTTCCGGCTGCTCAGCCGCCGTGCTGTTGATGCGCTGAAACAGATCCGCGAACGGCATCGCTTCATGAAGGGGCTGTTTGCTTGGATTGGCTTTCCGCAAAAGGCCGTCGAGTACAAACGCGACCCGCGCCACGCTGGCACGACCACCTTCAACTATTGGAAGCTCTGGAATTTCGCCATCGAAGGCATCACGTCTTTCACGACCGGCCCGCTGAAGTTCGCAACTTATGCCGGCGTGTTCGTGGCCTTCGTGTCGTTCATCTACGCGCTCGTGATCGTCTACGAGACGCTGGTTCATGGCAATCCGGTGCCTGGCTATCCGTCTTTGATGGTCGCCGTGCTTTTCCTCGGTGGCGTGCAACTACTCTGCATCGGCATCATGGGCGAATATCTCGGCCGGCTCTTCAACGAGTCCAAGAACCGGCCGCTCTATCTCGTGAACGAATACTCGCCTGCGCCGTCAATCGCGCACGGCATCCCCGAGCCCGCGCCGCAAAACGCGCCTCAATCCGCCGCCAGCCGATAACCGATGCCGCGCACCGTCTGCAGAAAAATCGGCGCGCGCGGATCGGCCTCAACCTTCCGGCGCAGCCGTGTCACTTGCACATCCACAGAGCGTTCAAGCCCCGCGCTCGTGCGTTTGGCCAGCTCTTCGCGGCTCACAACTTCGCCGGGTCGCGCCGCCAGGATGCGCAGCATCGCCACTTCCGCTTCCGTCAGGCGCACCAATGCGCCTTCGCGCGAAAGCTCGCCCCGCGCACCGTTGAATGCAAACGGCCCGAACGTCACCACCTCCGGCGTCTCACCGCGCCCATTCACCGAGCGGCGCAAGATTGCGTTGATGCGAAGCGCCAGCTCCGCCGGCTCGAAAGGTTTGGCCACATAGTCGTCGGCGCCGATCTGCAGCCCGCGAATGCGATCTTCCGGCATGCCGCGTGCGGTTAGCAGCACGATCGGCACCTTTGAGCTTTTGCGCACGCTTTCGGCCAACGAAAAGCCGTCCTCGACCGGCATCATCACGTCCAAGATCAGGAGATCGAAATCCATCGAGCCGAGCAGCTTGCGCGCGCCCGCCGCGTCACCCGCCGCAGACACGCGCGCGCCGGCCTGACTGAGGTAGCGCTTCAGCAATTCACGGATACGATCGTCGTCGTCGACCAGCAGGAGATGAGGTGGGCGGTCGAGTGCGTCGAAGGTCGCGGCGGTCATTTGCGGCAGCCCTGCGCCAAAGCGCCTGACGGCGAAGCATTCATGCGCATTTTAGCGCCATTGAGGGCACAAAATTCCATCAGACCGGCTGGTTGATTGACAGACATGTCCTACATCACCCAAGAACGCTCAAAACCAACCCTGTGGACCATGCCTTGGAGCAAGGCCGGTCGGCAAGGGCATTCTAGCAGGAAGGAACACGCTTATGCCGGCTTTCGACGATCGCGACGGCTACGTCTGGATGGACGGCGAATTCCTTCCGCACCGCGACGCCAAGGTGCATGTCCTCACCCACGCGCTCCACTATGCGTCATCCGTGTTTGAAGGCGAGCGTGCTTACGGCGGCGTCGTGTTCAAGAGCCGGGAGCACAGCCAACGCCTCCACAACTCAGCGAAGCTGCTTGGGTTCTCGCTTCCGTACAGCGTCGAAGAATTGGATCGCGCCAAGGCCGAGCTGATCAAAAAGCAAGGCTGGGAAAATTGCTATCTCCGCGCGCTGGCTTGGCGCGGCTCCGAACAGATGGGGGTCTCTGCCAAGCGCGACGACGTGCATGTCTCGATCGCTGCTTGGGAGTGGGGCGACTATTTCAAGGACAAGATGAAGGGCGTGCGGCTGATGATTGCGCCGTGGCGCCGTCCGGCGCCTGACACCGCGCCCTGCCAATCGAAAGCTGCCGGCCTCTACATGGTCTGCACGCTCTCGCGCCACGCCGCGACCGACGCTGGCTTCGACGACGCCATGATGTTCGACTGGCGTGGCCAAATCGCCGAAGGCACTGGCGCCAACATCTTCTTCGTGCGCGAAGGCGTTCTGCACACGCCAACGCCGGACTGCTTCTTGAACGGCATCACCCGTCAAACCGTAATCGCGCTCGCCAAGAAGGCGGGGATCGAAGTGGTGGAGCGCGCCATCTGGCCGAACGAACTCGCGAACTTCTCGGAAGCGTTTCTCACCGGCTCCGCCGCCGAGATCACCCCCATCCGCGAAATCGCCGGCCTGCCGTTCAAGCCATCGACGCTGACCGAGCAGATCATGGCGGACTTCTCGGCGCTTACTCGGCGCGCGAATAAATAGCGCTCAGGTCCGCGCGTTTTTCGTCGCCCACTCCAGCGCGTAGTCCGCGACTTCTTCCCAGCCCGGCTCGCCGCAGAGATAGTGTGAGCGGTCTTCGTACACCTTGAGCTCCGTCAGCGACGCGGCGCGTCGCTGGTGCTTGAAGATGTCTTTGGTCATGCCGAGCGGTGCGATGTGGTCTTTGCCGCCGCCGATCAGAAGCATGGGCGGGCGCACTTTGCTGTCCCACGTGATGGCGCCAGCGCCGCCCGACACGACGCCGTCCCAATAGACCTTGCCCGCCGTCGGCACGACGTAGTGCTCGAAATGATAGTCGACCTGATCGCGCGGCAGCCCATTGGCGAACTTGTCAGCGAAGAATGATTTCATCATCGAGATCACTTTGCCGCCACTGAAGGGGTCGCCCAGCACCGGCAACGCATTGATCGCGCCTTCGATCGGAATGCCCACGCCCGGTGTCGGCGCGGGATCGATTGCGACAGCGGCAACGCCCAAGCCTTTGTCCGCCAAGTGCATCGTGAAGACGCCGCCGGCCGAGTGACCCATGATGATCGGCTTCTCGTCCAAGTCAGCAATGATCGCCTCGTAGTGTGCGACGATCTCCTTTGGCCCGTAATGAATGAGTTCTTTGCGCGGATGTGCTTTGAGTTCGACCGGATCGCCTTCGTCGCCTGGCCAGTCCGGTGTCACGACTTTGAAGCCTTTGGCCTCGTAACGCGTCTTCCAATGTTCCCAGCTCTTGGAATTCAGCCAAGCACCGTGAACCAAAAGAATCGTGCGCGTCATGGTCGTCTCCCATCGGCTTGCAGTTCAACGTTATGAACCGGCCACGCGCGGAACAAGCGAAAATGAGATGAAGTCGGAACTCACGTAGCGGCGCCGCGTTACCGGGCAGCAATTCGGCCGGAGACACGCACATGGTCGCCTACAGATTTGATCCCGACTATACCATCGCGGGGCGCCACTACGCGCATCCGCTCATCCAGTGGCCAACGATTGTCGCGGGCGCAGTCGCCGCAATCGCCATCGGCTTTCTCCTGAACATGCTGGGCCTCGCCATCGGCGCCAGCGCCTTCAATCCCTACGAGATCAATAACCAAGACGAGACCATCTCCATCGGCGGCGGTCTATTTGTCATGTTCGCTCAACTCGTTGCATTTCAGGTCGGGGCCTACATCGCGTCACGCGGCGCGCGCTATCCTGACCACTTCGGCGGCCTGCTCACTGGCTTCCTGGTGTGGGCGTTTGCTGTCGCTGTCGCCGTCACGCTCGCGACCTTTGCCGCGTCCGGTGCCGTCAGCGGTGACTCGCTCCCGTCCGGTGTCGCCGAAACCATCGGCGAACTGAGCGATGCAACCGACGGGCAGGGCGCCAACGCCTCGGATCTCGCCACCGCCGGAGACACCGCCGACGCCATCGCCGCGCTCTCATGGTGGACTGTCGGCGCGCTCAGCTTGGGCCTTGCCGGCGCCGTCGCTGGCGGCTGGCTCGGCGCGCATCACCCGACATGGGAAGGCCGTCCGCGTCTCGACGACGGCGTTCCGTATCAAACCACCCCGCGCGTTTGAGGAGAGTGCATCGTGGAAGAACTGGGTAAAGGCTGTCTCCTCTGGGTCATCGGTATTCCGCTGCCGATCATCATCCTGCTTTTCTTGTTTGGAGTGCTGAACTAGGTTTTCGGATTGGCGGCGTCGTCGTCGCCAACCAGGAAGTGCCCGTGCATCGCGGCAATCGGCTGCCCGCGTTCGCCTTGCCAAGCTTCGGCTTGCACATTGGCGATGCGGCGGCCGATTTTTATGACCTTCGCCCGCGCAAACGTATCCACAGGCTTGCCTGATCGCAGATAGTCAAAGCCAACATCGATCGTCTTAGGAAATTTTGCGCTCTTGGACGCGATCGCTAGCTGCGTAATCGCTGTCAGCTCCATCAGCGCGCCCACCACGCCGCCATGCAGTGCTGGCAACAGCGGATTGCCGAGCAGATGCTCGGAGTAGGGCAGCACGAGCGTCAGCTCATCGCCCTTCAGCTCCGCGCGCACGCCCAGAAACGTCGCATACGGGATCCGCGCCAGCGCCGCCGTGAGCTGCTCTTGCGGCGTCACGACTTTTTCTCCGTTAAATTCGCGCCGAACTTCCGTGTCGCGTTGACCATGAAGGTCGCCGTTGCGTGCGCAATCGGATTGCCCGCGTCATCCTCGAACGCCACAGCGCGCACGAACGCCACGTTGCGCCCGATCTTGTAGCAATGCGCTTCCGCCAGCACGTCCCGCCCCGGCGTTGCGCCGCGCATGTAATCGATGCGGATGTCGATGGTCGCCACCATCGACGGCTCCTTCATCGCCAACACCGCCGCCATGCCGCAAAGCTGATCCAGGAACGTCGTGATCACGCCGCCCGCGATCACGCCCGTTTCCGGATCGCCCACCAGCTCAGGCTTGTACGGCGCACGGCCCCAAACGTGATTGCCCTCGAGTTTGGTCACCTCAAAGCCCAGCGCTCGGCCCTGCGGTGTCCATTTCATCATGGCCTGAATGCGCTCGAACACGTCGCCGCCTTCGCCGTAGTGAGTTTCGCTGGCCATTGGCCGGTGCTAGCAGCGCCCGCTGCGCCCCGCCATCAGATGAAATTGACGTAACGTCATTTTTGTGGTCGCTATACTGTCACGGGGAACGGTTCGGGGAGCGGGAATGAGCGAGACGGCAACGATCGAGCCGCTAGGCAAACGCGAGAAGACCAAGGCGGCCAACCGCCAGGCCATTCTCATCGCCGCGCGCGCCGTGTTTGCGCAGCTCGGCTACGAAGCATCCACGGTGCGCGACATCATCCGGGGCACCGATCTCGCGTCCGGCACCTTCTACAATTACTTCCGTTCGAAAGAAGAAGTGTTCGAAGCGCTGGCCGATGACGGCGCGCGCCGCTTCCGCCCGATTCTCCGTATGGCGCGGGAGAACGCCAAGAGCTTTGAGGATTATCTGTACAGCGCCTTCGTCGCCTATTTCCGATTCATCGTGGAGGACAATCGCGCCGAGGGCCGCCCGATCGACGAACGCCGCCCGCACGTCCTGCGCATGGACACGCCGGAGATGGTCTCAGTCTATCAGGAAGTGCGCCAAAGCCTGGAAGAATCGATCGCACGCGGCGACGCACCGCGCGTTGACGCAGACTATCTCGCTTGCGCTTGCATCGGCGCTGCGCAAGAGGTGGGTGCGGCGATGCTGCGCCGCTCACCTCCGGACATAAAAGGCGCGTCGGATTTCGCGACCGGCCTGATCCTGAAGGGTCTCGTCGGCGCGGCGCGCAAGGACTGACCGAAGAAGAAGAGGTACGAACCCCGTGTCCTGGCTGCGTAAGACGCTCGCCCAACTTGCATTATCGCGCTCCGAAGCCGCGTTGCTCAAAGCCTCCGGCGGCGAACCCCGCACCGTGCGCGGCATGACGCTGGACCCGCGCTTTCAATTCATCGAAGCCAAATCACGCGAACGCGGCGTCGATTGGGAGGCGATGACTCCTACGCGTCTACGCGAACAAGCCAACATGGGCACCGCCACGTTCGGCGGCTCTGCTGTCGGCGGCGTGCGCATTGAGAAAATCTACGTCACCGGCCGCAGCCATTCCGTGCCGTGCCGGCTCTATCTCCCGACCGTGCGCGACAATTCCGCGGCGATGATGGTGTATTACCACTTCGGCGGCGGCGTGATCGGCACGCTGGAAGATTGCCATCGCCTTTGCAGCATGATCGCGAAGGAAGCTGGCGCGCCGGTTCTCAGCGTCGACTATCGCCTCGCGCCCGAATACAAATTTCCCGCCGGACTCGAAGACGCGATGGCCGCGTACTCGTGGGCCGTCGACAACACCGCGCGCTATGGCGCGCCGGTGAAGAAGGCCGCTGTCGGCGGTGACTCGATGGGCGGCAATTTCGCCGCCATCGTCGCGCAGGAATTTCGCACCTCGAAGCCGCCGGTGCTGCAGCTGCTGATCTATCCCGGCCTCGACCTCGTCAGCGACACGCCCTCGATGCACGATTTCGCCGATGCGTTCCCGCTCACCAACGACACCGTCGATTATTTCATGAAGCAATACCTGCCCGAGAGCGCGGACCCTTCGGATCCGCGCGTCTCGCCTGGCCGCGCGCAAGACCTTCGCGGCCTTGCGCCGGCGCTAATCTACACTGCCGGTTTCGACATGCTGTTGGATCAAGGCGCCGCCTATGCGCATCGCTTGGAGGAGGTGGGCGTCAAGGCCGCCTACACCAATTTCGAGAACCTGCCGCATGGCTTCGTCGCGTTCTCGGCCGCGTCACCCAATGCCGAAGCCGCGATCCGTCGCATCTCGAAAGAAACAGCAGCCGCGCTAAAGGGTCAGCGCTAGGCGGCGTCGGCCTGGCGCAGCTTCTTGTCGACCATGCGCTTCAGGCTCTCGGCCACGCGCTGGCGCTCTTCGCAGAGCGCGTGTGGCAGGTGCACCAACTGGTGCAGCGCCGCGACGTGCGTGCGCACCACTTCCGGATCGAGCCTGTCTGTCGCGCCTTGCGCCGTCAGATAGCGAGCCATCTCGCGCGCGCCCAAAGTGAGGCTCGGATCACCGATCTGTTCGCCAACATCGACAAGGTCCTGCACAGCTTTGTAAACGTCCCGCGCCGCCTTCGCATCGCCAGCCGCCAGACTCTTCGCGCGGCCTTCCAGCTTCGCGACGCACGCGCGCGCCAGCTCGGATTTGAGATTCAATTCTTCATCGTCGCCGCTCACCAGCGGTTCGGGCGCTTCGTCATCCAGCCGCCGCAGCGGGCCAAGGTAATTCAGGTCAGGCCGACGCCGGCGCCGGCAGGGGCCGACATAGGCGGACGTCACCACGAACGGCTGCGGATTTGCGATCACCGTCCGCACGCGCTGCTGCAGCGCCAACGCCGAGATCGGTTTGCGCAGGTAGCCGTCAATGCCCGCGAGCCGCGCCGCTTCGACATCGGACGCCGCTCCACTCGTCGTCAGCATGAACATGGAGACGGCGCGGTTCGGCAGCTCTTCGCTCATGCGCACCCGGCGCACGAAATCGAGGCCGTCATTGGCGTCCTCGATCCATTCCATCAGCACGATGTTGGGATTGCTGCCGCGCAGCGCTTGCCAGGCTTCGACTGTGTTGGCCGCGCCGATCACGCGCCCAAAGCCCATGGCCCGCAACTGGTCGAGCGAAATGCCGCGCTCATAATGATTGTCGTCAAGCACAAGCGCCGTCAGCCCGGACGGATCAAATTGACCACCCCCAAACATCAGACGCACGTCTCCCCACAACAGCCGAGGATATTTACGCGAGATTGATTGAAGAAGTGCTGAGTGCGGGGGTTGATGAAGGGTTAAAGTATACTCCCTGCGCAGCGGGAGGTTGCGAGCGAAGCGAGCCGGAGGGGCGCGTTGCCCTAAGCCGTCAGCTGCCGCAACACAGAAGCTGAATCAAAGTAAACGCGCTCGCAAACGATCCCCGTGCCGCCGGGCTCAAACTCGAACACGGCCGCCATCCGCACCCGAACTTTTTTCCCCGTCGGCGCCAGCTCACCCTGCGGCGTCCGCATCGGCCCGAGATGCGTCCCTGTCAGCCAAAACTCCGCCAGCACAGCATCCTCCAGCGGCCGCAGCGCAATCACCTCATTGCCCTGATCCGGAAACGTCTTCCGCGACGCCGCGAAATAGGCCCGCACCGCCTCTTCGCCATCAAACACTTGGCCCGCGCCATAAAGCTCGTACCGGGGATGCTTGAACGTCGCGATCGTCGCGTCGAAATCGAGCCGCACCTCCGACGCCATGTGCTCCGCCACGATCGCCACGCGCGCGTCGTCCAGCACGCTCATGCGCCGCGTTCCTCCAACGCGCCGATGATCGTAATCTTCTGCCAGATCTTGCGCCCCAGGCCCGAGGTCAGGTTCTCGATCTCGTTCACGCCGTCGATCACCACGCTGTCGCGCATGCGATCGGCATAAAGCGCCGCCAGCTTCCCGATCAGCGCCAGCATTTCGGCGCAATAGTCCAAATACCGGGTCAGCTCGAACTGCGTCATCGTCCGCTCCGGCGACGCCGGCGTTTTCTGCGCATCGAGCACGATGGTCGGATCCTTCGTCAGCTGGTGCATGTCGATCACATGCGCCAGCGAGCGCAGCCGGTGGAGCGAATCCATCGCGCGCCGCCGCTTGCCGCGCTCCTCCAGCGTCAGCACGAACCACACCGCGCCGCCAAACAGGATCAGCAGGTTCACCGCCGCCTCCAGGCCCTGCACCAATTCCGGCGCACTCAGCATCGAACTCTGCACGCGAAGAAATTTGAACGCCGCAATCTGCGCCGCCACGCCGCCGAGGATCAGCAGCAGCGACACCGCCCGCCACCCGTACGACGGTCGCGCTAGCTGGGCCGCTTCCTTGGCGCTATGCTGCGCCGTCTCAATCAGCTCGCTGCACACACCAGCCAGTCCGGCATCCGGAAACCGCGCCACGATGCGGTCGCGCAATTTGTCCAGCGTGGAGAGGATCTGCTCCGCCCGCAGGTGCTGATAGCGTGCCGGCATCAAGCCCCGCTCAAATTGCGTTGCCGCTGCACGGAGCGCTCATTGAAGTCCTGGCCCAAAGCCGATCCCCGAAACTCGCTCACCGTCTCCGCCGCGAACCGTCGCCCGTTCGGCGCCGCCGCGCAAGTGATCACGATGTTCGCGCTATCGACTCGCACCAGCGGGAACGGGCTGAACGCTTCCGGGGTATAGAGCCGAACCCGCGTGACATCGCGCGCGGCCTTGTCGATCGTCATCTCGCCGCGCAGTCGGTTCGCGAACTGCCGCGCCTGTTCGCCGCGAATGCTTTCCGGCGTCGGCTGGAAGGCGTACACGGCGCTCGTCTCATCCTCGCGCACCAAGCGCACGTCGGCGACGCGGCCCATATGCTCGCTGGCGCACCACGACACGCCCTCGAACTCCTCCGCCATCCGATCGAACGCGCGGCGCTGATTGTTCTCCAGCTCGTCGCGCCGCGGCGACACCAGGCGCAGTCGCGGCGAACCGCTCGGGTCAAACCGCGCCCGCCAATTCAGCTTCGCCGTGTCGATCTCGACGTCGAACGCATAGTCCGCCTTCGCCGCGGCGGTCGCCGCCACGGCCTGCGCCAGCGCACCCGTCGCCGCGTTCTGCGCGACCGCCAACCCAGCAAATCCAATCACAGCAGCCGCAGCGGCCGCGCACACGATGCGAAACATGGTTCCGCACCCTATGTCCGATTGCGGCGGCGCCAAGGCCGAGCATCGCCGCCCATCCTATCCTGAGCTAGTTTTCACGCATGGATTCCGGCGACCTGCCATTGCCGCCACAGTTTGCCGCCTGGTTCGCCAGCCGCGGCTGGTCTCCGCGCGCGCATCAGCTGGAACTGATCCGGCGCGGCCAAGCCGGCCAAAGTACACTTCTCATCGCCCCCACCGGCGCCGGCAAAACGCTCGCCGGTTTCCTGCCCAGCCTGATCGATCTCGCACCCATCGCCGAAGAGGGCGGCATCAAGCGCCCGCACGAACTGCACACGCTCTACATCTCGCCGCTCAAAGCGCTCACCACCGACGTTGCGCGCAATCTCGAGACGCCCGTGCGCGAGATGAAGCTCAATGTTCGCGTCGAGACGCGGACCGGTGACACGCCGCCACACAAACGCCAACGGCAACGCGCGCATCCACCCGACATGCTGCTCACGACGCCGGAGCAACTGTGTTTGCTGATCGCCAGCGAACACGCGCGCGTTTTCTTCGAAGACCTCCAAGTCGTCATCATCGACGAAATCCACGCCCTCGCGCCGACGAAGCGCGGGGACTTGCTAACGCTTGCGCTAGCGCGCCTGCGGCGCTGGGCGCCGAAGCACCGGCGCGTGGGCTTGAGCGCGACGGTGGCGGATGAGACGAGCCTCGCCTCCTATCTCACCGGCGCAAGCAAAGAACCCTCTCCCCCCTCGCGGGGGAGAGGGCAGGGTGGGGGGGGGCGTGCCGACAATCAGGCGCCTGATCACCTGAACGCCCCCCACCCCCCAACCCCCGCCCCGCAAGGGGGCGGGGGAGTCGCGCGCGACCTAATTGTAAAAGCCCCACCCGGCGCACAGCCCGTCATCGACGTTCTCGACTCCGACGCCCGCATCCCCTGGGCGGGCCACACCGCGCGTCACGCCATGCCGGAGGTGTACGCCGCCATCAAACGCACCAAGCTCGCGCTCATCTTCGTCAACACCCGCGCCCAAGCGGAGATGACGTTCCAGGAACTCTGGCGCATCAATGACGACGGGCTCCCCATCGCACTCCACCACGGCTCGCTCGACGTCGCCCAACGCCGCAAAGTCGAAGCCGCCATGGCCGCAGGCCAACTCCGCGCTGTCGTCTGCACCTCGACGCTCGATCTCGGCATCGACTGGGGCGACGTCGATCTCGTCATTCAGATCGGCGCGCCGAAAGGCTGCGCGCGTCTGGTGCAGCGCATCGGACGCGCCAACCACCGCCTCGATGAACCGTCGCAAGCGCTGCTTGCGCCATCAAACCGTTTCGAAGTCCTCGAATGTCGCTCCGCGCAAGAAGCCGTGCTCGAAGGCGCGCTCGACGGCGCCGATCCACGCATCGGCGGCCTCGATTGCCTCGCCCAGCACATCATGGGCTGCGCCTGCGGCGAGCCGTTCGACGCCGACGAACTCTACGCCGAAGTGATCTCCACCTTCCCGTACGCCGATCTCCCGCGCAGCCAGTTTGACCGCTGCCTCGATCTCGTCGCCACCGGCGGGTATGCGCTGCGCGCCTACGATCGCTACCGCCGCATCGTGCAAGACCCGCACGACAATCGGTGGCGCGTGCGCAACGCCACTGTCGCGCAACAGCACCGCATGAATGTGGGCGCCATCATCGAAAGCGAGATGCTGGATGTGCGTTTGGCGCGACGAGCCGGCGTGCGGCGAAACCTTTCCTCCCCCGTAAACGGGGGAGGTGGTCGCGAAGCGACCGGAGGGGGTGCAACCGCTCAGCCGTCCGCCGCTCGTGCGCGCACCGCCCCCTCAGTCAGCTCCGCTGACAGCTCCCCCGCGCGCGGGGGAGCAAATCGTATCCCGATGATCGCCGGCCAACGCCTCGGCCAGATCGAGGAATATTTCATCGAAGGTCTCGCCCCCGGCGACACCTTCATCTTCGCCGGCAACATGCTCCGCTTCATCGGCGTCGAGGAAAATGCAGCCCTCGTCGTTCGCGCCCACGGCGAGGAGAACCCGCGCATACCCTCGTACGCCGGTGGCAAATTCCCGCTCTCGACCTTCCTCGCCGACCGCGTCCGCCACATGCTGCACGAACCGGCGCGGCAGAAGAAACTCCCCGCCCAAGTGCGCGACTGGATCAAGATGCAGAAGCGCCGCTCCGTCGTGCCGGCGCCTGACGAGATGCTGATCGAAACATTTCCACGTGGCCTGAAGCACTATTTCGTCTGCTACCCGTTCGAAGGCCGCCTCGCGCACCAGACGCTCGGCATGCTGCTCTCACGCCGCTTCGAACGCGCCGGCAAAAATCCGCTCGGCTTCCTCGCCAGCGAATACGCCGTCGCGGTTTGGGGCCTAGAGCCGATGGGCGATCTCGACTTCAATGCGCTGTTCGATGAAGACATGCTGGGCGACGATCTCGAAGCCTGGCTCGCCGAATCCACTTTGATGAAAGCGATGTTCGCCAAGTGCGCCGTCATCGCCGGCATGATCCACCGCAACGCACCCGCCGTCGAACGCAAGACCGGCCGCCAAGTCAGCTTCAGCGCCGATCTCATCTACGACGTGCTCAAGCAATACGAGCCCGACCACATCCTCATGCAAGCCGCCTTCGCCGACGCCGGCGAAGGCTATCTCGATCTAAAGCGCCTCGGCGGATTGCTCCGCCGCGTCAAAGGCCGTCTCATCCACAAAAACCTAGACCACGTCTCACCCTTCGCCGCCCCCGTGATGTTGGAGATGGGCCGCGTGCGCGTGGAGGGGGAAGCGGAGGAGGCGATCCTGGCGGATGCTGCGCGGCTGATTGAGGAAGCGATGGGGTAGGGCAGCAGACTCCGGAACGCGCTAATGCCGCGTCGATCCAGCGGCTTCAGCAATTGCCTTCATGCCCTCGTCAATTCGCCACATGTCGCTTTCGGCGATCTCCGAGGCGCCCGCAAACGCCGCCCCGATTTCCGCTGAGTTCAGCCACGTGACGATTGCGGTTCGCGTCTCTGACGCGACGTCGGCCCAAAAAAGTTGCTCGTGTGCGTCCATCGAAACAAGCGTGGGTAGTTCCATTGCAAGGTTAGCGATCTGCAACAACGCGTTGCCGCGTGCATCGCGTACCCATGCCTGAAGGATGGGCTGAATGTCTTCTCCGATCGTTGCGAGGGCGCACAGCCATTCCGAGGCACCACCCGCTTCGTCTGGATGCTGGGAAATTGCCCCCCGTAGCGCAGCCATGAAGACTTGGATTACTGCTGATCGTTCGGCCTCCGGCCACGACCGCCACTCCGCCATGTTGAGTCGCGATGCGATCACAGGCGGCTGAGTTCCCAACCAACTGGAATCGCGCACCGCCTGCTCTAGAATGCGCGGAAGGAAGTGCTTGTAATCTGTAACTGAGCCAACAGTCGTTAGCGCCCATCCTGCATACGGGCCGATTTGTTCTCCAGTGAGATCGCGAAGTGGCGCGCTGGATAGCGTCGCTAGAATCCTCGCTGGATCGCGCATTGACGATGCTTCCATCCGCTGCGGACGTAGATAGCCGGCGAACGCACCATAGGCCGCATCGAGTGCGACAAGGAGTGTGGGGCCAAGGGTCACCGATCCTGCATAACGCAAAAGATGCTCGATCGGCCAACACTCGCCATTCACCATTCCAGCGAAATCACCGCAACGGCCAGCACCTATGCCGCTTCGCCCCATCGCCATCGCCGCCAACATAGCCTAAACCGCCGCAAACCCTGCGAATGATCCGGCCCGGTGACAGCGCATCTGGCCCGAAAGACTTAACGCATGTCCGCCTTCGACAATGTCATCCCCGCGCTTGCGCGCGCGCTCACCGCGCGCGGCTTCGAAGCGCTGACCGCCGTGCAAAGCGCCGTGCTGTCGCCCGACGTGCAGGGCGAGGATCTTGTCGTCTCCGCGCAAACCGGCTCCGGCAAAACCGTCGCCTTCGGCCTCACGCTCGCCAACACCTTGCTCGACGGCCAAGCCAAGCTCGCGCAACCCGGCGCGCCGCAAGCGCTCATCATCGCGCCGACGCGCGAACTCGCCATGCAAGTGCGCGGCGAACTGGAATGGCTCTACGCGCCCATCGGCGGCCGTATCGTCTCGTGCGTCGGCGGCATGGATATGCGCGACGAACGCCGCGCTTTGAACCGAGGCGCCCACATCGTCGTCGGCACGCCGGGGCGTCTGGTCGATCACATCCGCCGCGGCTCACTCGAAATGCACGGCCTCAAAGCCGTCGTGCTCGATGAAGCCGACGAGATGCTCAATCTCGGCTTCCGCGAAGAACTCGAACACATCCTCGAAGCCTCGCCCGCAGAGCGCCGCACGCTCATGTTCTCCGCCACCATGCCGCGCCCGATCGAAGCGCTGGCGCAAAAATTCTTGCGCGACGCCGTGCGCCTCAACACCGGCGGCGGACAGAAGCAACACGCCGACATCGAATACCGCGCGCTCGTTGCGCAAGGGCACGAGTCTGAGAACGCCATCTTCAACGTGCTTCGCTACTATAATCCGACCAACGCCCTCGTCTTTTGCGGCACGCGCGCCGCCGTTACGCGCCTTGAGAGCCGCTTCTCAAACCGTGGCATGTCCGTCGTCGCGCTCTCCGGCGAACTCAGCCAGAACGCACGCACCCACGCGCTGCAAGCCCTGCGCGATCACCGCGCCCAAGTCTGCGTCGCCACCGACGTCGCCGCGCGCGGCATCGATCTGCCGGACCTGGAACTCGTCATCCACGCCGATCTACCCAAGAACACCGAAGCACTGCTGCACCGAAGCGGCCGCACCGGCCGCGCCGGCCGCAAAGGCGCGAGCGTTCTCATTGTGCCGTACTCAGCGCGCCGCCGCACCGAACGCCTGCTGCGCGACGCCAACATCAACGCCAAATGGGGCGAGCCACCGTCAGCGGACGACATCAAACGCCGTGATGACGAACGCTTGCTGGCTGATCCATTGCTGCAAGCGCCGCCGGAAGCGTCGGATCAGCAGATCGTTCGCGCATTGCTCGACCAACACGATCCTGTCCAAATTGCCGCCGCCTTTGTCCGCCTCTACCGCAAAGGGCAGGCGGCGCCTGAAGATCTCGCGCCAACGCAAGGTTGGACGCCCGAACAGCAACGCGCCGAACGCGCGCCACGCGGTAACGAAAACTTCGCCGGCGGCGCTTGGGTGTCGCTCTCCGTCGGCCGCAACAAGCAGGCCGAACCGCGCTGGCTCATTCCTATGCTCTGCAAAGCCGGCGGCCTGACCAAGCGCCAACTCGGCACCATCAAAATTCACGATCACGAAACCCACGTCGAGATCGACGCCGCCAGCATCGACGCCTTCATGTCCCGCATCGGCGGCGACGGCGGCAAGCTGGAAAAACAAATCCACGTCACCCGCATCTCACCGCCAAGCCAACAGCACGAACCCCGTCAACGCCACGAAGCCGCGCCCGCCTACACCGATCGCCCCCGCGCCAAATCGCACCACGCCAAACCAAGCGGCAAGCCGGAACGCGCGCGCACCGACGCCAAGCGCCCCAACCCCAAACACGCCGGCCCGCCGCCCGGCAAAAAGAAAAAGTGGCACCCAGCGGACTAGCGCGCCGTCCCTATGGAGCGCCGGCGTCCCCGCCGGCATGCGCCAGTACTGGCCTGCGAGACGCCGGCGCTCCATACTCGCGCCAAAACAGGGAGAAACCATGCGGGTGTTGTTTGTGGCGCTGATCGGCGCATTTCTTTCAACCAGCGCGACCGCGCAAGTCACCGACGCCACGCGCACCGCCAACGCCGAACTCGCCCAATCCCTCAACTGGGCTGACGTCGAAGATGAAGACTTCGCGCAACGCGGCTTCATCGCCGGGTGGGATCAACCGCAAATCCGCACTGCCGACGGCCGCGTCGCCTGGGACTTCACCGCCTACAACTTCCTGACGCCCGACGTCTCCGAAACAGTAAACCCCAGCCTCTGGCGCCAAGCGCGCCTGCTCGCGCGCGCCGGCCTCTTCCAAGTCAGCGACCGTGTCTATCAAGTCCGTGGCTTCGACATTTCCAACATGACGATCGTCGTCGGCGACACCGGCCTTATCGTCATCGATCCGCTCACCACCCGCGAACCCGCTGCCGCAGCGCTCGCACTTGCGCGCCGCACTATCGGCGATCGCCCCGTCATCGCCGTTATCTACACCCACTCCCACGCCGATCACTTCGGCGGCGTCGCTGGCGTTGTCGATGCGGCCGATGTCACCGCAGGCCGCGTGCAAATCATCGCGCCCGAAGGATTCATGGAGCACGCCGTCACCGAGAACGTCATCGCCGGCAACGCCATGAGCCGCCGCGCGCAATATCAATTCGGTGTCGGCCTGCCCGCCGGCCCAGAAGGGCAGATGACCTCCGGCATCGGTCTGCGCATTTCAACCGGCAACATCTCGCTCATCCCGCCAACCCGCACCATCGCCCGCACCGGTGAGATGCTGACCATCGACGGCGTCCGTATCGAATTCCAAGTGACGCCGGAAACCGAAGCGCCATCGGAGATGAATTTCTTCTTCCCCGATCTCGGCGTCCTCTGCCTCAGCGAAAACGCCAACGCCTCGATGCACAACATCCTCACGCCGCGCGGCGCGCTCGTGCGCGATGCGAAAGCCTGGGCCGACTATCTCACCGAATCCCTCCGCCTCTACGGCGACCGCACGCAGATCATGGTCACCAGCCACGCCTGGCCGCGCTTCGGCAACGACCGCGTCCGCGACTTCATCTCAGCCCACCGCGACGCCTACAAATATCTCCACGACCAAACCGTGCGTCTGATGAACTCCGGTTACACCGATCGCGAAATCTCAGAGCAAGTTCGCTTGCCGGACGCCCTCGCGCGCCGTTGGTTCAATCGCGGCTATTACGGCACCATGATGCATAATTCGCGCGCCGTGTATCAGCGCTATATGGGCTGGTACGACGCCAACCCCGCCAACCTTTACCCGCTCGCGCCGGAAGAGGAGGGCGCACGCTTCGTCCGCGCCATGGGCGGCGAAGCCAACGTGCTCGCCGAAGGCCAACGCGCCTTCAACGAAGGCGACTATCGCTGGGCCGCGCGCGTGCTCAATCAGCTGATCTTCGCCAACCCGAACAATCGCGACGCGCGCACGCTCCTCGCCAACACCCATCGCCAGATGGCCTACCAGGCCGAGAGCGCGATCTGGCGCAACATGTACCTTGTCGCCGCGCGTGAACTCGAAAGCGGCCCGCCGCAAACGCCAGGCGGCGTCACGCAAAGCGCAGCACTCGTGGCCGCTACGCCGACGAGCTACATCCTCGATCTCCTCGCTGTGCGCCTGAACCCAGAGCGGCTGGGCACACGCCGTTACGCCTTCAACCTGGTTTTCCCCGAGCGTAATGAAAGCTTCGGCGTCACCATCGCCAACGGCGTTCTGGTTCACGAGAGTGGCGTTACCGTCGCCGATGCGCCAACCATTACCGCCCCTCGCGCAGCATTCCTCCAGGCCATGGCCACGCAATCCATGCGTCAAGCTGTGCTTTCTGGGTCAATCCGCATCACCGGTAACAGACGCAGCCTTGAAGGCCTCGGCGAGGTGTTCGATACACCCGACCCCAACTTCGCTATCGTGACGCCGTAACGACTCAGATGCCGCTTTTGTCCAACCCCGCCGGCAAAACGCCACGACCGCGCAAAGCGTCCGTGCGCGCACTGCCGCCGATTGCGCTGGTTGACAACACGATAGAGTTTCGCCTCGCCGACACACTCGTCACCGCATTGCCCGACGGCGCGCTTTGGATCGCGGAGTCGAAAACGCTGATCGTCTCCGACGTGCACTTCGAGAAGGGCGCATCGTTCGCACGCCGCGGCCAGATGTTGCCGCCCTACGACACGCACGTCGCGCTGCTGAAACTCACCGACCTGATGCTGCGCCTGCAGCCCGACATCATCGTCTCGCTCGGCGACTCTTTCCACGATCGCCTTGGCCCCGCGACGATGGACGCGCGCGATCGCGAACTGCTGCAGTTGCTGATGTCGCGCTGCGACTGGGTCTGGGTCGAAGGCAATCACGACGGCAAAGCGCCAGAGACACTCGGTGGGGTCGCACGCACGGTGCTGCATGTCGGCGGCCTCGTACTCCGCCACGAGCCCACCGAAGGCGCGGCCCCCGGCGAAATCGCCGGCCACTTGCATCCGTGCGCGAAAGTCTCCGGTCGTGGTCGCAGCGTGCGCCGCCGTTGCTTCGCCTTCGACGGCGAACGCCTCATCATGCCCGCCTTCGGCAAATTCACCGGCGGCCTCAATCTGCGCGACGAAGCCTTCGAGCCGTTGTTTCCGAATGGAGCGCTTGCGTTGGTGCTCGGGAAAGATCGCGTGATGCCTGCGCCGAGCGAACGTTTGCTCGCGGACTAAAACCGCCGCAACACCGCTGCCAGCGGAATCATCAGGCACACAATCATCGCGCCACCTGTCAGCACTTGGCGCAACAGCGGATACCATTCCGGCGCGCCGGCATCCGCCGCACTGCGATGATCCCAAAGGTACTGCGCCGCGAACAGCCCCGCATAAATCGCAGCGCCGCCAAGCGCGCCCGGCACAAGCACCACGAACAACGCCAACGCCCAGCCCGCCAACCCCGGCAGCGCACTAAAGAACAATCGCCGCGCATCCGGCGCACGCGGTTCACGCATCAGCTCAAACCCGCAGCGCACGCCGCCGAGAAACGAAAGCAACACCGCTGCGTACAAAGCGAACGCCACCGCCGCCAGATGCGCCGTGTCGCCATGCTGCGACAGCGACACCAACCCAGCCACAGCCAGCGGCACGAGCCCCAGAAATCCAAGGCGAAGCGCCGCGCGCGGCAAATAGGGTGGCGGATCGGCGCTCACGTCCGCCGGAATATCAGAGCCGCGATCCAGCCGGCAAACAGCGCCAGCAGCACCGTCAGCACGCCATAGGCCCATGACGCAGCCGTCGCCAGATCGTGGATGCGTCGCTCAATGCCCACGCGCGAAATGCTGATCGGAATCCGCTGTGACGAAATCAGCCGTCCATCGCGAAACAAATAGGTGTCGGCATGATAGCGGGCGATCGGCGCATTCGAGGGTAGGCGCACCACGGCGCGGAATAGGCCGCCCTGATACATCGTCAACCCGCCACGCCGTTCCGGCGACGCGCGCCCCGAATACCACTGATACAAACCCTGATCGCGCCGCAGCCGCACCAGCGCTTGACGATACGCCGAAGGGTCGCCGCTCGACGGCACCGCGCTATCGAGTTGCGCTGAAGCCGCCGGATCGAGCTGGTACTGCCAGATCGATTGCGGTGTCGCGATCTCGCGCACTGGCCGGTTGCTAAGCACCGCGAAGAAGGAGGGCGCCTGCGCGAACCGCACCGGATCGCCGTTGATCCAAAGCCCCCACACACGGCGTTTGCGCAGCACCACCGCGCTTTCGCTCGGGCCCCGCACCACAACAACAATATCGCCGCGCCCGCGCCGATCCGGATTGACGCCGAACACCGTCACGTACGAGCCGCGATAATCCGAGCTCACCGTGATCTGCTCTTCCGCCACCGCCGCCGGCAGTGGGCTCCCGCCGTCACCCGATTGCTCTTCTTGCGCGCGCGCGGGTGCAACGCACAGCAGCAACGCCAGCGTGAGCAGGAGCGGCCTCACCACAAGCCTCCGCCCAGCACGTAATACTCAGTCGGCGGGATCACGAGGTCCCACAGGAACTTCACGCTCGCCGCGATCAGCAGCACGCCCAGCACGCCGCGAATGTGCTCGTTCTTCAAACCCGCGCCGACCCGCGCGCCAAACTGCGCGCCGATCACGCCGCCCGCCATCAACAACGCCGCCAACACCAGATCCACCGTCTGCGTCGCCGCCGATTGCAGGATCACAACTAGGCTCGCCACGATCAGCACCTGAAACAGCGACGTGCCGACCACCACGTTGGTCGGCATCCGCAGCAGGTAAATCATCGCCGGGATCAGAATGAACCCGCCGCCAATGCCCATGATCGCCGACAGCACGCCGATGCCGAAGCCAAGCACCAGCGGCGGGATCACGCTGATGAAAAGTCCCGAGCGCGGGAACGCGATGCGAAAGGGCAGTACATGCGCCACCGTCCGCGCCGGCCGCCGCAAAATGCTCACGCCGCGCGTCACCCGCCCGCGGATCAGCGCGTAGCTCTCCTGCACCATCAGGAAGCCGACGCCTGAGAGCAGCACGAGGTACAAAAGCGAGATGATGAGATCGAGCTGGCCCAACCGCAGCAGCCGCTCGAACAACCACACGCCCGAAGCGCTGCCCACAATGCCGCCGGTCGCCAGCAGCCATCCCATGCGCCAGTCCACGGCCTTACGCCGCGTCTGCGTCATGATGCCGGAGAACGACGTCGCCGCGATCTGGCTCGCGCCTGTCGCAACCGCGACAGGCGCAGGCACGCCCATGAAGATCAACGCCGGCGTCATGATGAAGCCGCCGCCGACACCCACCAGTCCCGACACAAAGCCGACGCAGCCGCTGACCAACAGGACAAGCAGCACGCTCACCGGCATTTCGGCGATCGGCAGGTAAATCAATGGTCCGCTCAGAGTTGAAGGTGCAGTGCGAGAGCGCCCTTATGCGCAGCGTCGCCGGGCAGGGCAACGGCGTTTACTCCGCGCAAATAACCCTCGTCATCCTGGGGCTCAGCAAAGCTGAGAACCCAGGATGACGGGAGCCGAATTAAGTCGCTGGCCGCGTCGCCCAAGCCCGCTGGCCGAACTCGCCGTTCGCCACAGCACTCGCGGCCCGCGGACGGAAGGCCTGCGCCCGCGCCCGCGCTTGCTCGACTTGGTTCCGCTGCAGCTGGCCTTCCAGCGCCGTCGCCCGTGCGCCGGCGTCCTGATCACCCTGACGCGCCGCGACCAAGAACCAGAACAGCGCCTCGGACGCGCTCGCATTCACGCCACGGCCCTGCTGGTAGAGGACACCAAGATTGTACTGGCTGTCCGCGACGCCCAGCTCCGCCGCCTGACGGAACCAGCGGAACGCCGCCGCTTCATCCAGCGGAGCGCCTTCGCCGCGGGCGAAATAGACACCGAGATCATGCATGGCGCGCCGGTTGCCCGAAGCGGCCGCGCGCTCGGTCCATTGACGCGCCACCGCGAGATCGGCCTGCACGCCTTCGCCGCGCTCATAAAGCTTGGCCAAGCGATACTGCGCCATCGCGAACCCACGATCCGCCGCGCGGCGGAGCATGGTGACGCCCTCTTGCGGACGGCCCGCAGCGATCCTTTGCAGCGCCAGTTCGTACTGCGCTGTCAGATTGCCCGATGTCGCCGCTTGCTCAAGCGACACCGATGCACGCGCCGGCAGCGGTCCCGCCACGATCGGCGTCACCGGTGCGTCGTTGGCCGCCACTGCCGCTTCGCCGTTCGCGCCTGTCACCGGCGCCAAGCCCTCAGCCGGCGCTTCCGCGAACGGATCGGGCGCCGCGCCATAAGGCGCATTCGGATCGGATTGATTCATCGGCGCCGCTGTCGGCTCAGCGGCCGGCTGTGGTTCAGCCGTGCCCGCATTGTCGTTGCGTTCGCTGATGTATTTCGCGCCGCCAACAATTGCGAGCGCGACCAAGCTTGCCGCGCCCCACAGAATGATGCGGCTCGACCCACGCAGGCTGAGCTTCGGCGTTTCCACGCGCGCGCTTTCACGCTCAGCCTTCGGCTGCTTGGGCAGCTTTGCCGCCTTCGGCTCCTTGCCGGGCTTTGCAGGCTTCGTTTGCGCTTGCGCCTGCGCGGCCTTGCGGGCGTTGGCGAGGTAGTCGTTCTTGCCCACTGGCGCCGGCGCGGCTTCGGACGCCGGTGTCAGATCGAGCGCCTGCGCTTCGCCGTGCAACGTATCGTGCAACTCGGCGTCGAGATCCGGCAGGTCGCCGAAGTCAGCGCCGTCATCGAAATCGGTTGTTGCGTCAAAAGTCGCCGGCGCGCTCGCCAACGGCGTCGCCGCATCGACACTCACTTCCGCATTCGGAGACCAGAATGGATCATCATCTTCCGGCGGCGGCGTCACCGCGGCGACATCGTCCAGGAACGGGTCGTCGATCAGGAGATCGGTGTCCGGCGACAACTCGATTGGCCTATACTCCGGCGGCGTGAACGGCACGTCGGCTTCGTTGCCGACCACGAGATCGTCTTCCAGCAGATCGTCGATCTCTTCGGCGAAATAGACGTCGTGTTCGTTTTCCGTTTGGCGCAGCTGCGGCGCGGTCGAGGAGGGCGCCAGCGGCGCCGCGCGCACCGGCTGGGCCGCCGCCATAGGCGACACGTACGGCTCGGATGAAGGCTCATCGAAGCTCGGGAAATCAAAATCGTTTGAGCGGCGCGACGGCGTCGGGATCGAATCCATCGGCGCGGCCAGCGGCTCCGCGTCATGTCCGCTCTGGATCCGCTCCAGCTTGGAAGCGACGCTCGAAACCGCCTTCTGCACCGGCATGATCGCTTCGGCGGAGTGTTCTTCCACCTCCGCCAGGCGCTGCATGATCGAGTTGATCGCTTCGGTGACGCGTTGGCCCGCGCGCTCTTCGCTGTCGAGCATGCGCTCGCCCAGATCGCGCGCCAGGATGTCTTGGCGCTGGTTGAAGCGGTCGGCCATGCGCGCGACTTGCTCGCCCACTTGCTCGATCGCTTGCGCGCTGCGGCCCTCAACGGCGCCAACACGCTCTTCCAGGCGCTCCGACAGGCGGCCGATTTCCAGGCCCATGCGGTCGAACGCGCCAGCTTCGCGGCGTTCGATGTCGTCGAAGCGCTTCTCCAGCGTCGTTGCCATCTTGGACAGCTCTTCGCGCACCGCCGCGCCCGCGGCGTCGTCATTGCGCGACTCCACCGTACGCAATCGCTTGTCGACCGTCTCCGACATGCGCCGGATTTCCAACGAGATCGCCTCGATCGTCTGCGCTTGGCGACGTTCAGCCGCCGCGAGGCGGCGATTCACATCCGCCAGCGCGCCTTCTAGCCCTTCGCCCGCAACGCCTTCCATCGCTGCTTGCAGCTGACCAGCCAGTTCGGTGCGCGCTTCGCCAACCATGTGCGCGACGTCTTGCGCCATGCCGTCGAGCCGATGCTCCAGCATCGCGCGCACAGCTTCTGTCTCAACTGCGCCAGTGCCTTGCTCAACGCGCGCGCCGAGCGACGACACCGTCTCTTCTAGTGTGCGGATCGCCGTGTTGGCCGTGGATTCCGTTTCCGCAATACGTTCGCTCAAACGCTGCAGCGACACATCCAGCGTCTTCACCGCACCATCAACATTCGAGCCGCCGCCATGCTCGACAGCCGCCAGCCGCGCCTCAAACGCCGCCAGCGCATCCGTCACCGGGCTGCCGGCGTGCTTGGTTTCCAGCGAACCCAAGCGTTCGGCGATATCCGTCTGCGCGTGGCGCAAATCGCTGAGATCGATCGCGCCCGACGCGCCAGCGATATCTTCAACCTGCTTCACCCGCGCCGAAAGCGTCAGCTGCGCGTTGCGCAGATCGGCAATCGCCGCACCCGCAGCTTGCCGCAAGCCCGCCGTGCTTTCGCGCGAACCTGCTTCCGCGCGTTCGATGCGCTCGATCAAAGCCGATTGTTCGCTCTTCAGTGTATCGACGGCGCCAACGCGCTTGGCGATCTCGCTTTCCAGCCGAACCACTTCTTCCAGCAGCGCCTCGCGCGTACCGCGCGTCTCGCTGATGGTTTCCGAGCGTACTTCCGCAATGGCGGTTTCCACCGCACGCCGCGTCGACGTTTCCGTCTCCGCCAAGCGTTCGCTCATCTGCTCTTGCAAACGGCGCAATTCTTGCACCGCATCGGACGACGCTTCGGCCGCTTGCCGCGCCGCTTCTTCCGCAACGCCGCGCGCTTCAGACAATGTCTGCTTCAGCGCGCTGTCGCGGCTTTCCATTTCGTTGCTAAGATAGGACGCAGCCGCTTCCGCGCGACGCGCCACTTCCTCGGCCACCGAGACCTGATGCTCCAACCGCTCACGCGCACTTGAGATTTCGCCATGCGTGCCGGAGAGCGTGTCGCTCGCCGCACGGAACTGATCCAGCGCGTCGCCGATACGATCAGCGCTCTCCGTCGCCGCCGCTTCCGCGTCTTCAACGCGTGCGGCCAATCCAAGCAGCGAGCGATCGATCGTCGAAACCGCGCGATCCAAACCGGTCACCGCGAGTTGCGTGCGGCGCTCGATCGATTCAATCCGCTGCGCCAAGCGCGCGGGATCCGTTACGCGCGACGTCGAGCCGCCAATGCTCCAATCGTCATCCGTGTTTTCATCCGCGGAGCCGAAATAGCGTGTCGAGCGCTGACGCCCCGGCTGCGGCGGTGTTTGCGTTGGCGTCGGTGTTCCACCGACAGGCGTGTTCCCCGCGAGCGCGTGCGAGAGATATTCGCCGAGGCTCATGCCCTGGCGCGCCGCAGCTTCACGCGCGGCTTCTCGCACCTTTGGGTCGATGCCCTTTACGCTCCAGCTTTGCGCG
Organism: Terricaulis silvestris; assembly: GCF_009792355.1. Lineage (NCBI taxonomy): Bacteria > Pseudomonadati > Pseudomonadota > Alphaproteobacteria > Hyphomonadales > Hyphomonadaceae > Vitreimonas > Vitreimonas silvestris. The sequence goes on from NZ_CP047045.1 coordinate 1,073,491, forward strand.
CCGCTCATATTGCCCTCGCCGCGATAACGCCGCGCGTCCGCGGCTCTCGCTCAACCCCCAGGCAAAACTCGAAAGATTCGAGAATCGCCCACGACTTTGCAGTGTCGATGAAATGGTCTGCCGTGTTAATGGCGAGTAAAATGGCAAACAGGTGGATGTGATGAACGACACGCCGCGTCAGTACGGACCCGAAACGCAAGGCGCTACATATCTGCGCGGACTGGGCGGCGCCGTGCCCGAGGTCCCGACGAATTTCCTCACGCTCGAAGCCAAAGCCAAAGAGAAAATGTCGCCCGAGGCGTGGGCGTACACGGCTGGCGGCGCTGGTTTGGAGTCCGCAATGGACGCCAATCGCGCCGCATTTCAACGCACGCAGATCATCCCGCGCATGCTGAAAGGCGCGGCGCAACGTAATCTCACAACCGAAATGTTCGGCATTAAAGCCGCCGGCCCGATCATGACGTGCCCGATCGGCGTGTTGGAAATGATGCACCCCGAGGCCGATCTCGCAGTCGCGCGCGCCACCGCCGCGCTCAACGTGCCGATGATCATTTCGTCTCAGGCATCATTTTCGATGGAGGAGATCGCCAAAGCGCACGGCGACGCGCCGCGTTTCTTCCAGCTCTACTGGGGCAAGTCCGACGCTATCGCCGAATCCTTCGTGAAGCGGGCGGAGGCGATCGGCTGCAAAGCTATCTTCATCACGCTCGACACCGTCATCCTCGGCTGGCGCCCGCGCGACCTGAACATCGGCTACTCGCCGTTCCTCCGCGGGCAAGGCATCGCACAATATACGTCCGATCCCGCGTTCCGCGCTTTGCTGCCGCAGACGCCGGAGGAAAATCCACAAGCCGCCGCGTTCCAATTCACTCAGACGTTCGGTGATGCCGGCCTCGATTGGGCGCGCATCGCCAAGATCAGATCGTGGACGAAACTACCCGTCGTCCTCAAAGGCATCATGCGCGCCGACGACGCTGCGAAGACCGTCAGCGAAGGCTATGACGGCATCTTGGTGAGCAACCACGGCGGCCGCCAGGTCGATGGCGGCATCGGCACGTTCGACGCGCTGCCGGGCGTCGTCGCCGCCGCCAAGGGCAAGATCCCTGTCATGATCGACAGCGGTATCCGCTGCGGCGCCGACATCTTCAAAGCCCTGGCCCTCGGCGCGACGGCCGTCGGCATCGGCCGTCCATATGTCTACGGCCTTGCCATCGCTGGGCAGGCCGGCGCACAAGCGGTATTGGAATACCTGTTAGCCGAGCTTGATGTCACCATGGCGCTGAACGGTTGCGCCAGCCCTCAAGAAATAGGCCCGGAATTACTGGCACTTGGAAAGAGTTAACCTGACGCCCCCGTCAACTTCCGTTGACCCATACGTCAACGGAAGCTATCACAGCCCCACTCAGCCGAGCGTGGGGTACTGCCATGACAGTCAAAGCCGATCGCACCTACACAATCTCCCAACTGGCCCGCGAATTCGAAGTCACGCCGCGCGCGCTTCGTTTCTATGAAGACAAAGGTCTCCTCATGCCGCGCCGCGAGGGCATGAACCGGGTTTACTCACACCGTGACCGCGGCAAGCTTCAACTCATCCTGCGCGGCAAGCGCGTCGGTCTCTCGCTGATCGAGATCAAAGAGATACTTGATCTCTACAGCATCGACCAACGCGCCCAGGCGCAAACCGCGCTGAAGCGCTACAAGGCGCGCGTCGTCGCGCTCGAAGCGCAACGCGAAGACGTTGAAGCCGCGATCGAGATGCTGCACGGCTATATCGGTCAGCTCGAAGGCTTTCTCGCCAAGCCTGCCGCGCCGAATGCGATGGCTAACGCGCGCGCCTTCGAGCAAGAAGCTAAGAAGCGTCTCGAAGACGCTCACTAAAACAAAGACAATAGGGAGCGAGAGATGCCGAGTTATACGGCGCCGCTGCGCGAGTACCGCTTTCTCCTGAAAGACGTGCTCGACATCGAGCGATACTCCAACCTGCCCGGCTTCTCCGATGCGCCGATGGACCTGATCGATCAGGTCCTCGAGGAAGGCGCCAAGTTCTGCGAAGGCGTGCTCGCGCCGCTGAACAAGGTTGGCGACGAACACGGCTGCAAGCGCCGCGACGACGGCTCGGTCGAAACACCGCCGGGCTTCAAGGAAGCCTACAAGCAATTCACCGACGGCGGCTGGTCGGCGCTCTCAAGCGATCCGAACTATGGCGGGCAGGGCATGCCCCACGTTGTCGCCATGGCTTGGAGCGAGATGTGCTCGAGCGCCAACATGGCCTTCACCATGTACCCCGGCCTCAGCCACGGCGCCTACGCCGCCATCCATCACCACGGCAGCGACGAGCAAAAGCAAACCTATTTGCCGAAGCTCGTCAGCGGCGAATGGACCGGCACCATGAATTTGACGGAGCCGCACTGCGGCACTGATCTGGGCATGTTGCGCACCAAAGCCATCCCGCAAGCCGATGGCAGCTATCGCATCACCGGTCAGAAGATTTTCATCTCTGCCGGCGAACACGATCTCGCGCCGAACATCATCCATCTTGTGCTCGCGCGCATCGAAGGCGCGCCGCAAGGCACCAAGGGCATCTCGCTTTTCATCGTGCCGAAGTTCGTCCTCGACAAGGACGGAAACCCGGACACGCGCAACGGCGTCGTCTGCGGCAAGATCGAAGAAAAGATGGGCATTCACGGCAATTCGACGTGCGTGCTCAACTATGACGACGCGACCGGGTATCTCGTCGGCGTGGAGAACAAGGGTCTCCAGGGCATGTTCGTGATGATGAACGTCGCCCGCCTTGGCGTTGGCCTTCAAGGCTTGAGCCAATCGGAAGTCGCGTATCAAAACGGCGTCGCCTACGCCAAGGATCGCCTGCAGGGCCGCTCCATCACCGGCGCGAAAAATCCGAATGGCCCCGCCGATCCAATCATCGTCCATCCGGACATCCGCCGCATGTTGATGGACGCCAAGGCGTTCAACGAAGCCGCGCGCGCTTTCGCCTTCTGGACCGCGCTCTACGGCGATCTGCTCACCAACTCGCCCGACGAAAAAGTGCGCGAGAAGGCCGACGACTACATGGGCCTGATGACGCCGGTCATCAAAAGCTATTTGACCGACAAGGGCTACGCCAACGCCACCAATTGCCAGCAAATCTTCGGCGGCCACGGCTACATCGAGGAGCACGGCATGTCGCAATTCGTGCGCGATGCCCGTATCGCCATGATCTACGAAGGCGCCAACGGCATCCAGGCGCTCGATCTGGTCGGCCGCAAGCTCGGCGCCAATGGCGGCCGCGCTCTGTTCGCGTTCTTCAAGGAGATCGACGAATGGTGCGAAGCCAACGAAGCCGACGCTGAGCTGAAGTCCTTCACTGACGCACTGCGCTCAACCAAAGCCCAGATGCAAGACGGCGCCATGTGGCTGATGCAAAACGGCATGTCGAACTTCGACAACGCGGGCGCTGCCTCCCACGATTTCCTCAATCTCTTCGGCATCACCGCGCTCACTTATATGTGGGCGCTGCAAGCCAAAGCCGCACTCGCCGCCAAGAAGAACGGCGGCGCCGCCGATCCGTACTACGACACCAAGCTCGCCACCGGCCGCTACTTCCTCGCTCGCATGACGCCGGACGCTGGCGCACACTTGGCGAAGCTGAAGTCCGGCGCCGACCCGGTGATGGCGCTCAGCGCGGAGCAGTTCTGATGCGCGGATTGGCGCCATCGGTTTGCTCACCCGTTTACGGGGGAGCTGTCAGCGCGCGCAGCGCGATGACTGAGGGGGTGGCGCTATGAGAAGAGGCGAAGCACGCTCGCGCCAATTCGCCCGTCGTCTCCGCAAGGAGATGACGGAAGCCGAAGTCGTGCTTTGGACATTCCTCCGCAAGCGGGCGCTGAACGGCCACAAGTTTCGCCGGCAACACCCGATCGGTCCGTACATCGCCGACTTCGCCTGCGTCAGCGAGCGCCTAGTGCTCGAAGTCGACGGCGCAACGCACTGGACGCCGGAAGAGCTAGCGCACGACGCCAAGCGAACAGCATTTCTGGAGAACGCCGGCTGGCGCGTCGTCCGTGTCACGAACCTCGACGTGTTCGAGAACATGGATGGCGTTTGGCAAACAATCGCGCAGCGGTTGCCCCCTCCGGCGGCTTCGCCGCCTGCCTCCCCCGCAAGCGGGGGAAGAAACTGGAGCGAGGCATGACCAACTATACCGCCACCGTTATCTGGGAACGCGGCGACGCCGTCTTCACCGACGGCCAATACTCGCGCGCCCACGAAATCTCGTTCGACGGCGGCGTCACCATGCCGGGCTCATCCTCACCGCATGTCGTCAAGCTTCCGCTCTCACGCGAAGACGCGGTCGATCCCGAAGAAATGCTCGTGGCGTCGCTCTCGACGTGCCACATGCTGTTCGTGCTCGATTTCGCGCGCCGCGCTGGATACGTGATCGACTCCTACGTCGACGTCGCCGAAGGCGTCATGGGCAAGGACGATCGCGGCCGCATGGCCGTCACCCAAGTGAGACTCAACCCGGAAATCTCCTGGAGCGGTGCCAAGCAGCCGACCCCGGAAGAAGTCCGCGAGCTGCATCACAAGTCGCACGAAGCCTGTTTCATCGCCAATTCCTTCCGCGGCGACATCGCCATTGCGGGTGGAGAGGCGAACTAAATTTGCCGCGCTGTCGCCGGCCCGGCGGCAGCGGTCAGCGGAGTAGGCGGCAACGCCAGGGACGACTCCGGTCCCATGCAGGGTGCGAAGGCGGCGCGAGCGCGCGCTCGTCAAGTTGGAGTGAACACTATGGCTGAAGCCTATATCTATGACGCGGTTCGCACGCCGCGCGGCAAAGGCAAAGCAAACGGCTCACTGCACGAGCAAACGTCGCTGCAATTGGCGACGCAAGTGCTCGAAGCCCTCCGCGACCGCAACAATCTCGACACCTCGAAGGTCGATGACGTCGTCATGGGCGTGCTGTCGCCGATCGGCGAGCAAGGCGGCAACCTTCCGCGCATCGCCGTGCTGAACGCTGGTTACGCCGAAACCGTCGCCGGCATTCAGGTCGAGCGCTTCTGCGCCTCGGGCTTGGAAGCCTGCAACATCGCCGCCGCGAAAGTGAAATCCGGCGAAGCCGAACTCGCCATCGGCGGCGGCTGCGAGTCCATGAGCCGCGTGCCGATGGGCTCGACCGGCGGCTCCTGGGCCACTGACCCATCGATCGCGATGAAATCCTACTTCACCCCGCAAGGCGTCTCCGCTGACGCCATCGCCACCAAGTACGGCTTCTCGCGCACCGATCTCGACACCTTCGCGGTGCAAAGCCAGCAACGTGCCGCGCGCGCGTGGAAAGAAGGCCGCTTCAAGAAGTCGATCGTGCCGGTGAAAGACCAGCTCGGTCTCACGCTGCTCGACCGCGACGAATTCATGCGCCCGGAAACCACGCTGCAATCGCTCGGCGCGCTTGAGCCCAGCTTCAAGACGCAGGGCGAAGTGATGCCTGGTTTCAATGCTGTCATTCAGCAGCGCTATCCGGAAATCGAAAAGATCGATCACGTCCACCACGCCGGCAATTCGTCCGGCATCGTCGATGGCGCCGCGGGCGTTCTGATCGGCTCGAAGGAAATGGGCGAGCAACTCGGCCTGAAGCCGCGGGCGCGCATTCTCGGCGGCGCGTCGATCGGCTCCGAGCCTTCGATCATGCTCACGGGTCCGGAGTTCGTGACGCAAAAGCTGATGAAGAAGCTCGGCCTCACCAAGCAGGACATCGACCTTTGGGAGCTCAACGAAGCTTTCGCCGCGGTCGTGCTGCGCTGGGTGCAAGCGCTCGATCTCGACATGGAGAAGGTCAACGTCAATGGCGGCGCCATCGCGATGGGTCACCCCATCGGCGCAACTGGCGCAATGATCCTCGGCACCATGGTCGATGAACTCGAACGCGCCGACAAGGAACGCGCGCTCATCACGCTCTGCATCGGCGCCGGCATGGGCACCGCAACCGTGATCGAACGGGTGAACTGATGCGCGCGCTGGCTCTCGTCGCGGCGGCAGTGGTGCTGATGAGCACCGCTGCCGCGCAAACGCTGCGGCCCGCGCCGCAACTGCGTGCGGCGAGTGGCCTGCAGCAAACCGCCGATCAGCGCTGGGCTGCCGTGTTCGCGGCCGACCGCACCTACATGCAGGCCGTGGGCGACGCAACGCGAGCTGAGATCGCGTTGCGTCGCTCGCGCGGCGAAAACGTAGCGGGGCTCGAAACGGAATTGGCGCGCATGCAAGAGCAAAGCATGAGCTTCAGCATGCAATATCTCGCTTTGCAGGAAAAAATGCAGAACGAAAGCCGCCAGTACGCATTGGTGGCCGCTGTCATGCGAACCAAGCACGACACCGTGCGCAATTCGATTTCAAACGTCCGCTGAATAACAACGAAAAGCACGAAGGGTAGGTCCGATGGAAAACTTCAAGATCGACGTCGACAGCGACGGCATCGCACTCGTCACGTTCGACGTGCCGGGCCGCTCCATGAACACGATCACCGCGAGCGTGATCCGTGATCTCATCGAGCTGAACGACAAGATCAGGAAGGACGACGCCATCAAGGGCGTGGTCATCACCTCGGGCAAGACCTCCGGCTTCTGCGCCGGCGCCGATCTCGGCGAAATGAACGAGCGCGGCGTCGGCGGCTCGTCCGCGCCGAAGACCGAAGAAGAAAAGCTCCGTACCCAGTTCGAGCGCGGCTTTGGCTTGAACACGCTCTATCGCAACCTCGAAACCTGCGGCAAACCGGTCGCCTTCGCGCTCGAAGGTCTGGCACTCGGCGGCGGCCTCGAATTCGCGCTCGCCGGCCATTACCGCGTCGCCGCTGACAATCCGAAGATCAAACTCGGCCTGCCGGAGTCCAAGGTCGGCTTGCTGCCTGGCGCTGGCGGCACGCAGCGTCTGCCGCGCCTGATCGGTGTGCAGAACGCCGCGATGATGATCCTGCAAGGCGCTGACAAGTCACCGCAAGAGGCCAAGGGTCTCGGCTTCATCAACGAAGTCGTTCCGGCCGGTAAGACGGTCGAAGCCGCGACCGCTTGGGTGAAGTCGACGCTACCGTGGGACTACGCCAAAGGCCCGAACCCGAAGTCGATCGCGCCGTGGGATGTCAAAGGCTACAGAGTCAAAGACGGCCCGTTCACGCCGGCCGGCGCCATGGCTGCTGTCGGCGGCAACGCCATGGTCTCGAAGCAAACCAACCTCAACTATCCGGCGCAGCGCAACATTCTCTCGTGCATCTACGAAGGCATGCAGGTGCCGATCGACGCGGCGCTCCGCATTGAGAGCCGCTACTTCATTAAGACCGCCAACACGCCGCAAGCCAAAGGCATGGTGCGTTCGCTGTTCGTGAACATGCAGGCGCTCGGCAAAGGCGGAAACCGCCCCGAAGGCATCCCGACCTACGACATCAAGAAAGTCGCCGTGATCGGCGCTGGCCTCATGGGCGCCGGCATCGCCTACGTGCAAGCCAAGGCCGGTATCGAAACCATCCTGCTCGATGTCAATCAAGAAGGCGCCGACAAAGGCAAGGCCTACTCACAACGCATCGTCGACAAGGACGTCTCGCGTGGCAAGATCACTAAGGAGAAGGGCGACGCGCTGCTCGCGCTGATCACGCCCTCGACCGATTATTCGCTGATCAAAGGCGCCGACCTTGTTGTCGAAGCCGTGTTCGAGAATGTCGCGCTGAAAGCGGAAGTCACCAAGAAGGCCGAAGCCTTCCTCGGCGAAAACGCCGTGTTCGGCTCCAACACCTCGACGCTGCCGATCACCGGTCTCGCCGAAGCTTCGGCGCGCCCAAAGAACTTCATCGGCATCCACTTCTTTTCGCCGGTCGAGCGCATGGGTCTCGTCGAACTGATCATGGGCAAGGAAACCACCGCAGAAACCCAAGCCAAGGCGATCGACTACGTCATCAAGATCAAGAAGACGCCGATCACCGTGAACGACTTCCGCGGCTTCTACACCTCGCGCTGCTTCGGCACCTATCCGGCCGAAGGCGTCGAGATGCTGATGGAAGGCATAGCGCCGGCGATCATCGAAAACGTTGGCCGCCAATGCGGCATGCCGATGGGCCCGCTCGAAGTCTCCGACTCTGTCGGCCTTGATACCGCGCTGAAGATCGGCAAGACTAACGCCGAGCTGACGCAGCAGGACTACAAGAAGGATCCGCGCGCCGCGATGTTGTCGTGGATCGTTGAGGACAAGGGCCGCGTCGGTCGCAAAGCCGGCAAGGGCTACTACGAGTACGGCGAGGACGGCAAACCGACTCGCATCTGGCCCGGCATCTCCGAGCGCGTCGAAGTGAAAGTCAAAGAGTGCCCGCCGGAGCTCAAGACGGAGCTCACCAAGCGCTATCTCTTCCGCCAATGCATCGAAGTCGCGCGCTGTTTCGAAGAAGGTGTCATCACCGATCCGCGCGACGCCGACGTCGGCTCGATCCTCGCCTGGGGTTTCGCGCCATATAGCGGCGGCTGCATCAGCTACATCGACCTGTTCTGGGGAACGAAGAAATTCGTCGAAGAAGCCGACCGCCTCGCCGACACCTACGGCGAACGCTTCCGCCCGAACAAATTGCTGCGCGACATGGCCGCCAAAGGCGAGACGTTTTACGACCGCTTCGGCGCAAAGCAGAAGGCCGCAGCATAAAGTCGGAAAGGGCCGCCTTCGGGCGGCCCTTTTTGCATCGAGGTACGACATGGATCAGTTCACTTTGGCGAACCCAGTGTTCGTCACGTACGCCATCGCGGCCTCCATCATGGTTTTGAAGATCATGCTGCAAGGCTGGATCACAGTCGCGCGCATGATCAAGAACGATGCCGGCCTGGTGAACCCCGAAGACATCAAACCTGGCCCCGCCAACCGCAATCCGCGTCCCGAACAGCTTCAGCCACTGGAGGACGTCGATCGCTCGCGCCGCATCCACCGCAACGATCTCGAAAACATCCCGGCCTTCCTGGCGATAGGCTTGATCTTCGTCGCCATCGCACCCCCACTCGCCGCGCAGTGGCTCATGTACGGCTTCGTCGCGGCGCGCCTTCTACACACGATCGTGTACTCGACAGCGCAGCGCCACGAAGTCCGCGCCGTGTTCTATTCAGTGGGCTCGCTCATCGTCATTGCCATGGCAATTTGGGTGCTTCTCGTCGCCATTTCGGCGGCGTCTTGATCGCCCGCCCCGTCTTCGAACCCGTGCGCGGCACGGCCTGACCTGGGGCGAGGGCTCTCGTTACCGGCGCCCCCTATCGCGCCACGCGAAATTCACGCGCCCGGTTAGCTTCGCACGCGCAACAAGACGCAACCACGTTGCCACCGCCTGCCAACCCGCGTAACCGTAAGCGCTGGTCTAAGGACAGGGGTGTACTCATGATCGCGCGTTGGATGATTGTCGGTTTCGTTCTCTGGCTGGTGGTCACGCTGGCGTTCCGTTTTGTCGGCGAGGACTTCTTCACCACCGGCCCGTCAGGCAGCATCTCGTGGCTCTTCATGACCTTGCCCTTCATTATGTTCGCACTGACGTTCGCGCTGCTGAAGCTGTTCAAGGTCGATCCCTCGGATCGCGCCGAAGCCGCCTCGATCTTCGCGGTGCCTGGCCTCATCATCGGCGTCTACGAGATCAACAGCTTCCAGTTCGTTTTCCCGAACCTCGATCCGGCGCTTGGCCCGTCGTTCTCGGCGCTGATGTTCGCCTGCTACGCGGCTGTGATCATCGCCGGCATCGTATCATCGCGCCTGCACACGCTCGGCGGCGCCAGCAGCTAAGTTCAATACTGACGTCAGGTGAGGGGGTGCGCTTCCCGCGCGCCCCCTTATCTTGTTCGCGATGGCTCAACTCACCGATCCGCTTCAGCTCCGCTCCGGCGCCACGCTGAAGAACCGCTTCATCCTCTCGCCGCTCACCAACCTGCAAAGCCACGCCGACGGCGTCTTGAGCGACGACGAATTCCGCTGGCTCACCATGCGCGCCGAAGGCGGTTTCGCGCTCACCATGACCTGCGCCGCGTCCGTGCAAGAAAGCGGCGTCGGCTTTCCCGGCCAACTCGGCTTTCACGACGAGAAGCACCTCCAAGGCATCACGCGCCTCGCGCGCACCATTAAAGAGCATGTCAGCCACGCCGTCGCGCAATTGCACCATGGTGGCCTTCGCGCGATGAAAGGCCATAAGGCGCCGTCGGCCGACGAAAAACTCAACGCCGAAGCCATGACGCTCGACGAAGTCCGCGCCTCCCGCGATCACTTCATCGCCGCTGCTCAGCGCGCCGAACGCGCCGGCTTCGACGGCGTCGAACTTCACGGCGCTCACGGCTATCTGATCTGCTCGTTCCTCAGCCCCGAACTCAACCGCCGCGAGGATGAATACGGCGGCTCACCCGAAAACCGCGCGCGCTTTCTCAACGAATGCATCGACGGCGTCCGCGCTGCCACCAAGTCCGGCTTCTCGCTCGGCGTCCGCCTCTCACCGGAGCGCTGGGGCATCCAGCTCCCCGAAATCCGCGATCTCGCCCAGCGCCTGATGCGCGAAGCCAAGATCGATTACATCGACATGTCGCTCTGGGACGTCCGCAAAGAACCAAACGACGAAGCCTACCAAGGCCGCACGCTCGCCTCCTATTTCACCGAGCTCGATCGCAACGGCACGCGTCTCGGCGCCGCCGGCAAGATCATGTCGGCGCAAGATGCGCGCGACGTCATCGCCATGGGCTTCGACTTTCCCGTCCTCGGCCGCGCCGCCATCCTGCACCACGATTTCCCAAAGCGCGCCGCGAGCGACGCAAATTTCACCGCCATCGCCACACCCGTTAGCGAAGCGTACTTGCACGAAGAGGGTTTAGGCCCAGCCTTCGTTCAATATATGCGCACCTGGAAGGGCTTCGTCGAGGAACCCGCGGCCTGATCAATCCGTGGGCGTTTGATCAATTCTTGCGCGTCCGCGCTTCGCCGACGCTGACTTCCGCAATTCTCGCGCGCCGCCGCCCCGCGCGTGATCGACTGCGAGTCACGCGCACCGCGGAGCCACGCCTGAAAATCCTGCTCGTCTCCGATCTGCACTACGCCTTGAAGCAGTTCGACTGGGTCGTCGCTAACGCGCCCAGTTTCGACGTCGTCGTGCTCGCCGGCGATCATGTCGATATCGCCGGGCAACTCAGCGGCAGCGTGCAGGTCACGGTGATCCTGAAATACCTGCGCCGTCTCGCGCCGCTCACCCGCGTCGTCGTTTCCTCCGGCAATCACGACCTCGATACGCGCGACGGCGCCGGCGAGAAGGTCGCCGCCTGGATGAACCGCGTGCGGCAGCTCGGCATCGCCGCCGATGGCGACACAATCGAAGCCAACGGCGCACTGATCACGATCTGCCCGTGGTGGGACGGCCCCGTCGTGCGCGAAGCGGTCAGCGCGCTGCTGCAGCGCGACGCCGCCAAACGCGCCGGCAAACAATGGATTTGGGTCTATCACGCTCCGCCTGCGGACTCGCCGACAAGCTGGACTGGTCGCGAACATTTCGGCGACGCCGATCTCAGCGCTTGGATCGAAACCCACGCGCCCGATCTCGTGCTCACGGGCCACATCCACGAAGCGCCGTTCAAACGCGACGGCTCCTGGGCCGATCGTATTGGCGCGAGCTGGGTGTTCAATTCCGGCCGCCAAATCGGCCCGACGCCCACACACATTGCCATCGACACCCAAGTGCGCGAAGCCGCGTGGTTCTCGCTCGCCGGCGCCGAACTCGCGCGCCTCGACTTGCCGCTGACACGTCCGCTTCAATCGCTCGAAATCGCGCCAGCTTGGCTCAGTAGTCCGGCTCTCGGTCCGAGCCTGGCGTGAACGTGTTGTTCTGCTCGTGCAGCAGCGTTTCCAGAATGTCGTCGACCATGCCCAGATGATTGGCCTGGTCTTCAAACTGCAGCTTCAGGTCTGCGAGATACGCGGTCACGCCGTAGAGGCGATGCGCCAACAGCTTCGCCAGAACGAAGGAGAGTTCCGGATTGGCCTGCAGGAAGGCCACGCCATCCTCCGCCACATAGGCGCGGCACGCACCGTCCGCGCGCACCGTCGCCATGTGCGGAATGCCCAAGAGCGCCGACATGTCGCCAAAGATCGCGCCGCGATCGGCGACAACGTTGATCTGCAACTCACCCTTCAGCACCTCGACGGCGCCGTCGAGCAGCACATAAAGCCGCCCCGTCAACGCGCCTTCGCCGAGCAGCACGTCGCCTGCCGCGAACGCCACGACAGGCAAGCCCTCACAAAACTCTTCGGCAGACCGCACCGGCTCGACTCCCAGCCCGAACCTGAAGGGCGTCGCCGCGCCGCGTCCAGGGCAGGGCGCGCTTTCGCGTCGCCCTGCCGCCAACCGCCCAATCCTTAGGCGCCTCGCGTCCCTAGCCGCTATTCCGCAACGCCGTCGCGATCGCATTGATCGATAGCTGAATGCCTTCGTGAATGCGCGGATCGTCCTCGCCCGCGCGCCGGCGTTTGATCAGCTCCACCTGCAGCAGATTCAGCGGCTCAATATACGGCAACCGCAACTGAATCGACTCCGCCAACGCCGGCTGCCGCTCCAGCAAACGCGACTGCCCCGTCACCGCCAGCACCGCATCGTGGGTCTCAGTCCAAGCGCCGCGGATCGTTTCAAAGATCGCCTTGCCCCCCTTGCTTTCCACCAGGCGCAAATACTCCGCCGCGATGCCCATATCCGATTTCGCCAGCACCATTTCCAAATTCGCCAGCGTCGTCGCCAGGAACGGCCATGCCGCCGCCATGTCGCGCAACAGCTTCTGATCCTCGAACGCCGACAGCCCACGTCCCGCGCCATACCATCCGGGCAACATGATCCGCGCCTGCGCCCACGAAAACACCCACGGGATCGCGCGCAAATCCTCGATGCGATCCGATTTCGTCCGGCTCGCCGGCCGCGAGCCGATTTTCAGATCGGCAATCTCCGAGATCGGCGTGATCTGGCGGAAAAAATCCTTGAACCCCGCCGTCTCGTACACCAGCCCGCGATAGGCGGTGAACGCCGTCGCCGAGATCGCATCCATCGCCGCTGCGAAGCGCTTCGCGTCCTTCACGCTCAACGCCGGTGGCTCTAGCGAGGCCAACAACGTCGCCGACGCCATCGCTTCCAAATTCGCCGCTGCACTTTCGCGCGTGCCGTACTTCGCCGCGATCATCTCGCCTTGCTCGGTGATGCGGATGCGTCCGTTCACTGTGCCGCTCGGCTGCGCCCGGATCGCGGCGAACGACGACCCACCGCCGCGCCCCACCGCGCCACCGCGCCCGTGAAAGAGCTGCAACGCCACGCAGGCCCTTTCGAATACCGGCGCCAACGCGGCACTCGTCTCGTGCAAACTCCACACCGAAGTCAGATAGCCGCCGTCCTTGTTGCTATCCGAATACCCAACCATCACCTCCTGATGCCCGCGCGCGTTGGTCATCGCGGCGAACTCCGGCAGCGCGAAGTACGCGCCAATGATCGCCGTTGCGCGCTCCAGGTCGTCGATCGTTTCAAACAGCGGCACGGCCATGATGGGGCAGGCGGGCGCATCGCCGGGATGGAAGAGCCCTACCTCCTTCAGCAGCACATACACTTCCAGCATGTCCGACACGCTGGCCGCCTTCGAGATCACATAATTCGTGATGCACTGAGCGCCATAACGCGCATGCGCCGCCGCGGTGCTGCACAGGATGGCCAATTCCGATGTCGTCTCGTCACCATACACCGCGTCTGGAAACGAGAGCAGTCTTTTCCCCGCCAACTCACGCCGCAACAACGCAGCGCGTTTCGCTTCATCCAGCGCGAGATAATCCGCCTCAACCCCCGCGCTCTTCAGCAGCTCCGCCACCACGCGCTCATGCACGTCCGCGTTCTGCCGCAGGTCCAGCGTCGCGAGATGAAACCCGCACACTTCAACGCTGCGGATCAGCCGCCCAATCGCGCCGCCGCGACCCAACCCGCCATCGCCATCCGCGCTCAACGCCGCCTGGATCACATCGAGATCGCGCCGAAACGCGTCCGCGCTCGCGTAGGCTTCGCCCGCGAACCGCGCCCGTCGCGGCGGCTCGCGCCCTGTCACCGCAACAAAGTTCGCCGCCAGCCGCGCATACACGCCCGCAATCGCACGCCGGTATGGCTCATCCTCTCGCGCCTTGCCCGCGTCGCCGCTTGCTTCCGCCAGCGCCGCCAGCTCCGGCGTCACGCTCGCCAGCTCCGACGAAATCGAAAGATCGGCGCCAAGCTGATGCAGCTGATCGAGATAGCTCTCGATCACTGTCTCCGACGCACGCGCCAGCGCATACTCCAGCGTCTCCGCCGTGACGTTCGGATTGCCGTCGCGATCGCCGCCGATCCAACTTCCCAACCGCAAGAAAGAGGGCGGCCGCGCCCCGAACGCACGATGCCAGCGTGCATAGAGCGCCGGTAGCACCGGCAGAAACGACTCCCGGAAGTAGGCGAGCGCCGTCTCCACCTCGTCGCTGACATAAAGCCGCTCGTGTCGCAGCGGCCGCGTCTGCCACAGCAACGCGACCTGGCGCTGGATCGCGCGCTCCAGCAAGTCTCCGCCGTCGGTCTCTAGGCGGCCCGCATCGCGCAGCTTCATCAGCGCCGCGATCTCGTTGCGATGATCGATGATGCTCTTGCGGCGCACTTCAGTCGGATGCGCCGTCAGCACAGGCGTCACCAGCGCGCACTCCGCCAGCGCCAAGGCCCGTTCGCGCGAAATGCCTTCGCTCTCAAGTTTGGCAATCGCCTGCGCGATGTCCGCACCGGGTTCCGTCGCCACACCCTGGCGATCTTCCGCCAAGTTCGCCAGCATGGAGAACAGCATAAAGCTATGGACGAACGACAGCGTCTCATCGAGGTCGAGCGCGCCCAGCCCAAGATCGATCGCGCCCGCATCGCCGCCGCGATGCCGATCCACCGACGCGGCGCGAATATACTCGATCCGGCGAAACACGTCGTCACCGGCGTAGGTGCGGATCACATCGCCCAGCACGCGGCCGAGGAATTTGATGTCGGGATTCTGCTTCATGCCGGAAGGGAGCTAGTGGCGCTGCCTGCGGCGTCGTCAATGGCGGGGAGGCGCGAAGTCTGCTGCCTGCACAAATTTGCTGCAAAAACGGCCCCCTCGGCGGTGAGGGAGCCGTCGTAGCGGGGCGTCGGGTCACGGGTGTGGGGGAGGTGTTCTCCAGCGCCGCGACCAATGTTGCACCGGCCTTGGTTGCTGTCTGTTCGGCGCCGCACGAAAACTGCAACGGCGTTGCAAGCGAAGTCGCCCACGCAAAGTGTGCGACGCCGTACGGACTGACATGCGTTCAGCAACGGCCCCCTAACGCCATCTCAAACGTTGAGCGACGTTAGAAAGAATCCCCCCAATGAAAAAGAGTACTCTTTTCGCCGCTGCCGCGACGATGGCGCTCGCGAGCCCGCTCGCGATCAGTGCGGCGTCCGCTCAGCAAGATCTGCTGCGCAACGACCAAATGGTCCAGCACGCGCAATACCAAGGCCCAAACCGGCAGGCGCAAGACCGCGACGACGACCGCGAAGACGCCCGCCGCGGCGATCACCGCGACCGCCGCGAATCCTGGCGAGACGACAACCGCGAGTCCCGCTGGGACGACGACCGTCACAACGGCTACTATCAAAACGGCCGCTGGACCTACGGCCCGCCTTCAGCGGATCGCTACGGACGCGCGGATTTTGAGCTGGGGTATCGCCCTTGGGCGGTAGGCCAATCGCTCGGCTATTATGGCAGCCGCTTCGAGCAAGTGGATTATCGCCGTGCGCAATTGCGCCGCCCACCGCGTGGCTTGCGCTGGGTGGTCGATGATCGCGGCGACTACCTGCTCATCAACCGCTCGGGCCGCATCATGCAGGTCGTGGTCAGCGGCAACGAACCGCGCGATCGCCGCCAGTCATGGCGCGACGCACGCAACGACTCGCGTTGGGACGATCGCCGGCACAACGGCTACTATCGTGACAATCAGTGGACTTTCGGTCCGCCGCCTCAAGGCCGCTACGACCGCGATGATGTTGTTTACGGCTATCAGCCTTGGCAGCGTGGCCAACGCCTGGGCTATTACGAGGATCGGTATTCCGAAGTGGATTACCGAACAGATCGTCGCCTGCGCGCGCCGCCGCGTGGGCAACATTGGGTTCGCAACGACAGCGGCGACCTTCTGCTCGCAGCCATCGCGGGCGGTCTGATCACCGCAGTGATCCTGAACAACACGCGCTAACAGATCTGCAGGGAAGTGAAGGCCGTTTCGGAGTAGTGTCCGGAGCGGCTTTTGCGCGCCTGACACGAAAACGGCTCCCCCGGCGATGAGGAAGCCGCTCGAGATGGCGCCGGCTGATGCGGAGGAAGCGGGTCCCCAGCGCCGCCGCCAACATTTGCACCGCACTTAGCCTGTGTCTGTTCGGCGCCGCACGGACGCGTCGCGGAAGTTATCTGCAGCTTTCGACCAGCCATGTGCGGCGCCGTACCGACCGCGCGTGGCCCCAAATCTAGTCACGTCGATGGAGCCGGGGGGCTTCTTCTACCCTGCAACGCGAACGGTCTTCTGGTGCATCAGGGAGGCCGTTTCGCTGTCCGGCGTCTCGTGCGCGGCGCGATGGCGTACACATCGGCGCCCAGTAATTGCCCCTAAGGTGCGCAACTCGTCCACCAAGCGTGGCTTTGTTCGATTTCCCGCGCTTCTACTGGCCCCATTCCACGGTTTGGTGCATTGTACCACCATCGGTCCCTCCCGTTTTGGCGCAGGGCCGGCTGAGAGATGCTCGTGCTCCCGCCTGCGGGAGCTCCATGTGCCTCACCCCATTCAAGCCGTTACCCGAAACAGGATACTCGCGGCCTTGCCGGCTGGGGAATTCAAACTCATTGCTGAGAAACTGCACCGCGTAGACCTCACGCTGGGCCAATCGCTTCACCGCGCCGGCGAGCCGATCGAGAGCATCTACTTCGTCGAAAACGGCTTCATCTCCGTGCTCACAATGCTTTCCGACGGCGCCCCGCTGGAGATCGGCCTAATCGGCGCGGAAGGCGTAGCCGGCGTTTCAGTCGTGCTTGGCGCCACAAATTCATACAGCGAGACGATGTGCCAGACCCCAGGCGCGGCGTATCGCATGACCGCGTCCGCCTTGAAGGACGTCTCCGCGCAAGCGCCGCACCTGCGCGATCTCTTGCTGCGCTACACCCATGTCTTCCACGTCCAGGTGGCGCAAACCGCCGCCTGCAATGCGCACCATGAACTGGGCCAGCGCCTCGCCCGCTGGCTGCTCGCCGCGCACGATCGCAGCGATGTCGCAGAATTATCGCTCACCCAGGATCTTATCGCCGTCATGTTGGGCGTCCGCCGTTCCACCGTCAGTATTGCCGCGAGCACGCTGCAAAAGGCCGGCGTCATCCGCTATCAGCACGGCCGGATCACCATCCTCGACCGGGTCGGCCTCGAGAACGCGGCTTGCGAGTGCTACGGGGCGGTGGCGAGCGAATATCGCGCGCTGTTTGGCGAACACCCTCTCGACACAAAGCCTGCCGCCGTCCCGCTCAGCTAGAGCCGAAATTACAAAGAAATTCGGTAATGAGTCGGTTCGCGCACAGACTCGCGTGCGAAATGAGTCTTTTGTTCCCTCGGCTAAGGGAAAAAGGCCGTGAGTGAGAGTTGCTTGGAACTAGACGCGCCGCCACCTGGCAGTTCGTACGGCGTCAAGGCGCTGCTGGTCGAAAACGCCCGGCTGCGCCGGCTTTGCGCTGAGGCGAAAGAACTGGCCTCTCGGCACGAACTCGCGCTGCGCGAGGGCGATCACCGCATCAAGAACAGCCTCCAGATCGTCGCCAGCCTGATGGGCATGCAGGAGCGCCGTGAGACCAGCGAGACCGCGCGCGCCGCTCTCCACGCCGCCACCGCCCGCGTTCAAGCCATCGCGCGCATGCACGACGCGCTGCAGCTCAATGGCAGCTCCAACAAAGTGAATCTCGGCGCGCTGGTTGAGACCATGTGCCTGACTTTGCACGCCATGGCCGGCGATCCGATCCGGGTGAAGGTCATCGTCAACGTTGAGCCGCTCGAAGCCCCGATCGCAGTGGCGCAGCCCGTTGTGCTGGCGGTGAACGAATTGGTCGTCAACGCACTCCGCCATGCTTTCCCGGCAGACCGCAGCGGCACTGTCCACGTCGAGCTGAAATGCGTGGATGGCGAACTGCGCGTCGTCGTCGCCGACGATGGCGCGGGCCTGCCTGCTGATCATGACAAAGCCGGCGGCTACGGCATGAAGCTCGTGCGCATGATGGCCGCGAAGATCGGCGCTAAGCTCAACATCGAAAGCCCGCCCGGCGCCCGCTTCACGCTCTCCGCGCCCTACGGCGCGAGCGCTTAAGCGCTGGCCCATCGCGCAATGCCTTGGTGAGCGTTGCGGTTGAGCGATCCCGCTAAAACCCCTTCGGAATCATTGCGCTTCATCAGCTCGATTTGGCTTGACCGTACCCGCTTGCCGGGCCCCGGAAGCCGCGCCATAGTTCGCATGCGAGGGCGAAATTTCACACAGGAGCGGCGCGATGACGAAGCTCGGCATTCGCACGATTTTGGCCTGCCTTTGCGCAGCGGCGGCTTTGACCGTGTCTGCAAACGCGCAAGTTCTTCAGCGTCCGACGGGGGTAACGCCCGTTACGCCGGCGCTGGCGGAAATCACGACTCAATCGAGAGCCGAGATCGCGCGCCGCCTTGCAGGACCAAATGCGGCCATTAGCGGCACTGCCTGGGTCACGCCGATGGCCCCCAGCTTCAACAACGGCCAACTGGTCATGACCGCCTCCGTGATGGAGGGGCAGATGGACTGGGGCAGGGACCACATCTCGTTCAGTGAGAACGCTTGGATCGCTCTCAACTTTCGAGCAGCGGCGAGCACGCGCTATCTGATCATCTGCGACTTGAGCCGCGAAGTCGTCACGTGGAGCGCGCGCATTGCGGCGGCGAACGGCTCGTTGTCGGGCGCCGGGACGCAGGATCTTCCGGTCGTGTGGGAGTCAGGTAGGGGCGTCATCATGGTGCCCGCAGGCGCCGCTCGGCCCGTGACGGTCGGGTTAACCTCGACGAGACCTGCGCCTCATGCGACCCGCTCGCGCTTGCGGCGCTGCGAAGTCTCTACGCTCGGATAGCGCGAAGCTTCCCCGCTTTGCGCTTGAAACGTCGCAAAGCCGGCCCAAAGCGGGGCAGCTATCCGTTCTGTCTTATTGACTTCTTAGCCTTTTCCCCCGATATCCCGCCTCAGCGACCGTTCCTGGCCAAAGAGAGCCGGCGAACGCGGTCCCACGGAACGCCACCATCGACGTTCGGCTTTGAGCGCTAAATAGCTAGCTCGCCGCCTTTCTTCGCCGTCGCATCGTTCCAGACCTGACAGGGCCCACGCGATGACGCGTGCCGGCTCGAAAGTTTTTACGTGATCACATTCCAAGACCTCGGCGTTTCCGCGCCGATCCTGAAGGCGCTTGAGGCCGAGGGCTACACCACTCCAACTCCGATCCAGATCCAGGCGCTGCCGATCGTGCAGAAGGGCCGCGACCTGATCGGTCTGGCCCAAACCGGCACCGGCAAGACCGCGGCGTTCGCGCTGCCGATCCTCGATCGCCTGCATCAGAACCGCAAACACGCGGGCGAAAAGTCGTGCCGTACTTTGGTGCTCGCCCCAACGCGCGAACTCGCCGCCCAAATCGGCGACAGCTTCCGCGCCTACGGCAAATTCCTCGGCCTCTCGACCACCGTCGTCTTCGGCGGCGCGTCGATGCACAAGCAAAAGCAAGCCATGTTCCGCGGCGTCGATATCCTCGTCGCCACGCCGGGCCGTCTGCTTGACCACGTCAGCCAGCGCTCGATCCGTCTCGACAAGGTTGAAATTCTCGTCCTCGACGAAGCCGATCACATGATGGACATGGGCTTCATCCACGACCTGCGCAAAATCGCGACCATCCTGCCGCGTGCGCGCCAAACACTGTTCTTCTCCGCCACCATGCCGCCGGCGATCGAAGAACTCGCCGCGCAATTCCTGGATCGCCCGGAAAAAATCTCGGTTGCGCCGCAATCGACCACCGCCGAGCGCGTCCAACAAGTTGTTGTCCACGTCGATCAGTCGAAGAAGCAGGACCTGCTGCACGCCATGCTCGCCGACAAGGGCATGAAGCGCGCGCTGGTGTTCGCCCGCACCAAGCACGGCGCTGACCGCGTCGCCAATAAGCTGGAAAGCGCGGGTTTCAACACCGGCGCCATCCACGGCAACAAAAGCCAAGGCCAACGCACCCGTGCGCTGGACGACTTCAAGCGTGGTAAGACCCGCATCCTGGTCGCCACCGAAGTCGCCGCCCGCGGCATCGACGTCGATGACATCACACACGTCATCAACTTCGATCTGCCCAACGTGCCGGAGCAATACGTCCACCGCATCGGCCGCACCGCGCGCGCCGGTACGGACGGCATCGCGATTTCCTTCTGCGCGCCCGACGAACGCGCATACCTGAAGGACATCGAGCGCCTGACCAAGCAACCGGTGCCCGTGATGGAAACCGACATGTCGCTCCGCGCTCCGCGCGCGGACGACCGCCCAGTCCGCCCGAAAGGCCCCGCCGGCCGCAACGGCCAGCAGCAACAACGCAAGCACGCGCCGAAGAAGCATCACGCTTCAGAGACGCACGGCAAAGCGCACGCCAAGCAAGGCCACGCGCCGAGCAGCGCGCGCGAAGAGGGCGACCGTCGCGACCGCAAAGGCAACGACGTCTGGTCCAACGCCGGCCCGCCACGCCGCCTGAAGCGCAGACCGGCGCGCGTCTAACTTTTCACTTGCGACCATGCGGGCGCGCGCCTAAACCGCGCGCCCCATGCGTAAGGACATGTCGAAACTCATCGTGGAGCGGCCTCGTCGGGGCCGGGCGGTCGCGGGTCTGCGCCCCGGTCGCTCGCGTGCGCTCGTGGATGACGATGGCGAACCGATCAAAGCGAAGGGCGCCCGCGAGCCCAAAGGCCGTGAGCCACGCAACAAGCAGTTCAGCGACACGCTGAACCCACTGAAGCGCTATCTCGCCTCGAATGTCGGCCGCCCGTGGAACAAGGTCTATTCCGAGATCGCCGAACACGTGAAGCCGACCTCCACCGTTCAGCAGCACATCCTCCAGCACGTGGATGATTTCGTCGCCACCAAGACGCGCATGAAGGCCGGCGCCGTGATGGTCACGCCGCACGTTGGCGGCGAGCGCGCCCTGAGCGAAGATTGGTGCCTCTACTACGTCCACCCGCGCACCGGCCTGCTGCGCAAGAACGACAAATACAAGCGCCTGTCCGCCGTTCGCCGCGCCGCGCGCATCGCGGAAGAGGCCGCCCGCGCTGAACGCATGCGCGTCATCGACGCCAAGACCCAAGCGCACCTCTTCGGCAACGATTGGTGGGAAGTGAAGCTTGCAAAGATCGGCCGTCAAACCATCACCGATCGCCATGGCCGCGTGAACTACATCGAAACGCCATACTCCGACGTCGTGCGCAGCGCCAAATTGAGCAAGCTCGGCCTCGCCGAACTCTACGGCCGCGAAGACGTCTACGCCTCCGAAAAGCGC
This sequence comes from Terricaulis silvestris, assembly GCF_009792355.1. Taxonomy (NCBI): domain Bacteria; kingdom Pseudomonadati; phylum Pseudomonadota; class Alphaproteobacteria; order Hyphomonadales; family Hyphomonadaceae; genus Vitreimonas; species Vitreimonas silvestris. The sequence goes on from NZ_CP047045.1 coordinate 1,095,105, forward strand.
CAACTCTCCAAAGCCGAGATCAAGCGTCTGAAGCTGCGTTGACTCCCCGCGCCAGCGCCGCCGTCTCAGCCATATCCCGCGGATGCGTCAGCGGATCGGCGTGGCGATGCACCATCACCCATTCGCCCTCGCGCCGCGCATAAACCTGCGTCACCCGCAACGACCAATCTTGCTCCGGCAGGCCGCCAACTTCCGCGCGCTGCCGCTCGATGAACGCCATCACCACCATGTCCGGCGTCGCATAGCTTTCGATCAACTCGAACGCAGCGCTACCGCCGGTAAACCGCCGCGCCATCGCATCGAGATGTGCATCGCTGCCATCGAAGCCATGGCTCGGCGCGCCGCCGAACGGCGCCATCAGTGTGAAATCACGGCCCATCGGGCTCGCCAGCGCGTACCAGCGCCGCATGTCACCCGCGACGAACGCGTCGTTGGCCTCCGCCGCGCGCCGCCGCAGGTGCGCTGCGTCATTGCTGTTCATTCCAGACTCTCCTTCGTCCGCCGCCGCGCGTCCCGCGAACGGCAGCATCAATCCCAAGGTCAGCGCCGCGCGGCGCGACAACGCCGGCGACAGGGTGGGCAACACAAACATCAAAAACCTCCTGGCAAACCCGCCAGGCCCCCAACATCGCGCTTCAAGCCTCATGAATCTAATGATACGATTTCAGCGATATGCTGAACGAAACTGACCTATCCCGGACCGACCTCAACCTGCTCGTCCTGTTCGAAGCCGTGCTCGACACTCGCCACGTTGGCCGGGCAGCCGAGCGGCTCAATCTCTCGCCTTCCGCCGTCAGCCACGGCCTCGGGCGCCTCCGCCGCATGCTCGACGATCCGCTGTTCCTCAAAACCCCAAAGGGCGTCGAACCCACTGATCGCGCCAACGCACTCGCGCCGCAGATCGCCGACATCCTCGCGCGGGTGAGGGGCGTGGTCGCCACCGCAAAGCCGTTCGATCCAGCGAACTCCACGCGGCGTTTCGTGATCGGCGCGCCCGACGGCATCTCCGCCGTCATCCTGCCGCCGCTGCTCGCGCGCTTGCAAAGCGCCGCTCCAAACATCGACATTGCCGTCCGTCAGCTCTTGCCCAAGCAAGGCGAACACGAGCCCGGTCTCGCTTGGCGCGATGCACTCGGCGAACTCGAATCCCGCGCCATGGACGTCGCCATCATGCCAACGGACGACGTCCCCATCCGCTTCACGACCCGCGCGCTCTACGAGGAAGATTTTGTCTTCGCGCTCCGCGCCAAGCATCCGCTCGCGCGCAAGCTTACGTTGGAGGGCTACTGCGCGGCCCAGCACCTCGTCGTCTCCGACACTGGCGACGCCTACGGGTTCGTCGACAACGCGCTCGTCAAGCGCAAGCTCGCCCGCCGCGTAGCGCTCACAGTGCCGAACTTCATGTTTGCGCTGGCGACGCTCGCCGACACCGATCTCATCTCCGCGCTGCCGCGCAGCTTCGTCGCCATGCACGGCGCGCGGTTCGGCATCATCGCCGTGGAGCCGGAGATCAAGCTGCCGCATTTCAAGCTGACATTGGTCGCGCCGACCGTAGCGCTAAAGGATGCCGGTCTCGCCTGGTTCAGCGCCGAACTGGAGCGCGCCGCAAAGGCGCGCCGTTCAAGACGCTGACACCGCCGCCGCCGCTTCGCGCGGCCACAGCACGCCGTCGATCCCATGCACCACGCCGTTGCGCGCGCCCAGATCCGGCTTCACCAACCGCGCCGCGTTGACGCGCAGGTCCGTGCGTCCATCGATGATCACATCGCCGCCCGCATGCATCACCGCGCGAATGCGCTTGCCGGTCAGCTTCGTGGTCAGCACTTTCCCAGCCGCGAAATGGTAGCCCAGCACGGTGTTGAGGTGCTCGCGGTCGTCGTTCAAAAGCGCATCGAGCGCCGCCGGGGAGAATTTCTGAAACGCTGCGTCAGATGGCGCAAATACGGTGAACGGCCCCGCGCCTTCCAGCTTTGCGCCGAGATCGCTCGCGCGCAGCGCGTTGGCGAAAATATGGAAGCCGGCTCGATCGGCCACGCTCACAACGGAAAGTGCGCTCATTCTCGTGTCCTTGGGTTGAGGCGTCATTGCGCGCCGTAGGCGTCGCGCGCCTTCACATAGCAATCGTAAAGTTCGCGCAGCCGCGATCCCGGCTCGCCGTTCGCGCGACCCTGAAACCGCGCCAGGCCCGCCTCGCGCTCACCGAACACGGCGCCCACTTCGGCCATCCAAGCTTTGTCCGCGGCGGTAGATTCTTGCAGCAGGCGGAGTTTGCTCATCCCACGGTCTGCAGGCGTTTGATTTCGTCGCGCAGTGCTTTCTCGTCGAACACTTGGCCCGTGGCCGTATCGCGGATGCGCACCAGCCGCATGCCGCGTCGTTCCAGTCCGATCGCCCAATCCAGCGCCGCTTTCGGATCGTCCAACGTGGCGCTGGCCTCGAAGCGCAAACCGGCGCCGGGCGATGAGTTCACGATGAAGGCCACTGCTGCTCCAATTCAGACGGACGGTGTTTCGGTGCTATTGGCGAAGTTGAACTCAGCCGACCCTGGCGTGTGCTCGCCGTACTTCACCACGTAATCGGGGCCGAGGTTCTGGGCCAAAGCCTCCGCCTCGACGCTCGACGAAAAGATTCCAGCCAAATGCATCGGCGTCAGGCGCAACACGCCCCAGCCACGTCGCAGCATCTCTCCAGGAATAGGCATGGCGTCTCCGGCGTCGCAAAAAACGCACGCGAAATTGGCCGCCCTCACGGACGGCAATCGCAGTCGTTCTTGTTGCTGATTTGTGACCCTACCACGGTTCGCCCGGCGTGTCGGGTTTATTCGCACTTGCGGGAGGGAAGTCGCATCTCTCGCAACGCATGCCCAGGGGCTTCGCGCGGCCCAGCGCGCTAAGTCTTCAGAATCGCCAAATTCCGCGTCAACGCCTGCGCCGTGTAGATCACCATGCTGCACGCTGTTGCAAAGAAGAGCTCGTTGGCAAACAAGCTCGCGATCTTCGGCCCGGGCACGCTGCCACCAGCAAGCGTCGCATTGGCCAAATTGAGCGCAATCACGATGCACGCGCTCAGCAATCCAAGTAGGGCGCCAAACGTGATGTACGAGCCAAGCCGCGCCTCCGCTCGGCCCACGATCGCCGCCAGGCCAAAGCCCAGCACCGCGTATTCGATGCCCTTCCACGCACACACAGACCAGAACAGCGGCGTAAGCTGGTCCTGCGGCGCGCCGGCCAAAGCTTGCACGCCCTTCTGCACACCCTTCGCCGCCGCCCAAGCCAACGGCCCAGCAAACAGCCCGATCAAACCCGCAAACTGCTGCCGCGACTTCGACGCCAGCGTCCCCACCGCAATCGCCGCACACACCAGCGCCGACCAGGTCACCGCCTGCGCCATCTCGGCGGCAAACCCGATCTGCTCAATCACGCCGCCCGCCCACGCGCGCACGCCGACCACGATCATCTGCACTAAAACGCCGGCGATCACCGCGAGCCACGCCGCGGTGAGGATGCGCTTCAAAGCGAGATTGGCCTCGGTCACTTGTGCGCCGGGCAGGCTTACGTCTGTCATGGCCGTCATCAAGCGAAAGGCGCGCGCGTGGTCAAGCCAAGCCGCGTGACACGCGTCACCTCAAAACGCGCGCCCGCAACCGCTAAATGCCTCGCCGTCGAGCGTAACTTCAACGGTGTCGCGTCCGTTCTTGCCCTCGCAACGGCCGGTGCTGCGGATTTCGACGCGCAAGCGATGCCCGTCCGCTTCACTCTCGAGAATCTCGCCGCGCCACCGCGGAAGGATTGGCTCGGCCTGCGGGAAGGTCAGTTCGTCCTCACCCGCGCGCGCGAACGAGATGCGGTCGTCATAGATGCGCAGCACGAACCGGTCTTCACCGACCGCCATGTAGCGCACGCCTTCCGCGCGCAGCGCCACGATAGAATCCGTGCCTGCGCGCTGCGGCAATATCGGCGCGGGCAATTCTGGCGGCGCGCTCGTGCACGCCGCCAACACCAGCGCAAGGAGGGCAGCGCGGATCAAACGCTGCGCCCACAACCGTTCAGCGTCATCCCATCAATCACGACTTCGACCGTCGCAGGATAGGCCTCACCACTCATCGCGTCCTGGCAAGGCGCGCGCCGGATCGTGACGACAAGTGAGCGCCCATCGGACGAAGCTTCATACCGCGTCGCCCCCTCTTGCGCAGTGTTCGGCGCCTCAACGGCGAACTCGGCGTAATTCTCGCCATACGCCCAGACCATCTTGATGACGCCGCGGGTGTAGATGTCGAGCAGCCAGCCCGGCTCTTGGCCAACCGCACGGAAATCCACGCCCGCCGCGCGAAGCCCATCCGGCGCCGGCATCCGCGCCAAGTTCGTCGCAGGATCATTGCTTGCCGCCGCTGCTTCAGCAGCAGGGACGGGCGTCTCTGCAGCAGGCTCACTCGGCGCTTCGGTCTGCTGCGAACACGCCGCCAACGCCAACACGAAAACAAGTGCGCGCATCTTGGATCTCCAAACAAAAACGCCGCCACGCGTGAACGTGGCGGCGTCTCTTGTCACTAACGTGGCATCAGCCCGTGAACGCGCTGATGTAAACTTCCACGCGGCGGTTGCGCGCGCGGCCATCATCAGACGCATTCGACGCAACCGGACGCGCTTCGCCGAAGCCTTCGGCGACCAAACGCTGACGGATCACGCCACCCGAGATTAGAACCGAACCAACGTTCATGGCGCGACGCTCGGAAAGGCCTTGGTTGTAATCATCCGAACCAACCGAGTCAGCGTGGCCGTACACGTCGACCGTCGTTTGATTGTATTCGGTGAGGATGCTGCCAACGTTCCGGAGCGTCGGCACGAACTGACCCTTCACAGCATCGCTGTTGAAGTCGAACGTGAGGTCGGCTGGGAAGTTGAGCAGGATCTGGCTCTGCGAAACGCGCGTCACGCCAACGCCGGTGCCGGCGAGACGCTCACGCAGATTCTGATACGTGCGGTCCATGTAGTTGCCGATCGCAGTACCGGCGAGCGCGCCGATGCCAGCGCCGATCAGCGCGTTACGACGGTCGTCACCGCCAGCCAGCGTGCCCGCACCCGCTCCGACGATGGCGCCGATGATGGCGCCCGTGCCGGTGTTGTTGCGCGTACGCTCGCCCGTGACCGGATCGACGTTGGTGCAGCTAACGAGAAACATCACGGCCGCGAGGCCGGTTACAAACTTACGGATCATAGAAATCCCTCCATCCCTGGGCGGGCGGAACCTGCCCGATCACTACGGAAACTGATACCGCCAATCTGAGCCGGCAATGAACGGCGCAAATTATTCCGGCGAGCCCGTGGTGCTATATCGGCTGAGACGGCCGAATTGTTCCAAGAGCACCCCATCTACCCCAGCCGCGATCTGGTCTAGCCCTAACGCCGCGTCACCCGTGACGCGATAGGTCATGGTGATTTTCGCCCCAGAAGCGTGTGGCGCAACCGTGAAGGTCAACACGCCGTTCACCCCCATCTCCTGCAGCGGCCCCAGCCCGCCAACGGCCCGCAGGGTCTGAACGCCCTCATTCTCCATCACCAGCACGACCCGCATGTGCTCGATGGATTGGCCGTCACCCCAACGCTCGCACCAGCACCCGCCAGCGCGCGGATCGAGGCTCAACCGCCGTGCATCGCCTGAATATGTGTGAGCAGAACTCCACCACCGCTCGATCCGCGTCAGCCTGCGCCAGGTCTCGGCAGGAGATGCTGCGACGTCCGCTTCAGCCTGGATCACGAAACCGGTCGGCGAGACCGACGCAACCTCAGCCCTCGCCGGCGCGGCGACGCAAACGAGCGCGATCAGAGCGGCGATGAAACGCATGAAGTCTCTCCCGAACGAGGACGAGAGAAGCGCACTTTGAACGATCGTTCAACTCCAACATTAACCAAGCTTCAGCTAGCCGCTGTCAGACTCTCAGCCGCTTTGACCGACGCCGAAACGATCTCGCCTGCCGACGTGGCCGCCTCGCTTGCCGAGGCGAAGGCCAAACGCGCCCGCGGACTGATCGCGGCAGGCAACGCGCGCATCGGCAATTCGTGGCTGCGCCTGGGTTCGTCCGCGATCGTCGCCATCGTCGCTGCGTCGCTGCTCAACAACCTCTGGGCCTTCGTGTGGTGGGCGGGGCTTGTGTTCGTCATCCTCGGCGATCGCGCGATCTACAAAAATCTGCTGCGGCGGGCGCTCGCTGGCGATCCGCCACACAATCTCAGCGGCGCGGTTGTATGGACCGCCGCGCAAAGCGCTTACGGCAACATCATGGCTGCACTGCTGTGGTTCGCGCCCTACGTGCCAGGCGAGACCCTGGCGGTGATTTATATCTGCGGCGGGCTCGCCAACTCCGCCGCGACCTTGCGCTCGAACACCGCGCTCTCGATCGCGGGCATCGGCCCAACGATCGCGACAATGCTTGGCTTGCCGATCGCCGAGTACGTGATGAACGGCGCCAGCAATTCGCTTGATCTGATGCCGATGGTCGGCGGGTTGCTGCTGCTCGGCTTCGGCGTCAATCTCTGGAAAAGCTTGCTCGCCTCCGACGCCGCGCAAGCGCAAGCCGAGGCCTCCGCCATGCGCGAGCGCCAAGCCGCTGCCGCCGCCGCAGCCGCGAAAACCGATACAATTCGGCGTATGAATGACGAATTGCGCACGCCAATGGCGGCCCTCGTCGGCGCCGCCGAACACTTGCATCGCGCCGCCGTCAGCCCGCAAGCGCGCTCGCACATCGCCGCGATCGTTCAAGCGGGCGAAGTGCTGAAGATGGTGCTCGACGATCTCTCCGATCTCGACAATCTCGAAAACGGCCAGCTCCGAATCGAAACCAAACCGACCGACCCGCGCGAACTCGCGCGCGGCGTTGTCGCCGCCTTCAAGACAGCCGCGGCCGACAAGAATCTCGAGCTCTTCCTCGACATCGCGCCCGATGTGCCTGTGCGCGTGGCGCTTGATCCTTCGCGCGTGCGCCAAGTGCTGTTCAATCTGCTCGCCAATGCTGTTCGCTTCACCACCCATGGCGGCGTGCGCGTGCGCGTCAGCGTACTCAATGCGGAAGCTGGCCGCGCGCGGCTCAACTTCGCCATCGCCGACACCGGCGCTGGCATGTCGCGCTCGCAGCTCGCGCAAATCTTTGGGCGCGCCAAACTCTGCATGGAAGGCGAGGGTCCTGGCCTTGGCCTCACCATCTCGCTCCGGCTCGCCAAACTGATGGGCGGCCAGATCAACGCGAAGAGCGATATCGGCCAAGGCTCAATGTTCGCCTTCACGGTTGAAGCCCCTGTCCTCGTTCAGGCCGCCTCAAGCCCGGTCGCCTGAACGCCAAAGCGCCCGGCGCTTGACGGCTCTTGCCTCCGCATGGTTTGCTATTGCGAGTGAATCGCAAGTAGGAGAACGCCTTGATCGTGATCGCAGCCATGCTGCCAAGCCGCTAGCGGACGCGCCGGTCTTGGCCGTCGTTCTAATGCTCGGCGCGGGGCCTCTCGCCGCGCTCATGGCCGCCGAGCGCACCGAATTGGAGTGGAGGCGCGCGTCCTCCCGTGTCGTCACCGCTCCGAGCGCCTCCGCCGCCGATCTCTCATCCAGTCCGGCGGCGGAGGCGCTATCGCTTCAAGAACGCGGCGAGCCGCCGCGTCAGCGCTGCCTCATCGCGCGTCTCGCATTCCCACACCACCAACGCTGACCAGCCATCGCGCTTCAATGCGCGCAAAGATGTGAGATCGCGCGCGCGATTGCGCTCAATCTTGCCGCGCCAGTACGCGGCGTTGTCCTTCGGCTGACGCGTGCCGCGCTTGCAATCGTGGCCGTGCCAAAAGCAGCCGTGCACGAACACGACCTTGCGCAGCGATGTAAACACGAGATCAGGCTTGCCCGGCAGATGCGCGCCCTGCAGCCGATAGCGTCGCGCAAACCCCGCAGTCCGCACCGCCGCGCGCACCGCGCGCTCGGGGGCCGTATCGGACGACTTCACCGCGCGCATCACTGCCGAACGTTTCTCGGCATCGAACACGTCAGCGCGCATCACGCGCTCTTGCGTTCGATACCAACGCCCGCCAGCGGTGCGAGCAAATGCTGCGACAACCACCGCACCACCGGCACGCACACCGCGTCGCCAACGAGATGCAGCGCCGCGGTCTGACCCGCCGGCAGCGGATAATGCTCGGGCACCCCCATCAGCCGCGCCGCTTCGCGCGGCGAGAGCAGCCGCGAGCGTACTTGGTCGCCCTCAACGAACAGCAATAGCTGCTTAGACGAACCGCCCGCCGGCGTGCGCAAACAGCCGGCAATGCCGTCAAATCGCGCTTCCGCGCGCTGCACCCGCTCGCCGTGTTCAACGCGAATACGCCGGAACACCGCGCCGACTTCGCGCCGTCCACTCTCGCGCAGGGCATCGACGCGAGCACGCTGCAGCGTGCTCATCTGGCCGAGCAGCTTCGCGGTGTGCTCCTGGCTCTGCCACGCGACGCCCTGCGGTTCATCATCCAGCACATCTGCCAGCCGCGTATTGCGCTTCGGTGGGGTGTCGAGCCGCCACCAGACGAAGCGCTTACGCAAACCGTCCGGCAAACGCGCGACAACGTTGCGGATGCCCTGGCTGTGAAACGGCTCACTCGGCCCGCTCGAGATCAGCGCCGCCGGCACATTGCGCGACGCAATCACGAACAACCGCGGCCGCGATTGCGGTGCGAACAACGCCGCGTCGATCTCCAGCGCGCCGACGCGATAGCCCAGATCGTCGAGCGCATGAATCAGCGCCATGAAGTCCGAGCCGCCGTGCGAGCTCAACAGTCCGCAGACGTTCTCAAGCGCCAACACGTCCGGTGCACGCTTCTCGTGCGCGAGCCGTTCGATCAGCTGATGAAAACCCCAGAATGCACCCGAACGCGGCGCCGCCAGCCCGCGCCGTTCGCCGGCGAGCGAGAGGTCCTGGCAGGGGAAAGAGGCCCAGGCGAGAGCGGCCTGCCCAGGCAGATCGGCGGGCGAAAGCTTCCAGATGTCGCCCTCGCGCATGGTCTCGTCGCCGAAGGCGCGCCGGTACGCCGAAGCCTTCGCCGGTTCGATGTCGTTGGCGAAGACGCAGGAGAAGCTGTCGGCCAGCCCCAGGCGCGCCAACCCTCCGCCCGCGAAAAACTCATAAAGTGGGGCGCCGGAATCACGGTTCATGCGTCTATAGTCACCCCGCGAGGGCCTCGGCGTCCATGCCGTAGCCAGGACGGGAAAAACCGATGCGGGGCCTGGGATTAGCGTTGAGCTGTGCGCTCCTCGTCGTGGGCGCTGCCGGACTATCGGCCTGTCAGCGGCAGGCCGAGGAGCCGGCCGAGACTGCGGGCGGCCCCTCAAACGCCGAACGAGAAGCTGAACTTGCCGCCGAACAACTGGCCGCCATCGGCGGCCCAGCCAACGCACAACAGCGCGCGCTCTACGAAGGTGAGTTCCAAGCCTCAGGCGGCATCGACGCTCTGAGTTCAGATGGCGCCGTCGCCAGCGCCGAGGGCGCGTGGGAGCTGCGGCTGCTCGACGATTACGCGCAATTTTCGCGTCCTGGTCTGGGCGAAGATGGCGGCATCGCCGGTGAACGCGATTATCGCGAACGCGGCATGCGCGTCGTCGCCGGCGCGGTGACAATCACCATCATGCACGAAGCCTGCACCGCCAGCGGCGTGCAACTCGAGTACGTCGCGCACGTGCTGTTTGAAGGCGTCCCGTATCAAGGCTGCGCGCGGCGCGGCATCGACGAAGGCCAGCGCCCGACGTGGGCTGGCGTGCTGCCAGAACTCATTCCCGCGATCGATGCGTGCATGACGCGCGTGACATCGCGGCCGGCGCGGGTGACGTTCGCGTCGTCGATCGATGAGGGCCAAGTCAGTGTGCGCATCCGCGAAGCTGATGGCTCGCGGAACGAATGCATCACCGGCGCAGGCGGCGGCGCCGTCGCCCTGTGGGAGCCGATCTCTGATCTTGATCGTCGCGCCGGCGAAGGTGACCCGGAATTCCAGCGCGGCGGCAACGAACCGCGCGCCGCCAATTGCCGCGCCGTCGAAGCCGCTGTCGGCCGCGGCGGCGAGCAGCTTGGCTGGATCATCCGCCGCTCCTGCTAACCGAGATGTGATCGCAAAGGCGTTGCGCCGCGCGCGGCGCTGGCGTTCGCTTGGCGCTAGGGGGAGGCGCTCATGCTTGGACCACGCGCACACACCGATCGCGTTGAAACATCGCTTTCGATCGTGCGGATCGCGACCGCGATCCTGATCTTCATCCATGGCGCATTCCGCGCCAGTCATTGGGATCCGAACGTCACCGGCTTTGGTGAATGGTTGAGTTCGCTGGGCTCCCGGAAGGATTCTATTGGGCGGCCGCGGTGACCATCTACGAACTGATCGCGCCGCTGTTCATCCTGGCGCGCCGCTTCGTGACTTTGGCGTGTTTGGGGCACATGGGCATCGTCGCGCTGGGCGCGGTGCTGGTGCACTATCCCGACGGCTGGTTCGTCGTCGGCGCTGGCCGCAACGGCATGGAGTATTCGGTGCTATTGCTGGTGTGTCTGGGCGCAACAGCGCGGGCGTATGCGCCGCGCCATGCAGCGTGATTACTGCAGGGCTGGAAAAATACCCTGCACCCACTCGACGATCTGGTTGATCACCGCGAGCCCAACGCGCGAGCCGATATACACCGAGGCCACCGAAGCCACAGCCGCGGGGATGGTCAGCATCATCAACACGCCGTCACGCTGCAGCAGCGCCAGCGCCGTCATCGCGACGGTGATCCCCGGCGGCCAGTTCGCGAACGGGATCGGCAGAATCAGGATCAGCGCCATCAGCAGCGTCTGCAGCCCGACGAGAATGGTCGCCGGAAAGCGCGTCAGGCGCGTCCAGCGCGGCTTGATCAGCTTCTCGACGCGCTTCAGCGTCGGCGTCGCGACCTCAAACGTGCGCCGCAGGGCTGCCGCATCCACAGCCCACAGCCGCGCCCGTTGCGGCAGCCAGAGCCGGCGCGAGCCAAGCACCATCTGCACCGCCGGCGCGAGCATCAGGATGCCGAAAATCGTCGAAATACCCGGCACATTCGGGATGCACATCGGCAGCGCCAGAACGAGCAACAAAACACCGTGCGCGCGTGAATCGAGCCGGTCGACCAACTCACCAACGCTCACCTTGTCACCCGGAAACGTGAGGACGAGATCCTCCAACAGCTGGGAAGCCGTCCGGCCTGGAACGGCGTGCGGGGGAGGTGTGGGGGTGAGCATTGCGTTGGCGGGGCTGACATGGGGCGCCCACGGAACTTTGGCCAGGGCCGAACCGACATTCAGACCTAATCAACCATACAGGCGTAGCTCCGTTACCATGACGGGCGTGCGTTCAATCATCGCCTGGCTCGGTTTGTCGCTGGTATCGGGCTGCGGCGGCGCTTCAGAGCCGCCGGCGGAACTCAACGGCCTCTGGAGCGCCGGCGACGCCGCATGCGCGGCTGGCGTGGGCGTTCGTTTCAGATCTGAAGCAATCGAAGCGGTCTACGAAGATCACAACGAAACGCTGTTCGATCAGCCACGGTATCTGGTCGAGAATGCGGGCGAGGATTTCCGCGTGCGGATCACCTACGACCTGCCGCGCCTTACAGGCGGCGCCAATCGTGTCGGCGCGCATGGCGTGCTGGTGCTGGCGCGCGACGGGCGTGGCCTTGCGCCCGAGGCGCACAATCTGATCGATGGATTCACGGGAACGGCGCGCCTTCGGATCGATGACGATCCAGCTGTCACCGCGCTGACGCTGCAACCATGCGGGCGCCATCCTTGGCGCGAAGATCTGCGCGGACTAAGCGCGCAAACGTAACCGCCGGCCCGAAGGCCGGCGGTTTGTCGCTTCAGTACAATTAACGGGCGTTCTGCGTTTGACCGGCGGTGGATTCGCCGTTGCAGCGCGCGATTTCGTCCGCGCTCAGCTCGCCACCGGCCGGGCCGTAGGCAACGACGCGGGCGCCGGCTTCACGCACGAACTGGCGGCAAGAGCGCACGGTCGCGGCGTGGGTCGGGCGGGCGAGGCAGGTGTCGCCTTCGCAATTCCAGACCGCGTTTTGCGCGATGACGCGGGTGGCTTCAGACACCGGCGCTTCGAGCTTTGCGGTGAAAACGGGATCGCGGGCGAAGGCAGGCGCGGCGAACGCGACAGAGACGACGGCGGCGAGAACGACTGAACGGAATACGGACATCAAGAAACTCCAAGGCTGGTCGCGCTCGCTGGGGAGGAGCACGAGGCCAGGAAACCCGAATTCCTGACGGCTGACAAGAGAAAAATGAACGAACTAGAAAATATTCACAGACGGGGAGGCGGGTTTAGGGGTGCAATTGGCCCTGTCAGGCGTTTGGCCGGGCGCAAGCTAGCCATTCGGGGCCGGCTGCGGCTCATTTCGGTATGGTTAAAAAGCGCCTTCGACCCTGAGCGCTTTGCGCTAAACAGGAAAAGTCAGGGCGTGCTGCGGGACGACGCGCCGGACAGCCAGAAGGGGTGGCCATGACATTCTACAAATTCGCTGTCGGCGTTGTGTTGGCGATCGCGATGATCGCGGTGCTGACATTGAGCGCGCTGGTGTTCAGTTCGCGCGATTTCCAATTCGGCGTGGCGCAGGTTGCGCCAGCGACCAACGGCCTGGTGTCGTTCCGGCGCTTGGCCGAAGCCGACGCGCAGATCACGCAGATCGAAGCGGAGACATCGGGTCCGCGCGGCGATCTGCTGGAAGTCGAACAGCGCATTGAGGCGCTCGACAACGAAGCGGCGAGCGCTGAGGCGACGGCCAACGAAGCACGCGCGCAGATCGTGGGCGGCATCGCGCAAGTCGAAGAAAACGCCGACGTTGCGCCCGCGCAGAGTGCTGCCGCCGACATGAGCGCGCAGGCGTTGTCGAGCCGCATCAACACGCTGGCGTCGCGTCCGGGTCTCTCGGCCACCGATCAACAACAAGTTGCCGCGTTGACGGCGCAGGTGAACCAGCTCGCGCAGCAAGAAGAAGCGGTTGATGAAACCGGCGCCGAGCGCGCGACTCTCGCAGCGCGCCAACGCCTGATCAGCGGGCAAGTGGCGGAGTCCAATGGCCGCATCTTGGCGTTGCAGCAAAGCGTGGTGCCGGGCACCGATAGTTTCGGGCGTATCCGCAGTGAGGCGCAATCGTTGCAAGCGCTGAGCCCGCTCGGCGCGAGCGCCTATCTCGCGCAAGGCCACCCGGCGCTGCTCTCGACCATGCTGGTGCTGCTGATGGGCGCGCTTGGGTCGCTGCTCTATCTCTTCCCGGCTTATCTCAATCGCCCTGCGCCGGTGACGATGGCTGAAATCGCGGTGCGTCTGATCTTCGGCATGTGCGCGGCGCTGGCGTTCTATGTGCTGGCGAACGCCGCGATCGCGGGCTTCTCGATCGGGGCGGGGGTGACGCAGGCGACGACATCCTCACTGCTTAATCCGTTCACGGTGTCGCTGGTCGGCATCGTGGCGGGCGTGCTTTCGGAAGACATCGCCAAGTGGATCCAAGATCGCGGTCGGGGCATCTTCACCCAAGGCCAGATCAGTTCCGGCGCCGTGGGCGCGGCGCAAGCGCCACCGCCGCCAGAGGCGGCGCCGACTGGCGGGCTGGTGAACAACAACGCGCTCTGAGCTCGCGCTACGATTTGACCAACTGACGCGGCGGTACGCGCTTTCATGCGCCGACCGCCGCGTTTAGTGTGCGCGCAAAGTTGAGGGAGAACGCCCATGTCGCGCCGCGCCGTTATCGTCTCGTATGCCCGCACCGGCCTCGCCAAGTCCGGCCGCGGCGGCTTCAATATCACCCATGGCGCAGCACTGGCGGGCCATTCGATCAAGCACGCGGCCGAACGCGCCAAGCTCGAGCCCGATGCGGCCGAGGATTTGATCCTTGGCTGTGGTTCGCCGGAAGCCGCGACGGGTCACAACGTGGCGCGGCTGGCTTCAGTGTGGGCGGGGCTCGATTTCAAAGTGGCGGCCGCCACGATCAATCGCTTCTGCTCATCGGGCCTGCAATCGACCGCGCAAATCGCGACCTACATCATGCAGGAGGGCGCGAATGTCGGCATCTCCGGCGGGGTTGAATCGATCTCCGGCACGCGTCTCGCGAACACCAAGCCGGTGTTTGAAGAGCGGCTGATGAAGGATCATCCGGAAATGTGGATGCCAATGATCGAGACCGCCGACATCGTCGCGCAACGTTACGGCATCAGCCGCGAATATCAGGACGAGTACTCCCTGCGCTCGCAGCAGCGCATCGCGGCGGCGCAGGCCAACGGCACGTTCAAGGACGAGATTGTGCCGATGAAGACGGTCATGGCTGTGGTCAACAAGGAAACCAAGGAAGAGAGCAAGGTCGAGACCGTCGTCGATCGCGACGACTGCAATCGTCCTGACACGACCCTCGCCGGTCTCGCCAAACTCGAGCCAGTGCGTGGGCCGGGCAATTTCGTCACCGCCGGCAATGCGAGCCAGCTTTCGGACGGCTCGGCGGCTTTGGTGCTGATGGAAGAGAAGGAAGCCGAACGCCGCGGGCTTGAGCCGCTGGGCGCGTTCAAGGGCTTCGCTGTCGCCGGCTGCAATCCGGACGAGATGGGCATTGGCCCGGTGTTCGCAGTGCCGCGCTTGCTGAAGCGGCATGGCCTCAAGGTCAGCGACATCGATCTCTGGGAACTCAACGAAGCATTCGCGTCGCAATGCCTCTATTGCCGCGACAAGCTCGAGATCGATCCAGAGAAATACAACGTCAATGGCGGCTCGATCGCGATTGGGCACCCGTTCGGGATGACCGGCGCGCGTCTTGTCGGCCACGTGCTGATGGAAGGCCGCCGGCGCAAGGCGAAGACGGCTGTCGTGACGATGTGCGTCGGCGGCGGCATGGGTGCGGCCGGGCTGTTCGAAGTCTTCAGCTGATGCACATGGAGACGCCGCGTCTCGTGCTGTTGCGCGCGAACGAGGATATCTTGCGCGCTGACCTCGAAGGTAGCGCGGCGTTGGCCGGCGCGCTTGGCATCGCGGTCTCTTCGGAATGGCCGCCGAGCGGTGAGTATGACGCCGACGCGATCAACTACATGATCGCGCTGCTCGACCGCGAACCTGCGGCGTACGATTGGGGCTTTCGGTACATCGTGCGCAAAGCGTCGGAGCTAACTGTGATCGGCGCCGGCGGATATACGGGCCCGGCCAAGGACGGCGCGATCGAGATTGGCTACTCGATCTGCCCTAGTGAGCGCCGGCGCGGCTTTGCAACAGAGACGACGCAGGTGCTCACAGACAATGCGTTCCGCAATTCCGATGTGGCTCGGGTTATCGCACACACGTTGCCAGAACTGATTTCGTCGATCGGCGTGCTGAAGAATTGCGGATTTAAGCACGTCGGTTCCGGCGCGGAAGGCGGGACGGTTCGGTACGCGATCGAGCGCGCGGATTGGCGTGGTTAGCCGCGTTCTGTTTGCGCTCGTCGCCGTCGCGTGTGCGCATGCGGGTGCGCTTGATGTGATAATTGGTGCGAACGGCGCGGCTGGGATCGTCGCTTCAACACCAATGAACCGCGATGCGATCGCGGCGGCGGCGCCCGGCTATGTGGTCGAGGAGGGCGAAACCGTCTCCGGCGAGCGGCGCTTTGCGCGATTCACGCTCTCGGCCAACGGCGAGGTTGTGTTCAACATCTATCCGGCGGCCGATCGCTCGGCGCCGACTGGTATTGGCACGCGCAGCGCGCAAGCGCGTGGGCCGCGCGGCGAAACCATTGGCGCTACGCGGTTTCGTGACACGTCTGACATAAATCGCGACACTTGCAGGCCAGCCATGCCGCACGAGCGCTTTACCTTCTCCTGCGCCGATGCGACGGGGCATTTCTGGCGGGCGTATCAAGCCGCGGCGTCGTATAAAGGCCCGCGCGAGACGTTCGCCGATATTTCGGCCGATGTCGCCGATGCGGCGGTGCTCGCGCAAATGTATTGGGTGGCGCCGAGCGCCGCGACGGATTGAAGATGATGTTGAGATATTTGGCTTTGGCGTTCGTGCTTGGCTTGGCCGCGTGCGGACAGCCGCAGGAGAAGCAGGAAGCGTTTCCGGTCGTGCAAGCGCCGAACGCCAATACGCGGATCGGGCCGGATGGCGCTGCAGGCATCAACAACGCGTTGCCGATGAATTTGGCGGCGGTGCGTGCGGCGGCGCCGGAATTCGTCGTTGCTGAAGTCGCCGATCAAGTCGAAGGCCAACCCTTCACTGCGATCGCGTTGTCTGCGGGCGCCGAGGAAGTGTTTCGCATCTATCCGACCGCCGATGGATCGCGCGTACACGCGATCTCGACCAAATCCAGCCAAGCGCGCGGGCCGACGAGCGATATCGTCGGCGTCACACTGTTTGCGGTGGCGCCCATGGAAGAGGTGAGCTTCTGTCTGACTGAGTTCGTGGAGGGGCAGCCGGGCTTTGCGTGCTCGACTACGGCGGATGGGCGGTTCTGGCGCGTCTATCGTTTGCCGGAAGGGGCCGCGCCGGCGGCGACGTTCGAGGAAATCGAGCCGGACCTGCTGCACGAATCTACATTGGCCGAGATGCGCTGGATCGCGCCGCACGTGACGAACTAACCTTCGCCGCTTTCGCTGCGCCGGCAGCGACCGTCAATCTGCATGGCCGAGCACTTTGTGGACGCTGGAGACGTTGGCGATGCGCTGGCCGGCGTCAGTCTTGAACTCCGCGCTCATGAACACCAGCGTGCGGGTCTTGCGCGTGAGGTGGGTTTCGATTGTGCCGGCGTCGGCGTTGGCCAGCATGTCGATGGTGACGGAGACGAGCGATGTCTTGGCGCCCGCCTCGCGGTCGGCCGCACCTTCAATCGCGTTAACGAGCCGCGCGGCGATGGCGGAGTCGGTCATTTCTTGCGTGCGATCGCCAGCATGATCCGTTCGTGCGCCTTCTCCAGCGGCGCCCATTCGCCAACACTGGCCATCTTGCCGGGCTCGAGATCCTTGTAGTGGGTGAAGAAGTGCTTGATCTGCGCCACCAGCAGCGGCGGCAAATCCTCGTGCGTCTTCACGTCCTTGTAGAACGGATTGAGCGCATCGACCGGCACGGCGAGAATCTTCTCGTCGACGCCTTTCTCGTCATCCATCAACAGCACGCCGACGGGGCGGGAGCGGATGAAGCAACCCGCGATCACCGGCATCGGCGTCACCACCAGAATATCGAGCGGATCGCCGTCCTCGCCCAGCGTGTTGGGGATGAAGCCGTAATTGCTGGGATACATCATCGAGGTGTGCAGGAAGCGGTCGACGAAGAGCGCGCCGGATTTCTGGTCCAGCTCGTATTTCACGGGCAAGCCGCCCTGCGGGATTTCGACGAAGGCGTTGACCTCGTGCGGGGGATTGGGGCCGGGGCTGATGAAGCGGATGTCCATGCCGCCTCCCTTACATCATTTGGCGGTGGGAATGAATGGCTTGAACACGCGGGATGCGTTGCCATAGACGCGCACGGCGGTGATGAGGCCGGCGTCATCGCGGGTGAGGAACCACGCGCACTGGACGACCTCCGAGGACCCGTCGTTCAGCGTATAGTTCAGCAGCGCTTCGACCGAGAGGCTGTGCTCATCGCCGTGAATGTTCAGGACATCGGCGGTGAGCGTTTTGAAGAGCGCCAGGTAGACGCTGTACACGCGCTCGATCGCGGCTTTCGCGTAGGTCGGCAGCGCGTTGTTGATGGTAATGGTGCACTCTGGCGCGAGGAACGCGAGATAGACATTCGCGTCGCGTGCGCACAGCGCTTCCATGAAGCGCGCATGCCAAGCAAGCAGAGCGGGAGAGGGCTGCGTCATGGCGCCATTGCGCGGAACGCCGCACGCGCGTCAAGCGTCGCGTTGAGGGAACTACAGTGCTACGCGTACTGGCGCGTGAAGGCGTCATGCACCGGCGTCGCGTCGATGTAGGAGCGCGCCCAAGTGATGCGGCCATCGGTGCTGCGGTCCATGAACACCGCCGCGGGCAGCGTGACCTGTGAGCCATCCTTGCGTGTGTAGTGGCAAAGCATTTCGACGCAGAAACGCTCGTCATTGCCGTAGATGTTGTGCAGTTCATGCTCGATTGTGTCGATCGCTTCCCAGTACCGCGTAAAAGCGGCGCCGATGGAATCGTGACCATGCATGGGCAAGTGATTGTTGATCTGAAGCGCGCAGTCTTCGTGGAAGAAACCGAGCAGCGCGGGTAAGTCAGCGTTGTCCATCGCCATGAGGTAACGGCAGTACCAGTCGAACGTCGCGGCTGAGATCTCGTTGATGCGTAGTGCGTCTATCTTCATCGGCGACTCAAACGCGAAGTGTTTCGGCGAAGACGGGCGTGAAGTCGACGAATGCGCGCGACGTCGTCAGAAGTCCGCTCTCGGGGTCTCGATCGATAAAAACAGCCGCCGGAACCGTGATCGCGACGCCATCCTTGCGGAGATAGTGGTGCAGCAGCTCCACCCCGAACGCCGTGTCCGTTCCGAGCGCGTTCAACACTTCATGACGCATCCCTTCTACCGCGCCGCGGAATTGCTCCATCGCCATGCCGGTCACTTCGCGCCCATAGAACGGCAACATATTATTGACCTGATAGGAGCAGTCCTCACTCAGAAACGCTTTGAACGCGGGAATGTCCGCGCGCGTAACGCTGTCGGCGTAACGCACGAACCAGTCGAGACCTTCCGGCGAAAGCGTCGATATGCGCAGATTTGCCAGCATGCGACTTAGAGTTGCAGCGTCGCGCGCGCTGTCAAGCGTTACATTGCGTTACATGCGCTTCTTTAGGGGAGAGAGATCAGGGAAGGCGCCGGCGCGCTTTTGTGACTTCGCGGTGAACGCTTCGGCCATATGCGGCGGCGCGAACATGCCGGCTTGCCATGTCGCGATATAATCCAATGCATCTGCTTGAGAATGATCGCGCGCGTAGTTGATCATGCGCTTCGAACCGGCAATTGCGACTGGCGATTTCTCGGCGATTTCTGCGGCGAGCGTCATAACATTTGAGATCAACTCGGCGTGCGTTGCAAAAACGTCATTCACGAGGCCGACTTCCTTCGCTTTTTGCGCGGTTAGTCTCCGGCCTGTGTAAGCGAGTTCGCGCACCCAGCCTTCGGGGATGAGTTTGCATAGACGCGGGAAGGTTCCGACATCGGCTGTCATGCCAATGTTAATTTCGGCGATCTGAAAAAACGCGTCCTCGGTACAGTATCGGACATCGCACGCGCTGGTCATATCGACGCCGGCGCCGATGCAGCCGCCTTGGATCGCCGCGATCACAGGCATGCGCGCGTTGTCGAGACAGTTGAATGTGCCTTGCAGCGTCAGCACGAATTGGCGGAACGCCTCAGCGCGCGCGTACTGGTCGCCGCTGCCGGCGCTGACCCCTTCACCGTCGGTGAAGACGGAGATGTCCATGCCCGCAGTGAAGTGCTTGCCGGTGGAGGAGATGACGATGACGCGGGCGCGCGCGTTGTCGTTGATGTCGTTCACGATCGCCGGCAGTTCGTTCCAGAACGCGCGGCATCGCGTTGAACGCCTCGGGGCGGTTCAGCACTATGTGAGCGATGTTGTTTTCGATGGTGAGCTTAAAGCAGGTGGGTTCGGTCATAGGCGCGCCTCCAACGGAGACGTTAGGCGAATACGACGCCAGTGAGAACCGCCGCGTAGTGGACGCCAGCTGCGGCCATGACGAAGCCGTGCCAGATCGCGCGGCGGAAGGGCAGCCGCTCCGAGATGTAGAACGGGATGCCGACCGTGTAGAGCAAACCGCCGATGGCAAGCAGGATGAGTCCCGCTAGCGGCACGCCTTCGATCATCGGCCCCATCGCCGCGACCACGAGCCAGCCCATGCCGACATAAAACACGATCCAAACCTTCTTGCCGATCTCCGGCAGGAAGAGCTTCCCGGCGGCGCCGATCAGCGCGAGCACCCAGATGATCGTCGTCATCGAGATCGCCCAGGCGCCGTCGAAGCGGATGGTGGTGAAGGGCGTGTAGGTGCCGGCGATCATCAGGAAGATGGCGGCATGGTCGAAGCGGCGCAGCAGTGATTTGCGCTTGTGGTTCTCGGCCAGATTGTACGCCATCGAGCAGCCGATCATCGTGATGACGCAGACGGCATAGACCGCCACCGCGCTCGCCATGCCGAGGCCGCCTTGCCAGATCGCGAGCCCGAGCGCGACGCCCACGGCCAACGTGAACAGCATCAGTGCCACGCCGTGGACCCAGCCGTCGACCAGCTTTTCGAGCCGCGTCGGGTAGTGCAACTTGGGCAGGAGGTCGGACAGCGTCATTGCTGCCAACATGGCCTGTTTGGGCGAGCAAGTCATTGCGTCGAGCGATAAATGTTCGCGACGAAATGTGACTTACCCCTCCGTCATCCCGGCCGACCGAAGGGAGAGCCGGCACCCAGGGATCGTAGAACTGCGTGTTTGCCCCTGGGTCCCGGATCGCGCTCCGCGCGTCCGGGATGACGGTGGTGTTATTCTGCGTGCATGCAGAATCATTTCGCACGCCGTGCGTTGATCGTCGGGCTCTTGGCTAGCGCTGCATCGCCCACGTTCGCTCAGCAGCCGCTGCTCGACAGCCTAACGCAGACCGATGCGCGCACCGGCATCCGCGATGCGCTCGGGCTGGCGGCGCTCAATGCGACGACGCGGCTGGCGCAGCCGGATGCGTTCTGGAGCAATGCGCGCGTGCGCATTCCGCTGCCGGGTGTACTGGGGCAGACCCAGCGCACGCTCTCGGGCATCGGCATGTCGGCGCCGCTGGATCAGTTGCAGGAGAGCCTGAACCACGCCGCCGAGCGCACCATGCCGGAGGCGGGGCGCTTGTTCTCCAATGCCGTGCGCACTGTAACCATTGCTGACGCGATCGAGATCGTGCGCGGCGGCAATGACAGCGCGACGCGCTACCTGCGCGGCCGCACCGAGACGCGGCTGATGTCTTTGCTGCGGCCAGCGATGACGGAGGCGCTGACGCAATCGGGCGCGTTCACGCTGCTGCGTTCTGGCCTGCGCGAAGTGGGCCTCGCCAGCATGACGCGCGATTTGCGGGGCGAAGTGATCAACTTCTCGACCACCAAGGCGCTCGACGGCTGCTTCTATTTCATCGCCGAAGAAGAACGCGCCATCCGCCGCGATCCGTGGCGGCGAACCACTGACATCCTGCGGCGCGTGTTTGGGTAGCGCTTGCAATCCCCGTGCGCTTCGCCATGGTCCCGCGCCGATGACTGACGCCGCCGACACTGGATTTCGCCGTTTGTCGCTCGACATACCGGGCGGCACTGTAGCTGGCGTTGCGCTCGGACCTGAAAGCGCAAACCCGGACATCGTGTTCATGCACGCGACGGGTTTCAACGCGCTGACCTATCGCTCGATGCTGGCGCCGCTGGGCGAGCGCTTCAGCGTGTGGGCGCTTGATGCGCGCGGGCACGGGCGCACAACGCTGTCGGCGCGTACGTTCGGCTACACATCGTGGCGGCGCCACAGCGACGATCTGATCGCAGTACTGGAAAGGCACTGCACCGCGCCCGTGACGCTCGCGGGCCACTCGATGGGCGGGGTGGTGAGCCTGCTGGCGGCGGGGAAGCGCAATGATTTGGTCTCGGGCCTCGCGCTGATCGATCCGGTGATCTTGCCGGCAAGCATGTATGCGTTCGCCGAATTGCCGCTCGGACCGACGATGATGCGCTTCACGCAGCCGCTGGCGCGCGGCGCGGCGGCGCGGCGCGATGAATTTCCGAGCCGCGAGGTGGCGGTGCGTGGGTTCAGCGGACGCGGGGTGTTCAAGTCGTTCCCGCCTGAAGTTGTCGAAGACTATGTCACCGACGGTTTGGTTGAGGATGGCAATGGCGGCTTCCGGCTCGCGTGCCGTCCTTCATACGAGGCGCAGACGTATTGCGCGCATCGCCACGATCCTTGGGGCGCACTGCGGCGGTTGACGGATCCGCTGATCCTGCTGCGCGCGGAGCGTGGCTCGACCATCAGCGAAGCGTCGATGCATCGGATCGCGGCGATCAAGCCGGATGCGCGGGTGGCGACGGTTGAAGGATCGGGACACATGATCCCGATGGAGCGCCCAGACCGCGTGCGCGCGGCGATCGAAAGCGCTGCGCTGATGGGCCAGGCCGGGCGCAAATTTCACGGCATGGAATAGCGGCTAGACCGCGAACTTCACTGCACGCTTCAGCATGCGCTCGCGCGCTTCGGCGCTCATGGTGATGGCTTTGCGCGTTGTGGTGTCAAAGGTGAGCGCGGTCACTTCCATGCTGGCCCAGGCGCCGCCGTTTTCCGGATCGACGAGCCAATGGACGAGCCGCATCGTCTTGTCGCCGACATCGACGAGGCCGGTGTGAACTTCGATCAGATCGCCGGCGCGCGGCAAATGTCGAAGCACCAGCCGCGCTTCAACGACCGCGCCCGCGGGCGCGGTCGCGCCGGTTTCGGCCGCCGCTTCGCGCCGCCATTGCGCCAACAGGTTCGGCACCGAGTCAGAAACGCGGCCGATGATATGCTCGCAGCGCATGCGGCCGAAGGCGTCGCATTGGTCGGGGCTCACCATTGTACCGCCGACGCGCGTGGCGCGGGCGTCGATCGCGCCTTGGCGCGAGGCTTGGGCGAGTGGAGCGTCGAGATCGATCGAACGCGCCGCGGCATGAGCGGGCAGCTTGCAGCTCAGGCGCTTTGCGGCGGCGCGGGAGCGCACTGACCACGGAAAGGGATTGAACGCGTGTGTATCGGTGTGCGCGGCCTTCATGGTGAAACATGAACTTGGCGCGCCGTCGGCATGGCGCATGTCGAGGCAGAACACGCCATCGCTCTCGCCCAGCTTCACGACGCCGCCATGCATAATGAGCGGCGCGCCGGGTAGCGCTTCTTTGAGGAAGCGGATGTGGACTTCCTGCGGGACCAACGTCGCGCCCGCGGACGGCTTGAACGCGCGCGGCATTTCGAGCGCGTGCGCCATGTGTGCGAGGCCGATCATGGCGCGCTCTAGATGGAAGCGGACGTTGAGGTGGCCGCCGTCATCGCACTCCCAAGTGTTGACGCTGCCCTGGTAGAGCGGCGCGGGCAGGGGCGCCGGGTGGCTCATACCGCACTCTGGCAAGCGCCGCAGACACCGCTCGCCTCGATCATGGTGCGGCGGATGGCGAAGCCGTCTTTCTTGGCGGCGTCCGTGAGGTCCACGAGCGCGTGCCCAGCGTCGAATTCTTCAGCGCCGCCGCACTTCTCGCAGATGAGAAAGATGGTGGAGCGCTCGCACGATCCGATTTCGCACGCGACGAAGGCGTTCATGCTTTCGATCCGGTGCGCGAGGCCCATGCGCACGAGGAAATCCAACGCGCGATAGATGGTCGGCGGCTTGGCTTGTTTCTCGCCGTCGAGCAGCGGCAGCAAGTCGTACGCTTTCGCCGGCCCATGCTGATCGATCAGCAGCTCAAACACGCGCTTGCGCAACGGCGTCAGGCTCTCGTTCGCCGCCGTGCAACGCCGTTCCGCTTCTGCAATGTGTTCAGCGCGGTCAGCCGCGCTGTGCTGATGAGACATGGCCATCATGATCGCAGGCTCCGTGCATGGGCGAAAGATGGGGCGGCGTAGCGGGGAATTTGAGATCGGCCTTGCAGCGGAACTTTACAAGAACATCGGACTCGGGTATCTCTTGGAACGTACAGCGAACAGCATAGTCCGAAGCCAGAGGGGCAGTCGATGTCAGAAGCAATTTT
This sequence comes from Terricaulis silvestris, assembly GCF_009792355.1. NCBI lineage: Bacteria > Pseudomonadati > Pseudomonadota > Alphaproteobacteria > Hyphomonadales > Hyphomonadaceae > Vitreimonas > Vitreimonas silvestris. Next base: position 1,118,833 of record NZ_CP047045.1, read on the forward strand.
CCGTGGTTTTTCAGGTCGCTTGCACCGCTTCAGCGTGCACCGCCCGCACGAAGCGTTCGATGGCGCGCCCGCTGTATACTGCTTCGCGCGCCCCGGCCCCGGCGGCCGAGGCTGGACGCCGCTGTTCTTGTCGCGCACCGGCAATCTTTCGAAGCGCCTGGCCAGCCACGAGCAATGGCCGGAAGCGCAGTTGCTCGGCGCGACACACGTGCTGATCCACCAATCCGATGAGCGCGACGCGCGCGAATACGTGGAAGCCGATCTCTCCCAATCCCTGAAGCCGGCGATGAACGGCCCGTTCCTGGACGCAGAGCTGACCGAGGAAGCGGAGGCCGGAAGCGTGCGACTGGTTTGGGCGGCTTGACGCGATGCGCGAGGAAGCGGGCGGATACGTCTACATTCTCGCCAGCAAGCGCAACGGCACGCTCTACACCGGCTCAGCGCGCAATCTGATTTCGCGCGCTGAGCAGCATCGCGAGGGCAGCTACGGTGGCTTCACGCGCAAAATACGGCGTGACGCGTCTCGTTGGTTTGAAGCGCATAGCTCGATTGCTTCTGCGTATCGTCGGGAGCAGTTGATCAAGCGCTGGAAGCGCGCGTGGAAGATTTCGTCGATCGAAGAGAACAACTCGCGCTGGGATGATCTCTTCGAGGCGCTTTCACAACAAACCCTCCATCCCTCGCTTCCCGGCCGTGTGCCCCGCGCAGGCGGGGCGGAGAGCCGGGATCCATGACTGCAAACGACGCGACATGCTGACGATGGGTCCCGGATCGCACCCCGGCTTTCGCCGGGGATGCGTCCGGGAAGCGTAACTACCGACTTCCGCGTTGTGCATTCTCCGCGGTCGGCATCGAAGCCGCGGTTTCAGCTGCACGCGCCAGCTGAATGAACTCGGCGCGCCAGCCGAATTCATCTTCGCCGCGTGCGCCTTGGGCGAGGCGGATGACGTCGCCGTAGCCGTAGCCTTGGCGGACGAAGGCGTCGCCGCGGAGGAGCTGGCCGTAGCCGGCGACAGCGGCGGCCCAGCGTGTCGCTTCCGGGGCGCGTGCGATGTCGGTGACGGCGTCGCGGTTGGTGATCGGGCGTTCGATCAGGCGAGACGTGTCGCTGCCCGGCAGTTTGTAGCGGATGCGCAGGAAGGCCAGTTCGCCGGCGGTGGATGCGGACGCGGCGCGATCCTGGTAGCGCAGCGGATCGTTGAAGGTGCGCCCGCCCACCGGGACGATCTCATAAATCGCGGTGACCGCGTGGCCCGCGCCGATTTCACCGGCGTCGATCGCGTCGTTGTTGAAGTCCTCCCGGTTCAGCATCCGCGTTTCGTAGCCGACCAGACGATATTCGGCGACGCGCGAGGGGTTGAACTCGACTTGGATCTTCACGTCGTTGGCAATGGTGAACATGTTCGACGCCATCTCGTCATGCAGCACGCGGCGGGCTTCGTTGATGGTGTCGATATAGGCTGCGACGCCGTTGCCGTTCTGCGCCAGGCGTTGCATCAGCAGGTCGTTGTAGTTGCCGCCGCCGAAGCCGAACACCGAAAGGTAGATGCCGGTGTCGCGCTTGCGCTCGACGAAATCCTGCAACTCGTCGGGATCGGCGATGCCGACGTTGAAGTCGCCGTCGGTCGCGATGATGACTCGATTGACACCGTTGCGGTTGAAGTTCTGCTCGGCAAGGGCGTAGGCGAGCCGCAGGCCTTCGCCGCCGGCGGTTGAGCCGCCGGCTTGGAGATTGTCGAGCGCGGCCAGGATGCGGGCGCGTTCGTTGCCCGGCGTTGGCTCAAGCACCGCGCCGGCGCGGCCGGCATAAACGACGATCGAGATACGATCACGCGCGTTGAGCTGATCCACCAGCAAACGGAAGCTTTGCAGCGCCAGCGGCAGCTTGTTTTCCGGCTGCATTGAGCCAGACACATCAATCAGCAGCGTCAGATTAAGCGGCGGGCGCTGGCGCGGCACGATGTTGTAGCCTTGCAGGCCGATGTGCACGAGTTGGCGGCCTTCGGCCCAAGGCGAGGGCGCTACAGTGACGCTGGTGGAGAAAGGCTGCTCGCGGCTCGCCGGTAGCGGGTAGTCATATCGGAAATAGTTCACCAGCTCTTCGATCCGCACAGCGTCCTGCGGCGGCAGGCGGCCCTCGTTCAGCAGGCGGCGGACGTTCGAGTACGAAGCCGTATCGACGTCGATCGAGAAGGTGGACACAGGCTCCTCGGCGACAATGCGCACCGGATTGGCGTCGGCGTGCTCATAGTTGTCGCGGTTTATGTCGCCCGGCATCGGCTGCGGCGCGGTTTGCGCGTATGGGCGGGCGAACGCACGGCCATCCGACGCTACGCCAAGCGGTGCGGGCGATGGCGGCGCCGAAAGATCCGGCGGCGGCACCCTTTGCTCCGGCGCCCTTCGGCTTTCTTCAACGCGGTTTGCCGTGACGACCATTTCGTCGGTGTTTTCGACGATCGCCGTCTCTTGCTCGTTTTGTGTTGTTGATTGCCCCGCGCAGGCGGCGAGGATCAGCATGCACAGGCTAAGGCCTGCGCGACGTGTGTATGCCAGCATGGACGTTCCCTCCGAACCGTCCGGACACGGTGACGCGTCCGAGTGAGCGCGCCGATCAAGACCAGCTTGCGGCAAGCGTGCGGTATTTTGCGTACACACACGCGTGATTCACGCGAGTGTGTTTGAAACGCTGCTTAGCGGCGATTGCGTTCGCGTTCGGCGAGACGGCGCTGTTCTGGAATCCAGTTGGCGACCAGTTCGTCCAACACCGAGAGCGGCACTTCGCCTTGCAGCAACACGGCGTCGTGAAAACCGCGGAGGTCGAAGTCGGCGGCGAGTTCGTTGCGGGCGCGCTCGCGTAGCCGCATGATCTCGCGCCGGCCCATCTCGTAGCCGCAGGCTTGGCCCGGCCAGACGATGTAGCGGTCAACCTCGGTGGCGATGACGCCGGGCGTGTCGCCGGTGGTTTGGGTGAGATAATCGATCGCTTGCTGGCGGCTCCAGTTCTGCGCATGGAGCCCGGTGTCCACAACAAGCCGCGCCGCGCGCCAGAGCTGCCAGCGCAGAAAGCCGATGCGGCCGACCGGATCGCCTTCATGGAAACCTTGCTCGTCGGCGAGTTCTTCCGCGTAGAGGCCCCAGCCTTCGCTGTAGGCGTTGAAGCCCATGAGCCGTCGCAGCAGGGGCGCGTCGGAAATCTCTTGCGCCAGCGCGATCTGGAAGTGGTGACCCGGGACAGCTTCGTGGAAATCCTGCGTCGGCAAATCGATGCGCGTCATCTCCGCGAGCGAGCGCATGTTGATGAAATAGATGCCGGGCGTGGAGCCATCGAGCGACGGCGGGTTGTAATAAGCGCCCGATTGGCTCGCTTCGAGGAACTCGGGCACGCGGCGCACTTCGAGCGGCGCGCGCGGCATGCGGCCAAATAGATTGGGCGCCCGCGCCATCACGCGCGCGATACGGGCGCGCACGTCGTTGAGCAATTGGGCGCGGCCTTCGTCGGTCTCGGGGTAGGCGTATCGCGGGTCGGCCGTCATTTGTGAAAGCCGGGCGCCGACCGTGCCCTCGGTGAGCCCGACGCGCCGCAGTGCGATGTCGAGCTGGCTGTTCAGGGCGCGCACGCGGTCGAGGCCGATGCGGTGGATTTGCGCAGGCGTCTGGTCGGTGGTGGTTTCGATGCGGAGCGCGGCGGCGTAATAGTCGCCGCCGCGAGGCAGGTGACCGATGCCGGCTTGATCGGTGGCGTTGGCGCGCTCGCCGCGCAGGAACGAAGCGGCGCGCTGATGCGCGGGAATGACGTGATCGCGCACGATCTGTTCAGCGCGCGCGACAAAGCCGAGATTGCGCTGTTCGATCGTAGCGCGGCGCGCTGCATCGGTTTCGGCGGTCGCGAGCGCCGCGAGTTTGCGGCGGAAGCTCGTGACGTAGATCGACTGGATCGGCGGCTCGCCGATGACGCCATCGAGCAGTCCGATCGTTGCGTCGATGATGAAGAGCGGCGGGCGCACGCCGCGCCCGGCATCCAGGCGCGCTTGCGCGGTTTCCTGATCGATCGCGTCGCCAACGGCGCGCAAACGTGTGAGATACGCTTCGGCATCCGCAGTGTTTTGTACTGTGGCGCGATCGTCCATAAAGGAGGGCAGCGTGAGAAAGGCGCTGTCCATCTGATTCAGCACGTAGGGGCTGACGCCGCCCATTGGCGTGAACACGCCGTAGTCGAAGTCCGCGCCCATGGCGGCCGCTTCGAATTGCGCGCGCAGCACATCGTACGTGAGCTGATCGGCGTCGGAGAGATCGCTGGTGTCGAGCGCGCGCAGCTCGGCGTAGCGGCGAAGGGCGGCGCTGCGGCGCGCCTCGGCCGCAACTGGAGAACGATCGTCGAGCTTCGCTGAGAAAGCGCCGCCGGCCTGTTCGGGCGTGACCCCGGCCTGGGTCGCAAGTTCAGGGCTATCAGCTAGAATTTCGCGGGCCCAATCGTCCACGCGGCCGTCGAAAGCGTTCATGGGTTGAGGCCGCTGCGGCCCGCACGCGCTGAGCGCCGCAATCAAAGCTAAACCCGCGATGACCGTCCGACCCATTCCCTGCATTCGCCCCTCGCACTGCACAATCAAGCCGAAACGCCCTGGCATATCATGCGTCGCCTACCGGAAAAGCACTGCAATAGCGCCTGGCTTGCGCTGGACTGTTGCGGAAACCGCGCATTCGTGGTTGGAGAAGCGCCCTGTGGTAGGGAACTCGCGGAGACACTGAATGGCAACCGCCCAAGGCGCCCAAGGCGGCCAGCAAACGCTGGGCAAAATCCTGTTTTATCGCCAACTTGAGCCGCTTTCGATCGAGAAGCATAAAGGCCTGGGCGTCAGCCAAGTCGCCAATCCGTTTTCATTCCTCGCGGACACACACCTGGTGCCGCTGACGGTGGATGAATTCGGCCTCGCGGCGGTTTGCTATCCGATCATTTTCGATACGCAGTCGAAGACACCGCTCGCCGTTATGGGCCTGCGCCCCGGCATGAACGTGTTCCTCGGCGCCGATGGTTCGCTGGATCCGGAAGTCTATCTTCCGGCGTTCGCACGCCGCTATCCGTTCCTGCCGATCATTTCTGGCCAAACCGCTCAAGCGACTCCATCGACTGAGCAACCTGGCAACGACAAGGTCTATGTCTGCATCGATCGCGCCGCGAAGATGCTGTCGTCGACGCCGGAATTGCCGTTTTTCGAAGGCGACCAACCCTCGCGTTACACGCAAGAAGCCATTGGCTTCTGCCGTGAGTTCGACGTGCTCGGCCGCCGCACCGAAGAGTTCGCCAAGCTGATGACGCAGCACGATTTGTTCGAACTGACGCCGCTTGCCTTGCCGCGCGCCAAGAAGGACGGCACGCCGGACGAGCCGCAGAAGATCGGCGAGTATCTACGCATCTCCGAGCAGAAGCTGAACGCGTTGCCGAAGGAAACCTTCCTCGAGCTGCGCGACCGCGGTGTCACCGCCGTGATGCACGCGCACCTGCTCTCGCTGGCGCTTTGGCCGAAAATCCTGTCGCGCGCCGCGCGGATCCAGGCTGCGACTCCGCTCAGCTGAGGTTTCGTGCAACCGCACGGACCGCTCAACCGTACTAAACAAACCGCGCCTTCGGGCGCGGTTTGACTATGGGGCGTATGCTTTGATGAAGCGGCTGTTTGCGACGGTGTTGGTTGCCTTGGCGGCGCTGGTTGCGCCGACAGCGGCGCAGCTGCCCGGTGCGCAGCGCAATGTCGAAGCCGGGCTGCATTCGTCGCGGGCCGCCGTGGCGCCGGGCGAGCGCTTCACCATCGTGCTCCGCGAAACCATCCGCGAAGGGTGGCACACCTATTGGCGCAATCCGGGCGACAGTGGCGAAGCCTCGCAGCTGACCTGGACAACGCCGGCCGGTTGGGCCGTTGGCGAAATCCAGTGGCCTACGCCCGAAGGCATCCCGTTCGCGACGCTGGTGAACTACGGCTACGAAGGCGAGGTGCTGTTTCCAATCGAGGTGACGGCGCCAGCGAACGCACGACCGGGAACGGACGCGACATTCAGTGCGGACCTCTATGTCTTGGTCTGCGCCGACATCTGCATACCAGAAGAGTCCACAGTCACGCTTAGCGTCCCCGTCGCCGCACAAGGCCGCGATGATCCGCAATGGGCGCCGCGCGTCGCTGCGGCCGTGGCGGCGCTGCCACGTGCTGAGGGCTTGACGGCGACGATCGCCCGGAGCGGGCGCCTGAGCGTCGCGCTGCCGAACGCGACCGACTTTCGCAATCCGCGCTTCTTCCCATTCAGCCGCGATGTGATGGAGGCGGCCGCGGCGCAGCGGCCGCGCGTCGGGCCGGCGGGCGTGAGTTTCACATTAGCGCCAGGCGTCAACGACGATTTCGGGACCGTGCCGCTCGAAGGATTGATTGCATTCGAGATGGCCGACGGGACGCGCCGTGGGATCGAGATCTTGGCGGCGCCCGGCGAACCGATCGCAAACACCGACGCGGAAGCGGCGACGTTCTCTGACGATTATCCGCTGCTCGATCTGGAAGGCGCGCCCGAGCTTGTAGCGCCGGCGCTTTCAGCGGTCGCACTGATCGCGACGCTGGGCCTGGCATTCCTCGGCGGGTTGATCCTCAACATCATGCCGTGCGTGTTGCCGGTGCTTTCGGTGAAAGCGCTGGCGTTCGCGGGCGGTGGGCACGCAAGCGAGGCGCGGCGGCAGGGCGTGTTCTACTTTGTGGGCGTGATGGTGACGTTCATGGCGCTGGCCGGCTTGCTGATCGCGTTGCGCGCGGGGGGCGAAGCCGTGGGTTGGGGCTTTCAGTTGCAGGCCCCGTGGGTGACGAGTGGGCTGGCGCTGCTTTTCTTCGTGATCGGTCTCAATCTGCTTGGTGTGTTCGAGTTTGGCGCTAGCTTGCAGAACGCCGGCGAGGGGCTGACGCGTCGCGGCGGCGATATGGGCGCGTTCTTTACTGGCGCGCTTGCCGTCATTGCTGCGACGCCCTGCACGGCGCCGTTTATGGCTGGCGCAATCGGCGCTGCGCTGACGCAGCCGGCAGGCGTGACGCTGCTGATCTTTGCAGCGCTCGCGCTGGGATTTGCGCTGCCGCTGACGTTGCTGCATTTCGCGCCGGCGCTGCAGCGTTTGATTCCGAAGCCTGGCCTGTGGATGGAGCGTGCCAAGCAAGTGCTGGCGTTCCCAATGTTCGCGGCGGCGATCTGGTTGGCGTGGGTGCTTGCGGAACAGGCCGGCGCGGTAGGCGTGCAATCGCTGCTCAACATTGCGGCTGCTGTCGCGTTCGTGCTGTTCGTGGCGCGTTGGGGCCGTGTGTGGCTGATTGTGGGGCTGATCGTGCTTGCCGGCACTGTTGCGGTGAGCTGGCGGCCGATCGTTGGCATGCAGCGGGAAGCGGCTTTGGTCTCCGAACCATGGAGTCCGGCGCGTGTCGCCGCGTTGCGCGCCGAAGGGCGTCCGGTGTTTGTGAACTTCACCGCGGCCTGGTGCATCACCTGCAAGGCCAATGAATTGTCGTCTATGCAGAACCGGCGCGTGGCGCAGGCGTTCGCGGAGGCCGATGTTGCCTACCTCGAAGCGGATTGGACCAATCGCGATGACGAGATCGCGGCGGCGCTGGCCGAGCATGGCCGCGCCGGGGTTCCGCTCTACCTCTTTTACCCGCCCGGCGGCGACGTGCAGGTCTTGCCGCAAGTGCTGAGCGAAGCTTTACTGATCGAAACGGTTTCCGGAGACGCGCCATGAACATCTCACGCAGAGCTTTGCTTCTCGGCGCAGCCGCTGTCGCGATCGTCGGTGGCGCGAGCGTTGCGATCTTCGGCCAGCCCGCGGAAGCTTCCGTCGAGACCGGCGCGCAGGCGCCGGCGTTTTCTGTCGTCGACGCGAGCGGCGCCACGCGCACGCTGAGTGAGTTCCACGGCCGCACCGTCGTGCTGGAGTGGACCAACAACGGTTGCCCGTACGTGCAGAAGCACTATGGAGCGGGCGCCATGCAGGCGTTGCAGCAGGAAGCGACCGCGAGCGGCGTGGTGTGGCTGCAAGTCATTTCGTCGGCGCAAGGCGAGCAGGGCTACCTCGATGGCGCCGGCGCGCGGGCGCGAGTGCAAACTGACAACGCGCATCCGACCGCGACCTTGCTCGACGCCACGGGCGTGATGGGACGCGCGTATGGCGCACGCAACACGCCGCACATGTTCGTCATCAATGGCGAGGGCGTGTTGGTTTACCAAGGCGCGATCGACGATCGCCCATCGGCGCGGCCGTCAACGCTGGAGGGCGCCAACAATTACGTGCGCGCGGCTTTGGCTGATGTCGCGGCGGGACGCGCGGTGCGCGTGGCTGAAACCACGCCTTACGGCTGCTCGGTTAAGTACGCTTAGCGTTGCGCCACGGCTTGTTCGGCTGCGCGGTCGGCGGCAGCCGAGGCGGCCATCGGCGCGATCAGGATGGCGTCGTCCAGCAGCACGCGCAGGTTCATGAACGCGGCGTCGCGCTCGGCCTGATCATCGGCGGATTGAAATTCGGCGGCACGTTCGCGGGCGTCTTCGGCGATGCCGTGAAAGATGCACGGCAGGTCTTGCTCAACACCAGCTGCGCGGAGCGCCACGGAGAGGCGTTCGGCGTCGCCGGAGAATTCCACGATCTCGGTCAGGAAGGCAGGGGTGATTTCGGTCTGAGCCGTCAGGGTGCGGGCTTCGGCCTCGACCTCGGTCGCGAGGGAGGGCAGCTCGGCGAGGCTGACATTCAGCATCAAAGCGAGACAGGTGAGCATGGGCGGGGTCCTTCGCCAAATGGGTGAAACCCCGAAAAGCAAGGACCGGGCCGCGCGACAGGGCGTCCCGCTCGCCCCGGGCGGCGGCTTACGCTAGGAACCCCGGCCATGAAGGACATGAGCGCCAAGACCGTCACCCTCGAGCTGGAGGGGACGCTAACCATCGCCGACATCGAAGCGGTTGCGCTGGGCGGCGCCGAGGTGGCGCTATCGCCTGATGCGCGCGATGCGCTGGCGGCGTTCCGCGCGGCGGCGGAGAAAGCGCTGGGCTCGGCCCTACGGGACGATCCGGATCGGCGCGTCTACGGGCTGAACACCGGCTTTGGGTCGAACTTCAAGGATTACGTCAGCCCCGAGGAGCTGAAGCAGCTCCAGCGCAACTTGATCATATCGCACTGCGCCGGGATGGGGCCGCTAGCGCCGGCGCCGGTGGTGCGGGCCACTATGTTGCTCCGCGCCGCGTCGCTCTCGCGGGGACATTCGATGGTGCGGCCCGTCGTGGTCGAGACATTGATCGACATGCTGAACAATGGCGTGACGCCGGCTGTGCCGCGCAACGGCAGCGTCTCGGCCAGCGGCGATCTCGCGCCATTGTCACACGTGGCGGCGGTGGTGATTGGCGAGGGCCGGGTGATGGGTGCGAACGGCGAAGCCGTGACGACGCGCGAATACCTGAAGAGCGCGAAAGACGCGTTTGCGCCGATCGAACTCGAAATGAAGGAAGGCTTGGCCCTCAACAATGGCTGCCAATACGCCAACGCGTGGGGCGTGCTGGCGACTGCGAAGATGCGCCGGCTTGTCGAAGCAGCGGCGCTGAATGCAGCACTCGGCGTGCAAGTGATGCGCGGCATGGGCCGGCCCTTCCGTGCCGATTTGCATGCGCTGCGCGCGCATGCGGGCTCGGTGACGGTGGCGCAGTGGGTGTTCGATCTGCTGGAGGGTTACCAGTTTCAGAATGTCAGCACCGACGTGAAGTACGAGTACGACGGCCGCATCCAGGATCCGTACAATCTGCGCTGCGCTGCGCAGGTGTTGGGGCCGTGTCTCGAACTGATCGCGCGCGCGGAAAAGACGATGACGATCGAGGCGCGCAGCGTCACCGACAACCCGATTGATCTGAACACCGACGCCGAACGCTATGACCTGGATGAGATCACATCCGGCGGCCATTTCCACGGCATGCCGCTGGCGGTCGATATTTTCGGCCTGCTGCAGGCGGCGGGCATCATGGCGCAGATTTCCAATCTGCGCTGTGCGCGGATTGTCGATGCCAGCCGCAACAAAGGGCTTGGGCCGCAAGTGCGCGGCAACACGCCGAACGCGACGCAATCGGGCTTGATGATTACCGAATACACAACGGCTGGCCTGTGCAATCAGATCTGGGGTCTGGCGATGCCGTCGCATCTCATGTCGATGCCGACGGATTCCGGTCAGGAGGATCACGTCAGCATGGCCGCAAGTGTGGCGATGCGCGCCTATGAGGCGGCCGATTTGCTGGCGGATGTGCTGGCGATTGAAATGGCGTTTGACTCGCAGGCCGAGGCCGTGCGCGGGCGCGAGGCAGGCAAACATGCGCAGGCGCTGGCTCCGGTCGCGCTTGGCAAGCGCACTCAGGCTGCCCTAGAACAGATCAGCAAGACGTTCCCCTTGGTCGATGGCGACCGGGAATTGTCGTGGGACTTGAAGCAATTGTCTGAGGCAGTGCTCTCCGGTGAGATCGTGGCAGCGACCGGCTACGTCTTCGCGGCGCGACATTGACGTTCGCGCCGCGCCCCGACGCGCGCTCGTTCGTCTCTGACCTCCCTCGTTCCTGAAAGCCTCTCACCATGAGCAATTCTGAATCGTCCCGCGTCGCCGCAGAGAAACCACGCGGCTTTGCTGACCGGCTTGGCAAGGCGGCATCCGCCGAAGAGCGCGTCGTTGAAGCCGTTGGCCGCGTCTATGAACAATGGGGCTTCGATCGCCTCGAAACGCCCGCGCTTGAATTCACCGAAGCGTTGGGTAAATTTCTGCCCGACCTCGACCGTCCGAATGAAGGCGTGTTCTCGTTCAAGGACGACGAGCGCTGGCTGTCGCTTCGCTACGATCTCACTGCGCCGCTGGCGCGCTTCGCGGCCGAGCAATGGCAAACGTTGCCGAAGCCGTTTCGCCGTTGGGCGGGTGGGCCGGTCTGGCGCAACGAGAAGCCCGGGCCGGGACGTTTCCGCGAGTTCTGGCAGTGCGACGCGGACACCGTGGGTTCGGCTTCGCCGGCGGCGGACGCTGAGATCGTTGCGTTGGCGTGCGCCGCTGTTGAAGCGGCCGGCGTCGCGCGCGGCAACTACGTGGTCAAAGTCTCGAGCCGCAAGTTGCTTGACGGCTTACTGGAGTTGGTTGGCGTTCCACAAAGCGCTCAGTCGCAACGGCTCGTCGTGCTGCGCGCGCTCGACAAATTGGATCGCCTTGGCGCGGAATGCGTGCGTGCGTTGCTCGGGCCGGGCCGCAAAGACGAGTCCGGCGATTTTACGCAAGGCGCCAAGCTCGAAGCCGCGCAGATCGAGCCGATCCTGAAGTTTGCTACCGCTTCGGCGGAGACACCAACGCCGGATCGAATTCTCGGCCTTTGGAACGAAGTGTCGCCGGACTTCAAAGTCGCGCCAGACAGCATCGCCGATGCTGGCGTGAAGGAACTCGCGCAGATTTTCGGTCTACTGCAAACGATGGGTTATCTCGACGGCCGCGTGCAACTCGACACGTCGGTTGTGCGAGGGCTCGAATATTACACGGGGCCGGTGTTCGAAGCGCAGCTCATCGGCGGCGGCGGCGCGAACTTCGGTTCTGTCGGAGGCGGCGGGCGGTACGACGATCTCGTCGCGCGCTTTACCGGTGAACGCGTGCCGGCGACGGGGTTTTCGATCGGTGTCAGCCGGCTTGCCGCGGTGAAAGAACGGCTCGGTTGGGGTGAAGTCGTTGCAGCGAATGCGCCCGTTGTTGTGCTCGCGCTCGATGGTGATCGCATCGGCGACTATTTCGGCATCGCTCAGGAACTGCGCGACGTTGGCATTCGCGCTGAAGTGTATCTCGGCGGGGCAGGCATGAAGGCTCAATTGAAGTACGCAGACAAACGCGATGCGCCAATCGTTGTGATCCAAGGCGGTGACGAACTGGCCAAGGGCACGGTGACGCTGAAAGACCTGAAGCTCGGCGCACAGCTCGCAAAGGACTTGGGCGAGGACCGCGAGGCCTACGCCAAGTCGCGCGAACAGGCGCAGCGTGAAGTTCCTCGCGGAGAAGTTGTCGCTGCAGTGCAGCAAATGCTCGCCCGCTAGGACGAAAAAGCCACGCTTGGCCGCCTCAATGTCGCCACGCGCTTGACGGCTTGCGGCGGATTGATCCAGGGTCCGCGCCGGCCGTCGGCGTCGCGGGCGGTCGCGTTTCGGGGAGGAGACGCTCTAAAAATTTGCGACGCGAAGCGGCTGCGCCTTGGGGCGCGGCCGCTTTTCGATTCTCAGGGCTTGGGATCGATGTCTTCGAGGACGCCGCGCGCTTCGGCGATATCTTCTTCAAGGCCGAGCGTTTGATGCGCGGTATGGGCGCTGTGCCGGCACACCCAGGCGAGCAGCGTCAAACCGAGCACAGCCGAAACCAGCGATCCGCCCAATACACCAAAGCGCACCGGCCTCGCGAGATCGCTGGCGCCGAATGCGAGCGTGCCGATGAAAAGACTCATGGTGAAGCCAATGCCGGCAAGCACGGAGACGCCGATGATTTGCATCACGGTTCCCGGCAGGCGCTGCTTCAGCGCAGCACTCGCAAGCAATGCGGCGAGCGTGATGCCGAGCGGTTTGCCGAACACGAGACCGAACGCGATGCCCAGCGCGATGGGGTGAAGCAATGCTGCGACGCCAGCGCCTTCGAGCACGACGCCGGCATTGGCCAGCGCGAAGATCGGCATGATGGCGAACGTCACCCACGGTTTCAGCGCGTGCTCGGACTCAATCAGCGGTGAGCCGCCGTCGGCGCGGCGCATTGGTATGGTGATCGCCGTGAGCACGCCGGCGATGGTGGCGTGAACGCCCGAGATCAGCATGAAGGCCCACATCACGACGCCGAGCATCCCGTAGGGCCAGAGCTTGCTCACGCCGCTCTTGTTCATTGCCAGCATCGCGCAAAACGTGACCAGCGCGCCGCCTAGCGCCCAACCAATGAGGTGCGTCGAGTAGAAGAGGGCGATGACGAGAATGGCGCCGAGATCGTCGATGATTGCCAGCGCCAGCAGAAAGAGCCGCAGGCCGCCGGGCACGCGCGGGCCGAGGAGCGAGAGCACGCCGATGGCGAAGGCGATGTCGGTGGCCGCCGGAATGGCCCAGCCGCGCAGATATGCTGGCTCGTGTGCATTGAGCGCGACGAAGATAAGCGCAGGCGCGATCATGCCGCCGAGTGCGCCGGCCAGCGGGAGTGCTGCTTCGCGCGGGTTCTTGAACGGCCCTTCGACGCTCTCGCGCTTTAGCTCGAGCCCGACATAAAGAAAGAAGATCACCATCAGCGCATCGTTGATGATGAGATGCAGGTTTACCGGATGCGCGCCGGCGCCGAGGCCGACCGAGAGACCGGCAATCTGGTCTTCGAGTAGGTGATGAAAAGCCGAACCGGTCGGACCGTTCAGCAACATGAAAGATAGGACCGTCGCGGCGAGGAGCACGAAACCGGGCGCGGTGTCGCGCTTGTGCCAAGGTTTGGAGCTCGTACCGCTGTTGCGGTTCTGCAATAGGTCCTCTGACTTCGCCATTACTCATCGCTAAGAAACGCGTCATCAAAGCGCAACAGCAATCGCAACGCTCAAGCGACGCTTACGATTTGTCCACGCACCAGCCGTGCGTGAAACAAATCTGTCAACGTACTGACCAAAACTCGTCAGCAAACTGTCGCCGGTTTGTCGAGGTGGACCGTTAACAGCCGCCCCGCGAGGCGACGCAGCACTGAGCCAGCGTCGCCCCCGAGGGGGTGTTTCATGCTTTCGAAGAAGTTGTTGTCGGGCGCCGCATTGACGGCGCTCTCGTTGTCCATGGCGGGCGCCGCGCACGCGCAATCGACGGCGTCGCAGATTCAAGACGAAGAGACGACAATTGTCGTCACCGGCGCACGGCGCAGTGTGGACGGGGCGATTGTCGCGGAAACCGCGCCGAAAGCGCGCTCGACCATCACTGAAGAATACATCGGCACGCAGTCGCCGGGTCAATCGATCCTGAGCACGATCAACCTGGTGCCGGGCGTCAACTTCACCAATAACGATGCGTTCGGTTCGTCGGGCGGCAACCTGCGCATGCGCGGCTTCGACGGCTCGCGCGTTCTGGTGACGTTCGACGGCATTCCGCTCAACGACACCGGCAACTACGCCATCTTTTCCAACCAGATGCTCGACCCCGAGCTGATCTCGCGTGCGGTCGTCAACCTCGGCACCACCGACGTCGATAGCCCAACCGCGGCTGTTACCGGCGGTACGATCAACTATGTGACGCGTGTGCCGGAAGATGAAGCTGGTCTGATGTTCGACGTCGCCGGCGGCTCGGAAAACTATCGCCGCGTATTCGCGCTCGCCGAAACCGGCGCGTTTGGCCCGTGGGGCACGTCGGCCTGGGCGTCGGGTTCGTACCAGAACTACGATCAATTCGTCGGTCCGGGCGAACTTGAGAAGTACCAGTTCAACGCGCGGCTCTATCAGCCGGTCGGCGAGAATGGCGACTTCATGAGCCTCGCGTTCCACTGGAACCGCAACCGCAACAATTTCTACCGCACCGGCAATGACGCGGCTTGGGCAGGGGCCGGCGGCAAGCTGGCCAACATCGACACGTGCGTGCTCGACGCGCCGACTGCCGGCGTCGCCGACAACGATGGCTCGGGCTCGTCCAGCAACAACGCCGATCCGGCGAGCTGCACGAACTACTATAACCTGCGCATCAACCCGTCGCACACCGGCAACATTCGCGGTCAATCGCGCTTCTCGCTCGGCGAGAGCCTCACATTCACGCTCGACCCGACGGTCCAGTACGTACTGGCCAACGGCGGTGGCACGACGGTGGTGGCCGAGACCGACAACCGCCTCGATCATTCCGGCACCAACGCGACCGGCCCCGGCGTTGATCTCAATTTCGACGGCGACGTGCTGGACAGCGTTCGCCTCTACTCGCCGAGCAATACCAACACGATCCGCTACACGCTCTCGTCGTCCTTGATCTGGGACCTCAACGACACCAACCGCCTGATCTTCGGCTACACCTACGACACCGGCCGCCACCGCCAGACTGGCGAGTATGGCTATCTCGAAGCGAACGGCGATCCGGAAAGCGTCTGGGGCGGCAAGGACGAGCAGGGCGGCAACCAGATCTTCGACATCGACGGCGACGTGTTCCAGAAGCGCGACCGTCTCTCGATCGCGACGCTGAGCCAGCCAAGCGTGCGCTATGTCGGCGATTTCGCCGACGACACCATCACACTCGACGTGGGCGTTCGCGCCCCGACGTTCACCCGTGAACTCGACCAACGCTGCTGGGCGGCGCTCGGCAGCACCAACGATCCGACCTGCGGCTTCGATCCGGGCGGCACGGCGGTTGACCCATTCGAGACCGAAGTCGAGTGGGATGACGTGTTGGCCAATATCGGTGTGTCGTTTCGCCCTGGCGAAGGCCACCAGTTCTACGCCAGCTACGCCGAAACCATCTCGGCGCCGCGCACGGACGATCTTTACAGCGGCATCGATCCAGCTGACCTGCAGGACTCGGTTGTGCCGGAAACCGCGCAGACCTTCGACGTCGGCTACCGCTTCCAAGCCGGTTCGCTGATCCTTTCGAGCGGCGCGTTCTACTCGCAGTTCGAGAACCGCATCGTGCGCTCGTACGACGACGTGCTCGACATCAACATCGCGCGCAACGTCGGCGCAGTCGACATCTGGGGCGCAGAAGCGCAGGCGGGCTACCAGTTCACCGACGCGTTCTCGCTCTACGGATCGGCCGCCTATCTCGATAGCGAAGTGCAGGACGATCTGGAAACCAGCCCCGGCGTGTTCGCACCGACCGGCGGCAAGCAGCTGGTCGAAACGCCGGACTGGACCTTCGCTCTGCGCGGCGAATACGAGGGCGGTCCGTTCACACTGGGGGGACAAGCCCGTTACGTTGGCGAACGCTGGCGCACGGACGTGAACGATCTGGCCGCCGGTGCGTACACGGTCATCGATTTCGATGTGAACTGGGAGTTTGCCGAGAGCACCGCGCTTCAATTCAACCTGCTCAACGCGTTCGATGAATCTTACCAAGGTTCACTTAGCACGGCGACGACCGGCACGCCGAACTACATGATCGGTTCGCCGCGCACGGTCCTGCTGTCGGTGCGCACTGAGTTCTAAACCCTAGCGTCTCAATCCTCCCGAGATGCATGACTTCGGGGCGGCTTCCCAAGAGCCGCCCCGATTATTTTTGTGGTGTTGTGTGGCGGGCAAGCGGACGCACCTCGCGGTGATTGTTCAACGCGAGCGGATGAACCCAACGGCGCGGCGTGGTCGTGCTACGAGCTGTTGAGGATGACGGCGCTTGTGCGTGCGACGCTGGTGATCGGCGTGCTGTAGGCGAATCGCGGCGCGCGGCGCAGCTTCGTGAAGCGGCGCTTCAGGCGGCGGACGATGCGCGCGATCCAGCGCTCCGGATTGGCGAGAATGGCGTAGAGGTGTTGGGCTTGCGCGATCGTGTCGGGCGCTTTGAGCGCGCGATTGAGCGCGTGGCCCACGAGGACGCGCGCGCGTAAGCGCCGGCATGATCGCGATGGATCGTAACAGCGTGGCCTATGGGGCTGAGGCGGCGGCGTGACGCGGCGCAGCGCGTGCACCTGCAGAAGGATGCGCGTGCGTCGTCGCGCTTGCGCCAGCAAAGCGGCGGCGCGCCGGGGCGCGATGTGCGCCAGCACATGCGCGACAAACCACACCAGCCAAAGTGAGAGCCATTTGTGGAGGCGGTTGAGGCGAAGCTCTGTGGGGAGCGCGGGGGCGGGGGCAGTGTGCAAGCGCCGTGAGGATACGCCCGTGTGTCTAGGGGGCGGATAGATTTGGGCGCTTTTCGTGGAAGTGGTTGGAAATGCTGGGTGGGACGCGCGGGATTCGGGGGATTGGGGTTTGTGCGCAAACGCGCGCGGTTTGGTGATGCCCGGGCGTCCGCTATTCGCCGGGAGCGAACCCTAGACTGTCTCGCCCATAGGCCAGAATTTCTGGCCGACGAGTCGGTGCCGGTAGATCGCGTTGACCACTATGTCATCGCAGCAAATCGTGCTCGGCGAGTACAACAGGCCGAAGATGTGGTGATCACCAACCAAGTCTGACTTGAATAGCAGGTCTGTATCTATCCCGAACAGCAAGCGACGCTGCGTTTGCTCAAATCGAGGCACCCATTTTTCCTCGATCTTTATTGCCGGATGCGTTTCATCAAGCGCCGCAATGCGGCGTGTGAGGTCTGCGAGCCAATATTTAGGCGCCGGCGAGCCGTCGTGTAGTGTCGCGATGGCCTCGCGAAACTCAAACGCTGAGCTCGCATCAATTGCTTCCAAGATGCCTTTGGCGCGATCCGACATAACGACAATGCCGCGCGTGTTGTGGGTCTGTATGTCGCACAAATGAAGCCCGACGCGTGGCCGTTCGAAACGCAACTCCGGCTTCGGCATATCCGGCGCGAAGCCAGAGCCCACCCCTCCGGAGCAATCTCCGGGATCAGCCAGAGGTCCTGGAGCAATGTCGAGGCTCCAATGCGCATCGAACGGCGGCGGCTGGTTTATCCAGTCCGCGAACGTGCAGTCGTCTGACACGAAGGAGTATATTTTCTTGCCCACGCAATTCCTCTTAGCGTCAGCCGCAGATAGCGCCTCCTAAGGTCGCTCAACAATGCTTTCGTGGCGCACACGCAAAAGCCATTGGCTAAGCCTGAGGTCCGCTCCGGGCCAGAAGCGGAAATCTCGGCCAATCGCGTACCTTTGCAGTGATGCTGCGCGCACGCTCGCGCTCCAACTGCGTGCGGTTCGTCACACCTTCTCTTTTGGCGCGGATACGCTGCGCGTCACGGTTTCGGTTTTGAATTTGGGCTTGGGCAAAAGCCGAAAACGCGTCTGACACCATGCGAAGTCAACGCCGACATCGAGCAACGCATCAGAGCGTCCGCACGGGCACGCGAACTCCATGACCGCGCCGACGGTATACGTTTCGCCCACGACGAGCGGGACTTGCTCGCCCGTCAGGTGGTTTGGCGCAGCGTTGACGCACAGAACCAAATCGCCGGGACCAACAGCATAGCTCATGGCTTTTCATCCCTCAGGCTGAGTTGGAAGGATAGACCTGGAGCGAGACCGGGCAAGAGCGGCGTTTGCCTCGTGCTGCAAACAAAAACGGCGGAGCTTGCGCTCCGCCGTTTCCGTTTTGGTGCTGAGTGGCTGGATTAGTCCGCCTTCGCTCTGCGAGCTTCGGCGCGATGATCGGCTTTGCCGATCAAAAGTCCATGCCGCCCATGCCGCCCATGCCGCCGCCGCCCATGCCGCCGCCGCCGTGGCCCGAATCCTTCTTCGGGGCTTCGGCGATTGTGGCTTCGGTGGTGATGATGAGGCCAGCGACCGAGGCTGCGTCTTGCAGCGCGGTGCGGACCACCTTCACGGGATCGATGATGCCGGCTTTCAGCATGTCGACGTATTCTTCGTTCTGCGCGTCGAAGCCGTAGTTTTCGTCCTTCGATTCACGCAGCTTGCCGACCACGATCGAGCCTTCGACGCCGGCGTTCTCGACGATCTGCCGCAGCGGCGCTTCGAGCGCCTTGCGGATGATGGCGATGCCGACGTTCTGGTCTTCGTTGTCGCCCTTGATGTTGAGCTTGAACGCCGCGCGCAACAGCGCCACGCCGCCGCCCGGGACGATGCCTTCTTCAACCGCAGCGCGGGTCGCATTGAGCGCGTCATCAACGCGATCCTTGCGTTCCTTCACTTCGACTTCCGTGGCGCCGCCGACCTTCAAGACCGCGACGCCGCCGGCGAGCTTCGCCAGACGTTCTTGCAGCTTTTCCTTGTCGTAGTCGGACGTGGTGTCTTCGATCTGGGCCTTGATCTGGGCGATGCGGCCTTGGATGCCAGCCTTCTCGCCAGCGCCGTCGACGATGGTGGTGTCGTCCTTCTTCACCACGACCTTCTTGGCTTTGCCGAGCATGTCGATGGTGACGTTTTCGAGCTTGATGCCGAGGTCTTCGCTGATGACTTGGCCGCCGGTGAGGACGGCGATGTCTTCCAGCATGGCCTTGCGGCGATCGCCGAAGCCCGGCGCCTTCACCGCCACGACCTTGAGGCCGCCGCGCAGCTTGTTGACGACGAGGGTCGCGAGCGCTTCGCCTTCGACGTCTTCAGCGATGATGAGGAGCGGACGCTGCGATTGCACTACCGCTTCCAGGATCGGCAACATCGCTTGCAGGCTGGAGAGCTTCTTCTCGAACAGTAGGATCAGCGGATCCTCGAGCGTCGCTTCCATCTTGTCGGCGTTGGTGATGAAGTACGGCGAGAGATAGCCGCGGTCGAACAGCATGCCTTCGACCACTTCGAGTTCGGTTTCGAGCGATTTGGCTTCTTCAACTGTGATGACGCCGTCATTGCCGACCTTGGCCATCGCATCGGAGAGGAACTTGCCGATGTCGGTGTCGCCGTTGGCGGCGATGGCGCCGACCTGGGCGATCTCTTCCGGGCCAGTGACTTTCTTGGCGCGCTTCTTCAGG
This sequence comes from Terricaulis silvestris, assembly GCF_009792355.1. Taxonomy (NCBI): domain Bacteria; kingdom Pseudomonadati; phylum Pseudomonadota; class Alphaproteobacteria; order Hyphomonadales; family Hyphomonadaceae; genus Vitreimonas; species Vitreimonas silvestris. Next base: position 1,138,364 of record NZ_CP047045.1, read on the forward strand.
TCTTCGACGATCGCGGTCACGGCCTTGTCGACGCCGCGGCGCAGATCCATCGGATTGCGGCCGGAGGAGACGGCCTTCATGCCTTCGCGCACGATGGCTTGAGCCAGCACGGTGGCGGTGGTGGTGCCGTCGCCGGCTTCGTCGTTGGTCTTCGAAGCGACTTCACGAATGAGCTGGGCGCCCATGTTCATGAACTTGTCTTCGAGCTCGATTTCCTTGGCGACGGTGACGCCGTCCTTGGTGGTGCGCGGCGCGCCGAACGACTTTTCGATCACGACGTTGCGGCCCTTCGGACCGAGCGTGACTTTTACGGCGTTGGCGAGAATGTCGACGCCGGCGAGCATACGCTCGCGCGCATCGGCGCCGAAATTGACGACTTTAGCAGCCATTGTGTTTGTACCTCTGTGTTTGAATTCGACTGTTGCGCCGACGGCAGTCGGCAATAGGCAGTCGGCAGTCGAAGCGCCGGCAGTTCACGACTGCCGATTGCCGACTGCCGATTGCCACGCTTAGGCGGCTTCCTTCTTCGCCTTCTTCTGTTCGATGACGCCCATGATGTCGGACTCCTTCATGATGAGGAGCTCCTCGCCGTCGATCTTCACTTCCGTGCCCGACCATTTGCCGAACAGGATTTTGTCGCCGACCTTCACATCGAGTTCGATGCGCTCGCCGTCTTCATCGCGGGCGCCCGGGCCGACGGCGATGACTTCGCCTTCTTGCGGCTTTTCTTGAGCCGTGTCGGGGATGATGATCCCGCCCTTGGTCTTCTCTTCTTCTTTCACGCGCTTGACGACAACGCGGTCGTGCAGGGGACGAAAGCTCGCCACTGGTGATACTCCCTTGGTTTGAAAGGCCTTTTAGCTTTTCACCGAGGGCTGGCACTCAGCCCGCTCGGTTGCTAACGGGCGTGAGATAGGGGGTGGAGGGGGCGAGGTCAACACCCTGCAAGCGCAGGGCTTTCCTGCGCCGGGAGCCGAAAGCAGCTCGGCGCGTTCGATACCGCATGAACCGCCCAGGCCAACACGATCCCGAGCCCGATCGGCCCGACCTGCCGCCGCAGCCGCCGACCGAAAGTCCGGACCAGCCCATCGATGAACCGCCGCTTCCACCAGGCCCGCCGCCGCCGATCACTGCGCAAGCGGTCTACGGGCTGGCGCGGGCGCGCCGCGTTAGGCTGATCCACTAACGAAGACGGGGCCGCGATTGCTCGCGGCCCCATCTCCCGTCTCTCTCAGGCGCGCTCAGTAGTAATCGTCGTCATAGAGCAGCGCATCGAGGATGATGCCGCTCGCGATGGCGATCAGCAGGATGTCGCCGTCAGCGTAGACATAGCGGCAGCCATACGGCGCCGGCGGCAGCCGGTAATAGAGATCCCACGGCACCGGCTCCCAATAGAGCCACGCCGGGATCAGGTAGCCGACCGACCAGCGGCGATACGGACGTTGCCAGCCGTCATAGGCCCACCAGTAGTAATTGCGGCCGTAGTAGCCGCGCACGATCGATGCGTAGCCGCGATCGAAATAATAGCCGTGCCGAACGTGACGCCAGTCGTTGTAGCGCGGGCGATCGAAGTCGCGGTGCGAGTTGCGGTAGCGGCTATAGCGGTTGTCATGCCGACCGCGGTCCCATTCCTGGCGATGATTGTCATCGTCGCGCCAATCACGCCGGCCATCGCGGCCCCAATCACGTCCGCCGCCGCGCCGGCTGCGTTCGTTGCTGGCCTGATCGCGACCGCCACGGTTGCGATCCCAATCGCCGCCCCGGTTGTCGCGGCCATCGCCACGGCGGGCGTTGTCGTCACCGCGATTGTCGCGGCCATCACGGCCGTTCCATTCGCCACGGCGATCGTTGTCACCGCCACGGCCGGCGTTGTCGCCACCGCGTCCATCGCGGCCGGTCCACTCACGTTGGCCGTTGTCGCCGCGTGTACGATCACCGCGACCGTCATTGCCGCCGCGTCCGGCCCCGTCGCGCTGGCCGTTGTCGCCGCGCGTGCGATCGCCACGGCCGTCATTGCCGCCGCCTCGTCCGTCGCGGCCGGTCCATTCGCGCTGGCCGTTGTCACCGCGGATGCGATCGCCGGCGCGTTGGCCTTGATCGCCTCCGCCGCGCCGCGCCCATTCGCCTTGGCCGTTTAGATCGCGGCGAGCGCGATCGCCTTGGCTGCGATCACCCTGTTCGCGGTCCTCACCGCGCGCACCCTGGGCGCGGTCTTCACCGCCGCGACGAGCGCGGTCGCCTTGCTGGTCTTGACCGCCATTACGCTGCACCCGTTGGCGTTGGCCGTCATCGCCGCCGCGCACGCGGCGCGCGTCGTCGCCGTCGTTGCGGCCACCGTCCAAGCGTCGGTATGGCGTCTGATCGGTTTGTGCTGCCGGCGGCGGCGCCGGCGCAGCGCGCGGCGCCTGTTGGCCATCGTCGCGACGGCCACGGTCGCGCTGACCGTCATCGTCGCGCCGTTCGCCGCGTTGTCCGCGATCACCGTTATTGTCGTCACCGCGTCGGTTATCTCCGTCGCGCCGCTCATGGCGACCGCGATCGTCGCGCTGCGCATTTGCGGCCGGAGCCACTAGTGCCGCAGCGCTCAAGGCGGCGAGCGCCGCTATGAGGGCTTTTTTCATTCGAAGGGCTCCCTGTGCATCCTCTCGGACACACCCTCGCAAGGAAAGCATCTTCTTTGCCGTCTGAACGGGAGCTGAATCGGCACTGAACGCGCACGCGAGGCGCGATTCAGGTTGGTCTATTTCGGTTTTGCGGCGCGCATGAAGAAGCAGACGGCGGCGCCGACATGCTCCGACAACTCCCTGTCGGTAACGCGGTAAGCGTCATCCGCGAGCGCGCGGTAGTGATGGCGGCTGCGCCAGAGCTCCAACAGGTAGGAGGCCGCCATTTCGTGATCATCGATCTGAGCGCCGCGCGCTTCGAGAAAGCGCGCGATGACAGCGCGCACGCGCTCCGCGCCGGTATAGATGTAGCGTTGCAGGTGCTCAGGAAACTTCCGGCCTTCGCCGACCACGATGCGGAAGAAGGCGAGGTTTTCCGGCATGAGCAGGGCGCGGACGTAATGCTCGCCGATGGCTTGCAGACCGGCTTCCAATTGCAGGTGGTCAACGCTGTCCGGCGTGATGTCGCGGATGAAGCGCTCGTGCTGATCCTGCGTCACCGCTAGAAACAGCCCCTCCTTGTTGCCGAACTGGGCGTAGAGGGTGGCGAGCGAACCGCCGGCGCGGCGCACCACGTCGTTGACGCTTGCCGCCTCGTAGCCCTGTTCGAGGAAGACTTCCCGAGCGGCCTGAAGGAACGCCTGCCGCCTGGCGACGCCACGGTCCGGGGCGCGGGCCTGCGAGGCCACTCTGTCTCCAGGAAGTGTCACGGACACGATCCTAATCCCGGATGAGAGCCGTGGGAAATAGCGCCTACGGCCTACTTCGGGTTATTCTACGCTGGGTTGTCCGCGCTCGCGGTAGATCGACGACGTGATGTGTCGCGCTAAGCGGCTTTGTCCGGCGCGCAGAGCGCGTCTTTGATTGAGCCGACGATTTCCGGGCCGAGGGGCGCAGCCTTCGACGGAAAGGCGCCAAGCAGCGCGCCGTCTTTGCCGATCAGGTATTTGTGGAAGTTCCAGCGCGGCAGCGCGCTCTCGCCCAGCTCTTCGGCAACCCATTTGTAAAACGGGTGGCGCTTGGATGGCGTGCTGATGTCGACCTTCTCCGTCATCGGGAAAGTGACGTGATAGGAATTGTCGCAGAACTCGCGGATCTCGGAGGCTTGGCCCGGCTCCTGATGGCCGAAGTCGTTGCAAGGCACGCCGAGGATGACGAGGCCTTTGCCGACCTTGGCTTCGTAGAGCGCTTCGAGATCGCGGTACTGCGAAGTGAAGCCACACGCGCTCGCCACGTTCACGACGAGGACGGCTTTACCGGCATAGTCTTCGAGCTTGATCTCGCCCGGCTCGTTGAGTTTGGCGAAGGTGAAATCGTGTGCAGTCGTCATATGTGGTGTCGGGGCTTTTCTGGCCGGAAGGCGGGGCATGTAGACCTCTTGAAGCGCCCTCGCAATGCATGTGGCGTTCCGTGGGGGGCGGTGTTACAGGCCTAACGCATGAGTGACTGCCTCCGTTTCCTGATAGCGGGCCACCGAATTTGAGGCCCGGCCCGCGTTGAGCGCTCGCTCCGCGGTCCCGGGATCGTCTAAACCTCACTCACTTTTACGGAGAAGACCTTTGGCCGATGAGCCCAAAGAACGCGTTCTTGGTCGCGATTACCGCGAAACGTTGTTTTTGCCCGACACGCCGTTCCCGATGAAAGCCGGGTTGGCGCAACGTGAGCCAGAGCGGCTTAAATATTGGGCGGAGGTCGATCTCTATTCACGTTTGCGCGAGGCGTCGCGCACGCGGCCGAAATTCGTGTTTCACGATGGCCCGCCTTACGCCAACGGCGCGATCCATATCGGGCACGCGGAAAACAAGATCCTGAAAGATCTCGCTGTCCGCACGCGGCAGATGGCGGGCTTCGATTGCGACTTTGTGCCAGGCTGGGACTGCCACGGCCTGCCGATCGAATGGAAAGTCGAAGAGGATTTCCGCAAAGCTGGCCGCAAGAAGCAGGACGTGCCGGCGGTTGAGTTTCGCAAGGCGTGCCGCGCGTACGCCGACAAGTGGATCCCGTTGCAGCGCGAGGAATTCATCCGCTTGGGCATCGAGGCGGACTGGCAGCACTACTACACGACGATGAGCTTCGAAGCGGAAGCGGCAATCGCGGCGGAGTTTCTGCGCGTGGTGCGGACGGGGCTGGTGTATCGCGGGTCGAAGCCGGTGATGTGGAGCCCGGTGGAGCGGACTTCGCTGGCTGAGGCTGAGGTGGAGTATCAGGAGAAGACGTCGCCGACGATCTGGGTGAAGTTTCCGCTGCGCGAGGTCGACGAGAGCTACAGAAAGCTCATTGGCACCGACGTCGTGATTTGGACGACGACGCCGTGGACGATTCCGGGCAATCGCGCGATCTCCTACAGCCCAAGTATCAACTATGGTCTCTATCGCGTTGACGAGATCGAGAAGGATTTGCCGTTTGCGCCATGGGTTGCGGTTGGCGAGCAGTTCATCTTAGCGGATGCGCGCGCTGAAGAGACGCTGAAGGCCGCAAAGGTCGCCAGCTTTTCACGCGTTCAAGACATCGACATATCCAAGCTGTTTGCGTGCGACCATCCATTGGTCGAATGGCAAGGGACGGCAGACAAGGGTGGTGAGTACGCATTCAGAGTGCCACTGCTCGCGGGCGATCACGTCACCGACGACGCCGGCACAGGTTTCGTACACACTGCGCCTAGTCATGGCGCGGATGACTTTGAAATCTGGGTCAAGAATTTTGGCCAGGAAGGCATTCCGTTCACGGTCGACGGAGAAGGACGCTTCACGAAAGAAGCGCCGGGGTTCGAAGGGCTGGAGATCATTCAACTTGAAGGCAAGAACCTCGGCAAGGATGGTCCCGCCAACAAAGCCGTGATGGACGCGCTGATCGAGGTCGGCGCTCTGCTCGCGCGTGGGCAACTGAAGCATTCGTATCCGCACTCGTGGCGTTCGAAGGCGCCGCTGATCTTCCGCAACACGCCGCAATGGTTCATCGCGATGGATAAGCCGTTCCGCGATGGCAAATCGCTGCGCGACATTGCGCTCAGCGAAATTGATCGCGTCGATTGGGGCCAGAAGCGCACCGGCGATCAGAGCGGCTACAATCGTATTCGCGGCATGATCGCCGATCGGCCCGATTGGCTGATCTCGCGCCAACGCGCGTGGGGCGTGCCGTTGGCGATCTTCGTGTCGAAAGGCGACGGCGCGATCCTGCAGGACGATGAAGTCGATGCGCGCATCACCGCCGCGATGAAGCAAGGCGGCGCCGATGTGTGGTGGGTGACGCCGGCGCAGGAGTTTTTGGGCAACAAGTACAAGGCGGAGGACTTCGACAAGATCGAAGACATCTTGGATGTGTGGTTCGACTCTGGCTCAACGCACGCGTTCGTCGTCGGCAATCCTGATGCGCCGACAAGGGCGTCGTTCAAGAATCCGGTCTCGACGCTTTATCTTGAGGGCTCGGATCAGCATCGCGGCTGGTTTCACTCCTCCTTGCTCGAAAGCTGCGCGACGCGCGGGCGCGCGCCGTACGATGAAGTCGTCACGCACGGCTTTGCGATGGATGAGGAGGGCAAGAAGATGTCCAAATCCATCGGCAACACCGTCGAGCCGCAAAAGATCGCCAAAGAGAATGGCATCGAGATCCTGCGCCTACTGATCGCCGGCGCCGAGTACGGCGACGATCTGCGCTTGGGTAAGACCATGCTCGATCAGTCGACGGAGATGTATCGGAAGCTCCGCAACACGCTGCGCTATTTGCTTGGGGCGTTGAACGGGTTTGAAGATAGCGAACGTGTTTCGTTCACCTCCCCCCTTGTGGGGGAGGTGGCCGCGAAGCGGTCGGAGGGGGGGCGTGCCGACGCTCAAGCGCCGGAGCGTTTGAACGCCCCCCACCCCCCGGCCCCCGCCCCGCGAGGGGGCGGGGGAGAAGAAGCGCTGCCGCTGCTTGAGCGCTGGCTGCTCCATCGCCTTTGGCAACTCGATCAGGTCGTGCGCAAGGGCTACGAGACGTATCAGTTCCGCGCCGCGCTTTCGGCGATCGTGGAGTTCTGCAACGTCGATCTCTCGGCGTTCTACGTCGATGTCCGCAAGGACGCGCTCTACTGCGATCCGAAATCGAGTGCGCGGCGGCGCGCTTGCCGGTCGGCGCTGGACGAAGTGTTCTCGCGGCTGACGGTGTGGCTTGCGCCGATCTTGCCATTCACGGCGGAAGAGGCGTGGCTGGCGCGTTTCCCGGACGATGTCTCGGTGCACCTGCGCACGTTCCCGGAGACGCCGGCTGCGTGGGAAGATGATTTCGCGGGCGAAGAAGTGGCGCGGCTGCGTGAAGCGCGCGCCGTTGTCACGGGCGCGCTGGAAGTGGCGCGGCGCGATAAGCTGATCGGGTCGGCGCTGGAAGCGGCGCCGCGTGTGTGGGTGGCGGATGATGCGCTGCGCGCGTCGCTGCAGGCGGTCGAGTTTGCTGAGCTTTGCATCACTAGCGGCGTGACGCTTGAGGCGGGCGAAGGTCCGGCTGAAGCATTTCGCTTGGCGGAGACGCCGGGTGTCGCCGTGTTGGTGGAGAAGGCGCCGGGCGTGAAGTGCGCGCGGTCTTGGAAGTATTTTGATCCGCAAACCGCGTATCGCAAATATCCCGACATCACGCCGCGTGACGCCGATGCGGTCGCAGAATGGGATTCAGCGCACGGTCGTTCGTAACTAGGCGCGCCTAGCGCACCATCGACGCGAAGCAGGAGCCGGGTCCGGTCAGCGCATGCTGGCCGAGGCAGTAGGCGCGCTCGGCGGCATCGACTGAGACGGAGAGGCATTGGCGCAGCTGTAGCTGCTGCATGTGCATGCATTGTTGCGTGAGTGGCTCGTTCAGCAGTGTCTCGACACGGCGGCGTTCGCCGCGCTCGGCGTCGGCGACGACGATGGCGGCCAATGTCAGCATGTGATCGGTGACTGGCGCGTAGGAGCGATCCTCGCCACCGGCGCGGACGCGCGGCGCTGCTCCATCGCGCCCAGCGACGCCATCCCAGAAGCCGCGTTCGCCGTAAGCGACGCTCGCCTGCGAGACGCGACCGGCGCCCCGCAGGCGATCGAGCATATCCGGGCTGAGGCGTGTCACGCCCGGAAGCTCGGCGCGTCCCGTGCCCGCCAATTGCACCACGCCCGCGGTGCGGGCGAAACGATCGTAAAGCGAACCGGCTTGCGCCGTGCGTGCGCTATCGGCGCTGGCGGCGGTGAGAATGAGCTGAACGGCTTGCGCGGAATTGCGTTGCTGGCGCGCGTAACCGACATCGTCGCGCAACGAGCGCAGTACTGAGTCGCGGCCGTCGCGGCGAATGCGGGTTTCGATGCTGGAGGCAAAGCGCTGTGACTGCGCGGCCGTCAGCGCGCCGTAGGCGATCCAGCCGCGGCTGACGCGATCGGAATTGTGCCGCGCCAGGCGCGCGCGTGCGGCGTCAACCGTGCGCGCGTTTTCGACATCGACATCGAGCAAAGTGCTGACGTCATTCTGATAGAGGGCGTACGCTTCCAGCGCGTCGTGCACAGCATCGGCATTCGCCGACGATGGACACAGCAACGCGAGCGACGCCGTGATGGCCGTCAAAGTCCGCAGCATGAGCGCATCATGCGCCGGGTTCGGTTAAATGCGCGACCAGTGGAACTGCTTAAATCCGAGTCACCTTAATGCGCGGCAACTATGGCGTGCGCGCAATGTTGGCGAAGCACGCGGCAGGGCCGGTGAGGCCGTGACGCGCAAGGCAATACGCGTCTTCGTTCGGATCATGCGCGACGGATGCGCATTGCCGGAATGTCAGTTGTTGCATCTCGAGACACTCGCGCGAGGGCGCGTCGTCCAGCATCGCCGCAACGCGTATGCGTTCTTGCGTCTCTGCTTCAATGATGATGAGCGCCGCGAGCGTGAGCATGCGATCGACAGCGCTTTGGCGGTCCGCGCCGATGGCCCAGGTGAAGCGCGGCGGTGTTGGCGAGGCGCGACCGGCGGCGGCGTCCCAGAAACGGCGCCCGCCGAAGGCATCCGCATTCATTAGCGGCGTGGCGCTGAGAGGGCCGACATAGACGCGTTGCGCCAGTGCGGGCGCAAGCGTGCGTTGTTCAGTTGTACTCGCGCGCAAGCGATCGTGCCGCGCGTTGCGGTCGCCGCTGGCGGGTGCGGGCCAGACGCCTTGGTCGAGCGATTGGGCGATGCCGGTGTAGCGATGGCCGGCCGCTGTCATGCGCGCGCCGTCGGCAGCGGCGGATTGCAGGATGAGTTGGATGGCTTCGTCGGCGCCGGGCGGGCGGCGGCGCGCGTAGGTGAGATCGCGGCGGAGTTGGCGGAGCACGGCGGCGCGACCGGCCGCGCGCACGCGGCTGCGGACGCCGGCGACGAACGATGGCGATTGCGTCGCCGTCATCGCGCCGTAGGCGATCCAGCCGCGCGACACCCGCGCCGCATCGTGACGCGCCGCCAAAGCGAGCGCGGTGTCCAAGGCGGGCCCGGACGAAATCTCGGCGCCGAGCAGGTCGGTGACGTCTTGCTGGTAGAGCGCGTAGGCGGTCACGGCCTCTTGCGCCGGGTCGGTCTGCGCGAATGCGGGCGTTGTCAGGAACGCCAGCGCGAGGAGGGCAGAGAGCCGCATCAAGCCTTCATGCCGCACAAGGACGGCAAAACCAAAGCGGGCCTTGTCTTGCCGCCGCCGCGCCGCCCGGCCATAAGCCGAGGCAATGTTCCGCTTCGGCCTCATCATCGCGGCGTTGGTCTTCGTCGCCGACCAGATCAGCAAATGGATCGTCTTGGGTCCGATGCAGTTCAGCCCGCCGGGCTGCCTGGAACAGGTCCGTCAGAATTGCCGATTCATAGAACTGACGCCGGTCTTCGACCTGCAAATGGTCTGGAACCGCGGTGTCAGCTTCGGCCTGCTGCGCGCCGAGGAGGATCTCGCGCGCTGGGGCCTGGTGGTGCTTTCGTTCGTGATTTCCGGAGTGTTTTTGTGGTGGCTGAAGGATGCGGAGCGGAAGCTGACCGCCATTGCGCTGGGCCTCGTGGTCGGCGGCGCCATCGGCAACGTCATCGACCGCATTCGTTTCGGCGCCGTGGCCGATTTCCTCGATTTCAACGGCCTCTGGTTTCCCTGGGTCTTCAACGTGGCCGACGCGGCGATCACCGTGGGGGCGCTGCTGCTGGCCTTCGACATGATCTTTCTGGCCGAGCCGGAGCCCGGCAAGGGCACGACCTGGAGCCAAATCAAGCGCAGCTTCGGCCGCGGCCCGGGCAGTTCGGGCGGCTAAACCAAGGAATTCGCCTAAGAACCGTCATGATCCGGGCCGATCCCTCGGGACTGGAACGGCGGCTTGGCGGGGGCATCCCGGCTCGCTAGAACGGCGCGAACCAAGGGAGATGGGCGTCCGATGAACAAACCGATCGCGATGGTGGCGATGCTAGCTGCAGCCGCTGCGACCACCGGATGTGGCACGATTTCCCGCGCTATCGGCGCCGGCAAGAACTCGCCCGACGAATTTCGTGTTGTCACTTCGGCGCCGCTGACGCTGCCGCCGGACTACTCATTGCGTCCGCCGCGGCCGGGCGAAGCGCGCCCGCAAGAATTGGCCCCGGGTGACGAAGCCCGCGCTGCTCTGTTCGGCGCCGATGTCGCCGCCAGCGCAACGCAAGGCGAACGCACGCTCGTCACCAACGCGGGCGCCGAAGCCGTTGACCCGAACATTCGCGACACCATCGATTACGAAGCGCAAGGCCTGGTTCGCCGCGACGAAGGCTTCGTCAATCGCGTGCTGAGCTTCGGCGGCGCGGGTAGCGCCAACGTGCCGATCGATCCGAACGCGGAAGCCCGTCGTCTCGGAGACGAAGAGCAAATCCGCCGCGCGACCGGCGGCGGCCAAGTCACGATCGCTCGTGGCGGCGGCAACACCACCAAGCTTCCGGGCACCTAAGCCTAGATGAAAGCAGGAGCGCAGGCGCGCCTGATCGCGGCGTGGCTGGCGCTCCTTGCGTTCGCGCCGCTGGCGCAAGCGCGCGAATTTCCGCGGCCTGAGACCTTCACGCTCCGCAACGGGCTGCAAGTCGTGGTGATCACCGATCGCCGCGCGCCGGTTGTCACGCACATGGTCTGGTATCGCGTCGGCGCTGCGGACGAGCCGCGTGGCCATTCCGGCATCGCGCACTTCTTCGAACACTTGATGTTCAAGGGCACGCGCGAGATCGCGCCGGGCGAATTCTCGCGCACGGTCGCCCGCAATGGTGGCGAGGACAACGCATTCACGGCCTGGGATTACACGGCCTATTACGAGCGCATCGCCCGCGACCGGCTCGATCTGGTGATGCGCATGGAAGCCGATCGCATGCGCAATCTGCGGTTCAGTGACGAGACGTTTGCGTCTGAGCGGGATGTCATCGTGGAGGAGCGTCGCCAGCGCACCGATAACAATCCGGGCGCACTGTTGGGCGAGCGCATGCGGGCGATGCTGTGGCCGCATCATCCGTACGGCACGCCGGTGGTGGGTTGGCTGCACGAGATCCAAACGCTGGATCGCGAGACGGCGCTGCATTTTTATCAAACTTGGTACGCGCCGAATAACGCGATCCTGGTTGTCGCTGGCGATGTCGATGCAGCAGAACTGCGACCGCTGGCGGAACGCTATTACGGGCGCTTGCGGCCGACGCGCGATTTGCCGTCGCGCACTTGGGTGAGCGACCCGCCTGCTATTGGGCCGATGCGGGTGACGCATCGTGACGAGAAGGTGCGCCAGCCTTCGTTGTCGCGGATTTATCGCGCCATCAGCTACGGCACCGACGAGGGGCGCCAAGCGCACGCGCTGGATGTCGCCGTCGAAATTCTTGGCGGTTCGGAGACGAGTCGGCTCTATCGCGCGCTGGTGGAAGATCAGCACATCGCGGTCAGCGCCGGTGCGAGCGCCAATACGTCCGGCCTTGGCGGCGGCAGCGCTTCTGTATTCGCCACGCCCGCGGAAGGCGTCACGCTGGAGCAAGTGGAAGCAGCGGCGGATGCGGTGATCGCCACGTTTCTGCGCGACGGACCAACCGATGCGGAGCTGGCGCGCGCGAAATCATCGCTGGCGGCAGCGGCCGTGTATTCGCGCGATAGCCAGGAGAGCTTGGCCAATGTCTATGGCGCTTCGCTGGCTTCGGGCGAGTCGATCGACGACGTCGTGAACTGGGCTAACGACATCGAAGCCGTGACGCACGATGAAGCGCTGGCGATGGCGCGCCAAACCTTCGACATCAATCAATCCGTCACCGGTTGGCTGCTGCCGCCGGAAGAGGCGCAATGATGGGGGCGCGCTCACACACCCTCTCCCTTGCGGAGAGGGTCGCCGCGCGGCGGCGGGGTGAGGGGCGGGCAACCGGCCCGGCGCCTGTGTGTTTGAACGCCCCTCATCCCCTGACCCCTTCTCCGCAAGGGAGAAGGGGAACGCTCGCGCTGGCTCTGCTCGCGCTTGTGGCCGCTGCTCCGTTCTCAACGCCAGCGCTCGCGCAGACGCAGGTTGAAGCGCCGGCGCGGCGCGAGGGCGTACAGGTGGCGCGCATCGTTTCGCCGGGCGGGATCGAAGCGTGGCTGGTGTCTGACTCGACCGTGCCGATGATCGTGCTTCGCGCGTATTGGGACGGCGGCTCGGCGATCGAACCGGATGCGCAAAGCGGCGTCACCGGCGTGATGACGGACATGCTGACCGAGGGCGCCGGCGATCTTGACGCCAATGCGTTCAAGGAGCGGCTCGAAGAACTGAATATGGGCCTGGGCTTCAGCGCCGGTTGGGATGGTGTCGGCCTCAACGTGACGACGCTCAGCGAAAATCGCGACGCGGCGTTCGAGATGGCGCGCTTGGCGCTGATGCAGCCGCGGTTCGACGCGGCGCCGCTGGAGCGGATCAAGCGGCAAATGCTGGTGGGCATCCGCACTCGCGATACCAATCCAAATTACATCGGCAATCTGGCGCTGGATCAGGCGCTCTATCCTGGTCACGTCTATGCCCGCCGCACATCGCGCGAGAGTGTGGCCGCGATCAATCGCGCCGCGCTGATCGAGCGCCGCGCCGCGCTGTTCAACCGTTCCACGCTGCAAATCACCATCGTTGGCGACATCGATGCGGAGACCGCAGGACGGTCGGTCGACGCAATTTTCGGTGCGTTGCCGCAAGGCGCGCGTCCGCCTGAACCGGCGGATGTCACGCTGGGCGCGCCGACGCCACTGATCGTGCGCGAACTGCCGCAGCCACAAAGCTTGGTGTTGTTCGCGGGGCCGGGCATCCAAGACGAAGACCCGGATTGGATTCCGCTCGCAGTCGCGAACTACATCCTGGGCGGCGGCGGGTTTTCGTCGCGACTGATGGATCAGGTGCGCGAGCAACGCGGGCTTGTGTACGGCATCGGTACCGGGCCTGCCGTGCGCGATCATTCGGCGCTGATCCGCGGCTCGGCGCAAACAGAGAATGGCGACGTGCGCGAGGCGATCGAAGTTACGCGCGCCGAGATGGCGCGGCTCTACAGCGACGGCGCCACGCAAGCGGAAGTGAACGACGCCATCACTTATCTCACCGGCTCGTTTGCGCTCGATCTCGACAGCAATTCCAAGATCGCCAGCGTCGTGCACGGCTATCAGACCGCCAACCGGCCGATCGATTACATCAATCGCCGCAATGATCTCATTCGCACGGTGACGCGCGACGACGTCAACCGCGTCATCCGCCGCTTGTTCAATCCGGACGCGTTCACGTTCGTGGTGGTGGGCCAGCCGGAAGGGCTTCAACCAACGCAATAGTTGGCAGCGCCGACGGGACTCGAACCCGTTCCCCCGCGTTGAAAGCGCAGGATCCTAACCCATAGACGACGGCGCCGTGTGCAAACGGACGCTCATGTCGCTTTGAAAACTGGTCTGGGCGGCTGGATTTGAACCAACGACCTCCTGCGTCCAAGGCAGGCGCTCTTCGCAGACTGAGCTACGCCCAGGCTACGCCAGCGCCACATGAGCGCTAGCGCATCTCTCGGAAGGAGGGGCTCGGTCGGAAAAACATGGTCGTGTACCTAAGTGCTCTCTGTGTTTGTTTAATGGCGTTCATGGCTAAGCTTCGAGTTCAAACGCTCAGCTAGCTGAGAGGGTTTCCCGCCAGAAGATCGTCGATGCGATCGTCGGAAGGGATGCCTCCTTTAAGCGCGCCGTCGCGAACTTTCTCCCGAGCCGCGTGCACGTCATTGAAGACCCCGATACGCCAGCGCTCCCAGTCGTCGTCCACGCATCCGACCGTGCCTCTGAGATAGGGCGAGAACACACCCAAGATGTCGATGAACGTCAGGGCCGTCGTTAGCACTAAGAACTGCTGTACCGGAATTGGCTGCGTGTTGTTGAATTTCATCAACACGCCGACACCTTCTGGCTTGTCGATAACGACGCTTCGATCCTTGATGACCCGGTAGTCTGCGTGTGAACCGAAGCCACTGCAGAAATTCCAAGACAAGAGCAAATGTTCGATCGCGGCGTGCGCGGCCGGATCTTTCTTGTGGAGTGCGCGCAGGTAACGAACGTTGCCTTCGCCGTGCCGCTCATTTCGAACGTACTCTTCAGGAGATGCCCCGACTTGAACAATTCGGTATGCGTGCAGCGCGGCCTCGATCGCTATCCGCGTGCATGAGAACGCTTCTTCGATGCGGCACCTGAAGATGTTTGAGGTAGCGCTGAAGAGATTGGTTTGCGCGAAGAGCATGAGCTGGAGCACCAGCGCGGATGGGGGCGAAACCGCCTTGGCTGGCTTCGCCCTGTAAAACAGCTCGTTCACAGTCTCTATGATGTTTATCTCCTGTCGGAGGTTGAAGACGCTCACCAAGACGTTTTGTTCGTCGACGCCGAGGTATCTGAGCATGTCGATGCGGTCGACTTCCTCAGCCCTTGCGCCGCTTCCATCATCCTGAATCGTCATGTTGGCTCCGTGATTTGTTTGCCTCATGTATGGAAGATCGCACGCGCGAGCGCGACCGCTCACGCGTGCTTTCTCAGCCCTTCACGCACACGACTTGGCGCAGCGTGTGCACCACGTCGATCAAGTCCGATTGCGCGGCCATGACGGCGTCGATGTCCTTGTAGGCCATCGGCGTTTCGTCGATCACGCCTTCGTCCTTGCGGCACTCCACGCCTTCGGTCGCCTTGCGGTGATCCGCCAACGTGAAGCGGCGCTTCGCCTCGGTGCGCGACATGGCGCGGCCGGCCCCGTGCGAGCAGGTGCAGAACGAATCTTCGTTGCCCTTGCCGCACACGATGAACGACTTCGCGCCCATCGAGCCGGGGATGATGCCAAGCTCGCCCACGCCCGCGCGCACGGCGCCCTTACGGGTCACCCACACGTCGGCGCCGAAGTGCCGTTCACGCGCCACGTAATTGTGGTGGCAGTTCACGGCGTGCTTCTCGAGCTTGAACTTCGGCAGGTTGTCACGGAGCGCACGCAGGGTGCGCTCCATCATCACTTCGCGGTTGGTGCGCGCGTAGTCTTGCGCCCAGCCGACCGCCGCCACGTAATCGTCGAACAGCTCTTCGCCTTCCATGAAGAAAGCGAGGTCCTTGTCCGGCACGTGGTAGCCGAGTTCGCGCTGCAGCAATTCTTCCCGAGCGCGCTCGATGAAGTACTTGCCGATCGCGTTGCCCGAGCCGCGCGAGCCCGAGTGCAGCATCACCCACACGCGGTCCTCTTCGTCGAGGCAAACCTCGATGAAGTGGTTGCCGCCGCCGAGCGTCGCCAACTGACCGGTTTGCGACTTCGCCGACGCTTTCGGGTGCTTATCGATGATCGCGCGGTAGCGATCGTCGAGGCCGGAGTCACGGTACGTGGTCTCCACCGAAGACGGCGTGTCGTTGTGGTTGCCACGCGGGCCGTTGCCGTGTGGCACGTTCCGCTCGATCGCGCCGCGGAGGCGTGAAAGAGAGTCCGGCAGGTCGTTCGCTGTGAGCGACGTACGCACAGCCATCATCCCGCAGCCGATGTCGACGCCGACAGCGGCCGGGATGATCGCGCCCTTGGTCGGGATCACCGAGCCCACGGTTGCGCCAATACCGAAGTGAACGTCCGGCATCACCGCGATGTGGCTATGGATGAACGGCAGCGACGCAACATTGCGCAGCTGGTTCTCGGCTGCGTGCTCTACCGGCACGCCGCTGATCCAGGCCTTGATCGGCGCAGCTGCGCCTTGAATTTCTTCGTAGCCAGACATTGCTGGCCTCCTTTGTTTTCAACGTCTCAAGCGGCCTGGAGCGCATACGAAAAGCCCCTCCAGGCCGCGCCTTGGAGGGGTTCTTCATGCTCCGTTTGTGGGGCATCGTACCGTGCATGCACGTCGTCCGCCATCAGCCGCGTTCGGTGGTCGGATCGATTACACCGGTGATCTCGGTGATGACGTTGGCCGGAAAGCCGGAGATGCGGGCGTGTTCGCGGATGTCATCTTCATTGTTGGCCAAGTAGACGCAAAACGTTTGGTCCTTGGCCACATAGGAGTGCACCCACTGCACCTTGGGCGCCAGCTGGGCCAAGGCCGCGTTGGAGGTCTTGGCGGCGCCGGAGAGATCGCTTTCGCCCATGGTGTGGACGCCGGGGATCTTCCGTTCAATCATGTACTTTTTCATGGTCGGGTCCTCTGAGTTTGTTCGCTCCCAGGACCGTATCTGCCGTGGTGGGCGGCCCCCCACGAGCGGCCAGGATGACAATCTGCGGGGGCGATCCCGCCAATCGCGCTCAGATGTCCTTCTGGACTACGTCCGGCGCGCTGTCGTCGTGCGCTTTGCCCAGGCCTTGCTCAAGCAGGGCTTCCCAGGCGGTCTCCGCAGTGTCGGCGAAGCGGAAAAGCGTGAGGTCCGCGGCGTCGATAGCGCCGTGTTCGACCAGCTTGTCGAAATTGATCACCGAACGCCAATAGCCTTCGTCGAACAGAACAACGGGCACCATCGGCGCCTTGCGGGTTTGCCGAAGCGTGAGGATTTCGAACATCTCGTCGAGCGTGCCGAAACCACCGGGGAAAACCACGAGTGCATTGGCGCGCATGGCGAAGTGCATTTTGCGCATCGCGAAGTAGTGGAAGTTGAAGGTGAGCTCTGGCGTTGAGTACGCGTTGGGCTCTTGTTCGTGCGGCAACAAGATGTTGAAGCCGATCGACGGCGCGCCCGCATCTTGCGCGCCGCGGTTTGCGGCTTCCATGCAGCCCGGCCCGCCGCCCGTGGCAATCACGTTGCAATGATCCGCTTCCACCGCACAGGCGCCGCCGCGCTCCGACGCGATGCGGCCGAACGCGCGCGCTTCGGCATACCAGCGCGCATGCGTTTCCGGGCCGCCGCTTTCCAACACACGCGCGCCGCCGAACACCACGATGGTGGAGATAATGCGCCGGGCTTTGAGGATCTGCTCAGCCTTTTCGTACTCGAGAAGAAACCGCACGCCGCGCGTGGACTCGCCGAGCAGGAAATCCGGATCCAGCGCCGCCAGCCGAAACGATGGGGAGGCGATCTGTGCGGAATTGGGTTTCTTGGGAGAGTCGGCCATGTGCGTGAATATAGAGCGGCAGTCGGCAATCGGCAGTCGGCAATCGGGATTTGGCGCGACTTCCGACTGCCGATTGCCGGTTGGCGACTGCCGAATCGCCGCTTTTCGTGTGCTAGACTCGCGGCCGAGTCATGCCCATCCGCCGTTTGCCCCCCGAAGTCGTGAATCGCATCGCCGCGGGCGAGGTGATCGAGCGCCCTGCCGCCGCCGTAAAGGAGCTGGTGGAAAACGCGCTCGACGCGGGCGCGAAGCGCGTTGCGGTGCGGATCGAGCGCGGTGGGTTGGGGCTGATCTCGATCGAGGATGACGGCGGGGGCATTCCACGTGATGAGCTGTCGCTCGCTGTAGAGCGACACGCGACGTCGAAACTGGTCGCGAGCGCTGGCGGGGGTGTCGATCTCCTCAACATCCATACGATGGGCTTTCGCGGTGAAGCGCTGCCTTCGATCGGCGCTGTCGCACGCTTGGCGATTACGTCGAAAGCGCGCGGCGCGGATGAGGCGTGGTCGATCGCGCTGGAAGGCGGCGCGCTCGATACGGCGCGCCCGTCGGCTTGGGCGGCGCTGAGCGACAACGGTACGCGTGTCGAAGTGCGCGATCTCTTCTTTGCAACGCCCGCGCGGCTGAAGTTCATGAAGTCCGAACGCGCCGAGATGATGGCCGTCTCCGACATCGTGAAGCGCCTTGCGATGGCGCGGCCCGATGTGGCGTTTTCGTTGGAACATGACGGACGTATGTCGCTGCGGCTTTCTGCGGAGGGCGATCCGGAAAACGAGGGGCGCCGCGCGCGGCTTGCCGCCATCCTTGGCGGCGACTTCGCGCCGAACTGCATCCAGATCGATCAGAGGCGCGACGCAGTGCGGCTCTCGGGCTTTGCTGGATTGCCAACGTTCCATCGCGGCACGCGTGAGCACCAGCATCTGTTCGTCAACGGCCGCCCGGTGAAGGATAAGCTCATCGTCGGCGCCGTGCGCGCGGCGTACCAGGATTTGTTGGCGCGGGATCGCCACCCGGTTGCGGCGCTTTTCCTCGATCTGCCGCCGTCGGAGGTCGACGTGAACGTGCACCCGGCCAAGACGGAAGTGCGTTTTCGCGATGCGACGCTCGTGCGAGGGTTGATCGTGGGCGGCTTGAGTCATGCGCTCGCGGGAGCAGGCCATCGCGCGTCCACTACGACGGCGCAAAGCGCGCTGGGCGCGGCGCGGGCTTATGAATCGCCGCAGCCGTTCTTGCGTCCCACAACGCATGTGTGGGGCATGGCGGAAGAACGCTTGGCCGCTGGCGACTTCATGGCGCCGAGCGGGCGTGTCGACTATGGAGCGCCGGCGTTCTCGCCGGCGATCTCACCTGATGTTCTGTCCGCCGCGCTCGCGGCCTTCGACGCCGGCGAGACGCCGGCGCTCCCTAACGACCCGGAAGACGCACGCTACTTCCCGCTTGGCGCGGCGCGCGCGCAGATCCACGAGACCTACATCGTCGCGCAAACCGAGGACGGCATCGTCATCGTCGACCAGCACGCGGCGCACGAGCGGCTGGTGTACGAGCGCATGAAGCAGATGCTAGCCAATGGCGGCGTGCGCCGGCAGGCATTGCTTATTCCCGAAGTGGTCGAGCTTGATCCAAGCGAGGCTGAATCGCTTGCAGCGCGCGCCGAAGAGCTGGGCCAGCTCGGCCTCGTGATCGAACCCTTCGGCCCTGGCGCAATTCTTGTACGTGAAACGCCGGCATTGCTTGGCCATATCGACGCCGCCGGCATGTTGAAGGATTTGGCGGACGACATCACCGAACTCGGTGAGGCTCACGCGCTCAAGGAACGCCTGGAGGAAGTGTGCTCGTCCATGGCGTGCCGGGGGTCAGTGCGCGCGGGGCGGCGGCTGACGGGCGAAGAAATGAACGCGTTGCTTCGGCAGATGGAAGCGACGCCCTTTTCCGGTCAATGCAATCACGGCCGCCCGACCTACGTCGAGCTGAAGCTGGCCGATATCGAGAAGCTGTTCGGGCGCCGCTAGGTCAAAATACCTTCAAAACGCCTTGTTTGCGCGCGGTCTGCACTTGCGTTCGGATCGGCGAAGGCGAAGATGCGCGGGCGAGAGGATTCTCCGGGGACCTTCATGACACTGACAAAGACATTGGCCGCAGCGGCGGCGCTGGCGTTGATTGCATCGCCGGCTTACGCGCAAAATCTGAACACCGGCGCTACTGGCACGTATGGTCAGGTGCAATTGCGCTCTGGCTATCAGCCCGATCCGTACACGGTCTCCGTCACCGCCGGCGGGCCGATTGAATCGACGCGCGCGGACGAGGATTGCAGCGCCGGCTACGTCGCGCAACGCGCTTCGTTTACACTGCGCTATACTGCCGGCGAACTACCGCTCTATATCGGCGCGGTCTCCGATGCCGACACCACGATCGTGGTGCGCACGCCGAATGGCGAGTGGGTTTGTGACGATGACGGCGGCGGCGCGCTTAATCCGCTGGTTACCTGGGAAGAACCTCGCACTGGCCGCTACCAGATTTGGGTTGGCCGCTTCGGCACGGAAGGCGAAACCGCAAACGCGACTTTGCACATCTCTGAAGTCGGTGGCCCGTCCGCGGCGCAGACCGGCGATGGCCCTGACTTCTCGCTTGAGCCTGCATACGGCTCGGTCGATCTCACCGGTGGCTTCACGCCTGATCCGCACACCGTCGCAATCGACGCCGGCGGCACGATCGATGCCTCCGTGCTCAACCAGCCAGGTTGCGTCGGCCGCATCGCGCAGGCGCCGGACTTCCGTTTGAACTGGACCGCTGGCTCCGGATCGCTGCCGCTGATCTTCTCGGTCGCGGCTGATTCCGACACCACGCTCGTCATCAACGACGCGCAAGGCAATTGGGTATGCGATGACGATGGCGGCGAAGCGGGCCTGAACCCGTCGATCCGCTTCGACGCGCCAGCGTCGGGCCAATACGATGTCTGGGTTGGCACCTATTCCGAAGGTGATCTGCAGCCGTCGACACTGAACATCTCGGAACTGACGACGCAATAAGCGGCGGACGGAAGCAAGAATCAGAAGGCCGCGCTTTCGGGCGCGGCCTTTTTGCTACCAGGCGCCAGTGTTCGGCATCGACGCCCACGGCTCTTGCGGCGGCAACGCCGCGCCTTCTTGCAGCAGCTCGATGGAAATGCCGTCGGGTGAGCGGACGAACGCCATGCGTCCGTCGCGCGGCGGACGATTGATGGTCACGCCGCCATCGGCGAGACGTTGGCACGCGGCGTAGATATCCTTCACGCGGTAGGCGAGGTGACCGAAATTGCGGCCTCCGCCGTATTCGCTCTCATCCCAATTATAGGTGAGCTCCACCATGGGCGCCTTCCTTTCGCGCGCCATTTCGGCGTCGTCGGGCGCTGCGAGGAAGAGCAAGGTGAAGCGCCCGGCTTCGTTTTCTATTCTGCTCATCTCGACGAGGCCGAGCTTGGCACAGAAGAAATCGAGCGCAGTGTCGAGATTGCCGACGCGGATCATGGTGTGCAGATAACGCATCTCTTCTCCTACCACACATCGCTAATGGGTGCGCCGTCGAACACTTCCGCGAGGCGCCGTTTCGTTCCCGGCGTGACGTCCTCGGGCAGGGCGTCGCGCGCGAAGAAGCCGCGCTCGGCGATTTCCGGACCAGGACGCGGCGCGCACGCGCGCCACTTGCCGACGCGATAGATCGCGACGTGATCGTTCCGAACGTATCGCTCGTTGTGATAGAGGCCGATCAGCTCGGGCGGATCAAGCGGTTCGACGCCGCCTTCTTCGGCCAGTTCGCGGATCGCCGCTTGGCGCGTGGTTTCGCCGCCTTCGACACCGCCGCCGGGCATATGCCAGCCGCTCGAATAGGAGTGCCGCACCAGCAGAATGCGGCCCGCCTCGTCGCAGCAGATGACGCGGGCGCCCAGCGTCATCGGCCGGCTGAACCGCCACCACAGGCGAAAAAGCGGTGTGATCACCGGTTCGAATTTCAGGCGCCAATTACTCATATTTTGCGCACGTGCCCTGCGTTCTTGTTGGAATGACGTTGCGAAAGCCTCCGCGAAGCGATTGATATCGCAGATCGCGCTTTCGTGACCGCCTTCCTGGCGGTTGCGGCAACTGCGCGTCAAGCTTGCGTTGGAGTGCGCGCTTTGTCATCGCCGCCCGCCATGAACAAGGTTTCACTACCGCCGCCGAAGATTGCGGGCGGCCCATACGTGATGGGCATTCTCAACGTCACGCCGGATTCGTTCTCCGATGGCGGCGCTGAGGGCGCCGCCGCGCCGCGCGGCTTGGCGATGATCGAGGCGGGCGCGGACATCATCGACGTTGGTGGCGAGTCGACGCGGCCAGGGGCCGAGCCCGTCGATGAACGCGAGGAGATCGCGCGCGTGACGCCGGTGATCGCGGCGCTGCGCGCGTCGACAAAAGCGCCGATCTCGATCGACACGATGAAACCGGCTGTGGCGATGGCTGCTGTCTCCGCCGGCGCCACGATGTGGAACGACGTCAACGCGCTGCGTGCGCCTGGCGCGATGGACACGGCGGCGTCGATGCATCGTCCGGTGGTGCTGATGCACATGCTGGGCGAACCGGGCACGATGCAGGCCGATCCGCATTACGACGACGTCGTGACTGAGGTGATTGCCTATCTGCGCACGCGCGTGATCGAAGCCGACGCCAAAGGTGTGGACGATATCTGGGTTGATCCGGGTATCGGCTTCGGCAAGACGGTGGCGCACAATTTGGCGTTGCTGAACGCCGTAGATCGCATTGGCCGGGAGACTGGCAAGCCGGTTGTGATTGGCGCGTCGCGGAAACGTTTCATCGCGTCGATCGATGAGCGCGCGCGCGACGCCGGCAGGGATCGTCTCGGCGGTTCAGTCGCGGCGGCGCTGATCGCCGCGCAGAGGGGCGCCGCCATGGTGCGCGTGCACGATGTGGCTGAGACGGTGCAGGCGCTGAAGCTCTGGCGCGCCACGCAGGGCTAGCCTATCTCCAGCGTATGAGTTCACCCAAGGGCCGCGTCCTCGTCATTGCCGGATCAGACTCCGGCGGCGGCGCCGGCATCCAGGCCGACATCAAGACTGTCACCGCGCTGGGCGGTTACGCCATGACGGCGATCACCGCCGTTACCGTGCAGAACACGCTTGGCGTCAGCGGCGTGCACGCGGTGCCGACCGACATCGTGCGCGCGCAGATCGACGCGGTGATGGGCGATCTTGGCGCGGACGCCTGGAAGCTTGGCATGCTGGGCTCTGCGGCGCATGTGCGCGCAGTGCTGGAAGCGTGGGACGCGGTTGGCGGCGGTGTGCCGGTGGTGCTGGATCCGGTGATGATCGCGAAGGGTGGAGCGTCGTTGCTGGCCGACGACGCCGTCGAAGTGATCCGCGACCAGCTCGTGCCGATCGCGGCGATCGTGACGCCGAACGCGCCGGAAGCGGAGGCGCTAACCGGCGTCGAGGTGCGCGAGCTCGATGGCCAGATCAATGCGGCGGAGATCTTGGTGGAGCAGCTCGGCGCTTACGCCGCGCTGGTGAAGGGCGGGCATATTGAGGGCGACATCATCCGCGACGTGCTGCTGACGCGCGAAGGCTATCGCGTGTTTGAAAGCCCGCGCATCAACACCAAGGCCACACACGGCACCGGGTGCACGCTGGCGTCGGCCATCGCGGCGCACATGAGCCAGGGCGTGGCGATCGAGGCGGCCGTCGAGAAGGCGCGCGCTTACGTTATGGAAGCGATCCGCCATGCGCCGGGGTTCGGGCAAGGTCACCAGCCGCTCGGCCACAACTGGCCGTGCAAATCCTCCCTCTAGACTCCCTCCCCCTTGTGGGGAGGGCTGGGGTGGGGGTGCGGGTGCCAGCTTTCTGAAACAGCACCGCCGTTACCCCCATCCGTCGCGCATTCGCGCGACACCTTCCCCACAAGGGGGAAGGTTCACCTTGTTTGCCGCCTGCTGCGATTACGTTGCTGGTCCGAAACTCGAGTAACCGCCATATCTGTCGCGATGAAAATCTGGATCGTGCACGCCTTTACGGACCGCCTGTTCACCGGCAATCCGGCCGCCGTCGTGCCGCTGGAGCGTTGGCTGCCGGACGCGGTGCTGCAAGCGATCGCGACCGAGAACAAGCTCTCCGAAACCGCATTCGTGGTGCCGACGGGGTTGAAGGGCAATTACCAGCTGCGCTGGTTCACGCCCGCGACCGAAGTGCCGCTGTGCGGCCACGCCACATTGGCGGCCGGCGCGATGCTGCTCTCCGAAGTCGATACCAGTCTCGAAGTCGTGGTGTTTGATACCCACGCCGGGGCGTTGATCGTGCGCAACACGCCCGAAGGCTACACGCTTGATTTGCCGCGCAAGCAGCGCAGCCCGTGGACACCGGAGGATGATGTCGCGGCCGCATTGGGCGGCGTTGAGTTGATTGACGCTTTCACAGGCGAATACGCCAACGTCGTGCTGGAAGATGAAGCGACGCTGGTCGCGCTGAAGCCGGATATCGCCGCGCTCAATCGCGTTATCCGTGGGCCGCGCCAGGGCAATCTCGTCGTCACCGCGCCGGCGGATGAGGGCAAGCCCTACGATTTCGTGCAGCGCTTCTTCGCGCCGGGCTCGGGCATCGACGAAGATCCGGTGACGGGTTCGGCGTTTGCCGACGCCGCGCCGTACTGGTGCGACCGCTTCGATCTCGAAAGCGTCATTGGATACCAGGCCAGCAAACGCGGCGGTTATATGCGCGCGATCCAGACGCTGTCCAGCGTGCGCATCCTGGGGCAGGTGTCCGTGTACTTGCGCGGCGAACTCGATCCTTCGCTGGCGCGTCTGCACAACCGGCTTGAGGATCATCCCGAAGCGCCCAAGCGCAAGAAGCGCCGCGCTCGCAAGGCTAAGGAACTGCCGGCAATCTTCGAGGATCCGATGTTGCCAGGCCTTGATGGTGAGATCACGCCGCCACCGCCGACCTCTCATCCGGCGCCGCCGGAAGCCGGCGAACCAGCCGCGCCTCGTATTGTCGTGACGAAGTAGCGGCATCATTTCCCGACGCTGCGGTCGAACAATGCGCCGCAGTAGACAATAGAGGCGAAGCGGAGCACCACGGTCGGCGGGCCATCCGCTCCCAACGGCGGACGTCCATCTGTGAGGATGGGAGACACGTTGATGACAATACCCGCCAAGCCGGCAGTACGCCCGGCTGATCCCCGGTTTTCTTCGGGACCCACCAAAAAACGCCCTGGCTGGACGACTGATGCGTTGAAAGACGCAGCGCTCGGCCGTTCGCATCGCGCCAAGCCGGGCAAAGCCAAGCTCAAAGAAGCGATCGACCGCACCCGCGCCATTCTGGGCGTGCCGGAAACGCACAAGATTGCGATTGTCCCAGCTTCGGACACGGGCGCCATCGAAATGGCGATGTGGTCGATGTTGGGCGCGCGGCCGGTCGACATCTTCGCTTGGGAAAGCTTCGGCGAAGAATGGGTGACAGACGCCAAGCAGCTGAAGCTCGACGCCAAGGTGCACACCGCCGGTTATGGGGCGCTGCCGGATTTGAAGGCCGCGCGGCTGGACGCTGATATCATCTTCACGCAGAACGGCACCACGTCCGGCGTGCGCGTGCCGAACTTTGCGTGGATCGCCGCGAAGCGCGAAGGCATCACCATCAACGACGCCACCAGCGCCGTGTTCGCCCAGCCGATCGACTGGGCCAAGTGCGATGTGACGACGTTCTCATGGCAGAAGGTGCTCGGCGGCGAGGGCGCGCACGGCATGCTGATCCTCAGCCCGCGCGCGATTGCGCGGCTGGAGAGCTACACGCCGGATCGCGCGCTGCCGAAGATTTTTCGGCTGACCAAGAAGGGCAAGGTCGATCTCGAAATCTTCGAGGGCTCGACCATCAACACGCCTTCGTTGCTGGCGACGGAAGATTATATTGACGCGCTGAGATGGGCCGAAAGCATCGGCGGCCTCGAAGCCTTGTTCGCCCGCGCCAACGCCAGCACCAAGGCGCTGACGGATTGGATCGCGCGCACGGCTTGGGTGGAGTCGCTGACGGCCGATCCGGCGACGCAATCTAACACCAGCGTTTGCATCAAGGTCGTCGATCCGCGCGTCACCGGATTGGATGCCGAGGGGCAGGCGGAGTTCGCGAAGAAACTGGCGTCGTTGCTGGAAAAGGAGGGCGTCGCACTTGATGCGGCCTCTTATCGCGCGGCGCCGCCGGGCCTGCGCATCTGGTGCGGCGCGACGATTGAGGCGTCCGACGTGGAGGCGCTGACGCCGTGGATGGATTGGGCGTTCGAGACGCTCGTCTCCGATCTCGCGCGCTAAGCGCAGGAGCACCGCTATGGCGCGCGAAACCAGCGCAAGCATCGTCCAATGGGGCGCGGAGACGTTCGGCGAAGTCAGCGATTTCGCCGTGCTGACGCAACGCGCGCGCGCCGAGTTCGAAGAACTCGACGCAGCCGTACGCGCCGGTGATTGCGACGAGATCGGGCGCGAAGCGGCCGATGTCGTGATCCTGCTGCACCGGCTCGTGGGCCTGATCGGCAAGGACCTCGCCGACGAGGTCGACGCCAAAATGAACGTCAACCGTAACCGGCAATGGCGCCTCAGCGGCGACGGCGTCGGCCAGCACGAATAGAGCGAGTGAAGATATGCCAAAAGTCCTCATCAGCGACGAACTCAGCGACGCCGCCGTCAACATCTTCAAGACGCGCGGCATCGAGGTGGATTTCCAGCCGCAGCTTGGCCCCGACGCGGCGAAGTTGAAGGAGATCATCGGCAATTACGATGGTCTCGCCATCCGCTCGGCGACCAAAGTGAAGGCTGACATCATCGCGGCGGCGAAGAACCTCAAAGTCATCGGTCGCGCTGGCATCGGCGTCGACAATGTCGACATCCCTGCCGCCACGGCGAAGGGCATCGTTGTCATGAACACGCCGTTCGGCAATTCGATCACCACGGCCGAACACGCTATTGCCTTGATGTTCGCCGCCGCGCGGCAAGTGCCGGAGGCGAACCTCTCCACCCAGGCCGGCAAGTGGGAGAAGAACCGCTTCATGGGGCGTGAGCTTTACGCCAAGACGCTGGGGCTCATCGGCTGCGGCAATATCGGCGGCATCGTCGCCGATCGTGCGCTTGGGCTGAAGATGAAGGTGGTGGCGTACGACCCGTTCCTGAGCGCCGAACGCGCGGTGCAGATCGGGGTCGAGAAGGTTGAGCTGGAAGAATTGTTGGCGCGCGCCGACATGATTTCGCTGCACGTACCGCTGACAGACAAAACTAAAAACGTGCTCTCGCGTGAGAACCTGGCGAAGACCAAGCGCGGCGTGATCATTGTCAACGCCGCGCGCGGCGGCCTGGTGGACGAGCAGGCGTTGCGCGAAGCGCTGGAAAGCGAACAGGTGGCCGCCGCCGCGTTCGACGTGTTCACCATCGAGCCGGCCAAGGAAAACGTGCTGTTCGGCGCGCCGAACTTCATCGCCACGCCGCACCTCGGCGCGTCCACCAACGAAGCGCAAGAAAACGTCGCGCTACAGGTTGCCGAGCAGATGAGCGACTATCTGCTCACCGGCGCCGTCACCAATGCGCTCAACATGGCCTCGATCACGGCTGAGGAAGCGCCACGTCTGAAGCCATTCGCTGCGCTGGCGGAGAAGCTCGGCGCGTTTGCTGGCCAAATCGCTGACGAAGGCCTGGAAGAAGTCGAGATCGAGTACGAAGGCGACGTCACCAAACTCAACATGAAGCCGCTGACGGCCTCGGCGCTTGCAGGCATCCTGCGTCCGCTGCTGCAGGACGTGAACGTGGTCTCGGCGCCGGCGCTGCTCAAGGAACGCGGCGTGCCGTTGACGGAAAGCACGCGCGACGCCTCGCCGATCTACGACAGCTTGATCCGCATCAAAGTGAAAACCGGGGGCAAGTGGCGCACGCTGGGCGGCACGGTCGTCGCTGGCGCGCCCAAGATCGCCGAAGTGAAAGGCATGCAGCTCGAAGCGCCATTCCATCCGGCGATGCTGTTCATCAACAATTCCGACAAGCCCGGCTTCATCGGCGCGCTTGGTACATTGCTGGGCGAAGCGGGCGTGAACATCGCCACCTTCCACCTCGGCCGCGAAGACGTCGGCGCTGACGCCATCGCCCTGGTCGGCATCGATCAAGCGCCGTCCGATAGCGTTCTCACGGCGATCAAAAACCTGCCACAGGTCCGTTACGCCAAGCTGTTGCGGTTTTAGGCGCGGGAACCGGCGTACATTATCGGCGTTCATCCCGACGCCGGGCGCGCAAAGTGCGCCCGTTCGCGAGGG
Source organism: Terricaulis silvestris (assembly GCF_009792355.1). NCBI lineage: Bacteria > Pseudomonadati > Pseudomonadota > Alphaproteobacteria > Hyphomonadales > Hyphomonadaceae > Vitreimonas > Vitreimonas silvestris. The sequence continues at coordinate 1,165,829 of NZ_CP047045.1, forward strand.
GACGTCTATGAAACTGAAGCTGTTTGGCTCGACGCTTTTGGTGGCGATCGCGGCCCTGATTGCACCGGCCAACGCCGAGGTCGAGGAGTTGCGCTTCGGCGTCGTCGGCAACGTTCGATCCGATCATGGCGACATCACGCGCGGCAAGTACGGCGCGCTAAACGCCGAGATCGATCTGGTCTCAAGCTCGCCGGATTTCCTCAACATCATCGGTTCGCCACGGCCCTATGCGATGATCTCGACACCGACCGCCGAGGACGGCGTCACGTTTGGCGGCGTGGGCCTGCTGTGGCGCTGGGAATTCGCCGATGGCTGGGCGTTCGAGCCGGGCTTTGGCTACATCGTCCATGACGGCGTGATCGACAATGAGTTCGCTCCTGGCACGCCGGAGGCCGCTGCATTCGAGGCCGACAACCAATTGCTCGGTTCGCGTGACCTTTTTCGCACAACGTTCGCGTTGGAGCGGGAATTTGGCGATCGCGTGGCCGCGCAGGTTTACTGGCAGCATATGAGCCACGGCCAGATACTCGACAGCGGCCGTAACCAAGGGCTCGACTATGTTGGGTTGCGGTTGGCCTACCGTTTCGACCCCGATTCAGCGGATTAACCCGCTTCCACGTACGCGCGGCGCGCGCTAGGTTTGCCCACGGAAGTGGGGAGCTGATCGATGCGGGGAAAAGCGGCTGGGATTGCGGCGTTCGGTGCGGCGCTGATGATGGCGCCGGCGGCGCAAGCGGGCGTCAACGAAGTTCATATCGGCGTGATGCAGCACAATATCTGCGTCACCAATTGCAAGAATGCCGACAAAGAAGACGGGCCCAACGTCGAGTTTCAAGTCTCGTTCGACTCGCCAGGCTTTCTGAGCTGGGCGGGATCTCCGCAGCCGTATCTGATGGCGTCGGTTAACACCGCGGGCGCAACCAGCTTCGGCGGCGGCGGTCTCGAATGGCGCTGGAATTTCGCTGACAATTGGGCGCTGGAGCCGGGCCTCGGTGTTGTCGTGCATGACGGCGCGGTCAACAATCCGTTTGCCAACGGCACCCAGGAAGCGGCGGACTTCGCTGCCGAGAATGTCCTGTTGGGTTCGGAAACCCTGTTTCGCACCTCGATCGGTCTCACCTACGATTTCGAAGGCCCATGGGAGGTGCAAGCCTTCTTCGAGCACCTGAGCCACGGCCAGATTCTCGCGAGCGGCCGCAATCAGGGCTTGGACGAGGCTGGCATTCGTATCGGCTACCAGTTCGGCAACTGAGCGCAGGCGCGTTGCCGCGCTCCTGAGTTCCGCTAGTATGCCCGCGCTTCCAGAAGGGGGGACGCGATGGGCGAACACTTGCGCGAACGGTTTCGGCGGCCTGGTCCGAAACGCATCTTGTCTCTCGATGGCGGCGGCGCTCGCGGGCTGTTGACGCTTGGCGTGTTGGCGCAATTGGAGCGGCAGCTCGGCGAACGCAGCGGTGATCCGAACAATTTCCGTCTCGCCCACTATTTCGATCTCATCGGCGGCACCTCGACGGGCGCGATTATCGCGACGACGCTGGCGCTTGAGTGGCGCGTACGCGAGGTGGTCGATCTCTATTTCAAGCTGCTGCCGGCGATTTTTGAGCGTCCGCAAGTGCCGGGGCCGCTGCGCGTGCTCATACCGGCGTTCAAGAACAAGGCGCTGACGCAAGGCTTGAACGAGCATCTGGGCGACAGGATGCTGAACTCCGATGCGCTCAAAACTGGCTTGGCGATTCACGCCAAGCGTATCGATTCCGGTTCGGCCTGGATCGTCGTGAACAATGCCGACTGGTGCTACTTCAACGCCAAGGCCGACAGCACCGGCGTGCCGAACTCGCAATTCTATCTGCGCGATCTGGTGCAGGCCTCCGCCGCGGCGCCGACGTACTTTGCCGACGTGCGTATTCCGCTTGCGCGGAAGAAGAACGGTAGCGTCGCTGGTTATGGTCACTTTTTCGATGGTGGCGTCAGCCCGAACAACAATCCCGCGCAGCAATTGTTGATGACGGTCACGGAGCCGGCGTTTGGGTTCAACTGGCCGACGGGTGAAGGGAATTTGCTGATCTGGTCGGTTGGCACGGGCTATGTGCGCAAGCGGTTTGAGAAGAAAAACCGCAAGCGTCGGTCCAGCGCCAAGAACATCGGCGACTTCCGGCGGCTGATGTATTCCAGCAAAGTGATGGCCGCGCTTGAGGGCTATAATCACGACATCTGCCAGCAGCAGATCACGTTGATGCAAGCGCTCTCGCGGCCGCGCTTTCCGTGGCACGTCAATTCTGAAGTGCGGATGCAGATCAACACGCCGTTGCTCTCGCGCGAACCGATCATGACGTTCCAGCGCTACGATGCGCGGCTGGAGATTGAAGAAGAGGAATTCCGCCGTCCTGAACACATCGAGACGCTGCTGGGCGGCGCCGACATGGATCGCAAGGAAGTAGAGCAACTCCGGAAGCTCGATATCAAGGATGTGAAGCTGCTCGACATCCTCTATCGCACCGGTGAAGCGCTAGGTGCGGCGCAGCTGATCCGCCGTGAAACGACCGACGAGGCCAATCCCGTCAAAGGCTCGGCGATCGCACCGGATTGGCCGCCGCAATCGTTCGATCTGCCTAGTTGGCGGCGTGCGACTGCGCAAGAGCCACAAACGTAGCTTGTTGTTTGGCTCAGGGTTTCCGAGTGCAGGTGCTTCCTTGCCCTTGGAAACTCAGCACCATGTCGTTTGGCGTTATGGAAGTGATCATCATTTGTGTCTCCATGCCAGCTTGGGCATCGAGAGCATTCCTAATCCGCAAAACCCGAGGATCATTAGACGATAGCGCCGAGCCGTTGAGAGACACTTCATGGAGTTCTTGATGTGTGTCGCGCTGAATTAGTAAGTCTCCGTCAAGCTGCCAATTCGCCCTGCGATACGCCCGGACGACCATCTCGCCTTCTGCTGTCTGAAGCTTGGTCAATCCGTCTGCGCGAACTGTGCCGTCAGCCGCGAAAGTCATCGTAGCAGTCTCTTCGACCGTTCCGGGAATTCGGAACGCACAGTCCCAAGCACCGGTGATTCGGAACGTCAGGGGTGAGGTGGCAGTCGCGCGATCTGAACAACCAAGGAGCGCGGTTAGAGCCGCGGCGATCGCGGCCAAGCGTGGTGACAAAGTGCCTCTCCCCTGGGTTACTCTAACGTCGGGCAAATGAATGCATACCAGAGTTCAGATTGAATTGCGCACAGGTCGAGTCTGTCCCATTACAACCAGGAAGCCGGGCGGGATTGGCAGGCTTTTTATCTCGGAGCGTTTAGTTTGTCAGGCGTAGTAGTTGTCGGCGCACAATGGGGCGACGAGGGCAAAGGCAAGATCGTTGATTGGCTGTGCAACCGCGCGGATGTCGTGGTGCGCTTCCAGGGCGGCCATAACGCTGGCCACACGCTCGTCGTGGGCAACACGACATACAAGCTCGCTCTGCTGCCGTCAGGCGTTGTGCAGGGTAAGCTTTCCATTATCGGCAACGGCGTTGTCGTCGATCCGTGGGCGCTGGCCGAGGAAATCGCCAAGATCGAAAAACAGGGCGTGAAGATCAGCGCCGAGAAACTGGTGCTTTCCGACCAAGCCGCGCTGATCCTGCCGTTCCATCGCGATCTCGACGCGGCGCGCGAAGCGCAGGCGGGTGCGGCATCGATCGGCACCACCAAGCGCGGCATAGGGCCAGCATACGAAGACAAGGTCGGCCGGCGCGCCATCCGCGTTGCCGATCTCGCCGATCCCGAAGCTGTCGCGTGGAAAATCGAACGCCTGACCGCGCACCACAACGCGCTGCGCAAGGGGCTCGATCTGCCGGAGATCGATGTGCCGGCATTGAAGAAGGACTTGGCCGAGATCGCGCCGAGCGTGCTGAAATACGCGCAACCGGCGTGGCGCGTGCTGAACGCGGCGTTCGAGGATTCCAAGCGCGTGCTGTTCGAAGGCGCGCAGGGCATGTTGCTCGATGTCGACCACGGCACGTATCCGTTCGTGACATCGTCCAACGTCGCCGCCGGCCAAGCGTCAGCGGGCTCCGGTGTTGGGCCGCGCAAGATCAGCTACGTGCTCGGGCTGGTGAAGGCCTACACCACACGCGTCGGCGCTGGGCCGTTTCCAACTGAGCTTCACGATGACATCGGCAAGCGCCTCGGCGAAGTCGGCCGCGAGGTCGGCACCAATACCGGTCGCGCGCGCCGCTGCGGCTGGTTTGATGCTGTGCTGGTGCGCCAGTCGGTCGCCCTTTCTGGCATCGACGGCATCGCGCTGACCAAGCTCGACGTGCTCGATGGTTTCGACGAGATCAAGATCTGCACCGGTTACGAAGTCGGCGGCAAGACGCTCGACTATCTGCCAGCGAGCCTGAAAGAGCAGGCGGCGGTGAAGCCGATCTATGAATCGCTCGAAGGCTGGAACGCGACCACGCGCGGCGTGCGTTCGTCGAAGGATCTGCCGGCCAACGCCATCAAATACATCCGCCGCATCGAGGAATTGATCGGCTGTCCGGCCGCGCTGGTGTCCACCAGCCCCGAGCGCGACGACGTCATTCTGATGCGCGACCCGTTCAAGGCCTAGCGGCAGTCGGCAATGGGCAGTCGGCAGTCGTATTACCGGTGTGTCGGGTTGACCTTTCCCTTTGCGATTGCCTACTGCCGATTGCCGACTGCCGGAGAGCAGAATGTCTGCCGATAACGAAAACGAACCAGCCGCCAACCGCCGCTTCAGCGTCGAGGATGCGAAGGCGCGTGCACAGCAGGCGATGCGTAGGTCGGAGTTCATCTTGTCGCGCGCCTACGGGCTGCTGCGTGATCCGAAGAAGGAATGGGAGCAAATCCGCGCCGAGGAGACGACGGTCCCCAGCATTCTGCTGGGTTACGTCGCGCCGCTCGCCGCCATTCCGCCGGTGTGCGATCTGATCGGCTCTTCGCTGTTCAACCGGATGCTGCAAGTGGAGCCGGGAGAAGCGTTGATCCGCGCCGTCATCACCTGGATCATCTCGATCGGCTTGGTGTTCTTTCTCGGCGTGCTCATCAACGCCGTCGCCGACAATTTCGACGCCGACAAGGACGATCTGGGCTCGCAAAAGATCGCCGCCTATTCGCTGACGCCGGCGTTTCTGTCTGGCGTGTTCAGCTTGTGGCCGCCGCTCTGGTGGCTGTCGTTGTTCGCGCTGGCGGCGATGGTGTTCCTGATGTTCCGCGGACTGCCGATCCTGATGAAAGCGCCTCCGGAACAATCCATGGGCTACGCCGCAACCGTAACGATCGCGACAATGGTCGGCTTCATCGTTTTGTTTTCGCTCGCGAGTTGCGTCACCGGTTGAGACCGGGCGTTTTCGGTTGGCCCGTTAACACATCGCCCGTAGCATCCCGCCGAGTCGTCGCACGGGAGAGCGTTATGACAATCGATCCTCAAAATGTTGGCGGCACGACAGCCGGCCTAGTTGATCGCGTAAAGAACATTCTGCTTACGCCTGCCGCCGAGTGGAACCGCATCGATGCGGAACCGGCGGACGTCCAAAAAATCTACATCGGCTACGTTCTGCCGTTGGCTGCGCTCGCGGCCATCTGCGCCTTCATCGGCCTGTCGATCATCGGCATGTCAGTGTTTGGCACGAGCTACAAAGTACCGATCGTGACCGGTGCGGTCATGGCCGTGATGCGCGTGATCATGGGGCTGGTTGGCGTCTACCTGCTTGCAGTCATCACCAATGCGCTAGCGCCCAATTTCGGTTCGCAACCCAATATGGGCAAAGCCCACCAACTCGCGGCGTACGGCTCGACAGCGGGATTCCTGGCCGGCGTGTTTGCGATCCTTCCGGCGCTATCGATCCTCGGATTGGTCGGGCTCTACTCACTCTATCTGCTCTATGTCGGCCTTCCGAAGATGATGAAGACGCCCGAAGACAAGAAGATGGTGTATCTGATCGTCATCATCGTGATTGCCATCGTAGTGCAGCTTGTCATCGGTGCGATTGTCGGCGCCGTGCAAATGTCGATGGGCGGCGTGCCGGGCATGCCTGTCGTGAACCCGTACTAAACTTCGATCAGCGCGTATGGCCGCCCGGTGGCGGCCAACGCCACCATCTGCGCGCAATTGTAGACGGGCGTGCCCTTCGGGGTTTTGCCCTTGTGTACGCCGCGATGGGCGTGGCCATGAACCACGGCGCGCACATTGTCGAACTGGTCGACGGTGTGCGCGAGCCGTGAATTGCCGAGGAACGGGAATATCTCCAGCGGCTCGCCTTCAAGTGTGTCGGCCACCGGCGAATAGTGCAGCACCGCCACCGCGCGCTCGGTGCGTAGCATGCGCAGGCTGGTCTCCAGCTTCATGGTCTCTTCCAAGCATTCGTGCACGAATGCCTTCACGGCTTTCTCACCGAACGAGGACAGCATACCGCGCCCGAAGCCGCCCATCGCGCCCATGCATCCTGCGAAACCGACGCCTTCAATCTCGAACGATTCACCGTTGTCCAGCACGCGCACGCCCGCGTCGCTGAGATAGGATTTGATGACTTCAGGCTGGCCGCATTCGTGGTCGTGATTGCCGAGAACGGCGACGATGGGAATCTGGATGCCGGCAAGATCGTCAGCCAGCAGCTCGATCTCGCTGGTTTTGCCGTAATTGGTGAGGTCTCCGCACAGCACAAGAACGTCGGCCACGCTCGCGATTTCTTGGAATAGCTCTTTGTAAGAGTCGGTCCGCGACTCCTGCACGTGCAGATCGCCGATCGCCGCTACCCGCAGGCGCTTGTCAGTGGACGGGGTCATGCCGTTCTTCGAGGCCCTTGCCGGTCATGTCGGCGTAGCCCCATTCCGTGATGTCGGTGACGTAGTCGCGCGCGCTGAAGAGGCGCCCGCGACAGACTCTTACCTTGGACTCCGGCATGTCGAGATGCGCTTGCATGCGCGCAATGAGTTCATCCATCAACCAGCGGGGCACCAGATCGCGCTCGCTCGGATAAATGTAGCGAAAGTTGACCAGGTGAGTGAACAGCACTTCCCAGTGCAGCTCCATATAGCGGAGCAAGCGCTTCCAATCGATTGCTTCGTTTTGCCGTAAGATCACGTGTGCGACGTCAGCGCCGTCATAGCGATAGCGATCCTGCACGAAGATTTTCGACCAGATCAGTTCGGTGGGTTTGATAATGCGGACTTTGGTGCCGTAGACTTCGATCTCCGGCGCATCCTCGAACCATTCATCGGTAATCGCGATCTCGGTGGTGCGGCAGCTATAAATGATATCGAAGAAGTATTTTCCCTTGAAGATCTTCGCGATCCAACGCTCGTCTTCGACTTCGATTTTGTAACCGCGCTCCTGAAAGAAGGTGAGGATGCGCGGGTAATCGCCGGCCTTGCAGAAAATGTCCAAGTCCTTCGTCGGCCGCACGATGCCGGTGTACGTCGTCACGGCGTACGTTCCGGACAGCAGGAACGGGATATCGCTCTGCGCCAAGAGCTTCAGGCCCTCGATGTAGAACTCTTCCGCTTCTGGCGGCGGCTGAAAGCTTTGGTCGGCAACACTTGTCATGGCTTGTGAGAACGGCGGGATGGAACTTTCGTTCCGCCTCAGCCGTCGCTCGGAGGCTGTGCGCGGCCTGCGATCAACGCGGCGCAGTTCGCGTCTTCGGCGAGGCCAGGATCAACGAACGGCAGCACGGCGGCGATTGGTGCGATGAGCGAACCCAACACGGCCGCCAGCCCGCCTTGACCCGCGATCGGTCCAGCCTCGATGCCGATCTCGGGCGAACGCAAGCGGCCCTGCAGCGTGATCGGCGCCGCGAGGCGGATGAGACGCGCTTCTTTGGGTTCGCCCTGAATGCGGAGATCCAACGTTTCGTTGCGCAAGCTGACCGTGCCGTCGCCGCGGATCAGCATCGTGTCGGTATCGATGACGATGCTCCGGGCTTGTGCGACGCCGTTGGTGACGCGGAAGCTCGCGACGCCGCAGCGTATGTCGATTTTACCCTGGTCTTCGCTGAGCAACAAGCCGAGACCGCGCGTGACGTTGATGCCCGTGAGTTCGGCAAAAGCTTCGCGAATTTCTCCCGATGTCGTGACCAGCGAGATGTCGCCATTCGCGTTCGCCGCGGCGTCGCGGACGGAGCCGCCACGGCCGCTCAACTGAACGCGGCCAAGCAGAGCGCCGGTTATCGGCGGCGTCTCGCTGCGGAACACCAGGATGGATTCGATCCGCGCATTCGAGAGCCGCATATCGAGGTCCACGCGCGGCACATCCTCGCGCGCATTGAGCGCGACCGCGCCGCCGAACCGGCCCTGGCGCAGTTCTAGCGTTAGCGGGTCTAGACGGAGCAGACCTTCGTTCAGCGCGATATCGACAGCGAGCCCGCGCAACGGAACGCGTTCGCTGCGCACGTGCGCCGCGCGGTAGGAGACTCGCGCGTCCATGTTGCGGACGCGGCTGATGTCGAGCTGTGCATCCGGCAGCAGCCGGCCCTGCGCCTCCAGGTTGGCGGCCATTTGCCGTTGTTCGGCGGATGCGCTTTCGCCGCTATCAGTACTTGGCGGGCCGCCAAGCACGGCCATCAAGTCGTCGAAGTCCAGGCTATTCGAGCGGAAGTCGCCGTCGAGCATGAGGCGATCGTTACGCTGACGCGTCGCGGTGAAATCACCGCGCACGTCACTGTCACCGACGCGGCCGGCCACGCGCGGCATGCCGAAGGTTTGGCCGCGCCGCTGCAACACGCCACGCAGATCGTATGGCGGTGTATTGGGGAGCGCGAGGCCGGTGAGCGTATAGAGGTCCGCGAGATCTGGACCGGTCGCTTCGATGTTCGCTTGCCAAACACTGAAATCGAACGGCCGCTGGATCGACCCGTCCGCTTTGATGTGCGTGCCGCCGGCGTTGACGTCGGCATCGAAAGCATAGGGCCGATCGCGGCGCACATTGAGCAGCGGCGCGCCGGTCAGCTGGAGCGTAAACGGCCGGCCGTTGATGCGGCCGTCGCCATTGAGCTCGAAGCGGCCGGGATTGCGCCGATCGGCGCTCTCGGCGGTCGTGAAGGTGGCGTCGAGCACCAAATGGCGCTTGTCGTCTTCGTAGCGCAGCCGCCCTTCGTTGAGCGAGAATTCGCGGATCGCTGGCAGATTGAACTGACGCCCGCGGCCGGTATTGGGGCTCGACCAGTTCGAGATCCCTTCAGCGCTCCGATACAGTGAGACGTCAGCCCCGTTAAGGTCGAGCCGCACGAAGTCGAGCCGCCCGATGAAGAGCGGCAACAACCGGACGGAAGCGTCCGCTTGTTCAACGAGCGCGAACTGGCCGCGATCAGCGTAATGCCGCGGATTGCCGATGTAGAGATCGCTGACGCGGATGTCCGGCGTGAAGGACCACAGATCGACGTCGAGATCGCCGCGAATAACGATTTCGCGCCCCGTCGCTGTCGATGCGAAGCGCGAGATCGGACCTTTGAGTGCATTCCAGTCGGCGAAGGTGACGAACAGCACGAGCCCGATCACGAGCACGCCGGAGACGCCGCCAGCCCAAATGCCGATCCGTTTCCACGGCGCCGCGGCAACCTTGCCCCATGTCCATGCAGCGCCGTGTCTCGCACGCGCGCCCGTGCGCACGCCCCAGGCCCGTGCCGACGCGAGACGCGAACGGGGAGGCGGATTTGGCGCGGTGTCCATATGTTCCGCAACGCAGCGGAAAGCTGGCCGTTCCCGTTATGCGACCAATGGCGATGCGCGTCGTTTGAGGGCGGGCGACTTGGTGGCATGGTGTTACCAGATCGAGGGGAAACTCATGCAAGCCACGCGTCGCGCATTCGCCATACTGGTTGCCGTCAGTTTAACCGCGTGCGCAACAGCGCAGACCTCCCAAACAGCGCCGACGCAAGCGCGCGCCGAGCACTTCATCATCGCCACGCCGGCGCAAGCGGCGCCGATTTTCACGGCTGGCGATGAGTTCATGGCAGTGGTGACGCCCGCGGATATTTCGATCCGCACGCGCTCCGCTGAGGGCACGCGCGCCGATCTGGTGCGCACCTATGCCGGCGCGTTCGAGCCGTGGACGGAGGCTGAAACCGCGCGCCTCGAAGCGATGCTGTCGCGGCGTGGCGCGCAGCTGCAAACGATCGCGCGTTGGCTGCCAGAGACGGTGCTTCTGGTGAAGAGCAACGGCGCCGCAGACACATCGCTGCCGCACACGCGCGGCAACGCGATCAACATGGGTCAACACTTGCCCGACAGCGACGAAGAGCTCGATGGGCTCTTCTTTCACGAACTTTTCCACGTTCTGTCGCGGCGCAACGCGGCGCGGCATGATGAGACGTATGCGCTGATCGGCTTCATTCCGTGCAGCGTTGAGCTCCCGCAAAGCGTGCGCGATCAGACTGTCACCAATCCAGACGCGCCCTTGTTGCGCTGGGCCACGTCGCCTGACGCGAATGGCCGCTCGATCGTGCCGGTGTTGTTCGGCAATCCGCCACGCTGGGATCCCGCGCAGCCGCAGTTCAACCGCTACTTCAACCTGCGCTTCCTGCAGGCGACGCGGAACGCCGCCGGGCAATGCGCTGTTACGATTGAAAACGGCCAACCGGTCGACATTCCAGGCGATCAAGCCGTGCCCGCGATTCACGCCGTGGCCGGCGCCAACACGAATTACGTGCTGCATGCCGAGGAGCTGCTGGCGGACAATTTCTCGCAGCTGATGATGGGACGCACAGACGCGCCGAACCCTGAAGTTCAGGCGCGCCTGGCGACGTTCCTGGGTATTGCGCCTTAGGCGTCGGCGCCCGCGACCAGGCCGCGTTCGACGGCCTGGCGCTTCATTGCCTTCTGCAGTTTCTCGAACGCGCGCACTTCGATCTGGCGCACGCGTTCGCGGCTGACGCCGTACTGCACGGAAAGCTCTTCCAGCGTCGCCGGCTCGTCCTTCAAGCGGCGCTCTTGGATGATGTTGCGCTCGCGCTCATTGAGCTCGCTCATAGCTTCTTGCAGCAGGGTCATGCGCGCGCCGAACTCTTCCGTCTCGGCGAGGCGGGTTTCCTGCGTGCCTTCGGTTTTGTCGTCGGCGAGCCAATCCATCCACTCGCTTTCGCCTTCACCACCGGCGCCGCCGATCGGCGCGTTGAGCGAGGCGTCACCGCCGCCGCCCAGACGCCGGTTCATCGAGATCACTTCTTCTTCCGTGACCGCGAGCTTGTGAGCGATCGCTGCCACGTTCTCAGGCTTCAGGTCGCCTTCCTCAAGCGCTGCCATCTCGCCCTTGAGGCGGCGCAGGTTGAAGAAGAGCTTCTTCTGCGCGGCGGTGGTGCCCATTTTCACAAGCGACCACGAGCGCAGGATGTATTCCTGGATTGAGGCGCGGATCCACCACATGGCGTAGGTGGCGAGCCGGAAGCCCTTGTCCGGGTCGAACTTCTTCACCGCTTGCATGAGGCCAACGTTGCCTTCGGAGATCACTTCTCCGATCGGCAGGCCATAGCCGCGGTAGCCCATCGCGATTTTCGCGACGAGGCGGAGGTGGGACGTAACGAGCTTGTGCGCGCTTTCCGTGTCGCCGTGTTCCTGCCAGCGCTTGGCCAGCATGAATTCATCTTCCTTGGCGAGCATGGGATATTTCCGGATCTCGGAGAGATACCGGTTCAGCCCCTGTTCCGGGGACAGTGCGAGCGTGAGCGCGTTTGATGCCATTCTGTTTGGACCCCTCCTAGGGCGGGCTGTTCGGGTGCTCCCTCTAGTACGTACGAGAGCGCGTCCGAGTTGCCGCCGCAGCGCTGAATATAGGGAGCCGTTCAAGGCTCTGCCGTGACGGCTTAAACACTATCCTGTGACGGAGAACATACCAAGAACAATCAAATTGCGCAAGCGAAATGAAATCAATCGCTAGAATCAGCGCCGTGAACGTTCTGAGATTCGTCAATAGGGATTGTGGTTGACCCTAATTGGGGGTGGTCTTCGCCGGCTTCAACGTTTCGGCTACGGCCCAAATGCAAAGCGCCACTGTCAGGGCGGTGAGGCCCCAGCGGACTGCAACATCCAGCAGGCTGACATAGACCTGCTCGGAGGCCCCGAAGAGCTGGAGCGAGATCGCGTGGGTCTTGCCGTTGCCCGGATCGGAGGCGCGCGGCAGCCAGTGGAACATGCGCACATCGTTGAGGGTGAACAGCGCCAAGCCGGCCACAGCCGCCAACACGCGCTCCGCGTTCGCCAAAACGTTCATCAGAGTACCGCCCGAGAAAAATAACCGCGCGATCTTTCTAGGGTCGTTCACTGCGTCGCGGCAGGTGCCTGTTGCATGTTCCCACAGTGAAACTCAGAGCTTCCGGAGTACGCCGATCAGGGCTTCCATGTCGGTCGGCAGCGCGCTTTCGAAGCGCATCTCTTCTCCGGTTACCGGATGCTTGAAGCCGAGTACGGCGGCGTGCAGCGCTTGGCGCGGAAAGGCGGCGACCGCGGTCGCAGCTTCGTCGGTGTGCTGGCCTTCGGCTTTGAACGCGCGCTGCTTGCCGTAGAGCGGATCGCCGACGAGTGGCGCGCCGAGATGGGTGAGGTGCGCGCGGATTTGGTGCGTGCGTCCGGTGTGAAGGCGGCATTCCAGCAACGCCGCCGCAGGGCGGCCCGCGCTTGCGCCGGCTTGTTGGCCGAAGCTTTCGACGGTCCAGTAATCGGTGATCGCGTTTTTGCCGGCTTCCGTGTTTGGATCGCGCGCGACCACGTATTTTCGACGATCTTCGCCAGAGCGGACGAGGCGGTTCTCGATCCGCGCTGCGCGCTCTTTCGGTGCGCCGCGTGTGACCGCGTAATAGACGCGCTCGAGATTGTGCTTGGCGAAGAGCTTGGCGAGGCCTTGGTGCGCGCGGTCGTGTTTGGCGACGACGACGAGTCCGGTGGTGTCTTTGTCGATGCGATGCACGATGCCGGGGCGCGCAACGCCGCCGATGCCAGAAAGTGAATCGCCGCAGTGCGCGAGCAGGGCGTTCACGAGCGTGCCGCGCATCGAGCCGGGTGCGGGATGCATCGCCATGCCGGAGGCTTTGTCGATGACGATGAGGTCGGCGTCTTCGTAGACGACGGTGATGGGCAGCGTTTCCGGTTGCGGCGCAGCAGGTTCGGGCGGCGGTAGAATGAGCGCATAGCGTGCGCCGGCGCGCGGCTTATCCTTGGCGTGCGTTACCGGCGCGCCATCGACACTCAGCTTTCCCGCGCCGATCAAGCCTTGCACCCGCGACCGCGACAGGTCCGGCCAGAGCTGCGCCAGCCATACGTCCACGCGATCGCCGGCGCCATCTGGCGCGACGGCCGTGCGGGTTTCGCCGGGCTCCTCGCTATCCTGATCCTCATGCGACATGTGGCTCTGCATACCGGCTTGCGCGCGTCTGGCTAGGCATCATAGTGCGGCGCGGGAGCGAAACGCCGTGGGGAATCTCAGAATGAGCAAACGTGGTTTCACGCGCCGCGGGGCGCTTGTTGTCGCTGCGGGCGCGGCGGCATGTTCGCAGAGTATCGAGACGCCGGCGTATGAGGGCGTTGTCGCTTTCAACCACGGCGTGGCCTCCGGCGATCCCAAGCATGATCGCGTGGTGATCTGGACGCGTGTATCGCCGGAGCAAACAGGACCGGTGCCGGTGCGCTGGATCGTCGCGCGCAATCGTGAACTCACCGACGTTGTGAAAACCGGCGTGGTCGAAACGAGCGAAGCGCGGGATTACACGGTGAAGGCCGATGTCACGGGCCTCCGCGCCGGCGCGCCGTACTTTTATGGCTTCCGCGCTGGCGCTGCGGAGAGCGCGATCGGCAAGACCAAGACGCTGCATCGCGGGCGCACGCAGCAGGTGAAGTTCGGCGTGGTGTCGTGCGCGTCGTACTCGCACGGCTTCTTCAATGCGTACGAAGCGCTGTCGCAGCAAAACGATTTGGACGTCATCGTCCACCTTGGCGATTACATCTACGAATACGGCTTGTCCGGCTATGGCGGCGACACAGCGCTGCAATTGGGGCGCGTGCCGCAGCCGGAAGTGGAGTGCATCCGCGTCGAGGATTATCGCGCGCGGCATGCGCAGTACAAAACCGAACCGGAATTGCAGGCGGCGCATGCGATCGCGCCTTGGATCACAGTTTGGGACGATCACGAGATCGCCAACGATACGTTCTCGACCGGCGCAGAGAACCATCAGTCGACCGAGGGCGAATTCGCAAACCGCAAGCGTGCGGCGCTGCAGGCGTATTACGAATGGATGCCGATCCGCGAACCGGAACCGGGCCGCGCGTTCGAGGCGATCAACCGCTCGTTCGAGTTCGGCGATCTGGCGACTTTGATTATGGTCGAGACGCGGTTGCTGGCGCGGACGCAACAGCTGGACTACGCGCAAACGCTGCCAATCAAGATGCAGCGCTGGAATGTCGCCAATCCCGCTGCGCCGGTGGCGTTGCGCGATCACGAAGCGGATACGCCCGCGATGCAGCGATTGCCGGCGATTTACGAGGAAGTCGGCACGGAGTTGCGTCCGGTGCTGGATTGGCGGCGTGCGCAAGGCTTGGTGGCGCGGGGGCAGAATTTGCCGGCGGGCTTTCACCTCGCGCCGGATGTCGATGCGATCAACGCGCTGTTGAGTGCGCCGGATCGTCAGCTGATGGGCGAGACCCAAGAGCAGTGGCTTGCGGGTGAGCTGGCGCGTTCGAAGCAAAGTGGTGCGGCGTGGCAAGTGCTGGGCAATCAGGTGCTGATGGCGAAGGTCGATGCGCCGGATCTCTCCGCGACGCCTGCGCCTCTTGCTGCGGCGCTCGAGCGGTTGCGTCCCGGCGTGACGCAGTTGCTGAAGCTGACCAAGTTTCCGTTTCCGTTGAACACGGATGCTTGGGATGGTTATCCGGCGGCGCGGGCGCGTGTGTTGGCGTCGTTGCGCGCGGCGGCTGGCAATGCGTTGGTGCTGACGGGGGATACGCATACGGCGTGGGCGAATGAGATCGATGATGGGCAAGGCCGTGTTGCGGTTGAGCTAGGCACAACTTCTATCACGTCGCCGAGTGATGCGGATTACTTTGCGCCGTTTGGGATCGATTTCGCTGCCGGCGTGATGGCGCGCAATTCTCAGGTGAAGTGGAATGATCCGCTGCACCGTGGGTTTCTGCTGCTGACGCTGACGCGCGAGCAGGCAACGGCGGAGTTCTTCACGGTGTCGAGCATTCTGGCCAAGCAATACGAGGTGGCGCGCGAGGCGGCGTTTACGATTGCTGCCGATGCAGGGCCGGGCGTCGGCGCGATCGTGGCAGTGACTTAAGCGGCTTCGTTGAATTGTTGCGCATGGTGAACGATATCGCGCGGCGTGATGGGTTCGCCGGCGTGGACGGAGCGCATCAGCATCGTGTGCACGAACAGGTTCGACGCGTTTAGATCACGGCCGGAGTGCTGGGCGTAGGAGCGGAGCGCGTCGGCCAGGGAGAGGAATTGCTCTGCGGTCATAGCGCGACGTGTGCTGAGAGTCGGCGACAGCTTCGTGACTCCGGCGTGACACGATTGTGGCTCTAGGTTTTTTCATCTCCCAGGCGATTTGAGGCGATCGTGCGCTTGCCCATGAAGGCTTCGAGTTCGGGCGAGTGCTTGCCGGTCAGCCATTCTTCCGCGAGTTCGCCGAATACTGGCGCGTATTTGAAGCCGTGGCCGGAGCAAGCTGAAAAGAGCAACACGCGCTCGTTGGCGCTACTTTGCGCGATGAGGAAATTTTCATCCGGCGTGACGGTGTAAAGGCAGCGCGACATGCGCACGGGGCGTGGGTCGTGCTTGGGCAGGAAGAGCGCGGCTTGCTGGCTTAACATCGCGGCGTCTTCGTCATCGGGTTCGCGGACGTCGTTGGGTTCGGTTGAGCCGCCGACGGCGTGGAGGCCGAGTTTGTAGAGGCCGCGCGGGGCGGACATGCCGTAGACGCCGACGTCGTTGTCACAGCAGATCACCGGCAGCATGCGCGGCGCTTCCGTCTTGAACCACGCCAGGATGCGGCGCTTGACGGCGAGGCGGCCGGCGAATTCGGGCAGCAAGGTCGGCGCCCAAGCGCCGGCGGCGACGATGACGGCGTCGAAGGCGCGTTCTGCGCCGTTGATTTTAAGCGTCGTACTTTCGATCGGCGCTTCGATCTTGGCGCCGTGGAAGAGCTTGGCGCCCCAGCGTTGGACTTGGCGCGTGAGGAACGAACGTGTGGCGTCGGCGGCGATGACGCCGGCGTCTTCTTGGCGGAAGACGTCCCATTCGTAGGGCATGGCGATGTAGCCGCGGGTGATGACGTGGATAGCGTCGCCGCGCAGTGCGGCGACTGGCGTGGTGCTCATCGCTTTGCACGCGGCGACGAAGGGTGAATCTTGCGGGCCAGCCATTAGTGCGCCGGTCCATTCGATCAGCGGCTTGCCGGCGAGGCCTTCCCAGATGCGCCACAAGGGCAGAGCGCGCTTGGCGAGGCGGGCGTAGATCTCGCCTTCTCCGGGCGACATGCGCATGATGCGGGTGTCGCCGTGCGATGAGCCTTCGGTGTTCATCGGTTCGAACTGCTCGAAGCCCGAGACATCGTGGCCCGCTAGCGCCAGCCGCGCGCAGATGCTCAAGCCGGCAATGCCCAATCCGACGACGGCGATACGCAACGGCAACCTCGATCTGGCTGTCCTTAGCGGCGATTCCAGCCTCTGTCGCCGTTGCGTATAGCACGCGCGGCTAGCCCTTCTTGGGTCCAGGCCAATCATGGCTCTCATCGACGGCGTCGCGCTGCCAACGATAAAAAGCGTCATAGATCAACATGCCGGCATCGAGTTGGGCGAGATCGTCGCGGAACATTCGCGACAGCCCCAACGACGCGGCGAGGAGGCCGGCCGATTGCGGCGCGAGATCGAGCCTTGCGGTGTCGGCGCCGCGCACGATCAACGCCAGCGCATCGAGCGCCGGGGATTTCAGGCCGAATTCCTGCAGCATCACGTCGAAGGTGCAGAGTTCGCCGCGATGGCTCCAGAACACGCCGTCGATATCGAAGGCCGCGCCGCCATAGCGCTCGGCGACTTCGAGGACCTCCGATTGTGCAACGAACAAGATGACGGCGTCGGGATCGACGAAGCGGCGAATGAGCCACGGGCAGGCGATGCGATCGACCTTGGGCCGGGCGCGTGTGACCCAGACGGTGTGACCTGCGGCGTCGCGCTTGGGCAGGCTGTCGGGGTTGACGAGCAAGCCGCCGCCGTCGCGCCATGCTTCGAAACCGCCGTCGAGAATTTCGGCCTCGATGCCTTCGGCGCGGAGCCAGGCTGCCGCGCCTTGGCTGCGCGAGCCGCCGCGTTGGCACACGACGACGACGTGTTTGCCGCGCAGTTCGTGTGCCCATGCCGCAACGGCGGTGGCGTCGCGCTGGCGCGACGCCGGCAGCAAGCGGCTGTCGGCGGCCGCGTCCGGCGGTTTGCGCACGTCGACGATGAGCGGCGCGCCGGGCACGCCGATCAGGCGTGTGAGCTGGGATACGTTGATAGATGTTGTCGATGGCATTGCGTCCATCCCTTGCTGAGGGTTGCTGTTGGACGCGATTTTAGGCTGTCGCCTCACGGGGCAATCGCGGCGCCCCTTAGATCGGATGACACCACCGCGCGCGCCGCACGTCAAGCATGACGAGATCGACGGCTTGTGGTGAGGTCCGCCCGCATGAGTCTGAAGGACAAGATCAAGGCGCAGGTCGCCGTGTTCGATGCTTGGGCGCGGCCGTGGGCGGACAAGTCCAAGCTGCGTGGCTGGGCTTATGAGTTCCTGCTGTTTGGGCTGAAGCAGGCTTGGGCGTGCCTGTTTGGCGGGCTGATGCTGGCGTTGTTGGTCGGTACGCATTTGTTCTGGCCGGAGAACGCGCCGATCGCGCGGTATGATTTTCTGGTGCTGGCTTCGGTTGCGATCCAGGGCGCGCTGTTGGCGACCAAGCTGGAGCGGTGGGACGAAGCTGTCGTCATTCTGATCTTTCACGTCGTCGGCACCATCATGGAAATCTTCAAGACGGCGCATGGGTCTTGGATCTATCCAGAAGAGAGCGTGCTGCGCATCGGCGGCGTGCCGTTGTTCTCTGGGTTCATGTATGCGTGCGTCGGCTCGTATGTGGCGCGGGCGATGCGGTTGTTTGAGATCAAGTTCGTCGGCTATCCGCCGTTGTGGACGACTTGGGTTCTGGCGCTTCTCGCGTACGTGAACTTTTTCACCCACCACTACATCATCGATATCCGGCTTGGGCTGTTTGCGTTTTCGGCGTTGATCTTTTGGCGGACGTGGTTCGTGTTCACGCCGGATAAGAAGCCGCGCTTCATGCCGATGCTGGTGGGCTTGTTGCTGGTGTCGCTGTTCATCTGGTTTGCGGAAAACCTTGGCACGTTCGCGGCGGCTTGGGTTTATCCGAGCCAGCAGGATGGCTGGCATGTCGTGCCGATCGAGAAGATGGGCGCTTGGTATTTGCTGATGTTACTGAGCTTTGTGCTGGTGACGCTGGTGCATAAGCCGGAGGCGTTTGAGCGCGCGGATTCGTCCGCCACCGGCGAGACGCCGGCGGTCCAAAATGGAGGGCGGAGACGCGAGGAAAGCGCCTAGATTAGTTCTTTAGTGCGCTGAATGGATTCAGCGCCGACGCTTCGCTCGCGTCTCCGATGATCTGCTGCGCCGGCTCCGCGCAAGGAGGTCTTTCACTCCTCTGGTCAGTGCGCCGGTGGCGTGCGGGTTTGTGCTGTTCGCACAAGGCCCCGGTCTCGCTCCTCGCGGTTTCTATCCCGCGGGCTTCTGCTGTTGATGCGATACGCTGGACTTAAGAGGCTCGTTTTCGCCCTCTGGGCCGTGGCGCCTTCTCCGGTCGCTTGGAGAAGCATCAGAGCATCACGCTCGATCACCTCGCTTCGCGTTGGTTGAACAGAGGATCCAACTGCCCTCCATGCGAAAGCGATGGGGGATTGTAGCGCGGTGTGCGGGCGGTCGGATTGAATCCCTTCTCCCCCGCGAGGGGGAGAAGGTGGCCGAAGGCCGGATGAGGTGGGCGAGCCTCAGAAAACGGCGCTATAATCAACGCTGCGATGCGAAACTACGACTCTATTCAGCGGGCTAAACGCAACCGCAAGGACAGGACCAGTTCGGAGGAAAGGCTCTGGTCAATCCTCCGGAGTGGGCGATATCGCGGCATCAAGTTTCGACGCCAGCATGCGATTGGGCCGTATGTGGTCGACTTTGCGTGCGTGGCGCGGCGGTTGGTGATTGAGGTCGATGGGCCATCGCACGATGACGAGGAGCAACGCGCGTTCGATGCGCAACGCACAGCACTTCTGGAGCGGTCAGGTTGGCGGGTGGCGCGGATACCGAACGCGGCGGTGTTCGATCGTGAGGGCATATTTCTGAGTTTGGATGAGGTGGTGGGGCCTTAGCTTTATTCTGAGGCTCGCCCACCTCATCCGGCCCTTCGGGCCACCTTCTCCCCCTCGCGGGGGAGAAGGGAGGGCTGCATCAATACGCCGGCCAGTACTCCTCCGGCGGCGCTTCCTCGCTCTGATCTTCGTAGTAGCGCTCTTCTTCGCGGCGGCGTTGTTCGCGGCGGGCGCGGCGTTCGGCGCGCCAATCATCCTCCCAGCCGTCGTAGCTGCCTTCGTTATCGGCGTAGTGTTCGTCGTAATAGGCTTGATCGTCTGCGGGTTGTTGCGCGACTTGTTGCTGATCGTCTGGACCGAAATCGGCCTGGTACGCCGCGGGGACATCTTGGATGGCGGGAGCTTCGCGTTCGGCGAGATGCTCGATCGTGGACTGACGCGGTGTTTGTAACGGCGCTGGGCGCGCGCGTTCGGCGCGGGCGCGGAGTTCGCGACGGCTGCCGCGCGGCTCGGCGCGTTGGCGGCGTGCTTCGATGCGCGGCGCGTTGTCTTGGCCGCCGAGCAATGGGGCGGTTACGACGATTTCGGACGCCGGCTCAGGGACGACTTCAGGCTCCGGTAACGGCGGCGGCGCCATGCTGGGCGGCGCCTCCGCGACCGTGACTGGCGCGGTTTCGCAGATATCCACTTCAGCGCAAAAGCTGGCGGCGGCGCGTTCGGCTAACGCGCCGCCTTCGCGCATCGCGTCGTCCGTAAAGCCGGAGAGAGCAGACATCTCTTCGTCCGTCGGCGGACCCGCGATGGCGAAGGAGAGCGCGACGGCGACGGCGGCCGTCCCGCCCGCGAACAGGCCGAGGCCAAGGAGCCAGTTGCGGATAAGGGATAGCACCGCGCCCATGAGGCCGCGCTCGCTCCACCAGTAGATGTGTCCCTCGAGCGCAAGAGATGCATGAGCGGAGCGCTGGCGTAAGTAGAGAAAGCAGTCATGCGGCGCCGGGCGCTGTTTCGGCACGTGGAAGCGCTATGGTGCGTGGCGTTTGTGCATCAGGAGCGGGCGGTGGCGAAGGGGGCAAGGACGATGGGGCCGACGCGGGCGGAGGCGCGGTGCGCGTGCGGCGACGTGGTGATGGAGATCGCCGTGCCGGCGCAGTGGGCTTGGCATGATCATTCGCGCGGGAGCCGCGTCGCGCATGGGGCGGCGTATGCGACCTATGTTGGGACGTGGAAGAGCCGGTTCCGGTTTGTGCGGGGCGAGGATTGTGTGACGCGGTACGAAACGGACGGCCGCGTGCGTGGGTTTTGCGGGCGGTGCGGGACGCCCGTGACGTACGAGCGCTCGGCGCAGCACGTGAACATTCCGCGCGCGCTGTTTACCAGCGGCGTCGGCCGCGAGCCGCGCTATCACATCGCGATCGATGAGCTGCAGGAATGGACCTATCTCGGCGAACCGCTCGGACCGCTGAAGGGATTTCCGGGTGTGGTTTGGAATAAGGGGCGGAGGAAGCGGGGGTGAGTCTGTTGTTCGCCGGAAGCGGTCATTCGCGCCAGGCCCGCAAGAGCCACCAGATCATCCCTAGATAAGCAGGTACTGCGATTATCGCGATGATGGGCCAAGACCGGAGAGCGGCAATGGCGGTCGGAATGCCGCCTGAAAAATAGACTTGCATTGCGCCGATGCCGATAAGAGCAACCCACGCAATCATCGCCAGGGCAGCCGGGTAGAGCGCGGTGAAGACCAATAGTCTAATCTGTCGCTTGGACATGTCTTTTGGTTAGGGCGCCTCCTGAACCGAATGCAACGGCCGCTTCGGGCCAGAAGCAGAATGTTATGCCGGCCTGCGTCCCTTCTCCTGGTTAAGGAGAAGGTGGCCGCGGAGCGGCCGGATGAGGTTTGCTGCGCTATCCGGAAAGAATGTGCGTTTCATTCTGATGAGCCGGTAAACCTCACCCGTCGTTCGCTTCCGCCTTCGCTAAAGCTACGGCGGACAAGCCGCGAACGGACACCCTCTCCCTAACCGGGAGAGGGAACGCGCCTCACGTCTACACCGTCGCGATCCGGCCCAAGAACAGCCGCGTCCGCGTTGGTTTGTGGTGGAGCACGATGAAGAAGGGGTGATCGGCTTTGAACTCGATCGGCGGCGGTGGTGGCGGGCCTGAAGGGGCCGCAGTGGTGACGATGTCGATGGCGGTGACGGCGGCGGCTTCGGTGCCTTCTTCGTCTATGGCGAGGAAAGTTTTGTGGATGACTTGGCTGATCATCAGGTTGGGATCGTCGGCCATGGCGTCGAGATCGGCGCCGTAGGTGAACGCTTCGCGCACGCCCATGGCTTGCAGCGCTTCGTTCAGCATGTAGTTGGCGCGCATCTCCACTTTCGGCAGCGTGAGATCGAGGCGCGGGCGCTCGGCGCTTGAGAGCTGGTTCATCCAGCCGTCTAAGCGCGCGCCTGTGAGCTCGCGTTCGAACGCGGCGAGACCGGTGCGTTGGCGAGGGAGGAAGACGGCGAGCGCGAAGGCGCCGTCGTCGTAGTCGAAATCGGCGGCTTGGAATGTGGGCGTTTCGATGTAGCGGGCGTTGGTGAGTTGGCGCATCAGGCGCGTGGGGACGCGGGCTGTTTCGCTGGTGAAGAAGTCGCCGTCGCGGGTGCTGCTCGCCCTGAACTGATGGCTCCACTTGCCTTTGAAATAGACGGCGTTGGTGAGCACGAGGCGGCGGTCGGGATTCTCTTCGGTGAGGATGCTGGGGATGCGGTCGCGGGTTTCGCGCGCGGCCCAGGCGTTGATGGTGCGGAGCGCGGCGGGCTGGTTGGCGATGAAGGGGACGGGTTCGATCGTGCCGCCGATGGTGTCGCGAATGGTGCGCGCGTAGGCGGGGCGGAGCTGCATGGTTTGTTCGACCCAGGCGGCGTTGGCGACGGTGAAATCGCTGCCGCCGGTTTGGGCGCGGAGCGAGTCTGCGAGCGTGCGGGTCTCGCGCGCTTCGGTTTCGGCGGAGGCGTCGAAGCCGAACACCGTGGCGATCTCGCTCGCGGTTTGGCCGCCGGCGCCGGGATAGACGAGCGCGAACGCGCTGGAGACGCTGTAGGGCGAGACAAATTGGTTGCCGGGCTCGGTGGCGACGGCGCGGTAAAGCGCGGTGTCGAACGCGGCGTCGTTGGGATCGATTGCGGGTGGTGCGGTGGGTTCCATCGGCGCGTCCGGTTCGTTTGCCGTTGGCGCGGCGCACGCGGTGATTGCGAGCGCGGTGGCGGATAAGAGCAGAGAGCGGCGATGCATGTGAAATCTCCGACGTGCAGCGTCGCGCAGCGCAATGTGCCGCGCAAGGTTCCAGCGTTACTGTGAATTAAACCAAAGATGTGGCGCCGATGCGCCGGTTCCCGCGTTGTGCCGCCGCGTTTCCCCATGCCGGCGCGGGTCGGCTTATCCCTCGGAGAAAACTCGATGAAGAAAATTCTGGTTACGACCGCTGCTGCGGCGGCGTTGGCGTTTGCCGCTCCGGCATTTGCTCAACTTGGCGGCGCTGTAGGCGGCGTCGTGCAAGGCCAAGCGCAGACGACCGTCACGCCGGCGCCCGTGATCGACCAAGCCAACCAAGTGCGCGAGAATGCGCAAGAAGAGGCAAGTGACGCCGCCGATGCTGCGCGCGAGCAAGTGCAAGCGACGACGCCGGATCAAGCCAACGCTTCCGTGGCTGGCGCGGCGAGCGTCGATGCGCCGCCGGCTTCGGCTGCCGTGCAAGGCTCTGCTACGGCGTCGGCGACATCGCCGGCTGACGGCGCGCTTGATACGGCCGATGCGGCTGCTGATAGCGCCACGGCGGCGGCCGATGACGCGGCGGACGCCGCGACGGCGGCTGCTGCCGGAACGAGCGTGACGGCGAGCGGCTCGGCCAGCGCGTCGGGCTCGGCGACTGCTAGCCCTAGTGGCGCGGCCGCGAGCGGCGCGGGCGCGACGCAAGTCGCGGCGAACGCCGATCTGCCGGATGAAGTCGAGAACGCGGTCTCTGACGGGCGTTACACGACGGACGATCTGAACCGCGCGCAATTGGCCGCGCTGCAATAACAACGACGCAGACGAAAAGAAACCGCCCCGGATTGCTCCGGGGCGGTTTTGCGTTGGTAGTTTGCGTTATTGGCTGAGGATGATGCTCAGGATAACGCCGGTGGCGATGCCGACCAGCAGCATGTCGCCGCGATCGTCTTCGACGTAGCGATAGCCACGCGGCGGGGCGCGCAGGTGCTCGCGGCGGTAGTCGACTTGGCGATAGCGCGACTGGTAGTAGGACGGCAGACGCTCGCCGCGGCGCCAGTTGCGGTAGCCGGACTCGTAACCGTTGCGGCCTTCATAGGCGCCCGGCGGCGGGCCGTAATACCAGCGGCCGTTATAGGTATAGCCGTTGTGGCGTTGGTTATCCCAGCGGTGACGGCGGTTGTCGCCACGGCGGTCATCGCGCCGGTCGCGCCGGTCTGAACGGTCGCCACGGCGATCACCGCGGTTCCAGTCGTTGTCGTCGCGGCCACGATCGGCGCGATCATCATTGCGATCGCCGCGGTCGCCGCGGTTCCAATCGTTGTCGGTGCGGCCGCGATCGCCGCGGTCGTCACGGTCGGTGACGTCGCCGCGTTGCCCGCGATAGTCTTGTGCAGACGCCGTGCCCACTAGCGGGCCGGCCATCATAAGCGCTGCCGCGGCAGCGAGCGTAATGCGTTTCATGGGTCTTGCTCCTCAACGAAACGGCGCCGCGGGGGAGCGGACGTCTCTCGTCTAGGGCAGACAATGACCGCCACACACTGAACCACCTGTGGGGAGGTTGCTCAGACTCTGCATAAGGTTGTGCCAGAGTTTGTCTCGGGCTCGCTTTACGCCGTCGGAACCCTGCGGTCAGGCTATGGGACTTCGCCCACGCAGGATCGACAGGAAGAGATCGCTAGGCATTTCCTCGTTCCTCTTCGTTCTGGATGAAGTGTTTTCGGGTGATGCGGTTCACGACGCGAATCGGTTGACCGGGCGCTGGCCACACCAGTGAACCGCGTAAGCTGTTCAACCAAGGCAGCTCATTTTTGATGCGCCGCGTCACCGGCGCATCAACCACGGACACCGTCACCGCCTCGATCGCGGCGCTTGCACCGAGCGCGCTCGTCAAATTGTCAGGATCGGCCAATTCAACAGTGGATCGATCGGCGACATCGCGAAACCGAACCATCGCCGGCCAATGCTCGCGCGCGAGCTGACGCACGCCGGTTAGCCCGGAAAGTCCTTGGCGCACATCATCGCCAGAAACGGTGAGACCTTCTCGCTCTGCCTCGGACAACAACGGAATGAGCGCAAGCTCGGGGGAGGAAACGGAAAAACCGGAATCGGCTAGCCCCTGCGCCGTCAGCAGTCCAAAGAGCTTTCCGTGTTCGCCGAGGTCAACAACAATGGCTTCTCCATCGGGCTCGCGAACGAATGCATCGCCGCCATTGAGATTGGCCGCACCGCCAATATCCTCCCAGACCATGGAAAGCACGCTCGCGCCCGTATGCACGCGCTCGCCAACACGCGCGGCGATCTCAAGGCGATAGCGCAGACGGTACTTCGGCCGCGAACTACAGCCCACGAGTAGCCCTCCCGCTCCCGCCAGGAGATGACGTCTGTTCATGAAAGCTCGCACCATTTCTGCCCTCGCTGTATTGCTGCGCGAGTTCAGAATAGACGAGTCTCGCGGACATCGCGTGTTCGATTGGGAGCGCTGGCTTCCAGCTGGGATTTGCGCGTCAACCTCCCGCGGTGCGTGAGCCGCGCTTCGACAGGCTCAGCGTGACGCAATGAGAGAATTGCGCTGGTGGATGAATGCGTCAGCCTGAGCTTGTCGAAGGCCGATGCCTGCACCGCACGAAGATGCTGGCTGGAAGCCGGCGCTCCGAAGTCAGCCCTTCCGCCGCCAGGTGCTTCCCGTGGCGCCGTCCATCACCTCCACACCGCGCGCGGCGAGTTCGTCGCGGAGGCGGTCGCTTTCGGCGTAGTTCTTGGCGGTGCGGGCGGTGACGCGGGCGGCGACGAGTTGGTCGATCTCGGCGGCGGCGTCCCCGAAGCTGGCGCGGAACCAGTGTTCGGGATCGTTTTGCAGGACGCCGAGCAATTTGGCGGCGGCTTGGAGTTGGCCTTTGGCTTGGGCTTGCTCGATGGGTTTTTTGGCGATGTTGGCGGCGGTGGCGAGCGCCGAGAGTTCGGCGATGGCCGCCGGCGTGTTGAGATCGTCGGCCAGCGCATCGATGAAGGCTTGCGGCGCTTCGTTGTCGATGGCGTCGACATCTTTCAGGCGCAACAGCGCGCCGTAGAGGCGGTCCAAGCTGGCTTGGGCTTGGCGCATCAGGTCTTCGCTCCAGTCCAGCGGCGCTTTGTAGTGCGCGCTAAGCAGCGCCCAGCGCAGGGTTTCGCCTTGCCAGCCTTGTTCGAGCAATTCGCGCGGCGTGATGATGTTGCCGAGCGATTTGCTCATCTTCGCAGCGTCCATGGTGAGGAAGCCATTGTGCATCCAGACTCTAGCCAACGGGTGTCCGTGCGCGGACTCGCTTTGCGCGATTTCGTTTTCGTGGTGCGGGAAGATGAGGTCGATGCCGCCGCCGTGGATGTCGATCGGTGAGCCCAGTTCGGCTTCGATCATGGCGGAGCATTCGATGTGCCAGCCTGGGCGGCCGGCACCGAAGGGCGCGTCCCACGAGGGCTCGCCGGGCTTTGCGGTTTTCCAAAGCGCAAAATCTGCAGGGTCGTTCTTGTCGCTTTCGGCCTCGATGCGCGACTCGGTGGTGAGATCGTCTGGATTGCGGCGCGAGAGCTTTCCGTAATCGTCGGATTTGCGCACGTCGAAATAAACGCCGCTGCCCACAAGGTAAGCCTTGCCGTTGTCGATCAGCTTTTGAATCAGCGCGATCATGCCGTCGACGTTTTGCGTCGCGCGTGGCGTGAGCGTTGGTTTCAGCACACCGAGCGCGCCGGTGTCTTCCTCGTAGGCGCGTTCGAACTGCTCGGTGATGGCGCCGATCGGCACGTTTTTCTCGACGGCTTGCGCGATGATGCGGTCGTCGATGTCGGTGTAGTTGCGCGCGTAGATTACGGCGTCGTCGCCGTAGGTGTGGCGCAGCAGGCGGAAGAGCACGTCGAACACGACGGGCGGGCGCATGTTGCCGATGTGGGCGTAGTTGTAGACGGTGGGGCCGCACACGTAGAGCGTCACCCGTTTAGGGTCGGCGGGGACGAACGGCTCTTTTCGCCGCGTCAATGTGTTCGTGAGCTGGATATTCATGCGGGTTGGGTTCTAGCGGAGGGGTGTGGTAGACTCCATATCCAACCGGGGCGCTGATTGCCCCGTCGCCTGAGGGTGCATCTCGGGCGGGCGTTAAGTCCGGGTGCCTCCATAGGAGGACCCTCCCGGCTCGACCTCCGTCCCTCAGACTAAGGATCGTCAGTTTCCCATGAGTGAAATACTGAAGTGGCGCTCGCCCGACGAGGCGAACGAGAACCGGCCGTCGCGCGACGAAGCGATGGAGGCGGTGCGGACGCTGATCGCGTGGGCGGGCGACGATCCGGAACGCGAAGGGCTGAAGGATACGCCGAAGCGCGTGGTCGACGCCTATCGCGAATGGTTTCGCGGCTACGACGAATGCCCGGCGACCGAGCTCAGCCGCGTGTTCGAAGACGTGCAGGGCTATGACGACATCGTCATGCTGAAGAAGATCGACGTCGAGAGCCATTGCGAACACCACATGGCGCCGTTCCTGGGCAAGGCGTACGTCGCCTACCTGCCGACGGAAGCGGTGGTCGGGATTTCGAAGATCGCGCGCGTTGTGGAGATTTTCGCGAAGCGCCTGCAGACGCAGGAAACCATGACCTCGCAGATCGCCGAGGCGATCAACGAAACGCTGAAGCCGAAGGGCGTCGCGGTGTTGATCGATGCGGAGCACCAATGCATGTCGACGCGCGGCGTCCACCACAAGGACGTGACGACGGTGACGACGCAGTTCACCGGCGCGTTCAAGGACGATGCGGAGCTGCGGAATCGGTTCTTGAAGCTGGCGGGCTACGGCTGAGGTTCAGCGCAGCTGGACGTGGATGTGATCGTCGTGCCGTGCGGCGCGACAGCCCTGGAAGCGGATCACCTCACCATGCACGTTGAGGCGCTGAGCCAGATGCGGTTCGACGAACACCTTCCCAACGCCCTCTTGTGCTCCGGAGCTGGCTAACCAGCGCAACGCGTAGCGGGTGCGGCCGGCATTGAGTTCGAGATCGTCTGCTGTGAACGGCGCGAACCAAGCCATATTCCACCGCAAGCCAGTGCTAGCGCCGCCGCACGGTTGAGCTTCACCTGAAGCGGGTTGCTCGAAGCGCCAATAACCGATTGGCGAAGCGAGAGCGCCGGGTCGGT
The DNA here is from genome assembly GCF_009792355.1 of Terricaulis silvestris. NCBI lineage: Bacteria > Pseudomonadati > Pseudomonadota > Alphaproteobacteria > Hyphomonadales > Hyphomonadaceae > Vitreimonas > Vitreimonas silvestris. The sequence continues at coordinate 1,193,545 of NZ_CP047045.1, forward strand.
ACTCGCCATTGCGCCTGTAATAAAAGGCGAGATCGAGTTTCTCGCCGTCGTCGTGCGAGAGATGCGGCGGCAGGGGAAGTCCATCGATGAACGGAAAACTTCCATCGAGCGTCCGCGTGATCGTGCCGGGAAAACGCCGATCCATGTCGTTTGCGAGTCGAGAGGCGATAGAGACCAGTCGCGCATCAGCGTAGTGGCGATGCAGGACGCACGAGAACGCGCTGCTGCTAAGACCGGCGCGCTCAATGCAGGGCAGGGAGGCGCGGCCGCTCACTGCGGCGATGCGCTCTATGGGCCACCACGACGCCGCGTAGAGCGCGACGAACAGCAGAGCGAACCCGGCCGGCGTGCGCGCGAATGGCGCATAGCGGCGCGTCCCGAGGGCGGCGGCGTAAATCAAGGCGCCGACCTGCGTCAGCAGCGTCAATGCCAGGATCAGCGCAGCGTGAATCGCAATCCGCATGAGCCGAAACTCATCCCCTCAGCACCGAGCCTAACGACAATCTTGCTATGGCCAAGTCTCAGACATGCCGCGCCCGCCTTGAACCGCCCACGCCCGCCCTCTAAGCCCTACCCCGGGGGACGAGGAGACGCCGGTGCGGGTTATCTACGCTTTTGTCGTTGCGGCGGGATTGGCCGCGTGCGCGTCGGACGGTGCGCCGATGCAGAGTTCGGCAGCGCCCGGCGATTGGCCGTTTCCGGTGGAGCGTGGGTCGGCTTTGCCGCCGCCGGCGCCGTCGAGCACGCAGAGCGCGCCGCCGCAGGGGGCAGGCGCTGGCGGCATCGATTTTGGTCAGTGGCGCGCGGCTGATCCGGCTACGTACGGCCCGGCGTTCCAGGCGCAGGTGCGTCAGCGTTACGCCGGCCAGAGCGCCGACCAAGTCCGGGCCGATCTGACGGCCAACGGTTTCGCCTGCACGGGTAACGGCGTGAATTGCCGCATCGAAATCATGGAGCAAAGTTGCGCGATTGACTGGTATGTTGTCGCCGACCGCGCCCAGCCCGAGCTGGCGGCGGGGTTCGACCGGATGTGCCTTGGCGCGCGATAGGGGTTCGAGATGAAGCGTTTTGCCGTGGCTGCAGCTTTGGCTTTCGCGCTTGCCGCGTGTGAGACCACGCCGGTGAGCGCGCCGGCCGAGCCGTCGGGGCCGTCGGCGATCCCGTCCGGCGATTTGAGCTTGGGCGATTGGCGTAACGCGTCAGAGGCGGCGACGCTGGAAGCGTTCTCAGAGAGCGTGTCGGGCCGCTATGGCGCGGGGCTGGCGATCAGCGCGGCGTCGGCGGACTTGCGGCGCAATGAGTTTAACTGCGGCCCGGCGCCTGCCGCCGATCGCGGACGCGGCGATCCGCCGGCGCAAGTGTGCCGGCGCACGACGACGGCGAGCGGCTGCACGCACACGTGGCAAGTTCACTTGTTCGACGAAGGCGGCAATGCGCGTCTGGCGCGGACGCGTGGGTTGTACGATCGCCGCTGCGGCGGCGATGGCCTATTGGGTGGGCCCGGCTGAGGCTGAGCCTTCGGTCGCCAAATAGGTGGCGATGTCTTCGTCATCGAGCGTCAGCATCGGGATCAGACGATAATTGATCACGGCGTTCTTGCCGCGCAGGCGCTCTAGTGCGGCGCGGCCGTTCAAGATGATGCGCGGCGCGTCGGCGCCGAGGACCGCGTCCATGCGTGCGGCGGTGGTGAAGATGGCGCCGGCGGTGAAGCCGTTGCGCACCTGCACTTCGCGCGGCGCCGGCTCGGGTCCCTCGGCCAGCGCGAGCACGACACTGGTGTCGAGCAGATAGCGGCGGAAGATCGGACGCATGCGCGCGTCGTCGAGGCCAGCGACGAAGGCGAACTCAAGCGGCGTTGAAGGGTCGATGGGTTCGCCGCTCACCGGTCTTGCGGTGTCCGGCGTCGCGGGCGGGGCCGGCGTTTCAGTCTGGGCGTGCGCGATGGCGGGAAGCGACGCCAGGGCCGCGGCGACAAAAGTGCGTCTGCGCATGAATAAGCCTCTCCGCGCTCCTATTCTGCCCGTTGCTTGGCCGCCAAGGAAGGCCACATAAAGGCAAATGGACGACCTCTACCACCCGCGCATTCTCGAACTCGCCGGCGACATGCCGCATGTGGGGCGGCTCGATGCGCCGGATGGGGCGTCGACCAAGGTGAGCCGGGTGTGCGGCTCGGTGGTGACGGTGGAACTCAAGCTCGCGGACGGCGTGGTGAGTGAGATCGCGGTGCATCCGAAAGCTTGTGCGCTCGGCCAGGCCGCGACCGGCGTGCTGGCGATGCACGCAATTGGCGCGACGCCGGATGAAATACGCGCGGCGCGCGATGGTTTGCGCGCGATGCTGAAAGACGGCGCGCCGGCGCCGGGTGGGCGGTTCTGGGAGCTGCGGCATCTGGAAGGCGTGCGGGAATACCCGGCGCGGCACGCGAGCACGATGCTGGCGTTTGATGCTGCGGTGGACGCGCTGGATCAGGCGAAGGCGAAAGCGCGCTAAGCGCAGGAGGCGCGTATGTCAGCCAACCCGCCATTGAAACACACCGATGGGAAAGCGTTGCGCAAGGCGGCGCTGGTCTATCCCGACACGGTCGAGGATTTCCCGTGGGGCCACATCGCGATGAAGGTCGCGGGCAAGAAGGCGTTCGTGTTCATGGGCGCGACTGAGGATGGCGGGTTTTCGTGTTCGCTGAAGCTGCCGTTCCGCAATGAGGAAGCGCTGAAGCTGAGGGGCGCCGAGCCGACCGGGTACGGTATGGCGAAGTCGGGCTGGGTTACGTTCACCTTCGGACCGAAGGCGAAGCCGCCGATGGTCAAATTGATTGATTATCTGGACGAAAGTTGGCGCGCCGTGGCGCCGAAGAAACTGTCGGCCGCGTTCGCGCCGCCGACCGTGACGAAGAAGGCCGCGCCAAAGAAACGCAAAGCGACATAGCGCGCTAGGCGCAGGCCGCGGGCTGGGCTAGCTTCGCGGCAGGGGAACAAGGGAGACGTTCATGCTGAGGCTGGTTCTGCTGCTCATCGTCATCGTCGGCGTCGCCGGGTATTTTACGCGACCAACAGAGGCGGTGATGCGCGAAGGCGCTGACGCGGTGCTGAGCGATCCGTCGAATATTTCCGAAGGCCTTGAGGGCATCGGCGCGACGATCGCGGGTGATCGCGCCTACAGCAATTACTATGTCGCCGCGAAGTATGACGTGACGCTGGACGGCACGCCGGTGGTGAGCTGCTGGGGCGCGTTCCAGCAAGTGAAGTGCAGCCGCCAGGCCGACACTCGCACGGGCGGCTAACGCGTGCGCCTTTTACTGCTGCTTATCCTGATTGGCGTCGGCGCATATTTTACTGTGCCGACGCGCGAGGCGCATGAGACGGCAGCGCGCGCGTTCTTGGAAGCGCGGACGGAAGAGCAGACGGCAGGCGTGGAAGCGCAATTGCCGGGGATGTCGCTCGATGGCGTCGTGGACTTCCTCACCGGCATGGTGGCGGGGCAAGGGCGCTACGAGACTTACTACGTGGCGTCGAAGTTTACCGCAGACTTGCCGGGCTCGGCGTTCATTGAGTGCTATGGCGCGTTCACCTTTGTCCGTTGCTCAGAGGCTGGATCGGACGCTGCCTCGGGCGTCTGAGGCGGTGTCGCGGGCGGCAGAGACTTGGCGCGGCGTTCTTCGGCGCGGGCGTAGGCGGTGTCCACCAGTGCGCGGAAGAGGCGGCGGAACGGGGCGCGGTAGATCAAAAATTCCGGATGGAATTGTACGCCGATCCAGAACGGCTGTGACGGATCTTCGATGCCTTGAATGACGCCGTTGGGTTCGCGGGCGCTGACGGTGAGGCCGGCGCCGAGGCGGTTGATGGCCTGTTGGTGGATGGCGTTGACGTGCATCTCAGCGGAGCAGTGCGTGATCTTCGCAAGCTTCGACTTGAAGCGGATGCGGATCGGCAGGCGGTGAAAGAAGCGCCAGAGGATGTGATCGGGGCGATCGACTTTGAAGCCGGTGAGATCGCCATGCAGCGTGCCGCCGGCGAGGACGTTGAGCATTTGCGCGCCGCGGCAGACGCCGAGCACAGGCAGATCGTGACGGCGCGCGGCGAGCGCCCATGAGGCTTCCATGTCGCCGCGGGCGAGATCGTAGCGATAGCCGGGTTTTGGGTTGCCTTGGTAGCGCTTGGGATAAACGTCTGAGCCGCCGCCGAAGATGAGGCCGTCGATGGTGCGCGGATCGCGCGGGGCGCGGGCGGTGAGCTTCACCGGATCGCCGCCGGCGATCCAGACCGCGAGGCGCATGGCGAGATACGGGATGGTGTCGCCCTCTTCGGGCTTGGTGATGCCGATGATGGGGCGCTTGCGGGCTGGCGGCGGTTCGAAGCTTTCAGGCGGCGTGTCTTCGGCTTTGTAGGTGACTTCCGGCGGCAGCTTGCCGTGACGCGCTAGCGATGAAAGCACGAAGAGGGCGCCGAGACCTACGAGCGGATCTTTCGCATCTGTCAGTTCACTGGGCGCTTCCTTGAGATCGCGGACGGCGCTGCGGAGTTCGCTGAGCGCTTCGCGGACGTTGAGCGATTTGCCGACCGCTTTGCTGGCATTTTCGATGGCGGAGAGGAATTCGCCGGATTTGGCGTGGGTTTTGGCGTCGGCCCAGGCTTCGGCGGCGGCGTTGAAGTGTGGGTCGGAGTTGGCGACGTCTTCAATAGCGGCGAGCAGCCAAGCGCCGGAGGTTTTGGTGGTGGCGCCGATTTCGGCGTCCTCCTCGTGCGTATCAGCGAGGCCGACGGTTTGTTTGTAGAGCAGCCACGGGAAGTCGACGCCGGATTCGACCGAGTGGAAAATGCCGGCCCAGAAGCGGGCGTTGACTTCGATCAGCTTGGGCGCGTCTTTCGCGGCGCCACTCCAGCGAAAATCGAGTTGCGCGACGCCGTTCCAATTGGTGGCGGCGATGAGCTTTTCCGCTTCGGCACGGAAGGGTTCGGCATCGACGGTTTCGCGCACGGCGCCGGCGCCGGCTTCGCGTGGGAAGGTGGTGACGTTCCGGTACGCCATCATGGCTTTGAGTTCGCCGGCGCTGGCGAGCACGCAGACGCAATAGTCTTCGCCGTCGATGCATTCTTGGATTAGCGGCGGATTGTCGAAGCCGAGGGCTGCGGCTTGTTCTTCCATCTCTTCTTGGGTTTGCGCGCAGGAGACGCCGCGGCCGCCAGTGCCGTCCACGGGTTTGACTATCACGGGGTAATCGAAGCTTGGCGCGAGTTCTCGCAACGCTTCGAAACTTTCGGGGCGCCAGGTGTCGGGGATGTCGAGGCCGTGTTCGCGGGCGAGGTCGGCGAGGCGATCTTTTGGTGTTACGAGTTCGATGCTGGCGATGCTGGGGGCGGCGAGCTTGATGGTCGGTTCGAAGCGGGCGCGGTTGCGGGCGATGAGATCGATCTCGCGGAACACCGGCATTAGCACGTAGGGGCGACCGTCGGTCGGCGCGTAGTCGCGGACGGCGGCTTCCATGTCTTGCAGGAATTGCTCGGGATCGGTGTCCCAGGGCGCGACCGTGAAGGTCTCCTGCACGTGGCGGGAGAAGGAGAGCACGGTCATGCCAACGTCGTCGCAACCGATCACTTCGACGCCGCGCTCAGCCAGCGAACGGGCGATCACCAGCGCCATCAGGCTCCGGCCATAGGTGAGGATGACCCGCCCCGGGCTGCGCGCACTCATGCTGGAGGGAAAGCCGGGCGGCGGCGCTTAGTTCCCCGGCGCGGAACAGTAGCCAGCGCCAGCGAACACGCTTATATCCGGCGCATGGACCGGCGTTTCGTCACCACGACTACCTGCTAAAGCCGGCGGCGCGAGATCGGGCGCGCCGCAGCGGCCGCGCATTGACCCGGTCCTCACACCAACACATCGCTGATCGTTATGTCGCCGAGCATTCCAGCACGGGGCCTTCTGGGCCTTATCCAACTTTATAAGTGGTCGCTGTCGCCGTTAATTGGGCGCGGCTGCCGCTACCTGCCGACGTGCTCGACGTATGCGGCGGATTCGATCCGTACGCACGGCGCGTGGGCCGGAAGCTGGATGGCCGGAGCGCGGCTTTGCCGGTGCCAGCCATGGGGCGGACATGGCTGGGACCCGGCGCCGCGCGAGATCAAGACGAACTCGTGGTGGCGGCCGTGGCGCTATGGCGATTGGAAGGGCGGCTATCGCGCGCCGCCCGAAGGCATCGAACTCGATACGAGCAAATTATGAGCATTTCTCTCAAATTTCCCGATGGCGCCGAGCGTTCGTATGACGACGGGACGACGCCGCTGGCTGTGGCGGAAGGCATTTCCAAGTCGCTGGCGAAGAAGGTTGTTGCGGCGAAGATCGATGGCGCGTGGTGGGATTTGACGCGGCCTCTGGAAGGCGGCGGCAAGTTCGAGCTGGTCATGCGCGATAGCGCGGACGGGCTTGAAGTGCTGCGTCACGACGCGGCGCACGTGCTGGCGCAGGCGGTGCAGGAATTGTTTCCGGGCACGCAGGTGACGTTCGGCCCGGTGACGGAGGACGGCTTTTACTACGACTTCGCGCGCGACGAGCCGTTCTCGACGGACGATTTCGAGAAGATCGAAAAGCGCATGAAAGAGATCGTGGACGCCGATCTGCCGATCATCCGCAAGGTTTGGCAGAAGGACGAGGCGATCGCGCACTTCAAGTCGATCGGCGAAATCTACAAAGCCGAGACGATCGACGAGGTGATCAAGCCGGGCGATCCGATCACGGTCTATTCGCACGGCGACAAGTGGGGCGATCTCTGCCGTGGGCCGCATTTGCCGTCGACGGGGAAGCTCGGCAAAGCCTTCAAGCTGATGAAGCTCGCGGGCGCGTACTGGCGCGGCGATCAGAACAACGCGCAGCTGCAACGAATCTACGGCACGGCCTGGGCCGACGAGAAGCAGTTGGAGGGCTATCTCCATCGGCTCGAGGAAGCCGAGAAGCGCGATCACCGTAGGCTTGGGCGCCAGTTAGAGCTCTTCCACATGCAGGAAGAGGGCAAAGGCATGGTGTTCTGGCATCCGAAAGGATGGACGCTGTGGCGCGTGCTGGAGAATTATCTGCGCCGCCGCCTCGACGAGGCCGGCTATAGCGAAGTGAAGGCGCCGCAGATTCTGGATCGTTCGCTGTGGGAGCGTTCAGGTCACTGGCAGAAATTCCACGCCAATATGTTCACGTGCGAGACGGTCGAGGGTGAAACCCTTGCGGTGAAGCCGATGAACTGTCCCGGCCATATCCAGATCTTCAACCAGGGCCAGAAGAGCTATCGCGATCTGCCGCTGCGCTTGAGCGAGTTCGGTTCATGCCATCGCTACGAACCGTCGGGCGCGCTGCAGGGCCTGATGCGCGTGCGGGCTTTCGTGCAGGATGATGCGCACATTTTCTGCACGGAAGAGCAGCTGGTGCCGGAGACGATCGCGTTCTGCAAATTGCTGCGCTCGATCTACGAGGATTGCGGCGTCGAACTGCACGCGGTGAAGCTGGCGTTGCGGCCGGAGTTGCGCTTCGGTGAAGATGAGATTTGGGACAAAGCCGAACGCATCTTGCAGGAAGCCGCTGAAGCGGCCGGTGAGAAGCTCGAATTCCTGCCGGGCGAGGGCGCATTCTATGGGCCGAAGCTCGAATTCCACCTGCGCGACGCCATTGGCCGCACGTGGCAGTGCGGCACGCACCAGCTCGACTTCGTGCTGCCGGAGCGCCTCGATGCGGAATATGTCGGCGAGGATGGCGCCAAGCATCGTCCTGTCATGTTTCACCGCGCCATTTTCGGCTCGTTCGAGCGTTTCCTTGGCATTCTGATCGAGCACTACGCGGGCGCTTTCCCGATGTGGATGGCGCCGGTGCAGGTAGTGATCGCCACGATCACGCAGGACGCGGATGGCTACGCCAACGAGGTCGCCGCCGAGATGAAGAAGGCGGGGCTGCGCGTTGCGCTTGATCTGCGCAACGAGAAGGTTGGCTACAAGGTGCGTGAGCATTCGCTGGCGAAGACGCCGGTGATTGCTGTCGTTGGGCGCAAGGAAGCCGACGAGCGCAAAGTGGCGCTACGCCGTCTCGGTAGCCAGGATCAGAACGTGATGGAGCTGGATGCCGCGATCGCAGCGCTCAGCGCTGAAGCGACGCCGCCGGACTTGCGCTGACGCCGTAGGCGGCTTCGCACATGGCGTCGGACATAAGCTTGTAGGCGGTGGTCCAGGCCAAGCGTGCTTCCGGCGTGAAGTCGGGCCCGAGTTCGTGGCGGAAAGTGCGCATCAGCGCGGTGCCGACGATTGCGTAGTGACGCGCTTCGACGCCGTAGCCGACGTGGCGGACGCCGAGTTCGCGGACGGCCGGCAGGATGGCGTCCAGCCGGTCAAGTCCCTGGACGATGTAGGCCAGGAACATCATCAGCTGCTCGCCCTGGCGGATCATGTCGCCGCTGAACATGCGCTTCAGCGGCGGCTCGATCAGGAAGAGCTCGTTGTAGAACGTGGCCGAGAAATGCGGACCGATCCGCGCGGCGCGCTCGAAGGTGCGCTGCACCAAGGCGGCTTGTTGCGGGTCCATCTGGCCTTACTCCGTCGAATCTCGACCTGTGGATTGCCGCATTTACGGGTTAATCGAGGATGAAGCCTTTTTCATGCGTCTGCTAAAACCCACATCAGTGGGGTCGCTGGACGGCGGGCGTAGGCCGTTACAGGATAAGACTCGAACCAACGGGCGCCGGGCGGAGAGACATTAGGTGGACAAGTTCCCCTCACGCGAACGCGCGACAGCGCAGGCGCTAGCGCCGCGAGTGTCGGCCGTTGTCGTTGTGCGCGACGCGCGTGCGGGCGCTCAGGCGCCACTGGATTTGTGTTTGCGCAGTGCGCTGGCTGAACCTTGGATCGATGATCTCGTGGTCGTCGATCACGGCAATGCGCCGGGTGTGTCGGCGATGCTGCGGGCGCTGCAGGCGGACCGGCGCGATGTGAGAGTGGTCACGGTTGAGGCGCAGGAGAGTTCAGCGGCGGCCGCGAACGCCGGCGCCGAGAACGCGCTTGGGCGCTGGTTGTTGTTTCTCGATCCAGACGTGGTGCTGCAGCGCGGCGCGGTTGCGCGGATGGCGGCGGCCGGCGGCGGCGCGCGGACGCCGTGGATTGTTGGCGGGCGGCTCACTGACATTGAAGGCCGCGAGCGCCGCGCGGCGCGTGGCGGCGCGCTCAACACCTGGTCGGCGATCGCGGTGGCAATGGATTGGGCCAAGAAGCCGCAAGCGCGGCGGAGCAGCGTGAGCGGCGATGCGCCGGAGCCTGCTTCGGTAGCGGCGGTGTCGGGCGCGTTCATGCTGATCCCGTGTGGCGATTTCCAAGCGCTCGGCGGGTTCGACGAAGGCTTCGCGACCGACGGGGCCGATCTCGATCTTTGCCGCCGTGCGACGGATGCGGGCGGCAGCGTGCTGTTTCAGCCGGACGCTTCCGGCGTGAAGTTCTCGCGTCGCCCGCGCGGCGGCCGCAAGCAGGCGCAAGGTCTGGCGCGGTTTGCGGTGAAGAGTGCGAAAACGCCGTTTCAACGCGCGTTTGCGGCGATCGCTGCGCCGACGCTCGCGGTGCTACTGGGCGGGCGCGATTTTATCGCGGGACGTCAGCCGGCGGCGCGGCGCTGATCGGGCGTAGTTCGCCGACAAACAACGCAACGCGATCCAGGTTGGCGATAGTGAGGCCGCGCACCGGTTCTTCCGCTGGCGTGAATTGCAAGTCGCGTGTGGCGAGTTGGGTCGTCATGTCTTGCATGGCGCGGCCTTCGATCACGATCGCATCGCCGATTTGCGCTTCGCCGCCGGCTTCGACGGGGCCGGCGAGGCGAATGTCTGTGCGCGTGATGAAGATGAGGCTTGGCTCGCTGTAGCCGACAACCCAGAGCGGGCGATCGTCGCGTGGGGTGAGGCGTGCGCGGGTGAGGGCGGCGACGACTTCGCTGCTGACATTGAGCGCGCGCGCTTCCGGCAGAATGCGTTCGCGGAAGCTGAAGGAGAGCGCCAGCGCGCACGCCACGAGCACGGCGCAGCGCGCGGCGGGGCGGCGCAGCATGATGAGCGCAGTGAAGCTCGCGGCGACGATGCCGACGCCGATCAGCGCCGTGGAAATGGCGCGGCGCGTGTCGGCGGCGAAGTCCCCGGGCATGAAGGTGGCGGCAATCGACATCAGCGCGACGATGACGCCGCCGGCGACGGCGAACAGCGCGACGCCGGCGGGATGCGTGGTGCGCCAGCGGCGGCCGGTCATGGCGGTGAGGCCCGCGCCGCAGAGCAGCGCGATCGCCGGATATGCTGGGAGTGCGAAGTGCGGGAGTTTCGCCGGCGTGAGTTCGAACACGAGGAGGATCGGCAGCGCCCAGCAGATGAGAAAGCGGAACGCGGCGTGATCCTCGTCGGCGAGGGGCGCGCGGATGGTTTCGATGCTGAGACGCGCGGCGGCGGGGAGCGCGTAGGTGGCGGGGAAGATGAGGAACGGCAGCAGGAAGAGGTGGAAACCGGGGAGTGTGAACTGATCCAGTCCGCCGCGTTCGAAGCTGAACAGCGTGCCGAGGGAAAGCGCGGCGACGATTGCGAACAGGAGCGGGCCGGGCCACCAGAGCAGCGGCTTCATCCATGCCGCGCGACGTTCCCAGGCGAAGAGCGACGCGAGTGTCAGCGTCGCCGCCAGTGGTGCGATGAAGCCTTTGATGAGGACGCCGCACGCAAGCGCGAACCAGAAGAGCAGTGAGATGACTTTCTTTCGTTGCGGCGCACGAAGCCGCGCCAGCGCCGCCAGTGCGAGCGTGGTGAAGCCGAGCAGCAACGCGTCGGCGGTGGCGGCCATGCCTTGGAAGCCGGCGAGCATGGCGACGCTCAGGAGTGCCGCGCCGAACAGCGCGCTGCGTTGGCCGATCAATGCTGCGCCGCCCCAGAGCGTGGCGATCGCGGCGAGGAGGAGCCCAAGCGTCGATGGCAGCCGGTAGAACCAGATCGCGTTGCGCTTGTGGGTCAGTGGTTCGGCGGCGTTGACGGCCGCCGCTTGCAGCCAGTGAACGCCGATCGGCCGAGCGCTCTGAGTTTCGGTCTGCAAGCGAACGTGGGCGTAGTCGCCGGCCTCGACCATCTGGCGCGTGGCTTGAGCGAAGCGCGCTTCCTCGGGATCCATCACCTGCATGCGGCCGGCGCCGAACTGCGCGGAGAGGAACGCGATCAGCGCGATCAGCGCGTAGCTGCGCCAGCCTTGGGCGAACTGGTCGAACAGAGAAGCGGGTTGCGGGGCGGACACGAGGGCGGGTGTACCGGGTTTCGGGCGGGCGGGGACCACTTCACCTTGCAGGATGGGCGCCTCGATTTAGGGCCGGTGACCGGCTAAGAGGGCGCGCCCTGGCTTAGGTTTCTTGGGCGACGAGACGGGAACTTGACCGAAAGCATCGAATTCAGCGTGGTCGTGCCGGTGAAGGACGAGGTCGGGAATGCGGCCGCGTTGGCGCGCGAGATCGCTTCGGTGCTCGATGGGCGTTCGTACGAGATGATCTTCGTCGATGACGCCAGCCGTGACGACACCAAGGGCGAACTGGCGCTGCTAAAGCGGGAATTGCCGGCGCTTCGCATCATCGGCCATCGCAACAATTCCGGGCAAAGCCGTGCTGTGCGCACCGGCGTGCTGGCGGCGCGGGCGCCGATCGTGGGCACGCTTGACGGCGACGGGCAGAACGATCCGGCGGACTTGCCGAAGCTCTTAGCTAAACTCACGCGTGCAGAGGCGCCGGGCAATTTGGGCATGGTCGCCGGCAAGCGCGGCAAGCGTCAGGATGGTTGGAGCAAGCGCTGGGCCTCCAAGATCGCCAATGACATCCGCAAGGCTGCCTTAAACGACGGCGCCGACGATAGCGGTTCCGGCGTCAAGGTGTTCAAACGGGAGGCTTTTTTGCGCCTGCCGTACTTCGATCACATGCACCGTTTCATGGCCGCACTGATGCTGCGCGAAGGCTATGCAGTGGAGTTTTTGGAGGTTAATCATCGACAGCGGAGCGCCGGGCGCTCGAAGTACACGAACCTAGGCAGGTTGGCCGCGAATATGACCGACCTATTTGGCGCGATGTGGCTTCGAAGCAGGGCGCGCCTGCCGGGAGGGACAGACGAGTTATGAACGACCGCGTCGATCCTGGTGAACGTATCGCACTTCAAGCAGCGACGACGCGGGGGCGTCGGTCTCGCACGCAATCACAGCAGGGGGGCCCAATGGGCGCTATTTTCAACGTATTTCCGCTGATCCTCGTCCCGGTCCTCACCTACAATATCTGGGCGTTCGGAGCGACGGCGACTTCCAATGGCGACGGCGCCGGCGTGCGTCAGCATCTGGCCGATGTCTGGGTCCGAGTGCCGATGGCGTCTGGCGCGGAGTGGACCATCGCGTTCGGCGATGTGCTCATGCTGCTCGCGCTGATCTTGCTCTTCATCGAATTGCTGAAATCAACGTCGACCGGCACCGCGGCGATTTTCAATCACGCGCTCTCGATGCTGGTGTTCATCATCTGCCTGGTCGAATTCCTGCTGCACCCGGCTTTTGCCACGAGTGTGTTCTTCGTCATCCTGGTGATGGCGCTGTTGGACGTGCTCGCTGGTGTGGTGGTTACGATCATCTCGGCCCGCCGCGACGTGGAGTTCGCGGGCCAGCACTGAGCCTAACAATTCAGCTAACGTTGATCGGCAGTCGGTATCCGGCTGCCGATTTTCGTTTGTTTACAGGCACCACATTCCGATCGCGAGCGCGATTGCGAAGTCGAGCGTGCGTGCGAATCGGGGGAAGATGAAGCCGTCCATAGACGCCGAGCCTGCAGGTTCGGCGCCGCTTTTTGGGTGGGTGCAAAATGTCCCTCTTCTTCGACGCCGACTGGTTCGACGCGAAATTGGCTGAGCGCGGTTTGGATCGCGCGGCGTTAGCCATAGCGGCAGGGCTTGAGCGCACCGACTTGCATGCCGTGTTCATCAATGAACGCGCGCCCACAGCAGAAGAGTTGGAGACGTTCGCGCGCGTGTTGCAGTCGGACTTGGTAGAAGTGACGCTGAAGAGCGGTGTCGCTGCGCGCGAGGCGCCGCCGACGAACGCTGAGCCGGAAGATCGGATCGAGAGCATCGAAGCGCGGCTTGATGCGATCGATAACTGGCTGGCGGAATTCGAGCAGTCGAAGAAGAAGAGCGCTTAAGCGCGCGTGTTCACCACGATGCCGGGACGGGGGCCGCACGGCGTGCTGGCATAGCCGTGTGCGTATTGCGTTTCTTTCGGCGCGATTTGGTTGACGAGGGTGGCGGCGAACAGCGGGTCGAGCCAGCGGCGCGGGGCGCGGCGATCCGTGGCGCGGCGGTCGCTGTCGCGACGGTCGCCGGTTTCCTCCACGTAACGGAGCGGGATTGGGCCTGCGCTCATGGGCTAGGCGCTGCATCAGACGTGCCAAACGCGGATTAACCGCTTAACGTTCTCGCAAACGCGGAGGCGCACATGAGTTTCGCTGAATACGCCGACTATGATGGCTTGGGCTTAGCCGAGTTGATCCGCAACAGGGACGTGACGCCGAGCGAATTGCTTGAGGCCGCGATCGAGCGGATCGAGCGCAACAACGGCAAACTCAATGCGGTCGTTCATAAAGCTTACGACGAAGCGCGCGGTGTCGCGGCTGGCACGTTGCCGGACGGGCCGTTCAAAGGCGTGCCGTTTCTGATCAAGGATCTGGGCGTTAGAGTTAAGGGCTGGCCGCGCACGTCGGCGAGCCGGTTTGCGCAAATCGATGCGGACGACAGCGATAGTGAATTGATCACGCGCTATCGCGCGACGGGCGCGGTGCTAGCGGGAAAGACCAATACGCCGGAGTTTGGCATTCCGGGCGTAACCACGTCGGCGCTGCTGGGGCCGTGCCGTAATCCTTGGAATACGGATCACATCACGGGCGGCTCTTCTGGTGGCGCGGCGGCTGCCGTGGCGGCCGGGATGGTCCCACTGGCGCATGCGAGCGATGGGCTGGGCTCGATCCGGATACCGGCGGCGTGTTGCGGGCTGGTTGGCATGAAGACGACGCGCGATCGCAATCCGAATGGTCAACACGATACCGATCGTGCCATCGGGCTCTCGGTGGATCACGTCGTGTCGCGCACGGTGCGCGACAGCGCAGCGATGTTGGATGCGACGGGGTATCCGGAGGGCAACAGCCCGTTTGCGTATCCGGCGAAGGAGCGTCCGTACGTCGAGGAGATTGCGCGGGGGCCGGGCAAGCTGCGCATTGGCTGGTCGAGTGAGACGCCGCGTGGCGAGCCGATCGAGCCAGAAATTCGAGCGGCGCTGGAGCGAACGGCGGAAGCGTTGGGCAAGCTCGGGCACGACGTGCGCAAAGGGGGCTTGGGCATCGACTATCGCGCGCTTTATCGTGCGCAAGGCTTGGTCTCGGCGTCAAACTTCGCGGCGGGGATCAAACGCTGGATCGAGATCAAGGGCCGCGAGCCTGGCGACGACATCGAGGGCTTGGCGCGGCGCGCTTATGAGGCGGGCAAGAAGATCAGCGGCCAGGACGCGATGTGGGGTTGGCAGCAATTGCGGCTGATGAACCGGGAGATACTCAGCAAGTTCGAGACGTGGGATGTTTGGCTGACGCCCGTGTTGAGCACCAATGTGCCGCGCGTTGAATTTCTCGATACGCTGATGGAGGATTTGAAGGAGTTCGATCGGCGCCAAGCCACGACGTTCGGCTTCACGCCGCCGTTCAATCTGACAGGGCAGCCATCGCTGTCGCTGCCGCTGTGGCAGAGCGAAAGCGGGTTGCCGATTGGGATGATGTTCACGGGGCGCTACGCGGACGAAGGCACGCTCTATCGGCTGGCGGGGCAGCTGGAGAAAGAACTGCCTTGGGCCGTGCGGAAGCCGCCGGTTTGGAATTAGGCGCAAGCGTGGACAGGTTGGAGCGCAGGGCTTCAGCCCCGCACCTTGGACCCGGTGGCGCTAAGCGCGCTTGAAGGGGCGCGCTCCAACCTGCAATCACAAAGACGTTGAGCAAAGTTCGTTGGCGTTTCGGTCGAAGCCACGTGAGCTGGAGTCTGCCAGAAGCCTGGACGTGACGCAGGGCACGGCGCGCCGGGAGCGCTGCGCTTAGCCCGCGTCCATTGGTTTGAACAAAGGATAAAGCGATGAACCCGAATAAGGCTCTTTGGGAAAAAGGCGACTTCACTCGTTTGGCGGCCACCATGCGCGAAAGCGGCGAGGCGCTGACCGATAGCATCGGCGTGCGGCGTGGGCTGAAAGTGCTCGATCTGGGCTGCGGCGACGGCACCACGGCCGTGCCGTCAGCGAAGCGCGGCGCGGATGTGCTGGGCGTTGATATCGCCGCCAATCTGGTCGCGGCCGGCAACAAGCGGGCGCAAGAGCTAGGGTTGACCAATCTCCGCTTCCAGGAAGGCGATGCGTGCAATCTCGAAGGCATCGCCGATCACAGCTTCGATCTCGTCGTCACGATTTTCGGCGCGATGTTTGCGCCGAAGCCATTCGATGTGGCCAAGGAAATGGTGCGCGTTACCAAGCCGGGCGGCCGCATCGTGATGGGCAACTGGATCCCGAACGATCCGACTTTGGTGGCGTCGATCCTGAAGATCAGCTCGGCATACTCGCCGCCGCCGCCGGAAGGTTTCATCAGCCCGATGACGTGGGGCGTGGAGGGCAACGTGGTGGAGCGCTTCGAGGCTGCGGGCATCGCGCGCGACAGAATCGCGTTCCTGCGTGACACCTACACGTTCAACGCCGAAGCCACGCCGGCGCAATTCCTGAACACGTTCCGCACGTATTATGGGCCGACGATGAATGCGTTCGAAGCGGCGGCGAACAACGGCAAGGAAGCCGAGCTGCAGCGCGAACTTGAAGCGTTGTTCGCGGCGCAGAACAAGAGCACGCGTCCAGACTACACTTCGATCCCGGCGACGTTCCTGCGGGTCACAGTTTCGGTCTAACGCTTCTTGGCGGCGTAGACGTGGGCCTCGAGCGGCATGCGTGACGGGGCCTTGCCAAAGCGTTCTTCAAGTTCGCCGGCAATGGCCTCCACCATGTCGTCGGGGTTCACGCCGCCCGCGCGGATGTCGACGATCATCGGGTTGCCGTAGATGGCGCCGGTGGCGAAGTGGCGCCAATCGGGCACATCGCGGCTGAACTGAACCACCGCGTGATCCACTTCTCGGAAGCCGCCGGCGAGCAGGTCTGCGCGCACTTGCGCCGAGTCTGAGTAGCCGAACGGCGTCAGATAAAATTTCGGTGGGTTGTCCGGCAGGAAGCGTTCGGCATCGCGGTGCGCGATTTCGCCGAACGGATTGGATTGCATCGAGCCCCAGGCATTGAACAGCAATGTGCCGCCAGGCTTTAGCACGCGGCGCGCTTCGGCGTAGGCCGCGGGACGATCGGGAAAGAACATGACGCCGAATTGGATCACGACGAGATCAAAGGCCGCGTCGGCGAAAGGAAGAGCCATGGCGTCGGCGGTTTGGAAGCGGACGTTGCCCGCTGAGATTTTGGTCTGGGCGATCTCCAGCATGGCGGCGTTCAAGTCCGTGGCGGTGATGTTGGTTGCCGGCGGCAGCGCCTGACGCAAAGCGGCGGTGGAGATGCCGGTGCCGGCGGCGATCTCCAGCACATCGCTGGGCGCGAGGGATGCGGCGCGACGGGCGAGGTCTTCGGCGTAGCCCTGGAAAATGATCGGGCCGAGGTGTTGGTCGTAGAAACGCGGGATGTCGCCAACGAATTGGGCGGCGGCGGGCGTGGTCATGCGCGGCCTCCTGATGACAATGCGGGGAGAGTATCGCAGATGCCTTCGCGCCGCTCATGACGTTCGTTACACGCGTAGCGGGCGTTTCGCGTCTTGGCGGAACGCGGGTCCCGGCGTAGCGTTATGCCGTCATGACGTATGAAGCTTCACACGCAGGCCACGGCCACGCCGATACCGGCGGCGCCTGGCTTTTCCCGATGCTCGGCGGGAGCATCCTCACGCTGATCTGGAGCGCCTACACGATCTATGTGATCGCGCACCTGCTGCCGATCGCGCTGCCGGCTTATCCGGGCTAGCGCTTCGCCATCTGGTCGAGCTGCTTTTGCATCGCTTCCATTTGGCGGCGGAGCAGAGCGAGTTGTTCGTCCTTGTCGGCGTCGTCTTCGGCGGCGGGGGCTGACGCTGGTTTGGCGCCGGGCATGCCGGGATAGTTGACCATGCCGCCAGGCGCGAACGGCGCCCAAGCCTGTATCGCTTGCTGGAAGATGGCCATGTTGCGCTGGGCTTGCTCTTCGAACGCGGCCATCGGCGTCGTGGCGCCGAACGCGCGCGACATGTTTTCGCGCATCTTCTCTTGTGCGTTGGAGAAGCTCTCCATGCTCATTTCGAGATACGGCGGCAGGAAGCCCTGCATTTGGTCGCCGTAGAAACGGATGAGGCGGCGCAGGAATTGAACCGGGAGCAGGTTCTGGCCCTTGCTCTCTTCTTCGAAGATGATCTGCGTCAGCACCGAGCGGGTGATGTCGTCGTTGGTCTTGGCGTCGAGGACGATGAAGTCGATGCCCTCGCGGACCATTTCCGACAAATGGTCGAGCGTCACGTAGCTCGACGCCGCCGTGTTGTAGAGCCGCCGGTTGGCGTACTTCTTGATGATGACCTGCTCGGTTTGAGCCTCGGCCGCGCCGCCAGCGTCCCCCGCTGCCTGGCCGTTAGCATCCGCCACTTGAGTGTCCTTTGATCTCTGGCGCCCGCGAAGGCGGGCTTTGGCCACAAATTCACGCGTCCTTGGGTGCAATGCAAGACAAAGCCGCCGTTTTCGCCAGTCGATGGCGCCTGGTTGACTTGGATTTCGCTTGGCGCTTGTGCGATAGGGACGCTTAAGTCTCCGTTTCCATCCAAAGCCTTCGCCGCTTCAGGAGCATGGGCCCATGACAGATGTCGTAATCGTCTCAGCCGCCCGCACGCCGGTGGGCTCGTTCAACGGCAGCTTTGCTGCAGTGCCCGCGCATGAGCTGGGCAGAACAGCGATCACAGCCGCGCTGCAGCGCGCAAAAGTCGACGCCAAAGAGGTGTCGGAAGTGGTGCTGGGGCAGGTGCTGACGGCCAACCAAGGCATGAACCCCGCGCGGCAAGCCAGCCGTGCGGCGGGCGTGCCGGATGAGAGCCCCGCGTGGTCATTGAACCAGGTATGCGGATCGGGCTTGCGCGCTGTCGTGGTCGGCTACCAGCAGCTGAAGGCCGGCGACGCTAAGATCGTGGTCGCAGGCGGGCAGGAGAGCATGAGCCTCGCGCCGCATGCAGCGCATCTGCGCAACGGCCAGAAGATGGGCGATCTCTCGTTCACCGATACGATGATCAAGGACGGGCTGACCGACGTCTTCAATCAATATCACATGGGCATCACGGCCGAGAACGTCGCCGAGAAGTGGCAGATCACGCGTCAGCAGCAGGACGAGTTCGCGACGCTCTCGCAGCAGAAAGCGAGTGCTGCGCAGAAGGCCGGCAAGTTCAAGGATGAGATCGTCGCGGTGACCGTGAAGGGCCGCAAGGGCGATACGGTCGTGGAGAACGACGAGTACATCAAACATGACGCGACGGTGGAAGGCGCCGCCGGTTTGCGCGCGGCGTTCAAGAAGGACGGCACCGTCACGGCGGCGAATGCGTCCGGCATCAACGACGGCGCTGCGGCTTTGGTGCTGATGACTGCGGATGAAGCGGCCAAGCGCGGGCTGACGCCGCTGGCGCGGATTGCGTCTTGGGCTTCGCGCGGTGTTGATCCGAGCGTGATGGGCACGGGGCCGATCCCGTCGTCGAAGGCGGCGCTGGAGCGCGCGGGCTGGAAGGTTGGCGAACTGGACTTGGTCGAGTCCAACGAAGCGTTCGCGGCGCAGGCCTGTGCAGTGAACAAGGACATGGGCTGGGATTTGGACCTGGTGAACGTCAATGGCGGCGCGATCGCGATTGGCCACCCGATCGGCGCGTCCGGCGCGCGCGTGCTGACGACGCTGCTTTATGAGCTGCAGCGCCGTGGGAAGAGCAAGGGCCTCGCCACGCTCTGCATCGGCGGCGGCATGGGCATTGCGGTGTGCGTGGAGCGGTGAACGTGACAGGCCGGCGCGTTTTTGGCGTCGCCTGGGTTGTGCTTACGGGCGCAAACGCACTTCTAGCATTTTACGCCGGTAAGCCCGGGCTCACTGGTCTCTGGGTGACACTATTGGTGGTCGCCCTCATCAGTGTTGCCACCGATTGGAATAAGCCACCGGAGGACGTCTCCGCACATCCGCTGCGAACGCAATTGGTGTTTGGCGGAGTTCTGCTTAGTGCCGTCGCGCTGTGGTGGTTCGCGCGAGGGGCGACGTAATGGTCCAAGCGAAGTCCAAATCGGCAAAAGCCGCTGAACCGAAAAAGCACCGCATCTATTCGATCAGCGTCGCGAGCGTTTATCCGCACTACATCACGAAGGTGGAGAAGAAGGGGCGTACGAAGGCGGAGGTCGATCAGATCTTTCGCTGGCTGACGGGCTATCGTCAGCAGGCGCTCGAAGCTCATCTGAAGAAGAAAACAACCTTCGAGGATTTCTTTGCACAGGCGCCAAAGCTCAATCCTGCGCGCTCGCAGATCACGGGCATGATCTGCGGCGTGCGGATCGAAAACATCGAAGACCCGCTGATGCGGGAGTTGCGTTACCTCGACAAGCTTATCGACGAACTCGCCAAGGGTCGGCCGATGGAGAAGATCCTGCGCGCATGAGTGGCTACGCCTGCGACAAGCTCAGAACGTTGCCGTCGGGATCGTTGAACCAGGCGACTTTAGTTTTGCCGTCGGGCGAACTCCAGATGCCGAGGTCGTCTTGGCCCATGCCGTCGTAGATGGTGAAGGTGACGCCGCGGGCGCGCAGTGAAGCGGCGGCGGCGCTGATGTCCTCGACATTCCAGCCGAGCACTGGGTGTGCGCCGGGCTTGTGATCCGCCATCGCGGTGAGGCGCATGAGCGCGCCGTCCAGTTCCAGGAAATCGCCGTGTGGATCGCTGCTGCGGAGCTCGAGGCCGAGCGTGTCGCGGTAGAAGGCGAGCGCGCGATCGCGGTTGGCGACGTTAATGAAGGTAACGGTCGTGCCGGTGATGCGGTCCATGGTGTGTGTCCTTAAGCCCGCGCCGGCAGCACTTTGGGATTGCGCAGGATGGCGGCTGAGATCAGCGCGATGGTGAGACCGACGGGGAAGATCTCGATGAAGGTCATCGGCAGGCGGAAGAGCGGGTTGGCGTACATCACTTTCATCTCTTCCATTTGTGCGATGAAGGCGTCGAGTTCGGCGCCGGTAACGCCGGCATCGCGTTGGTTCTGGATCATCGCCGCCGTGTAGTTTTCCATGAACGGATAGTGCGAGACGGCCAGAAAGGTCTCCCAGGCGGCCACGTAAACGACGCCCGCTATGGCGGCGACGAGAAGGCCGAGGCCGAAGGCGGGCAGGAATTTGATGACGCCGCCGAGCTTTTTGTTCCGGTAGTCACGGATCGCCAGAAAGATCGTCGACAGCGCGAGGATCATGACGAGGTAGCCGAACCACATCGAGGATGAGGCGTGGCCGCCGCCGGGGCCGTCGGCATAGAGCATGCCGGCGACGATGACGCCGACGACAACCAAGCCTGAAATAGCGCCGTAGCGGAGTGCGGTTGCGAACATGGGTGCTCCTCGTGCTTCGTGTTGAGCGGAGCTAGCCCGCGTTGCGGCCGGAAACTCCATCACCCGAAAGGATGAAATCGTCCAGATCGGCCGTTTGGCGCCGTGGTCTTACGGGATCAGCGCCAGTTCGCGGGCTTTTTGCACAGCTTGGGTGCGGCGCTGAACTTCGAGCTTTTGGTAGAGGCTGGCAATTTGCGTCTTCACGGTGTTGGGGGAGACGCCGAGTTTCTGGGCGATCTCCTTGTTGGATTTGCCGGCCGCCAACAGCGCCAGCACCTCCTGCTCGCGCAGCGTGATGCCGAGCGTGGCGAGGGCGGCGGTGTTCTTCTCGAACGTCGCGGACGCAGGACGGCGCGCGAGACGCATCCCGGCCCAACGCCGAGGCCGGCGAAGGCGAGCGCGACGAGGCCGATGTAGATTTCGGTGGTGAAGGCGCGGACGAGGTAATTGTACTGCAGCCATTGCAGCGCGAAGGCGCCGGCGGCCAGGCCCAGGGCGTAGAGGATGATGATCCGCGTCATGGAAGCGGTGTCATAGCACGGCGGCTCGGCGCCAGCGCAAAGCAAGTCTGCGGGTTTCCGGGGTGAAACCGGGGCCGCGCGTATGGACAGCGCGGACAAGTCGCGCAATGTGACTTCAGATTTTCGCATCAGACGAAATCGGGAGGCAGGAATGGCGCGCGTGGCTTTTGTGACGGGTGGAACGCGGGGCATTGGCAAGGCCATCTCCGAGCGGCTCAAGGCTGACGGCATGAAGGTCGCGGCCGGCTATTCGGGCAATGACGCCGCCGCCGCGGAAACCGCCAAGCAGCTCGACATCATGGTGGTGAAGGGCAATGTCGGCTCGTTCGAGGATTGCGTCGCTGCCGCCAAGGCTGTTGAGGATCAGCTCGGGCCGATCGATGTGCTGGTGAACAATGCCGGCATCACGCGCGACGGCTTCTTCCACAAGATGAGCCATGAGCAATGGTCGGAAGTGATCCGCGTCAACATGGATTCCTGTTTCAACATGACGCGCCAAGTGATCGACGGTATGCGCACGCGCGGCTGGGGCCGCATCATCAACATCAGCTCGATCAACGGCCAAAAAGGCCAAGTTGGCCAGGTGAATTATTCGGCTGCCAAGGCCGGCATGATCGGTTTCACCAAAGCGTTGGCGCAAGAGAGCGCGAACAAGGGCATCACGGTGAACTGCGTGGCGCCGGGCTACATCGAGACCGACATGGTCGCGGCGGTGCCCGAGGAAGTGTTGAAGAAAATCATTAGCGGCATTCCGGTGGGACGCCTCGGCAAAGCCGAAGAAATCGCAGGCGCGGTTGCGTTTTTGGCGTCGGACAGTGCGGGCTTTATGACGGGTTCCACGCTTACGATGAACGGTGCGCAATACATCACGTAACCGGAACTCCGCATCTGTGATCTGCGTTTCTCCTCCATTCCAAGGAGAATGGATTCATGGACAAAGAACACGTCAAAGGCGCGGCCGATAAAGCGTCGGGCGCGATCAAAGAAGGTGTTGGCAAGGCCGTCGGCGACAAGTCGCTTGAAGCCAAAGGCAAGATCGACAAGGCCAAGGGCGAAGCGCGCGAAGCGCTCGGCGACGCGAAGGACGCAATGCGGAAATCCGACGACCGTCCGAACTAAGTTCGGTGTGAAGTGCTGCAACGGCCCGCGTGAAAGCGCGGGCCGTTTTGCTTTATGGCTTGTGCACGTACTCGAGCTTCAGGCCGTCCGGATCGGCGAAGAAGACGGCGTAGTAGGTCGGGCCGTATTTCGGGTACGCGGCTGGCGGATTGAGTATCGTTGCGCCGATGCTGATGAGATGCTGGTGCATGGCGTCGACGTCTTCGCGGCTCGCGGCGTTCCAGGCGATGTGGTGGAGGCCGGGGCTGTGGCGGTCGTGTTCGCGGCCGGCGTTCTCGCCGCGTGCGCTGAGGATGCCGATGGAGCAGAAATCGTCGCCATCGCGCAGATCGAAATCGTAGCCGTTATGCGGCGCGGCGGGGATGTCGGAGATCGGGGCCGTGTAGCGATAGCCCATGAAGCCGAGCATGCTTTCGTAGAACGCGCGCGAGGCGTGCGCGCCTTTGACGGTGAGATCGATGTGATGGACGGCGCCGCGCATCAGCGGTTGGCTCCTGGTTTCCAGAGCAGATCGGCGCGGCCCTGGTCGTTGGCGTAGCGCGCGGCGACGAAGAGCAAATCCGAGAGCCGGTTGGCGAACTTCACGGCTTCGGGCGAGATCGCTTCGACGTCGGCCAGTGCGACGATGGCGCGTTCGGCGCGGCGCGCGATGGCGCGGGCGAGGTGGAGGTGCGCTGCCGCGGGTGAGCCGCCGGGGAGGATGAACGAGGTGAGCGGGGAGAGCTTTTCGTTCAGCGCGTCGACTTCCGTTTCGAGGCGATCGGTTTGGCTCGACTGAATGCGCAGCGGTTCGAACTTGAGATCGGGCGAGTCCGGCGTGGCGAGATCGGCGCCGAGATCGAAGAGATCGTTTTGCAAACGATCCAAAATTGGATCGAGCACGGGATCGCTTGTGGTGTGGAGACGTGCGACGCCGATGGCGGAGTTGGCTTCATCCACAGCGCCGTAGGCTTCGACGCGCGCGCTCGCCTTGGAGACAGGCTCGCCGGTGGCGAGGCGCGTCTTGCCGCCGTCGCCGGCCTTGGTGACGATCTTGTCCAGCCTAACCATGCGACTGCTTCCACCACATGGCTGCGACTAGGATCATGATCGCAACGAACTGCGCCACGACACGAAATCGCATCGCTTTGTTGGACCAGGAGCGCGAGAAATCGCCGCCGCGGAACAGCGTGTAGATGCCGAAACACAACACCAGAAAAACGGCGATCAGCGCGGCAGGGATTAGGTAACTAAAGACGTCCATGGCCAGGAACTTACGCCTGCGGGCGGTCTTTCGCCATGCGCCAAAGTTATCCTATATGTGACGGGCATGTGGTCGGGTCCGGCAGACTGCTAGGCTCCCGAAATGACCGAATCGCTTTTGCTTTTGCTGGCCGTGGCTGCTATCGGCGCCGCTGGCTGGTTTGCCTACCGCTCCGCAGGCGTCGAGCCCATCCGCGCTGAGCGCGACCGCCTGCGTGGCGAGCTAGACGCCGTGCGCAAGGAGAACACGCAACTCGCGGCCGATCTGGCTGGCGCGAAAGCCGGCGCGGGCGCGCGCTCGGAGTCCGAGGAGGCGCGCTTCTTGGCGCTGGCGGCGAAGGCGCTGGAGGCGTCGCAAGCGAGCTTCATGACGCTGGCGAACGAGACGTTCGAGAAACACAAGCAAGCGGCCGCCGGCGGCGTGAAGGAAGTACTGACGCCGGCGCAGGAAGCGTTGGCGAAGCTCGCGGGTTCGGTGGACGCGCTGGAGAAGGCGCGGCTGCAAGATAAGTCTGCGATGGGCGAGCAGGTGCGCCAGATCATGGACGCTGTGGGCTCAACGAATAAGACGACGCAGAATTTGCTCACCGCATTGCGCGCGTCGCCGAAGATGCGCGGGCGCTGGGGTGAGCAAACGCTGCGCAACGTGCTGGAGCTGTCGGGACTCGCGGCGCATGTCGATTTTACTGAACAGGTGACGACGAGCGATGGCGAAGGTTCGCGGTTGCGGCCGGACGTGGTGATCAATCTGCCGGGCGGGCGCTGCATCGTGGTGGATTCGAAGGTCGCGCTTTCTGGGTATCTCGACGCGATGGAAGCGACGGACGACGCTGCGCGTGAGACGTTCCTGAAGAAGCACGCGGCGGAGTTGAAGAGCCACGTCAAGAATTTGGCGTCGAAGGATTACTGGAAGCACGTGCCAGCGACGGCGGATTTCGTGGTGTTGTTCGTGCCGGGCGAGAACTTCCTCGCGGCGGCGGCGGAGCGTGATCCGAATTTGTTCGACGAAGCGTTCGCGCAGAAGGTGATCATCACGACGCCGTCGACGATGGTGGCGCTGGCGAAATCGGTTTCGTACGGCTGGCGCCAGGAACAGAGCGCCAAGAACGCGCAGGAGATCGCCGAGCTTGGCCGTGAATTGTATCGGCGCATGGCGGTGATGGCCGACCATTTGGGTAAGGTCGGCGACGCGATCGGCAAGTCGGTGACGACATATAATGGTCTGTTGAGCTCGATTGAAAGCCGGGTCATGCCGCAAGCGCGCAAGTTCAAGGAATTGGGCGCGGGCGATACGGGCATCGATATTTCCGCGCCGCCGCAGATCGAGGTGGCGCCCCGTCTGCCTGCGCCGCCGGAGCAGCTGGAACTCACGCCACCGCCGCAGACGCAGCGGCGCGGCCGCTAAACTCTGCGTGATCGTGCGTGATCTGGACGACCGGCAGGGCCGTTCGTCGTGCTGGGGATGCGTTCCTGCGCCGATCGCGCTAGTTGAAGCGCGGGAGGATCGCACATGAAGCATTTTCTGGTCGCCGCTGCCGCCGCGTTTGTACTCGCGGCTTGCGGACAAAGCACTGAAGCGCCCGCGCCTGCGGCGCCGGCTGAAGTCAGCGCGGATGCGCCGAATATCGTAGCAGCTTTGGCGGATTCGCGCCGTCCGGCGGAAGAGCGCGCGCGCGATGCAGCACGGCATGCCGCCGACACGCTGGCGTTTGCGCGGATCGAGCCGGGTGACCGGGTAGCGGATATCTTCCCAGGCGGCGGGTATTGGACGCGGTTGTTTGCAGTGGCGGTTGGCGATGAAGGCCGGGTGTATCCGACGATCCGCGCTGACGGCGTGGCCGGTGAGTATGAGCTGCCGGTGTTGGCGGTCGCGGCGCAGTATCCGAACGCGGTGATGTCGCGGACGCCCTACGATGCGCTGGCGTATCCTGAGCCGCTCGACGTGATTTTCACGGCGCAGAATTACCATGACTTGCCGATCGCTTCGTACAATCTGGGCGATCGCAACGCGGTGAATGCCTCAGCGTTTGCGGCGCTGAAGCCAGGCGGCATTTATGTGATCATCGATCACGCGGCGGTCGATGGCTCACCGGTGCAGACCGAAGACAACGACGCGACGTTGCATCGGATCGATCAGGCGACGGTGCGTCGTGAAGTGGAAGCAGCGGGGTTCGTGTTTGATGGCGAAAGCCAAGTGCTGCGCAACGCGGCGGACGCGCGGACGGTGAGCGTGTTCGATCCGTCGATCCGCGGCAGCACCGATCAGTTCATGATGCGGTTTAGGAAGCCGGAATAGTCGCGACGTCCCTCGCCCCGCAACGCGGGGGAGGGGTTGGGGAGGGGGAAATACACTGTCCCCCTCCCGTCGCTTCGCGACACCCTCCCCCGCTGTGCGGGGCGAGGGATCAATCGTGATCACGCACCTTGCCTCGTTTCGCCTTCACGTCGCCGCGGCGGACTTTGCCTTCTAGCCGCTTTAGTTTTTCGCCCTTTGGCACACGCGTCTTGTGCCGCGGCTTTGGCCGGTGTGAAGCTTGCTTCACCAGGTTCACCAACCGCGCCTGCGCTTCGGCGCGGTTGCGATCCTGGGTGCGGTGTTCGTCGGCGCGGATGACGATCTCGCCGTCGAGCGTGAGGCGGCGGCCGGCGAGTGTTTCCAGCCGTCCGCGCACGTCATCTGGAAGTTGCGTGAAGCCGCCCAAGCGGAAGCGCAGTTCGACCGCCGTCGACACCTTGTTGACGTTCTGGCCGCCGGGGCCAGCGGCGCGGATGAAGCGCTCTTCGAGGTCGCGCTCGTCGAGGGCGATGGAGGGGGTTACGGGAATCATGTCGGTTCAATGTAACGGCTAGCGGTTTCCAATCGTTCACGACGGCTGGAAGAGCAAGACAGGCCGCGCTCGGCAGGCTAAATCCCCGGTGCGACGGTGGAGGACGACATGCGGAATTTGCTGGCTGGCCTGGGTGTGGCCCTGTTCATCGGCGCGTGCGCGGGCGGCGCGGTGCCTGGGATCATGCTGGCGACCGTGGCGCCAAACCCGGGGATCGAGGCAGCGCTCACCGACGCGCGGCGGCCGGCGGCGGACGTGGAGCGCGACGCGCTGCGGCACCCACGTGAGATCCTGACGTTTAGCGGCGTGCAGCAGGGCTGGCGCGTGGCCGATGTCGGGCCGGGCGGCGGGTATTACACGCGGTTGTTCTCCGTGGCGGTTGGCGAAACGGGTCGCGTTTTCGCGATCGATCGGCCGAACACGCCGGAACGCACGCGGCCGATCCTGGCGGTGGCGCCGGCTTATCCGAACGTCACTGTGGTGCAGCAGGGCTATCAGGGCTGGGTTACGGATGAGCCGCTCGATGCGATCTTTATTTCGCAGATCTATCACGACTTCTTCCTGTCGCAGCTCAACATCGATGTGCCGCGCCTGAACCGCGAGATGTTCGCGGCGCTGAAGCCAGGCGGCGTGTTGGTGATCATTGATCACGCTGCCGTCGATGGCGCGCCGACAAGCACCGATGGCGCGACTGCGACGCACCGGATCGATCGCGCGCAAGTCGTTCGTGAGCTGGAGGCGGCGGGCTTCGTGCTCGAGGAAGAGAGCGAAGTGCTGCGCAATCCGGCGGACAACCGCACCGTGCGTGTGTTCGAAGGCGACATTCGCGGGCGCACGGATCAGTTCGTGCTGCGCTTCCGGAAGCCGGCCTGATCTTGGCTTTGCTGCCGCACAATCCGAACGCGTTTGCGCGCTCGCCGTTGGACCGCGCCGGGCATCACCGGCGCGACGAGGCTTGGCTGGCGACGGCGCTCGCGGCCGAGACGACGCGGATCGTGCCGTTCTTCCGGCACCGGCCGTTTGTGGTGGACGATGGCGACGCGGTGGCGGTGGGTTGGCTGGGCGCGCATGCGCGGAGCGCGATCGCACCGGCGGATGCGCGCACGCTGTTTCTCGGCTTGGACGCGGAAGGTGCGGCGCATTTCGCCGTGGATGTGCCGGATGATGCGCCGCTGAACGACATCGGCCGGTTCGATGACCTGCGCGCGCTGGGGCCACGTCTGTCGCGTGAGGAGTTGGCCACGATTGGGCCGGCCAAAGCCGTGTTCGAGTGGCACGCCAAGAGCGGGTTCTGCGCTAATTGCGGGGTCGCCACCGTGGTGTCGGAGGCCGGGTGGAAACGCGAGTGCCCCACTTGCAACGCCGAGCACTTTCCGCGCGTCGATCCGGTTTGCATCATGTTGCCGGTGATCGGGGAGAAGTGTTTCTTGGCGCGGCAGCGGATGTGGCCGCGCGGGATGCATTCGGCGCTGGCGGGGTTCATCGAGCCCGGTGAGACCATTGAAGAAGCGGTGGCGCGTGAGACGCTGGAAGAGGCGGGCTTGCGGGTGTGCGAGGTGCGGCTGCATTCGACGCAGCCGTGGCCGTTTCCGCATTCGCTGATGATCGGCGCGATCTGTGAGGTCGACGATGATCGCGAGACCGTCGATACGCACGAACTGGAAAGCGGGCGCTGGTTCACGCGTGATGAAGCGCGGGCGCTGATGGCGGGCAAGCACCCGGACGCTTTCTGCCCGCCGCCGTTCGCGATTGCGCATCAGTTGCTGAAGACTTGGTCTGAAGGCTAGCAGTGCTCGCAATCGTCGCGCTGGGCGCGTTCGATTTGTAGCGTCACGTGCGAAATGCCGAATTTCTGCGTGATGCCGTCGGCGACTTCGGCCAGGAACACGTCGTCGCCGCCGTCGGGACGCACGAGGTGCGCGGTCAGCGCGGGCTTGGTGGCGCCCATGGCCCAGATGTGGAGGTCGTGCACGGCCGTCACCCCGGCTTGCGATGCGAGGTAATCGCGCACGGCGGCGACATCGATATTGGCGGGGGCGGCGTCGAGGGTGAGATCGAGGGATTCTTTCAGCAGGCCCCATGTGCCCCAAAGGATCAGCAGCACGACGGCGACGGAAATCGCGGGATCAATCCACTGTGCTTGTGTCAGCCAGATCGCGGCGCCGGCGACGATGACGGCGGCGGAGACGCCTGCGTCAGCGAGCATATGGAGGTAAGCGCCGCGCACGTTCACGTCTTCCTTGCGGCCGGCGAGGAAAAGCATGGCAGTCGCGCCATTGATGACAACGCCGATAGCGGCGACAGCCATGATGAAGCCGGGCTCGACAGGTTCGGGCGCGAAGAAGCGGCGGCCTGCTTCCCAGAGAATGCCGCCGCAGGCGATGACGAGCACGAGAGCGTTGGCGAGGGCGGCGAGTACCGTCGCTTTGGAGTACCCGTAAGTGCGGCGTTCGCTGGTTTGCTGTTTCGCCAACCACGCCGCGCCGCCGGCCAGTGCGAGGCCCAGCACGTCGGAGAGGTTGTGCGTCGCGTCGGAGAGCAGCGCGGTTGAGCTGGCGAAGAAACCCGCCGCGCCTTCGACCAAGACGAAGGCCAGGTTCAACGCGATGGCGATGGTATAACGTTTGTCGCTGGGGGCGGGGCGGTGATGAGCGTGGTCGTGATGATCGTGCGCGTGACCCTGATGCCCATGCATGGCGTTGATGTGTGCCAGAATCGCCTGAACGGCAAGGCTGGATTGACATGGGGTGCGCGCGCCGTCTGATGCGCGGATGTCATCACGACGCATGATCTTGGCGTTGGGCGGGGCGAGTTTGGCTTCGTCGTGTGCCGCAACGCGTGGGTTTAGCGAAGGCTTGATGCGCGATCTGGGCCACGCGCCGCGCGAGCGGGTGCGGCTGGCGCCGGTGATCGTGGACGAGAGCCGGATCATCCGCATTGATGTTGGTTTGCGCCCGTTCCGGCCGAGTGGGTTTCGCGTTGAGCGCGAGGCGTTGGGCGACAAAGTGCTCGCGCACAATTATGGGCACGGCGGCGGTGGGATCACGCTGTCGTGGGGATCGGCGAAGCAAGCGGTGGATTTGGGTTTCGATTCGTCGAAACCGGATTGCGCGGTGTTGGGTTGCGGCGCGGTTGGCTTGGCGACGGCGGCGCTGTTGCAGCAGCGCGGCGCGCGGGTGCGGATCTATGCGAAGGATTTGCCGCCGAACACGACGTCGAACGTCGCGGGTGCGCAGTGGTGGCCCGCGTCGGTGTACGACCATGATGTGATCACTGACGCCTACCGCGCGCAGCATGTGGAGGCGGCACGGTTCGCATACCGCCGCTATCAGGGGATGGTCGGCGGCGGCTACGGGGTCGAGTGGGAAGCGAACTACAATCTCTCCAACCGGCCGATCACGACTTATCCGTCGCGTGAAGACAGCCCGATGCGGGCGCTGGTCGCCAATCAGCGCGACCTTGGCCACGAAGAGCACAATTTCGGCGCGCCCTATGTGCGCCGGTTCGACACCATGATGATCGAAACGCCGCTCTATCTCAGGCGCATGGAGGCCGACGTGCGCCTGGCGGGCGCGGAGATCGTGGTGCGTGAGTTCGCGGACGTGGCGCAGGTGCGGGCGTTGCCGGAGCGGACGATCTTCAACTGCACTGGGTTGGGCGCTGGCGCGTTGTTCGGCGATCGCGAGATCATGCCGGTGCGTGGGCAGTTGGTGATCCTGCTGCCGCAGCCGGAGGTCGACTACAACGTGATCGCGTCCGAGGGTTACATGTTCGGCCGGCGTGACGGGATCGTGCTGGGCGGGACGTTCGATCGCGGCGAGTGGTCACTTGAACCTGATCCAGATGCGATCGCCGGGATCATTCGCGGCCACAAGCACATCTTTGGCGCCATGGACGTTGCTTAGAGCGGGATGTGCAGGACGCGGCCGCCGCGCTCAGATGCGATCGTGCGCGCGCTACGGCAATCGGTTGCTTCTGGTTGCGCCGAGACGTCCACGTCATCCAGCCAAGCGCGGCAATAGCCCGCGCGCGGCAGCGCATCAGCGGGCACGCCGGTGAAATCGTTGCGGCCATTGTAGGCGGCTTGTTCGACTTCGCCCTCGCTGGTTTGTTCGAGAACGCGGCCGCCCCAACTTTTGGCAACCCAATTCGCGTGCTCGCACTCCATCGCCGCCGGTTGGCGATCAGCGGGCAGCGCTTCGTAGTGGATGCGGCATTCGCCAAGTTCCATCGTGCTCAGCGCACGCTCGACCGGCGCTTGCACGATCGTTTGCGCAGGCGCGTTACGCACGGCGACGATGGACGAACCGCCGAGCGCCAGCACCGCGAGTGCTGTTGCAAAACCGGAGGCGGCTAACTTGGTCATGTCTCCCTAACTCCCCGTGCGCAGGCGGTGTTTCCTGAGCACAAGATGAATGTAGGAAGCGCAATGGATGCGCGACGTGACGTTGGTCACGCTACAAAATCGGTTCAATCACAATGAGTTGAGCGCCGGTATCGGGCTGTCGCTTTCGGGCAAGAGTGAT
This sequence comes from Terricaulis silvestris, assembly GCF_009792355.1. Lineage (NCBI taxonomy): Bacteria > Pseudomonadati > Pseudomonadota > Alphaproteobacteria > Hyphomonadales > Hyphomonadaceae > Vitreimonas > Vitreimonas silvestris. The sequence continues at coordinate 1,224,451 of NZ_CP047045.1, forward strand.
GTCGTTTGCGGGTAAGTCGGCGCTGCTTGCCGCCTAGCAGATACTGCAAAATTTCGCGGGAAAACGCAGGAACGGATTCGCGCAGGCGGTGTTCTTATGCCGCTACCCGCATGCGTGACGCGCGACAGGCGAGCGCCACTGGGCATTTGCGGGGCCGGGGCAACGTCATGGCGGACGTCGTGTTGGTGTGCGTGCGTCAGGACATCGAGCGGGCCGAAGCGCTCGCGGAGATGTTCGACGATTTTGGCTTTTCCGTTTCGGATGTCGCAGACGACGACACGCTGCCCTGGTGCGGCGCAGGCGTTGTCGTGTGGACGGAGGCGGCGAAGGCGTCAGCGGACCTTGGCGTCGTGGTCATGCGCATCATCGCGACGGGCAAAGGCGTCGTGTTGAACTTTACGGATACGGCGGCGCCCGAAGGCGCAGCGCTGTGCTTCGACATGACTCAATGGAACGGCGATCCGGACGATGCGTCGCTCGATCGGATGTTCTTTGCGCTCGACCGCATGATGATTGCCGCCCGCGCCAGCCGGCCGGCCGATTGGCGGCCTCCGGTCGAAAAGACCATCGCGCAGTTTCCTGTTGCGCGGCGGCCGGCTCGCTCGGGGCCGGCGCCCGCTTTTCGCGCGCTCGCGACGGCTTTGGTCGTGATCGGCGCGGTGTTGGCGACGGGCCTTGCGATTGGAGCGAGCCGTGAACAGCCCTCACGCGCCGTTGTCGTTCGGTTGCCTGTTGAGCATCAGGCGCGTGTCACGCTGGCGGATGTTGCGCCGGTGGGCGTTGCTTACGATTTGGCCGCGAGCCCAGTGGAGGACACGCCTGTTGGCCGGCGGGGGATTGAACCGCCGTCGGCCACCAGCGTCTGGCGTGCAGAACGCACGCCAGCGCCGGTGCGCTCGTGGGATCGCTTGGGGGATCGGCCGGAACGCGTGACGCCGATGGCGTTCAGTGTTGAGCCGGCCAATGCCTCAACCACTGACCCGGCTGCCGACAAGCCGGAGCGCGATAAGCCCGAAGGACATGTCTAACTCACATCGCGCAATGCGCTGGAGATGGCGGCGAGGCCGCCGGCGAGTTCGTCTTGTGTTGGCCAACCGTAGCCGATGCGGAAGAAGCGGTCGGATTGTTCGAACCAATGGCCGGGGCCGACGTATGCGCCGTAATGGTTGTTGAGGCGATCGTAGAATTTCGCAGTGTCGATGCCTTCGCGCATGCGCGGGAAGCAGACGCAGCCGCCTGTCGGCTCGACCCATTCCAGCAATTGCTCGCGGGCGATCCATTGTTTCACGGTGGCGAAGGCAGCGGCGATGGCTTGGTCGTTTTGCTTGAGCCAAGCGTCGGCTTGTTCGACGGCGCGGAGGCCGATCTCTTGGTCGATGATGCTGCCGCAGATGCCGATCTGCTCCTTGGCGCAGAGCAGGCGGTAGAGCAGGGCTTTGTCGCGCGAGATGATCCAGCCGAGCCGAATGCCGGGGATGCCGAAGCTTTTGGAAAGCGAGGCGACGGAGATGACGCGCTCGCCGTATGCGGTGGCGACCGGTGTTTTCGGGACGAAGGACATCTCGCGGTAGGTTTCATCCACCAGCACGTAGGCGCCGTTAGCTTCCGCAATGGCGACGATTTGTTTCAGTTGCTCGGCGCTGAGGGCGACGCCGGTTGGGTTGTGCGGCGTGGTAATCGAGATGAGCTTGGTGTTGGGGCGGACCAGGGATTTCAGCTTCTCGATGTCGAAGGCAAAGCCTTGGTCGAAATCGAGATCGACGTAATCGATGGCGCAGCGGATGGCGCGGGGCGTTTCGATGTTGGTGGCGTAGTTGGGCCTGACGACCACGATGTGGTCGCCCGCGTCGAGCAATGAAATCGCGACGATGAAGAGTGCTGCGGCGGCGCCTGCGGTGATGAGGACGTTGTCGGCGTCGAGGACGCCGCCGGCGCGGGCGGCGACGAGAGCGCGCAATGGCGGATGGCCGGTGTGATCGGTGTAGGCGAGGACGATTTTGCCGAGGTCGAGGTTCAGATCGGCCAGCGTGCGGTCGCGCACGGAGGATTCAGTCAAGTTGAATTTGATCTTGTCGTAGCCTAGCTGCTCGGGGCTCTCTTCCTCGATCGGCATGCGCGGGAAATGCATGGGAGCGTCCTCTGTGGTGAGCGTTGCGCGACCTCAGCGCAGGACGCCGCGTTTCCGCATCAAGTGCGCGTAGAGCAGAACCGCGAAGGCGAGCAGCACGATGACGACGGTCGCGATCGTTGCTCCCGTATTTGCGAAAGCACGCGATGTGCCGTTTGCCAGTTCGATCCCGTTGTTCAACAGAATGAAAACCAGGGCGATGGCGAAGAGCCACACGGCGGGGCGTGAACGCATGAGCAAAAGCGCTGAGGCCAGAGCCGATCCGTAGGTGGAGATGGCGGTTATGGCGATAAGCCACACTGGCTTAGCGGCGTAATACGCGACCTCGTCTGGTGAAAGGTGAGGCAAGCGGCCAAGTTGCGCCATCTGTATCGTGTAGGTGCCGGCACCATACCACAAAAGGCTCACGATACCGACCACCCACAAATGCCAAGGGGTACGGGCTCTCGTTTCTGATGTTTGCGTGTTCATTTTCACCCTCAGCGCACATATCGCCAGCCAAAAGGGTGAAGCCAAGCAAAAAGCAAAGGGCGCGGACGTTTCCGTCCGCGCCCAGCACTCTAATCCAACCAATCAGCGTGCTATTGGCACGCCAAGCATTCTTCGTAGTCGGTCTTTTCCGTCATCTGCATCGCGTCTTCGGGGACGATGTCGGCTTTGTTGTCTTCGCCGGCGAAGCCGGCGCGTTGCACGGACTTGGAGCGGCAGTAGTAGAGGCTCTTCACGCCGCGCTCCCATGCCATCCAGTGCAGCATGTGCAAGTCCCACTTATCGACATCGCCGGGGATGAACATGTTGAGCGATTGCGATTGGCAGATCAGCGGCGTGCGGTCGGCGGCGAGCTCGATGACCCAGCGTTGATCGATTTCGAACGCGGTCTTGAAGATCGACTTCTCGTCGTCGCTCAAGCAATCTAGGTGCTGCACCGAGCCTTCGTTCTTCAGGATCGAGGACCACACCGGTTCGGTGTTCTTGCCCTTCTCTTCGAGCAGCTGCTCAAGATAGGGGTTCTTCACCGCGAAGGAGCCCGAGAGCGTCTTGTGGGTGTAGATGTTGGCCGGGATCGGCTCGATGCCGGCGGACGTGCCGCCGCAGATGATCGAGATCGAAGCCGTCGGCGCGATCGCGAGCTTGTGGGAGAAGCGCGCCATCACGTTGTTCTCGGCGGCGTCCGGGCAGGGGCCACGCTCTTGCGCGAGCTTCACCGACGCAGCGTCGGCGCCGCGGCGGATGTGGCGGAAGAGGCGGTTGTTCCAGACCTTCGCCATCGCCGATTCCATCGACACGCCTTGCTTCTGCAGGAAGGAGTGGAAGCCCATCAGGCCCAGACCAACGCTGCGCTCGCGCATGGCGGCGTAGATGGCGCGTTCCATTTCCGGCGGCGCGCGCTCGATGAAGTCTTGCAGCACGTTGTCGAGGAAGCGGAACACGTCGTCGAGGAATTCCGGCTCCTTTTCCCACTCAAGGAACGTCTCGGCGTTCAACGAGGAGAGACAGCAGACGGCGGTGCGCTCGCGGCCATTATGATCCATGCCGGTGTGCAGCATGATTTCCGAGCACAGGTTCGATTGGCGAACCTTTAGTCCCAGCTTGCGCTGGTGGCTCGGCATCGCCTTATTCACGGTGTCGGAGAAGATGATGTAGGGCTCGCCGGTTTGCAGGCGGAGCTCGAGGATTTTCTGCCAGAGCTTCCGGGCATTGACGTGCTTCAGCGGCGCTTGGTCTTTCGGCGAGCGCAGCGCGAACGGAAGATCGTCGCGCACGGCGATCATGAATTCGTCGGTGAGGTTGAGCCCGTGGTGCAGGTTCAAGCTCTTGCGGTTGAAGTCACCGGCGGCTTTGCGGATTTCGAGGAATTCCTCGATCTCGGGATGGTGGATGTCCAAGTACACCGCCGCCGAACCGCGGCGCAGTGAGCCTTGGCTGATTGCGAGCGTCAGCGAGTCCATCACGCGGATGAACGGAATGATGCCTGACGTTTGTCCGTTTTGGCCGACCTTTTCGCCGATGGAACGAACGCCGCCCCAATAGGTGCCGATGCCGCCGCCATTGGAAGCGAGCCACACGTTCTCGTTCCACGTGTCCATGATGCCGTCGAGTGAATCGCCGACAGCATTCAAGAAGCACGAGATCGGGAGCCCGCGTTCGGCGCCGCCATTAGAAAGGACGGGCGTCGCCGGCATGAACCAGAGCTTGGAGATGTAATCGTAGATGCGTTGCGCGTGACCGATGTCGTCTGCGAACGCCGTCGCGACGCGCGCGAACATGTCTTGATAGGACTCGCCCTGCAGCAAGTAGCGATCGTTGAGAGTCGTCTTGCCGAATTCCGTCAGCAGCGCATCGCGGCTCGGATCCGTAACGACCTTCTCGACAACCTTCATCGGGCGTAGCGGCTTGGGCTTGCCGCGATGGACCTCGCCCATGCGGTGGACCCCTGCTTTTTCCGCCCGTGCCTGCATCGCTTTAGCCCCCGAATTTAGCTCTGTGTTAATCCGACTCGGTTCTGGCCCAAACCACACGTCCTTGGGTCCTTAGTCGCGCCGTACCGCTATATATAGTGATGCCACCCGTTAATGCAGGGTCAATGGGGGACAGCCTCAGCAGCGAATTTTCGAGTGTCGAATCTGTGAACACAGAGGGTGTTGTAGGCCCAAAGGTTAATGCAATAGCGGTATCCAGATAGCGTAAAATGGACCCTTGCACCCCGCCGGAATCCGGCGTTTTTCAAGCGCATGGCGGATCATTCGGGGCAAGGAAAAGCGGCGCTCGCGGCGTTAACGGGAGCCTCGCTGATCGGGCTCGCGCCGATCGCTATTCGCCTGTCCGAGGTCGGCCCGAACGCCACCAATCTCTGGCGATTCTTGTTCGCCCTGCCGATTCTGGCGGTCTGGGCGGGGATGAGCCGGCCGATTCCCAGCCAGCGGCAGACACTATGGCTGGTGTTGGGCGGGCTCTTGTTTGGGCTGGAGATCTCGCTCTGGGCAATTGCCCTGAACCTTACGACTGTCACAAACGCCACCTTGCTGGTGAACCTGACGCCGGTGTTTGCGGCGCTGTTCGGCTGGATCTGGCTCAAGGAGCGGTTGAGCACGCCCATCCTCGCTGGAGGGGCGGTGGCTTTGGCGGGAGCGGTCACCTTGGCCCTGGCGCGGGCGCAGACGGGCGGCGGTCCGGCGGAGGCGCCTGAGCATGGCTGGATCGGCGACTCGATCTCGCTCCTCGGTGCGCTCTTCTACGCGGGCTACCTGATGATCGTGCGCGCGCTGGGCAAGAACGTCAGCGTCGGCGCCGTCATGTTTTGGGCGACGTTGGCTGCGGCGTGTGTGGCGGCGGTCATCAGCTTTGCGATGGGCGAGACGACGCTGCCGCAAACCTGGGTTGGCTGGGCGATCGTGATCGGGCTTGGGTTGTTCGTGCAGGTCGGCGGGCAGGGATTGATTGCGTACGGCGTGGGTCGTTTGCCGATTGTTGTTTCCACCGTGCTGCTCTGGATGCAGCCGCTGGTCGCTGCCGCGCTTTCATGGGCTCTGTTCGATGAAGCACTGAGCGCCGTTGCGTTATTTGGCGCAGCGCTTGTTCTGACCGGCATTTACGTGGTGCAGCGCAGCCGCCAATAGTCAGTGATGCAGCGGCTGCATCCAGCGATCCATCGGGCATGACAGCGTCGGATTGCCGCTGCATGAGCGCGTTGCGTAGACGATTTCTGCGCGGCCGATAAGGTTCTCGACCGGCACCGAGCCCATGCCGTCCCAACGGCTGTCGAGCGAGTTGTCGCGATTGTCGCCCATGAAGAAGATATGGCCCGCCGGCACTACGAAGGGTCCGAACTCGTCGAGCGGTTCGTCCGGCGCCAGATCGTGGACGGAGTGCGTGTATCCGTTCGGCAGCGTTTCTTCGGAACGCCGCGCCCATTCGCGGCCTTGCTGGTAGCGTTCGCGCATCAGCAGCACAGGCTCCGTCGTCGCGGCTGCTTCGCCATTGATCCAGAGCGCGCCGCCGCGCACTTCGATGGTGTCGCCCGGCAAGCCTATGGCGCGCTTGATCATGACGATGCCGGTGCGCGGATGAATGAAGACGGCGACATCGCCGCGTCGCGGCAGGCGTTCGAGAAAGCGATGTTGAGAGCGAGGCAGCATGAAGCCGAGATTGAGCGGCAGCGAGAAGCGGCTGTAGCCGTAAGCGAACTTCGAGACGACGACGCGGTCGCCAACTTCGAGGTGCGGCACCATGCTTTCCGAGGGGATGCGATAGTTCGCGAACGCAACCGTCGTAAACGCCAGATAGGCCAGGAAGGCGCCCGCGATGGTTTTTGCCCATTCCACGGCGTGCTCGCGCCATGTGGTCTTGCGCTCGGGCGTGTCTTCGTCGTCGGTCGTCATGGTCGTCCCCTGGCGGCGCAGGGTGGAGAGCGGCTAGTTTACCGTCAAGCGGGGCAACGCCGGGAGACTGCTTTGAGTAAGGTTGTCGCAGCTATCGCGGGTGGGCTGAAGGACGTGTTCTTCGGGCGGCTGACGCTGCTGGCGCTGCTGAACTTAGTGATCGCGGTGACGCTGACGGCGACGGCGGCGTGGGCGATTATTACGCATGCCGTGCCGCTCATTCCCAATGGCGGCGGTTGGGTGCGTTACGTGTCGCAGGGCGGCGAACTGCTGGCGAGCCTCGTCGTGGTGGTGTTGGCGATCGCGCTGTCGCCGGCGATTTCGATGATCGTCGGCGGGGTGCTGTTCTTCGACATCGCGGCCGACCGCGTGGAGAAGAAGATCGGCGCGCCGAAGGGCCGTATCGTGCCGGTGCATCAAGCGCTGTGGAATAACGTGCGCATCGCGTTGCCGGCTTTGGTGCTGAACCTGATCGCGATTCCGCTCTATTTCATACCGGTGGTGAACGCGATCGTGTTCTGGTCGCTCAATGGATTTCTGATGGGGCGGGAGTACGCGACAGTCGTTGCCGCAAGGCACATGAGCTATGCGGATGCGGTGAAGCTGCGCAAGCGCAACGGCGCAGCGGTGTTTCTAGTTGGACTCGCGTGTTCGTTCATTCCGTTCTTCGCGCCACTCGTTGGCGCAAGCGCTATGACGCGGCTGGTGCAATCGCTTCGTTAGTTCGCGCGCTCCACCAGTTTCACGACGTCGCTCATGATGCCCGTGATCTTGAAGTCCTTCGGCGTGTAAACGCCGGCGACGCCCATTTGTTTGAGGGCGAGCGCATCGGCGGGCGGGATGATGCCGCCGACGACGAGGGGGACGTTGTCTAGGCCCTCGGCGCGCATGAGGCGCACGACTTCTTGCACCAGATCGACGTGGCTGCCGGAGAGGATGGAGAGGCCGACGGCGTGCGCCTTCTTCTCCTTCGCGGCGGCGACGATCTCGGCAGGCGTGAGCCGGATGCCTTCGTAGATCGCGTCCATGCCGACGGCGCGGGCGCGGGCGGCGATTTGTTCGGCGCCGTTGGAGTGGCCGTCGAGGCCGGGTTTGCCGACGAGAAAGGTGAGTTGGCGGCCGAGTTTTTCGCTGAGCGCGGCGACGTCGCGCTTTACGGCCTCGGTATCTTCGCCGCTGGTTTCGATGACGAGTGCGACGCCGGTGGGGCCGCGGTACTCGCCGTAGACTTTGCGCAGTGTGGCGGCCCATTCGCCGGTGGTGACGCCGGCTTTGGCGGCGGCGAGACTGGCGGGCATGATGTTTTTGTCGGCGCGGGCATCGGCTTCGAGTGAGGCGAGAGCCGTTTCAGCTGCGTTATTGGCCCGCGCCGCGCGCCAGGCTTTGAGGCGCGCGATCTGTTCGGCTTCGACGCTGAGATCGACAGTGTGAATGTTCTTTTCGCCGGCTTCGAACGGCGAGGGTTCGCCTTCGGTGAAAGCGTTCACGCCGATGATCTTCTGCGCGCCGCTTTCGATTTGCTCGATGCGGCGGCGGTTGGAGTCGACGAGCGCGGCTTTGAGGTAGTCAAGCGCGGCCGCTGCGCCGCCCATGGCTTCGATGTTGGCGAGTTCGGCGCGGGCGCCGATGGCGAGGTCGCGGACCTTGGCCTCGATGACTTTGGAGCCTTCGAAGATGTCTTCGTATTCTAGCAAGTCAGTCTCGTAGGCGAGCACTTGCTGCATGCGCAGCGACCATTGCTGATCCCAGGGCCGCGGCAGGCCGAGTGCTTCGTTCCATGCTGGCAGTTGCACAGCGCGGGCGCGAGCGTCTTTGGAGAGCGTGACGGCGAGGGTTTCGAGCAGGATGCGGTAGACGTTGTTTTCCGCTTGCTGCTCTGTGAGGCCAAGTGAGTTGACCTGCACGCCGTATCGGAAGCGGCGCGCTTTTTCGTCGGTGACGCCATAACGGTCGCGGCCGATCTCGTCCCACAGCAGCGTGAACGCGCGCATCTTGCAGGTCTCGGTGATGAAGCGGAGGCCTGCGTTCACGAAGAAGGAGATGCGGGAGAACACGTCGGCGAAGCGCTCGGGCGCAATCTCGCCACGCGCTTTGACTTCGTCGAGCACGGCGATGGCGGCGGCAAGCGCGAAGGCGAGTTCTTGCTCTGGCGTGGCGCCAGCTTCTTGCAAATGGTAGCTGCAGACGTTCATCGGATTCCATTTTGGAATCGTCGAGAGGCTCCAGGCGATGGTGTCGGCGGTGAGTTTCAAGCTCGGCGCCGGTGGGAAGATGTAGGTGCCGCGTGAGAGATATTCTTTGAGGATGTCGTTCTGCGTGGTGCCGGTGAGCTTGGCCGGATCGGCGCCTTGCTCTTCGGCGAGCGCGACATAGAGCGCTAGCAGCCAGGCGGCGGGCGCGTTGATCGTCATCGAGGTGTTCATCTGCTCGAGCGGGATGCCGTCGAGCAGTGCGCGCATGTCGCCGAGGTGGCCGACCGGCACGCCGACTTTGCCAACTTCGCCGCGCGCGAGGATGTGGTCGCTGTCGTAGCCGGTCTGGGTGGGGAGATCGAAGGCGACGGAAAGCCCGGTTTGGCCACGGGCCAAGTTCACCCGGTAAAGCTTGTTCGACTCCGCCGGCGTGGAGTGGCCGGCGTAGGTGCGGAAGATCCAGGGCGGGTCCGGGGGGTGCTGGAAGCGAGTCATGGCGCGCCTGTGATCATGGAGCGGGCATTGTTGCCGTGCAACAGAGGGCGCGCGGCGCGCGATTGCGCCTGCCTTGCCGACACCACGCAAAAAGCACCGGCCGCGATTGCAGCGATTGCGCGCGCTTCCTAGCGTCGGCGCTGCCTGAGGGAATCGCATGGTTTATTCGCTCGAAAACGCGCGCAGCTTGATCGCGGTCGTTTTGATCATTGCGATTTGCTGGCTGTTGTCGGAGCGGAAGCGGCGCTTTCCGTTCATGCTCGCGATCGGCGCGCTGGCGGCGCAGGCGGGGCTGGTGCTGGCGCTGTTCGCCATCCCCAACTCACAGGCGATGCTGAGCGGCATGACTGCGGTCGTCGATGCGCTGGCCGATAGCAGCGATCGCGGGGCGCAGTTCGTGTTTGGGCATTTGAGCGGCGGCCTTGCGCCCTTCGCCATGCAGCCTGATGGCGCCGTGTTGCCGTTCATTTTCGGCTTTCGCGTGCTGCCGTTGATCCTGGTGATCTCCGCGCTCTCGGCGCTGCTGTGGCATTGGCGCATCCTGGAATGGGTGACGCGGTTCTTTGGCTTTCTGTTCGAGAAGACGATGGGCCTTGGCGGCGCCTCCGCGCTTGCAGTGGCGGCCAATATTTTCATGGGCATGGTCGAAAGCCCGATCGTCATTCGCGGCTATCTCGACAAGCTGTCGCGCTCCGAGCTGTTCTTGATGATGGTGGTGGGGCTGGCGACGGTCGCGGGCTCGACGATGGTGGCGTACGCCGTGATCCTCGCGCCGGTGCTGCCGAATGCGGCGGGCCATGTGCTGGCGGCGTCTATTATCTCGGCGCCGGCGGGTATTTTGCTCGCGCGCATCATGATTCCTGAAGCGCCGGACGCCGCGCCGCCGGACTATGACGTCACGCTGAAATACGAGAGCTCGAAGGACGCCATCACCAAGGGCGTTCAGGACGGCGTCATGGTCGCGGTCAACGTCGCGGCGTTTCTGATCGTGTTCGTGGCTTTCGTTTGGATCGCTAACCATCTGCTCGCATCGGGACAGGCGGGCGCGGTGCAACTGGGCTTGGTTTCGCCAAGCGCGAGCGTCGTCACGCTTCAGAGCATTTTCGGTTACGTCTTTGCGCCGGTCGCCTGGATCATCGGCGTGCCGTGGAATGAAGCGCTGGCCGCGGGCAACATCCTCGGCACTAAGCTTTTCCTCACCGAGTTCATCGCCTTCATCGATCTCGGCGCCATTCCCGCCGACGCGATGACCGACCGCACGCGCATGATCCTGACCTACGCCATCTGCGGTTTCGCCAACGTCGCCTCCGTCGGCATCATGACCGGCGGCATGACCGTGTTGATGCCGGCGCGGCGGAGCGAAATCCTTGGGCTCGCGTGGAAGGCGTTGCTGCCTGGGTTCATGGCGACACTGATGACAGCCGCGATTGTCGCAGCGTTTCCGGCGGACTTGTTCGGGCGTTGACGCTCCGACCAATGTCGGCCCATTGTGCGCCGCAGCAAATTCGAGAGACTCATGGCCCAGGCGAACCTGAAAGCGGTGAAGGACATCTACGACGTAGGGGAAATCCCGCCCCAGTTTCACGTCCCGGAAAAGATGTGGGCGTGGGCGATCCGCAAGGAGCGGCACGGCCGCCCGCTGACGGCGATGCAGCTGGAGCAGGTGCCGACGCCGCAGATCGGCGAGGACGAGGCGCTGGTGCTCGTGATGGCGGCGGGCGTGAACTACAACGGCGTGTGGGCGGCGCTGGGCGAGCCGATGAGCGTGCTCGATGTGCACAAGCAGCCCTATCACGTCGCGGGCTCTGATGCGGCGGGCATCGTGTGGGCGGTTGGCTCGAAGGTGAAGCGCTGGAAGCCGGGCGACGAAGTTGTCATCCACTGCAACCAGGACGATGGCGACGACGAGGAGTGCAATGGCGGCGATCCGATGTTTTCGCCAAGCCAGCGCATCTGGGGTTACGAAACGACGGACGGTTCGTTCGCGCAGTTCTGCAAAGTGCAGGCGCGCCAGATGATGGCGCGGCCGAAGCACCTCACCTGGGAAGAGAGCGCTTGCTACACGCTGACGCTGGCCACGGCGTACCGGATGCTGTTCGGCTGGCGGCCGAACGTGCTGCGGCCGGGTCAGAACGTGCTGGTGTGGGGCGCATCGGGCGGGCTTGGCGTGTTCGCGGTTCAGCTTTGCGCCGTGAGCGGGGCGCACGCGATCGGTGTTGTTTCTAGCGATGACAAGAAAGACTACGTGCTCTCGATGGGCGCGAAGGCGGTGATCAACCGCAATGACTTTAACTGCTGGGGTCAGCTGCCGAAGGTGAACGGGCCCGAGTTCGGCGACTACATGAAAGAGAGCCGCAAGTTCGGCAAAGCGATCTGGGAAATTACCGGCGGCAAGGATGTCGATATCGTGTTCGAACATCCGGGCGAGGCGACGTTCCCGGTTTCGGTGCTGGTGTGTAAGCGCGGCGGCATGGTCGTGATCTGCGCCGGTACGACGGGCTACAATCTCACCATGGACGCGCGTTTTCTCTGGATGCGGCAAAAGCGCGTCCAGGGCTCACACTTCGCGCACCTATATCATGCGAGCCAAGCCAATCAGCTGGTGATTGACCGCCGGATCGATCCGGCGATGTCGGAAGTGTTTCCGTGGGACAAGATCCCGGACGCGCACGAAAAGATGCTCGATAACAAGCACGCGCCTGGCAACATGGCGGTGCTGGTGAGCGCGCAGCGCAGCGGGCTGCGGACGGTCGAAGATGTCGTGGAGCTTAGCGGTTCGCGCGGCTGATCACGATCCGCCGCCGCCGACATCGGCAGCGGCGGAGTCATCTTCGACCTAAGGCGTTGTGGTCGTGGCGGCGGTGACGCCGCTATCGGTGATCGTGATCGACGTGGTGGCGCCGTTTTGCGTGCCGGTGGCGGTCCATGTGCCATCGGCGTTCTGCATCAGGCCCGTGATGGCGGTGTAGCCTGCGCCTTCGGCGCGCGTGCGCGCGTCGGCTTCCGTAAGCACGACTACCGTCGGCGCTGGGGCTTCGACTGTAGCCGGTTCGGCGGGCGCTTCGACGGTCGTGGTCTGGCCGCAGGCGGCGAGTGCTGCGACGGCGGCGATGGTGAGTAGAGTACGCATGGGGCCTCTCCCTTGGGTTGGAAGCCGGTAAACGGATCGCGGCGCGCCCTGTTCCGCGCGGTGAGCTATGCATTCGCGAATCGGGAACCGCCGCTTTTGCCTAGTTCGGCTTTTCCGCGCCTTGCATCACCGTGATGCGGAATTTCCAGGCGCCGTCGCCTTCGCGAGTCAGCGTGTAGGTTGAGGTTTCTGCGCCGCGCTCCATGCCTTGCACGTCGAGGTAGGGCCAGCGGACGCGGACCATGACGAGGTGATCGTTGATCTCGTCCAGACGGACGATCTGTGGCCTGGTGTCAGTGATGCCGAGTTCGTTGTACTGATCTTTCGCGCCTGCGAAGAAGGCTTCGACTTCTTCGCGCGAGTTGACCGCGCGGGCCATGCCGTCGCCGAGCACGAAAGCGGGCGTCTCCCACATGTCTGCTATCGCAGCGCCGTCGCCGGCGGTGAGTGCTTTGCCGAAGCGATCGAGGAAATTTTGCACGCCGAGATCGTCATCGGGCTGCGCCTGAGGCAGCATGCTTTCCAAGTGCGGTTCGCGCGCCATGAAGGGTCTCCAGGAGGTTCAGAAGGCAAACTCAGGCGATGGCGACGCGTTCCGCCCCTGACGGGATGCTCGCGGGGCGAAGGCTCGCGTGGTTCGGGAGTCTGGCGCGTTAAAGTTGAACGCGCGCCTTCGCGCGCGTAGCGTTGTGTTCCGTTCGGCGAGAGGGACGCCGCGTCGTGCACGCGACAGACACCGTAGCGCTTCATGAAACGCCCGCCGGACGACGCGCCGGCGTGCTGCGCTGGTTTTTTGTCATTCTCGCGGTGTGGTGCATGGCGTTGGCGCTGTCCGGTTTCGGACCGAGCTTTGTCCAGTATCTATCCGGCCGATCGCCATTTCCGCCGATCATCCATTTCCACGGCGCGATCATGATGGCCTGGCTCGTCACCTACGCGACGCAGGCCACCTTCGCCGCGCGCACCGATCTGCGCATGCACAAGAAGGTGGGCCAGCTCGCGATCGGCGTCGCCGGCGCGGTGTGGCTGGCGATGGTGGCCGTCACAATCGTGACGTTGAAGCGGCTCGACCCGACAGTCTATCAATTCCTGGTGCCGCCGCTCTTGGTGCAGGTGGGCGCGATCGTGATGTTTCCGCTCTTTGTCAGCTGGGCCTATCTCGGGCGCCGGAACGCCGGCTGGCACAAGCGCATGATGACGTTTGCAACGTTCACGCTGGTGCAGGCCGCGCTCGATCGCATGGACCTGCTGCCGAACCAAGTCTCGCACGGCTTCCTCGATAGCGCGCTCAGGCTCTACGTGCTTCTGATCCTGCCGCTGATCGTGTTCGACTTTGCGACGCAGCGACGGCTGCACCCGGCCACATTGATGGGTGGGTTCATGGTCGTCGCCATGCATGCCATCATCGCCGCTTTGGTGACCCATCCAGCCTGGAGTGTAGTGGCCAACGCGTTCTGGAACTGGCTAAGATGAGCCGTGCTCCACATCGGTATTCTCGGCCACTCGGCTGACGGCTCGGCGCTCTGCTATCTGGAGACGGTGCGCGAAAGCGCGCGGCGCCTGGGCGATCACACGCATCCCGAGATTACGCTGTCGCTGATGCCGATGGGGCCGACCATCCCGTGGTGGGAAGCCGGCGATCTGGATCAGATCAACGTGCACCTGCGCGCCACGGCGGAGCGCTTGGCGAGAGCCGGCTGTGACTTCTTCGTGTGCCCCGACAACACCGCGCACATTGCACTTGAAGCATCCCGCGAACTTTATCCATTGCCAGGGCTGCACATCGCCGAAGTCGTGGCGCGGCAGGCGAAGGCGGAAGGGCGCCGTCGCATCGCGTTGCTCGGGACGCGCTACACGATGGAAGGCTCGGTCTATACGGCGGCGTTTGCGCGCCATGGTCTGGAGATGCGGACGCCCGGCGCGGCTGACCGTCGGTTGCTGAATGCGATTATTTTCGACGAGCTCTGCCTTGGACGTTTTGAGGAGTCGGCGCGCAGCGAATTCCTGCGCGTGATCGATGCGCTGAAGACTGAAGGGTGCGACGCGGCGGCGCTCTGCTGCACCGAAATCCCGATCCTGATCACACCGGAGATTTCGCCGCTGCCGACGCTGGATTCGACGCGTTTGCTGGCGCACGCGGCGGTGGCCGTGGCCACAGGCCAACAGCCGAAGGCGACATGGCGTGGCGGGCCGCTGAATTGAGCGCATTCTATCGAAGTTCTGGGCGTTGACCTGACTGCGCGGCAGGTCCCTAATCTTGGGTCAAGGGAGCGCGCCGAGACGCGCATAGGGGACGTCTACTTATGGTGCGCTTAATTTTGGCGGCGCTCGCGGTGCTGCTGGTCGCGGTCGCGGGCTTTGTTGGCTACCGGACGTATTCGTTCACGGCGCCACCGCCGCCAGCGGAAGCGGCGATCCCCGATACGAGCGCGTATCAGATCGATGCGAGTGCCGCGGCGATGCGGCTGGGCGAAGCGATCCGCTTCCGTACCGTGTCGTTGGTGGAAGCGACCGACGACCGCGCGCAGTTCGAGCAATTCCATGCGTGGATGCAGGCGCGCTATCCGGCCTTTCACGCGGCGGCACGGCGTGAGGTGATTGGCGAGCTTTCGCTGATGTACACCTGGGAAGGCAGCGATGCGGGACAGCCGCCTATTCTGTTGTTGGCGCACCAGGACGTGGTTCCGGTGCCTGAGGACACGCGCACGCAATGGCAAGTCGATCCGTTCGGCGGCGTGATTCAGGATGACGCGATTTGGGGCCGCGGTTCGATTGACGACAAAGGCTCGCTGGTCGCGCTGCTGGAAGCGGCGGAGTATCTCGCGGCGCAAGGCAAGCGGCCGGTGCGGACGATCGTCTTCGCGTTCGGGCACGACGAAGAACTTGGTGGCGACGGCGGCGCTGTGCTGATGGCGCAGGCGCTTGCCGATCGCGGCATTCGCGCGTGGTTCGTGCTGGACGAAGGCTTGGCGGCGTTGGAGCGGCATCCGCTGACGGGCGGGCCTGCTGCGATGATCGGGATTTCGGAGCGCGGTTCAAGCACGATGCGGGTGCGCGCGGTGGGGCAGCCTGGGCACTCGTCGATGCCGCCGCCGGAGACAGCAGTGTCGCTGTTGGCGGAGGCGATCGATCGAATTCATTCGATGCCGATCGAGCAACGGCTCGAAGGCGGGCCGGCTTTGGGTATGATGCGGGCGTTGGCGCCGGAGCTCTCCTTTACCAATCGCATGGCGGTGTCGAACGAATGGCTGTTTGGGCCGCTGTTGAAGCAGCGCATGGATGGCAATCCAGCGGCGCGGGCGCTGTTGGGCACGACGGTGGCGCCGACGATGGTTTCGGGCGGCTCGCGGCCAAACGTGTTGCCGGCGGAAGCGACGGCGATGATCAATTTCCGCATTCATCCACGCGATACGACGGCGGATTTACTGCGCGAGGCGCGGCAGGCGGTGGCGGATCTCGACGGTGTGACGGTGGAGTGGGCCGATGAGCCGACGGATGCGAGCCCGATCTCGAGCACGACATCGACGAGCTACGGCCTTATCGCGGCGTTGTCGCAGCAGATGATGCCGGACGCGCCGGTGGCGCCGGGGCTGGTGCTCGCGGGCACGGATTCGCGGCACTACACCGATGTCGCGGAGAACGTGTACCGGTATCAGCCGATCATGCTGAACGATCAAGATTTAACGCGGCCGCATGGTTTGAACGAGCGGCTGTCGGTCGAGAACTTCGAGCGCATGATCCGGTTCTATATCGGGTTGATGGAAGCAGGGGCGATGCAATGAGGGCATTGATTGTTGCGTTGGCGCTGTGCGCCGCTGCGCCTGCATTCGCTCAGGAGACGGAGCCGCGCCGCCCTGTGCATACGTTCTCCATCGTCGCGCGCGATGCTGCGACCGGGCAGATGGGTGTGGCGGTGCAATCGCACTGGTTCTCGGTTGGCGGCGTGGTGACGTGGGCGGAGCCAGGCGTCGGCGCGGTGGCGACGCAATCGTTTGCGCTGCGCAGCTATGGCCCGCTTGGGCTGGAGCTGATGCGCAACGGCATGACAGCGGATCAAGCGCTGACGGCGCTGGTTGCAGGCGATGCGCACCCGGAAGGTCGGCAGGTCGGTATGGTCGATGCGCACGGCAATGTCGCGAATCACACCGGGCCGAGTGCGATCCGCGAAGCGTGCGACATCGAAGGCGAAGGCTTCACAGTGCAGGCCAATATGATGGGGCCATCGACGGTGTGCACGGCGATGGCGGCGGCGTATCAAGCGGCGCAAGGCGATCTCTCGGCGCGGTTGATGGCGGCGTTGCACGCGGCGCAGCGTGAGGGTGGCGATATTCGTGGGCAGCAATCGGCGGCGTTGCTGGTGGTGTCGGGCGATCGCGCGCAGCACGCATGGAGCGGGCGGATTTTCGATCTGCGGGTGGAAGATCATCAGCGGCCGATTCAGGAGTTGGAGCGGCTGCTCGGGTTGGCGCGCGCTTACAATCTGATGACCGAAGGCGATGACGCGATGGCGGCGGGCGATGTCGCGACGGCGCGGCAGCGTTACACCGCGGCGATGGCGTTGGCGCCGGACAACCACGAGATGGTGTTCTGGACGGCAGTGACGCTCGCGAGCACCGGCGACGTGGACGAGGCGTTGCCGCTGTTTCGCCGTGCGTTTCGTATGCATCGGCCATGGCGTGAGCTGCTACAGAGATTGCCTGCGGCAGGACAGTTTCCGGATGACCCGGCTTTGATGAGCCGCATCCTGGCGGTGCGATAGGAGTGAACTCATGCGCTTTGCATTTTTCGCGGTCGCGTTGCTGGCCGCCGCGTGCGCGCCGGCGCCGAGTGAAGACGTGGCTTCCGTGAACGGACCGGTTGCCGCGCCGACGCCGGATGATGTCGCGGTGCGCATCACGGCGGAGCAAGCGGGGCAGACGGTCGAGATCGGTGTCAATCAGCGTTTCGCCATCGAACTCGTGGGCGTGCCGACGGCGGGATACGTCTGGGCGCCGGCGCAGATGCCGGCGTTCGTGCAGCGCGCGGGCGAGGCCAGCGGCGCCACCACGCAAGCGCAATCGCAGCCGGGCTTTACCGGCGGCAATCATTGGGAGGTGACGATGTTCGTCGCCACCGCGCCGGGGACGGGCGAGATCGTGATGGAGCAGCGGCGGCCTTGGGAAACCAATGAGGCGCCGAACAACACGTTTCGCGTGACCGTGACGGCGCGCTGACGTTTTGCTCGTTATCGCGCAGACCATTCTTTACATGGCGGCTGTAGGCGGGATTGTCGCCGGGTCGCTGGGGCTGATCTTCTTCGCCGGCGGCGCCATGAACCAGGCGCGGCCGGCGGCGATGCGGATGCGGCGTTGGGGGCTGGCGGCGCTTTGCCTGTGCGGAATCGTCGCCTCAGCGGCGTTGGGGTTTGTCGGCGTGCCCGCGATCCTCTATCTCGCGCAGCAATGAGCGATCTTCTCCGGGACCTTTGGTACTTCGCCGCGCCCTCGCGCGAGCTGAAGCGCGGCGAAATGTTTCGCCGTGAGATTCTGGGCGATCCGGTGTTGCTCGGGCGGGACGAAGAGGGCCGCGCCTTTGCGATGCGCGATATCTGCCCGCACCGCGCCGTGCCGCTGTCGGCCGGGAGGATCGTGTCGAATGATGGCGTGCAGACGGTCGAGTGCCCGTATCACGGCTGGCGCTATGGCACGCAGGATGGCGTCTGCAAGCTGATCCCGTCTTTGGTGGAGGGGCAGCCGTACGACGCGGGCCGCATTCGGGTGCGCCATTTTCCGACGCATGAGGCCAACGGCATTGTGCTGGTGTTCGTCTCCAGCGACCCAAAATTTGCGGGTGCAGCGCCACCGGCGCCGGAGTTTGGTTTGGCGGAGCTGACCGAACCGAAGTTTGTGATCCATCGTGTCTTCGCGGCGGCGATGGACAACGCGGTGGTGGGTCTGATGGACCCGGCGCACGTGCCGTACGTGCATAACCAGTGGTGGTGGCGCCCGCCGAGCACGGGCAAAAAGCTCAAAGAGAAACGCTTCGTGCCGCGTGAACGCGGGTGGTCGATCGAACGGCACAAGCCGGCGTCGAATTCGCTGGCGTATAAGTATTTGTTTGGCGGCGATGTGACGACGGAAATATCGTTCATGCTGCCCGGCTTTCGCTGGGAAGTGGTGGAGACGCCGCGCTCCCGCTTGTTCACGCTGACGTGCCTCACGCCGGAGAACGAGAACTCCACACGCATTACGCAAGTGACGTATTGGCGGGACGCGATTTGGCTCGATCTGATCAAGCCGATCCTGATCCCGGCCGCCAGCGAGTTCCTTGATCAGGACGGCCGCATGGTCGATCTGCAGAACAGTGGGCTGGCGTATAGCCCTTCTATGCTCTGGATCGACGACATCGACGTGCAGGCGAAGTGGTACCTGAAGCTGAAACGCGAATGGGCCAAGAGCCGCGAAGAGAACCGCGACTTCGTCAATCCGATTGAGCCGGTGACTCTGAAGTGGATGAGCTGAGTTAGTTCGGCGCCAGGATCACCGGCACGCGAACTTCGCGCGGCGCCTCGCCCTCGCCGGGCATGTCTTCCTGCAGCACGAGCGTTGCGGGCGTTTCGCGGGTGACGCTGAAGCTCAATTGCGCGTCGAATTCCTTCGGTTCGGCGTTCTCGGTCCAGTTCACGCGCGGCGTCGCTGGCGCCATAGCGATCTCGACGCCCTGCGCATCGACCAAACGCACAGGAAACTGGTTCTCGAAATACCAATTGGCAGGCGCCGTACCGGTGACTGCGAGCGGGCTGGTCACGCGTGCATTCGCCGCTGGCGCCGAGACGGTGGTCAGCGTCGCGTCTGGCGCGAGCGTCGCGCTTTCGGCGGACGGCGCTTCCGGCGTTGGTGACGAAGGCGGCGAACACGCGGCGAGTGCCGCGGCGAGGGCAAGCGATGCAATCAGGCGCATGACGCCTGATCGCACACGAATGCGGCGATTGCCAGACGTTAGGCGCCGCCGGCGATCCAGGCTTCGACTTCGGCCACCGTGCGCGGGACGGATGCGGTCATGTGCTCGCAGCCGTTGCGGGTGATGAGGTACATGTCTTCGATGCGCACGCCGAAGCCGCGATCTGGTAGATAGAGGCCGGGCTCGATGGTGAAGCAGGCGCCGACGGGAAGCGGGCGGTTGTAATCGCCGGCGTCGTGGACTTCGAGGCCGACGAAGTGGCCAAGGCCATGCCAGAATGAATCGATCAGGCCAGCTTGGCGGAACACGTTGTCGGCGGCGTCTTGCAGCGCGCTGTAGTGCACGCCTGGACGCGCGACGCGAAACGCGGCTTCCTGCGCTTGCAGCACCAGTTCGTAGATGCGGCGCTGTTCGTCGTTGAAGCGGCCGCTGATCGGGAAGGTGCGGGTGATGTCGGCGCAATAGTAATCGTATTTCGCGCCGAGATCGCACAGCACCATGTCGCCGGCTTGGATGGTGTTGGTGTCGAGCGGGTAGTGCAGCACGGCGCTGTTGCGGCCGGCGCCGACGATGGACGGGAACGCCATGCCGCGCGCGCCTTCGGCGCGGAATTCGAACTCGATGATGTCCTTCACGTCGTATTCGTGCATGCCGACGCGGGCGCGGCGCATGGCGGCGCGATGGCCGCGTTCGGTGGCGGTGATGGCGCGGCGAATTTTCTCGACTTCGCGCGGCTCCTTCTGTTCACGCATGTAGGGGATCATCATCGCGGATTGTTCGATGCTGACGCCGGGTACGCGAGTTTGGATATTGCGGTAGAGTTCAAGCGCGCGCGGCACAGGCGCGTTGGGGCCAGCGAGCGGTCCCATGAAGCAGAGCTTGCCCGCGCGTGAGGCCATGCCTGTGACTTGGCCGCCGAGGCCGCCCATGCGGCTCACATTGGCGATGCCGGTGATGCGTTCGACTTCGCTGCCGAGCGGCATGCGCGCGCCCTCCCAGCGTTCGCTTTCGATATCGCGGTTGGCGAGGAAGAGGGTTTCCTTGTTGATGCGCTCCTCCGGCGCCAGGACGAGGGCGCAGTTCACTTCGTCGGCGATGCCGGTGAGGTAGAGAAAGTTCGGGTCTTGGCCTTCGCCTTCGAGCGTTGTGGCGGAGTAGATCACGGCGACGCCGCCGCGAATCTGATCCATCAAGCGCCGGCGGCGCTCGCGGAAGACTTCCGGCGGAAACGGCTGTGGCGGCCCGGGGGTGGCGTAGGTGTTCTCTTGTGCGGACGCTTGTCCAAGCGTCGCGCTGGCGCCGGCCAACGATCCCAAAAGCGCGCGGCGATGCATCATAGTCCCGTCCCCCGTCGTTTAAGACGGCGACCGTACCGTAGCGTCGCCCTGACGGGAAATGCGCTCGTCGAATAGTGCGTGTGAATGGCCGCAGGACGCGCGCCGCGAAAGCCGTTTTGCAACTGCGAAAAGCCGGTTAGAGAGCATGGGTATGAGCGATTTGTTCTCCGATCTCGATGCTGTCGTCACAGACGCTTCCGCCTACGCCGATCGCGCGCGGCAGGCGGTGAAGGCGCGCGTGTCGATCAAGGATCGCGCGGCGCTCGATCGCGAACAGCACATCGTCCACGGCCTCGCGTGGGTGGCGACTTATGCAGAGACTTTGCGCGAAGTGCGCGACTGGGCGCGGGCGCTGAAGGAGGCGGGCAAGCTCGGCGAAGTGGAGCAGCTGTTGGCGAAGCTGCTGGCGGCTGAGTACGCGGCGCAGCTCGCGGGCGGCGTGCCGATGACGCAAGTCGAGACGATCCGTCCGGCGGACTTTGGCGTTGAAGCGCCGCGCGTGGCGTTGGCGATTTCGCAGGAGGAGAAAACGCGGCTGGCGGCGTTGCTGCGCGAGGGGCGCGGGCGGGCGACGTTGGAGAACACCGGGCTCGATGACGACTTCGAGTTGATCCGCGATCAGTTCCGCAAGTTTGCCGACGCTGAGGTCGTGCCGTTTGCGCACGGGTGGCATTTGAAGGACCAGCTGATCCCGATCGAGATCGTCGAGCATATGGGTGAGCTCGGTGTGTTCGGGCTGACGATTCCGGAAGCGTTTGGAGGCTCGGGGCTGGGCAAGACGGCGATGTGCGTGGTGTCCGAGGAGCTTTCGCGCGGTTATATCGGCGTAGGCTCGCTGGGTACGCGCTCGGAGATCGCGGCCGAGCTCATTCTCACCGGCGGCACCGACGAGCAGAAGGCGTACTGGCTGCCGAAGATCGCGAACGCCGAAATACTGCCGACGGCGGTCTTCACTGAACCGAACACGGGGTCGGACCTTGCTTCACTGCGTACTCGCGCGGCGAAGGATGGCGATGCGTATGTCGTGACCGGCAACAAGACGTGGATCACGCACGCGGCGCGGGCCGACATGATGACGCTGCTGGTGCGTACCGATGCCGCAAGCACCGATCACCGCGGGCTTTCGATGCTGTTGGCGCCGAAGGCGCGCGGTGATGGCGACGAGCCCTTTCCAACGGAGGGCATGTCGGGCGGCGAGATTGAGGTGCTGGGCTATCGTGGCATGAAGGAGTTCGAGATCGGGTTTGATGGCTTCCGCGTACCAGCGGCGAATTTGCTTGGCGGCATTGAGGGGCAAGGCTTCAAGCAGCTGATGGCGACGTTTGAGAGCGCGCGGATTCAGACGGCGGCGCGCGCGGTTGGCGTGGCGCAATGCGCGCTGGAGCTGGGGCTACAGTATGCGTTGGAGCGTAAGCAGTTCGGCGTCGAAATTTTCAGCTTCCCGCGTGTGGCCAACAAGCTGGTGATGATGGCGGCTGAGATCATGGCGTCTCGGCAGATCGCGTATTTTGCGGCGCGGCGGAAGGACAGCGGCAAACGCTGCGACCTGGAAGCAGGGATGGCGAAGTTGCTGGCGGCGCGGGTGGCGTGGGCGGCGGCGGACAACGCGCTGCAAATTCACGGCGGCAACGGCTTTGCGCTGGAATATCCCATCAGCCGCGTGCTGTGCGATGCGCGCATTCTCAACATCTTTGAGGGCGCAGGCGAAATCCAAGCGCAAGTGATCGGTCGCAGGCTGCTGGAAGAGAGCGTCAACTAGCGGTACCAACGCGGCGGGAGGATTGCCGATGGCCCGCGTCGTCCACTTTGAACTTCACGCCGCAGATCCCGAGCGCGCCATGCGCTTCTACGAAAGCGTGTTTGACTGGCGTTTCAGCAAAATGCCGGGCGAAGGCGTGGCGTATTGGCTGATCTCGACTGGCGAAGGTGATGGCATCAATGGCGGGCTGTTGCCGCGCCAGGGTCCGCCGCCAAGCGATGGCCAACCTGTCAACGCCTACACCTGCACGCTCGCGGTCGATGATATCGACGCTTCAATGAAGGCGGGCGTGGAAGCCGGCGGAAGCGTCGCACTGCCGCGCATGACTATTCCCGGGGTCGGTTATGTCGGGTACCTCAAGGATACCGAGGGCAACATTTTTGGCCTGCACCAGGCTGATCACGATGCGAAGTGAGGTTTGATGCGTCTGGTTCTTGCTCTTGCCGTGTTCGCACTCGCGGCATGCTCGCCGCGTTCGGGCGAATATCCGCCGGACATCGAAATGAACTTCATGCGCGCCTGCGAGGCGCAAAGCACGGTGCCGGGTCTGTGCGCGTGCACTTGGGACAAGATCAAGATGGAGGTGCCCGTCACCGACTTCCAGGCGCTTGAGCTATTGCCTGGCCCGGAGCGACTGGCCCACCCGCTGTCGCAGCAGATCAACGGCTATGCGGTGGCTTGCGGTGCGCAACTCACTCAACAACCAGCTGGGGAACCGGCTGGCGGTCAGTGACGTTGAGGAGCGTCATGGGCGCCGTGCCGCACCGTATCCCTTTGAGGCTGACCGCCTGTATGAGCGCGCTGGTCGCGGCGGCGTGCGCTTCTCTCGCACCTGCACCCAGCTCCGATCTCGCCGGTACGCGCTGGGCGGTGCGGTCGATCAACGGCCAGCCCACGCAAATTCGCACGCCGTCGGTCGAGTTTGCGGTGGAGGATCGCATCGCCGGCGGCGGCGGCTGCAACCGGTATTCCGGCGTCTATGAAGCGGCTGACGGCGCCATCGCCGTACGCGCTCTGGGGCGCACCGAAATGGCCTGCGATACGCCGGTGATGCGCCAGGAGGATGCGTTCTTCACGGTGCTGGATGACGCGGATCGCTATCGCCGCGACGGCGAACAGCTTGTGATCACGGCGGAAGATGGGGGCTCTCTGGTCCTGGCTCCGCTAACGCTTTAACGACGTTCTCGTGGCTCTCCTTTAACGCTATTGGCGCATACTCGCTTCGTGGCGCGGCAAGATTTGCCGAGTCGGGAGTAGGACAATGCGGTGGGCCTTCATCGCCCTCGTGGCGATCGGACTAGCAGGGTGTGGCGAGGCTGCGCCCAATCCGTATCCGGAAGCAGCGCAGGCGCGGTTTGAAGCGTCTTGCCCCAGCGAGAACGCGGTTTGCACCTGCACCTGGGACAAGCTCACGCGCACGATGACGTACGAAGAATACGAAGCTGCGCTCGCGCGCTTCCGCGAGACTGGGCTGATGGAGCCGCGTGTGACGCGCGCGCGCACCGCGTGCGTTGAGCGTCACCGCGAATAGCGTCAGGCTTTTTTGCTGAGCGCCCGATCGAGCGCCCACGGCCCGCCGCCGGCTGCAGCGATGTAGAGGAAGGCGAAGCAGAACAGGATCGCGGCATCGCCCTGGTTTTGCAGCGGGTAGAACGATTGCTGCGCGTGGACCATCCAGTAGGCGACGGCCATTTGGCCTGAGAGCACGAATGCGACGGGCCGGGTGAAGAGGCCAAGCGCCAGCAATGCGCCGCCGACCAGTTCGAGCACGCCCGCGATCCACGTCAGCGTGCCGACTTCCGGCGCTTGCGCGAACATCTCTGTCGGCGGGAAATTCAGCAGCTTTGCGGTGCCGTGCTCCATGAAGAGCAGCGCGCTGACGATGCGGAGGATGCTGAGCAGCGGTCCAGAGAATTTATCGAGAAAGCCCATATCGATCTCCTGTGGCGCCACGCTACCGTGAGGCGACATCTGCGGTCGAGCGAAATGAGTTCCGGTTAGGTCGAGCGGCGGCTTTGTAGCGCCGCGAAGAGCGTGCCGTCGTCGAGAAGATCGAGTTCGCCGCCGACGGGGACGCCGTGCGAGAGGCGGCTGATCGTGATGTTGAGGGAGTGCAGCCGCTCGGCGAGGTAGTGCGCAGTGGTTTGGCCATCGACGGTGGCGGAGAGCGCGAGGATAATTTCGCGCACGCCGGGTGCGCCGGCGCGTTCGAGCAGGCGCGGGATGCGGAGGTCATCGGGGCGGACGCCGTCCAGCGCTGACAATGTGCCGCCGAGCACGTGGTAGCGGCCTTTGAAGGCGCCGGCGCGTTCGAGTGCCCAGACGTCGCCGACTTCGGCGACGACGCAGATCAGGCCGTCATCGCGATCGGGCGCCGAGCAGAGCGCGCACGGGTCCTGCGTGTCGAGCGCGCCGCAATTGGAGCACGGGCGAACTTTCTCAGCGGCTTCCGAAAGCGCGGCGGCGAGGGGGACCATGAGTTGATCCTTACGCTTCATCAGCTGCAACGCCGCACGCCGCGCAGAGCGCGGGCCGAGGCCTGGCACTTTGGCGAGAAGCGCGATCAGCGCTTCTATTTCAGGCGCCGCGATGATGGATTTGGTGCGCATCTTGGTCAGCTAGCGCGGGGTCGAATTAAGACGCCCCACTCCGTACATGCGCCGCCGAAAGGCTCTGCAAGTTCCGACAGATCTGTCTGCATCCGAGTCACAAACTCGTAGGTTAGAAACTCTTCGATCTGCACGACCAATCCGTCCTCTTGAGCGGTGATGGTTGCCAGGGGGAAAGCGGTTGCAATGGCGCTTGCGGCCTGCGGAGCAAGGCGGCTGTTGTGAAAATAGATATCGAAGTCAATCTCTGCACGGTTCGCGAAATTAAATCCCGCTTCCCGAAGTCTGCGCAAGACATCGCCATCCGCGTCTAGCGGCCAATCCATTTTAGCAATCCTCGAGGAACGTCACGACCTGATGGCGCGTCACTGAAGGAAAACCTTCGAGGAAATCATCGATCGTGTCGCCGCCTTCCAGATAATCCAGGAGTGTTTGCACGCGCACGCGCGTCCCTTGGAAGACTGCGGCGCCGCCCATTACATCCTGATCGCGATTGATGGCACTTTCCGGCATGCAGGCCTTAGAACGGCATCTTGAAGCCGGGCAGAATCCCTAGACCGCCGCCCAAGCCCTTCATCTCTTCGTTTTGCGCGTCGTCGAGTTTGCGGCGGGCGTCGTCGTGGGCGGCTTTGATCAGGTCTTCGACGATTTCGCGCTCGTCTTCCTTCATCAGCGATGGATCGATCGAGAGCGACAGCAGCGCGTTCTTGCCGGAGATGCGAAGCTTCACCATACCGCCGCCGGCGGTGCCTTCGACTTCCATGGCTTCGAGCTTTTTCTGCGCCTCGTTGATCTTGGCCTGCATGGCCTGCGCCTGGCGCATGATCTGCGAGATGTCTTTCATCTGTCGGCTTCCTTTTTGCGCGCCGGGGAGGGCGCGGGCGCATCGCGTTGCGGGAAGGGTGCAACATCGCCGCCGCCGTCTTCAACCGGTTGCGTCACCTTGGCGATTTCCGCGCCGGGAAAATGCTTCAGCGCTTCAGCAACGAAAGGCTGGCGCTTCAGCTCTTCAAGCGCTCTTGCTTCCTCGCGTTTGCGGCGGTCGGCGAGGCTTTCGATAGGCGCGGTGGATTCGGTGGTGGAGCGGATGGTCCACTCGAACGGCGTGCGCTCTTCGAGGAACGCTTTGAGCTGGCGCACCAGATCGCGCGGCTGATCGGGATGCGCGATGTAGACGACCTCGCCCGCCGGCGAGAAGCGCGTGACTTTGAGGCGTTCCAGCGCGAGTTCGAGCTCGATATCGCGTTCCTCTGCGACGGCCTTCGTGACGTCCTCGAACGTTTGGAACGGAGAATCGACTGTATGCGCGGGAGGCTGCGCTTGGACCGCCGGCGTCTCGCCGGCGGTTTTGTTTGCTACAGGCTGCGCCGGCGCAGCGTTCACGGTGGGTGACTTTTGCGCTGACGGCGCTGAACCCGCCGGCGAGACGCCGGCGGTCCAAGACGCGCCATCGCGCAGCAGGCGCGCGGCTTCCTCTGGCGGCGGCAGCGATTGCGCGGCGCACAAGCGCACCATCGCCATTTCAACAGCGGCGATGGGGTCTGGGGCCTTGCCGGCTTCTTCTAGCGCCTTCAGCAGCATCTGCCACAAGCGCGAAAGTTGCGCGGGCGAGAGCTGTTCGGCCAAGCCACGCACGCGCTCGACCCAATCGGCCCCACCAATGATGCGGGCATCGGCGCCGAGCGCTTGAGCGCGCGCGGCTTCGTGACCGACATCGAGGAGATCGCGGAGAATGAGCGTTGGGTCGGCGCCGCTGTCGTATTGGTTGCGTACGTCCGTGATCGCGGCCTTGGCGTCCCCTTTGGCGATGGCTTCGAACACGTCGAGCACGCGGCCGCGATCGGCGAGGCCGAGCATGTCGCGCACATCAGCGGCGGAGACTGATGCGCCGGGCTTTTGCACCAAAGCTTGATCGAGCAAGGAGAGGCCGTCGCGGGCCGAGCCTTCGGCCGCGCGGGCAATCAGAGCGAGCGCATCGGTATCGACCTTTACGCCTTCCTTCGCGCAAATGCTGGCGAGGTGTTCGGCGAGCCGCTCGCTATCGATGCGCTTCAGATCGAAGCGTTGGCAGCGCGAGAGCACCGTCACCGGCACTTTGCGGATTTCCGTCGTCGCGAAGATGAACTTCACGTGCGGCGGCGGCTCTTCCAGCGTCTTCAGCAAGCCGTTGAAGGCTTGCGTCGAGAGCATGTGCACTTCGTCGATGATGTAGACTTTGTAGCGCGCCATCACGGGCGCGTAGCGGACGCTGTCCAGGATTTCGCGAATGTCGTTGATGCCGGTGCGGGAGGCGGCATCCATCTCGAACACGTCGGGATGGCGGCTTTCCATGATGGCCTGGCAGTTCTCGCCCATCGGGTCGAGTTCAACACTCGGGCCATTGATGGCGCCGGACTTGTAGTTGAGCGCGCGGGCGAGCAGGCGGGCGGTGGTGGTTTTGCCGACGCCGCGGACGCCGGTGAGCATGGTGGCGTGCGGGATGCGGCCGAGCGCGAAGGAATTGGCGATGGTGCGGACCATCGCTTCCTGGCCGATCAGGTCGGCGAACGTCTTTGGGCGATATTTCCGAGCCAGAACGACATAGCCGCCGTCCGGTTCGTCGCCGAAAAGGCCTGGAGAATTGGATTCGCTCACCCGCCAAACCTAAGGCTTTCGGCCGGAAATACGACCCCTCCGGCAGCGGCGTAAGGCTGCCGTTTACCAGAATGGCACTACCACACAGGCAATACTGATATCGCAGAATTTTGGGGCGAACCTTGGCAGTGGGCAGTGGGCCAGCGTCGCACCGCGTGTGGGTGCTCACCGTCCGCCGCTTCGCGGAACTGGCTTGGACCCGCCACGGCCCGGTTCGCTACGTCTCGGTTGGGCTGACGCCCATCCTGGTCGCACTGTTGACGCCCGGCTGGTGGTGGGCGCTATGCGCGACCGGCGCGATTGTCGGGGCGCTGCTCGACCTGCGAACGCAGGCTGCTTTCACCCGGCTGTGCGCGCGTTTGGACGATCTCGACGACGCCACCATCCGCGCGGCCGTCAATCGGCACATCTGGTCGCTCGCGGCGATCACGGCGGCCTATGTCGCGCCGTACGCAGCGCTCGCCTTCGCCCCGCAGCCGGCGCCGTTGATCGGCTTGTTGTTCTGCGCCGGCACAGCACTGATTTGCGCCACGCTTCACGTCATGACGCCAGCGATGATCGTGCGGACGATCCCCGCTGTAATCGTAGGTCTGGCGATGAACGCCTATGCGTTCGGCTCAGGCTTTTCTGGCGTGGTGCTGGCGATCATGGCCGGTTTGCTGGGCGTGAACGCCATCATGGCGGCGCGAGCGGGCGCGGCCAGTTTCGGCGATTTGATCGGCGCACGCCTCAATGCCGAAGCCGCGGCCGAGGATCTCGAACGGCGCGTTCGGGAGCGCACGACGCAACTCGCCGTCGCCACCAAGCGCGCGCAGGCGGCGAGCAAGGCGAAGTCAATGTTCCTGGCGAATATGAGCCACGAATTGCGCACACCGCTCAATGCCGTGATTGGTTATGCCGAGATCGTCCAGGAAGATCTGGAAAGCGGTGAGACTGGCAGCAGCGCCGCAGACCTTGATCGCATTCGCAACGCGGCGAACCACCTGTTGGCGATGATCAACGAAGTGCTAGATCTGTCGCGCATTGAAGCGGGCAGGCTCGATCTTCGGCCGACGCCGATCGATCTGCATGTGCTGCTGCGCGGCGCAATGGACACGGTGCGGCCGACGGCCACCAAGCAACGCACGGTGTGTCAGGTGAACATTGCGCCCGGGGTGGAGACGCTGGTCGCCGACGAAACGCGCGTACGCCAGTGCGTGCTGAACCTGCTCTCGAACGCAGCGAAGTTCACGCAGAATGGCGTGGTTGCGCTTGATGCGCGTGCATGCCGGATCGGCAGTGTGCCGGGCTTTGCAATTTCGGTGAAGGACACAGGGCCGGGCATGAACGCTGAACAACTGGAGCGCCTGTTCCAGCCGTTCGTGCAGATCGATGCTTCGCATACGCGTGCGCATGACGGCGCGGGCCTGGGCCTGGTGATCACACGACGGCTCGCGCGCGCGATGGGCGGCGATGTACAAGCGCACAGCAAGCTCGGGCAGGGCTCGACGTTTACGCTCTACCTGCCGGCGAAATCCGCACCGGCGCGGGTCGCGGCTTAGCCGCCGAAGACAAGCTTCACGTACGAGCGATATTGCAAGATTTGGCGCGGCAGCACGCCGGGCTCGTGCAAGCTCTTCGACAGAATGATTGCGCCATCCACCATCGCCGAGAGCATGTCGGCCATGTCGTCGAGGCTGACGTCGATGCGTGGCGGGTAACGCACGGCGATGGGATCTAGCCGCTCGCGGAATCGTTTGCGCCAAATGCGGTGGCCTTCCTCCGACATCGTGCGGACTTCGCGGCTGAAAAGGTGATCCTGATAGACGTAGGACGCTACCAGACAGCCAGGATGGCCGTTCGGCAGATCGTTGGTGAGATCGGCGAACAGCTTCAGGAAAATGAGAAAGCTATGAAGCGGATCGTCGCTCAGCTCGTCAGCCTGTTTGAACAGGCCGTCGAACACTCTCCATTCCTCGTCGAGGTAGCGCTGCAGGAGCGCCTTGGCGAGATCGTTCTTGTCCTTGAAGTGGTAGAAGAAGCCTGACTTGGTGATGGCCGCTTCGGCGATGATCTCGTCGAGCGAAGTGCCGGCGAAGCCCTTCGCGAGCACCGCGTCTTGCGCGATGTCGAGAATGCGCCCGCGCGTCGCCTCGCCCTTGCTCAAAACCTTCACGCTCATCTCAAAACCAAACCATAAGTACTGTACTGCGAGTACGGTTCTCTCGCGTCCGTTATCAAACGCAGTCGCGACCCGTTCGTATGTGACAGCTGTAACAGCCGAATTTCAAAGCGAAATTAGAAATGTGCGAGAGCCGCACCATGAGTTTTCTATCTCGACGCGGGCCCGAAGAATACACCTTTCGCCATCCGGACGCGGTGTCCGGTATCGAAAGCAAGGAATTCAGTCATGTCACGCGGCGTAGCCGTTTTGGTGTCGATCATCGTCTTTTGGCACAGCGGCCTGGGCGCGCTGAGCAAGGCGTACGTCGCCCACGGCGAACTGCCGTTCGCCTGATCTGACCCGCTCGCTCCCCCGGAGATTTTCCAATGTTGAAAGACCGCTACGGCAACGCCGCCTCTACCAAGTCCGAAGCCGCAGTCGCCAGATACAACGAGGCGCTCGACCTTATCCGCGTCTATCGCGGCGATCCGATCGCGGCGCTGGATGCGGCGCTTGAGGAAGATCCGGAGTTCGGCGGCGCCTGGGCAGCGCGCGCGGGACTCTTGGTGACCGCGACGGACAAGGCTTATGGCGAAGAAACGGCAAAGAGCCTCCGCGCCGGCGCTGCCGCCAACTTGAACGAGCGCGACTCTGCGCTGCTGAAAGGCGCGCAAGATTGGGCCGAAGGCCGCTACGCCGACGGCACGGCGCGCTTCGCTCGCGTCGCGCAGGAGAATCCGCGCGATGTGCTGGCGCTACAGTACGCGCACGTCGGTTGCTTCTTCCTTGGCCTGCAAAGCGAATTGCGCGACTGGCCGCTGCAGGCGATGCGCGCGTTCAAGAGCAGTGAGGACGGTTACAGCTACATCCTCGGCATGGCCGCGTTTGGCCTAGAGGAATGCGGCGACTATGCCCGCGCCGACATCTATGGCCGCCAGGCGGTTGAGATCGATCCGCGCGATGGCTGGGCGGTGCATGCGGTGGCGCACGTCAACGAAATGCGCGGCGATCTCGATACCGGCATTCCGTGGTTGGCGGACAGCGCGCATCAGTGGGCGCCGGACAGCGGGTTTGCCTATCACAATTGGTGGCACCTCGGGCTTTTGTACCTCGATCGCGGCGACATCGCCGAAGTGCTGAAGCTGTTCGACGAAAAAGTGCGGCCCAATCCGGATCAGCAGGTCCTGATGGAGTGGCTCGATGCCTCGGCGATGCTGTGGCGCTTGAAGCTCGAAGGCGTCGACACTGGCGATCGGTTCGCCACGCTGGCGGTATGCTGGGAGCGTGCTGGCGAGGATGCGTTCTACGCGTTCAACGATTTGCATGCGATCATGGCCTTCCTCGGCGCCGGCCGCATGGCGGATGCAGAGCGCACGCTGAAGGCGATGCGGCAGGCGGCGGCCGATGGCGGCGATAATGGCTACATGACGCGCAAAGTCGGCCTGCCGTTGGCGGAAGCGTTCGTGGCGTTCGAAGCCGGTCGATATGGCGAATGCGTCGAGAAGATCGCATCCGTCCGCGGCATCGCGCAGCGATTTGGCGGCAGCCATGCGCAGCGTGACGTTCTCTCGCTAACGGCGCTGCACGCGGCGCTCCGTGGTGGGTTCGCGCAGACAGCGGAAGCGTTCGCCGCTGAGCGGCTGGCGCACAAGCCGCAAAGTCCTTGGGCCGGGCGCCTCGCGCGCCAAGCCCGTGAGCTGCGTGTCAAAGAACACGCGGCTTAAACCGAACCGGCGGCGGGCGTCCTCCCAACGGCCCCGAGAGTCCGCTGCCGGTTCGACGTTTCCATCGGAGAAGGTGCAGACAGGACGGCGACCCGTACGCAACCCGTTACGGCTGCTTCCTTCCGGACCTGACCGGGTTGGCGGGGCGGCCGTCCGCCGCCTGCCTGCGGCGCTGATATCGCGGTTTCGGGGAACCTCGGCAAGGGGCGGAACGCCGCGTCGGGTGAAGCGTTTCTATCGCGAACCCCGGAACTTGGAGGCCGCGCCCAAAGCGTGGAAACCGCAAATGCTGCGAACCCTTGTGATCACCCTAGCGCTCGGCTTACCGGGCGTCGCCGCGGCCCAACAAGCGCAATTCAACGATTCAGCCGTCGGCATCGAAGTACGTGGTGATGACGGGACCGTCGTTGGCCGCGTCAACGCCGTGCAGCGTGACGCAAACGGGCGGATCGTGGCAGTGGAGATTGCCGGACAGGAGCCGGGCAGCGCGCCTTACGCGGCAAGCGATCTGGTCGCCGATCGCCGCGATGGCCGCAACGCGCTCATCAGCGATCGCCAGCGTGAACGTTCACGCGTCGCCAGCAGCGACCGAACCGCGACGCGCTAGATCGTAGCCCGCTAGCACAAATCCCAAGCCGAATAGGATGCCCGCGACCATGAAGCCGTATGGCTCAGTCGCGGGCGAAAGCCCGAGCGCGCCTGCAGCGACGACGCTCGCAAACCAGCAGACCGGTGCAAAGATCGGCCGCTCGCCGGCGCTGATCCAAGCGATGCTCAATCCCACTAGCGCAATCGTAAGCGTGACTGCGCCTTGCTCATAGGTGCTGAAGCCGAACGGATCTGCGTCAGGTCCGCCGATGAAGGAGAGCGCCGCCAGAGCGATGACGAAGCTGGCGAAGCCTAGAATGCGAAGCCGCGCGGCGCGATCGAGGTAGATGCCGATGATGCCGAAGGTCAACAGCACGTCGATGCCGGTATAGAGCCATTGGAGCGTGATCTCGTCGCTGATGACGGGAAAGGCGACGGTGATGCGGAGCAAGCCGCCGGCAATGGCGGCGAAGCCGGAGAGAGTGAAGAGCTGCGTGGTGTTCATGCCCGGCGTTGTGGCGCTCGCGCCGCGCCGGTTCAACCCGATGCGCTTTGGGCAATCGCGCAGGAAAAAGGGCCCAGCCACCTATGCGGCCAGGCCCTTGCCCCTAACGCCCCGCCTTAGGTGGACGGCGTCGGGTCCGTATCTTCCTCACCTGACGGACCGCCTTCTGGCGGCACGGGTGAGGGCGGCGTGGCGACACCGGGTGTTTCGGGCGCGACCGTAGGCGGAGCGTTCGGCGCCGGCGTTGGCGTAGGCCCCGTTGCTGCCGCAGACGCGGCGGCTGCCGCCGTAGCAGGGCTGCCGCCATTGGCGACACCCGCGAACGCCATGCGCAGATCGAGGCGTCCGGTGCTCGCGGCTTCCGCGTCCGCATTCACTTCCTGGGACACGGTGATCCGCTCCGCTGGGATACCCTGGCGGATCAAGGTTGCGCGCACTGCAGCGGCGCGACGCGACGAAGTGCGGCCTTCCGCGCTATCGACGATCGTCACCGTTTGCAGATCGCATACCGATGCGGCGTCAGCGGCGTATTCGATCGCATTTTGGTTCTGGCGGCTTAGCGCGCTGCCGCGGGCGCCGAAATGCACGGACGTGGTGCGCGCTTCGCACACCGTCGCGGCCGTCACGGGCACCGCGAGCGCTGCATTTTCCTGGGCTTGCACCTCATCAGGCGCCGCGGCTTGCGTTGTGGCGCTCGGCGCCGGTGGCGTCACCGTTTGCGCTTCGGTTTGAGCAGGGACGGCCGGGCTGGCGGTTTGAAGCGGCGGAGCTGCCGTCTGCGGCGTTTGAGGCGCGGCGCCGGCCACGTCCGGCGTTGGCGTCTGCATCTGGGCCGCTCCCGTTGTTTGCGCTTGGACGGCACTAGGCGGCGTTACTGGTGTCGCCGTTTGCGCCTGCGCGGCCGTTTCGGCCTCGGTGGTTACGCCCGCCGTCCCGACCTGCGGTTCCGCGGTGGGTTCCGTTGGCTGTTCTGTGTCCGTTGGCGTTGTGATCGGCGGGGTCGCTGGAACAGACACCTGCGCCATCGCCGGCAGCGCGGCGAAAGTTAGGCCGACCGTCGCTACCGAGGCGAGCAGGAAGCGTTTCATCTGGAAACTCCTTGAGCGGGAACTGAAAACGAGAAAAGGCGCGAGCTTTCGCCCACGCCCCGCACGCTGAATGGCTAACGCCAACTTGGCGCCCGTGTTCCCCGCTATGCACCGGTTTGCTTGACGCCGTGCGCGGCGCTTCATACCTCAGGTTCCCATGGCACTCCGTCCTATCCTCGTCGCGCCCGACCCGCGCCTGAAGCAAAAATCCGCGCCCGTCGAAGGCGGTGTTACCGACGCGCATCGTGCGCTGATGGACGACATGCTTGAGACGATGTACGAGGCGCCCGGCATTGGCCTCGCCGCCGTTCAGATCGGCGAGCCGTTGCGGATCATCGTGATGGATCTCTCGCGCGACGAAGATCCCAAAGAACCGCGCTATTTGGTGAACCCGGAAATCCTCTGGGCGTCGGACGAGCTGTTCACTTACGAGGAAGGTTGCCTCTCGGTGCCGGACATCTACGACGATGTAGAGCGTCCGAACAAAGTGAAGCTCCGCTACCTCGATTATGACGGCAAGCAGATCGAGGAAGATGCTGAGGGGCTCTACGCGGTGTGCGTCCAGCACGAGATGGATCACCTCGAAGGCGTGCTCTTCATCGACCACCTCTCACGACTGAAGCGCGAGAAGGCGCTGCAGCGGCTGAA
Organism: Terricaulis silvestris; assembly: GCF_009792355.1. Lineage (NCBI taxonomy): Bacteria > Pseudomonadati > Pseudomonadota > Alphaproteobacteria > Hyphomonadales > Hyphomonadaceae > Vitreimonas > Vitreimonas silvestris. The sequence goes on from NZ_CP047045.1 coordinate 1,258,749, forward strand.
GAAGGCCAAGCGCGACGCCGACGACGAAAAGGCGCATCGGCTTTAGGCCGCTAACGCCCCGTCACTTGTTTCTGGCCGCCGTCCGCCGCGATCGGCGGCTCGATGGACTCACCCGCAACTACGGGCTGCGCCGGTTTTCCAAGTGCGAAGAATTCGAGTTCCGCGTTGAGCGCGCCGCCAAGCAGAAACACGAGCGCGGTGATGTAGAGCCAGAGCAGCAGCGCCACGACGCTGGCGAGCGAGCCGTAAGCGGCGCCGAATGCGGGAAACTCTCGCAGCGCGAATGTCAGCGCGCTGGAGGCGATCAACCAGAGCAGCGGAGCGAAGATGGCGCCCGGGACCAGCCAGCGCCACGGCGGCGGACGCCGGCGCGGACCCCAGCGATAGAGAATGAGCGCGACCGCGATCGCAGCACCACCCAGCACGGGCCAGCGCAGCACCAACAGCCACACTTCGACGCCGCTGGTGAGGTTGAGCAGCGTCAGCGCGACGGGCGCCACGCCCATCAGGAGGACGGCGAGCACGCTCAAGCCCAGCCCGTAGAGCGTGAACATGCCAGCGGCGAGGAAGCGGCCCAGCACTTTGCGCTGTTCGGCGCGACGATTGACGGCGGTCAGCGCCATCAACACCCAGCGCGTGCCTTGCACCGCGCTCCACAGCGCAAGCAGCAGGTTGAAAGCGGCGCCGGCAAGCAGCGTGTCTTCTTGCGCAAGCAATAAGCGCGAGACCTGCTCGTGGATGATCGTGACTACTGCGTCGGGCGCGATGCCGCCGAGTGCTTCGATCTGCTGGCCGATCCAAGCCGGATCGCCGAACACGCCGACCAGTGCGGCAACCGCGGCCAGACCGGGGATCACTGCCATCAGCGCGAAGAACGCAACGCCCGCGGAAATCAAAGCGAGGTTCGCGCGTTCGGCGGTGGCGCCGACGCCCTGCACGACGCACCACCATTGCGACGGTGTCAGCGACCATGGTCCCGCAACGGGCTCGGGTTGGGTTGGGCAAGCTTGCGCGTCTGTCATCGCGGAACAAACCCGCGTTTTGCTCGGCGGGTTCCGCTATAGGAGGCGGCAATGAGTCTTCGTCTCGCCTTTATGGGTTCCCCTACGTTCGCGCTTCCCGCGCTGGAGGCGTTGCTCGACGCCGACCACGAGGTGGCTTGCGTCTATTCGCAACCACCGCGTCCGGCGGGGCGGGGCAAGCAGGAGCGGCAGACGCCCGTTCATGCGTTCGCCGCCTCGCGCGGTATCGAGGTGCGGACGCCGAAGAGCTTGAAGCGCGCCGAGGAGCAGGAGACGTTCGCGGCGCTGCAGCTCGATGCGGTGATCGTGGTCGCGTATGGGCTGATCTTGCCTAAGCCGGTCCTCGAAGCGCCGAGGCTCGGCGCGTTCAACCTCCACGGCTCGCTGTTGCCGCGCTGGCGGGGGGCCGCGCCGATCCAGCGCGCGATCATGGCGGGCGATCGCGTCACCGGCGTGCAGGTGATGCGGATGGAGGAAGGGCTCGATACTGGGCCTGTGCTGGCGACCGCGGAAACGCCGATCGATGCCGAGGACAATTCGTCGACTTTGCACGATAGATTGGCGGGACTTGGCGCCGGACTTTTGATCGACACGCTCGACAAGCTGGAGCGTGGAGAGGCGAGAGAAACGCCACAAGGCGAGGAGGGCGTTACCTACGCGCACAAGATCACGCCGGCGGAGGCGCGGATCGATTGGACGCGTCCGGCGCGCGAAGTCGATTGCATGATCCGAGGGCTGTCGCCGCATCCTGGCGCTTGGTTTGAACTCGGCGGCGCGCGCATCAAGGTGCTGCATTCGCGGCTCGGTTGGGGCGAGGGCGAGCCGGGCGAAGCGCTCGACGACGAGCTCCTCATTGCCTGTGGTTCAGGCGCTGTACGCTTGCTGACAGTGCAACGCGAAGGCCGCGCGCCGCTCGCGGCCGAGGCATATTTGCGTGGCGCCCCGGTTTCGGCAGGAATCCGGCTGAGATAGCTCGATTGAAGCCGCCGATTGAAGCTCTTGGGGCGAGCGGCTATGACGAAGGCGCGGAGGGATTCATGAAATTGCGCATCGCTTTGATCGTCTTGGCGCTGGCTGCCGCCGGGTGCGACCGGCAGGCGTCGACGTCGGGCGGCGCGGACGCTCCGCAGCTCGATGCGCCAGCGCCCGAAAACGAACCGGCGCGCCAATTTACAGCCGCCAACGATGGCGCGCGCGCGGCGGCGGGCGAACTCTCAGTCTCAGTGTCGCTGCGCCTACCAGACGCCGGGAACGCTGACGGCGACGCGCAGGAAGTGCTGACGCTGCGCGGCGGCAATGGTTTGGTTGTGGAGTCAGAAATCACGGGCTCGGTGTCGCCGGCGACGCAAGTCGGCGGGCAGACGCTGCGCGCGCTGCTGAGCATACCGGTCGAGGAGCCGGGGGTGCTGGTCTATCGCGTCGTGAGCGAGACCAAGCCGGAAGGCGGCGGCGGGCTGTGCGGCGCCGATGCGCCGGCGTTCTTGGTGGTCTGGGAGCCGGCCGGGCCGGGCGAACCGGTGATGAAGCTGCTGGGCCTGACCGGCGGCCAACCCGGCGCCGCGAATTCGCGCGCGTGCACGATGCTGGAATATCGGCGCGGCTGAGGCCGCGATGCGATTTAAGCTGACGCTTGAGTATGACGGCCGCGCCTTCCTCGGATGGCAGCGCGTCATTCATGGCGCTAGCGTGCAGGGCGTGCTTGAGGATGCTGTCGAACAGCTAACGGGCGTACGGGCTGAAGTGGTTGGAGCGGGGCGCACTGACTCAGGCGTGCATGCGATGGCGCAGGTCGCGCATGTGGACATCGACAAGACGGTATCGACTGACCGTGTCCGCGATGGTTTGAACGCCTTAGTGAGGCCGCATCCCGTTTCCGTGTTGAGCGTCAAAGAAGCTGCGCCGGAGTTTCATGCGCGGTTCGACGCAGTGCGGCGCGTGTACCTCTATTCGATCCTCAATCGCCGTGCGCCTGCGGCGCTTGCGCGGGGGCTTGTGTGGTGTGTTTCGCGCGCTCTCGATGTTGATGCCATGCACGCTGCGGCTCAGCGACTGATCGGTCACCACGACTTCACCACGTTTCGCGACAGTCACTGCCAAGCCAAGAGCCCGGTGAAGACGCTCGACCGTCTCGACGTTTCTCGCGATGGTGAGACAATCCGGGTGTGGTGCGAGGCGCGGAGCTTTTTGCACCGCCAGGTGCGCTCGACGGTGGGGACGTTGGTTGAGGTCGGCTTGGGCAAGATGAGTGCGCAGGATGTGGCGGACGCGCTCGCCGCCGCGGATCGCACGCGCTGTGGTCCGGTAGCGCCGTCCGACGGCCTGTATCTGCTGCGCGTGGATTACGCGAAGTAGCGGCGCAGCACCGCTTCGTAGCAACGCGCAAGCGCGCGGACGTCATCGACGGCGCAATTCTCATCGACCATGTGCGCGGTCTCGTTGCGAAGGCCGAGTTCGGCGACCGGGCAATAGAGGCGGATGAAGCGCGCGTCGGAGGTGCCGCCAGTGGTGGCGAGGACGGGGCGGATGCCGAAGGCTTCCTCGACCGACGCGACGATGAGATCGGTGAACGGGCCGGGGTCGGTGTAGAACGCCAGGCTCTGAGACGGGATCACGCGCGCGTAGCTCACGCCGGCGCGGTCGGCGTTGGCCTTCGCGGTCTCATCGATCCAAGCCAACAGCGTTTCAGCGGTATGGTTGGTGTTGAACCGAATGTTGAGCTTCGCGGCGGCTTTCTGCGGGATCACGTTGTGCGCCGGATTGCCGACGTCGATGCTGGTGACTTCCAGGTTTGACGCATCGAAACCCGGTGCTCCGTCGTCGAGCTTGCGCGCTTTCAGCGCCGCGAGCGTTTGCAACAATGGCGTCACGGGGTTCGCTGCGCGGTGCGGGTAGGCGACGTGGCCCTGTTTGCCATCCATGGTGATGGCGACGTTGAGGCTGCCACGGCGGCCATTCTTGATCATATCGCCGACGCTGGTCTCGCTGGTCGGTTCGCCGACGATGCAGTGATCGATCTTCTCGCCCTCTTCGGCGAGCGCTTCGAGCACGCGCTTGGTGCCGTCGATCGCGGGGCCTTCCTCGTCGCATGTGAGCAAGAACGAGATCGAGCCGCGCGGGGCGCCTTGTCGCAAAAAGTTCTCTGTACCCGCGATCATGGCGGCGATGGCGGTCTTCATGTCAGTGGCGCCGCGCCCGTAAAGCACACCGTCGCGGATGTCGGCGGCGAACGGATCGCTGGTCCAGCCTTCGCCCGGCGGGACGACATCGAGGTGCCCGGCGAAGCAAAAATTCGGCGCCGCATTGCCAAGGCGCGCATAAAGATTTTCCACAACGCCAAACCTGTAGCGCTTGGTGCGGAAGCCGAGCTTCGTCAGCGCCTGCTCGGCGATGTCCATAACCCCAGCTTCCGCCGGTGTAATCGACGGACGGCGCATTAGGGCCTGGGCGAGCGGAATGGGATCGGCGATAGTGTCGGCCATCACTGCGATCTAGCCTTGGATCGAGAGCGGGGGAAGCGTCGCCATGAGCCTGACGACCGAAGGTACGCCGAGAATCGAAAGCCTGGATGTTCTGCGCGGCTTCGCGATCCTGGGCATCTTGATCGTCAACGCACCGTACTTCGCGTCGGTGTGGCAGGCGGCGATTTTGCCTAATTCAGTGCCGCATTTGTCGATCGACGAGAGCACGCTGTGGTCGTGGCTCGTCATGTACACGTTCTTCGAGTTCAAGTGCATCACGCTGTTCTCGATGCTGTTCGGCGTCAGCATCTATCTTGTCGGCGGTGAACGTAGCGACAAAGAAAAGGGCAAGCAGCTGCGCCGGCGGCTCGGCTGGATGGTGTTGTTTGGGCTCATCCATGGCGCGCTGATCTGGTATGGCGACATTCTGTTGGTGTACGCGCTGACGGGCTTCCTGGTGTTGCTGGCGCGCTCGTGGCGGCCGATGACGCTCCTGATCGTCGGCCTCATCCTCACCCTCAGCTTGAGCGGGCTGCTCGGGTTGATGATGCTGGGCGGTGATCACATGCCGGCGGAGCTTGCCGCAAAGCAGGCGGCGGCGTTCGCGGTGACGCCCGAGGAATTCGCCGCGCTCAAAGCGCGGATCACCGGCGGCTTTGTCAGCACGGTCTCCACCAATTTTGAATGGTGGGCCGCGTTTGCTAGTCAGTCATTGTTCATTATCCCGCGCACAGCGGGTGTGATGATGATTGGCCTTGCGCTGTTCAAGTGGGGCTTCCTGGCCGCGCGCAGCCCGGTCTGGGTTTATGTGGTTTTCCTTGTGCTCGGCGCTGCTTCCTTTGCGGTGACGTGGATGGAAGGCCTGCGTGAGTTCCAGTCTGGGTTTGACCGCCATCAGGTGCAAGGCGAGGGCATGCTGGTGCTGTCACTGGCGTCGCCGTTCGGGACGCTGTTCTATGTCAGCTTGCTCATTCTGATCATGAAGTCGGGTGTACTCGGCTTTTTGCTCAAGATACTAGCTGCGACCGGGCGCATGGCGTTCACCAACTACATCGCTCAATCGCTGATCATGACGACGACCTTCTGGCATTTAGGCCATTTCGGCGAAATCTCGCGGCCCGAGCTTTGGCTTGTCGTCGGCGGCGTGTGGCTGGCGGAGCTGATTTGGTCGCCGCTGTGGCTCTCGATGTTCGCGATGGGGCCGTTGGAATGGATGTGGCGGTGCTTGACCTACAAGCGCTGGGTGCCGATTACGAAGAGCAAAGCCGCAGCTGCGGTCGCATAACAATAATGGTGGAGGAAACGATGAAGAGATTTGCTGTGGTGCTTGCGTTTGGTGTGGCCCTGGGCGGCGGCGCTGCGTTCGCGGACACGATCCAGAACGGCTACGGCAACACGTTCGTGGTCACCAGAGCCGACGGCGCCGTGGTCCGCTATCAGTTCAACGAAGACGGCACCTTCGGCGGCGTTGCGCCGGGCGGTTCGACCATGGCCGGCACCTACACCATCGCGGACGGTCAGCTCTGCTTGATCCCGCCAAGCGGCGCCGCGCCGCAATGCACGGCGATAGCTGCAGACAAAAACGTCGGCGATACCTGGACGCAAACCGGCACGGACGGCACTGAAATCAGTGTTACGCTGGAAGCCGGGCGCTAGTCGCGCAGTAGCTCGTTCACACCAGTTTTCGCGCGCGTCTGTGCATCGACACGTTTGACGATCACGACGCATGCGAGGCTGGGGCCGTGGCCGCGCGGGTCTGGCATCGAGCCGGGCACGATTACGCTATAGGCGGGGACTTCGCCGCGCGTGAACTGGCCGGTCTCGCGGTCGACGATCTTGGTCGATTGGCTGATGAAGGTACCCATGGCCAGCACCGCGCCTTCGCGCACGATCACGCCCTCGGCGACTTCCGAACGTGCGCCGATGAAGCAGCCGTCTTCAATGATGGTGGGGTTGGCTTGGATCGGCTCCAGCACGCCGCCAATGCCAGCGCCGCCGCTGATGTGCACGTTCTTGCCGATCTGTGCGCAAGAACCGACGGTGGCCCAGGTGTCCACCATCGTGCCTTCATCGACGTAAGCGCCGATGTTTATAAACGACGGCATCAGCACGACGTTCTTACCGATGAAGCTGCCGCGGCGCGCGACCGCGCCCGGCACGGCGCGGAAGCCGGCCTTCTCAAATGCGGCGTCGCTCCAACCGAGGAATTTGGAGGGCACCTTGTCCCAATAGGGGCCGGGCGACGGATCACCGTTGCCGCCGACGGCGCCGATGAGTTGGTTTGCAGTGATGCGGAAGGAAAGCAGCACGGCTTTCTTCAGCCATTGCTGCGTTGTCCATGCTCCGTCAGCGCGCGCCGCGACCCGCGCCTGGCCGCTATCGAGTAGCTCAAGTGCTGCTTCGATGGCTTCGACGTCGGCGCCTTTGCTCTGCGGCGAAAGCTCGGTGCGCCGTTCCCAGGCGGCTTCGATTTGTTGGGCGAGTTGGTCGTGGGCCATGGGAAGGAATTACGGTGCTTGGGTCGGCGAGGCAACGCCGATCCAATCGCTGAGCAGGTGCTTCAAATCGCGCGACCAGTAATCGACATACGCTGGACGCGGTTCGGGGCAGTCGGCGCCGATGAGGGCGGTGGTGAAGCCCATGGCGTGCGCCGGCGGCAGATTGCGGAGCGAGTCTTCGATCAGCACGGCTTTGCGTGGATCGAAGCCGCACGCCTGCACTAGGCGCTCGTAGCTTTCGCGTTGCGGCTTTGGCGCGAGCCCCGCGCTTTCAATGTCGAACACAGTGTCGAAGAGATCGGCGAGGCCGAGGCTTGCGAGCACGCGCTCGGCGTGACCGCCGCCGCCATTGGTGTGGATGATGCGCCGGCCTGGCAGCGCCTCGATCAAGCCGCGCAATTCTGGATCGATCATCAACACGGAATGGTCCGCCGTGTGCACGTCGCGCAGGAAATCCGGCGCGTCGATAGCATGGTGACGGACTAAGCCAACGATCGTCGCGCCATATTCGTGGAAGTAGCGCTCGCGCAGCTCGAGCGCGGCATCGGTTTCGACACCGAGCGTGCGGGCGATGTAGGCCGTCATGCGCTCGCCGATCTCGTCGTAGAGCACCGGCGCGGGGTAGAGCGTGTTATCGAGATCGAACACCCAGACGTCGATGTGCGCGAGGCTCATCAATCGCCGCTGCCGCGATCCTGAGTGTCCGCGCTCTCCGGCACAAGGCCGCGGCGGGGCGCGTCACGCGCGGTAGGCGCGTCGCCCGCGTCTCGCGCGACTTGCAGCGCGCGCGGCTCTTCGCCGACAGGCAGGAAGTCGCGGTCTTCGAAGTCCACAACCAGGCCATCGCGATTGCGTGCAGAGATCGGGGTGAACAGCATGGTGTCGTAGTAGCGCGTCTCGCAGGCTTCGCGGCCGAGGATCGCGAAGCGCGCGCCGCTGGTGCAGAACGGCTCGCCGCCGGCGGCGAGTTGGCGGATGCCGTCAGGCGCTTCCAGGCTCGCGTGTACAAAGTACACTTCCTGGATCAGCACTTCATCGATGGTGCGGACGCAGCCGCCGGGATTGAGCGGCCACCAGCCGCGGCTTTCCCAGCCTTCGCCACGGCGGCGCGCAACAGCCGTCCACATGCGGCCGCGGGCGCGGTTGCAGAGCGTGAGGCCGACTTGCTGTGCGCGGCGGCGCGCCGCGGTTTCGAGCGCGTCGATCAGCTGGTTTTCGCTGGCGCTCGGCGCGAGGCGCGCCGATTGCCGGAATTGCGCGATGGCTTGGGCGATGCGGCGCGGATCGGCGCCGCGGCGGCCTTCGCGCAGATCGTAGCCGGCGTCATCGAGCAGGCGCTGCAGGCCGATCTGGCGCGCGCGCGCGATGGTGTAGGGTGTGGCTTCCGCGAATGAGGTGCGCCAGCTGTCGCGCTTATTGATCTGGACGCGGCGGAAGCGGCGTTCGTCGAGGCTCATCGCCGCGCATTGCGGCGGGTTCTCGATGGTGAAGGAGGAAGAGGAGTCCACACAGAGCCGGGCGTCACCGCCCCATTGGCGGCGGCCCCCGCGATGCGCCGAGGAAGTGCGGGCGTAGAGATAGTGCGTGCCGCGCGCGAGTGGAGCGCCGACGGAGATGCGGCATTCACCCGGGCGGAGCCGGGTCCAGCCTTGCACGACGATGGCGCGGCCGTCGGGACGGCCAGTGGCGGCTTCGAGCACGAAGCTGGTTTCGTTGCACAGCTGCCAGCCGTTGGCTTGGCGCTGTTGCTGTTGCGCGGTGGCGTGACCGGCGAACGCAAGCAGCGCCGCGAAAGCAGCGCATACGATCGCGGCGAGAACGCCCGGTCTAATGAATGAGCGTGCCAGCGCCATGTTCTGTGAAGAGTTCCATAAGCAGGACGTGCGGCGTGCGCCCGTCGAGGATGACGGCGGCCGGTTTGTGTTCGGAATGTTCGGCTTCGCTCTCGTTGCCTTCGAGCGCGCTGATGCAGGTCTCAAGTTTCGGGATCATGCCGCCCGTGGCGACGCCTGTTTCGATCAGCTTGCGCGCTTCGGCGACCGTCATCTTCTCGATTAGCTCGCCATTGCCATCGAGCACGCCAGGGATGTCTGAAAGCAGCAGGAAGCGCTTTGCGTTGAGCGCTTTGAAGACGGCGCCGGCGGCGGTATCGGCGTTGATGTTGTAGGTCTTGCCGCTGTCTTTCTCAACACCGATCGGCGCGATCACTGGGATATAATCTTCCGGCGCGTTGATCAGCGCCTGAATCAAAGTCGGGTCGACTTCGGTGGGTTCACCGACGAAGCCGAGATCGACCACTTGTTCGATCATGCTGTCGGGATCCTTGCGCGTGCGCACGGCTTTCTCGACGGTGATCAGGCGCGCGTCTTTGCCCGACAAGCCAACGCCGCGCACGTCCGCTTCGCGGCCGGCAGCCGTGATCAGGTGCGCGAGTTCTTTGTTGACGCTGCCCGAGAGCACCATCTCCGCCACTTCCATCGTCTCCGCGTCAGTGACGCGAAGCCCGTCCACGAATTGCGATTTGACGCCCGCCCGATCGAGCATGCGGCTGATCTGCGGGCCGCCGCCGTGCACGACGACGGGGTGAAGGCCCACCAGCTTCAAAAGGACGACGTCTGCGGCGAATTTGCGGGCGGTTTCTGTGTCGCCCATGGCGTGACCGCCATATTTCACCACCACGATCTCGCGGTCGTAGATTTGGATGAACGGCAGCGCCTCGGCGAGTGTCTTCGCCTTGGTCAGACCGTCTTCGAGCGCCTTCAGGCGATCCTTCGGAGGAAGCTTGCTCACGGGCGGTTCCTAAGCGGTAACGCGCCCTAGGCCAAGGCCGCGATTTCAGCGCGCAGACGCTCAATCCCCAGGCCGGTTTCAGAAGAGGTCGAGATCACCTCGGGATGTGCGGCTGGCCGTTTTACGATGGCTGCAGTGGTGGCCGCTGCGGTCTCCGCGAGTTCGGTTGGCTTCAGCTTGTCGGCTTTGGTGAGCACGAGTTGATAGGTGACGGCCGATGTGTCGAGCGCATCCATGACATCCTTGTCATGCGGCTTCAGGCCGTGACGTGAATCGATCAGCAGGATGACGCGCTTCAGCGACGGGCGCCCGCGCAGGTAATCCCGCGTGAGCGCGGTCCAACGTTCAATGTCGGCGCGGCCGGCTTTGGCGTAGCCGTAGCCGGGGAGGTCAACCAGGCGCAGCGTGTCGCCAACGCGGAAGAAGTTGAGTTCACGCGTGCGGCCGGGTTCGGTGGAGGCGCGCGCGAGTTTCAATCGTCCGGTGATGGCGTTGACGAGGCTCGACTTGCCCACGTTCGAGCGCCCCGCGAACGCAACTTCAGGCAGCGAAGAGTCCGGCAGGAACTCCATGCTTGGCACGCCGCGCTCGAACTCGATTTGTCCCGCGAACAACAGGCGGCCCGTTTCGAGCCACTCGGCTTCTTCCTCCGGCGTCACACTATTCCGCCGCGCTCGGTTCACTCTTCCCGAATCGTTTCTTTAGGAACGTGTCGAGCTGCGTCTCGACGCCTTGCCGGCGCATGATGACGTATTGCTGCAGAATCGAGAGCGTGTTCGACCAGGTCCAGTAGATCACCAGGCCCGCCGGGAAGGCGGCGAACATGAAGGTGAACAGGATCGGCAGCAGGCGGAAGATCTGCGCCTGCACCGGGTCGGTCGGCGGCGGCGACAGCGCCTGCAGCGCCCACATCGAGAGCCCGTACAGGATCGGCCAAACGCCGATCATGAGAAACCCGCCGATCAACGGCACAGTTGACGGGTCGAATGGCAGCAGGGTGAACAGGTTGAAGATCGACGTCGGATCGCGCGCTGAGAGATCTTGGATCCAGCCCACGAACGGTTCGTGCCGCATTTCGATGGTGACGGTAAGCGTTTTGTAGAGCGCGAAGAACACCGGAATTTGCAACAGGATCGGAATGCAGCCCGAAACTGGATTGATCTTCTCGGTCTGATAAAGGCGCATCAGTTCTTGTTGCTGCCGTTGCTTGTCGGCGGCGTAGCGCTCCTGGAGTTCCTTCATCTTCGGCTGCATGCCGCGCATCTTCGCCATCGCCTTGAAGGATTGGTACACGAGCGGGAACAGCAGCAATTTGACGACGACAGTGGACGCCAGAATCGCCAGGCCGAAATTGAAAATGATGCCCCAGCCGGCGAAGGTCTGGCCGAACCAATGCAGCATCGCGAAGAAAGGACGCGTAAGGAAATAGAAATTGCCCCAGTCGATCGCCCAGATGAAACGCGGGATCTCCAGCGCCTGCTGGTAGTCGTTCAGCAAATCATAACGCTTGGCGCCGGCGAACAGATGCTGCGTGTAGGTGACTTGCGCGCCGGCGCCGACTTGATGCCAATCGCCGCGATAAGCGGCGCGGTATTCGTTGGTCGCGCCGTCGGCGCCGGCGTCAAAGTAGGTCGAGGTGCGCTCGTTCTGCGCGGGGATGATTGCGGTGAGCCAGTAGTGGTCGGTGATGCCGAGCCAACCGCCTTGGCCCTGCATGTCTTCGATGCGCTCATCCGCGCCGACGCGGCCCCGTCCGCGATCGCGGACGTGTTTGCCGGCGTTCTCGAACGTGACCTGATGTGAACTGTTGTTTTCGCCGAAGGCGCCAATGAGGCCTTGGTGCACAATCTGGTTGCGCACGTAGTCTTCTGGCATGCCCTCGCGGCGAACGGTGCCAAACGGGCGCACGGCAAGGGCGCCGCCCGACGTGTTGGTCACGACATCCGTGATCGTGAACATGAAGTTCTCGTCGATCGCGATGGTGCGTACGACGGTGACGCCGTTGCCGGCGTCGAGCCTGAGCGTCACCGGCGTTTGCGGTGTAAGCGTCGCGGCGCCTTCACCAAGCGACCACGCCGAACGCGCGTCAGCAACGGTGGACACCGCCTCGCCGGACTGCATTTCCCAGCCGAAGAAGGCGTAGTGGCCGAATTCAGTGTTGCTCGGCGCGAGCAGCGTCACTTCCGGGCTGCTGTCATCCACGGTGCGGTGATAGCCGCGCAGGTTGAGGTCATCGATGCGCGCGCCTTCGAGCGAGATCGAGCCATCGACGGCGCCGGTGTCAATCGGGACGCGCGAGGCGGTGGTGGCTGCGAGCACCTGTTCACGCTGCACGGGCTCTGTCGAACTCGGCGCATCCGGCGTGCCGATGGCGTCGCCTTGCGCTTCCGCTGTCCGCGCCGCGTCCTGCGACTGCTCGATCTGGGCGCGCTCGGCCTGCGCGCGTTCGCGGGCGGGACCGGCATAGAAAAAGTCAAAGCCGATGAAAATCCCGATCGACAACACGATCGCCAGGATCACGTTTCTCGTCTCGTTGGGCCCTTGCCCGCCGCTAGGTTGCATTTTGGGTCAATCGCTTTCGGTCGGCGTTTCGCGCTCAGGGTGGGATTGCGCGCGCGGGCGGCGCTCGGATGTCGCGCCGGCTTGCAAGTCGGCGGCGAGCCTTAACAACGCGCTCTTAAGATCGTCAAGCAAGGCCGCCCAGTCGGCGTCCGGGGTGGATTGACGCGCCACCAGGACGTAGTCGACCCCAGCCAGGCCATGTTTCGGCAAAAGCTGGCGCGCGGCCTCCCGGAGCCGGCGCTTGGCGCGGTTGCGGATGACGGCCCCGCCGACCTTCTTGCTGGCGGTGAAGCCGATGCCCATGGGGCCGTCCTCGGCCCGGCGGCGGGCCTCGACCAGGAGATTAGGCCGGGCCGCGCGAACGCCAGCGCGCACATGCAGGAACTGGGCGCGCTTGGTCAGACGTTGGAGGCTGGTTTGGCTCATTTTGCCGGAGATGTACCCCGGCGCCGGGATCAGGCCGAGAGCTTCTTGCGGCCCTTGGCGCGGCGGCGCGCCAGCACCTTTTGGCCGCCAGCGGTGGCCATGCGGGCGCGGAATCCATGGCGGCGCTTCCGCACGAGCCGGCTCGGCTGATAGGTCCGCTTGGTGCTCACGACGCGCCTCGATCTCTTTTGGGCAGTAAAAATGAAGGCGCGGGGATTACCCCAGCGCCTCCCGAGCGTCAAGATGATCAGCCCTGAACTAGGGCCTGGATGATGATGAAGACGATAGCGACCGCCCAGAGGGCGCCAAAGTAGACGAGCGTTCGCGACAGGGTCCGTTTCTCGGTGGACATGGGGCGCTCCTTGGGGAGGGGGCGGGAGCAGGCACTCCAATCGCCAGCAAGCCATAACGAGGCCGACGATATCCATAGCGGGGAACCCTCGTTCTGCGAATGAAATTACTGTTGCGGTTCCCAGCGGCTCCCAACGGTTCCCGCCGGGGACAAGGGCTTGCCCTTGGGCTAAGGGCTTGGAGACGATGGCCAATCCCGACATTTCGCCGAGCCGGCCGGGTCCGATCCAGAGCATCCGCAACTTCGTGGACAGCTTGGCCGGCCGCCTGCTCGGGCTGACCGTGATCGCGGTGCTGGTGGGCGAGGCGCTAGTGTTTGCGGGCGCCCTGGCCGGGTTCCACGAGCAATGGCTGCGGGAACGCATGAACCTGGCGCAGATCGCGGCGCTGGCGCTGGAGGTTTCCCCCGATCTCGAGATCGCGGAATCGCTTGAGTACGAATTGCTGACCAACGCCGAAGTGCAGCGCGCTGCGCTGCAGCGGGCCGGCGAGCGGGTGCTGCTGTTGGAAGATCCGAATGTCGTGCCGACCGAACCGTTGGTGACCTACGATTATACGCAGGCCGACGAGGCGCGCCCGTTCTGGTGGGCGGTGGAGAGCTTCTTTGCGCCGCCGGGGCGGGTGCTTCGGGTGCTGTCGCGGCCGCGTTTTGAGAGCGGCGAGTTCATCGAGATTGTGCTGAACGAAGCGCCGCTGAAGCGCGCCATGAACGAATTCGCGCAACAGTTTCTGCTCGCATCGACGTGGATTCTGATCGCGGCGGCGGCGCTGATCTATTTCATGCTGACGCTCGCGTTCGTCGGTCCGATGCACGATCTCACGCGCGCCATAGAACGTTTCCGAGACAAGCCCGAAGACGTGTCGATCGCGTTTCCCCGTAGTTCACGCGGCGACGAGATCGGCCGGGCGCAGCGCGCAGCCGCGGATATGGCCGAGCAGGTTCGCAACGCGTTGCGGCAGAACGAGCGGCTCGCAGCGCTTGGCGGCGCTGTTGCGCGGATTGGCCACGATTTGCGCAATATGCTCTCCACAGCGCAACTCGTGGCCGATCGTTTGAAAAACTCCGAAGATGAGGAAGTGCGCCGCTTATTGCCGCGTTTGGAGCGCACGATCGATCGCGCGGCCGGCCTCGCGTCGAGCACGCTGAAATACGGACGCGCGGATGAGAAAGCGCCGGAACTGGAGCGGGTCGATGTTGCGGTCGCAACTGAGGATGCGGCGAGCGACGCGCTCGGTGGCTTTGAGGGCGTAAGCTATCGCGGCGACATCGAACCGCGGCTGGCGTGCGTGGCGGACGCAGAGCACTTGAATCGCATTGTGGTCAACCTGATGCGCAACGCGGCGCAGGCGATGGTGGATCACGATCGCAGCGACAAAACGATCGTTGTCCGCGCCGTGCGCGTGGAGGGCCGCTGTGAAATCGATGTGATCGACCATGGGCCTGGCGTGCGCGAGAATTTGCGCGCGCGTCTGTTTGAGCCGTTCGTGTCGGCAGCGCCGGAAGCGGGCGGCACCGGGCTTGGCCTAGCGATCGCGCGCGAACTCACGCGCTCGATGGGAGGCGAATTGGAGCTGACGCGGACCGGCGCCGAGGGCACGACGTTCCGGATCACGTTGCCAGCGGCGTGAGCGGCGACCAACCGACCGGCGCGCGCGACTGACACTTGTCATGATATTATTGTCAGGCGATAATTAATCATCGCCAACAAGAAATATCGGAGAAAATCCATGCGTTGGGCGTTAGCCGCACTCGTTGTCATGATCGCGGGCGTCGCCGTGGCGCAGCCATCGCGGCGCTACGACCTCTACATTTTCGACACCGGCGATGGGCGGGAGATTTACGCCGTCGCCGCTGCTGGCCGGGCGTCCGCGCTCGAGGTGCGCGGCTGTGGCGATGTGAGTTTGATCGCGGAAGCCGCCGAGATGGTGCATGAGCTGCGCGTGCGGCGCGCGCGCGACGACGACAACGTCATCATCGTTCACGGCCGCAACTCGCGCACCGAACTCGGTCCATGCGGCGCCGACGAAGATTCGGAAAATCTGGATGAGGAAGCGCAGCGAGAAGACGACGCGACATCGCTCGTCGTCATCGAGAACATGTCGCCGTCGCAGACACGCAACACGCTGCGCACACTCGACGCGGCGCCCGTCGCGATCCGCGAACGGATGATCGCTGATCTAGGGCTTTAAGGCGCTGGCTGAATGTGACCAACGATGCCTTCGCGGCGTGGGTCAGCGCCGCCGACGAGGCCCTGCGGCGTGACGCGAATGGCGTGAATGCCGGAATCCTCCATGGCGCCGACTTCGCGGAGCTGCCAGCCGCGCGCGGTAATCGCGTCGGCGATGCCTGCCGGCAGGCGCGATGGCTCGATAACGACCGATGACGTGCGCGCTGTGGCGTTGGAAAGATCGATCGCTTGTTGCGGCGTCAGACCCCAATCGAGGATGCCGATCGTGGTGCGCGCGACGTAGCCGATGATCGAGGAGCCGCCGGGCGAGCCGATTACGAGCGCCAGTTCGCCGTTGCGGTCGGTGACAATCATTGGCGACATCGAGGAGCGTGGCGCTTTGCCTGGCTCAACAGCATTGGCGACGGGGCGTCCGTTGAGTGTCGGCTCGAAGGCGAAGTCCGTCAGCTGGTTGTTCAGGAAGAAGCCCGCAACCATGCGCTGCGCGCCGAATGCGGATTCCACTGTCGCAGTCATCGACACGGCGTTGCCCCAGGCGTCGACGATGGACACGTGCGACGTGCCGCTATCCTCGCTGAACGCATTGCCCCAGCGATCGTAAAGCTCTTGTCCCACCGGCATGCCGGGCAACACTTGCGTCGGCGCGTGCGCGACATCGATCTGCTGGGCGCGTTGATCCAGATATTCCGGTGCAATCAGTTCGAGTGTGGGAACTGTCGCGAACTGCGAGTCGGCCATGTAGTGGTCGCGGTCGGCGTAGGCGAGGCGGCTGGCCCATAGGAACGCCGACCAATCATCGGCGTTCTCGGCGCCGCCGGGCAAGGGACGCGCGCGCTGATAGAGGCCGAGGATCGCAAGCGTCGCGTTGCCTGATGACGGCGAGCCGACCGTGCAGGCGCGATAGACGCGATAAACGCTGCACACAGGCTCCATCCGGCGCGGCGTGACCGCGCGCAGATCGTCGAGCGTGAGCGTGCCGCGGCGTGGATTGGCTTGGGCTGCGGCGACGATGGCGTCAGCGATCGGCCCTTCGCTCAACGCGCTCGGGCCGCGTTCGGCGATAGCGCGCAACGTGCGTGCGTAGTCGGGATTGCGCAGCAGATAGCCGACAGTGCGCGGCGCGCCGGCCGCGTCAAAGAAATAGGCGCGCGCCGCGAAATCCGCGCGCAGACGTCCGCGTTCGCCATAAGCGGCGATCAATCGCGCCAAACGCGGCGAAACTTCAAAGCCGTCTTCGGCGAGTTGCATTGCGGGTTCAACAAGGCGCGACCACGGCAACCGGCCGTGCTCGTCGTGCGCCAGTTTGAGCATCGCCACCAAAGACGGCGCCCCGATTGAACGGCCGCTCGCTTGCGCGTCCATGAACGGCAGCGGCCGGCCGCGATTGTCCAAGAACATCGTGGGTGTTGCGCCAGCCGGCGCGCGTTCGCGGCCGTCATAGGCGCTGATGGCTTCACTGTGGTCGTCGTAGAACATCAAGAAGCCGCCGCCGCCGATGCCAGACGATTGCGGCTCCACCAACCCCAGCACGAACTCAGCGGCGATCGCTGCGTCCACGGCGTTGCCGCCTTCGCCCAAAATCTGAATTGCGGCGTTGACCGCGTGCGGATTGGCGGCGGTGACCATTGCTTCGCCGCGCGCGGGTGGCGGCCCTTGCGAGTCCGGCGCGGATGCGGATGCGCAGGCAGCGAGCGCGAGCGCGATGAGCGGCGCGGCGAGGCGCTTCAACGATTGCTTGTCAAACATGCAGGCGCTTCCTACGAGGGCGAGGTTTAACAAACGCGGAAGCAAGCCCATGGCGCGTCCCGGCCCGACCAATACTTTGTGTGATGTGGCCGGTTTGTCCATAGGAACAGCCGAAGACTCCGATGCGCTGACGGGCGTCACCGTGATCGTGCCCGAGACGCGTGCGGTGTGCGCGGCGGATGTGCGCGGCGGCGGGCCAGGTACACGCGAAACTGACGCACTGGCGCCGGGCGGCATCGCTGGCGCCGTTGACGCCGTCGTGCTCGCGGGGGGCTCTGTGTACGGACTCGCCGCGGCGGATGGCGTCACCGCAGCGATGGGCGCGGAAGGCAAAGGCTTTGGGCTGATCGACTTGCCCGGCGTGCCGCGCTCGCCAGTGATTCCAGCTGCGATCCTCTACGACTTGGCGAATGGCGGAAACAAAGCGTGGGGCGATGCGCCGCCCTACGCCGCGCTCGGCAAGCGCGCGTACGCGGCGCGCTCACGCGACGTGAAGCTTGGCAATGTCGGCGCCGGGCTCGGCGCCAAAGCCGGCGCGCTGAAAGGCGGTCAGGGCACCGCGTCGATTGTTACGAGTGACGGCTTCACTGTCGCCGCGTTGGCGTGCGTGAATTGCTGGGGGTCGACGACGATGCCGGGGCAGCGCGCGTTCTGGGCGGCGGCGTTCGAGATCGACGGCGAGTTCGGCGGCGTCGCGCCGCTTGCTCTGCCGTTCGATCTGGAGGAGTGGGGCGGCGCCAAGATGCAAACAGCGCCGCGCGCTAACACGACAATCGCGTGTGTGGCTGTCGACGCAGATCTCACGCCGACGGAGATCAAACGCGTCGCGCAGATGGCGAGCGCGGGGCTAGCGCGCGCGATCCGTCCGGTGTTTGCGCCGTTCGACGGCGACGTCGTGTTTGCGCTCGCGACGGCGGCGAAGGTAACGCCCGAACCGCGGGTGCTTGCCGTTGCTCGCTTTGGCGCGTTGGCGGCGGATTGTTTGGCGCGCGCAGTGGCGCGGGCCGTTTATGCTGCGGAAACCGTCGGTGTTCACAGCGCGTGGCGCGAACTCTCTTGAAGAGGCCGGTCACAGTAAAGGCCGAGAAGGTTCACACCTTCAAGACCGAGGGCGCCTTCTACAAATGGCTCGCCAAGCATCACGGCGACGACGAAGTCTGGATCAAGATCCACAAGGTGAGTTCGGGATTGAAGTCGATCACGCCGAAGGAGGCGATCGATACCGTCCTGTGTTGGGGCTGGATTGATGGCGTCCGCAAGAGTCTCGACGACACCAGCTATCTGCAGCGCTACTCACCGCGCACCAAGACGAGCATCTGGAGCAAGATCAACGTCGACAACGTCGCGCGTTTGATCCTTGAAGGCCGGATGACCGAGCATGGGCTGAAGCAAGTCGAGGCCGCGAAGGCGGACGGTCGCTGGGCGCGCGCTTACGGCAGCGGCCAGGGCATGAAGATCCCGCCTGATCTTCAGGCGGCGATCGACGCCGATCCCAAAGCGCGCGCCATGCTGAAGAAACTCAGCGCACAGAACCGCTTCGCGCTCGCCTTTCGCGTCCACAACATGAAGACGGAGACGGGTCGCAAGAAGAAGGTCGCCGACTTCGTCGCCATGCTCCGGCGCGGCGAAACGATCCACCCGCAGCGCGACAAGCCCTGAGCCCGCAGGAACGAGCGGTAGGTCGTCCTGAACCGCCGCCGCCGGCCCGGCCACTGCCGCCTTGCAACCGCCATCACGGGAGGCTATGCACCGCGCCTTCGCGCGCCCTTAGCTCAGCTGGATAGAGCACCAGACTACGAATCTGGGGGTCAGGAGTTCGAATCTCTTAGGGCGCGCCATTTCCCGGTAAAATATACCCTCTCACGGCTTTGACGCGGTGATTTTTCACCGGATTTTCGACGAATATTGCGCGAATGCGTCGGCTGTGGTTGTTGCCGCGCAAATAGGCAGCCCTAGCGTAAGAGCGGCCGTCGGAGCGAAGCGTCCATCATGAAATCGTCGCGCCGCCGGGTCGTAATCACGCTCGGGCTTTCTGTGCTCGCCCAGCTTCCGGAGCCGCTTTGATGATCAACTGGAAATCGCATCCGTCGTTCGACGGGCACGAGGACGTCGTATTCGTAGGCGGCGAAGCGCAAGGCTTTGCCGGCATCGTTGCAATTCACTCAACCGCCATCGGCCCCGCCGCAGGCGGTTGCCGCATCTGGGATTATGACAGCGCCGACGATGCGTTGACCGATGCGCTCCGCCTCTCGCGCGGCATGACCTACAAGAACGCCATGGCCGATCTGCCGCTCGGCGGCGGCAAGGCCGTGATCTACCGGATCAACACCGATCGCGTGGACGCCTTCCAAAAGTTCGGCGACGCGGTCGAAAAACTGAACGGCCGCTACATCACCGCCGAAGATGTGGGCGCCAGTGTCGCCGACATGCGCGCCATCGCCCGCTCGACCTCTTACGTTGCGGGCATCCCAAAAGAAGCTGGCCAAGCGGGCGGTGATCCATCGCCGATGACGGCGCTGGGTGTGTTCGTCTCGATCAAGGCGCTGCTCGGCGGCTCTGTGCAGGGCCGCACGGTGGCTGTGCAGGGCGTGGGCGCGGTGGGCTACAATCTCTGCAAGCTGTTGGCGGACGAGGGCGCAAAGCTCATTATCGCCGACGTGAACCAAACCAATCTGCATCGAGCTCAAGCGCTAGGCGCGGAAATCGCGCCGGTGGACCAAATCCACGCCGCGGGCGCCGATCTCTACTCGCCGTGTGCCCTTGGCGCGGGGCTCAACACGCGCACTATCCCGGAACTCGGCGCGAAGTTTGTGTGCGGCGCAGCGAACAACCAGCTTGAGACCGAAGATGACGGCGCTCGCCTGGTGGAACGCGGCATCACCTATGCGCCGGATTATGTTGTCAACGCGGGCGGCATCATCAACGTGTCGGCCGAGTATTTGGGTGAGGCGGCTGATGTCGTCGAAGGCCGGGTGCGGGCGATTGCGCCGCGCTTGCTGCTGGTGCTGGAAAGCGCCAAGAGCAAAGGCCTGACGCCGCACCAAGCTGCCGACGCGATCGTGCGTGAACGTCTCGCCGCCGCGAGGAAGTGATGGACGACATGAGCCGCAAACCGAACGCGCTTGATCTGCACGTGCCGTCGCCGCGCACGCGGCCGGGCGACAAGCCGGACTTCAGCGGCTGGAGCTTTCCCGAACCGGGCGACACGCCGCGTCCGGACATCGACGAAAGCGCGGTCGAGCTTCGCGAGTACGCGTACGGCCTGATCCGTGTGCTCGACATGGAAGGCAATGCGCTCGGACCCTGGACGCCGCACCTCGCGCCGGAAACGCTGCGCCGCGCCATCAAGTACATGCTGCTGCTGCGTGCGTACGACGAGCGCATGCATCGCGCGCAACGTCAGGGCAAGACGTCGTTCTATATGCAATCGCTTGGCGAAGAGGCGATCTCGATTGCACAGGCGATGGCGCTCAACGCCGACGACATGTGTTTCCCGTCCTATCGCCAGCAAGGCATCCTGATCGCGCGCGACTATCCGCTGATCGACATGATGCACCAAGTCTACTCCAACGCGAGCGACCCGATGCGCGGCCGGCAATTGCCGGTAATGTATTCGTCGAAGAAGGACGGCTTCTTCACAATCTCCGGCAACCTCGCGACGCAAGTGCCGCAAGCGGTGGGCTGGGCGATGGCGTCGGCTTATGCGGGTGACGGTCGCATTTGCGCGACGTGGCTGGGCGAAGGCTCGACGGCGGAAGGCGACTTCCACGCGGCGATGACGTTTGCGGCAGTGTACCGGGCGCCGGTTATCATCAACGTCGTCAACAATCAGTGGGCGATCAGCTCGTTCCAAGGCATCGCCGGCGGTGAGAACACGACGTTCGCGGCGCGTGGTGTCGGTTACGGCATGCCGCCGCTGCGCGTGGACGGGAACGACTTCCTTGCCGTCTATGCGGTGACGCAATGGGCGGCCGAGCGCGCGCGCGCGAATTTGGGCCCGACGCTGATCGAGCACTTCACCTATCGCGGCGGCCCGCACTCGACGTCTGACGATCCCGCGCGTTATCGGCCAGCGGATGAAAAAGCGTCCTGGCCGTTGGGCGATCCGATCGATCGGTTGAAGACGCACCTGATCTCGATCGGCGAATGGTCCGAAGGCCAACACAAGGAAGCGCAAGAAGACGCGCAGGAAACCGTGCGCGCGACCGGCCGTGAAGCCGAGAAGGTTGGCGTACTTAGCGTCGAGGCGCCATCAACGCACACCCGCGCCAGCATGTTCGAGGACGTTTACAAAGATCTGCCCTGGCACTTGCGCCAGCAGCGCGACGAGCACGGAGTCTGACGCCCATGGCCACGATGACCATGATCCAGGCGCTGAACTCAGCGCTCGACAACATGATGGAACGCGATCCGAACGTCCTGACGTTCGGCGAAGACGTCGGCTATTTCGGCGGCGTGTTCAAAGTGACGGAGCATTTGCAGAAGAAGTACGGCGCCAAGCGCTGCTTCGATGCGCCGATCAACGAGAACGGCATCGCTGGCGTTGCTGTCGGCATGGCCGCCTATGGTCTGCGTCCCGTGATCGAAATCCAGTTCGCGGACTACATGTATCCCGCTTACGACCAGCTGGTCAGCGAAGCGGCGCGGCTGCGCTATCGCTCGGCTGGCGACTTCACTGCCCCGCTTACGGTGCGTATGCCGTACGGCGGCGGCATTCGCGGCGGACAAACGCACAGCCAATCGCCGGAAGCTCTGTTCACGCACGTCGCCGGTTTGAAGACGGTGATTCCATCGACGCCGTACGACGCGAAAGGGTTGCTGATCTCGGCGATCGAAGAAGACGATCCGGTGATCTTCATGGAGCCGAAGCGGATCTATAACGGCCCGTTCGATGGTTTCCACGATCGCCAAGTTTCGCCGTGGTCGAAGCATCCGGCCAGCGACGTGCCGGAGGGCTATTACAAAATCCCTCTAGGCAAGGCGAACATCGTGCGCCCGGGCGAGGCGGTGACTGTGCTTGCATATGGCACGATGGTTCACGTCGCGAAGGCGGCCGCTGAAGAAAGCGGGATCGACGCGGAAGTGATCGATCTGCGCACGCTGCTGCCGGTGGACATCGATACAATCGTAGCGTCGGTCGAGAAGACCGGGCGCTGCGTGATCGTGCACGAAGCGACGCGCACGTCTGGCTACGGCGCGGAGTTGAGTGCGCTGGTGCAGGAGCATTGCTTTTATAAGCTCGAGGCGCCGATCCAACGCGTCACGGGCTACGATACGCCGTATCCGCACTCGCTTGAGTGGGAGTATTTTCCGACGCCGCCGCGCATCATCAAGGCGATGCGCGCCGTCGTGGACGCCTGAGGGAATAATGGGCCAATTCGTTTTCAAACTGCCGGATGTGGGCGAAGGTACGGCTGAGGCCGAGATCGTCGCGTGGCATGTACGCGTGGGCGATGTCGTCAAGGAAGACGCGCCGCTCGTGGACGTGATGACGGATAAGGCGACGGTGGAGATGACCGCGCCCGTTTCCGGCAAAATCGTGTCACTTCACGGCGAGCCTGGCGACATGGCGCCCGTCGGCGGCCAGATCGTGGTGTTCGAGACCGATGGCGAAGAGGTTTCCTCCCCCGCAAGCGGGGGAGCAAAAGGAAACGGCGCCGAGCCTAAGCCACGCATCCGCGCACAAGCAGGCGCGACGTGGTCCGAGGACGAAGTGAAAGCGGCGATGCAAGGCGGCGCTCCGCAGGCGAAGGCCGTGCCGGCGGCGGCAATGCCGGGTGCTGCGCAGAAAGCTAAGGCGCCCGCGCCGTCGCAAGCTGTCGCTAAGCCGGCGGGGCGTGATGCAACAGTGCGCGAATGGTCGGAGGCGCAAGCGTCGCCGGCCGTGCGCGCGCGTGCGCGGAAGCTGGGCCTCGAGCTTGGCCAAGTGCGCGGCACAGGCCCGGAGGGCCGCATTACGCACGAAGATCTAGACGCGGTGCTTGTGCCTGCCGCCGGCTCGCGCCGCGGCGGTTCGGCTCTGACCGAGAAGAACGGCGTGGAGCCGGTGAAGATTATCGGCCTGCGGCGCAAGATCGCGGAGAAGATGCAGGACGCCAAGCGCCGCATTCCGCACTTTGCGTACGTCGAAGAATGCGATCTCACCGAGCTTGAAGAACTCCGCGCGCACCTGAACGCCACCAAGCGCAGCGATCAGCCGAAGCTGACGCTATTGCCGTTCCTGATGCGGGCGCTGGTGCTCTCGCTGCCGGATTTCCCGCAGATCAATGCGCGCTTCGATGACGAACAGGGAATCGTCTATCGCCACGACAACGTCGATATTGGCATCGCCACGCAAACAGATAACGGCCTGATCGTGCCGGTGGTGTGCCACGCAGAAGCGCGCGACGTGTGGGATAGCGCCACCGAAGTCTCGCGCCTCGCCGCCGCGGTGCGCGCCAATACGGCGACGAAGGAAGAGTTGTCCGGCTCCACTATCACCATCACCTCGCTCGGCGCGTTGGGCGGCATCGTTACGACGCCAGTGATCAATCACCCGGAAGTGGCGATCATTGGCGTCAACAAGCTAGTTGAGCGCCCGGTGGTGAAGAACGGCGCGATCGTCATTCGTAAGATGATGAACCTCAGCTCGTCGTTCGATCACCGCGTGGTCGATGGCTACGACGCAGCCGCGTTCATTCAGCGCGTCAAAGGCATGCTGGAGCATCCGGCGGCCTTGTTTATTGATCGGTAAGTGATGCGCATTCTCGTCGCCATCGGTGCAATCGCACTTTGTGTCGCCGGCGCGGCGTTGGCGCGGGAGGAGCCGCAAGCCAATCCCGAGCTGGAGTATGAGCGCCAGCCGACAGGGCCGGACTATGCGCGCAATTTTCCGCCAGGATACAATGCGCCAGGCTCGGCAGGCTTAGTCGTCTTGTGTTGCAGGCCAAATGCGGAGCGCGGACTGAGCTGTGATGTGGCGTTCGAAGCGCCGCGTAACGTTGGATTCAGTCAAGCGACGCTCAACATTGTCCGGCGTTTTCGCCTTACGCCTGAATCCTACGCCGCCTATCAAGCCGGCCCGCGCCTGCCAATCAGACGTACGATCCATTGGATAATGAATCCGAAGCCTGAAGGGTGGGACGACTACGCCGCGCAGGTCCGAACCGCGACAGCCGAAATTTGTGAACCGCCTCCTGCGAGCCCGACGCCGAGCCCGAATTGACCGACTTCACCGAAGCCGCCGCCAACAATCGCCGCGTCACGCGCCTCACCGCGCTGATGGCTGGGCATGGCTTGACGTTCCTTCAGGACTCTACACCTTCTACGTCGACACCGTGCAGGGCCTGATGATGCCGCACTTGCGTGCGCAGGTGGTGACGTTCGGCGTTGCGATGCTTGCGGGTGTTGCGCTCGCGCATGCGGGGTTGGTTGTGCCGGATGCGCGCCCGTGGACGCGGCGCGTGCTTGAAGGCGCTTCGGGGGCGCTGCTGCTGTTGACGTGGTTCGTGTTGGGGAACGCGTTCCTCAATCTGCACTGAGGAACTGGCGGTACAACGCGACGTTTACGATGCATGCTCGATCACACCGGAATCGTCGTCACCGATCTCGATAAAGCGCGCCGCTTCTATGATGCGATTGCCAAGCCGCTGGGCTTGATGACGGCAGACAACGGTCCCGACGCATTTCTGTTGGGCAGGAGTCCAACCGAATACCCATATCTTTGGATCGGCCGGTTGATCCCGTCTTACTGGGTCGAAGGTTCTCGACCTGGCATCAATCAGATGCACGTTGCGTTCGCGGCGAAGACGAAAGCCGCGGTCGATGCATTTTATGCGACGGCGCTGGAGGCCGGGGGCAAGGACAATGGCCTGCCGGGGCCACGGAAGGGCGCGGATCAATATTATGGCGCGTTCGTGCTGGATCCCGACGGCAACAACATCGAGGCCTGCTATCGCGGCCCGGACGCTGTCTAACGCTCTGTCATAGAGCGAAAAAACGACATTCCCCACGCAGCCGTGACCGGCGTCATCTTCCCGCCGCGCTTGCAAGCGCCTATTGGGGGGGCAGGGACAACTCGAGGCGGCGCTAGAACGCGCCGAGGCAGGGGCGCGTCATGGCGGACATCTTCATTTCTTACGCCAGCGAGGATCGCAATCGGGTGCGGCCGCTCGCGGAAGCTCTGATGTCGCGTGGCTTCAATGTGTGGTGGGATCGCTCGCTCTCGGCGGGCCAGGACTACACCGCCATCATCGAGAAAGAGCTGAAGAGCGCCAAAGCGGTGATCGTGGTGTGGACGCGGTCGTCGTCGGCCTCGACATTCGTGCGCGACGAAGCAGGCCGCGCACGTGACGAAGGCCGGCTCGTGCCGGTGATGTTCGACCGCGTCGAGATCCCGCTCGGCTTCGGCGCCTTCCAGGCAGAGGATTTCACCAACTGGAACGGCGGCGCCAACGCCCCGCAACTGAAGCTGCTGGAAGAAGTGCTGAAGGCGAAGCTCTCCGGCCGCGATGTGAATGTCGCCGAGATCGAGCGCCGCCGCCGCCGCTTGGGCGCGCGTATCCGGCTGGTGTCCGTTCTCACGGTGATCGCGCTCATCATCGGTATCGCAGCGGGTGGTCGCTACATCTTCGCGCCGCCTGACACCGAAGTGACGCAGGAAGATCTGCGCGCCGAATTGCTGCGCTTGCTCGCTGAAGGTCAGCTGACGCCCGAGCAGGCGATCACACTTGCCGAATTGCTGGAAGCTGGCGCGCTGGGCGAAACACAAAGCGCGTCGAACGAAATGGCCCCCGGCGCATCTCCCGCGCCAAGCTCCGAAGCGCGCTTAGACGAAGGTGCGGTGAGTGAAGCGTCATTCGATGCGACCGCGAGCGAAGCATATCGCGCCGCCTTCGCCGCGCTGGCCGCACACCCCGATGCGCAGGTCCGCATTGCCGTGGCGCAAATGGCTGCGGACGGCACGCGCCCGGCTGCAATGCAAACGCTCTGGGCCTACGCGCAAGCGCATCCGGACGATCCGCTGCGTGATCAAATCTATCTGCTGTGCGGCTCCGTCGGCGAAGCCAACGGGGATCCGCTGGGTCAACGCGCGCTGGAGCAGGCGACCAACCTCTCACCGCGCGATCCTGGCGTGTGGCGGATGCTGTCGCGCTCGTACGCGCGGGCCAACCGCGCCACGGAAGCCACCGCGGCGGCGCAAGTCTCTGATGGCGTAACGGCTCAGAACGCCGGCCAGACCGAGCAAGCCGAAGCGCAGCTGCAGTTGGCGTTGCCACAGCTGGCGCCAACTGTCGCAGCACCCGTGGCGTCGGAGCTGGGCGAGATCGCGGTGCAGCGTAACGACTGGAGCGGCGCGAGCGCCCGGTTCGAACGCGCGCTGAGTCTGCGTGAAGAAAGCGCCGGCTCGAACGCCGAAGCGCCAGCTGCGGCGGCTATTGAGGCGGACGCGCAGCAATTGGTTCGCTCGCTCGATCGCTCTGGCCGGACGCGCGAAGCGTGTCAGCGTTTGGAGCAGGTGCAAGCCGAACATGACGTCGCCTCGCCAGACGCCGATCTGCTCAACCGCTGCCGCACCCAGTTCCGCGCGCGCTTGAACACTGACGTTCAGCTTGCCCCGCAATTGCGCACGATCCGTCCTGGCGTGGTGCAGCGCACGGCGCCAGCAGCGGAAGTCGCGCCAGCGACGCCGTAGTCAGGGCGGCTTGAGGAAAAGCACCTTCGCGGCGCCATAGTCGCGCGTGTCCAGCGTTTCGAATGCGGGGATCGCGGGCGTCTCGTCGGCGCCAACTTCGAACACGATCAGCGCATCGCTCGTGATCCACGAGCCGGCGCCCAGCTGCCCGAGCGCTGCTTCGCCCAGACCCTTGCCGTAGGGCGGGTCGAGGAACACCAGATCGAATGGATCGCCAAGACCGGAAGGCTTTAAGCCCAGATCGGTTGCGTCACGGCGATGGATGCGCGTGGTCCCGAACAGGCCCAGCGCTTCGATGTTGTCACGTATCACGCCGCGTGCGGCGGCATCCGTCTCCACGAACAACGCGAACGCGGCGCCGCGCGACATCGCTTCAAGCCCAAGCGCGCCCGAGCCTGCGAACAAGTCAAGCACGCGCCGGCCTTCAATGCCCGGCGACCAGGGTGCGTGGGCGAGAATGTTGAACACGGCCTCGCGGGCGCGGTCGCTGGTCGGGCGCGTGTCCCGTCCTACCGGCGCTGCGATTGGCCGTCCCTTGAATTGTCCGCCCACAATGCGCATCGACGCCCACATGCGGCGCCGCGGCGCCGCGTGCAACATTGCAGATAATCGGCGTGCGCCATATGTCGCGCACGACGGGCGCTTGACCCGCACCGTACGTTTCGGGAACAAGAATGGCGCCGAAGGTCGGTAGATTGCGGAGCTGAACAATCGTGGAATCACTGGCCGCTCATTTTGCCGACCTGTTCAATCCCGATCTCGCTGTCGCAAACTTCACGGCGCTGTTCTCGGTCATCCTCATCGACTTGGCTCTGGCCGGCGACAACGCCGTGGCCGTGGGCCTAGCGGCTGCTGCCCTGCCGGCGGTTCAGCAGCGGCGTGCGATCTTTTGGGGCATCATCGTTGCCCTCGTGCTGCGGATCGTTTTTGCCACCGTGACTCAGCAATTGTTGGCAATCGATTGGTTGCTGCTCGCTGGCGGTCTGCTGCTGTTTTGGGTGGCGTGGCGGATGTGGGAAGACCTGCGCAAACATCAGCCCATTTCGGTGGGCGATCCTGTCGCCGGCGAGCATATGGCTGAGGTGATCGCGTCCCACGGCAAGAAGCCAAGGACATTCCTCAGCGCACTGATGACGATCATAATCGCCGACGTTTCGATGTCGCTCGACAACGTGCTCGCGGTGGCGGCGGTCTCGCGCCACAACGAAGTTATCATGTGGTTCGGCCTCGTGCTGTCAGTAGTCCTGATGGGCGTGGCGGCGACGTTCATTGCGCGCGTTATCGAAAAGCACCGCTGGATTGCGCTTGTCGGCATTATCATCATCGTCTTCGCCGGCGCCCGTATGGTTTGGGAAGGCTGTCACATCTTGTGGCCGGCCTACTTCCCGCCAATCCCCGCCTTCCTCGGTGGCGGCCACTAAGCGAAGTCTTTGCCCAGCTGTTCGCGCAGCACTTTGCGTGGAATTTCCTCGACCGCGTTCGGCGCCAGCACGCCGAGCTGGAACGGCCCGTACGCGATGCGGATGAGCCGGTTCACTTTCAAGCCGAGCGCGTCGAGCACGCGGCGGACTTCGCGGTTCTTGCCTTCGGTGATCGACACCGTGATCCAGGAATTGGCGCTGGAAATGGCGCCTTGACCACGCTCAAGCTTGGCGTCGATTGGCCCATAGCGCACGTCATCGACGGTGATGCCGTCCTTAAGCTGATCCAGCTCCTCCTGCGCCACCCGCCCGAACGCGCGCGCCCGGTAGCGCCTAATCCAGCCATTGGCCGGCAGCTCCAGCCGCCGCGCCAGTTCGCCGTCATTGGTGAGCAGCAGCAGGCCCTCGGATGTCAGATCGAGCCGCCCGACGGAAACCACACGGGGCAGGTCCGGCGGTAAATTCTCGAACACCGTCGGCCGCCCGGCGGGATCGCGGTGCGTGGTCACGAGGCCGGAGGGCTTATGGTAGCGCCAGAGCCGTGTGGCGTCGGCCGCGCCGACCGGGCGGCCATCCACGCTGATCTTGTCCTTGGCCGTGACCTTCACGGCCGGCGTATCCAGCGTCGTGCCGTTGAGCTTCACTCGGCCCTCGGCGATCAGCTTTTCGGCGTCCCGGCGCGAACAGACGCCCGCGCGCGCCAGGAATTTGGCAATGCGCTCGCCTTCGCTAGAAGAGAAGTCAGAGGAAGAAGCCATGTTCGCCGTGATTTACCGCTGGCAGGTCGTACCAGGGCTGGAGGCGCAATTCGAGGCGGGTTGGAAGCGCGGCACCGAGCGGATCGCCGCGGAGTTCGGCGGCTGGGGCTCGCGGCTGCACCGGGCGGAGGGGAATGTGTACATCGCTTACGCGCAATGGCCGGATCGGGAGACGTGGCAGCGCGCCAGCGAGGCGCGGATGCGCCATTCCGACGATGAAGCGCGGCGGATGTACCGCGAGGCCATCGTGCCTGGCACCTTCGAGACGCTTTACGCCATGCCGGTGGTCGCCGATCTGCTCGAACTCAAACGCGCATGAGCGACGAGAACCACATGTCGCGCGCTCTTTCGCTCGCTGTCGCCGCCGCGGGCTCGGGCGAGGCGCCGATTGGTTGCGTGATCGTCGACGGGCTGGGCGAGATTATCGCCGAAGGCGCCAACATGCCGATCTCCGCGCATGATCCGACGGCGCACGCCGAGATCATCGCGCTGCGGAATGCGGCAGCGGTGCTGGAGAATTATCGGCTGAAGCCGGGGCTGACGATGTACGTGACGCTGGAACCCTGCGCGATGTGCGCCGGCGCCATCAGCCACGCGCGCATCAGCCGGCTCGTCTACGGCGCGAGCGATCCCAAGGGCGGCGGCGTCGCGCACGGCAGCCGCGTGTTCGATCAATCGACCTGTCATTGGAAGCCGGCGATCACCGCTGGCGTCTGCGCCGATGCCGCGTCAAAGCTGCTCAAGGACTTCTTCAAGGCGCGGCGGTAGAGGAAGCGCATGACTCTCCCCGAAACCCAAACGCTCTATTTCGAAGATGTCCGCGTCGGCATGCGCGAGACGTACTCGAAGCACGTCAAAGCCTCGGATGTCGTCGGATTCGCCGAGATCAGCGGCGACCGCAACCCGATCCATCTGAGTGAACACTTCGCCGCCAAAACGCCCTTCGGCGGCCGCATCGCGCACGGGCTCTACACGGCGAGCTTGATCTCCGCCGTCATCGGCACGCGCATGCCGGGGCCGGGCGCGATCTACATTTCGCAGACGCTGCGCTTTCTGGCGCCAGTGCGGATCGGCGACACGGTCGAGGCCACGGTTGAGATCGTCGAGCTGGTGGAGAAGGGGCGGCGCGGTAAGCTGAAGTGCGAATGCCGCGTTGGCGACACGGTCGTGCTTGAAGGCGAGGCTGAGGTGAAAATCCCAACGCGGCCCATCCCCTAGAGTCATTCCAGACACGCGAAGCGTGATCTGGAATCTAGGGCAAACGTTCAGCTCTACGATCCCTGGATTCCAGATCGGCCTTCGGCCGTCTGGAATGACTCTATGGGGTGATCAGCGCGCGCCTTGCGTTGATGACATCCTGCGTCATCTGCCGCCGCATTGCGTTCACATCGTCGAACTTGGCCTCGTCGCGCAGGAACGCCGCGAGTTCAACTTCGATGGTCTTGCCGTAAAGATCGCCGCTGAAATCGAACAGATGCGCCTCTAGCACAGGCTCTGGCAGCGCCCCGACTGTCGGATTCACGCCGACGCTCGCCGCGCCGGGCAACAGTACGCCATCGCCGGTATCGACGCGAACTGCGTAGACGCCAAGCCGGGGGCGCACATACGCGCCAAGCGCCACGTTTGCCGTGGGAAAGCCGAAGCCGCGACCGCGCTGGAAGCCGCGCAGCACTTCGCCCTCGATTGCCCAGGGCCGCGTCAGCATATCAGCCGCGCGCGGCATGTCGCCCGCAGCGATGGCCTCGCGGATCGCGGAGGAGGACACTTTTGCGTTGCCATCTGTCACTGGTGCAACGGCTCCGACCGTAAAGCCGAGCTGTTGGCCGAGCGCCGCAAGGCCTTGAGCGTCGCCCATCCGGCCTCTGCCAAAGCGAAAATCGGCGCCGACGCTCACGTGGGACGCGCCGAGCGTACCTTTCAGAACTTTCTCCGCAAACTCCGCATCGGTCGAGTCAGCAACCGCTGCATCAAAACCAATTTCAAACACTTCGCTTACGCCAACATCGCCAAGCGCTCGCGCGCGTTGGCGATTGCTCTGCAGACGAAAGGGCGGTGTGTCCGGCTTGAAGAAGCGGCGCGGGTGCGGTTCGAATACGGCGGCTCCGAGCGCAACGCCGTACTCTTCCGCAACAGCACGCGCCGACTCGATTACGGCCTGATGTCCGCGATGCACGCCGTCGAAATTGCCGAGCGCGATCGCCGCGCCGAGCGCGTCTGCTGGAACTAAA
The DNA here is from genome assembly GCF_009792355.1 of Terricaulis silvestris. Lineage (NCBI taxonomy): Bacteria > Pseudomonadati > Pseudomonadota > Alphaproteobacteria > Hyphomonadales > Hyphomonadaceae > Vitreimonas > Vitreimonas silvestris. The sequence continues at coordinate 1,289,871 of NZ_CP047045.1, forward strand.
GTTTCTGACGGATCGTCCATTCGTTCACAAAGTCTTGCGTTTCGCGCCGATCTGAGCGCTGTCCCTTGCCAAAGCATGACCAGCGCAAGCTTAGACGCGCGCGCGTTCACTCATACTTAAGCGCTACTTTACCGAAAATTCTCAGGTCTTTGCTATCTGTGATCTTACTACACGGCGCAATAAGAGCCGGGAACGTCTCGCCGCTGGATCGTCGCACCCCGATCCGGCGGCGCGCCGCCCCCTCAACAACAAGCGCCGGGGTGCGGGAGAGCCGAGCGTATGTCCGTATCGATGACGATGCCGATTTTGATCGTGGATGACTACAACACCATGATCCGGATCATGCGCAATCTGCTCCGCCAGCTTGGTTTCACCAATATCGACGAAGCATCCGACGGGCGCACAGCGCTCGCCAAGATGCAGGCGAAGAACTACGCGCTCGTGATCTCCGATTGGAGCATGGCGTCGATGACGGGCATGGAATTGCTGCAACGCGTTCGCGCCGATGAGAAAACCGCCGCCACACCGTTCGTGATGCTCGCCAACGACAACGAAGAAGGCGAAGCCGCCGAAGGCCGCGCCGGCGCGTCATCCTATTTGGTGAAGCCGTTCACCGCCCAGGCGCTGAAGCAAAAGCTCGTGCCGGTGATCGGCGCGTTCTGATCAGACGACGGTCTGCCCGCCGTCAATCACAAATGTCTGCCCCGTCGTGAAGTCGCCGGCCTTCGACGCTAGGAACACCGCCATGCCCGCGATCTCATCCGGTTGACCGATGCGGCGTAGCGGCGAACGTTCGGTCGCGACTTTCAGAATTTCCGGATTCTCCCATAACGCGCGCGCGAAATCGGTCTGGATCAGGCCGGGCGCGATGGTGTTGACGCGGACGTTATCCGGCCCGAATTCGGCCGCGAGATTGCGCGTGAGCTGCATGTCGGCGGCCTTTGAGATCGCATAGGCGCCAAGCACCGGCGTGCCGCGCAAGCCGCCGATCGACGAAATGATGATCACCGAGCCATCCTTGCGCGCGCGCATCTCGGGCGCGACCATCTGGATCAGCCAGTGGTTGGATACGATGTTGTTCTGCAGGATCTTGTTGAACTGATCGTCCTGCATGTTGCCCATCGGGCCGAAATACGGGTTCGACGCAGCGTTGCAGCAGAGGATGTCGATCTGGCCAAGCTGACGCCGAGTTTCGTCAACGAGGTTCTGTAGCGCCTCTTTTGCAGCGATGTTGCACGGAATGGCGATCGCAGCGTTGCGACCGACCTGATCGTTGATCTCAGCCACCACCGCGTCGCACACGTCCGCCTTGCGCGATGACACCACGACATTGGCGCCATGTTCCGCCAGCCGATGCGCGATGGCTTTGCCGATGCCCTTGGTGGAGCCGGTAATGATGGCGGTCTTGCCGCTGAGGTCGAACAAATTGGCCATCGCACCGCTCCCTGTTATGTGAGCGCCAGTCTAGGCGCGCCGGGCGAGGGCGGTCTAGGCTGACGTGGGAGGAACGCGATGCGGGTTTGGGTTGTGGTGTTGGTTGGGGCGCTGGCGCTGGTGGCATGCGACCGCGCAAGCGATGATCCGCTCGCACGCAACCGCGTCACCTGCGCCAATGCAAACGCCGAAGCCGCTGAGCGCGACGCGGCGTGCACCGCGCTGATCGACAGCGGCGAACTGGACGAAGCCGCGCGAGCCGAGGCGCAGGCGCATCGTGGCGTGGCGCGCCGTGCCGCCGGGCAAGTGACGCCGGCGCTACGGGACTTTGAAGCAGCGCTGCAGGTGGATGAGAACAATGCGGAAGCGCTCGCTGGGCGCGCAGCGATCCTGCTTGCGAGCGGCCAGCTTGATGCGGTCGAGCCGCTAGTGGACCGGCTGATCGCGCAAGGCGATGAACTGGATCAGGCCCACCTGATGAAGGGCGACATCGCGTTCCAACGCGGCGACTATCAAGCGGCGGTCGCGTCCTACGACGAAGCGATCAACCGCAATCGCAGCTTGGCGCTAGCCTACGCCCACCGCGGCCGCGCCAAGCAGCGGCTGCAAGACGACCTCGGCGCGCTTGCCGACTTCGACGCCGCCGTGCGCAACGATAACGATCTGGTCGACGCCCGCGCCGCACGCTGCTGGCTCTCAGTGCAGCAGTCGCGCAACCTAGATCGCGCACGCGGCGATGCGGAAACTGCCGTCGCGGCGGCGCCGGATAATGTGGAGGCCCAACTCTGTCGCGGCGTGCTGCAATTGCGCGGCGGCGAATGGGCTGGCGCGCGCACGTCCTTCGAAGCGGCGCTAGGAATCGAGCCTGGTAATCCGACGGCGCTGTTCGGCCGCGGAGTCGCCCGTCGTCGCAGCGGAGACAATGACGGCAGCGACGACATGGACCGCGCCCGCGACTTCGACCGTCACATCGGCGAAGCCTTCGACGATATGGGCGTGCGGACGTTTTAGGAGAGCGCAGTCATCGCGTACGCCGCGCGCACGCCTTCCAACGCTAGCGCTGCATCGACCTTCGCCACATCGATCGCGCCATCAGTCCATAGCGCTTCACCGTGCATGCCGGAGGCGATGAAGAGGCAATCCAGCCCTTGCGACTGCGCACCGGCGAGATCTGTCGGCACGCCATCGCCGATGGCGAGGATGCGGGATTTGTTGATGGACTCGCCGGCGACGCCTTCGAGTTCGCGATACGCCAAGTCGTAGATCGGCGCGAACGGCTTGCCGGCCATGATTACTTTGCCGCCGAGCGCTTCGTAATCGCGCGCGATCGCGCCGGCGCACCAGATCATGCGGTCGCCGAATTGGACGATGATGTCTGGGTTGGCGCAAATCATATCGAGTTCGCGCGCACGCGCTTCGCGCAGTGTTTCGGCGTAGTCCGCCGGCGTCTCGTCATCGCGGTTGAGACCAGAGATAGCGACGAACTTCGCCGCGCTTAGCGGCGCTGTTGCGAGCCCCAATCCTTCCCACAGCGTCCGATCGTAATCGTCGGGTCCGATCTTATACATTGGTCCCGGCGCCCGGAGCGCCAGTTCGGCGCGGATCGCGTCGCCGGAGGTGACGATGGCGTCCCAGGCATCGCGCGGCACGCCGGCGTGATCGAGTTGGCCGGGGATCGGTCCGCGCGGCTTCGGCACGTTCGTGATCAGGATGACGTGCTTGCCCGCGCGCTTGAAACGTTGCAGCGCTGCGCACGCGGCGGGGTAGGCGCGGCGGCCGTTGTGCAGAACGCCCCAGACGTCGCACAAAACGGCGTCGTAGCGATCGGCGATCGCGTCCAGACTCGGGATGATTTGCGTCACGCCAGGCGATCCAGAATTTGCGCGGCGCTTTGGTCCGCATGGTCGGGGCCGGCGTCATACGGGCAAACGATGACCATGTCAGCCAGCGCGCGCTGCGGCTCAATGTGGCGCTCGTGCATGGGGCGCACGGTGGTGAAGAACTGCGCCATGACGGAACGCGGCGTGCGCCCGCGCGATTCCGCGTCGCGGATCATGCGCCGGCCTAAGCGGAGCGCTTCGTCGGAGTGCATGTAGACAGAGAGGTCGTAGAGCGCGCGCAGCTCAGGCGCCGCGAGCAGGTGGATGCCTTCGACGATGACCGTGTCGGCATGGACGATGCGTTCAACATCAGCTCTCCGCCGGTGCGTGACGAGATCGTAGACCGGCTTGTCGAACGCCTCGCCGCTCTTAGCGAGCGCCAGATGATCACCCAACAGCGCGTGCTCCTTCGCTTCCGGCGCATCGAAATTGTAGGTCGCGGCGTCGAAGTTCGGGATGGTGGAGGAGCAGCAATAGTAGTCATCCTCGGCAATGACCACCGCGCCCGCGCCGAGCTTTCGCGCCAGCGCGCGCGCTACCGTGGTCTTGCCGGCGCCGGAGCCGCCGGTGATGGCGATGATCTTCGTCATGAGCGGCTAGTTGTGGCGGGACGCAGAAAAACTCAACCGTCATCCCGGCCGACCGAAGGGGAGAGCCGGGACCCAGGGGATCGTAGAGCTGTGTGTTTGCCCCTGGGTCCCGGATCGCGCTCCGCGCGTCCGGGATGACGTCAAGATTGGGAGTCGTGGGCTTTAATAACGCTTCTTGGCGCTTGCAGCCGCCAGGCCTTCTCCAGCCGCCCGCGCGCTTCCTTCTTGGTGAGCTTGCCCGGCCGCATCATCAGCGCCGGGTAACCCTTGTAGTGTGGCGTGATGTAGAACAGCTCCGGCGCCATCTCGCAGAGGAAGTCCTGCTCCTCGACATTGGCGATGCGCAGCACGAAGGCTTTTTCGTTCGGATTGTAGCCGGCCATGAACTTGCCGCGCACTTTGATCGCGGGTCGACCATATGAGGTGGATTCCTCCACCTCCGGCAGCTCCTTCGCGATCTTGACGAACTCGTCCCATTTCATGGGACCGAACTTACGCGATGCGGCCGGATTGCTTCATGTAGAATTCGCGCGGCGGCGCGGTTTCTTCCATCAAGCTTTCCTTGATCGCGCGCGGTGTCCCGAACAGGTGCCCTTGGCCGAACGGGATATCGAGGTCGAGCACCTCGAGCACTGTGTCTTCGCTCTCGATGCGTTCCGCGATCATGTCGATGCCGTAGCGCTGGAACACCGCCGCGATATCGGCTGCCGCGATTTCGCGCGTGATGGCCGAACGCGGGCGCATGCCGCGCGTGACGATCTGCTCGCTGATCGTGGTAGCGGAGATCTTCACGTACCGCACGCCTGAGCGTTCCAGGTCCGGCAGATCCATCTCAGTGTTGGTGACGCGGTCGATCGAGAAGCGGAAGCCGAGGTCCACCATCTTGGCCATGGCGCGCGCTTCGATCGAGGTACGGTTCTCGTAGCCATCCTGCGGAATCTCAAAGATCACGCTGCCGGCAAGATCGCGGTTCTCACGCATGAAATCGAGGAATTGCGGGAAGAATTGTTCATCCGCCAGCGCCGACGGCGAGATGTTGCAGAAGATGCCGATGCGGCGATCCTGCTTCATGAGCTTGCGGACAATCTGCACGCAGCGAAACAGCAGCACGTTGTCGATTGTGCTCATCAGCCCAGCTTGCTCAGCCGCCGGGATAAATTCCTGCGGCAGAATGATGCGGCCGTTCATGTCCTTAAGACGCGTGAAGCCTTCGTAGAACGCGGTCTTGCGCTGCGGCAGCTGCACGATCGGTTGCAGGTAAAGTTCAACGCGGTTTTCCATCAGCGCCTCGCGCACGAGGTCCATCGGACCGCGTGCAGCGGTTGGGTTGATGGCGGTGATGTTGCCGGCGCCTTGAATCGTTTGTAGACGCGCATCCATAGCCGCGCCGAGCTTGTCGACGATCTGATCGATCATGCGCAGTTCGATATTCGCCGGCTGCGTTTCGATCTGATGCGTGGTGGGCGCTGGCGTGCCGTACGCAATGGAGGCTTCCATCGAGTCGAGGCGCGTCTGCATCGCGTCGATGTCGGCGGTGACTTCGCGGTGTGCGACACGCAAGCGCTCCATGTCGCGCTTCATCGACTTCTCGGTGTTGCCGACGCGGCCTGCGGCGGTCGTCGCTGAGATGCTCGAGTGCGTCACCGCGCATGCGCAGAAGAGCGCGATGCCGCCGAGGAACGACGAGCCCAAATCCTGGCCGCCCACTTCGTTCAGCAGCAACGCCACCGTCAGCGAGATGGTGAGGTAGCCGAGGTAGAGCAGCACGTGGGTGATGATGGGCATTTTTTGCCGTCCCGAATCTCAAGTGTCCCATGGGACCTGGAGCCTGGTTGACGCCGTCTTAACCTCCCTGAACGCATCCCGCTTGACACGGTTATCGTGACGCAATAATGGATATTGCCAGGCGATAATAAATTATCGTCAGAGGGAGCGGACAATGGGCGACTCGGAAACGCCGCGGGACATTTGGCGGGATTCGGTGATCAGGGCCGCGGCGGAGGCCAGCCGGCTTCAGCCTTTGGCATCAATCCTGTTGGCGGCGGCGCTGCTGCTGATCCTTGGCCAGTACGTGATCGGCCCGATTAGCGAGGTGTTCTTCAACGAGTACGGCCCGGGCGAGGGCCGTGACTACGAGAGCCTCGTCCATCAAATCGTCGAAGCCTTCCCGCCGCTGATCCTTGCGTGGGGCCTTTGGGAGACGCGCAATTATCTTGGCCGGCTCGCACGTGGCGAAGTTTGGGGCCCGGCGACGGCGATGCTGCTTGGCCGCATCGGCGACGCGCTGCTCTGGGCGGCGGCGATCGCGATGATCGTGGTGCCGAACATTCAGAACTGGGTGTCGGGCGGTTTCGGCGGCTTCGATTGGAATTTCGAGGCTGAGTACTTGGTGCTCGCGGGCTTGGGGCTGTTGCTGTCATTGATCGCACGCGTCGTGCGCAACGTCGTGGAAGTCGCTGCCGCGCTCAAAGCCGACAACGACCAGATTGTTTGAGGGAGAACGTCATGCTGATGGTGAATCCCGCTGCGCCGATGGTGCGCGCACGCAAGTTGGCCGAAGGCGGCAGCGTCATGCTGATGGTGGCCATTGTGGCTGTCGTCGCGAGCGCGGTGCGCCAGCACGTTGCCGATCCAACCTTGGATGCGATCGCGCTGGAGTATTCGTGGCTGCAGGCGACGAACCACGTGCTGATCAACTCAGTGCTGACGTTGCCCAGCATCTATCTAATCTTGGCTTTGTGGCAGCTCCGTACAGCCGTCGAAGAATGCTTCTTCACGCGTGCGGCAGGGTCCGCGCTACGTTGCGCTGGTTATTGGGCGCTGTGGGCGCTGTTTGCGAAAATGCTGTTGGCGCCGACGCTTTACGGCATGTTCTCGACCGGGCAGTCGGGCGTCGTCGTCACTTATGAAACGTTCGACATCGGCATGGTCGGCTTCTCGGCATTGCTGATGCTGGCGGGTTATGTCCTCGAAACCGCGACGACGCGGGAGTTTGTTGAACTCTAATGAGGATTGTCGTGACGCTCGATGTGATGCTGGCGCGCCGCAAGATGCGGGCGAAGGACCTCGCCGAGCGCATCGGCATCACCGAGGCCAACCTCTCGCTGCTCCGTACCGGCAAGGTGAAGGGTGTTCGCTTTGAGACCTTGGCCAAGCTCTGCGCCGCGCTCGAGTGCAAACCAGCGGACTTGTTGGACTTTGAAATGACGGAACCGCCGCCAGCGGCGGAGACGCCGGAAGAAGCGGCGGACGACGTCTAGACTTTAGTTCGCGCGGGAGGCGCGAAGCCGGGACCCAGCCACGCAATCGCTCCATCCACTATGGGTCCCGGCCTCTTTCTTCAACTGGATGCGAACAAATGCGCCGCTTGGATCAGGTAGATCACGCCCAGCCCGGTTACGATCCAGCGCGTCCACTTCAGGAAATTCACGTCGCTCATGCGGTTGAGCACCAGGCCGCCGAGATAAGCGCCGAGCATGGCGAGTGGCGCGGCGACGATGAAAAACCACCATGGCGGTAGGCCGGTCGCTTGCGCCGAGGCGAACAACGGCACGCCATAGAACACCATTTTCACCGTGTGGCTGAACGCTTGCGTCGCCGCTTTGGTGGCGACGATCTGGTGGCGCGTCAGCGCGGTGCGGACGAAGAAGACGTCGAGCAGCGGGCCGGAGACGCCTGCGATGACGTTGAGACCCGTAACGCTCAGTCCGCACGCAACGGCGTGAACCGGCTTGGCGGCGTCGAGATTGAAGCGATCTTTGGGAATCCACGCCAAGCCCGGCACCAGCCCCAACAGCAAATACACCCAGGCTTTCGTCGGCGAATAGGTCACCATCGCCAGCAGTGCAGCGGCAACGGCGGAGCCCGCGCCGTAGAACAGGATGATCGGCCAATCGATGTACTTACGGTGCAGAATGGCGCGCCAGCCGTTGGAGACGAACTGGACGGCGCCGTGGGTCACCATGGCGGCGGCTACAGGCATGGCCAGCGTCAGCGCGCCCATCAGCATGAGGCCGCCGGCCATGCCGAACACGCCGGACACGGTCGCGGTGACGAGCACGACGATAAGCAGAACGATGTATGTCATGGGCAGATTACGAGCGGTTTCGCGCACGCCTCCTTGAGTTCGAGTGGGGAGAGCGGCGCGGCGGGGAGCGCCCCGTAAGCCGCAACGAATGCGGTGCTCGCGTCAGACTCAATCTACGCGCGTTCGGCTAAATTGCAAACGCGCAAGGATCAGCCGAAGGCAGCCAATCGCGCTTCCAGCTTCGTTTCAACTGCCGGCCATTCCTCGCGCAACACCGAATACCAAGCCGTATCGCGCCAACCACCCCAGGGTCTCCGCATGTGATGGCGGTGAATGCCTTCGAACGCGGTGCCGAGCTTCAGGATGGCCGCGCGCGAGTGCGCGTTCTCGGAATCCGTCTTCAACTCCACCCGCTCGGCGCCGCACGCAAAAGCGTGCCGCATCAGCAGCAACTTGCACGACGGATTGACCGGCCCGCCGCGCACGCGTTCGGCGTACCAGGTACCGCCGATCTCGACGCCGCCATCGTACTCGCGCGGATTGATGAAGCTGCTCTGCCCGCAAGCGCGACCGTCGGCGACGACCGCGTAAGGCTGCCAGCGCCCGGCGCGGCCTTGCTCGATCTGCCAGTCCACCATGGCCTCGAAACCGTCGTGATAGAGTTGCGGGCTCGGGCTGAAGCGCAGGGTCTTGAGCGGCTCGCCGATCGCTTCTCGGAGATCAGCCTTGTGGCGCTCATCCAGCGGTTCGAGGCGCACCCAAGCATTGGCGAGCGGCCCGTATTCCAGTTTCATCACGGCTCCCAAAGCTTTCGCAGCGGCAAGCCAGAAAGGCGCGTTGCTCCCGCTCGCGCGGAGCCTTAGCGTGCGCTCAGCACCTGCGCCAGCGAGCCGGAGATCACGATGTATTTCGAACATTCAGACCGCGCCAAGGAATGGATCGGCCGCGTCAGCAAGTTCATGGACGACCACATCATCCCCGCGGTGCCCACCTATGAGGCGCAGCAGAAAGAGGGCAGCCGCTGGAAGGTGATCCAGGTCGTGGAAGACCTGAAGGTGAAGGCCAAGAAGGAGGGCCTCTGGAATTTCTTCATGCCGTCGTCGAGCGGACACCCGAAGGTCGATGACACGTTCCAGTTCGAGGGCGAGACGCTTACCAATCTCGAATATGCGCCTTTGGCTGAGATCATGGGCCGCGTCGTGTTCGCGTCGGAAGTGTTCAACTGCTCCGCGCCCGACACCGGCAACATGGAAGTGTTCGAGCGCTACGGCACGCGCGCGCAGAAGGATCAGTGGTTGAAGCCGCTGATGAACGGCGAAATCCGCTCGGCCTTCCTGATGACCGAGCCGGCCGTCGCCTCGTCCGACGCCACCAACATCCAGTGCGAAATCAAGCGTGACGGCGATGACTACGTCATCAACGGCCGCAAGTGGTGGTCATCGGGCGCCGGCGATCCGCGGTGCAAGATCGCGATCCTGATGGGCAAGACCAATCCGGACAACCCCAAGCACAGCCAGCAGAGCCAAATCCTGGTGCCGCTCGACGCCAAGGGCGTGACCATCGAGCGCCCTCTCACCGTGTTCGGCTATGATGACGCCCCGCACGGCCACATGGAAATCGAGTTGAAAAACGTGCGCGTGCCGGCGTCGAACCTGTTGTTGGGCGAAGGCCGCGGCTTCGAGATCGCGCAGGGCCGTCTCGGCCCCGGCCGCATCCACCATTGCATGCGCACCATCGGCGCCGCGGAAGCGGCGCTGGCGGCGCTCTGCAAGCGCATCACCACGCGCGTTGCGTTCGGCAAAACCATCGCCGAGCACTCGGTGTGGGAAGAGCGTATTGCCCGCGCCCGCATCGATATCGAGATGAACCGGCTGCTCTGCCTGAAGGCCGCCTACATGATGGACGTCGCAGGCAACAAAGTGGCCAAAAACGAGATTGCGATGATCAAGGTGTCGGCGCCAACCATGGCGCTCCGGATCATCGACGACGCTATCCAGGCCCACGGCGCCGCGGGCGTCTGCCAGGACTTCAACCTAGCGAAGTCTTATGCCGGCATCCGCACTCTGCGCTTGGCTGACGGGCCGGATGAGGTGCACGCGCGCACCATCGCGATGAACGAGCTGGCCAAGTACGGCTGGACCGGCAAGCGCAAACAAGAAGGCGAGAGCCTGCCCGGCATGCGTTGATGCTGTTTGCTTGGATTTTGAACGCACTGGCGCTCGCGCTCGGTGCGGGCCTCGGCGCGCGTGCGCTGTACGACCCGCACTGGGCGTCGCGCTTCGTGCGCTTGAAGGCGGATGAGCAAGAAGGCGGATTCGCCGAATTCCGCGCCACGTTCGGTGGCATGATCTTTTTGCTGCACCTGTGCGCGTTGGTGCTGACCTTGCGCTACGTGCTGGCGGGTGGCGCGCTGGTTGGTGTCGTCGCCACGGGCGCCTCAGCTGCCGTGGCAGCCGCTTGGGGCGGCGCGGCGTTCGGGCGTCTTGTCTCGATGTGGCGCGACAAGACCGATACCAAGTTCAACCGATTGAGCGTTTGCGTTGAAGTTGCAATGGCGCTTGCCGCCGGCCTGCCGTGGCTAGCGTGGTTCTTCGGCGGCTAGTCCCGGAAGTCGTTGATGCTCATGTCCGAGCGCCGTGGCCAAACGCCGGCGCGCAAGCCGCAATCGGACGGATCGAAATTCTGGCGGTTGATCACCACGGTGTTGGTTGGCGTTTCTTCGATGCGCACTTCGCGCACGGTGAACGCCAGTCCTTCGACCGCGACGAACGCAGTCAGCTTCAGCCAGAAGCAGGCCGCCAGCGCCTCGGTGGTCGGATCGCCCTGGAATGTTATGATCTGCGACAGCCGCTCCGGCTCGCGGGTGCGAAAGTAGCCGATCAGCGGATCGTTTTCGTCGAGGTGAAGGGCGTGATCGACATGCTCGTCGATCCATTGATGCCAGCGCCGCTTCACATGCTCGAACGGCGCCGCCGAATTGGCGCCGCCGAAGCGGAACGGTTCGGTCGGATCGAGGCGAACGGTGACGAACTCGTTATGCCCGTGCGGGATCGCGCATTTCGGGCTCTTGGTCGTCAACAGCCGATGGGCCATCGCATAGCGACGGGTGAATTCAAGCGAAGCCATTGTTGCGTCCCTCGGGCCCTCCCGCAGCACAGACGGGCGCCAGAGCGGTGGCTTAGGCGCGGGCGTATGCGCCCGTCAATCGTTACACGGCAGATCGAGACGCCGGCAAAGCCAGGTTCCTAATTCAGAACCAGCGCCGCCACTTGGCGATGGCAAACAGCGTGGCCGGGGCCGCGAACATCATCGCCACGCCAACCCACGGTCCCCAAGACGCGCGAAACCAGGTCATGTGATCGAAATTCATGCCGAAGATCGACGCGATCAGAGTCGGCGGCACGAAGGCGATGGTCGCGAGCGAGAGCGCTTTCAGCACATTAGTTTGCGCCGCGTTGATCAAGCCAAGCACGGCGTCCTGCAAGTACGAGAGCCGCGGCTGCATTTGCTCAGCGATGCGTTCTAGTTCGCTGACGTCACGCGCGAGCGCCGAAAGCCTGGAATCCACCAAGCCATATCTGCTCTTGCTGGCGCGTGCGTAGACGAACAAGCGCTGCATGCTTGTGAGCGAATCGTGCGCCAGCGCCGCCAATCCGCCAATCCGACCAAGGTCCTTGAGCGCCATGCGCAAGTCCATCGTGTCGGTTTCGTCGAACACCTTCACCGAGAGCGCGTTGGCGTCGCGTGTCGCGTCGGCCAGGACGTCGGCAAGCCGTTCAGCCGCGCCTTCGATCAGCGCCAGCATCACGTCGGCGCCGGTCTGCGCCGAGCTGATCCGCGCCGAGGCGCGGCCTTGGCCAATCTCGAACGCGCGCGGACGCACTTGGCGCACGGTGACGAGCTTGCCCTTCGTCAGAATGAAGGTGACGGCCCCCGACACGAGCGGTCCCTCATCTCGCCGCCCGAGCAGCGTGGCCGTCAAGTGCAGCGCCTCGTTCTCTTCATAGTAGCGCGCTGATTCCTCGAACGCGGCGCGTTCCGCGGGCGTCGGCACGTCGATGCCGAGCTCCTGCTCGACGTCCGCTTCTTCCTCGTTCGTGGGAGACTCCAGGTCATACCAAAGTGCGCCTGGGCTTTCGCAGGCAACCTCGGAACCGCCGCGGGCAAGTACTCTGAGCATGGCGCTCCGTTAGCGCTATTCGCGTCCGCCGCCTACTCGTTCTTGTGCGTAAAGCCCCGCGCCATGACGAAGCGGATGTTCATCAGCACGGCCACGTCCTGGGTTGGATCGCCGTCGACCGCGATAATGTCGGCCGCATAACCCGGCGCGATGCGGCCGGCGATATTGTTCAGCTGCAGGTGATCGGCGGCGTCGATGGTAGCCATGCGGATGGCCTGCATTGGCGTGTAGCCGCCTTCGACTAGGAACTGGAATTCGCGCGCGTTCTGGCCGTGGCGGGAGACCCCGGTGTCGGTGCCGAATGCGACCTGCACGCCGGCGCGGCGCGCGTTTTGGATGTTTTGGCGCATGCGCGTGCCGACTTCGCGGGCCTTGTTCGCTTGCGCCGGAGTCAACACGCCGCCCTGCGCCGCCATTTCTTCGACCGTGACACCGGCGAGAATAGTGGGAACGAGGTAGGCGTGGTTGCGGCGGAAGAGGCGGATGGAGTCCGCATCGGCGTATGAGCCGTGCTCGATCGAATCCACGCCAGCCCGGAGCGCCGCGTTTATGCCGCCGGCGCCGTGCGCGTGCGCGGTGACACGGCGTCCCATGGCGTGCGCCGCATCGACGATGGCTTCGAGTTCGGTGTCGCTGAATTGCTGATCGAGCCCTGCGGAGGTGTTGGAGAGCACGCCGCCTGTTGCGGTGATCTTGATGACGTCGGCGCCAGCCTGAATTTGACGGCGCACGGCGCGGCGGCAGGCGTCGGCGCCAGAGCATGCATTCGGGCTACGCAGGGCATCGTTCACAGCCGGCGAAAAGCCGTTGACGTCGCCGTGGCCGCCATCAGGCGTGATCGCCGCGCCAGACGCGATAATACGTGGCCCAGGCACGCGGCCCTCGGCGATCGCGCGGCGGAGCGCGAAGATGGAATCGTTCATTGCGCCCAAGTCAGCGACCGTGGTGAAGCCCGCCAGTAGCGTGGTTCGCGCGAAGCCCGCGCCACGCAGGGCGCCGTCCGCCGCGGTGAGCGTCACTTCTTCGATCAGTTGATCGGGGCCGAGTTCGCCGGTGAGGTGGACGTGGTTGTCGATCAGGCCCGGCAGTACGAAGCGGCTGCGCTGATCGATAATCGTCGCGCCCTGACGCTCCACGTAGCCGGCTTCGATGCCGATGATATTGCCCTCGGCGCCGACGAGGATGGATTGCTCACTGAGAATGCGGCCAGTCGAAGCGTCAGCGAGCAGGCGGCCCGCATGGATGATGCTGGCGACACGCGGTTCGGTTTCTTGCGCGAAACCCGAAGCGCTGAGCGCTGTCAACGCAACGAAAGCGGTGAGTGCCGTGATGGCGCGGTGCAGCATGGATTGTCCCCTCGATCGGCCTTGAATCGAACCGCCCGCTGATCGCGTCAAGCGCTTACCCGCGTCGCACGACGCGCTTCATCGATTTGCGCCGCCGTTCGTTCACTTCAGGCCGGCCTTCTGCGCGTACATGAATGCGGCGGTCGCGAGGGGGCGGATGCGCTGGATCATTTGCAACGCGTGCGCGCTCGCCGCCGTGCCGTCACGCACGCGGCCGGCAATGCCTTGGAGGATGCAGGCGAGGCGGAAGGCGTTGTAGGAGAAGTACCAGTCGAGCGCGGGGATGCCGTCGCGCCCTGTCTGTTGGCAATAGAGCTCGACTGCTTCGTCCTGCGTCGGGATCCCCAAGCTAGCGACATCGACGCCGCCAAGTCCGGCGCGGCCGTCGTGCGGCATCACCCAGTTGATCAGATAGTAGGTGAAATCGCCGAGCGGATCGCCGAGCGTTGAAAGCTCCCAATCCAGCACCGCGATCACGCGCGGCTCGGTCTGATCCAGGATGAGATTGTCGAGCCTATAGTCGCCGTGAACGATCGAGGTGCGCTCACCGGACGGGATGGTTTGCGGCAGCCATTCGATCAGACGGTTCATCTCGTCGATCGTTTCGGTTTCGCTCAATTTGTATTGCTTCGACCAGCGATCGATCTGACGTGCGAAATAATTGCCTGGTTTGCCGTAGTCACTCAGGCCGATCTTCTCGTGGTCGGTGTTGTGAAGCTTCGCCAGCGTGGCGATCTTGTTTTCATACACGGCGCGACGCTCAGCCTTGCTCAGCTCCGGCAGCGCGCCGTTCCAGAGCACGCGGCCTTCCACCATCTCCATCACGTAGAACATCGCGCCGAGGACGCTGTCGTCCGTGCACAGCGCGTACTGGCGCGCGACCGGAAAGCCTGTGGGGTACAGCGCCGACATCACGCGAAACTCGCGGTCCACCGCATGCGCCGACGGCAGCAACTTTCCCGCCGGCTTCTTGCGCAACACGTATTTCTTCGCGGGCGTGACGAGCTGATAGGTTGGGTTCGATTGCCCGCCCTTGAACTGGTTGATCGTCAGCGGCCCCGCATAGCCCTCGACGTTCGATTGAAGCCACACCGTGAGCGCCGCTTCATCGAGTTGATGGCGTTCCTCAACAGGCTTCACGCCCTTGAAGTTGGCATGTGGGTCTTCGGTCGGTTCAGTCATTTAGAACAATCTCGTCATTCCGGACGCGCGAAGCGCGATCCGGAACCCAGGGGCGACCAGCGCGTCGTTTGCCCCTGGGTTCCGGGTTCAATGCTTCGCATTGCCCCGGAATGACGACAAGGGTTGAGTATCGCGGCTACGGTGTAAGCGCGCGCCAGGCGATGTCGCGGCGGCAGAAGCCGCCCGGCCAGTCGATCACGCTGACCGCTGCATATGCCTGGGCCACGGCGTCTTTCAGCGTGGCGCCGGTCGCGGTGACGTTGAGCACGCGCCCCCCGGCGGCGCGCAGCAGGCCAGCATCATCCACTTTAGTGCCAGCGTGGAAGATCACGACATCCTCCACCGCGTTGGCTTGCGGAACGCCGCGGATCACGGAGCCCGTCAGTGGTTCGTCCGGATAGCCTTGCGCCGCGTAAACGACAGTCACCGCCGGCCGGGCATCCCACTCCACAGGCGCGGCGCCAGCGAGTTCACCTTTCGCCGCCGCCAACAGCACTGGCGCGAGATCGCTCTTCAGCCGCCGCATCAATGTTTGGCACTCTGGATCGCCAAAGCGGACGTTGAACTCGATCAGCTTCGGCCCATCTGGCGTGATCATCAGCCCCGCGAACAGCACGCCGACGAATGGTCGGCCTTCCGCCTTCATCCCGCGCAATGTCGGCAGGATGATGCGCTCCATGGTTTGATCGCGTGCATGGTCCGTAAAGATCGGCGCCGGCGAGTAGGCGCCCATGCCGCCGGTGTTCGGTCCTTTGTCGCCATCGTAAGCGCGCTTGTGATCTTGCGCGGCGCCGAACGCGATCGCGGTCTCGCCGTCGCAGAGTGCGAAGAAGCTGGCTTCTTCACCTGGCAGAAAATCCTCGATGACGATGCGCTGACCAGCGCTGCCGAATTTTCGCCAGAACAGGATTTGATCGATCGCCTCGTCGGCTTCGCGGCGCGTCGCGGCGATGACAACGCCTTTGCCGCCCGCGAGGCCGTCGGCCTTGATCACGAATGGCGGTTCGCGATCACCCAGGTACGCCTTCGCGTGGATCGCATCGTCGAATACTTTGTAACCGGCGGTGGGAATGCCGTGCCGCGCACAGAAGTCCTTCATGAAGGCCTTGGAGCTTTCCAGCTCCGCCGCGGCTTGCGTCGGGCCGAAACAGGCGACGCCGACTTGCGCGAGGCGATCCGCTAACCCCGCTGCCGCCGCAGCCTCCGGCCCGATCACAACAAGATCAATCTGCTCGCGCATCGCGAACGCGGCCAACTCCGCGGCGTCATCCGATTTGATCGGCACGGTGCGGCCAAGCTCGGCCAAGCCCGGATTACCGGGCGCGGAGATCAGCTCCGAAACGAGCGGGCTCTGCTTCAGCTTCCAGCCCAGCGCATGTTCACGCCCGCCCGACCCGACGATCAGAATCTTCATGGGCGCCAATATGGACCGCCGGCGCCCTCGCCGGCAAACACTGGCGTTGGCCGGCGAGGCGCCGGCGGTCCATAGTCAGATCAAGCCGGCGTGACGATGCGGTCGACGCCAGCCTGCACGATCGGGTGATAACCCGCGCGGGCGCGGGCGTAGATACGCCGCGCGATCGGCTGGCCCCAATCGCCTTGGCCCATCAGCGCCGTATAAAGCGGACGCACGAACTTGCCGCGGCCCTGGCTGGTGAGGAACGTCTCCAGGGCGGGGACGGCCGGCTGGTAGCGGTTGCGCACGGCGAGCGCGAGCCAGTCGAACAGCACTTCACTGTTGCCGGTTTCGTTGAGGTGGAGCGCGGCCTGCAGCGCATCGAGACGCGCGCGCGAAAGTTCGCGCGGCAGCGTTTGCAGATAACGCTGGCGCTGCGCCGTATTCCAGTTCGCCCAAGCCGCTGCTGGCGCGCCACCGCCAGCGAAGGCCTGCACAGCTTGATCGACTTCAGTGAAGCCCGACGCCACCGGCGCTTGCGCGTTTGACGGCAGCCCAGGCTGGTACACCCATTGGTCGAGCATCAATTGTGCTTCGAGGGCTGCGTCGCCACGCACGGCGTGCTGACGGAAGTCGGCGAGGAACCACTCCGACGTCATTGGCCCGAAGGCGTGACGGTCGAAATACCCACGCAAGTAAGTGTCGATCTGGTTGCGACCGATGATGCGTTCGATCGTCCGCAGCATCCAGGCGCCCTTGTCATAGACGATGGTGCTGGGCGGGCCGTCGGCGCCCGGCGCCGGATCTTGGTGCAGCACGGTTTGTGCCGGTTGCGCGGTTTGCAGTGTCTGCTGCAGCGCGGCCCAGCTCAGCACTTCGGCCATGCGCGTTTCTTCGATGCCGAAGAGTTCTTCGCCGATGCGGTCCTCGATATAGGAGGTGAAGCCTTCGTTGAGCCAGCTATCGCCCCAGACCGCGTTGGTGACAAGGTTGCCGGACCACGAGTGCGCCAGTTCGTGCGCGATCAGCGACACGAGGCTGCGGTCGCCGGCGAGGAAAGTCGGCGTCAGGAAGGTGAGGCGCGGGTTTTCCATGCCGCCATACGGGAATGACGGCGGCAAGATCAGCACGTCGTAGCGGCCCCAGCGGTATTCGCCGTAGAGCGCTTCAGCGACGCGCATCATGTTGCCCATGTCGGCGCATTCGTAAGCGGCGCGTTCGCGCACGCTTGGCTCGCACCAGACGCCGGTGCGGTCGGTGACGGCGTGATGCACGAGATCGCCGATGGCGATGGCGATGAGATAGGGCGGAATGCGCTGCGGCATGCGGAAGCGGAACGCGCGTTTGCCTTCACCCGCGGTTTCGCCGTTGGGCGTCAGCATCTCGGCGCTCATCACCACTTTCAGATCGGCGGGGCCAACGATGCGCGCGTCGTAGGTTTGGCGAATGCCGGGGCTATCCTGTGTTGGGATCCAGGAGCGATTGAGGATCGCTTGGCCCTGGCTGAACAAGAACTTCTTGTTGCTCGCGGTTTGCGCGGGCTCAAGGAATTGCAGCGCGCTGGCGCCGGGGCTGCTTTCGTAATCGATCTCGATTTCGTCGGCGCCATCGAGTTGGACTGTAAGCGGCGCACCCAGCGTCGGGCGGCGTTCGCCGACGGTGTATTGCAGATCCCGGCCGTTTGCTTTGATCGAACGGATGACAAGGTTGTCGTTGTCGAGGACGATCTCACGCGCGTCGGGTGCGGAGGCGATCCTGAGCTTGCACTTGCCGGTCATCACTTTGCGCGCGAAGTCGGCTTCGAGATCGAGCGAAACGTGCGTGACGCGCGCGACGGCCGGTTGAGCATGCGAGCTGTTGTCGGCCGGGAGCGGCGCCATCGGATCGACGGCGGCTCCTGTTGTTGGCGTAACGCACGCGGCCAGAACAGGCACGGCGACGGCGGAAGTCAGAAGAGTGCGGCGAAGCATGCGTAACGTCCCCTACGAAGTTTGAGCGTACCCAAACCCCTAGTCGGGGGCCGACGCAAGCCGTGATGCGCGGCTATTCGTCCTTCGGCTTCATCACTCCGGAAAACGTGATCACAGCCAGGGCGGTAAGGATCGCGCCAAGAATGGCGTAAAGCGCATGCGCCCACTTCCAAACCGCCGCGCCCTCGAACAAGCGCCAGTCGGTGTCGCCGATTGGCGCGCCCGCCGAAAGTTCCGCGCGCGCCGTGCGGCCGGGGCCGCAGCGGCTCTCTTGGCCGAGATCGATCACCGGTAGCGCCACGTCCACCGCGTAGAGCGCCGGCTCGATCGCGCCATTACATTGCGTGCCGCGCGGCGTGACGAGTGCGCCCTGCGCGTTCATCGTCAATACACCGGCGACGCCGAGCGCCAGGAACAGCGCCAACGCCCGCACGATGCGGATCGGCGCCAGGCCGTAGCCCGCGATGATGCCGAACAGCGAAGACAAGAACCACGTGATCGGCCCCGCCGACGCCACAACGGTGCGCTTGTCGTGCTGCGCCAGCAGGATGCGCCGCGCATCTTCACGGCGGCCCGCACGCGCATACACTTGCGCCGCATGCGTGAACGGCTGCGGCGAGAAGCGTTCGCCGTAACGGTTGAGCCAATGCAAACGCTGGCGCCATTTCTCGTCGCGATTGTCGATGCGCTGATAGTCGAAGCCCTCAAGATCAAGCCGCGCGCCATCCACGCCCCAGCCAGCTTTCAGATCGTCATCCAACGCAGCGCAGCTCGCGCCAGACGCATCGATGCGCGCGTCTTGCTGCGTCACCAACCCTCGCGCCTGCACTGCGCCTTCGATGGTGGCGTCCGCAAACGAGAACAACGCGCCCTTGGCGCCATCCGGCCCAGGTCCGCGCAGTTCCAGATTCGTCCACCCGAGCGCGCCATCAATCCGCGCGCGGTCGAACTTCGCGCCGCCTTCGATCACTGTTTTCTGCCCAAGCGGCGCAAAGCCGTTGTCCGCGATCTTGAACGTCAGATTGCCACCGACGCGCACGTTCGGCGCACGAATGGCCCAGGCGCCGCCATTGATGAAGCGCCCGCCGCCAAAGGAGAGATAACCCGCGATCCGCGCATCAGCGAGAAACACTTCGCCTTTGATATTTGCGCCCTGCAGCAGCGCCGCGCCGCCAACGCTCATGCTGGCGCCTTCGATGGCGCGCCCATAGGTGTCACCGCGCGGCGTGCTTTTGTGCGTAATCTCAGCGCCGCGCAGATCGAGATTGCGCGCGATTGCCGCGCTCTGCAGCCAAAGCTGGCCCGCGATCTTGGCGCCGTCGCCGAAAATCTGTCCGCCGATCTCAGCGTTGCCGAGCATCAGCGCGATGCTGAATTCGTTCTTGAAGGATGCGCCTTCGCTGATGTCGAGATCGCGCACGATGCGCGCGCCATTAAACCGAACTAGCCCTTCGACCTTGGCCTTACGCATCAGCACGTTGGCGATCTCGGCGGCGTCGGCGTTGAGCGCTTCGCCCAGGCCGTCCTCAGTGCGGTTCAGCAGCGTAGCGCCTTCGCACGACATCCCGCCGGTGATCCGCGCGTTCTGCATCCAGACGCAGCCAAACGCTTCGAAGCCCTGATCGATCAACAGATTGCCGGCGATCTCGGCGCCCTGCAGCATCAGCGCGTCTTCGTCGCTATCGACCGCGCGCGCGAACTTGGCGCCGCGCGCCAACACGTCGCCATCGATGCGCGCGCCACGCAGCTTCGCCGTCAGCGTCTCCAGGCCCGGTGCGCCGAGCGGCGCGACATCGCAAAGATCAAGCTCGCCATCGACTTGCGTTTCGATCGCCACCAGCTTCACCAGCCGGCTGCCCTTGAGCGAGAAGCGCGCGAGTCGCGCGTGGCTCACATCCACAAGGTCGGGCAGCTCGCACTCGACCAGCGCCAGCGCCGGCAGCCCGGCGCCGCCAGCCCCTGAACAATCCGTAAGGTCGAGCGCGCCTTCGATCTTGGTGCCGCGCAGCCGCACACCCGGCGTCCGCACCGCCCAATTTGGGTCCAGTTGCAGCATCAGCTTGCGCAGAAAACCGGCCCGCACCGGCGGTTTGGCCCCGCCAGGGCCGGCCATCGCTGTAAAATCGGCCACCTCGCCGGCGCGCGTGCGCTCGACCACGAAATGCTCGTGCGGCGACAAATCGTTGGCGTCGAACGCCATATGCTGATCCCCCGGCTCCCCAGCCCGGGGAATGTTAAGCATTCCCGGCGCGCGCGGGCGAGTCGGCTTATATGAAACTGATGTCAGAGACGGCAGAGAGCACCCAGGCCGCGAATTCCAACTTGCCGGAATTGACCGTCAGCGAGTTGTCGCAGGCGGTGAAGCGGTCGGTCGAGACCAATTTCGACCGTGTCCGCGTGCGCGGCGAACTCGGCCGCGTGATGATCGCCAAGTCCGGCCATCTCTACGTCGATCTCAAAGACGCCAACGCCACCATCTCGACGGTGATGTTTCGCCTCGAAGCGCAGAAGCTCAACTTCAAGCCGGAGGAAGGCTTGGAGGTCGTCGCCGAGGGCAAGCTCTCGACCTTTCCCGGCCGCTCGCAATACCAGCTCATCTGCGACCGCATGGCGCCCGCCGGCGCCGGCGCGCTGTTGGCGCAACTCGAGAAGCTGAAAGCGCGGCTGCAAGCGGAGGGCCTGTTCGCGCGCGAGCGCAAGAAGCCGATCCCGTATCTGCCGCAAACCATCGGCGTAGTGACATCGCCCACCGGCGCTGTGATCCGTGACATCCTGCATCGCCTGCGCGAGCGCTTTCCGCGCCGCGTCATCATCTGGCCGGTGCTGGTGCAGGGGCCCGAGGCCGCCGGCCAAGTCGCGCGCGCCATCAAGGGCTTCAACGCGTTGCAAGGCCGTGACCGCCCCGACGTGCTGATCGTGGCACGCGGCGGCGGGTCGATCGAGGATCTCTGGGCCTTCAACGAAGAGGCCGTCGTCCGCGCCGCCGCCGAAAGCCAGATCCCGCTCATCAGCGCCGTCGGCCACGAGACCGACACCACTTTGATCGACTACGCCTCCGATCTCCGCGCGCCAACGCCGACCGCCGCCGCTGAACGCGCCGTGCCGGTGCGGTCGGAGTTGATCGAGCGCGTCACCAGCGCTGATGGCCGGCTAAAGAATGGCCTGGTCCGCGGCCTCGAACGCCGCCGCACCGAACTCCGCGCCGCGGCCGGGAAGCTGCCGCGCCTGGAGACGCTGTTTCAAATCCCGCAACAGCGTTTCGATCGCGCAGCCGAGCGTCTCAACGCGGCGCTCGTCGCTAACACGCGCGCCGCGCAATCCAAACTCGATCGCGTCGCCGCGCGCCTGCGCCCCGAAGCGCTGGTGCAAGACATCGCCCGCCGCCACGACCATCTCGTCCGCACCACAGCGCGCCTGCAGCCCGCGATCAAACGCACGTTGGAAGGTCACCGAAAGCATCTCGATGGCGCCACACGCATGTTGGAATCGCTGTCGCACAAAAGCGTGCTGGCGCGCGGCTTCGTCATGGTTCACCGCGATGACGGCACGCTTGTCCGCGCCGCCAAGGATCTGAACGCCGGCGACGTGATCGACCTCACCTTCGCCGACGATCACAAGAAAGCGGTGATCGATCCGCCTGCGGATGGCGCGGCAAAGCCGAAAGGTAAGAGCACCAAGCCCGGCGGCGATCAGGGTCAGCTGTTCTAGGCGCGGAAGCGGGGATAGAGGCGCCCTCTATCCAACAAACGCGCGCGGTGCATGCAGGTTGGAGCGCGCGGCTCCGCCGCGCATTTTCACCACACGCTCAATCGCTTGCACCCATGCGCGGCGGAGCCGCGCGCTCCGACCTGCAAATATTTGCGCGGATCAATCCGACCGACTTCAGCCACCGATAATATGCCCGCATCTCTCACACGGGAGGTTCAAGTGCTAGCCGAACACCTGAGCGTGAGAGACGTGATCGAACGTGAGTTAGCCAGCGGGGCTTGAAACCGCTGGGGTCCGGACGAAGGCATCGCCCGCACGTCTCAAGCCTTCGGCTCCGGAGTGAACAGCTCCTCAACCGTTAGGCCAGAGCCAAACGATTGCGCGGGACGTGTCGTGTTCGCAAAACACTCACTCTCCCTTGGTCCAGCGCTCACGGCGCGTCCCGCTCTCCCGCTTCGAGAGCGCAAAGCAAAAACGGAGCGCGATGCGCGTCCGGTCATTCTGCGTGTAGATCCTTCTCGTACCGCCACGTCTCCAGCGCGAACGGCCCCGCCGATGTCTCGACTTCATTCATCATCACGCCCGCGCGCCGCCAGCCGAGTTTTTCGTAGAACCGCGCAGCGCGGTCGTTGCCGATCGCGCACGAAAGCCACGTCGTCGCCACTCCATTCGCTTTCAGCCGCGCTTCACCGTCCGCCATCAGCATCGCCGCCGCACCCGTGCCTTGCGCGGCAGACGAGACGAACATCTGGTAGAGTTCATCGTCCTTGATGGCGCAAAAGCCGATCGGCGCACCGGGAGGTCCGATGACGCGGACATCGCTGATCATGTGCGCGAGCCGTTCGTGGAAACTCTCCAGCGTCCGCAGCTTGATCAGCGCCTCCGGCATCAACGGCGCATGTGAGGCGGTCCACACCTCGCACCAGAGCCGCGCCAGGGCGTCGAGATCATCTGGTTCTGCTGGCCGAACGTTCATGTTTTTGCACCCGAAACCCGGCTTCGCGCCGCCCCGCGCGCTTGGTCTTAGGGGCGGGGCGGGCTAAATGGAATCCATGAACAAGCACGATCCGGGCGGCGCCGAGGCCAAGCTCCATTACGGTGACAACGAGATCACGATTCTAAAGCACGGGACGCATGTCCTGTGCGCCGTATCGGGCGAGCGCATTCCGCTGGACGAATTGCGCTATTGGAACGTCGACCTGCAGGAAGCCTATCGCAGCCCAAAGGAAGCGACGCAGCGCTGGAAAGAACTCCAGGAGAAGAAGCAGCGATGAAACTGGTCGGGGGGATACTCGCACTTCTGCTCGTCGCCTGCGCCGCGCCGGACGCGCCGGCGCAACCGGAACAGCCGCCGGTTGCGACGCCGCCGATCCAGGTCGTCAGCCCCGTCGATCCTCCGCCGCCCGCGACGCTTTCGCTCAATTGCGCCGGCGCCTTCACCCAAGGCGGCGTGGCGCTTTGTCGGACTCTGCCCGGCGCAGTCATCAACGTGGACGGTGTTTCAAGCGGCATCGCCGATGCGCAAGGCTGGGCCGTGATTGGCTTCCCGCGCGATCATGACGCCGAAGCTGTCGTAGCCGCGAGCGAGCCTGTCCGCACAGACGGCGTTCGCCAAGATGTCTATCGCACTGTCGAAGGGCGCTACGCGATCGCGCCGCGCCAGTTCGACATCCAGCGCGTCGACGGCCTGCCGCAGCAAACCGTGACGCCCACCGATCCCGAAGTGATCGCACGCATTCAGCGCGAAGCGGCGGTGAAGCAGCAGGGTTGGAACAGCTACGCCGACATCGAAGGCTTTCTCGACGGCTTCATCATCCCTGTCGAAGGCGGCCGCGTCTCCGGCACATGGGGCAACCAGCGCGTCTTGAACGGCGTGCCCGCTTCACCGCACTTCGGCTACGACATCGCAGCCCCCGCCGGCACGCCGATTCGCGCGCCTGCCGCCGGCGTTGTCACGCTGGCGCAGCCGGATATGCATTACGAAGGCGGGCTCGTGTTCATCGACCACGGCCAGAATCTCATCACCATGTATCTGCACATGAGCCGGCTCGACGTTCAGGTCGGCGATCGCGTGGAGCAGGGCCAAGGCATCGGCGCCGTCGGCTCCAGCGGCCGCGCCACCGGCCCGCATCTTTGCTGGCGCATGAAGTGGCGCGACCGCCAACTCGATCCAAGCGTGGCGCTGCAGGGCCTGAGCGCTGCGCGCGCTGCGTTGATCAGCGCGAACTAGCTCCGCGGCACCACGTGGGTCACCAGGATCACCGCCGGATAGCGTGACGTGTTGCGCCAGCCGTGTGCGGTTTGCGCGTCTTCGCGCGCGACATCGCCGGCGCGGTAGACGATCGGGTCGAGACAGGTGTTGCGGAATTCCGTGATCTCGCCCGAAAGCACCAACGCCATGCCCTGCACACCGTCATGCGCGTGCCAAGCGATCGCCCCGCCCGCCTGAACCGTGATGCGCCGCAGCCGCACCGCGCGGCTCGGATCGCTGGCGAGCGGGACTAGGCCAATGTCTTGCGTGTCGACACCGCGGGATTCGTTGTCGCTGCCGATGCGCGCATTCGCCAAGGCGCGACCCTCCGGGCATTCGTGGAAATGCGCGCTCTGGATCGCGCGGAGCGTATCGTCGGCCCGGGGCGCGCGGTCTGGACTGATGCGGTCCATGGTCGAGCAACCGCCGCCCAAGGCAAGCAATGGCGCAAGCGCCGCCAGCGCAATCGGCAAACGTGACATGAAGCCCTCCCACGACCCTTGTAGCGAAGGCGGCGGAGCAGCGAAACCGGAATGGGTTCAAGTTCCGTTGAAGATCTCGCGTAGCGCGCGCTCCTGCTTCTCGGCCTCGAACCAAAAGCCCCAGAGCACGCCGCCATAGGCGAGCGCGGGCAGCAGGACGAGCGAGACCAAGCCCATGGCGTCAGCCGCGAAAGCGGCCGCGCCGACGATCAGCAGCAACATTGCCATGATCACGATCAGCAGAACGACCACGAGCGAGTGCAGCTTCATTTCGACGTCGATTGTCGATCTCGATCCCGTCCCTCGAACCTTCCCCGTGACGTTCGGCAGGAACGAGTTCCGGTATCCGGTGATCCGGCTGATGCTGAAACTGTCGGCGCTGACGTCGCCGTGGAAGCGCTTGTCGTTCGCGGGGTTTGGGAAGACGCCAACGCGAAACATCCGCCGTTCCTCAACATGAGCTTTGAGCGCTTCGATCGCGGCCTGGGGTGAAAGCG
Organism: Terricaulis silvestris; assembly: GCF_009792355.1. Classification (NCBI taxonomy): domain Bacteria; kingdom Pseudomonadati; phylum Pseudomonadota; class Alphaproteobacteria; order Hyphomonadales; family Hyphomonadaceae; genus Vitreimonas; species Vitreimonas silvestris. The sequence goes on from NZ_CP047045.1 coordinate 1,314,814, forward strand.
CCGATTGGATTTCGAACCGGTGATACGGCGTCCATTTCATACCAGGCCCGCCGCCTTCCACGCTTCCTTCGGCCAGCGCCGATGCGCCCAGAACCATTGGCCGGGCGCCTCCCGAACGCGCGCTTCCATGAATTCGTTGATGCGCTTCACGCCGTCGAACACAGTCTGCTCGTCGTCTGGTTTGTCGTAGTCGAGCGGGACCGCGGGATAGGCGGTGGCCACGAACTTGGTGCCTTCGATGCGACGCCCGGTGATCGGGATCAGTGGCACGCCAAACTTGAGCGCGAGCCGTGTCGGACCATCCGCCGTCATGCAGTCATGTCCGAACATCGGCACGGCCAAGCCCTTGTTGTACTTCTGGTCGTTCATCAGCGCGATGCTGCGGCCTTTCTTCAGCGAGCGCAGCAGGCCCATGCCGCCCTCCTTACCCTTCGCCGCCTGCAGCGCGAGCCCAAACCTGGCACGAGTATCGACAATGTATTTGTCGATGATGGGATTGTTGGCGGGGCGATAGGTGAAGTGGCAGGTCGGATCGACTTGCGCGAGGCAGAGCGAGGTCACTTCCCAATCGGTGAAATGCCCGCCAATGAACACTGCGCCCTTGCCGAGCGTCGCCTCCACGCGCTCCTTGCCCTCGAACGCGAGTTCGCCGGAGCGATACTTCTCCAGAAACTTGCCCATATGCGGAAATTCGCCGGACATGCGGCCGAGTTCGTTGAACGTCTCCGCGCGCACTTCGCGGTGCCAAGCGTCGCTCTCGTTTGGGAACGACATCTTGATGTTGCGGATCGCCGTTTTCCACGCACTGGACGCGCGCGCCACCACCGGCACGATTGCGCCACCCCAGCGCGAGGCGCGGTCAAGGCCAAGCGCGCTCAGCCCGCCGATGTAGGCGTTCCACGCGATCGCCTCGAGGCGGAAACCAAAATTGAGCGGCTTTGACTTAGCCATGCGTGGCCGTCATCCGCGATTGGATCGGCGCGAGCAAGGCGTCCAGCGCGGCCTCATCGCTGAAACGCGCCGCCACCGGAAGCACCGCCACGCGCGCGCGCCACGCGGGCGTGAGGCGTGCCGCATCTTTCTCCGTAGTGATCAACGTTGCGCCGCGTTCCTCGGCCATTTGCGCCAGCATTTCCAAATCGTCTTCCGAATAGACATGGTGATCTGCAAAGGGGACGGCTTCCTCTACTTGCACATCCATCGCTTCCAGCGTGTCGAAGAATTTCTCCGGCCGCGCCAGCCCCGCGAACGCTACCAGCTTGCCGCGCGGCGCCTCGCCCGTCGGCGACAGGCGTGCGCGCAATATGGGACGCTGAAACCGCTCCAGCCAGCGCGGGGTATGCTCTTCGCCATCCCCGATCAGCACGATGGCGTCGGCGCGGCGTAACCCGTTGTGGAGGCGCTCGCGTAGCGGTCCTGCTGGAAACACTTGGCCGTTGCCGATCCCATAGCCCGCATCCACCGCGACGAACGACAGATCCTTCCCAAGTTCGGGGTTCTGAAAGCCGTCGTCCATGATGATGACGTGCGCGCCGGCGGTTGCCGCCGCCATCGCGCCAGCGACGCGGTCGCGCGATATCCATGCCGGACCATCGGCGGCATGCAACAGGGGCTCATCGCCAACTTCGCGCGCATCCATATCCGGCGTGACGCGCAGCGGTCCTTCAACACGTCCGCCATAGCCGCGCGATAGCGTATGGGCGTTGGGCCCAAGCTTCGCACGCAAGGCGCGCGTGACTGGCGTCTTGCCGGCGCCGCCGACGGTGAGATTGCCGACGCAGATCACCGGCGCCGGCGCATGACGCGGACGTGTCGTCGCGATGCGCTGCGCCGCGGCCCACGCATACGCCCACGAAACGGGCGTCAGCAGGCCGCGTAGGACCAGCGCGCTGTCGCGCCCGCGCGCGTCTGCGCGCCAGAACTCAGGCGGTCGCATGCGCCGGCCTCACATCCGCGCCCTGCGGCAGCAACGCGATGAGCTGTGTCACCGTCGCGTCGAACGCCTCCACGCCGTGCGCGATCACGCCGCGCGCCGCCGCAATTTGCGCGGAGCGCGCTGCTTCATCACTCCAAAGGCGCGTTACGGCGTTCGCGATTGATGCTGCATCGTTCACAGTGGTCACACCACCCGCCGCCGTAAGCGCATCGAACAAGTCCTGAAAGCTCTCAACGTGAGGTCCCGAGACGATCGCGGCGTCGAGTTTGGCTGGCTCGATCGGGTTGTGCCCCTTGAGGTCAGGCCGCAGGCTGCCTGCGACCAGCGCCGTCGGTGCGAGATCGTAGAACAACCCCAACTCTCCCAGCGTATCGGCGATGTAGACAGGCGCATGCCCGATCGGCTCGGCTTTCGAACGCCGTGGCGCATTGTCAGCCCGCGTGGCAATTGCCGCGCCGCGTTCAGGATGACGCGGCGCAATCACCAGCAGCGCGTCCGGCGATTCAGCGCGGATCAGGGCGTGCGCCGCGAGCGCGATCTCGTCCTCGCCTAGATGAGTGGAAGCCGCAAGCCAGAACGGCCTGGCGCCGATCTCCTGCGCCAAGGCCGCTCGCGTGTTTGCATCGACGCGCAGCGCAGGCGCCGCCAGTTTCAGATTGCCAAGCGCCGGGACGCTTTCGCCTCGAACCTCGGTGAGCGCCGCCGATGTTCGCGTGTCTGCGGCCGAGACGAACGCGAACGCCCTGAGCAGTCGCGCACCCGCTTTCGGCCAATCGCGCCAGCGTTGCAGTGAGTTAGGGCTCATGCGCGCGTTCACGAGCGCCAGCGGCACGCGCCGCGCTTCGGCGGCCAAGATCAGATTTGGCCAAATCTCGCTCTCGACGAACACGCCGAGGTCCGGCCGCCAATGATCGAGGAAGCGCCGCACCACGCTGCCGCGATCTAGCGGCGCATAGATATGCGTCACGCGGGGCAACGCACGCCGCGCAACGAGGTCGGCCGACGTGCGCGTGCCGGTGCTCAACAAGAACGAGAGCGACGGATCGCGCACGCTCATCGCCTCAATCAGCCCTAACGCCACGCCGCTCTCGCCCACGCTCGCCGCATGTAGCCAAATCAGAGTCCCAGCCGGCCGGTCGCGGATGTAGCGGCCGAAACGCTCGCCCAAACGCGCTTTGTCTTCCTTGCCCTTATCCGCACGGGCGCCAAGCCACAGCCCCGCGAAGGCGCCGACGACGCTTGTCGCCGCGCGATAGGCGGCAAGGGCGGGTGAGAAGCTCACGAGGCCGTCGCCGCGGGCTCGGGCGTCGTGGTCTCAAACTTTGGTGGTGCGGGCTCGATCACCGGAACGCCAGCGATGCGATCGGCCTCCGCAGAGATGCGGTTCATCTCTGTCTCGAGTGCGAGTCGAATGCGCTGCACCTCTTCGTCGCCCGCATCGGGCGCGGGCGGTGCGATCGGATTGCCCCAGATTTTCGCGCCACGACCGAAAGGCAGCGGAAGAACAAAATTGTCCCAGCTGTTGAGCACGATCCGATTTGACGTCGCCCACGCCACCGGAAGTAAAGGTGCGCCAGCGAGCTTGGCGACCTGGACCGGTCCCTTCTTGGCGCGCATGCGAGGACCGCGCGGGCCATCCGGCGTCACGCCGACGATGCCGCCGCTTTCGATGTGGCGGGCCATGGCGCGAACCGCCTCCAGGCCGCCTTTGGCCTGGCGGCCCTTGGCGGCAGAGCCTCGAATGACTCCGGCGCCGACCGTGCGCGAGGTGTGCGCCACGATGCCGCCCTCGCGGGACTGCGAGATCAGCATTTTGCCTTTTGGCGCGCCGCGCTTGAACGACCACATCGTATGAATCAGAGGAAAGCGCCCGTGCCAGATGCAAAGAATCAAACGGCCAGCGCCGGGCGCCCAGAACGGCTCGACCGCGGCGCGGTTGACCTTTTGCCAGCGCGTGGTCACGCCCACGAACAGCATGTAGCTGCCGATCAGGCGCCCCAACAGGAACTGGACGACCGGGTTGCCGAGAATGCTCTTCAAAATGGGTCCGATGGGGGACCGCCTTCCGGGTTGCGGCCAACGCCCTTATACGGGGCCGCGCCCGGTTCGCGCCAGACGCCCAAGCAAGCACTAGGTAAGCAGATGAATTCAGGGACCGATCCGGCCAAGCCGTCGCGTTTCGACCTCGCCACCCCGGAAGGGCGGCGGGCGGCCGAGCGCGATCTGGTCTGGATCGACCACGGCTTTCTGCGCGCCCGGTTCTCGAACTTCCACTGGATCGAGCCTGACGTGATGGCCCGGGCCAACCAGCCGTCGCCGCAAGCGGTCGCCCGCTACGCGGCGCAAGGGTTCAAGACCATCCTCAACCTGCGTGGCAAGTCGGACACCGGCTACTATGCGCTCGAGCGCGAAGCCTGCGCCGCACACGGCATCGACATGATCGATGTGCGCATGCACTCGCGCGAACCGCCCAGCCGCGCCCAAGTCAACGGGGCCAAAGAGATATTCGACACGATCCGCTATCCCGCGCTGATGCACTGTAAGTCCGGCGCGGATCGGGCCGGGGTGATGGCGGTGCTCTACAAGCACTTCAAAATGGGCATGCCGATTGAAGACGCCGTCGAGCAACTGGGCCTGCGCTATCTGCACGTGAAGCAGGGCAAGACCGGCATGATCGATTTCTTCTTCGGCACGTATCTAGCGCAGGCAAACGGCAAGCCGTTCCTGCAATGGGTGAACGAAGACTACGATCAGAAGACCGTCAAAGCCGCCTTCATGGGCGAGTGGTGGGCGAACATCCTGACCGACAAGATCCTGCGGCGCGAATGATGCCCGCATAAATGAAACGGCGGCCGTCGGGCCGCCGTTTGTGTCGCTGCTACTTCTTTTGAACATCGAGATAAGGCTCGTGCGCGTACGGATCGGCAGAGCCCTCCTCGATAATGACTTCAGGCGAGAGGCCCTGGTGCAGCGCGTTCACCATTGGATGATTGAGGTCATTGACGGTGTTGTCGGCTGTTTCATCTCCACACTCGGCGCTCACGCGGCGCTCCAAAGCGTTTTGCGGGCGGTCTTCGTCGCTGCAGACGCGGTAGGCCGCCGCGTCGATGCGTGTGAGCAATTCCTCTGCGTCCTTCGGCTCATAGAGATCGAGATCGCCGATATAGATGCGTTCGGTCTCGCGCGTCGGATTGCGGTTCTGCGCGAAGGATGGGGTGGCGGCTGCAGCGACCAAGAGGGCGGCGCACAACAGGGGCACGGTGCGTGACATTCTGAATCTCCAGTTGTCCCGCCCGACTGCGTGAGAAACACACGCGGCCTTGGCCGGTTCCGGAGTTCCGCTATTCGGCGCGAAATTGGAGAACGTTGAGCCGGGCGTAGAGGCCATTCTGGGCCATCAGATCGCCGTGCGCGCCCATTTCCGCCACGCGCCCGTCATCCAGCACCAGGATGCGGTCAGCGTCGCGCACGGTGGCGAGCCGGTGGGCGATAACCAGCACTGTGCGGCCTTTGGCCAAGCGCGCGAGCGCCTCTTGCACCTTGGCTTCGCTCTCAGCATCGAGCGCGCTGGTCGCTTCGTCCAACAGCAGGATCGGCGCGTCGCGCAGAAACGCGCGCGCCAAGGCAATGCGCTGCCGCTCGCCGCCCGAGAGATTGGCGCCGCGTTCACCGACGACGGTGTCGTAGCCATTCGGCAATGCGGTGATGAACTCATGCGCGGCCGCGCCGCGTGCGGCTTCTTCGATCTCGGCATGTGTCGCGCCTTCGCGGCCGAGCGCGATGTTGGCGCGGATGGTGTCGTTGAACATCGCGGCTTCCTGCGCGACCAGCGAGAGCGAGGCGCGCAGCGACGCAACGGTGACGTCGCGCACGTCCTGGCCATCGATCCGCACCGCGCCGCCCGTGGCGTCATAGAGGCGGGGCAGCAGGTTGAAGATCGTCGACTTGCCGGCGCCCGAGGGTCCCACGAACGCGACGGTTTCGCCGGGCTCCACCGTGAAGCTCACGTGCTCTAGCGCTGGACCTTCGCCATAGGAGAACGAGACATCCTCGAACTCGACGCGGCCATTGGTGATCGCAATCGGCTTGGCGTCCGGCTTGTTGTTTATCGTCATCGGTTCATCGAGCAGGCCGAAAATTCGCGCCAGCGCCGCGTTGGCTTCGCCCATCGCCGTGTTGAACTGCCCAAGCGCCCGCGCCGCCGGCGTCGCAACGCCCACAGCGCCGATCATGCCGATCAGATCGCCGACAGTCATGACATCGGCGATAATGCGCAGCCCCGCAATCCAGAGCACGCCCGCCAACGCTATGCCGCCGATGATCTCCATCAGCGGCACGGTGCTGGCGCGATTGTAGGCGAGCTTCATCGAAAGCCGGCGCCGCTCCTCGAATGACGCATCCGTCCGCGCAATCTCGTGATCTTCCAGGCTGTAGGTCTTCACGAACCGCGCCGCACTGAACGTCTCCGTCAGCAGCGTGGTCAGCGAGCCAATCTGGATTTGCGCTTCCTTGGTCTTGTCGCGTGCTTTTTTGGCGATCAGCTGCAATGGCCAAGCCGCCGCCGCGAACACGACAAAAACGACCAGGGTGAGCACCCAATCGAACCAGAGCATCGACGCAATCGCGCCGATCAGGGTCAGGGCATCACGTATCGTGGCCTGAGCGCCGCGCACCAGCGCTTCGCTGACGACGTTGATGTCGTTGGTGAAGCGCGACACCAGCTTGCCCGGCTCTTCACGCGCGTGGCGCGCGAAATCCACCTTCATCAGCTTGGCGAACATCGCGCCTTGCAGGTCGCGCAGCACCTTGAGCGCCAACCCTTGTGACAATACCGCCTGCGCCCACATCCCGAACGCCCGAAGTGAAGTTGCAATCAACACTGCGACCGGCGCGAGGAACACCACGTTCGGCTGATCGTTGGCGACGCCGTCGGTAGTGTACTTCAAGATCAGCGCATACGAGACTCCGGCCGCCGCCACCAGCGCCAACGCCGGCACGAGCAATGTGAAATCGCTGGCGTAGCGCGAGACGTAGTCACGCCACAGGCGGCCGAAGAGTCCGCGCGTTTTCATCGGCTGTCGGGATCGCTCCCCGGATCGAGCAGGCGGTGCGCGTGGATGATGAAGTAGCGCATGCGCGCATTATCGACCGTGCGCTGCGCCGCGCCTTTCCAGGCATCGTAAGCGGCGCGATAGTTCGGATAGGCGCCCACGAAATCCACCGCCGGGAGATCGCTAAACTCCGGCCGGTCGAGGTCCTTCAACTCCCCGCCGATAACGAGGTGAAGCAGTTGGCGGTGTTCGGTCATGGCGTAGCTCTTGGATCGGGGAAGGCGCGGGAGCGCTCGATTAGCAAAGGGTGCAACGCCGCGCCAGAGAGCGCGACGCCCGGCGCCCGTGCGGGGTATTGGTTGAAGCGGAGCGGCTCGCCCCACAAATCCGTAACCACGCCGCCGGCTGCCTCCACCAATGCCGCGCCCGCCGCGATATCCCATTCGTGCTTGAAGCCGAACAGCAAGGCCGCGTCACCCAGTCCCGCGGCGACGAGCGCCATACGGTAGGCGATCGATTGGCGTTCGATCACGTCCATTTTCGGCCACGGCGTGGGCCAGCGCTTCGGCGTGAAGCGGAAGAGCTGGGCGATCATCCGCGCGCCCTCGAGCTTGTCCGTGGTGGTGACGTGCGCTGGGCGGCCGTTCAGCGTCGCGCCGTGGCTGATGGCGCCGACGAACATCTCGTCGGTCATCGGATTGTAAACCGCGCCCGCAAACGCGCGCTCGCCTTCAACAATGCCGATGCTGATGGTCCATTGCGGCGCGCGTCCGATCATCGCGGCGGTGCCGTCGATTGGATCGATCATGAACGTGCGCGCCTTGCCGATACGGCGGATAGGTTGGTCAGGTGTCTCTTCAGAGAGCCAGCCATAATCCGGCCGCGCGCCGAGCAGCTTTTCTTCCAGGAACGCGTCCACGGCGAAGTCGACGTTGGTCACCGGCCCGGCGGCGCCCTTCGATTGGACCTCAAGCGGCTTCAGCAGCAGCGATCGCGCCAGCGCGCCGGCTTCGCGCGCGGCTTCTTCGAGGAGGGAGAGTTCAGACGCCGCCGATTGCAAGGTCATCCACAATCAAGCTGGGAATTTCGAGCGAACCGCGATTGTCGAGGTCCGCGCCGCACCGGAGCCGCGCGAAGATGTCGAGCAGATTGCCCGCAACCGTCACTTCGCTGACGGGATGCACGGCCTCGCCGCTCTCGAACCAATAGCCCGCCACGCCCACCGACCAATCGCCGGTGTTCATGTTGAGCGATGGCGAGAACATGTCGGTGACAAGAAGGCCCTTGCCCGCGCCGCGCATCAGCGCCGGCAGATCGCCTTCGCCGGGTTTCACGAACAGGTTCGACGATGTGATGCCCGGCGGTCCGCCGTGACCGGCGGACGCGTGGCCGTTTGGCTCAAGTCCGAGCTGACGCGCCGTTGATGCATTCAACGTCCACATCGTGATCACGCCGTCATCCACCAATGTTGCCGCCCGCACCGCGCTGCCTTCGCCGTCGAACCAGCGGCTGCCCATGGCGCGCTTGACGAACGGATCTTCGTGCACGCGGAAGCCTGGCGCGAACACACGCTGGCCGAGCTTATCCTTCAGGAACGAAACACCGCGCGCCACGGCTGCGCCGGAGATGCCTGAGAACAGCGGCGAGAGAATGCGCCCCGCCAACCGGTTCTCGAAAATCACGGACGCCTTTTGGCTCGCGACCTTTTTCGCACCCAGGCGACGCGCCGTGCGCTCGCCGGCGATGCGGCCGATCTCTTCGGGCGAGGGCAGGTCAGCAAAGAAGCGTTTGGTGCGCCACTCGTAGTCGCGCTCCATCTCATCGTCTTTTTCGGCCACCGGCTGCGTGCCGAGGCTATAGGCGGTCGAACTCTCCGCGCCTTCAAAGCCATTCGAGGTCGCGTAAACGAACGTCGAGGTTTCGCTCGACGCACCGCCGCCGCTCGAATTGGCGATCCCCGGAATGGCCAGCGACGCCGCCTCGCAGCGCTTCGCAAGCTCAAGCAATTGCTCCGGGTTCGGTCGCGCCGTGTCCGATTGCTCAAGATCAGGCGCCGCGCCCTTGGCGTGATAGCGCTCATCCAGCAGCCCGCAGAATTTGTCCTCGGGCGCGGCCCTGGCCATCGCCACGGTCCGCTCGGCCAGATCGCGCATGCCCTTGGTCGAGAGATCGGTGGAGGAGGCGGCCGCCTGGCGCTTGCCGAGGAAGGCCCGCAGCGCCACCGAGCGCGCTTCCTCGCGCTCCATGCCCTCGAGCTCGCCCATCCGCACCTCGGCGGAGATACTCTCGCGGGCGGCGTAAGAGGCTTCCGAGGCGTCGGCCCCGGCTTTCTTGGCGTAGTCGATCAGGGCCGCCAGGGCGGCATGGGAATCAGCGTCAAAGGCCATGGCCCGAACATGGGCTTGGGTAGCCCGCGCGGCAATCGGGCGATGCCGGTATTATAATACTCAAAGCTGCTGAGCGAACCCCGCATAGATCAACCCGCCAGCGATGAGCAGGAACGAAATCCAGGTCAGCAGGATGCCCGCCCCTCGGCCGGCGTTGAGCGCCCCGGTATGGAGGCCGACACCGTGAAAAATTCTGCCGGCCGTCAAAAAAAGTCCGGCGGCGTGCAGCAGCCACAGCGGGACCGCTGGGTCCAAGAGCGCCAGCAACACCAGCCCGATCAGGCCCGCGGGGATGTATTCCGCAGCGTTAGCGTGCGCGCGGACGGCGCGGTTGAAATCCTCATTCGCGCCATCGCCTAACACGATCTTGTGCTTCCGCCGGCCCATCATCACCAGCACTGCGAGCACCAGCAGGATGAGAATGTTTACGCCCGCATAGAGCGCGACGACTTCAAGACGCAGCATTCGGCTTCTCCCTCGCGCTCACCTCTAGTCTGCACACAATCCGCATTTCAACGTTTTGTTTTGCTTTCGGAAACCGCGCGTTCACGACACGGCGTCATAGTCGTCCTCAACAAGATGCCTCGAAGGCAACGGGATGGGTGGTTTGACAGACGCGAGCTTCATCGGCGTCGTCGCATGGGCGATCATCGCGGTAGTCGCGGGCATGGGCCTGGCGGTTGCCGCGATTACGCTCGTCCGCCGCGCGCGCGATTGCGACTACGATTTCGAGGCCGGCTACAACGCGCTGGCGCCGGTCACCGAACGCTAAAGGTTCCCGAACATTTTCTGAACGACCGCGCCCGTCCGCTCCGCTAAAGCTTCGCGCTTGGTGGAGGTGACCTCATGAAATTTCGCGCGATCCTGTTGGCCGTAGCCTTGGCCGCCTGTGGACAATCCGGCCAGACGGGGCCTGAAGCGCCATCCGCCTCGGACACCCCCAACGCCATCGATCTTGGAATCGACATCGGCCGCGCCGGCGCGATGCTCAATAGCGTCGAAAGCCTGACGGCTGAGCGCCCCGGCGCCGATCCGGACGCCACCACGGAAGCCGACCTCGCCCGCCGCCTGCGCGAAACGGTCTGGGAGTACAACGCCCAGAGTTCGCAACTCTGCGCCAAGGGCTTGTTCGCCGAAGTATCGTGCGGACCAGCGTATGCGCCGGTGTGGCTGTCTGAGCCCGCCAACGCGACGCCTTCACTCGAAGACATCCAGCTCCGCACCATCGCCGTGCACGAAGAAGTGCAGCGCCTCTGGGCCGCCGTCTGCGACGACGCCCGCTCGCGCGTGACGGACGAACAAGAGAAGATGTCTGTCTGTCCGATGGAGTAGGGTTCAGGCGCGCAGCCGCCAAACGGCTGCGCGCTTCACTTCCGCGTCTTCCAGCGCGCGTGTGACAGGAATGTCGTACGCCGCGATCTGCTCAAGGTTGTCGCGCGGCAAATAAGTGCGACCAGGATCGCCGATCAGCACGGTCTTGCCGTCGCTCTGTTGCGCGATCAGCCATTCGAGTACGCGCGGCGCCAGGTCGCGATCGTAGAACAAATCGCCGACCAAGATGATCTCCGCATCCGTTGGCGCGCCGACCGGATCCGAGTCGCTCGTCGCTACAACGACATCGTTGAGCGCCGCGTTCAACACCGCCGCGTGCGCCGCGAATGCATCGATGTCGACCGCCAGCGCCGTCGCTGCGCCCGCCTTCATCGCCGCGATGGCGACGAGGCCAGAGCCAGACGCCACATCAAGCACGCGCTTGCCGCGTGCGGTCTCCGGTTGATCCAGAACGTAGCGCGCGAGCGCTTGTCCGCCCGCCCACGCAAACGCCCAGAACGGTGGCGCCAAACCGAGTTCGCCTAGCTGTTCCTCTGTCATCTGCCACAAAGCCACAGCGTCATCGGCGAGATAAAGCTTCAACTCCGGCACATGGCTCGGCGCCAGCACGCGCGTGTTCTCGCGGATGAATGCGGGGACGTCGGAGATCAAGCGGGCTGATCCAGCAAATCCAAGATCGTCGCCAGCGCCTCTGACAGGTTTTCAGGACCACATGCGCAAACCAAGAAGGTGTCATGGCCATTTTTCTCGGTCGCTAGATGGATCCAGTCTCGGTCCGACCGCTCGGTCATGCGTGGAGAAACGATGAGGTGATCAAACGGCGTGCCGTCCAAGCAAACACGGATCGACCATCCCGGGTTGTCAAGATTCTCTATCGTAATGCCTAATCCGTGTTCCCATTCGCCGTCGGAAAGGGAGACGAGGAGCTGTTCGAGACGTTTGACGAGGTCGGTCACGCGAGTTGCACTACAGGTTTCGACGACGCTTCACCCAACACCGCAGCATAGCCGGGCGCGATGCGCATGCGTGACCAATACCCTTTGTCCATCAGCGAGCGGTGCATGCGTTCGAGCCGATAGCAGGGCACGTGCATGAAGACGTGGTGCTCGCCGTGGAAGTGCACCCAGTACGGCGCGATGAAGAGCCGCTCGATCGCATTCGCCAACGTCGTGCGCGCATGCGTGAACGGATCGTCCTTGGTGTTGACGACGGCGTGCTCCGCGATGTTGCGCAGGCGCGTCACCAGCGGCAGCCACGTCGCCATCGGCACGAGCCAAAGCGCCGGATACGCCCACCAATAGCCGGCAAGCGCCAAGCCACCGAACAGGATTGCATTCGTCAGCAAGAAGTGACTCGTGCTCGAGTTCACGACTTCGCCGGGCTTTCGGCCGCCGAATAGCTGCGCGCCGCGTTGCTTCGAGAACGTCTGCCCAGTCAGATCGCGCACCACCTTCCGCCACAGCGACGCGCGCGTGATCGGGAAGGGCGCTGACAACGCGAGGTCTGGATCTTCCGGTTGCTCGGTGAAGCGATGATGCTTCAGATGATACTCTCGGTACGAAGCCAGCCGCGCGCCCACCGGCGCCGCGCACAGCCATTCGCCGACCCAGTTGTTCACCTTCATGTTCGAATGCAGCGCGCCGTGCGCTGCGTCATGCATTAAGATCGCCAGCCCCAATTGCCGCGCGCCGATCAGCATCACCGCCAGCACGTATGTCAGCAGGTTCGGCCACAGCACGAACATCGCGCCTGCCGCGAAGATTAGCCCCCAGGCGCCCGCCACCAGCACAAGTCCGAGCCACGACGAGCGCGCCGAGAACCGCGCCCATTCTTCCGGGGCGAAAACGTCCTTGGGGTCGATGCGTGCAACGGCAGGCATGGCGCCACTATAGCGCGTTCAGATCGAACATAAACGCCCGCTGCAGCGCTGTTTCGCCGTAGCGCGTGAATTCGACGATACGGGAAGTGCCCCGCTGCGCCGCCCAGCCGCGCTCGAAGATGTTTTCCAGCAGCGCAGCGCCCAGGGCGCCCGCCAAGTGGTGGCGCCGCACGCTCCAATCCAAGCAGGCCCGGCACACCGGCCGCGCGCCTTGCTCCAACTCCGCGATGTCGACGCCGAACGTCGACACCTTCACGCGCCCCAGTCGCGTCAGCGCGAACGTTTTCTCCGGACCCGGCACGATCCACTTGTTTTTCTTGAACGCGTCGAACAGCGCCACGCCCAGTTCGCCGGCGAGATGATCGTAGCAAAGTCGCGCGCGCCGCAGCGCCGGCTCCTTCGGACCCGGCCGTGTACGCAACGCCTTCGCCCGCGCCGCCACGCCCATCAGCGTTTCCAGCAAGCCCGCAACGTCGGCGTCAGCGAGCCTGTAATAGCGATGCCGCCCCTGCGCCTCGACCGCGATCAGGCCGGCTGCTTCCAGCTTCGACAGATGCGAACTCGCGGTTTGCTTGGTCACGCCGCCTTCGAGCGCAAGCTCGGTCGCCGTCAACGCTTCGCCGTTGACGAGCGCCGTCAGCATGTTGGCGCGCGCTGGATCGCCGACCATGGCGGCGATCGCTGCGATGTTTGGGCCTTCTCTCATCGGGCTCCCATGGTTCGACCGTAGTCGAACCATGTAGTCGCTGCAATACGCTATGCAAGCCTCCGGAGGCCAGCATGCTGACGTGTTTCATTCGTTACCAAATCGATTCGTTCAAAAAGCCGGAATTCGAGCGCTACGCCCGCACCTGGGGCGAAGCGATCCCCCGTTGCGGCGCCGATCTGATTGGCTATTTCGCGCCGCACGAGGGCTCGGCGACCTTGGCGTACGGTGTGTACAACATCGAAAACCTCGCCGCGTACGAGGAGTACCGCACTCGTTTAGCGGCCGATCCGCAGGGCCGCGAGAACTACGAGTTCGCCAAGCGCGAACGCTTCATCCTGCGCGAGGACCGTACGTTTCTGAAACTCTGCTCGCGATGATCGCGGTGATCTTCGAAGTCGAACCGGCGGCGCGCGACGACTACTTCCGCATCGCTACCGAACTGCGCCCGCTCCTGGGAGAGATAGACGGCTTCATCTCCATTGAGCGTTTCCAGAGTTTGAACGATGACAGCCGCATCCTCTCGCTCTCGTTTTGGCGCGACGAAGCCGCTATCGCGCAGTGGCGCACACTCGAAGCGCACCGAGCGGCGCAAGCTGAGGGCAGGGCACGAATCTTCCACGACTATCGCCTGCGTGTAGCGAATGTGGTTCGGGACTATGGGATGAGGGCGCGCGACGGGGCGCCAGAAGATTCTCAGGCGGCGAACGGATAGGTCACGCGCGCCGTTTGGCCTTCTTGGCGGCTTTCTTCTTAGGGAGCTTTTTCTTCGCGACTTTCTTGGCCGGTTTCTTCGTCGCCTTTTTCTTTGCCTTTTTCGTTGGCGAGCGATCAGGCGTCAGCGTGTCGGCGATGCGCCAGAGGTGCCAGGCAGCCGCGCTTCGATAGGGCGTCCATCGTTCGCCGTACGCGGCGAGCTCTTTCGGCGTGAAGCCGCGGCTGTAGAGTTTCTCGGCGCCCTTGCGCACGCCGAGATCGTCGACGGGCAATATGTCCGGTCGGCCTAACGTGAACATGAGGTACATCTCAACCGTCCAGCGCCCGACGCCCCGCGCGGCCGTCAGCCGTTCGATAATCTCCTCATCGCCCAACTTCGAGAGCGCGCGCGCCTCAGGTATGATGCCGTCAAGGCGCTTCTGAGAAATATCGCGCAGTGCAGCAATTTTCTGGCGCGAGAGGCCCGCGCCGCGCAGCAGCTCGTCGCTGACGCTTAGAATGTCGCTCGGCTCGGGATGATCTTTGTCGGCAAACAACGCCAGCACACGGCCGTGAATGGTCTGCGCCGCTTTGCCGGACAGCTGCTGAAAGACGACAGCGCGGATCAGTGCGCGGTACGGATCGTTTTGCCGTTCAAATTTGGTCGGGAAGGGCTCGTGCTTGGCCACGACGCCGGCGAAGCGTTTGCAGATCGTCGAGAGATGTTCTTCCGCGTCGCCCATCACACACCCAGGATCGGCCTCACTGTGCGCCAGATGGGTTCGAGCGCAAACGCCAGCAAGACCGCCGCGCCGATCATCGCATTGCGTTTGAACGCCGCAAGCGCCGTTTCCGGACGTGCGTCGTCGACGCTCTCCAGCATCGGCCAGATCATCGCGGCGCCGATCATGGAAAGCGACGCCGCCATCAGCACGCTCGAGCCTGCAATCGCCGCCGCCGCCGTCCAGAGCGCCACTGCGGCGACGTAAAACACGCTCGTCCACATCCGCCATTTGTCCGCGAACAACCGCGCTGTCGAGCGCACGCCGACGAGTACATCGTCCTCGCGATCCTGCAGCGCGTAGATGGTGTCGTAGCCAATGGTCCAGCAGATGCAGCCTGCGTAAAGCGCGATCGCTTCGAACGGCACGCCCGGCAGATAGCTCACCGCCGCGCCGCCCACGAGCGCGCCCCACGAAAACACAATGCCGAGCCATGCCTGCGGCCACCACGTGATGCGTTTCATCAAAGGATAGAGTGCGACGAACGGCACGGCGATCGACGCCACGATCTGCGCCGTGCGCGGAAGCAGCACTAGCACGCCCAGTCCTACGAGACACTGCGCGATCAACCACACCCAAGCGCCACGCGTCGTCACCGCACCCGAAGGCAGCGGCCGCGCCCGCGTGCGCTCGACTTGCGCGTCGATATCGCGATCCAGAATGTCGTTATACGTGCAGCCCGCGCCGCGCATCGCGATCGCGCCAACGAGAAACGCAAACGCCAGCGCCAGATCGCTCCAGAAAAATCCAAAGCCGGTGCGCGAAACCGCGATCCCCATCCAGCACGGCAACAACAGCAACTGCCACCCAATTGGCCGGTCCAGCCGCGACAGCTGCGCGAACGGCTTCCACGCGCGCGGCAGCGCGTCGGTCCAATGTTGCGCCAACGCATCGGCGGGTTTCAAATCGGTCACGAGGGCGTCATGCGGCGCTCTTTTGCTTTACGCAAGACGACACAAACGCTATGTGACCGGCTCCAAAATACTAGGAGCAGCGGTCCATGGCGGTCCGATTTAAGTAAGTACGGCGTAGCGAATGGACGCCGCTGAGCTTTGAGGCCAACGCCTCAGTTCCAAATCCCCAGACCGATTGCGGAAAAGCAATCGTGCGCGGGAGCCTCCGTTTCGCCGAGCCGTGCTGAAGGACGCCTTCCGCTCTCAGCTTCTCGTTCCAATTCAATTGTGCAACGCCGCCCACGTAGCGCGGCCGCGCCTTCATCCTTGGTGCTCACATGAGCGACGCATACGACATCGACGACGAGTCTGGCCGCCGCAAAGCAACATTCGGCCAAGTCGCCAAGTATTTGTGGAAGCACTGGTCCAGCCAGCCGCTGAAGCTCGCCTTGTTCGGCGCTTTTTTCCTGTTCGCGATCGCCGCGGACCTGGCGTTTCCGTTCGCCTCGGCGCGTTTGGTGGAGGCGCTCGCCGCTGGCCCGACGGCCGAAGGGACGCGCGAGGCCGCGTTTGGGTACGGCGTGGTCGCCTTCGTAGCGTTCATCTTCTACGTCTCGCGCAATATCGGCGTGCGCTTCTGGCTGCCCTACGCGGCCAACAACATGGAGCGGATCGTCTCGAACGGCTTCCGCGACGTGCAGCGTTTCTCGTCCGACTGGCACGCTGACAACTTCGCCGGCGCGACGGTGCGACGCGTCTCGCGCGCGATGAACGCCTACGACCAAATCTCGGACACTTTGGTCTGGTACATGCTGCCGGCGATGGGCGTGCTGATCGGCGTCACCGTGCTGACGTTTATCCAATGGCCGCTCATCGGACTCTTCACCGGCGGCACGATCGCGCTGTTCCTGCTCAGCGCCTACCTGTTCGGCCGCTACCTGATCGCGGGCGCCGTGCGCCGCTACATCAAGGCCGACACTGAGATCGGCGCAGCGCTGGCCGACGCTGTAACCTCCAACGCGACGGTGAAGGCGTTCGGCGCGGAAGAGCGTGAGCAGAAGCGCTTCGATGCCGTGGTCAGCGTTTGGCGCGTCGAAGCCATCAACACGTGGACGCTGTGGACCAATTCCTGGATTCTGCAGAACATGCTGCTGTTCATCCTGCAGGCGGGGCTGCTTGGCCTCGTGCTGCTGGAATGGAGCAAAGGTCGCGCGACCGCTGGCGATGCGGTGTTCGCGATCACGTCGTTCCTGTTGGTCTCGGGCTACCTCCGCACGCTCGGCGAGAACGTGCAGAACCTGCAGAAGGGCATCGCCGATATCGAAGACGTCGTCGGCTACGACCTTGAGCAGGCAGGCGTCGTCGATCGGCCCAGCGCACCTGCTTTCAATGCAGGCGCAGGCGGCATCGCGTTCGACAAAGTCTCGTTCGGTTACAAGAACGCGTCCGAGGCGCTCTACAGCGATTTCTCGCTGGAGATCACGCCCGGCGAGACCGTGGCGCTGGTCGGGCCGACGGGCTCCGGCAAGTCGACGTTCGTGAAGCTGGTGCAGCGCCTCTATGACGTTGACGCGGGTGAAATTCGCATCGACGGCCAGGACGTGCGCGCGGTGACGCAAGCCAGCTTGCGCCAATCGCTCGCGCTGGTGCCGCAGGACCCGTCGCTGTTCCACCGTTCGCTGAAGGAGAACATCTCCTACGCCAAGCCTGACGCGACGATGGATGAAATCATCGATGCGGCCCGGCGCGCTCGCGCCCACGACTTCATCGAAAAGCTGCCGTTCGGCTACGACACCGAAGTCGGCGAGCGCGGCGTGAAACTCTCCGGCGGCGAACGGCAGCGCGTCGCGCTGGCGCGCGCCTTCCTCGCCGGCGCGCCGATCCTGATCCTCGACGAAGCGACGTCTTCGCTTGACGTAGAAACCGAACGCGAAGTGCAGGCAGCGATGGCGGAGCTAAAGCGGGGGCGCACCACGATCGTGATCGCGCACCGGCTCAGCACGATCCGCGAAGCCGACCGCATTCTGGTGTTCAACCAGGGACGGATCGTGGAGCAGGGCAAGCACGCGGAACTGATCTCCGCGCGCGGGCTCTACGCGCGGCTGAATGCGATGAGCGTGGGAGATACCATCGCTGACGAAGCAGCATAGTGTCTGAGTCATCCCGGCCGACCGAAGGGAGAGCCGGGACCCAGGGATCGTAGAACTCAGTGTTTGTCTCTGGGTCCCGGATCGCGCTCCGCGCGTCCGGGATGACTCTGAAGCCATCGATCGATTAATAAGCGCACGCCTCAAACACGCGCTTCACGTCTCCGCCCCACTCTGTGCGGTAGCGCTCAATCAGCCGCTCGGCCGGCGTGACGCCGCTCGCCGCAATATCATCCAGCTCCGTCAGAAAATGCGTTTCATCCTGGCCCGAGCCGTCCGCCTTCGCGCGCGACTTCAAACCCTGCCGCGCTATCGCCAGCGCCGCCTGCGCGATGTTCTGCGCCGAGTTGCCGCGGATCGGCGCGCGCAGCCCCAGCACCGGCACGGCGCGGCGCAGGCTTTCGCGATCTTCCGCGGTCCAGCTCTTCACCAGCGACCACGCCGCCTCCAGCGCCGCGTCGTCATAATAAATGCCGGCCCAGAACGCCGGCAGTGCGCACAGGCGCGACCACGGCCCCGCATCGGCGCCGCGCATTTCGAGATATGTCTTCAACCGCACTTCGGGGAAAATCGTGGTGAGGTGATCTTCCCAATCCTTCGCGGTCGGCCGCTCACCAGGCAGCGTGGACATCTTGCCGTCCATGAAGGCGCGGAAGCTCTGGCCCGAGCAATCGACGTACTTGCCATCGCGATACGCAAAGTACATCGGCACGTCGAGCGCGTACTTGGCGTAGCGTTCAAAGCCCATGCCGTCTTCGAACACGAACGGCAGCATGCCGGTGCGATCGGGATCGGTGTCGGTCCAGATGTGAGCGCGATAGGAGAGGAAGCCGTTTAGCCGCCCTTCCGCGAACGGCGACGCCGCAAACAGCGCCGTTGCGATCGGTTGCAGCGCTAGGCCGACGCGAAACTTTTTCACCATGTCGGCTTCGGATGCGAAGTCCAAATTGGTCTGCACCGTACACGAGCGGAACATCATCTGGCGGCCAAGGCGTCCGACCTTCGCCATGTAGTCGCGCATAATCTTGTAGCGGCCCTTCGGCATGATCGGGATGTCGTCCAGCGCCCACAGCGGTTGGAAGCCGACGCCCAGGAAGGCGATGTTCATGTCGTCGCAAACGTCGCGCAGCTGCGAGAGGTGCGAGCCTGTTTCAGCGCACGTCTGATGCAGATGCTCAAGTGGCGCACCGGAAAGCTCAAACTGACCGCCTGGCTCCAGCGTGATCGACGCCATGCCCTGCTTCAGCGCGATGACGTTTTCGCCTTCGTACGTGCGCTCCCAGCCGTACTTGTCGGCGAGCTTGTTCAGCAGCGCGCCGATGCCGTTCTCGCCTTCGTAGGGAACGGGTTTCAGCGTGTCGCGATAGAAGGCGAACTTCTCGTGCTCGGTGCCGATGCGCCAGGTGGAGCGGTCCGGCTTCGGCCCACTCTCCAAATGCGCGACAAGATCGCGAAAGCCCGTCAGCACCGGGGCTGTTTCAGTTTTGGCCAAGCGCTTCCTCCCGGGGCGTTCTTGGCGGTGATGTGGAGCTTTCACCGCGCCGCCGCAAGGCGCAACGCCTACCGCCAGTCGCCCCAGGTCGACTGAATGACGCTTAACGCTGCGATCACCGCCGTCTCCGCGCGCAAGATACGCGGGCCAAGCGAGACCGGCGTTACAAACGTTAACGCGCGTAGCATGCGCCGCTCCTCTGGCGTGAAGCCACCTTCGGGTCCAATCAGAAGCGCGAGCTTACTTGGACCGCCGGCGTCTCGCCGGCCGGCTCCGGCGATGGCCGGCGAGACGCCGGCGGTCCAAGTAAGCAGTGCTTGCGCAATTGGAGCCGCGCGTCCGCTCTCTCCACCCCAAGCTGCGTTCGCATCATCACCCGCTTCATCGGCATAGATCAGCGGCCGCGCCGCATCCCAGCCATCGACAATTTTCGCAAGCGATACCGGGTCCATGATCTCCGGCGCGTCGAACCGCTCCGTCTGCTCTGCCGCCTCGCGCGCAATACTCTGCAATCGATCGAGCCGTACCGTTTCGACGATCGTGCGCTGCGTAATCACTGGGCGTATGCGGCGCACGCCAAGCTCAGTCGCCTTCTCCACGATCAAATCCGTCGCGTGCCGCTTTACCGGCGCGAACAGCAAATCCAAATCCGGCGTCGCGCGCGCCTCGCGCAACAGTGCGTCCACCGCCACTATCATCCCGCGCTTCGTTTTGGCGCTAACCTTCGCGCTCCATTCGCCGTCGCGCGCGTTGAACACGCGAAGCGTGTCGCCTTCATCCAACCGCAACACAGTGCCGACATGGCGCGCCTGCGCCTCGTCCAGCGCGATCGCGGCGCCGGGCCGTAAATTTTGATCTATCAACAGGCGCGGATTGGCCATGATGTGCCCTTGCTGCCGCGCTCCGGCGCTCCTTACAAGCCCGCCTCTTGACCCAAGGCGCGGCCAGGCGCTCATTCCGCCCGCCAAAAGCGGAGGGGACGATGGCGGCGCAGACGCTCCTGATTTCAGCCGGTGACGTGATCGACGTGCAGCTCACGTCGGAAACGGTGGTGATCGAATCCCGCACCGGCCGGCACGAGGAAGAGGGCCACATCACCAACCGCATGCGTCTCTTCGTGAAGGAGACTGACGGCGCCGAGAAGAAATACGATTTCGAAGACACCGAACTCGGCGTGCGCGAAACGCAGCGCGTCGCCATCGTGCGCGGCAAGCTGAAGAAGATCGAGCAGCCGATGCATCTCATCCTGTTCAATCTTTCTAGCGGCGAGCACGACACGTTCGAAGGTGGCCTGCGCGCCTATCTCGGCCACAAGCCGTTCT
This sequence comes from Terricaulis silvestris, assembly GCF_009792355.1. NCBI lineage: Bacteria > Pseudomonadati > Pseudomonadota > Alphaproteobacteria > Hyphomonadales > Hyphomonadaceae > Vitreimonas > Vitreimonas silvestris. The sequence continues at coordinate 1,335,437 of NZ_CP047045.1, forward strand.
TTGGCCCGCTCTGGAAAGCGGCGACGCTGTCGCTTGGCATGGCGTTGGTGTTTTGGTTCGTGTCGAATTTCATCATCCGTAACGGCAATGGTGGGCTGGGCTCAATCTCGCTCGCGCTCATGTTCGCGTTTCTCACCTATCCGGTGTTCTGGTGGCTGAGCCGCACCTGGGACCGCATCACCGAGCGCATGCGGTACAAGGCGGCGCGCAAGCGCTTCATCAAGGACTTGGCTGGCCGTGTCCGCGCCTACGCGCCGAGCGCTGCCCCCGCGCCTGTTGCGCCGCAGCAAGCGCCGGCGCCGGAATCCGCCCCGCCCGCGAGTCCCGAGGCGCCAGCGCCCGAACCGAGCGCTAGCTAGCCGCCAACTGCGCGTGTGCGGTTGCCCGAGCGGATGTCTTGCGTAAGGTCCGCCCCCGTGACCGCGCTCGATCATCCGATTTACACGTCGCGCCTCCGGCTCGAGCCGGTGACGCCGGCATTGGCCGATGCAGCGCGCGCGGGGCAGGCGGCATTCGCCGACGTGATTGGCGCCGAAGCGCCGGCCGAATGGTGCGCCGCAAGCCTTGGCCTGGTCGCACGCTCGATCAATCACGCCTGGGGCCCATCGCCCGCGCCGACACGCGCAATCGCTATTTTGCGCGGTGAAGACGCCGTTATTGGCGATGTGCGCTTCGAGCCCTCGCTCCGCGCGGCCAAGGAATTCGAACTCGGCTATGGTGTCGCGCGCAGCCGCCGCAATCAGGGCTACGCCACCGAGGCCGCGGGCGCGGTGATTGACTGGCTATTCGAGGAGGGCGGCGCCGACAGCATTCTCGCTGGCTGCGATCGCAGGAACCTTGCCTCGGTGCGAACCCTGCGCCGTCTCGGCTTTTGGCTCGACTCCAATCCCGGCGAGACCTTCTGGTGGGTGCTCACCCCGGACCTTCGTGTGTCGCCGCGCGCTTGACCGGCAATTCCATGACTGCTTTGTGAGAATTCATGGGACGCTGGCGCCGGGACCAACCGCGCGCAGGGAGGATTTTGCCGTATGTGGAACATCGTCGTAGCAGGCGGCATCGCGATCACGTTGATCACGGCCGTCCCGGTCTTCCTGCAGCTGCGCAAGCACCCGCAGGGCATCCACATCCTCTTCTTCACCGAGATGTGGGAGCGGTTTTCCTACTACGGCATGCGCGTGTTGCTGCTGACCTACATGACGCAGCACTTCCTGTTCTCCGACACCTACGGGCAGGGCACCTACGGCGCCTACACATCGCTCGTGTACCTGCTGCCGCTGATCGGCGGCTTCCTCGCCGACAAATATATCGGCACCCGCAAGGCCATCGCTTTCGGCGCATTGCTGCTGGTTGCCGGCCACCTCACCATGGCGATCGAGCAGCCGCAGGTGCAGCAGACGCTCACCTACCAAGGCCAAGCCTACGACTTTGAGATCACCGGCCGCCAAGATCAGCGCGCGACTCGCATCATGGTCGGTGGCCAAGCCTACGATTACGGTCCAGCCGACGGCGGCGGCATCGCCATCGAAGGCCTGCCGGCCAACGCTGCGTTGCCGAGCACGCTCGAGGCCGGCTCGTACACACTTGCCGAAGAGGGCCGCAATCCGCTCTTTGTGAACATCTTCTTCTTCGCCATGGCGTTGATCGCCATGGGCGTCGGCTTCCTGAAGCCCAACATCTCGACCTCGATCGGTCAGCTCTATGAGCCTGGCGATCCACGTCGCGACGCCGGCTTCACGCTCTACTATTTCGGCATCAATCTCGGCGCGTTCTGGGCGCAGGTTTTGTGCGCAGGCCTCGGCGCGACATTCGGCTGGGCCTACGGCTTCGGCGCCGCGGGTATCGGGATGGCGATTGGCTATCTTGTGTTTGTGAACAAGCGGCTCTTGTTCTTCATCCCCGGTCCGAAGCAATTGCCCGATCATGTCGGCGCCCCGCCGGAGCCGGAGCTGATCAAAAAGCCGCTGTTAGGCCCCATCAACCGCGAGTGGCTGATCTACATTCTGGGCCTCGCGGGCGTCGCCGGCGTTTGGGTACTGCTGCAACGTGAGCCGTGGGTGAACACCGCGCTGACATGGTCGTCCGTGATCATGCTCGGGTACTTCTTGTTATACATGATCCGGAACTGCTCCTGGATCGAAAGCCAGCGCATCATTGTCGCTCTGGTTCTCGTTCTGGCATCGACTGTGTTCTTCGCGCTGTTCGAACTTGCGGGCTCGGCGCTCAATCAGTTCGCCGAGCGCAACACCGCGCTGCCAAACGACGGCTTCTTCTCGATGACGTCCGGCCAAACGCAGAGCTTCAACGGCGCCTTTATCCTGCTGTTGGCGCCCGTGTTCGCGATGATGTGGAGCTGGATCAACAAGCACAATCTCGATCCGGGCGACGGCTTCAAGTTCGCGCTCGCTCTGATCCAAGTCGGCGCTGGCTTCCTGGTGCTGGTCTGGGGCGCGCAATACGCTGACGAAAGCGCGCGCGTGCCGCTCATCTTCCTGGCGCTGCTCTATCTGCTCCACACCACGGGTGAGCTCTTCCTCTCGCCGGTTGGTCTCTCTGCCATGACCAAGCTGGCGCCCGCGCCCATCGTGGCGACCATGATGGCGACCTGGTTCCTGGGCTCGTCTGGCGCGCAAGCGTTGGCGGCCCAGATCTCGAAGCTGACGGCGCAGGAGACTGTGGGCGGCCAAGTGCTCGACCCGCACGCGGCGCTCGCGACCTACGTCCAGGTCTTCAACCAGATCGGCTGGTTGTCGATTTGGATCGGCGTTGGTTTGGGCGTGGCGTCGCCGCTGCTCCGCTACATGGCGCACCTGAAGGTCATCGACGCCCGCAAGCGCTCAATCCGCGAAGGCGAGGCCGGCTCGCCAGTCAAAGGCTAGAATCGGGTCCCGCCGGCCTTTGGAGGGCCGGCGGGACCGTTTTCCAAATCCGGTATGGGCGGCCTCGGCGCCCGCCACGCCTTGTAATCATTTCGCTTTCGACGCGTCGGTCGCCTTTGGGGTTAACCACAGGCGCGGCCGAAAAATATCAAGATAAATCCTGTCGTTACGAGATTTCCTCGGCCGCCTGCTGGTGTCGCTTATTGCGCGCGCTTAGCTTTCCGGATGAACTGATGGAGCCGAGGGGCGGGGACGCCTTCAAAGCCGCCGGTCCGCCCGAATTGGTCGCTTCCCAGCCTCAATCCGGAACGGCTCTGGTCCAGAATCGAGAACTACACGTGATGCCCGGTCGTCTCCCCAGGACCGGCGCTAAGGAGGTGCTGACATGTCTCGGCCGCGCACGACCCGCTCCCGCAAGAAGCCTCCGGTGGCTTCCGAGCAGGTATTGCGCCCAGAGGTCATGGACCTCCTGCTGGGGTGGAAGCACGAAGACCAGAAGGACCCGATCGGCTTCGGCGCCCCGCGCGCCAACGAGGCCGCGATCCAGGGCGAGGTCCCGATCCTCTACAGCGAGGATCGCCACCTGCTGACCATCGCGCCCACGGGCGCGGGCAAGGGCCGCGGCGTCATCATCCCGAACCTGCTCCGCTTCGAAGGCTCGGTGATCGTCATCGACCCTAAGGGCGAGACTTGGCACGTCACCCATCGCCGCCGGAAGGAGATGGGGCAGGAAGTGCGCCTGCTCGATCCGTTCGGCGCCGTCTCCAAGAAAACCGATGCCCTGAACCCGTTCGATCTGTTCGATCGCCCCGGAGCGCTGCTCGACGCCGACGCCGAAATGCTGGCCTCGCTGCTGGCGGGCGACGTCGGTTTCCACAAGGAGCCCTTCTGGGACAATTGGGGCCGTTCGCTGATGGCCGGCGTCATCGCCGCCGTCGCCGAAACCGCGCCGAAGAGCGAGCGCCATTTCGGCCGCGTCCGCGAAATCCTGATGAGCGACGACGCGGTGTATAATCTCGCCGCGTTGATCGAGAACCACGAGCAGCTCAACCGGTTGTCGAAGCAGAACATCTCGAGCTTCCTGCCGATCACAGAGCAAACCCGTTCCGGCATCCTCTCCACCGCGCAGAGCTATCTGAAGGTGGTGAACTCGGATTCTGCGCTGCGTTCGCTGTCGAAGTCGACCATCGATCTCGGCGCGGTGCGTCGCGGCGATCCGATGACGATCTACATCGTCATCCCGCCGGACAAACTCGAAAGCCACGGCGCGTTGCTGCGTCTCTGGGTCGGCGCGCTGATGCTGACGGTGATGGGCCGCAAGCGCCGTCCGAAGCGCTCGACGCTCTTTCTGCTGGACGAGTGCGCGCAACTCGGCGAGTTCGGCCCGCTGCGGCAATCGATGACGCTGCTGCGCGGCTACGGCCTACAAGTGTGGCCGTTCTTCCAAGATTTGTCGCAGCTGCAGCGGCTCTATCCGAAAGACTGGCGCACCATCTTCAATAACGCCGGCGTGTTTCAACTCTTCGGGGTCGCCAACCACCTGATGGCGAAAGAGAGCTCAGAGCTGATCGGCGACATCAACGCAGACGTTCTCCGCGCCATGGCCAAGGACCGCCAGATTATCTCGGTGTCGAACGAGAAGGCGATGAGCGCGCGCTTGCCGGATTATCTGATGGACGCGCCCTTCGCTGGCCAGTTCGATCCGAACCCGATGTTCGAACCCGACCCTGGCCCGACCAAACGCCGGCCCTCGCGCGCCCGCTAATTCGCGGCGGCGGTTTGGCGCGCCAGTTCAGCTTCAAACGTCGCCTGAAGCCGCGTGTTCAAGCGCTGCAATTCGCCCGCGTCCACGAACGCGTTGGCGTCGCCGGCGATTTGACGCGCACGCTTGCCGACAAGATCGGCAAACTCCGGATGGTTGGTCAGCAGCACGTCTGCTTCAATCGTGCGGAGACGCGCAAACGTGGCGCGAAAATTCTCCGCGATGCCGGGGTAGGCGGGCGGCACGAGTGATCGGCCGGCCAACGTCGTGCTGCAGTGAAAGAACGCACGATGTGGCGCGCCGTCCGCACCGCGCACATCCATGCTCCATGACGTGCAGCCAGGGGTGTGGCCCGCGGTGATCAGCGCCGTCATCGTGACGCCGCCCAGCGTCAGCGTTTCGCCGTCGCCGATCACACGGTCCACGCGCACCCGCGGCGCAATCGCGCCAAACCCGACGCGGCCGGACTCTAACGCCTCGCGGTCGCCCTCGCTCGCCACCATCGTCGCACCGCTTGCTTGTTGAAGCCGCGCCAGGCCGCCGGCGTGATCGATGTGCGCGTGTGAGTTCAGCAGATATTTCACATCACGAATGTTGAAACCGAGCGCCTCGATGTTTGCGATGATCGCCGGCGCACTCTGCGGGAAGGCGCCGTCGAGCAGGAAATGCCCGTCCGGCGTCGTGATCAGAAAGGCGCTGACCCCGCTGACGCCGACATAGTGGATGTTGCCGATCAGCGCGTAGGGCGCGACCGGCGCATTCCACTCGCCCCAATCGTCCTCAAGCGGCGCTTGCTCCGCCGCCGCCATTTCGGCTTCGCTGGCGAGTGGGGGAAGGGGCGCGGGCTCCGGCGCGCTTGGCGCCGCACACGCCGCCAGAGCCACACAAACGAAGAGCGCGCGCAGAGGGATCATGCGCGCGCTCTAACGGTCTTCGTCCCTCTGATCAAACGATCAGAACGAGCCGCTTAGTTCCAGGATGAACCACGGACTGGTCGCGAATTCCCGGTTGGTGAGCTGTTGGGCAACGAGCGGGCCGTTGCGGTCTGGGCCGAAGATGCGGCGATCACGCAACACTTCGCCGTTGCCGATGTTGGCCGCCCACAGACGGAGCTTCATGTTGTTGGGCAACGCTGTCGTTTCCCACCACAGATCGACCCACGGGCCTTCTTCCTGCGTATCGACGTCGGTCAGGCGATAGCCCTGAACTTCGCCTTGCTTGTACGCTTCGATGCCCCAGGACCAGCGCTGCTCGGGGAAGTCTTGTCGGAAGGCGATATCGACCTCCGATTCCGGTTGCCACGAAATGATCCGAGGATTGCCGGTCACTGGGTCGGTGACTTCCGTGTCCCAGAACTCCGCCTCAACGGTGAGCCGCGAATTCGGGATAAAGGGAATGCGCGACGAGAAGTTGAGGTCGAGGCTCCATGCCTCGGCGTCCCCGATATTGCCGGGCGCGTCGAACGGCTCATCGTCACCCGGATCCGGCGTACCCTGGGTATTGATCAGGACAACCAGATCGTTGACGTCGCTGATCTGGTGGTGGACGAGCGCGAAGCCCAGCGCGGCGCCGCCGGGGAATCTCAAGTCGCCGCCCACCTCCGCGCGCCAATCGGTCTGTGGTTGGAGGTCAGGGTTGCCGCCATCGATCAGATCGTCGGCGAGCGAGGTGGATGAAACGAAATCGTCGAAATCAAGCTGGCCGACATCCCGATAGTAACGGAGGCGCAGCTGGTTGTTGCCGCCGAATGTGCGCGTGAGCTGGAATGACGGCTTCCAGAATGAAAGCTCCGTCGTCTGATCGGCGTCACCAGTGAAGGTGAGCGTGGATGTTTCCCACGCCACGCGGGACTCGAGTGACCAACGGTCGTTGGGCCGCCATGTGTGGACAGCGAAAAGGTCTGCGCGTTCTTCTTCGACGGTAACGTTCGAGTTCGGGATTGGGATCACGCTCGGCCCGCCGCCGGTATCGAGTATGAATTGAAACTCGGAATCGAGCGTGTTGACCGCGCCTTCGCCGCCAAACTCGATGCGGTGCTGCGGGCCGAAACTGCGCGAAAGCGTGCCACGCAAGATCGTCTCGATGGTCTCGCGTTCGGAGTTCACGACCGCCGTTTCCGTGACGACGCCTAGCGCATCATACTCGACCGCCGTTTCGTTGTACTCGAACGGGTGCTGCGTGCGCAGGCCAACCAAAGCGAGCGACCACGGACCGAAATCGCGGTCGTAGTTCAACCCAACTTCGGAGAGCGTGCCTTCTTCCTTCCAACGCTGCGTGAGAGAGCCGTCGGGATCGCCCGTGGGCGTTGTGAAGTCGAACGTCTGGCGCTGTGCGTTGAACCAATCCGGATTGATCATGCCGGTGGCGCTAAAGCGGCCGCCAAACAGCGGGAAGGCGATGTTGGCGTTGTAGTAGGGATCCCAGAGATTGCGCGGGTTCGTCATGTCGGCGTGGCGCTGAAGCACGCCTGCGCCATCGTAGAAATCGCGTTCGCCGATGAGATCGCGGTTTTGCGTGATCAGACGCAGACCGACGCCCCATTCGAGTTGCCCGTTGCGCCCGTTGTAGCCGATGTCGGCGCGCGGCATCAGCCGGTCTTGGTTCTGGTTGGAGTACTCAAAGCCGACTTCGTAGACGCCGCTGCCGGCCGTTGGCGCGCGCACGATGTTGATTAGCGTGGCTTGGCCCGATGCGTCGCCCGCGACTTCGGCGCCGCGAAGCACTTCAAGGCGCACGATTTGGTTCGCCGGAATGCGCGCGAGGATGCTGTCGATGCTCTGGCCTTTTGCGGTGGGGCGCAGGCCGTCGACTAGGACGTTGCCGACCGCTCCCGAGAAGCCGCGCCGTTCATCGCCGGAATTGAGCGTGAAGCCAGGCGTGTTGTTGACCATGTCCATCGCGTTCTGCGGGTTGAACCGCGCGTAGAACGCCACCTCATAGACCACCCGATCGTTCGTCGCGCTGGCCGGTGCGCTCGTCGGCGCCGGAACGGGCGTTTCAGTCGGCGCGGTTTGCGCATATGCGACGCCACTCATCAGCGCCAGCGCCGATACCATCATTCGACCAAGCATCTTAGTCCCTCCCGTCGCGCCGTCTCCCGCGGCGTGCGGCGTCCGCTTCATGCGGTGCTGCATGTTTCAAGATGATTGCAGCACGTTTCACAGATGCAGATGCGCGGGCTTTTTCTAGGCAAATGGCAGCGTTTGCGACGAAGCAGCGTCTGGGCGCGACGATCACTAACGAAAACGCCGCCGAAGGTTGCCCCTCGGCGGCGTTCGTTTTCTCTGGAAGGAGAAGAAGTCCTACTTCTTCTTTTTCGCCTTGGCCTTCTTGCCAGCCTTAGCAACCTTCGCAGCTTTCTTTTTCGCAGCCATAGTATCAACCTCCCCAGACCATTGGGATGCTCATAGTCTCTGCGTCGATTCTCTAAATTGTAAATGCACGCTGACGAACTAGCCGCCGCCGACAGTCAGCCCGGTGATGTACAAAGTGGGCTGTCCGACGCCCACCGGAACGCTCTGTCCGGCCTTCCCGCAGGTGCCGACTCCTTCGTCGAGTTGCAGGTCGTTGCCCACCATCGTCACGCGTGTCAGCGCGCTCGGACCATCGCCGATCAACGTCGCGCCCTTGATCGGTGCTTTGATCTTTCCGTCCTCCACCAGGTACGCTTCCGTGCATTGGAAAACGAACTTGCCGGAGGTGATATCGACCTGACCGCCTCCGAAATTAACCGCATAAATTCCGGACTTCAGGCTGGTCAGGATCTCGCCAGGGTCTTTGTCGCCGGCGGTCATGAAGGTGTTGGTCATGCGCGGCATCGGCCGGTGCGCGTAGCTTTCGCGGCGGCCGTTTCCGGTCGCGGCGACGCCCGAGAGACGTGCGTTCATGCGGTCCTGCAAATAGCCTTTGAGGATGCCGTCTTCGATCAAAACGGTGCGCTGAGTCGGCGTGCCTTCGTCGTCGATCGTTAGAGAGCCGCGACGATTTTCGATCGTCCCGTCATCCACAACTGTTACACCGGGTGCGGCAACTCGCTCACCCACCATGCCGGCAAAAGCGCTCGTGCCTTTCCGGTTGAAGTCGCCCTCAAGACCGTGACCGACCGCTTCATGCAGCAGCACGCCAGGCCAGCCCGGACCGAGCACCACATCCATCTCGCCGGTCGGCGCCGGAATCGCGTCGAGGTTCACCAGCGCGATGCGCAGCGCTTCGTCCGCCAGCTTCTTCCAGCGCTCGGGTGAGATGAACACTTCGTATGGCTCGCGACCGCCTGCGCCGGCAGAGCCAGACTCGCGGCGGCCATCACGCTCCACCGTCACCGAGACGTTCACCCGCACCAGCGGCCGGTGGTCTGTCAGTTTCGCGCCGTCCGGCCGCAGGATCGTCAGCCCGCGTCGCGCGCCAGCCAGCGTCGCCGCGACCTGCACGACCTTGGGATCTTTGGCCCGGCAATACGCGTCAATCTCGGCCAGAAGCGCGGTCTTGTCTGTGAACAGCGGAGATTCGATCGGGTCGAAGTCGGCATAGAGCTGCCGGTTCACCTTGGCGGGGCTCACATCGAGCGTGCCCTGATGTCCCATCTTGACCGCGGCGGCGGCTTCGGCCGCCCGTGAGACAGCGTCCGTCTCCAGCACGCTGGCATGCCCATATCCGGCCCGCTCACCTGCCACGACCCGCAGGCCAAAGCCCTGGGTGGCGTCGAATGAGGCCGACTTCAGTCGGCCGTCGTCCCAATAAAAGCTCTCGGTGCGGCTATCTTCCATGAAGATCTCGCCGTCGTCGGCGCCTTGGGTGGCGTTGGCCAGAATGCGCGCGGCGGCGTCCCAGTCCATTTCAGCAGCTTGTTCAGGGGCGGCGCGCAGACCGTCGGCCATAAGTCATTTCTCCGGTGGCGGGGGTGTCGGCCCAATATAGGCGCCGAGTCGGCCGATGGCGTCCCCGAAACGGAGATGTGTCCCTTACGGCGTGGGCTGGTCGGCCAGTACGGTAGCCAAATGATCCCGGCGATTTCGGGCAAACCGGGCCAATTCGGCGTTGGCAGGCCCCCAATCGGGCTGAATTTCCAGGGCTGTGGAATAATCCTCGTACGCCCCGCGCAGGTCGCCCAGGGCCTCACGGGCCGCGCCTCTGTTATAATAGGCCTTGTGCGGCTCTTGAACGCCGAGCCCCAGCGCTTCCGTAATGGCTGCGATCGCGAGCCCATGCCGGTTGAGCTGAACCAGGGCCGCGCCGCGGTTCAGATGCGCTTCTGCGTTGCGGGGTTCGCGAGCGATTACCGCGTCGAAATCAGCCAGCGCCAGTTCACCGTCGCGCCGGCGCAAGTAGACGATGCCGCGATCCACCAGCAATTGGCGTTCGCCGGCGCGGGTGAGGCGCCGATAGCTCAGCGCGCGCGTGCACGCGTCGAGCGTCGCGTCGCTCGAATCGCCTGCGGCGACGTTTGCGATGCACGCCCGGCCGTTGCGGTCGTTGCCAATCACCGTCACGGCGCTCGCGCCGCCGCCACCCATCTGCGCTGACGCGCTCTCAACGCCGAAGGCGATGAAGGCGATCAGCGCTACAGGAATCCAGACGCGAATGCGCATTGGAAGCCAAGCGCGGCTCATGCTAGCAACCCACCCCGTTAGAGAGTTACAGAACCGACAGGCGCGGTCGAATGCCGCGCCCGGCGACTATAGGCGGGGCGCGTCGAGCGCGCCATACCGGCGCTGAATCTCATGGGAGGAGCAGGCGTGAAGCGAGGGGCTTTGATCGCGGCGGTCGCAAGCGCGGCGCTTACCGGTCCTGCGCAGGCGATGGTCGGCGCACCGACGCCCGGCGGGCACGATTTCCAAGAGCCCGCAACGCAAGTGATGCGTGAGATCATCGATTTCCATAACTTCCTGCTGCCGATCATCATTGTCATCTCGGTGTTCGTGCTCGCACTCTTGTTGTGGGTGATCGTGCGCTACAATCGCCGCGCCAATCCGACGCCGCGCAAGTTTACGCACAACATGCTGGTCGAAGTGATTTGGACGATCGTGCCCGTCCTTATCCTTGTCGCCATCGCGTGGAAATCCTTCCCGCTCATCTACATGCAAGAGCGCATCCCCGAGCAGGCCGAGCTGACTCTGAAAGTCACCGGCAATTCGTGGCGTTGGGATTTCGAGTATCCCGATCTCGGCGTGCGCATGACGGCTAACCTGCTGCCGGAAGAAGAAGCGCGCGCGCAAGGCCGTCCTTACCTCTTGGCGACTGATACGCCGCTCCTGGTGCCAGTCGGCGCCACGGTGCGCGTGCTCGTCACCTCAAACGACGTCATCCACGCGTTCGCCGTGCCCGCGTTCGGTGTCAAGGAAGACGCCATCCAGGGCCGCGTCAACGAAACTTGGTTCAACGTCGACCGCGAAGGCGTGTTCTACGGCCAGTGCTCCGAACTCTGCGGTGTGAACCACGCCTACATGCCGCTCGAAATTCACGCGGTGAGTCGCGCCGAGTTTGACGCGTGGGTCGTCGCCAACGGCGGCGCACTTGCTTCAACCGAAACGCCTGCCGAAGGCGCGCCTGCGGAAGGCGCTGCTCCCGCCGAACAACCCGCCGCGCCTGCCGCGACTCCGACGCGCTGAGGACGAACATGACGCACGAAGCAGCACATGCCGCTGATGATCACCACGAAGATCATCGCCCGAGCCTCTATGACTGGAAGCGCTGGGTTTATTCGACCAATCATAAGGACATCGGCACGATGTACCTTATCTTCGCGATCATCGCGGGGTTGATCGGCGGCGCTCTCTCGGGGCTAATCCGCCTCGAACTGGCCGAGCCGGGCGTCGGCATCCTGACGCAATTGCCTTGGATCCACGATATCGACGCGGCCAAGCACTACTACAACAACATCGTCACCATGCACGGCCTGATCATGATCTTCTTCATGGTCATGCCGGCGATGATCGGCGGCTTCGGCAACTGGTTCGTCCCGCTCATGATCGGCGCGCCGGACATGGCGTTCCCGCGCATGAACAATATTTCTTTCTGGCTGCTGCCGGCGTCATTCGCACTGGCGACCATCTCGATGATCGTGCCGGGCAACGGGACCTATCCGGGCTTCGGCGGCGGCTGGACGCTTTATGCGCCGCTCTCAACATCGCCGACGCACCACGGCGGCCCGTCGATGGATCTCTTGATCCTGTCGCTCCATATCGCCGGCGCGAGTTCGATCCTCGGCGCCATCAACTTCATCACCACCATCTTCAACATGCGCGCGCCAGGCATGACGCTGCACCGTATGCCGCTGTTCGTGTGGTCGATCCTGGTCACGGTGTGGCTGCTGGTGCTGGCGCTGCCGGTGCTCGCTGGCGCGCTCACCATGCTGCTGACCGACCGCAATTTCGGCACGCAATTCTTCGAGCCCGCCGGCGGCGGCGATCCGGTCATGTACCAGCACTTGTTCTGGTTCTTTGGTCACCCCGAAGTTTACATTCTCATTCTGCCCGCATTCGGCATGGTCAGTCAGATCGTCTCGACGTTCTCGCGGAAACCGATCTTCGGGTATCTCGGCATGGCCTACGCCATGGTCTCGATCGGTTTCATTGGCTTCGTCGTGTGGGCGCACCATATGTATACGGTCGGCATGGGGCTTGATCTCGAGGCCTACTTCATCGCGGCGACGATGGTCATCGCGGTGCCGACGGGCATCAAGATCTTCTCCTGGATCGCCACGATGTGGGGCGGGTCGATCAGCTTCACCGTGCCTATGCTGTGGGCGATGGGCTTCATCTTCCTGTTCACCGTGGGCGGCGTCACTGGCGTCGTGTTGGCGAACTCGGGCGTCGATACCGCGCTGCACGACACTTATTACGTCGTCGCGCACTTCCACTACGTGCTGTCGCTCGGCGCCGTGTTCGGCATCTTCGCGGGCTTCTTCTACTGGATTCCGAAGATGAGCGGGTACCGCTACAACGGTTTCCTCGCCGGCCTCCAATTCTGGATCATGTTCATCGGCGTGAATGTGATCTTCTTCCCGCAACACTTCCTCGGTCTCCAAGGGATGCCGCGGCGCTACATCGATTACCCGGAAGCCTTCGCGTACTGGAACCACATCTCGTCGATCGGCTACGCGATCACCGCCGTCGGCGTGCTCGTGTTCCTTTTCGTGCTGGCGGAGATGTTCATGGTTCGACGCAAGGCCGGCGACAATCCGTGGGGTGAAGGCGCGACCACCTTGGAGTGGACCTTGTCCTCGCCACCGCCGTTCCACCAATTCAGCGAGCTGCCGGTGATCAAGCCGGACGCGCACCACTGAGGCGACGATGGCGATTGCCGACGTCACGCATGTAAGGCCAGCCAGCGCGAGCGATTACATCGCGCTGCTGAAGCCGCGCGTGATGTCGCTGGTCGTATTCACCGGCCTCGTTGGCTACATGGTTGCGCCGGGGCAGGGCGACGCTGTCCTCGGTTTCGCTGCTATCCTCGCTATCGCGGTCGCCGCCGGCGCCGCCGGCGCGCTCAACATGTGGTACGATTCCGACATCGACGCGATCATGTCGCGCACGCGGACGCGCCCCATTCCCGCTGGCCGCGTTGCGCGCGAAGAAGCGCTCGGCCTCGGCCTCACGCTCTCCATTCTTTCAGTGCTGACCATGCTGCTCGCGGCGAATGCGCTCGCGGCAGCCCTGCTGGCCTTCACGATCTTCTTCTACGTCGTCGTCTACACGATGTGGCTGAAGCGCTCGACGCCGCAGAACATCGTCATCGGCGGTCTCTCCGGCGCGCTGCCGCCCGCGATCGCGTGGGCCGCCAAGACCGGCGCACTGGCGCTCGATCCGGCGATCATGGTCGCCATCATCTTTGTATGGACGCCGCCGCACTTCTGGGCGCTGTCGCTGCTCTCGCACAAGGATTACGCCGACGCGCGCGTGCCGATGCTGCCGGTGACGCACGGCGCCAAGTCCACGCGCCGCCACGTCTTCGCGTACTCGCTGCTGCTTGCGCCGATCGGCCTCGCACCGATGCTGACGGGCCTTGGCGGCCCAATCTATGGCGCCATCGCCGGCCTCGGCGGCGCGCTCTTCCTGTTCCTCGCCTTCCGCGTCCTGAACTCACGCGCCGGCGAGGGCGACAAAGCACAAGACAAGCCAGCGCGCGATCTGTTCGGCTTCTCGATCCTCTATCTCTTTGCGCTGTTCGCCGCGCTCCTGGCTGAGCGAGGTTTCGCGTGAACGAGACCGTGATCCTCACGCCCGAGCAAGTGAAAGCGCGCAAGCGCCGCAATCTTTGGATCGCGCTCACGATTGGCGGCTTCATGGCGCTCGTGTTCGCCATCACGCTGGCGCAGATGAACGCCGGTGTCATCGCGGGGCTGGCGGCGCAATGAACAAGAAGCTCGTCACCGCCGCGATCGCCACGGCAACCGTGCTGGGCATGACCGGCATGGCCTTCGCCGCCGTGCCGCTCTACCAGGCGTTCTGCAAGATCACCGGCTACGGCGGCACCACCCAGGAAGCAACCGCCGCGCCGTCGCACATCCTCGATCGCCGCATCGAAGTCCGCTTCGACGCCAACATCGCCAATGATCTGCCCGTCGAGTTTGAACCGAAGCAGATCAGCGAAAGCCTTCGCATCGGCGAAACCGGCCTCGCGTTCTATCGCATCCGCAATCTCTCGGATCAGCCCATCGTCGCGCGCGCCACTTACAATGTGACCCCGCACATCGCCGGCCAATATTTCGCGAAGCTCGAATGCTTCTGCTTTCAGGACCAAGTGATCGCCGCCGGCGCCGAAGCCGATTTGCCGGTGGTGTTCTTCGTTGATCCCGAACTGGTCAACGATCCCGATACGCGTGATCTCGATACGCTCACGCTGAGCTACACATTCTTCCGCGCCACCTATCAATCGGCGGCGGCGGGACCACCCACTTTGAACCAACGTCAGGCCGAGCCTGGCAACGCGCGCGAGGGATGAGATGTCGCACGGCGATGTGAAACACGACTATCACTTGGTCAATCCGAGCCCGTGGCCGGCCGTCGGCGCAATCGGCGCTTTTCTCGCGGCGACAGGTTTTGTCGTGTCGCAAAAAGGCCTCGTCGCCGACGAGACCAACTTTCTGCTCGGCCAAGGTCAATGGGCGCTGTTCTGGATCGGCGCACTGGTGCTGATCGTCACCTGCATCGGCTGGTGGGGTGACGTCATCAAGGAAAGCAAAGCGGGCGATCACACGCCGGTCGTCGATATCGGCCTGCGTTACGGGATGATCCTCTTCATCGCGTCGGAAGTGATGTTCTTCGTCGCCTGGTTCTGGATGTTCTTCGAACTGGCGATCTTCCACGGTCATCGCGCCGACTGGATCGTGCCGCTCTGGGATGAAAGCACGACCGCCGCGTGGGCCAACTGGCCACCGCCACACGTCGAAACCTTCGATCCCTTCCACCTGCCGCTGATGAACACGCTGATCCTGCTGCTCTCGGGCACGACGGTGACGTGGGCGCACCACGCGCTGCAGACTGGCGACCGAAAGGGCGCACGCAACGGCCTCATCCTCACCGTGCTGCTCGGGATGATGTTCACCTACATCCAGTTCGGTGTTGAGTACCCCGAAGCTGGCTTTGCCTTTGGCAATGAAGGCGATGTGAGCACGGCCAACGTCTACGGCGCGTCCTTTTTCATGGCGACGGGCTTCCACGGCGCGCACGTCATCATCGGCACGATCTTCCTTGCGGTCTGCTTGATGCGTCTGCTCGCCGGTCAGTTCACGCCGACCAAGCATTTCGGCCTCGAAGCCGCGGCTTGGTACTGGCACTTCGTTGACGTGGTGTGGCTCTTCCTCTTCACCTTCGTCTACGTGATGCCGTACCTCACGATGCAGTCGAATTGACGGATCACGCACGTCCAAGCGCATGGGTGGCGGGGTTGAAGCTCCGCTGCCCGCAATGCGGGGAGGGCGAGGTGTTCCAAAGCTATCTCAAATTCCGCGATCACTGCCGCGTGTGTGGCGCCAATTTCAAGGCCGCCGACGCGGGCGATGGCCCAGCCGTGTTCATCATCCTGATCGTCGGCGCCATCGTCACGCCGCTGCTGATTATCCTGCAATTCGGCACGCCGCTTCCAGACTGGCTCGCGCTCACCATCACCATGATCGCCGCGATCGTGCTGTGCCTGGCGCTATTGCCGCCGTTCAAATCCGTCCTTTTTGCGTTGCAGTGGAAACACAAGGCGCGCGAAGCCACAAACGAAGACATCCAATGATCCGTTTCCGTCCGCTTCTCGTGATGACCATCTTCGCGCTCGTCGCGCTCGTGTTTCTGGTCATTGCCGGCCGCTGGCAGTGGGAGAAGTACGAACTGAAAACCGCCGCCGCTGACGAGCCGGTCGCTGAGATGACAATCGCCAGTTACCAGCCGGTGCCCGACGCGATCCAGTTCGTCCACGGCGTCCGCCCCGATACCCGCGAGCAGGGCTGGCGCGTGTTCGCGCCGGTGCAGTACGGCGACACCACAGTGTTCGTTGATGCCGAGTTCATCCCCGAAATCACACCACCCGAACCGAGCGAAGTGCGCGTGCCCGCGCTGCTGCGCCTCGGCGCGCCGATCAACGGCGCCTCGGTGCGCCCCGAGCCGCCAGCGCCGTTCACGCTGTCGCCCGAGCCGTTGCGCCGGCTTTGGTTCGCAATTGATCTCGACGCCATGGGCCGCAACGGCGGCCTCGCCAACGTCGCTGACTATTACATTGCCAGCTCCTATGTCGGCGCCGACGGCCGCGCCACGCCCAACCCGTTCGCCGCAGCGCCCGGCGCCGACGCGCTGCCGCCCGCGCGCCATCTCGGTTACGCGCTCACCTGGTACGGCCTCGCGCTCGTGCTGCTCGTGATCTACTTCGCCTACCACGCCAGCGTCGGCCGTTTCTCACTGCGCCCACCGCGCCCGCCGGAAGAGTGATGGTGCAGTACAATATGGACCGCCGGCGCCCTCGCCGGCATCGCTGTTTCAATGTGCATAGTCATGTCCGGATATGGCCGTGCTGGCCGGCGAGGGCGCCGGCGGTCCATATTTTATGAGCGAACTCGAACTCATCCGGCTCCCCAACGGCGTCCGCATCGCGCTTGACCCGATGCCCGGCCTTGGCACCGCGTCGCTCGGCGTCTGGCAGCGCGTCGGCGCGCGCTGGGAGCCGCCGGAACTCAACGGCATTGCGCATCTGTTCGAGCACATGGCCTTCAAAGGCGCGGGTTCACGCGATCCGCGCCAGTTCGCCGAAGCCATCGAGAACGTCGGCGCCATCATGAACGCCGGCACCGGCTACGAGCGCACTGCGTACTACGCCCGCGTCCTCGCTGAGCATGCGCCGTTCGTGCTTGGCCTCATCGCCGACGTCCTGTTTGAACCGCACTGGGCGCCGGACGATCTCGAAAAGGAAAAGGGCGTCGTTGCCCAAGAACGCGGGGAAGCCTTCGATGCGCCCGACGACCGTATCTTCGAACTGCACCAAGGCGTGCTCTATCGCGGACAGCCGCTTGGCCGCCCCATCCTCGGCGAAGAGGCGACGCTCGCCAACGTCACCGTCGAAAAGCTCCGCGCTTTCCACGATGCGCACATGACGCCCGAGCGCGTGGTCATCGCCATCGCCGGCGCGTTCGATCGCGACGCGTTTGTGGAAGCGGCGGAAAAGCGCTTCGGCCATCTCACAGCCCGCGCGCAACAACAGCGCCCAGACGCTCGTCCGCAATCCGGCGCCGCGGGCGAGACCCGCAAGCTCGAGCAAACCCATCTCGTGTTCTCATGGCCAGCGCCGCCGCAAGGCAGCGACAAGCTCTTCGCCGCGCGTTTGCTCAGCGAAATCTTCGGCGGCGGCATGTCATCGCGGCTCTTCCAAGAAGTCCGCGAAACCCGCGGCCTCGTTTACGCGATCGATTCCTTCATCGACACGGTCGAGGACGACGGCCGTCTCCACGTCTATGCCGGCTGCTCGGCGAAGAACGCCGCCACCGTCGCCACCATCGTCCGCGATCAGCTCGCGCTGATGGCCGAGCACGGCCCGACACCCGCCGAACTCACGCGCGCCAAGGCCGTCGCGCGGGCGTCGATGTTGATGGGCCTGGAAGCGCCGTCCGCGCGCGCCGAAGCCCGCGTCAGCCAAGTTTTCCTCCGCGACCGCCTCGTCGCGTTCGATGAAATCCGCGCAAGAATGGACGCTGTCACAGCCGAGGAAATCCAGGCGCTCGCCCGCGCCGCGTTGGAGGGCCCCGCATGCGCCGCCGCCATCGGCCCTAAGGCGGGGCATGGCGCGCTCGCCGCGTTTGAGGCAAACTCCTGACGTCATGGCCTTGATGCGTAAAGACAACGAAGGCTCGCGCCGCATCGACGGCGAAGGAATCTACCTGCGCTCGCCGGAGCTGCGCGACTACCAGGAATGGGCCGATGTGCGCGAAGCCAGCCGCGCCCACCTGATCCCCTGGGAGCCCACCTGGGCGCAGGACGAAACCTCGCGCGGCTCCTACCGCTACAAACTCCGCCGCTACGCCGAAGACGCGCGCGACGACAAAGCCTACGCGCTGTTCGTGTTCCGCGAAGATGACGATGCGTTGGTCGGCGGCGTCACGCTCTCCAACATCCGCCGCGGCGTCGCGCAGATGGCCTCACTCGGCTACTGGGCCGGCGCTGCGTTCACAGGGCAGGGCTACATCACCGCCGCCGTGCGCGCGAGCGTGCGCTACGCCTTCGAAGACTTGGATCTCCACCGCGTCGAAGCCGCGTGCCAGCCCGACAACATGCCCTCACGCCGCGTGCTGGAAAAAGCCGGCTTCACGCAAGAAGGTTCGGCGCGCGCCTATCTGAAGATCAACGGCAAATGGCGCGATCATTTGTTGTTCGGAATCGTGAACGGGGCCTAAGCGCTGCCGCCATCGCCCATCAGCTGCGACGGTTCAAAGCCCAGCGTCTTGATCGCGGCGCCCCATTTATCTTCGTGCTCATCGCCAAAGATGATTGCGTTGTCGGCATCGACCACGAGCCACGCATTGTGCTTCAGCTCGTCCTCAAGCTGTCCGGCGCCCCAACCCGCGCAACCCAGCGCCAGCAGAAAACGCTCCGGCGCTTCGTGCCCAGCGACTGCCGCCAACACGTCGCGCGTCGCCGTCAAGCGAATGCCCGGCGCCACGTTTTGCGTTGCGTCGCCCGCCGCGAAATCTTCCGAGTGCAACACGTAGCCGCGATCGGGACGCACCGGCCCGCCATCAAGCACGATGCGATCTGCGATCTCCTCATCGGCTTCCAAGCCGAGTTGCTCCAGCACTTCGCTCAGCGTCAGCTCTTCCTTCGGCTTGTTGATCACCACGCCCATGGCGTGCTCGGCATCATGTGCGCACATCATGATAACGGTGCGGTCGAAGCGGGGATCGCTCATCCCCGGCATGGCCACCAGAAGCTTGCCTTGCAGCGTGTCACTCATGGAACCAATGGTCCCGCGTCCGGCTCTTTCGCGCAAGAGGGCGCTCGCATACCGGCGTCCGCCGCCCTACATTAGCCGCGAAAGCGAGGATAGACATGATCAAAGTTGGCGAAAAACTCCCGGATGTGACCTTCAACGTTCCGACGTCGGAAGGCACCAAGCCAATGACGACATCGGACGTGTTCGGCGGCAAGACCGTGGCGCTGTTCGCCGTCCCCGGCGCATTCACACCGACATGCTCAGCGCGTCACTTGCCGAGCTTCCGCGACAAGGTTGCCGAGTTCAAAGCCAAGGGCGTCGATACGATCGCGTGCACCGCGGTCAATGATCACTTCGTGATGGGCGCGTGGGCGCGCGATCAAGGTGTTTTTGAGGATATCGTCATGCTTGCCGACGGCTCCGGCGAGTTCGCGCGCGCTGTCGGCCTTGATGCTGACTTCTCAAAGTTCGGTATGGGACCGCGATCCAAGCGCTATTCAATGATCGTCAAGGATGGCGTGGTATCTCAGCTCAACGTCGAAGAAGGTGGTGAATACAAGGTGTCTAGCGCCGAGTATTTGCTCGATCAGTTAAGCTGATCGCAACGCGCGCTAACACGGCATGAACCGCCGCAGAAGCGGCTGGAGGGCAGGGAAATGACGCCGGTTCTTATTTTCGCCGCGATGGCGCTCGTGCTCGCGTTCAGCGCCATCAAGGTTGTGAACCAGGGCCAGCAATGGACCGTCGAGCGCTTCGGCCGCTACATCCGCACGCTGAAGCCCGGCATTTCGTTTCTTATTCCTTTCGTCGATCGCATCGGCCGCCGCCTATCGATGATGGAAACCGTGCTCGACGTGCCGCGCCAAGACGTCATCACCAAGGACAACGCCGTCGTTTCCGTTGACGCCGTGGTGTTCATTCAGATCATCGACGCGGCCAAAGCCGCCTACGAGGTGCAAAACCTCAATCACGCCATTCTTAATCTCTGCGTCACCAATGCGCGGACCGTCGTCGGCTCCATGGATCTCGACGAAGTGCTGTCGCAGCGCGACTCCATCAACGCGCGCCTGCTCTCGGTGATTGACGCCGCGACTGGCGCGTGGGGCACTAAGGTGCTGCGGATCGAGATCAAGGACCTGGCCCCGCCCGCGGACATTACCCAGTCAATGGCGCGGCAGATGAAAGCCGAGCGCGAACGCCGCGCACAAATTCTCGAAGCGGAGGGCGACAAAGCCGCCGCCGTGTTGCGCGCCGAGGGCGCCAAGCAATCCGCGATCCTGCAAGCCGAAGGCCGCCGCGAAGCCGCCTTCCGTGACGCCGAAGCGCGCGAACGCTCCGCCGACGCCGAAGCCAAGGCGACGGCTGCGGTGTCGGAAGCGATCGCCAAGGGCGACGTCAACGCCATCCGCTACTTCCTCGGCCTGAAATACGTCGAAGCGTTCGGCCAGCTCGCCAGCTCGAACCAGCAGCGCACCGTGATCATTCCCGCCGATCTCTCCGGCCTTGCCGGCCTTGTCGAGGGCCTGCGCGCGCTCAATGCGCAGGGCGAGGGCGCAACGCCGTTGACCGCGCCGCGTCCGCCCACACCGGCGCCGCGCTAGGAACCACTCGCGCAAGCGCGTCCGCATCGCTACATTGGCGCCATGGATAGCTTGATCTCCCTGCTCACGAGCCTCGGCCCGCAGCACTGGGTTATTCTCGGCCTCATTCTTCTAATCGCCGAAATGGCGAGCGGCACGACGTATCTGCTTTGGCCCGCTGTCGCCGCGTTCATCACCGCGCTAGTGGCGTGGCTTGCGCCCACCGGTTGGATCGCGGAGATCGCGCTCTTCGCCGTCCTTATCCTGGCGCTTACCTATTTCGGCCATCCCCTTGTCAAGCGCTTCCGCAACGATGGCGTCGCCAATGGCTTGAACGAACGCGCCGCCTCGCTCGTCGGCGTACGCGGGGTAGTGGCGAATTTCGCCAACGGCGCCGGCGCGGTGAAGGTGCAAGACACGGTCTGGCGCGTGCTGAGCGATGACGCGCTCGAAGCCGGCCAGGAAGTGGAGATCACCGCCGTCGACGGCCCGACGCTGCGGGTCAAGCGCGTCTAATCCCGCGCCGCGTCCAGCACTTGGCGCAGCTTCACCAGAAAGGGCATGGCGTCCGCGAACGCGTCCGCGCCCAGCGCATCGATCAGCGCCCGCATGCCGCGATCGACGCGCCGAATCGCATCCTCACGCGCCCGCACGCCAGCGTTAGTCAGCCGTACGATCTTCGCGCGTGCATCAGCAGGATCAGCCTCGATCTTCACGTATTTCAGCCCTTCAAGCTGCTGCAGCGTGTACGTCATCCCGCCCTTCGTCACCTGAAACGCCCGCGCCAGCTTGGTCGGGCTTTCGCCCTCGATGCCCAGCCGTGCGAAATGGTTCAGCACGCCAAATCCCGCCACCGAAAGCTCCGCCGGCAACGTCTGCCGCAGAGCCGCATCCGCAAGCTGGCCGATGATCGCGATTTCTGAGAGCGCCTGAAATGCCGTGCGCATGGCGTCGACGTGCTTCATGTCCGGACGAACGCCGCGGCGTCGCGGCGCGGCGCGGGCGGCACAGGATCGGCATAACCAACGCGCACCAGCATCTGCGCTGTTTGATCATCCGTGTTCAGCAGCTGACGCGCTTCCGCGTAGAGATCGGCCATCTCCTCGTATTCCTGCAGCGCCTGGCTCCACGGATGGATCGACAACCCCAGCGCCGTCGTCGCCAAATTCAGCCGCGCGTACGCCATGCCGACCAAGAGCCGCGTCTCGGGTCGATCATCCGGCGTCGCCAGCCACATGAACGCGGGCGAACTATCCGCCTTTTTCTTCCAATCCTTCGCCGCCGATTGGTTCATCATCGAGTCCGGATCGATGAAGTCCGCTTCATCCATCATGCCCGCCGCCTTTAGCAAGCCGATCATCGGCCCCTCAATGCCCAACCCGTCGCGATGCTGCGCCATCTCTTCGCGCCCAAACCTTAGCCAGCGATACGTCTCCTCCTGCGCCCCACGCGTCCGCAGCTCGCGGTCAAACGCGCGCCACACCAGATCGCGCAGCGCCGCGACCCGTTCCGGCTGCACCGTCCATTGTGCTCCACCCAGAAACGCCGCGATCGTACTCACCGCGCGTAGCAGCAGCGCGTCGTCCGGCACGCGCTCTACGTCATAAACATTGCGATTGGTGCGCCGCTCGGTGATGAAACGAAACAGCGGGTCCGGCGCTGCGTTCGCCACCGGCGAGAACGTGACATGCGCGATCGGCCGCTCATCCAAGCGTGGCGTTGGCGCGCCCTCGGGAAACATCGTGATCTCCGCGAACTGCCCGATGCTTGAAGCGGCCACGCGATAGAGCTCAAGAAACGCCCCGCACCCCAACGTGATCTGCCGGTCATTCGGATCGGTGAACGGAAGCCGCCGCTCCAGATCGCAATAGAGCGTCATGCCGGTGTCGCCGTCGAACGCGACTTGCCACGGCTGCGTGTTGTGCGGATTGGGTGCGAGGATTGCGTGCGCCAATGCAAAACGGCGCGGATCAGCCAAGCCGGCGCCGAGATCGCGCCAGCTCGCGGCGGCATCGGGACCGGCGCTGCAAGACGCCGCAAACGGCGTGGCGGCGAGCAAAGCAAGCGCATGGCGGCGGGTCGGCATGACGCAACTCCATTGGTTCAATATTGAACTAGATAGTTCGATATTGAACCATAGTCAAATATGGACCGCCGGCGCCCTCGCCGGCATGCACCGGCGTCAGCCGGCGAGGCGCCGGCGGTCCATATTCACCGCACCGTATCGATCGCCGACCGCGCGAGTTCATCAGCGCGGTTGTTCATAACATCGTCGGAATGGCCCTTGACCCATTTCCACGTCACCTCGTGGCGCGCGTTGGCCGCATCGAGCCGCTTCCACAAATCTTCGTTCTTCACCGGCTTCTTATCGGCTGTTTTCCAACCGTTCTTCTTCCAGCCGTGGATCCACTTGGTCAGGCCATCCATCACGTATTTGGAATCTGTGTGCAGCCGCACGGTGCTCGGCTTTGTCAAAGCCTCCAGCGCCGAGATCGCCGCCATCAGCTCCATACGATTGTTCGTCGTCGCCGCTTCGCCGCCGGAGATTTCCTTCTCCGTTTCGCCATAGCGCAATACCGCCCCCCAACCACCCGGACCAGGGTTTCCACTGCAGGCGCCGTCGGTCCAGATATCCACTGTGCTCATGACGCAGGTGTAGGCGGATTCGGCGGATCGCGATCAGGGCGGCGGATGAGCCATGCGAAAACCGCAGTCAGTCCGCCAAGCGAGGCGCCCAGCGAGAGTAGATTAACGACGCCTACGAAGGTGCTGTACCTTGGCTCCGGCGCGCGGTTCTCGGTCACGACTATCAGGGTCAGCGCCAACAGCGCGCCCACGGCGACCGCCGGCAACGCATAGGCCAGCAGACCCCGCAGGCCGAAGACACGGGCGGACGCATGCCAGAATAATCCAATAGTGCTCGCAATGCTGAGGTTGGCGAAGAGCGCGAGTACGCCAAAAGTCGCCATCGCTTGCGGGAAGTCGACGCTTCGCCCGTCGGACGTGACAACATTCAAGATCGCAAACGCTGCAGTCACGATCACCGCCGAAGCAGCGCTACCTACGAGCAATGCGATCAGTATTCTCATTTCGCGACACCTAAGACACGCCGCTCCTCGTCTAACTCCACCACTACATCCGCCACATGCCCACCCGCCATCATGCTGCGCGTAATGCGCTCATAGTGCATCACGAACCGGTCCAGCTTCGCGCTTTCCTCCGCCGACAGCGCGCGCCCCAACAGCTGCGCTTCCTGCTCCCCCCGCCAGCGCCGCACCACATCCCAGCTCGACGGTTTCAGATAAACGATCGCATCAAACCGCGCGAACAACGGCGCGTAGTCGTCTTGCAAAAACACGCGCTGCGCATTGCGCCAGCGCCCGTCGCTATCGATCGACTCCACCGGGTTGAGCGGCCGGCCATCCTCCGGCGCCGTCGCGCCCAGGCACCAACCATCGAACAAAATCGCCTCCGGCCTGCCGCGATAGACCGGCCAATCGCTCTTCGGCTCAGGCTCATCGCGCGCCTTGTCGAACCGCGGCAGCCGCGTCTCGCTTTTGGCGCTCGCGCGCATTAGCGCCGCAATGGTCGCGTTCGCCAAATCCAGATCATGCGTCCCCGGCGGACCGCGTGTCACAAAGAGCGGATGGATCAGCCGCGCCAGATCCGCGCGCTCTTCCTTCGACCAATACACGTCGTCCAACGAGAAATGCGCAAACCGCGGCCGGTTGGACATTTCCAGCAACTGACACGCCGTCGTCTTGCCCGACCCTTGCGCGCCAGCAACGCCAATCAGCACCGGCCGATCGGCATGCAGCGCGCGCTGTTGTTGGATGACGCCGAAAATGATCTCAGCGACGGCAGTGACGTCGCTCACTCCGCCAACACCCGCGGCAGCTTGAACACCACGTCCTCGCGAGTCACCGCCACTTCTTCCACGCGCGCGTCGAACCGCGCCGCGATCGCCGCAATCAGCTCTTCCACCAAATCTTCCGGTGCGCTCGCACCAGCCGTCACGCCAACCACGCGCACGCCTTCGAACCAAGCCCAGTCCACATCCTCAGCCGAACCCACCAAACGCGCATCCCGCGCGCCCGCGCGCTTGGCGACCTCCACCAACCGCACCGAGTTCGAGCTCTTCGGCGAGCCGATGACCAGCACCATGTCCGCATCGCGCGCCATCGCTTTCACCGCGTCCTGGCGGTTGGTGGTCGCGTAGCAAATGTCTTCCTTGTGCGGCGCCGCGATCCCTGGAAAGCGACGTTGCAGCACGCCCACCATCTCGGCGGTGTCGTCCACCGACAGCGTCGTCTGCGTCACGAACGAAAGCTTCGCGGGATCGCGCGGCTGAAACAC
Source organism: Terricaulis silvestris (assembly GCF_009792355.1). Classification (NCBI taxonomy): domain Bacteria; kingdom Pseudomonadati; phylum Pseudomonadota; class Alphaproteobacteria; order Hyphomonadales; family Hyphomonadaceae; genus Vitreimonas; species Vitreimonas silvestris. The sequence goes on from NZ_CP047045.1 coordinate 1,360,408, forward strand.
CTCCGCGTCCTCAACCGTCTCCAGCAGCGTGATCGCGCCCGGCGGCAATTGCCCCATCGTGCCGATCACTTCGGGGTGTCCCGCGTGCCCGATCAGCACGATCTCGCGCGCGGCCTCGAAGTGGCGCTGCGCTTCCACGTGCACTTTCGACACCAGCGGGCAGGTGGCGTCGACGAAGATCATTTCGCGCGCCCGCGCCTCCGCCGGCACCGATTTCGGCACGCCGTGGGCGGAGAACACCACCGGCCGATCCTGCGGGCAGTCATCGAGTTCTTCGACAAACACGGCCCCCAGCCGCTCCAGGCGCTCGACCACGTGCCGGTTGTGGACAATCTCGTGGCGGACATAGACCGGCGCGCCCCACTTGCGGATCGCCTGCTCAACGATCTGGATCGCCCGGTCGACGCCCGCGCAGAACCCGCGCGGGGCGGCTAACAGGATTGAAATCTGGCGTTTTTCGGGCAGCGTCATCGGCTTTGGGGCGAACTTTTCGTGGCAGGCGCCCGGCCGTGTTGCGGGGCGTCACGGGCGAAGCTATCACGGCCCGTCGCCAAATGCCTTCGGGGCGGGGTGAGACACGCAGCCGCCGCTGCGAAGGTCCCCGAAGGGTCGAAGAGGTCAGAATGAAACTCCGCGCCGCAATCGTCCTTTCGCTCGCCGTTTTGGCGCTTGGCGCCTGCTCAAGCCGCAGCGGCCGCACCGTTGAACTCCCTGGCGGCGTGACGCCTGAGCAGGAACGCGCCGCGACCGGCGCAAACAACGTGAGCTTGTTCGACCGCCTGACTGGCAACGATCCGCGCCGCAACGTCGGCCCGTGCCCATTGATGGGCGTGCTCTACGACACGTCGCGCATGGTCGACTTCGCTCAGCCCAACAATGAGCGCTACGCCAACATCGAATTCACCGGCGAAGTTCAGGGCGTGCGCGGCCTTTGCCGTTACGTCGACGCCGACCCGATCCGCATGTCGATCGAAGTCGATATGGCCTTCGGTCGCGGCCCGGCCTCCACCGCCGAGCGCCAGACCTACCGCTATTGGGTCGCCGTCGCCCGCCGCGGCTACGCACCGATCGAGAAAGTCTATTTCGACGTCGAAGCGCGCTGGGACCGCGACGAGCAAGTCGTGCGCTACACCCAGGAAATCGAGGACATCATCATTCCGCGCGCCAACGCGGAAACCTCCGGCGAGAACTTTGAAGTGCTGGTCGGCTTCGACCTGACGGCCGAGCAACTTGCTTTCAACCGCGCCGGCAAGCGCTTCCGCCTCGACGCCGTCACCGGCGCGCCGTCGTGATCTTGAGGCAGTCGGCGGTAGGCAATCGGCAGTAGCGCCGCTTTTCTTGCTTTCCGGCTGCCCACTGCCTACTGCCTACCGCCCATGAAAGATCTCGCCAGCGCACTGACGGCGGCCAACGCCGCCGTGTTCACGTCCCTTGGCCTCGACGCAAAGCACGCGGACGTACGCCGTTCGGATCGTCCGGACCTGGGCGAATTCCAAGCCAATGGCGCGCTGGCCGTCGCAAAAGCCGCCGGCAAGAAGCCGCACGAAATCGCCCAAAGCGTCGCCGCTGGCTGGAGCGCGACCGATCTCGCGCCAACGCCCACCATCGCCGGACCTGGCTTCCTCAATTTCAAAGTCACGCCGCAAGCGCTGAACAAGCGCGCGCAAGCGATCGCCGACGACGTCCACGCCGGCGCTTCGCCCGTTGAGAAAAAGCGCCGCGTCGTCGTTGATTACGGCGGGCCGAACGTCGCCAAGGGCATGCATGTCGGGCACCTGCGCGCTTCCATCATCGGCGAGAGCATCAAGCGCATCTATCGCTTCCGAGGCGACGAAGTCTGGGGCGACGCGCACTTCGGCGACTGGGGCTTCCAGATGGGCCTCGTCATCACCGCGCTCGAAGACGAACTCGGCGGCTTCGACGATCGCGCCAAACTCGATGCGCGGCTCCAATCACTGACGCTCGATCAGCTTGAAGCGATCTACCCGACTTACGCAGCCAAGGTTCGCGACGGCGACATCGAAACCCGTGACCGCGCCCGCAAAGCCACCGCCGCACTTCAAGGCGGCAGCGCACTGCATCGTGAAATCTGGAAGGTCATGCACGACGTCTCTATGTCGGCGCAAAAGCGCGATTTCCACGCCCTCGGCGTCGATTTCGATCTCTGGCTCGGCGAGAGCGACGCCGATCCGTTGATCCCCAACATGGTCAAGGACCTTGAGAAGCAGGGGCTGCTGGAGGATGACCAAGGCGCTCGCATCGTCCGCGTCGCCGGCCCTGGCGAAACCAAGAAGAAGAAGCTGGACGACGGCACGGTCGTCGAAGTCGAAAGCCCCGATCCGCTGTTGGTGGTGTCGTCCGAGGGCTCGGCCATGTACGGCACCACCGATCTCGCCACCATCCTGCAACGCGTCCGCGATCAGAACCCCGACCTGATCCTCTACACGGTCGATCAACGCCAAGCCGATCACTTCGAGCAAGTTTATCGCGCCGCCGCCAAGGCCAACTACATCGCCCGCGACAAGCTCGAACACGTCGGCTTTGGCACCATGAACGGCCCCGACGGCAAGCCGTTCAAAACCCGCGCCGGCGGCGTGCTCAAACTGCAAGACCTGATCGGCCAAGCCGAAGAGAAAGCGCGCCTGCGTCTGAAAGAGAACGAGATCGGCGCGGATTTCTCAGCGGAAGAATTCGAAGATGTCGCCCACAAGGTCGCCATTGCCGCGCTGAAGTTCGCCGATCTTTCGAACTATCGCGGCACCAGCTACGTCTTCGATCTCGACCGCTTCATGAGCTTCGAGGGCAAAACCGGCCCGTATCTGCTCTACCAAGCCGTCCGCATCAAAAGCATCCTCCGCCGCGCCGAAGGCGAGGGCGCCAAACCAGGCTCGATTCAAATCGAGCACGATGCCGAACGCGCGCTTGCGCTTGCGCTCGATGCCTTCGATGGCGCGCTGAAAGCCGCCTACGATAAGAAGGCGCCGCACTTCCTCGCCGAGCACGCCTACACTCTCGCGCAAGCCTTCTCCGGCTTCTACGCCAACTGCGCCATCATGCAGTCCGAAGGCGCCACCCGCGCTTCGCGCTTGGCGCTCGCCGGCGCCACCTTGAACCAGCTGACGCTGACGCTCGACCTTCTCGGTATCGAAGTACCGGAGCGGATGTAGCGGATGTAAAGAAGAGTCATTCCAGGCGGCCGGAGGCCGATCTGGAATCCAGGGCAAACGCACTCCCGCTGGCCCCGGATTCCAGATCACGCTCCGCGTGTCTGGAATGACTCGTCTTTCTTACATGCAGTTCCTCTGCACCGCGCCGTGGCCCCGACTCTGCATGCGTGCGAAATTGGAGTCGTGCTGTGGAAAGCGGTGATGCCGGGCGCGGTTAACGAAGCCATCGAACGCTATCGCGAGGAAGGCTACGCCATCGTGCGCGGCTTCTTCGCGCCTGATGAAGTCCGTGAGATGGCCGCCGCTTTCGATCTCCACTGGTCGGTCGGCATGTCCCACCGCGCCAGCTGGCGCCATGGCAATCTGTTCTATCGCCTGGGCGAGGACGCCGCTCTTGGCAAGGTGCTGAAGATGGTGCAGTGGCCGGCCTACGAGGACGCTGTGCTCGAACGCATCCGACGCGATCCGCGCTGGTTGCCGCTGCTGAAGCCGCTGCTCGGCGGCGACATCAAGCAGATCATCAACCAGATGCATTGGAAGCCGCCCGGCGCGGCCGCTGCCGAGTTCGCGTTCCACCAGGACGTGAAATCCCGCCGGCCGCGTTCGGCCTATCGCAATCTGCCTGACAGTTACGTCCAGACCGGCATTGCCATCGACCCGCACCGCGCCGCCAATGGCGCCATGCGCATTTTGCCTGGTTCGCATCGTCTGGGTGAAGTGCAGCTTGGCGACATGGGCCATTCGCTCGGCCAGGCGCTGGCTGACGATGCACTCACCGCCGCAGGCCTCGATCCCTCCAAGGTGATCGACCTCGAACTCGATCCCGGCGACGTCGCGCTCTGGAACGTGTTTACTGTCCACGGCTCGGGCCGCAACACGACGCAAGGCGATCGACGCTTCTACCTGAACGGCTACGTCCGCGCCGCCGATTGCGACCGCGGCGAGTACACGTTCCGCAACAGTGAACCGGTCGTGCTCGGCGATCCGGTCCTCGTTCACTACGAGGACCTCCACCGCCGTCCCGAACCGCATTTCATCGACGACTAGCTGCATCATTTGCTCGAATAGCGGTGGTGCACTTCGTGCGCCTTCTCTTCCAGCCAATCCATGGCCGCGACGCACACGCCCGAGAAGATGAACGTCACGTGGATGATCACGTACCAGCGCAGCTGCTGCTCGGTGTAGTTGCTGAGATTCATGAAGATCTTCAGCAGGTGGATGCCGCTGATCGCGACGATCGAGGCGATCAGCTTGATCTTCAACCCACTGAAATCGATCGTGCCCATCCATTCCGGCCGGTCGCGATCCTTGTGCGCCATCTCCATCTTCGAGACGAAATTTTCATAGCCCGAAAACAGAATGATCAGCACCAGATTGCCGGCGAGCGAAAGATCGACCAGCGTCAACACTAGAAGAATGATGTCGGTCTCATCCATGGCCAGCACTTGCGGCGCCTGGATGTAGAGTTCGCGGAAGAACGTCACGATCAGGATGCCGAGCGCCGCGATCAGACCGAGATAGACCGGCGCCATCAGCCAGCGGCTCGTATAGATCAGCCACTCGATGGTCGCTTCGAGGAAGTTGGTGCGGTGTCTCGGCGTGTCGTCGTCGCGGCTCATCGTTTCCCTCGCAAAAAAGTTGGCGGAAAACTAGGGGCGCCAGCGAGCCCCGCCAACCCCGCTCGCGTTAGGGGAGGGTTGCGGGGCGCGGGAACCGGGCGGATGATCTCGCCAAGGGGAGGAAACTATGTACGAACATGGAATGATCACGCCGGTCGTTGCGCTTATCGCATGGTCGCTGCTGATGCTGCTCTGGCTCTACGCCACGCGCATCCCGGCGATGTCGAAGGCTAAGGTGAAACCCGGCGAAGCCACCAAGGCGCAGATGGAAGCGCTGTCCAGCGCCAACGTCGCCAACAACTACAATCACCTGATGGAGCAGCCGACGCTGTTCTACGCGCTCTGCTTTGCGCTGCAGCTGCTCGGCCAAGGCGATCACCCGATCAATATCGGGTTGGCGTGGACCTATGTCGTCATCCGCATCATCCACTCGCTGGTGCAAGCGACGGTCAACGTCATCCTGATCCGCTTCTCGATCTTCATGCTGGGCACGCTCGTGCTGATCGCGCTCTGCGTTCACGCCATGATCGCGGTCGGCATGATCCAGTGGGATTTCACGCACTAGCTTCGCAGCGCATCCCTCCCCGCTCAGGGGAGGGTGTCGCGAAGCTCGCTTCGCGACGGGAGGGGCGGCAGCGCCAACGTCTGCAAGCTTTTGCGCTTCCATCCCTCCCGTCAGTTTGTGCTTCGCACAACCTGACACCCTCCCTTGGCAGGGAGGGATCAGTTTGCGCCTTCGTCCATCTCCGCGATCCACGCGCGGATCAGCGCAACGCCGCGCGCATCGACGCGCTGGCGGCCAAGCTCCGGCATCATCACGCCCGGATCGGTCGATTCCATGCGATAGAGCAGGATCGACCGCTCCGGGTGTCCCGGCTCAATCGCGAACTCGTAGCCGGCCGAACCGCGCCCCGCCGCAACCGGCCGCTTCAACACGCCCCACTGCACCGGCTCATGCTGCGACCAGCGCAGATCCAACCCCGACGTATGCGCAGGCCCTTCCGGGTTATGACAATGCGCGCAGTTCACATCGAGATACGCGCGGGCGCGCTGCTCAACTGTATCGACCGTGTCGTAGGCGCTCGCAACGCGCGGTGCATCGGCCGGGGCTTGATCGAGCAAACCGCGATCGATCCACTCGGCCAGTTGGTTGCGCCATACGCCTTGTGCCGTCATGCCGTGAAGCGCCGGCAGTGGCTCGGCATAGGCGTAGTAGGCGCTCCGATTCAAATTCCGCGCACTCGGCCCGATCGGCACGAGATCGCCGGCGCGATCGTGGCAGCCTTTGCACTGGTTGCGGTTCGGCACGGCCCAATCGAACGCGACCGCCGCGCCGTTCTCATCCGTGAAGCTCACGGGAATATCCGCGCCAATCGGCGACAGCCGCGCTTCGGTCTGCGCCTCGTTCCAAACATAAGGCAGGGCGATCCAGCCGTCGGTGCGCCGGATCAGCAGCCGCGTCTCCAAGAAGCGCACGTTTTCGCCCGGCGTCCGCATGTCGGCGGCAAACGCGAACGTCTTGATCAGCACCGTACCAACCGGAAACTCGAACACACCCTCAGCGTCGTACCGCGCCGTCTGCCCCGGCGGGATGTAGACGTAGCGAAACTTCAGCGCTCCGTCAGAATAAAGCGCGGTGTTCAGATCATACGGCGTCACCCGCGCATTCGGCGCGCGCGCGCCCGCATCCCGGAAGAACCGATATTCCGCCAGTATCTGCGGCGGCCGCTCCGCCAGGATCGCTGCAGTATTCACTGCCTGTGGTGATTGTGCGACGGCGCTCGTGGTCAGCACGAACATCGCGACGAAGAGCAGCGCGCGCATCACCCCCGCCCCTTGTGGGCGGGGGCAGGGGGCGGGGTAACGGCGGTGTTGTTTCCGGAGAAAGCGCCGCCGTCACCCCCATCCGCCGACTGCGTCGGCGCCTTCCCCACAAGGGGGAAGGCTCGATTAGTCCGGAGACTCAATCGTCGATCTCCACGCGCTCCGGCTCAGCCAGCGCCATGAGCGGCGGAAACGTCGGATCCGGCGCGGCTTCGGTGTACGGCGATCCCGCCACCGTCAGGCCGAGCGACAAAAAGCTCGCCGTCCCCGTCCGTGTCGAACGATTGTCTTGCACCACGATGCGCACCTGCTCATTTCGCGGCGTGCCGCCGACGGAATAGAGCGTCGCGCCATCCCACAGCACGTCCGGCATCGGCACGCCCGCCTGCGCCAGAGCCGCGATATCGCCAGTCGGCGAGAACCCAGCGTTCCCGAACCGGTTGTCGCGGATCATGATGTTGCGCGGCAGGGGATTGTAGCGCGCGTCCTGAAACTCGGCCCGATACGACGTGACGATTACGTTGGCGGTGCCGTTCTCGCCAATCTCATTGTCGAACACGTGCACATCGCGGTTGGCCATGATCAGCACGCCCGTGCCCGCCGGCACCGACGCCACGATGTTGCCCGCCGGCGCAAAGTTCGCCGTGTTGTTGCCCGATATCGTGTTCTCGAACACCCGCACCGAGTGTCCGCCCATTTGCGGTAGGTCTGGCAGATCGAACACCAAGACGCCGCCCGTGTTGAAGCGCGCCGTGTTGCCGAACACGTCGGCGTTGTAGCTGTTCTCGATCTCGATCCCGGCCACGTTGAACTCGGCCAGGTTGTTGCGGACGATGATGTTGCGCGATTGGCCAACATAGATGCCCGCGTCCGACGCGCCCCGCGCGATCGAGTCCACGATCAGTACGTCCGAACAATTCACCGGATAGAGCCCGTAAGCGCCATTGTTGGAGTCCGGACCATTGGTCCACTCCGCCCGCACGCGCCGGAAGGTGATACCCTGGCAGTCGCGCGCCTTGATGCCGTCGCCGCGCGCGTTCTCCACCGCGAAGTCCCGCAGCGTCACACCGTTCGATGTCACCAGCAGACCTTCAGCGCCGCGGCGCTGATTGCTGAAGGAGAGAATGGTCTCGTCGTGGCCTTCACCGCGGATGGTCACGCGGTCCACATCGAGCGAAAGCCCGGAGGTCAGCTCAATGCGCCCACGCCCCAGCTGCACCGTATCACCCGGTCGCGCTTCGATCAGCGCCGTTTGCAGCTCTTGCTCGGCCTCCGGCCCCGGCCGCACCCGCCATGTCCGCGCGTCCGCGACGCCGACCATGATCAACACCGCCGCAGCAGCTGCGATCACCCGCATGCAAATCCTCCCGCTTTTGCCGGAGCTTTGCCGCCTCAATCGTCAGTGTAAAGCCGTGAGCGCCGCTGCCGCGGCGTCAGCGCCGGCCGAACCGCGCCACGATGCCGATCAGATCGCGCGCCAAAGAGGGATGCCGCGCCGCGAGAATGCCGCCGAGCGCCGTCACCGCCAGCGTCACGATCGGCCGCTCGCGCGCGATATCGCCCAAGCCCAGCGGCAGTTCGTCCATCACTTCGGCCTGCAGCGCCGCCGCCTCGCGCTCGCGCTCCAGTTCGCGCTTGCGGTTGCGCATGGTCACGAACAGCGCGAACAGCGCCACGCCCAAAGTCGCGATCAGCGCCACGATTGCCGCTGCGCCCGCCGGTCCCGCCGTCGGCAGGATCAGCGCGTAGATCGCGAAGCCCGAGGCGAACACCGCCATGACGGCCGCCGCACTCGCGGCCGCCGTTGAAATCACCGACGCCATGGCGCGGTCGAACATTAGCGACGGCTCCCCAAGATCAGCCCGATCAGCACGCCGACGCCCAACGTCGTCGCCGCGACCGCGACCGGGCGCTCTTTCCACTGGCGCTTCAGATAGCGATGCGCTTCATCCAACCCGTCTTCGACCGCCGAATGCGCCGCCCGATAGGCTTCCTCCGCGCGCTCCCGGGCTTCTTCCGCCAGCTCAACTGCCGCTTCCGCCGCCGCGCGCGCTCTGTCCTTCGCCATCTTCAATTGCTCCTTAACCCCAACCTAAAGGACTCCGGCTACGCTTGCGCGCCGGCAAGCCCCTGGGGCGAAACCACAACCACTGTGAGCGCATGAGCGAGCCGAAAGTTCCCGCCAGCCGCGGCACACATTGGCCCGCCATCGTTGCGGTTGCGATTAACCTTGCGCCGATCATCGGCGTCGCGTTCTGGGGCTGGAATGCGTTTGCTCTGATCTTTCTCTACTGGCTCGAGAATCTAGTGATCGGCGCGCGCACGCTGGCCAGCATGGCGGCGAACGCCACAATGGGCGGCGGCCCAGGTCTTGGCATCATGTTCTACGGCCCAGCGTTCGCGCTGCACTACGGCCTGTTTTGTCTCGTCCACGGCATGTTCGTCATGGCGATGTTCGGCAACGGGGCGTGGGGCGCGGGCTGGGGCGATCTCGCCAGCGCCGCGTTTGCCTTGTTCGCCAAAGAGCCCAATCTCGCGGCCGGTTTCGCGTCCATTGTGTTCTGGCAGGTGCTTCAGTTCGGGACGTTCATCACCAACGGCGCAGTGAACGAGACCGATCAGAAGTCCCTGATGCTCTCGCCGTATCCGCGCATTGTGATCTTGCACCTCTCCATCATCTTTGGCGGCTTTCTGTTGCAGATGCTCAACGAGCCCTTAGCCGGCCTATTGGTGCTGGCGCTGCTCAAGACGGCGTTCGACGTCGCCGAAGCAATGGGCAAGATGCCGGACTTCGTCGCCAAGCTTAAAGAACACGCCGCCGATTACGGCCGCTAGCGGACCATCGCTCGGGCTGCTTCGATGATCCGCAGGGTCTCGCTCCAGAGCCCGAGCGTTTCCAGTTCCGCAGCTGCGAAGAAGCGCGCCTCGCGCGCGTCGTCTCCGGCCGTTGGTTCGCCCCCGGTCCAACGTGCGGCGTAGTCGATCAGCACGTAATGACCCCAAGGCGGCGCATCCGCGCCGCGCCGACTCAGCACCGCGTCCACCACGTCAATCAGCCCGGCGATCTCCGCGTCGCAGCCAGTTTCTTCCTTCAGCTCGCGCCGCGCCGCGTCGGCGGCGCGTTCGCCCCATTCGATTCGCCCGCCGGGCAGGGACCAGCTGTCTTCCAGCGGCGGCGTCCCGCGCCGCACCAGCAGCACATCATCGTCCCGCAGGCAGACGACGCCGACCGCAGCGACCGGGACATTGCGCGCCTCGCTCATGCGCCCGCCGGCTTCAGCGCGGTCCACAATATGAACGCGCCGATCACGACGAAGCCCGCACCGGCGACGATTTTTAGCACCGGACCTTCAATGAACTCGCGCGCCACCGATCCGACAATCGTGGCGAGCCCGGCCGACGCCACCAGCGCGGCGGAAGATGCAACGAAAACAAGCCACTTGGGCCGATTGCCCTCTGCGGCGAACAATGCGGTGGCGAGCTGTGTCTTGTCGCCCAACTCGGCGATGAAGACGGAGAGAAACACGGTGAGAAAGGCTGCCATGGCGCCGAACTAGGCCCGCAACGTGCGCCGCTCAAGCACGCCAACAGTCGCGCCAAAAGAAAAGTGCGCGCCGCTCTCGCGACGCGCACTTCTTGTTTCTTTGGAGCACTCCGCGAGCGAAGTGCTCGAAAGCCGTCCCCGAATTAACGGGAGGCGCGCTTGGCCTTGCGCTTCTTCGCGGCCTTACGCGGCGCCTTCTTTGCGGCGGCCTTCTTCTTCGGTGCAGCGCGCTTCTTGGCCTTCTTGGCCACCTTCTTCGCTGCCTTCTTCTTCTTCATAGCCATGCCCTGGCTCCTTCTCAGTATCAGCAATGAACGCCGATTACGTCTTCGGTTTATGTTGTGCAAGCACAATCGTCACGCAAAACTTTTCGCGCGACGAAATTGCAACATCGCATTGCTTCGCATCCGAAGCAAGTTTGTGTGTGCAAGCGATGCAGATGAGCGCGTGAGTCGCGCTGTCGATCACGGCAACAACGCGCGCGGGTTCATCACGTTGTTGGGGTCGAGCGCGCGCTTCACGGCGCGCATCAGCGCGATCGACTCCGGGTCTTTGAAGCGCGCGAGATCGGCGCGCCGCGCCACACCAATGCCATGCTCCGCCGAGATCGAACCGCCCATCGCATCGGCGATGGTATAGACCGTCTGGCTGAGTTGCTCGCCGGGGAACTGATCCGGCGCCATGCCGACCGGCTGCATCGCGGTGTAGTGAAAGTTGCCATCGCCCATGTGTCCGAACGCTACGATGCGCGCGCCGGGGCAACTTGCCTCCATCGCCGCGTCGGCGCGTTCAAGGAAGAGCGGCGTCTGTGAAACCGGCACGCTCACATCATGATTGACTTGCGCGCCCTCAGGCCGATGGCCCGCCGATACATCTTCGCGAATGCGCCAAAAACCCCTTGCCTGGCTTGCATTTTCAGCAATCAGCGCATTCTTCGCTTCGCCCGCATCAATCGCCGCCGCAAGCGCGCCTTCGATCGCATCGCGCAGGCCCGCCGCGTTCATCGCTTCGAACTCGATCAACACCATGAACGGTGCGCCCGGCATCGGATCGCGCCGGTCAGCGACATTCTTAACGACGAGATCGACCGAGAGCCGGTTCATGATCTCAAACGCCGCGACCGCGCCCGTCGCGCCCTTCATCCGGTGCAACAGGTCGAGCGCCGCCCTCGCCGACGGGACCGCCACCAGCGCCACCTCATGCGCGCGCGGACGGGGGAACAGCTTGAGGCAGGCCGCCGTCACCACCCCCAACGTTCCCTCGGCGCCGATGAAAAGCTGCTTCAGGTCGTAGCCAGTGTTGTCCTTCCTCAGACCCTTCAGTCCGGAGAACACGCGACCGTCTGGCAGCACCGCTTCGATGCCCAACACGAGGTCGCGCATCATCCCGTAACGCAGCACATGCACGCCGCCGGCGTTCGTCGAAATCAGTCCGCCGATTGTGGCGCTGCCTTCGCTCGCGAGGCTCAAAGGGAAGAGTCGGTCCGATTCGCGGGCCGAGTTCTGCACAGCGGAGAGAATCACGCCGGCCTCCGCGATGAGTGAGTCGTTGGCGGGATCGACTGCGCGGATGCGGTTCATGCGCTTCAGCGAGAGCAGCACTTCGCCGTCCGGGATTTGTCCGCCGACTAGTCCGGTGTTGCCGCCCTGCGGCGTGATCGCCGCGCCGGACGCTGCACATAACCGCACGACATCAGACACTTCTTCTGTCGAAGCCGGCATTGCGAGGAAGGGAGTCGCGCCCTGATAGCGGCCGCGCCACTCCGTCAGGAATGGGGCAAGCGTTTCCGCATCGGTGGCGAAGCCCTTCGGCCCCAAACGCGCGGCGAGTTGCTCGTAAAGCGTAGACATGGCGTCAACTTAGCCCGCGTCGCCGCCTGAAGCGACCTAACGCGCCCGCGTGGCGTCCACACGGATGGTGAGCTGGATGTCCCGCGAGATCAGATCGTCGCCCGAACCGCCTTCGCCGACGCCAAAGTCATTGCGGTCGATCGTAGTCGAACCGCGCATCGACGCCCGGTCGCCATCGATGGAGAGCGTGAAAGGCAGGCTCACGTCTCGGCTCTGGCCCCGGATCGTTAGCCGCCCACGCGCCTCATACTGATTGCCGCCGCGCGACCGGATCCGTGTCGTCCTGAACTCCGCCATCGGATGAGCGCCCGCGTTGAACCATTCCGCCGACGGCAGCGCCCCGTCGTGCGCTGTGACGCCCGTGGAAGCCGAAGCTGTCTCGATCCGTACCACGGCGGAGGAGGCGTCCAGATTGCTGGGGTCGAACCGGATGTCGGCGCGCCAGCGCGTGAAACGCCCGTTGAACGGCGTCGAACCGTTCTCGTCCTCATACTCGTACGCAAACCCGATCGAACTCGATCGCGCATCCACCGTCCAGCGCGGCACAGCCGTCGGCGCAACCGGTGCGCTGTCCGGCGCCCCAACATTCGGCGTCTCCGGCGCGGTTGGCTCGGCCTCCACCGCTTCGAACGTCGAAGGCGGCGCTTGCGGCGCGGCAGAGCCAAGCGTCGCCACAGTGAACAGCGCCGCCACAGCGGCAACCGTAACCAAACTCAATCCAACACCGAGCACCGCCAGCCGCACAGGGTTCTTCGGCGGTGCTTCTTTCTCAAACGGCGCGCGCACGCCGGGGACCATATGCGCCAGCGTCTCGTCGCGATCGAAGAAGTGATGCTTCAGCGCCGCCGCCACATGCAGCGCAACAAGGCCGAGCGCGGTAAATCCCAGATACGCGTGCGTGGTCAGTGCCGCCTCGGCAGCGTCCTCGCGCACATCGAGCGAGGCCTGGTTCAAGCCGAACAAATGCGGGACTTCGAATAGACCGAACCAATGCGTCGGCACCGGCAACGGCGCCTCATCATGGATCGACCAACCGGCGGAGACATAAAGCCAGCCGGTCAAGGGCAGGGCGATTATCAGCGCGTAGAACGCCCAGTGCGTCAGCTTCGCGACGAACTTTTCCCAGCCCGGCATATGCACAGGCAAAGGCGGCGGCGGATTGGCCAAGCGCCAGCCCAGTCGCACAACGCTCAGCGCCAACACTGTCAGCCCAATCGACTTGTGCAGCTGATAGGCCTCGAACAAACCCTGGCTTACATTCCCGTTCTCGGCCTCTTCGTGCATCCAGAGGCCCAGCGGGATCATGAACAGGATTGCTGCCGCGATCGCCCAATGCAGGACGATCGCGACCGCGGTGTAGCGCTGAGCCGTGGCGCTCATCAGTTCACCGGTTCAGCGGTCGGGCGATCCGGTGTGGGGACGCCCTCGATCGGCTTCGAGAATAGAGCCTCGATGGTGATCGTGACGCGATCGCCGGAGCCGTCCTGAGCGTCTGGCGACGACGGCATCATCTCATCGACTCCGAACTGTGACCGTTGGATTTCTCCCGTCGCCGTGAAGCCAATCGAAGAAATCTGCATGCCGACCGGATGCGGGCTGTGGCTGCCATTGTACGTGGCGTCCAACGTGACGGGCTGCGTCACGCCATGAAGCGTCAGATCGCCCGTGACCCGTGCTGTGTTCGGGCCGGTGCTTTCAACCGACGTGGATCGAAACGTCGCCTGCGGGAACGCGGCGCTATCCAACCAGGATGAGTTCTGCAGCTCCGCATCAAAATCCCGCTCGCCGGAATAGGGCGTGTCCAGCGACGTCACATCCACAGTCGCCTCGACCGAGGACTGCGCCGGCGCCTCCGCATTAAAGTGCAGCGTGCCAGAGACCGTGTTGAAGCGTAGCGTGTAGTTGGAAATGCCAAAGCGGCGCACGGATACTGTGACCGTCGAGTGGTTCGGATCGAGCGCATAATCCCCGGACGGTGCGTTCACCGGCAGCTGCGCTTCCGGCGCAGGCGTCCCGGGCGTCTCCGCCGGTTGCGAACAGGCGACCAGCGCCAGAGCGGCCGAGGCCGCGATCCAAACTCTCATGAACGTCTCCCAGTTGAACCAATCAATCTAGGCTTCGCGCGCCCAGGCTCACGCCTTCACGAATTCCGCCTCGATCACAATCTGCACCGCGTCGCCCGTGAACGCGTCCCACTCGGTCACGCCCCATTGCACGCGGTCGATTTCGCCGTGGGCGGAGAATCCAAGCACCTGATTGCCGCCGCGCAGCGGGTCGATAGCAGCGCCATCGAAGGTGGCCTCCAGCGTCAAGGGATGAGTCTGCCCGTTCATCGCGAGATCGCCCGTCACGCGCGCCGTGTTCTGACCCGTGCGCTCAATCGCTGTGGACGTGAAGGTGATCCGCGGCGCTTGAGCCGCGCCAAGCGCGCTGGCGATCTGCCGGTCGAAGCCGCGCTCGCTGTCGCGGTTGAGCACGCCTGTGTTGACCGATGCCGCATCGACGCTTGCGGTCAATCGCGATCGCGAAAGATCCGCCGGATCAAGTTCGAGAGACCCCGCTTCAGTATCGAAGCGCGCCGTGAACCAAGCGAGGTCCATGTGCCGAATGCGGAAGAGCACGGTCGCGTGGCGCGGATCGATCCGGTACGCGCCCGCCGGCAGGTTTACCGGCTCGAATGTCGTCGGTGCCGAGGACGCAGCGGCCGATGGCGCGTTGGCGCCGGTGAAGGGCGGCGGCGCATCGCCAGCGCCCTCCACACTGGCGCACGCGAAGAGACCCAAGCTGGCGGCAATCACCCAAGCGCGCATATTAAGCCTCCACGTGCCCCCGGGGCGAAATCTAGGTGCGCCCGTACCGTCGTCCAGGACGCATCGACGACTTGTCGCATCGCCCGTTAAGGTAGGTCCGAGGGAGAGCCGGAACTATGACCTACGTCGCGCCGATCGCCGACTTTCGCTTCGCATTGGAGGCCTGCGCCGACTTCTGGTCGCTGTGCGAACGCTATCCCGATCTCGACGCCGACCTGCTCGCCGCAATCCTCGATGGCGCCGGCGCCCTGGCGAGCGAGACGCTCGCCCCCATCAACCGCAGCGGCGATCGCGCCGGCGTAAAGCTCAACGGCGATGTCGTGACCGCAGCGCCCGGTTTCCGCGAAGCATACGAAGCGTTCAAGCAAGGCGGCTGGCAGGGCCTCGCCGCCGATCCAACCTATGGCGGGCAGGGACTCCCTCGTGCGCTCGCCATCGCCGTGATGGAAACAGTGCACAGCGCCAACATGAGCTTCGCGCTGCTGCCGATGCTCACGCTTGGCGCCATCGAAGCCATCGAGCAGCACGGCGCACCAGACCAGAAGAAGCTCTATCTCGAAAAGCTCGTCTCCGGTGAATGGTCCGGCACAATGAACCTGACCGAACCGCAAGCTGGCTCAGACCTCGGCGCCATCACCACCAAAGCCGTCGCGCAAGCCGACGGCAGCTACGCCATCACCGGCCAGAAGATATTCATCACTTGGGGCGAGCACGATTGCGCCCCCAACATCATCCACCTTGTCCTCGCCCGCATAGAAGGCGCGCCCGCCGGATCGAAGGGCATCTCGATGTTCATCGTCCCGAAGTTTCGCGACGAGGACGGCTCGCGCAACGCCGTGCGCTGTATCGGTCTCGAAGAAAAAATGGGCATCCACGCTTCGCCCACCTGCACGCTTGCCTACGAAGGCGCGACCGGTTGGCTGATAGGCCAAGAGAACAAGGGCCTCGCCGCCATGTTCACGATGATGAACGCAGCGCGGATCAATGTCGGCATGTCCGGCGTCGGCGTCGCTGAAGCGGCGTACCAAAAAGCGCTCGCCTACGCCCGCGAGCGCAAACAAGGCGGCAAGCTCATCATCGAGCACCCCGACGTCCGCCGCATGCTCATGACCATGCGCGCCAAAATCCAAGCCGGCCGCGCCATCTGCTACGCCACCGCCGTCGCCGCTGATGCCGGCGAGAAAGCCCGCGAAGATTTGCTCACCCCCATCGCCAAAGCCTGGTGCACCGATCTGGGCGTCGAAGTCTCTAGCCTCGGCGTGCAAGTGCACGGCGGCATGGGCTTCGTCGAAGAGGGCGGCGCCGCGCAATTCTACCGCGACGCCCGCATCGCCCCGATCTACGAAGGCACAAACGGCATCCAAGCTATCGATCTCTACGGCCGCAAACTCTTGAGCGACCGCGGCGAAGCGATGCGCCAGCTGATCGAAGAAGCGGGCGCCGTCGCCGGCTCAACCCACCCCTATCTTTCAGCCGCGATTGACGCGCTGGTCGACGCCACGGACTACATGCTCGCGGCGTCGCGCGACGACGCGCTAACAGGCGCCAACGCCTATCTCCAACTGGCTGGCGACGTTGTCGGCGGCATGTTGCTGATCAAAGGTGGCGCCCGCGACCCCAACGCCGAGCAACGCGCGCTGCTGCGCCACTACGCGCGCACGGTCCTCGCCCGCGCGCCATCGCGCGTGGCCGAAATCAGGATCGGCGCCGAATTCTTGGATGCGAGCGCGCTATGACGCTCCGTTTCAACAACGCCATCGTCCGCACCCCGTCGCGCTCCGTGACGCAAGGTCTCCGCGCCGTGGATACCGGCGCGCCTAACTACGAAACGCTCCTCGCCGAACACGCCGCCTACGTCGCCGCCCTCGAACAAGCCGGCGTTGCCGTCGACGTGTTACCGCCGCTCGAAGCCTACCCAGACTCCGTCTTCGTCGAAGATGCAGCACTCGTGTTCACCAACGCCGCCATCCAACTCCGCCCTGGCGCACCAACCCGCGCCGGCGAAGCCGCAGAGATCGCGCCAACTCTCGCTCGCCGCTTCGAACGCGTGCTGCAACTCGAAGCCGGCACGGCCGAAGGCGGTGACATCCTCACCACGCCCCGCGGTGTCCTCATCGGCCAATCCGCGCGGACCAGCGCCGAAGGCGCCCAAGCACTCGTCGCACTCCTCGCGCAACTCGGCCTCAAAGGCATCCCCGTCCAAACCCCGCCCGGCGTGCTGCACTTCAAATCCGATTGCTCACTGCTCGATGACGAGACTATCCTCGCTACGCCGGCGCTCGCCGCCTCCGGCGTGTTCGACGGCTTCCGCGTCGTGCTCACGCCCGACGGCGAAGAGGGCGCGGCCAACGCCATCCGCGTCAACGACCGTGTCTTCCTCAGCGCCGGCTACCCGCGCGCCGCCGATGCGCTCACTCAACTCGGTTTCCGCATCGTCACATTACAAACGCGCGAAATCGCCAAGATTGACGCCGGGCTCTCCTGCATGTCGCTGCGCTGGCGCGGATAGATTGATCTCCGCCCCTTGTGGGCGGAGACAGACCGCAGCGAAGCGAAGGTCAGAGGCGGGGTGCTGGCGCGGGATTTTAAAGTCCGGCGCTGGTACCCCTCGCCTGCGTTTGCGCGCGCAAACGCTGTCCTCTCCCCCAAGGGGAGAGGACCATGGATAGCGTTTCGCCGTCGCGGCCTCTAAACTCGCCCCATGTCCATGGACGGCGTTGACGATACCGAAGTCGCGGAAGCGCGCATCAGACCCAATCTGGTCTATCCGCTAGGCGACCCACCCGAAGCCGGCGTCACGCGCGAGATTGCGCCGGGCGTGCACTGGATTCGCATGCCGCTGCCGTTCGCGCTGAAATGGATCAATCTGTGGCTGCTCGAAGACGGCGACGGCTGGACCATCATCGACACCGGCGTCGCCATGGAGCAATCGCGCGAATACTGGCGTAAGATTTTCGACGAGACACTCGGCGGCAAACCGGTCACGCGCGTGATCTGCACGCACATGCATCCCGATCACGTCGGCCTCGCCGGCTGGATCTGCCGCAAGTTCGACGCCTCGCTCTGGATGAGCCGTCTCGAATACATCACCTGCCGCGTCTTGGTGGCCGATACTGGCCGCGAAGCGCCGGAAGAGGGCGTCGCCTTCTATCGCGCCGCCGGCTGGGACGAAGATCTGATCGACTCCTACAAGATCCGCTTCGGCGGCTTCGGCAAGGCCGTGTCGCGCGTGCCCGACGCATACAAGCGCATGGCCGACGGCGACATCGTCGAGATCGGTGGCCGCCCTTGGCGCGTCATCACCGGCAACGGCCATTGCCCCGAGCACGTCTGCCTCTGGCAAGAAGAGCTGAAGCTCTTCATCTCCGGCGACCAAGTGCTGCCGCGCATCAGCTCCAACGTCTCCGTCTTCCCGACCGAGCCCGATGGCGATCCGCTCGCAGACTGGATCAGTTCCTGCAAGAAGCTCCTGGACGTCATGCCAAACGACGTCCTCGTGCTCCCATCGCACAACGAGCCGTTCATCGGCCTACACGAGCGCCTGCACAGTCTGATCGACGGCCACGAGCGCACGCTGAAGCGCATTCTTTCGCGCCTCAACGAACCGAAGCGCGCCATCGATCTCTTCGGCGCCATGTTCGCGCGCAAGATCGGCAGCGACGTGATCGGCATGGCCACCGGCGAAGCCATCGCGCACGTCAATTGCCTCGTCGGCCGCGGCCTCGCGCGCCGCGTCACCGACGAACAAGGGATCACCCGCTATGTCGCCGCCTAACGCACCCAACCCCGAACGCAGCTCCAACGTCGCGATCTGGTTGGTCTGCGGCGGCATTGGCCTATCGATCCTCTCTTGGTTTCTCGGCGTCGGCGCCGTTATGGCGCTCGCGCTCAGCGGGCAGGAAGACCCGCACGTCATCATCGCAGCGGCATTCGGTGCGATCGGCGTCATGCTGCTCGGCGCACTTGGCGTGCTGCTCACCATCATCGGCGGCGTTTGGATGCTCGCCCAAGTCATCGCCGACCAACGCGGCGGCGAAGAGAAGCGCTATCGCAATGTCGAGCGCTGAATTTCACGGGCGAAATCGGGCATTTCTTGCTATCGCACTCATCGGCCTAGCGAATATCGTCATAGGATATTCGGTGGTGTACGGGATCGCCTTCTTCTACCCGACGGTTAGGGATGCCTCCGAACTTCCTCTTGTCGCGAACCTCATGAGCATTCTCGCCAGCATAGCCATTCTGCTCGGCGGCTCATTTTTAGCCGTGGCCTTCGTCGTACGAATTCTTATGTGTTTTCGAAAAGTGGAGACGAACGACATATGATTCTCTCAACCACCTTCGAAGTCCACGGTCGCACTGTCGCGCAACACCTTGGCCTCGTCCGCGGCAACGTCGTGCGCTCGCGCTTCATCGGCCGCGACATCGTCGCCGGCCTGCGCATGATCGTCGGCGGCGAGATCCACGAATACACCAAGCTATTGGCCGAGAGCCGCGAGCAGGCGATGGATCGCATGGTCGAACAGGCCGAGGGTTTAGGCGCCGACGCCATCGTAGGCGTCCGCCTCGAAACCACCGATGCAGGGCAGGGCCAAGCCACCGAAGTGCTTGCGTACGGAACGGCTGTGAAGCTGGCTTAAGTCGTCGGAGCCGGCAAAGCGGGCCTGAAAACTCGCGCCCCGAACGGCGCCGCATGCACAAGCCGCCACGCCATCAACGCAAACACGCCGGCTGAAACGTCGATCATCAGCCCAAAGCCAAGCGCGAACACGATGTGGTGCGAGAGCAAATGCGCCGCTGGCGCCGTCGCGAGCTCACCGAGCCGCCAATCCGCCGCCCGCTGCAGACCCCAGTCGAACAACCCGCCCGCGGCGATCACGCCAGCCGCCAGCGGCACGTAATAAGGCACGTGCGGCAGATCGAGCGGCAAACCCGCAATCATGTGCGGCGCGGTGAACGCAACGGTCGTCACGCCATAGAACGGCGTCGCCCACGCGTGCGCCAAAGCTGTGAACTGGGTTTCGGCTGGCCGTCCCGCCGCCATAGCCAAACGTTTCGCCTCAGCAACGCTCCAGCTCGTGTCTGCATACACGCGCCACACGAACAGCACGCCGATCGCGCCGGCCAGACCAACAAATGCGCCAACAATCAGCGAAGCCACAACCGGCCCCGCCATCTGCGCGAAATCGATCCGCGCTTCGCCGCGCATCAGCACGCGCGCGCCTAACAGCGCCAGGACCAATAACGCGAGTGGCGGCCACAGCAACGCCGTGCCGCCCGCGCAGAGCGCGATCAGCAACGGCGTCACCGTTTGGTCAGGATTTTTGCCCGTCATGGTTCATGGGGTATGAACCATCGTTGTGAAAGGCGCGTAAATGCCATGATAACCAAGCGTTTACGCTGATTGACGGAAACCTTTTGTTAGTGTTGCACCCGCCGCCGGCGCGCCTCGCGGTCAATTTCTTCCTGCGTTTGCGCGTTTTGCGCATCGGCCGCCGCGTTGGCGGCGGCGTTCTGGGCGCCGAGGCGCTCGGCGTCAGCTTGGAACGTGGCGTCGTTCGGATGGCCGACTGACCGCATCACAGCGTCATAGGTTTGCGTCGCGTCCGGGCCACCATAGGTCATGCAGAGCGTCATCAGCTCGAAGCCGGGGCGCATTTCAAACCCTGCTTGGATCGGCGCCGTGAGATCAGACCGCTGCGGGGACTGAATAACCGCGCGCTGGATCGGCCAGAATTGCGACGAATCCTGGCTGTGCGACTGCACTTGGGCAGAGTTGGCGGGAAATATCCTGCCGAAGCCATTGGCCAGAGTCTGCCAGAACGCGTCGTTGAACTGCGCATCGTTCGCCCCTGCTACCCGCACCGCCGCAGCAGAAACCGTCGCCGTGCGCGGGCTCGGCCGCGAAATGATGTGGCACTCATTGTTCGCGGTGCCGGTCACGACGTAGGTGTATTCCCCGCTTTGTTCGACGCTCGTCGTCCAGCCCGCAGGCGCATCAAACACCAACCGCCCGTTCGGGTCGCTCCAAGGCGCCGCAGAGGCGGCGCCAGTGACGAGGGCAAAGCCAAGAGTGGCCGCGATCAGAACCCGCATTAAAGTTTCTCCAGCACGTCTGTCCCTTGCGCCTCATTTCCACCCGAGTACGGCATCGGTCAAGCTAGCTCGTCAGCGCCTTGGGGATGGGCGGCTTCAACCTAACGCCCCGATTTTGTTACTGTGAACGGCCCACAGCTTCCATCGCCCGGTCCTGCAGCGTGTTCCGCATGGCCTCATCCATCGCGGAACGGGACCCCGCATCGCGCGCTTCCTGGTCTCTGCGGCGACCGCGCCGGCGGTCGTCAATATTGGCCTGGAGTTCGGCGTCGGTCGTGCCGGCAATCGAGCGAAGCACGCCCTCATAGGTGGCGGCGTCGTCGGCGCCGGTACGGCTGAAGCAGAAGCCCCAGAATTCTACGCCCGGCCGGAATTGGATCGCGGCGTGAACGACTTGACCTTGCGAATTGTAGTCCGCGCGCTGCACCGGCCAGAACGCCGAGGTATCGACGGAGCTTTGCGTCACGGCTGCGTCCGCAGCGAACACGGTCGGCAGGGCGCCGGGGATTTGCGCCCATGCGGGGTTTCCAATGGGCGTCTCGCCACCGGCGCGAATGCGTTCAGGCGATATTTCTGCCGTCTCGGGCCGTTGCGACGCCAAGATGTGGCATTCCTTGCTCCCAGCGTCGGCCAATATGTAGGTCATGCCCTCGGCGGGCAGTTGGCGCACGTTCCAGCCGTCGGGAGCGACGAACGCCAAGTGTGACGCTTCATCTGACCATGGCCCCGCCGAAGCCGGTGTCGCGAGCGCGATCGCGGCCACAGCCGCTGCAAGCATCATTCGCATGGAGCCCCTCCCAACGATTGTGTCGAGCCCAGACCGTAGCGCTCGGCGCTCTCCTGTCAAAGTCAACGCGACGACTTGCGCGGAACCGATTTGCCGACCTGACAGAGGCGCGTATTGTTCTGGCAAAGAAGGAAAATGCAGCCATGAGCCTCGCCGGAAAAACGCTTTTCATCACCGGCGCCAGCCGCGGCATCGGGCTGGCCATCGGCCTCCGGGCCGCCCGCGACGGCGCCAATGTCGTCATCGCGGCCAAAACCGCCGAACCCCACAAAAAACTCCCTGGCACCATCTACACGGCCGCCGAAGAGATCGAAAAGGCGGGTGGCCAGGCGCTGCCCGTCGTGGTCGACGTGCGAGAGCCGGAGAGCGTCAATGGCGCCGTCGAGGCCGCGGTCGCCCGCTTTGGCGGCATCGACATCCTCGTCAACAACGCCAGCGCCATCCAGCTCACAGGCACGCTGCAGACCGACGTCCGCCGCTTCGACCTGATGAACCAGGTCAACGCCCGCGGCACCTTCATCACCTCGCGCGCCTGCATCCCGCACCTAAAGCAATCCTCCAATCCGCACGTGCTGATGCTATCGCCGCCGCTCGACATGAGCCCGCGCTGGTTCGCCGGCCACGTTGCCTACACCATGGCCAAGTTCGGCATGTCGATGTGCGTGCTCGGCATGGCCGAGGAGTTCAAGGACGACGGCATCGCCTTCAACGCGCTCTGGCCGCGCACCGGCATCGCCACCGCCGCCATCGAGTTTGCGCTGACGGGCGAAGAGGGCCTCCGTCACTGCCGCTCCGTCGACATCATGTCGGATGCCGCCTACGCCATCTTCAACAAGCCGTCCCGCCAATGCACCGGCAACTTCTTCATTGACGACGTGTTTTTATACCAGGAAGGCGAACGCGATTTCGATAAGTACCGGGTCGATCCTACAAAGGATTTGATGCCGGACTTTTTCGTCCCCGCCGATACGCCGCTGCCGCCGGGCGTCTCCATGAAGGCCAAGGCGTGATACGCGCCGCCGCCGTAGCGCTGGCCGCGTCGGCGCTGGCCAGTTGCGTCGTTCTCCCCGAAGAGCCGCCGCCACCGCCGCCATGCAACGTCACCGTGGATGGTTCGCTCAACGTCTCGGAATGGCAGGGCGCGCAACGCATCGACCTCACCAGCGGCGCCGCGCTCTGGCTCAAGCAAACGCCGTCTCACGTGTGCTTCGCCGTCGAGCCTGGTGAAGCCGGCCCGCGTTACGTCGATGTCTTCATCGCCGACCGCGCCGGTACGCTCCACAATCTCCACGCTTCCATGCAAGTCGGCGAACGCACGCTGCCGCAGCGCCGTTGGACCGACGAAAATCCGGAAACCGCCTGGGGCCAAACCACCGGCTGGAGCGCAAACGCCGCCACCCAATTGGACCCGGAAACCCACGCGCCCTCCATCGAACAGGTGGTGCCCTTTGACGGCTACGAGTTCGTCATTGATCGCGCTCAGCTAAACCCCTGGCGCATCCGCATCGAGGTCCGCGATTTCGACGGCGAAGCGCGCGACATCGTCTGGCCCGCGCAATCGCGACGGACTGACATCGCGACCTGGGCGCCGTTGCCTTAGGCGTCACCGCGCAACCGCGCGCTCATCGTCCGCGCCGGGCCGTCACGGCCGTCGAGCCAAATCCCGAAGAACGCGCGCCGGAAACCCGGCCACTGCACGTCGCAACGCTCAGCGCCATTGTAGTAGAACGTCGCCGTGTTCGTCCCAGTGCTCACGGCTGTTACGCGGTCGCCGCGCGCGATGTCCGGAAAGCAGCGCGCCAGCTGCGCTCGCAACGGCGCCAGCGTCCGCGCATTGCCCGCCCCGCGCTGCGTCATCTCGCTGATCGACCGGTTCAGCAGCGTCGATTGCCGCGCGGCGCGGTGGTAGCTGAGCGTCAACGCAAACGGCCGGTTCCACGAGAAGTCGCCGCCGGCTGCGTAGGCTTCGGCGTCAAACAGGTGGATGCCGAGCACATGGTAGCTGGCTTCGCCGGTCTTCTGCGCCCCTGGCAGCGCGCGTTCGACCTCGCTCGGGCTCGCCCACGCGGGCAAGGCCGCGAGCGAGATCGCCAAGGCTGCAAGGGCGGCGCGGATCGGACGCATGAAAAACTCCGGCTTTGGCTGCCTAACGCCCCATACGGACGAACGGCGCCAAGGGATTGGCGCCATTCCGGCCCGGCGCGGCAAGCGGCTAGCGCATCCAGGGCGTGAAAGTCACGCCCACCAGGAGGCCCTCCGGGCTGAGCAAGCGGCCCACCGTCTGACCCCACGGCTCCTCACGCGCATCGACCAGCAATGTGTAGCCCCGCGCTTTCAGCGCCGCGCATGCCTCGGCGACATCGTCCACATCGAACTCGATCCATGCATTTGGCGCCGACGTATGCGACGGCCAGGCATCGGCGCCGAAGCACGATTGCGCAGCTTGCGACAACGGCCACAGCGCAAAGTGCCGAACGCCATCCAGCTTCTCGGAATGATAGTAGCCTTCGATGTCGCCTTGCTGTTCAAGCGCGATCCCGAGCGCGTCGCCGTAGAGCGCCTTACTCGCGCCGTCCTTCACGATGGGTCCAAACCCTGCGACGAACTTCACCTTCACATCGGGCATGGCGTTGCTCCTCACGCATTTCTCGCGTCGCTATACGAGCGTCCAGAGCCAATCGCTAGCGCGCCCGCGCCGCCGCGACTTCGTCCGGCGTCAGCGCCACGGTCGAGATATCGATCTTCGCCGAACCTTCCACGATCTCGCGCGAGTGCGAGACATACACGATCGAGAGGTTCTCTAGATCCACAATCCGCCGCAGCGCTACGTTCTTGAAAAAGAGGCTCTGCCGTTGCGAGAAAATCTCTTCGCCCGAGCGGTCCATGTCCAACCCGGCCAACGAGATCGGCCCAATCCGCTGGCACGAGACCGCTGAGTTCGACGGGTTCTCGAACCAATTGCCCTGCCGCAGCCGGTCCAGCGCGCTACGGTCGAAATAGGTCATGTGGCAGACCACGTTCGGAATCTCCGGATCGTGCAGCGCCTCGACCATGATCTCGTTGCCGAGAAAGTCGTTGGAAAATTCCCCAACCGAGCCTTCCCGGTCGCCACAAGCGGCCATCGCGAGGAGGGCGAGGCATGCGATCATGATGCGAAAATGAGCCACTGGGTTCCCTCCGTTGCTGCGCCGCCAGACAAATCCTACCGCCCGGCAATGGTTCCAAGCTAAGACAGGGCGGGGGATACGATGGACATCTGGATTTGGGCGGCCGCCGCCTTCGCACTTCTTCTTCTGCTCGGCGGTTTGGCATTCGTGTTCGCGCCTGCGCGCACGACCATCCTCGTCGACACCGCGACGTCGACCGCCCGCGTGGAGCAGAAGCTGCTCTGGGGCGCCGGACCTCTGACCTACAAGCGCATCTTGCCGCAAAGCGAGCAGGGCGTGCCGATGGCCGTGTTCTACGATCCGTCGCACATTGGCGCGGCGTTGATGACGCCCGGTCTCGCCGACGCCACCTACCGCGCCGTGCAAGGACTCTTCGCGCTTAAGCCAGGTCTCGCGCGGTTCGAACTGCTGATGAACTTGCCCGATCCGGCGCAAACGCGCGTGATCGACACCGCCGCGCACGCCGCAATGGCCGTCGCGCCGGTTGCTCTGCGTGACAGCGTCGTCATCGGCAAATGCGAAACACCCGGCGCCGAGCTGCACGCGAAGTTCGAACTGATGGCCACGCCCGGCCAGATCAACACTATCTACAACAATCTGAAGGAGTCGCGTTCGGGCCGTGAGTTTGCCAAACGCCTGAAGCGCAAACCCAAACCCGTGCGCCGCCCCGTCCGCGAAGTGCGCGCACCCTAACGCTCGGCGCCGCTACCCCGGTTCAAGAACTTCGACAGCGCTTCAAGCGTATCCGCATCGCTCGGCTTCTTGTCCCAGCGTATTCGCGATATCCGCGGAAACCGCATCGCCACGCCACTCTTATGCCGCGTCGAACGCTGCAAGCCCTCGAACGCCACCTCCAGCACCATGCCTTTGTCAGCCGTGTGCGTGACCTCACGCACCGGCCCAAAGCGGTTTTCCGTATTGTTGCGCACGAAGCGATCGAGCTGCGCCAGCTCTTCATCGGTAAAGCCAAAATACGCCTTGCCCACCGGCGCCAGCGCGCCTTCATCGGTCCAAACCCCAAACGTATAGTCCGAGTAGAACGAGCTACGCTTCCCCGAGCCGCGCTGCGCGTACATCAGCACCGCATCGATCACCATCGGATCGCGCTTCCACTTGAACCAATAGCCCTTGGGTCGCCCGGCTAGATACGGCGCATTGTGCCGCTTGATCATCACGCCTTCGACAGCTTCCGCATCCACACCCGCGCCACCCGCCGCCGGATCAGCGCGCGCAAACGTAAGCTCATCCCAGGTCTCAAACGGAATCATTGGCGATAGATCGATCGGCGCCAGCGGACGATCGCGCACGAACGTCTCAAGCTTCGCTCGCCGCTCCGCGAACGGCAGCGTCCGCAAATCCTCATCGCCGAGCGCCAGCAGATCGTAGACACGGATGAACGCCGGAAACTCCGCCATCATCTTCGCCGTCACCGTCTTGCGGTTCAGCCGCTGCTGCAGCGTGTTGAAATCCTGCACCCCACCGCCGCGTCTGATCAGCAACTCGCCATCCAGCACCGCGTCAAAATCGAATCCCGCCACCAAGTCCGGAAACGCGCCCGACACATCGTCGCCCGTCCGCGAATAGAGCCGCGCCACCCGTTTGCCGCCGGCGTCCTTGCCCGCCGCCGCTTGAACGCGAATGCCATCCCACTTCCACTCAGCACAAAACTCCGCCGGATCGAGTGCCGCTAATTCCTCTGGCTCGATCGGATGCGAGAGCATCGGCGGATAAAACCGCACCGTGGTCGCCAATGTCGGTGCCGCGCCGCGCCCCTCTAGCCACGCAAACAGATGCGGGTAGGGCGCAGCATCCGCGTGCCAGACATCCTCGATCTCGTCCGGCTCCTTGCCACCCAACCGCGCCAACGCCGTCCGCGCCAGCCGCGCCGAAACCCCAATCCGTAACGCGCCCGTAATCAACTTCAACAGCGCCCAACGGCCATTCTCATCCAGCCGATCCAGCCAGTTCGCCACCGTCGCCGGCAAATCCTCCTTCGCCGTCGTCTGCAAACCCTCGACCACATCCGTGATCGTCAGCTGCGCATTCGCGCGCGTTTGATCCGCCGGCCACATCAGCGAAACCGTCTCCGCCATGTCGCCGACGAAATCCCACGACAGCGCGAAGAGCACCGGGTCGGTGCGCTCCTCAGCCAGCGCACGCACCAGCCCCGGCTTCGCGTTCTTAAACGTCAGCCCGCCTGTCATCGCCGCCAGCGCCCAGCCGCGATCGGGATCTGGCGTGGTGCGGAAATAGTCTTCAAGCAGCGCAAGCTTGCCCAAGCGCCGCGGTTCGTACGCGAGCGCGTCCAGAAGGGCCGCGAACCGGTTCATGCAGCCGCGCCCGGTTCGGCGCCCGCGGGCTCGCCTTCATCACCATAGCCGACAAGGTGCAACGCTTTCGCCTTCAGCCCTTGGCCTTCACACCAATGCGCCAGCGCGTCCGCTTCTCCGTGCGTGATCCAAATCTCGCCGGCGCCGGTGTCTTTGATGGTGCGCCGCAGATCGCCCCAATCGGCGTGATCGGAGATGACCAGCGGTAGCTCCGCGCCCTGCTGGCGCGCCCGCGCCCGTATCCGCATCCAGCCGGACGCGACCGACGTCACCGGATCAGGAAACCGCCGCACCCATGGCGTCTGCAACGCCCCAGGCGGACACAGCACAATCGCGCCCTCGTATGCGCTCTTCTTCGCATCTGTAACGTGGCGGATCTCACCGAGTTCAACGCCCAGCTTCTGATACAAGTCCGTCAGCGCCATCAGCGCGCCGTGCACATAGATCGGTTTGTCCCATCCACACGCCCGCAACGTCGCCATCACACGCTGCGCTTTACCGAGCGCGTAGGCGCCGACAATGTGCGCCCGCTCCGGAAACATCGCGACGGACGCCAGCAGCTTCCGCACCTCATGCTCCGCGCTCGGATGCGTGAACACGGGCAGTGCAAACGTCGCTTCAGTGATGAACACATCGCACGGCACCACCTCAAACGGCGCGCAGGTCGGATCAGGCTGACGCTTATAGTCGCCGCTCGCCACCACGCGTGTCCCGCCGCATTCAGCCGCCGCTTGCGCCGAGCCCAGCACGTGCCCCGCCGAGTGCAGCGAGAACGTCACGCCGTTGATGTCCAGCCGTTCGCCATAGCGCAGCGCCTGCGCCGAGCCTGCGAACTCGGCCCCATAGCGCGCGCCCATGATGGCCAGCGTCTCCGCCGTCGCCAGCACGCGGCCGTGACCGGCGCGCGCGTGATCCGAATGCCCGTGCGTGATCAACGCCCGTTCCACCGGCCGCGTTGGATCGATGTAAAGGTCCGCCTTCGGGCAATAGATGCCCTGCGGGCGGGGTTGTAGGATTTGAGCCGGCTGCATCGTCTTTGAGATAAGGCGTCAGGCGGACGATTTCCGCATTACGTCTCCGGATTATCGAACGCCACTAGCCCCAGCCGGTTTCCCGCCTTATGTCCGCCGCTCCCGAGCCATCACCCCCGAGTCGAATTTTGCAACCCATCATTTCCGTGAAGGACGTGAGCAAGACTTATAAGTCTGGCTTGCAGGCCCTGAAGCCCATCAATCTCGACATCATGCAGGGCGAGATCTTCGCGTTGCTCGGCCCCAACGGCGCCGGCAAGACGACGCTCATCAACATCATCTGCGGCATCGTCACGCCCTCCAGCGGCACGATCACCGCCGACGGTCACGACACCCAGCGCGACTACAAACAGGCGCGCAAGAAAATCGGCCTCGTCCCGCAAGAATTGCACACCGATGCGTTCGAGCGCGTGATCGACACCGTCACCTTCAGCCGCGGCCTATTCGGCTTTCCCGCCAACCCCGGCCACATCGAGAAAGTGCTCCGCGATCTCTCGCTTTGGGACAAGAAAGACGAGAAGATCATGGCGCTCTCGGGCGGCATGAAGCGCCGCGTCATGATTGCCAAAGCGCTTAGCCACGAGCCGAAGATTCTCTTCCTCGACGAACCCAGCGCCGGCGTCGACGTCGAACTCCGCCGCGACATGTGGGAAATGGTGCGCGCCCTTCGCGGGCAGGGCGTTACCATCATTCTCACCACACACTACATCGAAGAAGCCGAAGAGATGGCCGACCGCGTCGGCGTCATCAATCAAGGCGAACTCATCGTCGTCGAAGAGAAGAAGGCGCTGATGCGCCGTATGGGCAAGAAGAAGCTCACGCTCGATCTGCCCGCGCCGATCGCTGCGCTGCCCGAAGGCTTGAACGGTTTCAATCTCGACCTCTGCAGCGAAGGCCGCCAGATCGTTTACAGCTTCGACGCCCAAGCTGAAGACACCGGCATCCCCGCGCTCCTAAAGCGCCTCACCGAACTCCACGTCGACTTCAAGGACCTGCACACCGATCAGAGCTCGCTTGAAGACATCTTTGTTTCCCTGGTGCACAGCAAATGAACCTCTACGGCGTCCAAGCCATCTACACGTTCGAAATGGCGCGCTGGTTTCGCACCATTGGCCAGAGCCTGTTCTCGCCCGTGCTTTCGACCTCGCTCTATTTCATCGTGTTCGGCGCAGCGATCGGCTCACGCATGATCGACATCGGCGGCGTCAGCTACGGCGCCTTCATCGTGCCGGGCCTGATCATGCTGACCATCCTGATGGAAAGCGTCTCCAACGCCTCGTTCGGCATCTACATGCCGCGCTGGGCCGGCACGATCTACGAATTGCTTTCCGCGCCCGTGGCGCCCATTGAAGCCGTGCTCGGCTATGTCGGCGCCGCCGCAACGAAGAGCGTCGTCATCGGCCTCGTCATTCTCGCCACGGCGCGCCTGTTCGTGCCGTTCGAGATCGAACACCCGATCCTGGCGGTGCTGTTCCTGATCCTGATCGCGGTCACATTCTGCTTGTTCGGCTTCATCCTCGGCTTGCTCGCCGACGGCTTCGAACGTCTGCAGATCGTGCCCATGCTGATCCTGACGCCGCTCACGTTCCTCGGCGGCACGTTCTACTCGCTCGATATGCTGCCGCCGCTTTGGCAGAAGCTCACGCTGTTCAACCCGATCGTGTATCTGATTAGCGGCTTCCGTTGGGCGTTCTACGGCGATGAAGCCGCCGACGTGGACATCTGGATTAGCGTCGCGGCGACGAGCGCCTTCCTGCTGCTCTGCCTCAGCATCATCTATTGGATCTTCAAGACTGGCTATCGGCTGAAGAACTGAGCGCAAACAAAAAGCGGCCCGTCACCGGGCCGCTTTCCGTTTCTGCTTGGATCGAGAGACTACCGCCCGCGCCCCGCCGCGCCGCGCCGCGCGATCCATTGCTCCACCGCCGGCATCGCATCGCGCACCGTGCGCGCCTTGAGCCGGATGCTCGCCGCAATGCCTGCCGCCGTCCGCTGCGCGCCTTCCGGTTGGTTCGACGCATACTGGATCAGCGCGTCGGCCACGGCCGGATCGGAGCTGTTGTCGGCAATCGTGGTCGGATATTCGAGCCGCGACAGCGGATCGAGGAACGCTTCCACCGCCGCGCGATTGGCGACTAGGAAGTCCCACGCCAGGCGCGGATGCACTTCCGCCACATCGCTCAGCACCGTTGGCCGCAGCTGACGCGTGATGTCATCGCCCAGCACCATTTGGAGGCTGCGCCGCGCCAGCGCCTCATCCTGCGCTTTCGCCACGCGATCCCACAGCCGCCGCTGTTCCACGAAGTCCGTGGTGGAGCGCGCTTGCTGGACCAACGCCTCGTACTCGGCCTCGGTGGCATTCGCCGCTGCAACCGTCAGCACCGCATCGCGAATACCCGCCTGCACGGCGTCTGGAGTGGCCGCACGGCGCCGCGCTTCGGCGATCACCGCCTCATCGCCCACCGCCGCCAGCGAGCCAATCAAGGTCGCGCGCAGCTTGCCCTCGTTTGAGCTTTCACCCTGACGCGCATCCCAGCCGACGCGCGCGAAATAGGGCTGCAGCCGCCCGCGCACATAAGCCCGTACGGCGTCCTCGCTCGGCCGGCCATGTGCATACGTCGCCAGCGCCACCAGCGACTCTGCCGTGTTCGTGATCACGACCGGGTCGGCGCTCGCGGGCACTCGGTCGGCGAGTTCGAGAAAGTCCGTCATCGGCGCATCGCCCGAACGGCCGAACGCGAAATAATCGAGCAACAGGCCCAACTGGTCCGCCGCGTCGAGTTGCGGGAACGCTTCCACCAGGCGGCGGAAGTTCGTCTCGTCGTACTTCACGCGGAAGAACGCGCTTTGCCCCGCGTTGACGATGTACGTGCCGCACGCGCCGACATCGATCGTCGACTGCGCTTGCGGCGGCAGCACCGCGCGCACCGGCTCGCCGCCGACACGCTGCGCCACCACCGGGATCGACCACAACTCGTTCGTGCGCGACACCTCGTCCAGCGCAAAGCGGCGCTGCGTGATCCGGATCGTGCCGTCACTGTTGCGGCCACGGCAGTCGGCGCCTTGCACGGTCAGCAGTGGGAAGCCCGGCTGCGTCGTGTAGCTGCGCGCGATTTCCAGCACCGGTTGGCCCGACGCCGCTTGCACGGCGGTCCAGAGATCTTGCGTCCGT
Source organism: Terricaulis silvestris (assembly GCF_009792355.1). Taxonomy (NCBI): domain Bacteria; kingdom Pseudomonadati; phylum Pseudomonadota; class Alphaproteobacteria; order Hyphomonadales; family Hyphomonadaceae; genus Vitreimonas; species Vitreimonas silvestris. Next base: position 1,391,802 of record NZ_CP047045.1, read on the forward strand.
GCGTTGCCGTAGAGGTGCGCATTCAGATAATCGCGCACGCCCTGGCGGAAGCCTTCCTCGCCCACATACGCTTCGAGCATGCGGAGCACCGCGAGGCCTTTGTCGTAGGTGATGTCGTCGAATGCCAGGTTCGCGTCGTCGATAGTGTTTACCGTCTGCACGATCGGGTGCGTGCCTTCGCGCGCATCGAGCGCCGCCGCGTCGGCCGAGCCGTCCGCGAGTTGCGAGAGCCAGGGCTGCCAATCCGGATGTCGCGCCGCGACGGCTTTCGCCGCCATCCACGACGCGAACCCTTCATTCAGCCACAGATCGTCCCACCAATTCATGGTGACGAGGTTGCCGAACCATTGGTGCGCGATTTCGTGCGCCACGATGCTGAAGACGCGTTGACGGTCGGTTTCATTGGAGCGCGCTTCGTCGAGCAGGAGGAACTGGTCGAAATAGAGAATCGCGCCCCAGTTCTCCATCGCGCCGAAACCGCCGGCGCCTGGCACGCCGATCATATCGAGCTTCGGCAACGGATAACGAATGCCGAAATACTCGTGATAGTAATTGATCGACTGCTCGGCCGCCTGCAGCGCGTATTGCGCGCGCGCCGTTTGACCGCGCCGCACCACGACGCCAACTTCCACGCCATCGACATCGCGCGTGATGCGCTCGAAGTCTCCAACCGCCAAGAACAATAGATAGCTCGGCATCGCCGGCGTATCCTGGAACGTCGTGCGCGAGAGCCCGCCCGAGAGCCGCTGCGTGCGCGCCACGGGCATGTTGCCCACCGCCATCTGATCGGTCGCGTGCGTCACCGTCAGCGCAAACACCGCGCGCCGGTTCGGCTGGTCCCACAGCGGCAGCATGCGCCGCGCGTCGGCGGGCTCAAATTGCGTCGCGATCATGCGGCGCGTCTGGCCGTTGTCGTCCTGGTACTGGACGCGAAAGAGGCCGTAGGGGTCGTCCAGGATGCGCGCATTATACTGAATGCGGAGCGTGTGACGGCCCCCGCGCAGCGCCCGGCGCGGCGTCAGCGTCAAGGTTTGCGCTTCGGCGTCGACCGAGGTCGCCACTTGTGAATTGTCGATCGTCGCCCGCGTCACGTTGAGGTCGATCGCGTTCATCGTCACCGCCGCCAACTCGGCGTCGCTGTTGATGGTGATGCGCACGTCGCCCGTGAAGGTCCCGGCCTCGACGTTTGGCACGAGCGCCAGCTCATACTTCAGCGGCGTCGGACCTCCCTCGAACCAGGAGCGCTGGCTTTGTTGCGCCGAGGAGGGCGCCACAAAGCTCACAAGCAGCATCGCGGCAAAGGCGAGGGAACGAGGTTTCATCTGTCGGTCCTTGGAAAATCGGTCAGCCGACTAACCGCCGCGCACGCGCCCCGGCAACGACTTTTCGCTGAAACAGCCCTCCCAAGCTGCGAAACGCCGTCCGATCGGTCAGCCATGTTCCTGCAGCGGAACAGCAAGCCGCCGCTTGCGCGGCCTAAGAGGTTCCGCAAGGTAATCGTCATGACGCGGGCAAAGCGGGAAACCACGGTCGAGGGACTGTGCGAACGGGCCGACCCGGCGAGTCCGGTCGAGCACCTGATCGTCTGCCCCGACTGCGGCCAGATTTTCGACTGCCGCGACGAGGGCCAGGTCCGCCACCACGCGCGGCAAGGTCACGATCCAAAGCTTTAAGTTGTGCGGTGCGGTATCGGACGAACGCCATGGACCGACTCGCACACTGGGCGTACGTTAGCGCACCGCGCTCGTTTGACTGCATCGGTGCGGCTGAGAGCCGTTGCCATTGTGCTCCCGCACATCCGCCGGGATTTGTGTCCGCTTTAGCAGCGCGTGTTTGCACAATGTTCGAGGAAGCCCCACCGAGAACGCTCCGTTGCTCAATGCACGAACTGAAGGCGCACGCGGTCGCGTTGGCCGAGACCGGCAAGTTCGATTCTTGGGACGCGGTGGCCGGCGCCGTCGAACGTGACAATTGTCCCGACGCGATCGTGCGCATCACCGGCAACATGGCGCTGCGCCGGCTGCTGACGGAAATCTGCGAAGCGCAGTAAGCGGTTTCGCGTGACGCTCGTCACGGCGGCACGCTCAGCGCCCGCCTACCTTCACCTCATCGCAGCGACACCGTTACGATTTGAGGATCAACCAGTGACCCGCACCGCACGCCTTTCCAGCCTCGTTCTCTCGACTCTGTTGTTTGCGCCGGCTGCCTTCGTCACAGCCATGCAAGCCGCGCAGATTATCGCGTAATGGTGCAAGGCGAAGTTCAGAAGAAATCCAATGACCAAGATTTACCTCCTCATCGCCGCGTGCGCGGTGTTCGCGCCGATGGCGCTGGCCGTCCTCAGCCGAGCCGCCCCAATCGTCCCTTAGCTCCCAAGCTGACGATTTCGGTGCGGTAACAGGAAGGGCGTCGCGGGTTGCTCCTCCGCGACGCCCTTCGCTTTTCCTTGGAAAATCCTTTGGTTACCGTGCGTTGAGCACCTTTCTCGGGATCAAATGTAAGAAACCGTACGTTTCCCGATCAGAGAGGAGGATTGCCATGGGCGCCTCGCTTGAATGGACGGCTCGCACGCGACGCCAAGAAGACCGGTTCCCCATGCGTGGCGCCGCCTTCGTTGTTGAGCCTGACGATGTCGCGCGCGCCGAAATGGCCGACGCGCTCCGAAACATGGGCTTCACCACCCACGAAACCGGCAGCGGCAGGGTGGCGGCATTCATCGCCGAGCAGATCCACGTCCAACTCGCACTGGTGAACTTGGCCTTGCCCGACGCCAAGGCCCTGAAGCTCATCCGCCGCTTACGCACGGTCTGGCCCGACGCCGCCATTATCGCCCTCGCGCCCGGCGCTGGTGTCGGCGCAGTCCTCGCCCATGTCGCCGGCGCCGACACGACGCTGACAACGCCGCACACTAACGCAGCGCTCGGCGCTGCCGTTAGCGAGGCCAGCGGCCACGATCGCACAGCGCCGCAACCGGCGTAATCCTCGCTTCGGAAAAACCGCGTCTGAACGGTTTCTGATTTTCACGTTCTCGGGTGTTCAGCGCCGCGAGCGCAGCCTCCTTTCGCATTGTCCTCGGGAGGGATTTTCGATGCGCACTCTGTCTCACTTCTTTGCTTGGTTGCTGAAGCCTTTCGGTCCCGGCCGGTCCTTTATGTTGTGAACCCGCGCGCAGAGACGATTGTCTCCTGCGCGTTTTTTGTGTCAGCTTGCCACCCGCTGTGTAGGAGCCCCCATGCTCAAGTACATATTCGCCGCCGCCGCTTTCACCGCCATGTGCGCAACACCAGCTGACGCCCAAACCGAGGCCGCGCCGTTGCTGCCGGTTGAGAGCATGACCTGCGATCAAATGAACGCCGAGATGATGACCGCCGGCATGCAGATGAACAGCCAGCTCGATACCGAAGGTCTCCTCGCCGAAAACCAAGCGATGCAGGAAGAGGCGGAACGCCGCCGGCGCGAGCAGGTGTCTGTGGGCTTCGGCGTGGGCCTAACGTGTGCGATCCCCGGTCTCGGCGCCGCTTGCACCGCGGCCTCGATGGCGCAAGCGTCACGCGCCGCTGAGGGCGTTGATGAACAGCACGCCCGTATGGATCGTCAGATCGGCCGCGTGAACGACTCGATGGCCGGACTCGACCAGAATCGTTTGATGGCGATGAGTGAGCGCCACCAACAGATGCAGTGCCCAACGCCCCAATAGTGCGCCTTGGCGTGGATGGGTCATCGCGCTAAATCACGCGCATGCTGTTTTTCACGCACCCGTCCATGCTCGGGCACGAAACGCCGCCCGGCCACGCCGAACACGCCGGCCGCCTGCAAGCCGTTCTGGATGCCTTTGAAGGCGCGGCGCTCGATCGCCGCGAAGCGCCGTTCGCGTCACGTGACGCCATCGCGCGTGTGCATCCTGGGCGCTACATTGATGCACTCGAACCCGCCTTCGCCGAAACGCAAGACGCGCGGGTGCGCTTGGATCCAGACACCTACATCTCCGCCGGTTCGCGCGAAGCGATCTACCGCGCCGCCGGCGCATGCGTTGCTGCGGTCGACGCCGTGATGCAAGGCGAAGGCGATCTCGCGTTCTGCGCCGTGCGCCCACCCGGCCACCACGCCGAGCCGATCACGCCGATGGGATTTTGCATCTTCAACAACGTCGCCATCGCCGCCATGCACGCGCTCGACGCGCACGGGCTAAGCAAAGTCGCTGTCGTCGATTTCGATGTGCACCACGGCAACGGCACACAAACCATCGCTGAAAAAGAACCGCGCCTGTTCTTCGCGTCCACGCACCAATCGCCGCTCTATCCCGGCACCGGCGCCGCCAACGAAACCGGCATCGCCCACAACGTCGTCAACGCACCGCTCCCTGCCGGCGCCGGTAGCCGGCAATGGCGCGCTGCAATGCAGCAGCACGTGCTCCCGGCGCTCGATTCATTCGCCCCCGAACTGATCCTCGTCTCCGCCGGTTTCGATGCGCACAAGGCCGATCCACTCGCGCAGATGGAACTGGAAACTGAGGATTTCGCCTGGGCGGGGCAAGAACTGCGGGCGCTGGCGTTACGACACTGCAAGGGTCGTCTTGTCTCGACTCTGGAGGGCGGATACGACTTGGCCGCGCTCGCCCACTCGGCCAAAGCCTATGTGGACGCGTTGCAGCGCGGATAGACCCGCTCAAGGGGAGGGGGCGTCCGGCCGCGCGAAAGGTCAGAATGACGACGACCATGGCGCCCGACGAGACGCTAGATCGCCGTTCAGCCGCGAAGATCGGTCAGATCGTAATCGCGCGCCACGGCCAGCCGCATGCCGACCGCAAAGTCCGCATCGACCGCGAAGGCTATCGCGCGTGGTGGAAAAATTACGACCTCGCGCGTCTGCATCCCGATGAGCGCCCGCCCGAAAAACTTGCAGAACACGCGCGCGCCAGCGACATCATTTTCGCGTCAACATTACCGCGCGCGATCCACACCGCCGAGATGGTCGCGGGCGGCCGCGAAATCATTACCGATCCGGTGTTCGTCGAAGCGCCGCTGCCGCCGCCAGCACTGATCGGCAAGCGCAGCCCGCGCGCCTGGGGCATCTGGTCCCGCGCCTCGTGGATGCTCGGCGGCCACGGCGAGGTCGAAAGCCACGCCGAAGCCAAGGTCCGCGCCGAGGCCGCTGTAGCCACCCTTACCGCACAGGCGCTGCGCGGCCAGAACGTGCTGCTCTGCGCCCACGGCTGGTTTAACCGCATGATGCGCCCGATCCTGAAACGCCAAGGCTGGCGGGAGGTTGAGGATGGGCGGGACAATTACTGGTCCTACCGCCGCTACGAAAAAGTGAAGTGACGGCAGTCGGCAATAGGCAGGCGGCAGTCGGGAATTCCCGGTTTTCTGCGTTCTGATTGCCGAGTGCCGATTGCCGACTGCCGTTCAACCCCATACTTTGTACGCTATGAGTCAAACCGTCGCCGCCGATCCCGCCACGCTCTCGTTCGAGGAGTCGCTGGCCGAACTGGAAAAAATCGTCGCGCACTTGGAGCGCGGCGATGTGCCGTTGGCGGACTCTATCCGTATCTACAAACGCGGCGCCGCCTTGAAAGCCCGTTGCGAGGGGCAGTTGAAAGACGCCCAACTCGAAGTCGATCAAATCGTGATGGGGCCGGACGGGCCTCGCACCGAGCCCGCAAAGATCGGGCAATAGGAGAGAGAAACGTCCATGGCCGACGATCCGCAAGCCAATGCGCGCCTGCCCATCATTTCCTTCGAGGATTTCCTCAAGGTCGACATCCGCCTCGGCACCATTGTCGACGTGAAGGTGTTCGAGGAAGCCAAGAAGGCGGCGTACCAGCTCTGGATTGATTTCGGCGATCCGCTGGGCGTCAAGAAGAGCTCCGCGCAAGTCGTGCAGAATTACGACCTCGGCGAACTGATCGGCCGCCGCGTCGCTGCCGTCGTGAACTTCGAACCGAAGCAGATCGGCAAGTTCATGTCGGAAGTGCTCTGCCTCGGCTTCCCCGACCGCAACGGCAACGTCGTACTCTTGAACATCGACCGCCCCGCACTCGAAGGCGGCCGCCTGTACTAGCGCTGGTTAACGCCTCGCTGCTTGATCTCAGCTTCTAAGCGTCCTGCGCTCTCGATTGATCGAGAGCAACGCTGACCCGGACACGCATCGCGTTGTCCGGCCGGGGGCGTGCCCTTCATCACTAACGCCAGTTCACTCTCAGCGCGCGTGCGTGGCGCCCGACTTGCCTGAAAGGGGAAGTCCGCCGCCCAACCAGCATCAAACCGGGACGGCGAACGTGATTAACGAAGGCACGCCCATGACGAACGCCATTTCAGCTCACGGTCTCGCGCTGATCCAAGCCCACGAGGGCTTCCGCGCCGAGCCTGCCCAAATGCCGGACGGAAATTGGGTGGTCGGCTACAACCACGTGCGCGTCGGCGAGCCGAGCGCGCCGCTTAACCAAGACGAAGCCGCCGATCTGCTCGCGATCGACGTCGCGCCAATCGAAAAACTGGTAAACGCGCGCGTCAACCAGCCGCTCAACCAATCTCAGTTCGACGCGCTCGCGTCGTTCGCGTTCTCGATCGGCGCCGAAGCGTTCGAGCAAAGCCAAGTGCTGCGCCGCGTTAACGCTGGCGATTACGTGGCCGCCGCCTGCGCCATGGACGCCTGGCGCAAGTCCGACGTCGCCGGCGAACTCGAAATCGTCGATGCCCTGGTGCGCCGCCGCGCCGCCGAGAAGGCGATGTTCCTGCAAGACATGCCACTCGAAGCATCGCCATCAGTGTTCATGCGTCCCCAACTCGATCACGCCGCCTCCATCCTCGGCGCGCCGATCAAATACGCTGCGGCGCCCGCCGTCGGCTCGATCCCGGTCGCCCAGCCCAAGTCTGACTCGGCGGCCGTCATCACCGAGATCCTGAAGTCTGAACCAGCCACCGAAACGCTGCTGCTGACCCAAGTCGTACCGGACGATGTGATGGAAGAGGAGGGCGAGATCGTCACCGCCCACGCCAAGCCGGTTGCTCGCACATTGCAGGAAGCCCGCGAAGCTGCGCGCCGCAGTCACGCCGAAACCATGGCGAACGAGCCGAAGCCGGGCTTCCAACTGTTCAAGCCGAAGAACGTCATCGCCGCCAACACCGCGCCCGCGCAAATCGATCGCCGCCTGCGTAAGATGCGCCAGCGCGCCGACCGCCATTGGCTGCCGCGCATCGACTTCTCCGGTCCGATGCAAAACCTCGGTCTCATCGCGCTCCTGGCGTTCGGCGTCCTGCTGCTCGCCGCCTCTGGTTCGCTCGCGCTCAACGCCAACGGCCAGATGATTGAATTTGCCGCCTCCGCCGCTGTCGGCGCGCCCGGCATCGCCGCGGTGCTGATGTCGGTGTTCGGCTTCCGCCGCGACGCGCAAGACGACGACGCCCAACACGCCAACGCCTGATCATTTCCCTTTGCTGGTGAACCTTAAGGGGCGGGAGCAATCCCGCCCCTTTTCTTTTTCGGAACGCGTCGACCGGACCCGCATTGTTCAATCCGGAGGATTGATCATGCCCGCCAAATCGAAAGCCCAACAGAAAGCCGCCGGCGCAGCACTCTCCGCCAAGCGCGGCGAAACCAAACGCTCCGAACTCATCGGCGCCTCGCGCCAGATGTACGATTCCATGAGTGAAAAGCAGCTCGACGAATTCGCCTCGACCAAGCGCAAAGGCAAACCCGACTACACCCCCGATAGCCCGATCCCGGCCAAGAAAGCCAAGCGCAAACGCGCCGCCAAGAAAGCCGCCGCCACCCGCGCCAAGAATGCCAAGAAGAAAAAGGCCGCGCCGAAGAAGGCTGCCAAAAAGAAAGCCGCCAAAAAGCGGCGCTAGAAACAACCGAGGGGCCGCAGCTTTCGCCGCGGCCCCTCCATTGTCAGTCCCCTATGGGCGACAGCTTAAGCGAGGATCAAACCCGTATTCGAGGTGATCCGCGCCGTTCGTGTTGCCCCTGAGTGACAATGAGACATGGATCACCTCCTTTTCTGACTGGCCGGCGACGTTCACCGGCTTCATGCTTGCGAAGATAGGGTGCGTCGCCGCCGATGAAAAGCGCCATGGCTAACGCGTGCTGCGTCTGGCGTATTGTTGCGACGAGTAGGGCACGCGAGGCGAAAATGTGGCGCCGCGAGTTACGGCCGCTCCGGCGTCAGCGAGCCGAGCAGCGTCGCCCGATCGCCGGCCATCGCGACGCACGCGTTGCTCTCGCCGCCGTCGGGATAGCAGAACAACGGACCCTGTGCGCCGCGCGCGCCTTCGTAGGTGTTGCGCGTCACGCCGCTCGCCGGCTGGAAGCCCGGCGGCTTCGCAGCGCCAGCGGGCCATGCCGGCAGCGTGTCAGCGGTCGCCGGATCGGCGGTGTTGGAGATCCACTCTTCGAGTTCGTTGCGCAGCCCGGTCTGATCGCCGTTCGGATTGAACGCGAGCGGCACTTGCGCGGTGGGATAGGATTGCGTGAACAGGACCGCGCCTTGTTGCGACGAAATGCGGATCGTCGCCGTCGCTTCGCGGCATGTCGCGCCGCGCGCTTCGCCTTCGACGACATAATACTGGCTGCCGACAGCAGACCAATCGCGTGACGATTCCGCAAAGCAGCCCGCGGATTCCGCGCCGCTCGGCGTCGTCGATGCGACGTCTTCGACCTTTGCTTCATTGGCCGCGGGCGGAGAACACGCCGCCGCGAGAACGAGCAGCGAGAGAGCCAGAGTCGTACGCTTCATAAATTCGTCTCCTCGACAGCACGGTCAATAAAATGCCCTGCGCCGCCTGCCGCTGGCTCCCAGAACACGCACGTCTGCCGTGCTGTTCCGGAAAAATGGCATAACATCGGCAGATCGCGGGCGCGGACGTCCTCATATGTGAGTTGATCGAGCATGGTCTGGCCAGGGACCAAATCGTCCCAAGCCGGCGCGGCCTGCGTCGTTTCCAGCACCGGCAGCACCCAGCGATCCAGGAATTGTTGCGTGTGTTCCGTGTCTTCGGGCGCAAACACGTCGCCAAACGCATGCCGCAGCGGTGCGCTCCACGACCAGATCGCGAAGCCCTCGGCGTCGCGCACGACATAAAGCCCGATCGCCTTGTCGCACGAGGACCCGATCGCCTGCGCCGTGATCGTATCCACAGCGTCCGAGCTGCCGAACGAAAACGCGTGCGTCGCTTCGAGATTGCACCCGGCCGGCGCCTGCGGCGAGCACGCCGCCAATGCGACGAACAATGCCGCGATCAGAACCCTCATGGTCCGTAAGCCACGATCATCGCCGGCGCGTTCGAGGCCGGATCGATGACGAGGCACTGTGTCGCTTCCACCGCCGCCGCGTAGCAGAACATCGGCAGATTACGCGCCCGCAGCATCTCGTAGGTCTCGCGGTCGAATGGCGTGTCGTACGCAAACGTCGTCGCGCTTTCAGTCAACGTCGCCACGCCTTCGAGCCATTCCGGCAGCGTGTTCGACGTCGTAGCCGAGACATTGGCCCAGCCCGCGAGGAACTCATCCATTTGCGCTTCGGTCACCGCGGGCGCGCCTTCAGGCGGGATCCCGCCGGCCGTCATGTCAAAATAGGTCGATGCAAACGCCCACAGCGGATCGCCGTCAGCATTGCGCGCCACGAACATCACCGCCGCTTGCGCGCAGCTTGGGCCTTCGGAGCGTGTCGTGATCGTGTCCGGCGCGTCGGCGTTGCTCCACGTCACCTCATGCATGGCGACGCGCTCGCATCCCGCGACGTTGGAACTTGTCTGACGTTCGCCGCACGCGCCGAGCGCAAGCAAAGCGAACGCAAATGCGAAATGCCGCATCGCGCCCTCCGAAAGTGGCGCGACCATAGCGGCGCGAAACGCGGACGCCAGCCTCTATTCGGCGATTTCGAGTGCGCCGCTCGCGGCCAGATCGCCGATGGCGTCGGTCGAAGGCGCATTGAACAGGCCGTGCGGACGTTGCAGCGCAGCGACGGCGGCTTCGTATCCCGCCGTCACGCACTCATCGAAGCGCTTCCAATCGCGCATATCGACGTCGGCCATCTCAGGCGCGATCAGCAGATCGGCGCCGGAGCGGCCTTCCCACGGATCAACGGCCAAAGTCGCTGCGCGCATCAGCAACGACGCGATCGGTGGTGCGCCTTGGAACCCGTGCGCGGCGACCCAACTGAAGAAGCCGGGCGGATTGCGGAAGTCTTCAATGTCGATGCCATCGCGCCGCGCTACATCGACTCCGATGATCGGGCCGCGATGCATGTCGCGAAGCACATCGACCGGAAAATTCAGCAACACCGCGCCATCGACCAGCAATTCGTGATCGCCCACCACCACGGGCGGAAGAATGCCAGGCAGCGATATTGACGCGCGCAGTGCTTTGCGCAGCGATCCAGCCCGATGCACGCGAATGGCGCCGGCGATGAGATTGGTGGATACCGCGAAGAACGGCGTGGTCAAATCCTCGATCAGCGTCTCGCCGAAATGCTCTTGCAGGCGGTCATCGACGCGGCGCCCGCGCACCATGCCGACGACGGGAATGACGTAATCGCCGAGCGGATTGGTTTCGACGAACGCTTTGCGGATGCGGTACTCGATCTCGTTGTCGTCCCACCCCATCGCGGCGCACGCGGCAATCACGCCGCCCATCGACGTGCCGCCAAGAATATCGAACGGAAGTCCCGCTTCGCGCAGCGCGCGGATGACGCCGATATGTGCGTAGGCGCGCGCGCCGCCACCGGAGAGCACAAGCCCAACCGATTTGCGCGCGATGATGCGCGCCAGCCGCGCCGCGTCTTCGTCTTCCAGTCCGCGCCAGTGAAACAGCCGCGCGGCTTCGGCCGCAACGCGCCACTCGTCGGTGGTCGCGGCCTTACGATCCATGCCGTGATGCAAGAGAATGACGTCGACCAAGCGGAATTGCCGCGCGGGTGAGGGATCCTCCGGCGGCAGCAGCGGCGTCGATGGCCGCGCATCGGCGCGCGCGAAATACCAGATGCGATCCGCCTGGCGGATGCAGGTGCGAAACCACCGCGTGTCGGCGATCGGCGAGATCAGGAACACGGCGTCGTTCTTCGCTTCGAGCGCATCGAACCATGCGCTGCTCGCGCCGTCGGCGCTGATAGAGCGCTCGTCCTCTTCGGTAATGATCGCCGCACGCGCGCCCAACCGCTTCAGCGCCGCTTGCAGCGTGCGCGCGCGCAGCATGATGTCGATCGTCGGCGAGGTGGAGATGAAGGCATAGACCTTCGGATCGGCGCGCGGGCTGACCTTGGTGTTGGCGCGGGCGCGCGTCAACATCAGCCGCGCCATGTGTTCCATCATCGCCGGATGGGCGTGCACGAGAAAGTCGAACGCATTCGGCGGCAGCCGCAGCACTTCGCTGTCGCGCATCGCAAACACAGACGACGAGTGCGGCTCGCGCGCGATCATCGCCATTTCGCCGACCGGCTCGCCAGGCCGGATGTAGCCCAACAATTGATGGCCGCCCCGGTCGACGGGCTTGAAGGCGGCCAGCGAACCCGAAACCAGGAAGTAAACGCCTTCCGGCGGCTCGCCCGCATTCATTAGCGACCAGCCGGCCGGGACCGAGAACCACTCCGTCATCGCGTCCATAGCCAGCAGGACGTCGTTCGGCGCGGCGTTTAGGAATTTGAACTCGGCGAGGCTCGGTTTCATGGATGTCCCGTAACCGAGGATAGGGCGCGTTTATTAAGGCGCAATGAGAGGAGGTGCGGCGGCGCGGCGGTTTTCAGGCCCCGGAGGCGTGCTAAGAGGGCCGCCCATGACTGTTTTCATCGCGCACGCCCCCGCCGACCAGGACGCCGCCGAAGCCCTCGAAAAATTCATAGAACGCCGCGGCCAGTTCGCCGAGCTCGACGACGGCCAGACCGCGATGCGCCCCGTGCAACCCAACGACGTGGTTGTACTGCTGATTTCACAGAAATTGGTGTTCGCACCGACGCGGCTTCGGCTTGAGCAGCGCGCGCTGGATGCCTGGGCTGAAGGCCGACTCGTCGCGGTAAAGCTGGATCATGGCATCGCGCCGGTCGGCTTGCGTGATCTCCCATTTATCGACGCCAGCTTCGAAGCGCAGCGCGAGTTCAAGTGGCAGGAAGTCGCGAACACGATCCGCGATCGCCTGAAAGCGCCGCCCGCCTCACGCACCCCGCCACCGAGCGGTGGACCCGCGCCGCCCTGGCGCGATCATTTGAAGAAGATCGACGCCGCACGCGAAACCGCTGAAGGGCGGAGTGACGCCGAAGTGGTGCGCAAGAAGGCTGCCGGTTCGTCACGCGTCGCGTTGCTGGTGTGCCTGATACTGATGTTGCCCGGCCTCGGCGCGTTGATTGCGAGCGGCGCGATCTGGCTAGTGAACCGCATCGGCCCGACGCCGGGCACGTTCGCCGATTTGCTTGCGGGCATCGATGCCCTCGGCGTCGCGTGGGGTCTGCCGTCCGGGATTACTGTGCCGATCTTCGGCGCGGCGATCGTGTTGATGGTTCTCGCGCCGATTGGCTACGTGCTCTCGCGCGGCGCAGCGCGGCGCAAGATGGATGAGTACGCCAAGGAACATCCCGAGATTTATGAGGACTACGAAGCGCCGGTGGCGCCGCCGACGACGGACGCTGTGTTCGTCTCCTACGCCCGCGCCAACGCCACGAGCGTGCTGCCGGTGATCGAGGGCGCAAAGGAGCAGGGGCGCACATTCTGGCTCGATCAGCAGAACATTGCCGGCGGTGAAGGCTGGGCCGGCGAAATCGTGCGCGCCATCAAAGCCGCCAAGGGCGTTTTAGTGATGTGCTCGAAGGCCGCGTTCGAGAGCGACCACGTCAAGCGCGAGATTTATCTGGCCGACCGCTATCGCAAAAAACTGGTGCCAGTGTTCATTGAGCAAGCCGAGCCGCCGGAAGATTTCGAATACTTCTTTGCCGGCGTGCAAATGACAAATTTGTTCGAGACGCCCGAGGCCGAGCGTCCAGAAGCCCTCGTCCGCGCCCTGGGAGCCGCGTCATGACCCTCGCACCTGATCCTGTTCTGCTCGATGTTTCGCCGGAAGGCGTCGCAATATTGACGCTCAATCAGCCCGAGAAACGCAACGCGTTCGATGAGCTGATGATCGCCAACCTCTCGGAGCAGTTCGAAACCCTGAAGGGCGCCGATCACGTCCGCGTCGTCTTCATCCGCGGCGCCGGGCCAACACTCTGCGCCGGCGCCGACATCGACTGGATGCGCCGCGGCGGTGAACGCACCGTTGCCGACAACGAGGCCGATGCGCTCGCGCTTGCGCGCATGCTTCGCCATCTCCACGAATTACCGCAACTCACCGTCGCCGTCGCGCACGGTGCGGCCATGGGCGGCGGCGCTGGCTTGCTCGCGGCCTGCGACATCGCCATCGCGGTGAAGGACACCAAGATCCGCTTCTCGGAAGTGTGCCTCGGCCTCACCCCCGCAACGATCGCGCCTTACGTGGTCGAAGCGGTCGGTCCGCGTTGGGCAAAAGCGCTGTTCGCAAGTGCGGAAAGTTTCGATGCCGAATGGGCGGAGAAGATCGGCCTCGTCCAATACACGGTAGAGGACGAAGCGGCCTTGAAGGGCATGATGGAACATGTGTCCGATTTAGCGCTGGCTGCCGCGCCTGGCGCCGTTGCTGATGCAAAAGCGCTGGTGCGTTTCGTGACAGGGCATAAGATCGACGACGCTTTGTCGAAGGAGACCGCCCGTCGCATCGCCGTTCGGCGCGCGTCCGCGGAAGGCAAAGAGGGCCTCGCCGCGTTTCTCGAGAAGCGCAAGCCGGAGTGGAACTCGTGAAGTTGAAGCGCGGCTTGAGCGGGTTTTGGGCCTTTCTCTACCAATCCAAGTTGGCCAAGGCGCACATGCCATTCTGGCGTGTTGTCGTAGAAGCCAAGCTCGACCGCCGCGCCCGGCAATGGCCGCGCCGTTACGATTCCGCGATCACAGCTGTCTTCGTCTGGGCCCGCACCATCGAGGAAGCCGAAGGCCTGGCTGCGCTCGCCATCGAAGAAGCGGGCATGGCCGCGCTCACGGCCGACGCCACCAAATGCCCGCCGGCCACAGCACCCCGAAAAACGCCGATGGCCGTGGCGCGCTCCGACTATGGCTATCTCTCGCGCGACGAGAGCGAACGCACCGGCGGCTCCTCCCGGCGCGACGCCCGGGCTTGATCGGGAACCCGCCGCGCGGGATAGCTGACTCATGAGTGGGGAATTGGAAGCTGCCGGCGCCATGGCGACGGCTGGTCTGGTCGCGGGCGCGATTGAGGGCCGCGAAGGGCAAAGCCCAGGCGAAGGCGCTTGCCTAAATTGCGGCGCGCAGCTCACCGGCGCCTATTGCAGCGCCTGCGGACAAGCCGCCCACGCGCACCGCAGCCTCATCCATGTGCTCGAGGAATTTCTCCACGGCATTTTCCACTTCGACACCAAAGTCTGGCGCACGCTGCCGATGGCGATCTTCCGCCCCGGCACGCTCACCCGGAATTACGTCTACGGCAAACGCGCGCGCTATCTCTCGCCGCTGGCGTTTTTCCTGCTGACAGTCTTCTTCATGTTCGCGGTGTTCGCCTTCGCCGGCGGCCCGCCGATGAACGTGACCGAATCCGGCACTGTTGCTGAAGCGCAGGCGGAACTGGCCGAAGCGCGCGAAGACTTGGCGACCGCCGAGCGCGAATTGCAGGAGGTGCTCGCGAACCCCGATCCGGATCAACCCGCCGGTCTGGAAGAGAGCCTGGCGCGCCAGGCAATCGGTTTGGCGCAAGCGGAAGTCGCGCGCGAGGCGCAGTCTTTGCGCCGCGCGCAGGCGCGTGAAGCGGCCGCGGCGCAAGGGGAGGATCAAGTTGTCGCGCCTGTCGCTGTGGGCGCGCCAGAGCCGGCGGCAAGCGCCGTTGCACCTCCAGCGCCAGCCGCGCCGGCCGAAGACGCCGCAACGCCGCCGCCCCTGCCTGGGTCGGTGCAAGTCGAGGTCGATTCCGTCGATAGCGATGGTGGCCCGCTCAATTGGCAGGACGCCGTGCGAGAAATGGCTGAGGCCGACGATTTCGTCGTGATCCAGGGCTGGGATTCGTTCAACCAGCGGATCCGCGACCAGCTGCGCAATCCAGACCTGGCCGCGTACAAAATCCAGGAAGCCGCCGCGAAGTTTTCCTTCCTGCTGGTGCCGATCTCGTTGCCGTTCTTGGCGCTGCTGTTTTTATGGAAACGCGGCGTGACGCTCTACGACCACGTTGTCTTCTCGCTCTACGAACTTTCGTTCGTGTCGCTGCTGTTTGTGCTGATGGTCAGCGTGGCGCGCGTCGATGCGTTGATGTGGCTTGTGCCGATGCTGGTGTTGTTCGGCGTGCCCGTGCACACCTTCTTTCACTTGAAGGGCGCCTACGCGTTGGGCTGGTTCTCGGCAATCTGGCGCACCTTCTTCATGATGATCTTTGCGACCATCGCGCTTTGCATCTTCCTCATCGCCATCGTCATCCTCGGACTAGCCGGATGATCTCGAAGCTGCCCATCCTCGCCGGCTCGGCGGCCGTCATCATATTGATGGTGAGTGTCGCGGCGGCGCTGGGGTTTCGGCCGAAGGCGCTCCTGGACGACGCGACGCTGGCGCGACTCGCGGCCAACGAAGGCGCCAGCATCGAAGCCTCCGTCATCGCGCCGGACGCCAAATCCGCGCTCGCCCGACTCAGCGGCGGCAAAATCATGGTCGCCCGCGCCATGGGCGGCGACGTCAGCGCCCGCATTGCCCCAGCGTCTGCCGTACATGCGCGGATCAACGGCGAGAAACTCAGCGTCCGGTTTGCGGATGTAGGCTATCCGCCGCTACATATGCGCGTGCAAACGCCGCCGGCATGGCTGGCGGACCTCGTATCAGGAGAGGGGCGGTGACAGCTCCGGAAGCGCCAAGCGGCATCCTCGCCGCGCTCGAAAGCTTCGACAAAGAACTCATCATCACGTTCGCCGTGCCCGGCTTCGTGTTGCTGATCCTGATCGAGATGGCCGTCGTGCGCATGACCCGCCACGGCCGCTACGACGTGAAGGATAGCGCCACCAGCCTGATGATGGGCTTCGGCAACCAGATCGTCGGCATCCTGTTTGGCTTCGCCGCGGTGTTGAGCCTGTTCTGGTTCTACCAGTTCCGCCTGTTCGATCTCGGCTGGACTTGGCCGGTGCTGGTCGCGTGCTTCTTCGCGGAAGACTTGGCGTACTACGCCTTCCACCGCATCGCGCACGAGCGCCGCTTCTTCTGGGCCAGCCACATCGTCCATCACTCGTCGCAGCACTACAATCTGACCACGGCGCTGCGCCAAACCTGGACTGGCGTGCTCGGCCTCAGCTTCATTTTCTGGCTGCCGCTGGTGCTGATCGGTTTTCCGCCCGGCATGGTGCTGATGTTCCAGGGCTTCAGCCTGGTCTATCAATTCTGGATTCACACCGAGACCATCGGCCGGATGGGCCCGCTCGAATGGGTGATGAACACGCCGTCGCATCACCGCGTCCATCACGCCATCAACGCAAAGTATCTCGATGCGAATTACGCCGGCGTGCTGATCATCTGGGACCGCCTGCTCGGCACCTTCGTGCCGGAAGATGCCGAGCAGCCGCGCTACGGCATCGTCAGCCAGCTCGGCACCTTCAATCCGTTCCGCGTCGCTTTCCATGAATGGGCCGGCATCTTCCGCGACGTGGCCGGCGCGAAGTCGCCGCGCGAAGTCCTGGGCTACATGTTCGGCCCGCCGGGCTGGAGCGCGGACGGTTCGCGCAAAACCAGCGCATCAATCAAGGCGGAATGGGCGGCGCGGCAGCAAGCGGCAGCTGTTCCGGCAGAATAGATGTACGTCCCGCACCATTTTGCGACGGATGAAGCTGACGCGCTAATCGCCCGTCTCGCGCGGCGCTGGGCCGGTGTTCTGATCACGGTGGATGCGGACGGCACGCCAACCGGCACGCACATGCCGATCCTGTGGGACGCCGAGCGCAAGATCGCCACCGGCCACATCGCGCGCCCCAATCCGCAATGGAAGCTTGGCGACGGGCGCGGATTGCTCGTGCTCAGCGGCGCCGAAGCGTACGTGACGCCGAGCTGGTATCCGTCAAAGCGCGAGAACGGCAAGACAGTGCCGACGTGGAACTACGAAGCCGTGCACCTGAGCGGCCGCGTCGAGTGGTTCGAAGATGCAATGCGGCTCGAAGCCGTTGTCCGCGATCTCTCGGCATTCCACGAACACGACCGCGCCGAGCCCTGGTCGATCGGCGAAGCGCCACGCGCTTATATCGACGCGCTGCTACGCGGCATCGTCGGCGTAACGCTGCATGTGGATCGCGTCGAAGCGAAGCGGAAGCTTTCGCAGAACAAGAGCGAGCCGGATTTCAACGGTGTCGAGCGCGGCTTGGCGGCGAGCGGCGATGCACTGGAAGGCGAAGTCGCCGCGCTGATGCGCGAGACGCGCGCCGTGAGCGACGATCCCGATGGGAATTGAGCCGCCGATTGTCGAGCGAGAACAGGGGTTGCGATACGGCATAACCCGCGCGCTTTGTGTCATCGCGTCGCTCTCTTGGTTCGCGCTGATCGCCGCTGTCTCGGTGTTGCTGTATGCGGTGTTCATTCGTAGCAACGGTGACATTGCGGACCAGGTGAACCGGCTCTTCACGCCGATTGTCTGGTTCGGCGCTGTCATGTGGGGGTCGCAAGGACTGCTTTGGTTGTGGCGGCGTTGCGACCGATGTCGGCGGCGGCTGTTTGAAGAAGGACGGCCCAACTGGGCGCGTTGGGCGCCAGGCCTGAGCGCGTTTGATCGGAACTGGCTCAAGCGAAACGCAAGCTGGATGAACGGAGCGCCGGAGCGCGATCATAGGGCAAAGACGCTGCTGGGATCGCATCGCATGAGGGCCATTGCCGACATGGCGTTCGGCGGGCGCCTGCGCTGCCAATGGTGCGGTCACGAGGATGGCGCGACTCCCGACTACGTTGTAACCGGCTCGGAATGACCATCCACATCGTAAAGCTCTGCGTCGGCGCGGAAAGCGTCGAAGATCTGGCCGAGTGGCAAATCGGCCAGCTGAAGCGTGCGCAGAAGGCCAAAGCCAAAAGCATTCATCCGAACCAGAAGAAGCACCCCGTGTGCGGCACGCGCATGTGGCCGAAGCGTCTAGAGGACGTGCTCGCGGGCGGCTCGCTTTATTGGGTGATCAAGGGCGTCGTCAGCGTTCGTCAAACCATCGTCGCCATCGATGACGTGATCGACAATCACGGCCAACGCTGCGGCCTCTATCTCGACGCCTACCTGCAACGCACCGTCCCGCAACCGCGCCGCGCGTTCCAAGGCTGGCGCTATCTCGATCCCAAGGACGCGCCGGCGGATCTAAGCGCCGCACAAGGCGGCGCGGATTTGCCAGAGCATCTGCGGCGGCAATTGGTGGAGTTGGGGGCTTGGTGAGTCACTAGGTGGGCGCCAGCAGAAGTGCTATGTTGTCAGCATGACGAAGCAAACCACCATCGAGTTGCCCGAACACCAGGCCTCGTTCGCCGAGGAGCGTGTGGCCGAGGGCGCTTATGGCTCTGTGAGCGAGGTGGTGCAGGCCGGTCTGCGCCTCTTGGAGGAACAGGAAGCAAAGCTGGCACAGCTTCGCGCGGCGCTCCTAGAGGGCGAGCAAAGCACAATAGTCGAAGGGTTTGACGCCGAGGCGCTGCTGTCGAAATTGCACGTCGGTCGCGCTTCGCGCTAATGGCGCGCTATACGATCCGCGAACGCGCGCAAGCGGATCTTATCGACATCTGGCGCTTCACGTCTCGGCGATGGGACCTGAATCAGGCCGATAGCTACTACCGCGAGATCATCTCGGCGCTGGAAGCCGTCGCGCAAGAGCCATCGCTCGGTCGGCCATGTGACGAAATTCGCCACGGCTATCGCCGACACAATGTGGGATCGCATGTGGTGTTTTATCGCCTTGAGAGCGGCATCCCTGACGTCATCCGCATTTTGCATGGACGCCGGGATTTTCGTCGCCACCTACCCAAAAGCTGACAGCGCGCGCTTCGCCCCCGCGCAGAACGCCGCGACATCGTCCTCGTCCTGATACAACCCAAACCCAACCCGCAGCACGTCATCGCGCGCATCGGTGATGAGATCAGCAGCCATGAGCGTGGCCTTCCACTCAGTCGCCTTGGGGTGACGGAGCGCGATGAAGCGGGCGTTGGGGCCGTGGGCGTTGGGTTCGAGCAGCTCGGCTTCGGCGAGCACGCCCGCATCGCCGGCGCGGATCGCCTCGATCATGGCTTGACGCAACGTGGCGCACCGCGCCGCGATCGCATCCGTCGTCAAGCCTTCGCGCGCCAGCATCGCGCGCACTGCGTTGAAGCGATAAAGCCCCGTCGGATCATACGTTGCGCCGAGAAATCGTCCACCATCCGGCGCGTAGCCCACTTCGCCTTGCTTAGCTTCGATCGCGCCAAAGTCCGCAAACCAACCCGTGTTCTGAGGGCGCAAACCAAACCCCGGCGGCGCGTGGATGAACGCCGCGCCTTCGCCGGCCATCGCGTACTTGTAGCCGCCGCCGAGCAGGAACACGCGATCCGCCACCGCGCCGAAATCCGACGGCAGCGCCATGAACGAGTGGTAGAGATCCACCATCGCCCACATGCCGTCCGGCGTCGCGCGATCAGCCAACTCCGACACGCCATCAAACCGCAAGCCGCTGCGAAACATCACCGCAGAAAGGAACGCCACGTCCGGCGTCTTCTCGCGCAGCGCCGCCAGATAGCGCTCCGTGAACGTCGCAAACGGTTCGCACGCTACGACGCGCCGCTTGATGCGGCCATCTTCCTCCCAGCGCGCGCTTTGACGGCGGAAAGAATGGAATTCGCCGTCGGTTGTCAGCACATCCAACGGCGCGCGTCCGCCTTTGGCTGAAAAGAGCCGCACCAAGAGTTCATGCGTGTTCGGCGCAAAGCCAATTGTACGCGGGTCGGGCAGGTTAAGTTCGCGCGCAATGTTCTCCTGCGCGCGCGGCATCACTTCGCCGAACACCTTGTCCCATTTCTTGTCGGCCAGTACCGCCGCGTCGGTCCACGCTTCCATGTGCCCGTCGAACGAAGCATCGGGCCAAAGATGGTGCGAGTGCGCGGCGAAATGGATGCGGCCCGGTGCGGCGTCGAGCGCGCGTTTGAACAGGTGCTTGTAACTTTTCACAGCTTGGTCCGGAGCGACCAGATCTCAGGGAAGGCGCGTCGCGTCAGCGTTTGCTGCAGGTAGCCTACGCCCTCGGTACCGCCCGAGCCGCGCTTGCGACCGATGATGCGCTCCACCGTCAGCACGTGCTTGTGCCGCCAAGTGAGAAACGCATCGTCGAGATCGATCAGCTTTTCCGCCAACTGATAGAGCGACCAGTGCTTTGCCGTGTCGCGATACACTTCCAACCACGCAGCCTCCACCGCCTCACTCGGCTCGTAAGGCGTATGCTTCGGCCGGTTGAGCACGCTCGCCGGAATCTCGAAGCTCTTCGACAGCTGCACCAGCGCATCATCATAAAGGCTCGGCGCATTCAACGCGTCCTCAAGCATCTTGCGATCAGCGCCGCCTTCATCGTGAAACTTCAGGAACGCATCGTCCTTGATGCCAAGCTTGTATTCCAGCACGCGAAACTGCGCCGATTGAAAGCCGGAGCTCGTTCCCAACAACGCGCGGAAGTTTAGATAATCCGCCGGCGTCATCGTTGCCAGGATGTCCCAGGTATGCGTCATCACGGCTTGGATGCGCGAGACGCGCGCCAAGTGTTTATATGCGGGTTCGAGATTGCTGCTGCGCACTTCGCTCTGCGCCGCGCCCAATTCGTGGATCGCCTGCTTCATCCAGAGCTCCATGGTCTGGTGCAGGATCACGAACAGCAGTTCGTCGTGCTGGTCGGTTTGCGGGCGTTGCGCCGCCAAAATCTCGTTCAGGCGCAGGTATTGGCCGTATGTGACGCTCTCGCTCATAGCTGGTCACGTTCCTCCGTTGAATCACGACCTTAGAGCAAGCCGCGACGCAGGGGAAAGCCGGGCTAAGCCATTGTGCGCGCTAGGTTCCCGCTTTTAGGGGTATGGACTGGGGCTAGGGTTTGCTAGGGAAGCCGCTGCCTGGGGGCAGAAGCCGAAGGAGGGAAATGGCGATGGGTGGTGCCGTACGGATCATTCTAATCGTTCTTGTGTTGGTCTTGGTCGCCGCGGGGGCCGGATATTTCCTGGTGCCGCCGGTGGCGAGCCGTTCTCAAACACTCACAGTTGAAGCGCCGCCGGCCACCGTGCTGGCGCGTTTGTCGTCGACGCCGGTTGGCTCGACTGTTGTTGAAGGCGTGACCGTTGCCGAAGCCGCTAGTGTCGAAGGCGACACGGTGACGGCGCCGGTGACGTATGCCGGTGGCCAAACTGGCCAAGTCGTTTATCGCGTGACGCCGGAAGGCGAAGGGTCGCGCGTTGAAGTGAAGCTCGAGCAAAATCTCGGCGCCAACCCGCTGGATCGCGTCGATGCGCTCACCGGCGGCGATGTCGCGCCGCTGATCGAAGCCGCGGCTGCTGGCGTCAGCACCGATCTCGGCGCGCTGCCGAGCGCAAGCTTCGAAGGCCTGCAGTACAACGTCGTGCAAATCGAAGCGCGGCCGTTCTTCTACATCCAGAACTGCGCGCCGACCGATGCGGAAGCGGTGACGGACGTGGTCGCGCAAAGCTTGCTCGCGCTCCGCCCGATCATGCAGCGTCAAAACCTGACGGCCACTGGTGACCCGATCGCGGTTGAGCCGCGCGTCGAGAACAACCAATATTGCTATCAGATCGGCTACCCGTACTCGGGCCGTCCGCCGCGCGTGCTTGCGGTTGGCACGGCGGGTCAAACGCCGGCCGGCCAAGCGCTCCGCGTCGTCTACAGCGGCACGGAAGATGACGTGCTGGCGCAAGTCTACAATCCGATGGACGCGCTGCTCGCAGCCGCCCACTTGGATGACCCGTCGACCACTGACGACGATTGGACCACCTACGAGGTCTATCACGACGATCCGACCCAAGCCGGCGGTTCGCGTAGTCGTGAAGTCTTCTATGTGGCGCAGGGCGACATCTCCGCGCTGACGCGCATCGCGCCGCCGACGGAAGTCGCTGTGCCTGCCAACGTTCCGGCTGCGGCGCCAGCCGCTGATCCGGCTGTGCCCGCACCAGCCGGCACGCCTGCACCGGCAACGCCCGCACCGGCCACGCCGTAACGCGAAGCGTCAGACCTGAAACGAAGGGCCGCCGGCGAAAGCCAGCGGCCCTTTTGTTATGGGTGGGACCGAGTTCATATCGGCATCGTGAGGGGACGACGCGTGCAGTTTGACGACGTGATCCTGGGGCGCCGGAGCATCCGCGGCTACAAGCCCGATCCCGTGCCCAAAGCGTTGATCGAAGAAATCATCGCCCTCGCGATGCGCGCGCCTTCGTCCATGAACACGCAGCCGTGGAATTTTTACGTCATCAGCGGTGAGCCGCTGAACCGCATCCGCACCGGCAACACCGAGCGCATGGTGACAGGCGTCCCGCAATCGCGCGAATTCCGCATCGGTCCTCCGTTCGCCAATCAGCACCGCGAGCGCCAGATTGGCGTTGCCAAACAATTGTTCGCCGCGATGGGCATCGCGCGCGATGATACCGAGAAGCGCCAGGATTGGGTGCTGCGCGGCTTTCGACAGTTCGATGCGCCGGTGTGCGTGATCGTGACATACGACCGCGTGCTCGACGGCAGCGACGATACGCCATTCGATTGCGGCGCCGTGACCAACGCGCTGGTGAACGCAGCCTGGTCACGCGGCCTCGGCGCCGTGATCAACAGCCAGGGCATCATGCAGTCGCCGGTCGTGCGCGAGCACGCAGGCATCGCCGACGATCAGGTCATCATGAAAAGCATCGCGCTGGGATGGCCCGATGAGAGCTTTCCGGCAAACTCGGTCGTGTCCGAACGCAAGCGCGTAGATGAGGCGACCGTGTTTGTCGGGTTCGAGAGCTAGTGTTCAACGGCGATCTGCCCATGGCTAACCAGGGAAAAGCACATCAAGTCGCCCAGCACGCGCCATTCTGCCGAGCTTGATGCTGACGACCCAGATCGTCGGTCAACGTGACCACACATTCGAATGCATCGCCGGTCTTGTCGGTATGTTTCTGGCCGCTGAAGATCACCTGGATTTCAGCACCCTTCAGCCAAGCGCTCGGCAACAATCGCGCGGTCAGCTGTGTTGCGAGCATCTGCCGGTAGTGCTCAATCATTTCGCTGAACTTTGAACTGGCGGGCGTGATCGTTGAGTTTTTCAAATCCACGCGGAGTTCAGACACGCCCGACTTGCGCGCATGCGAGTATAGTTTGCCTAAAGCCCAATAGCTTCCAATGTCGTTGTTGCGACTGACAAACGAGCCGACCAATCCAAAGGCCGCTCCGCGAAGGTCTCTCCGTCTGGGCATTATCGATCGGCATCGTAGCGCCGCGCTCGACCCGCTGCCATCGGTGAAATCCGCTATGGCCGCATCCCAAACGCACTCGGCCCAGTCTCCGCACCACGCTGCGCCAAGTTCGCCCACTCACACAGCAACGGCCGCGTGTCGCGCGGGTCGATAATCTCCTCCGCGTAAAAACTCTCCGCCGTGCGAAACGGCGAACGCAACGCCTCAGCCCAAGCGCGGATTTCCTTCAGCCGCTTCTCCGGCTCCGGATGCGCCTCAATCTCGCGCTTGTAAGCCGCCTCAATGCCGCCCTCCATCGGCAGCGAACCCCAATCGCCGCTCGGCCAGCAATAGCGATACTTAAGCCGCGTCGGATTCATCATCGCCGACCCCGCCAAGCCAAACGCCTGTCGCACCACGATCGAGCACCACGTCACGCGCGCCTGATACACAGCCGCCATCGCCTGCACGCCAAGCTTCACAACCGCGCTGCGCTCATGCTTCACGCCGACAGCAAAGCCCGGGCAGTCAACGAAGTGCACCACCGGCAAATGAAACGTCTGCGCCAGATCGACGTGCTTGATCAGCTTGCGGCAAACATCCGCCGTCCACGCACCACCAAGAAACATCGGATCGCCGGCGATCACCGCGACGCTCCAGCCATCGATGCGCGCAAAGCCTGTAATGAGCCCACGCCCCCATTGCCGCCCGGTTTCAAAGAATGAACCCGCATCGACGCAAGCATCCACGATGCGCCGCATCTTGTACGGCACCCGTCGATCGCGCGGCACCACATCGATCAACGTCGCATCGCGCCGATCAACCGGATCGTTCACCTGCACCCGCGGCGCTGCTTCATGCACTGAAGCCGGCAGGTAGGAGAGAAACTTGCGCGCCGCCGCAAACGCTTCCGCTTCGCTGCCGACAATGTCATCCACCACGCCGTTCTTGCCGTTGATCTCCGCGCCGCCCAAGCCTTCCTTGTCGACGTCCTCGCCAATCGCCTTCGCCACCGGCGGCCCCGCGACGAACACCTGGCTCAAGCCCTGAACCATCACGCTATAATGGCTCGCCGCCACACGCCCCGCGCCAAGCCCAGCGCACGGTCCAAGCGCCAACGACACCACCGGCACGCTCGCCATGTTCGCGACAACCCATTCCCATCCCGGCGTCTGCGGGATGTAAGTGCGCGGATCCTTCTCCAGCATCTTCACCGAACCGCCGCCGCCGGTGCCGTCGATCAAGCGCACCAGTGGCATGCGATATTCGTTGGCCATCTGCTCGGCGAACACGAGCTTCTGCCAAATCCCCGCATCCGCCGCGCCGCCGCGCACGGAGAAATCATCCGACTGAATCGCGACAGGCCGCCCATCGATCAGCCCACGGCCGACAACGAACGGCGTCGGCAAAAACTCCGTCATCTCATTGTCAGCGCCGTACGCCGCGCGGCCCGCAATTTTACCCGTCTCGTGGAAACTGCCGGCATCGAGCAGAACATCCACCCGGTCACGCGCGGTGAGCTTGCCGATCGCCTTCTGCCGCGCAACGCGCTCCTCGCCGCCCATCTGTTCGGCCAGCGCCTCGCGCTGCTTCAGTTCCTCGATGTCCTTCTTCCAGCTCATCCAGCGTCTCCCGCAGCCACGTTAGGCGGACGGAACGCGGACTTAAACCGCCATGTTGTCGATCAGCCGCGTCTTGCCGAGCCAGGCGGCGGCAAGGATGCGCGCGCTCGACGCATCGCTCACCGGCGCCAATGTCTCGGCGTGGCGGATGGCGACATAGTCGACGACAGTGAAGCCTGCTGCGGTGAGGTGGCGTGATGCTTCCGCTTCCGCGTCCGCGATCGGCGCGCCGTGGCGCACGGCCTTGATGGCGTCGTGCAGGATGAGATTGAGCCGGCCAGCGATGCGGCGTTCATCTTCGCTCAAGTACGCATTGCGCGATGACATGGCGAGGCCGTCGTGCTCGCGCACGGTGGGGCAGCCGAGGATCTCAACGGGAATGTCGAGATCGCGCGCGAGTTTCTTGATGACGAGCAGCTGCTGGTAGTCCTTCTCGCCGAACAGCGCGACGTCGGGCAGGCATTGCAGCAGCAGCTTCGTCACCACCGTGGCGACGCCGCCGAAGAAGTGCGGACGGAAATCGCCTTCGAGCGGCACCGAAACATCGGCGACGATAACGCTGGTGGCGAAGCCCTCCGGGTACATCACGCCGCGCTCGGGCGCGAACAGTAGATCGCAGCCCGCGCCCGCGAGCATCTGGGAGTCGCCGCCTTCGTCGCGGGGATAGCGCTCAAAATCTTCATGCGGCGCGAACTGGCGCGGGTTCACGAACAGGCTGGCGACGACGCGATCGCAGCGTTCCTTGGCGGCGCGCACGAGAGAGAGGTGTCCTTCGTGCAGCGCGCCCATGGTCGGAACGAGGCCAACGCGGAGCCCGGCTTTCCGCCAAGCGCGTACAGCGTCGCGTAGCGCGGTAACATCGCGAACAGCGGGAAGGATGGACTGGGCCATGACTCGCCATCCCTTGATGGCAGTTCCGCGTCAAGCCGCTTAAGCGCCCCTTAACCTCGATCAACGACGGTTCACATATGCGTCTTGGCGTTGCATCCCTGTTAAGGATTGCGACGCCCGCCAACCTGGGCGGGCGGAAGGCATGAGCCTCGCCTACGCCCCCGAACACACACCCGCGCCGCGCCAGGCGCATGTGATCGTCGTCGGCAACCAAAAGGGCGGGGCCGGCAAGTCGACTGTCGCGATGCATATTATCGTCGCGCTGATGCGCATGGGCCGGCGCACCGGCGTGCTGGACCTCGACGTCCGCCAGCGCTCGTTGACGCGCTACATCGAAAACCGCGGCCGCTGGATCGCCTCGCGCGGCGCGCAGCTGGCGTCGCCACAGATTTTGGAATTGCACGAAAGTCGCGATCGTTCGCTCGATGCGGCCGAAGCCTCCGACGAAAGCGGCTTTCACGCAGCTTTGCGGCGCTTGAGCGAAACCTGCGATTTCGTCGTGATCGACTCTCCCGGCGGCGACTCTTACTTGGCGCGCGTCGCGCATTCCTGGGCCGATACGCTGGTGACACCCCTCAACGACAGCTTCGTCGATTTCGATCTGCTCGGCGACATCGATCCAGACTGCGCCGACATCGTGCGCCCTTCGATCTATAGCGAATTGGTCTGGGAGAGCCGCAAGAAGAAGGCGCTCGCCGTGCGCACGCCGATCGACTGGGTCGTGCTGCGCAACCGGACCTCCGCGTCGAAGATCGAAGCCAAGAACAAGCAAAAGGTCGGTCAGGCGTTGAACACGCTGTCCAACCGGATCGGCTTCCGCATGGCCCCCGGTCTGAGCGAACGTGTGATCTACCGCGAACTCTTCCCGCAGGGCCTGACCCTGCTGGATCTCGACGCTGATGGCGGCGAGGGGGCGATGAAAATGGCTCACTTGGCTGCCCGCCAGGAACTCCGCGACCTCTTCATCACCCTAAAGTTGCCTGGCCTAGACGGCGAACCGCTGAAGTTCTGAGCCCGCCGTGCTAGGCGGGCGCGGGCGCTGAGCCCCTGGAGGCTTGGGTTGCTCCCGATTCTGCTGATCGTGGCGGCGGTGTTCGCTCTGCTGTTCTTTGTCCGCGTCGGCGGTTCCCAGCGCGTGGAACTCATGCGCCGGTGGCCGGCGGTGGCGTTCGCAGGTGCAGCAATCGTGGCGGCATCCCGTGGCGCCATCTGGCCGGCGATCGCGTTCGCCGCTCTTGCTGCTCTGGCCTGGACGTGGTGGCCGCGCATCGCACCGCGACTAAGACCGGAGGTGCCGAAAACAACAGCGCCGAACCCTGCAGATGCCGAAGCGCGCGTCATTCTGGGGGTTGGTCCAACTGCAACAAGTTCTGAAATTCGTGCAGCGTATCGCACCAAGATGGCCCGCGCGCATCCCGATACGGGTGGCTCAAATGCAGAAGCCGCGCGGCTGACGGCCGCGCGGGATCGACTGCTTCGCAAGCGCTAGGCGCTTACTCGGACTCTTCGGTGCTGTCTTCGCCTTCGTCGCCTTGGCCGATCGGCTCAAGCGGCGTACGCACCGGCGAGAGCGTTTCGACGACCATGCCCTGATAGGTCGCATAGGGCGAACCAGGCGATGAAGGAGCGCTGGCGGTGACCGCGCTGGGCGCGAGCTGGACGTCGAGCCGGCGGCTCGGCAGGCTGGCGAACGTAGCCGCGTTCGGATCTGCGCGGCGGGCGAATTCTTGGTAGGCGCCTTCGATCAGGTAAGCGACCTGCGCGTCACGGGCCGCGGCGGATTCACCGCCAAGCACGACCACGATCACGCGGCGGCCGTCGCGCTCGGCCATGGTGGCAAGGTTGAAGCCTGAGGCGCGGGTGTAGCCGGTCTTGATGCCGTCAACGCCTTCGATCTGGCCGAGGAGGCGGTTGTGATTGCGGCCCGAAGTCCGACGCCAAGCAAAGCTCGGCGTTTGGAATACATGGTAATGCTCAGGAAAATCACGCCAGAGCGCTTGCGACAGCGTAGCCATATCTCGCGCCGTGGTGCGGTGACGGGTGTCCGGCAGACCGCTGGCGTTCGCAAATCGGGTTTCGGTCAGGCCGAGTTCGCGGGCGCGCGCCGTCATGTTGGCGGCGAAGCGCGCCTCGGAGCCGCCGAGGCGCTCAGCCGTCAGCGTAGCGACATCGTTCGCGGACTGCACGACCAGCGCACGGATGGCCTGTTCGACGGTGATGGAGTCACAACCACGCCGGCGGCTGCAGGCGAGGCCAAGCCGAGAGGGCGGTTGACGGGAGGCGTTGCGCGATGCCGTCCAGCGGGTATCCATTGTGATGTCGCCGCGCTCGAGCGCTTCGAAGATCATGTAGAGCGTCATCATCTTGGTCAGGGACGCTGGATAGCGGCCCGCGTCGGCCTGGTCCTCGAGCAGCACCTCGTTGGTGCGCGCATCCATGACGATCGCCGAATAGCGATCCTGCGCCATGGCAGGCACAGCGGCCCCCAGGGCTACGGCGGCGGCCAGAGCACCGACCACAATCCGCACCTTAAACAAACCCGCTGACTTCATCGTCGTCCCGTCCCGCACAATCACGGACAATTTCAGGCAAATCGCGTGCCGCGCAGCTTACAGATTCATTAGACCCGGTTAAGCGACCGTAGCAGTGGTGAGGTAAACGCCCGCCTGATCGTCGTTACCGAGTCACTCGCTGCTATTACAGGCTGTGGACAACGTGGTTAACACCAGATGAATGGCGGACCATTTCACTGCGACAACCTGTCAATCGCTGCATGGTGCAGTGCAGCATAAATCTGATTGACTTCGCAGCTGCAGCATAACATATAGGGCATCAGATTCGCCGTCCGTGGCGGTCCAATACCAGTTTATGGGCCTCGCGGCCCTTAGGAGACCTAAAATGGCCACCGCCAAAACCGCCACGAAGGCCGCCAAGTCGGCCACCGAAGCTTTCGAGACCTTCACCTCGACGTCGAGCGAAACGGTCCGTGAAAACATGGAACGCGCCCAAGCCGCTCTGTCGGAAGCCTCGTCTTTCGGCAAGCAGAACGTCGAAGCTTGGGTTGCTTCGGCCGCCGTCGCCCAAAAGGGCTTCGAAACCATCTCCGCCCGCACCGTCGCTTTCCAAAAGGAAGCACTCGAGAAGAACGTCGCCGCCGCCAAGGCGCTGATGACCTCGAAGTCGGTGCAAGAGTTCGTCGAGAAGCAAAACGACTTCGCGAAGTCCTCGTTCGAGGCTTATGTCGCGGAACTCACGTCGGTTTCTGAACTCTTCCAAGGCGTCGCCAAGGAAGCCTTCGCGCCGATCAACGATCGCGTGAACGCTGTTGGCCAGCTGATCCAAACGGCTCAGCGCTAAGACTTTTCCACTTCGGGGCACGTCCCCGAGGGGCTGAAATAGGGACGGGCCTGGCTCAAACGAGCCGGGCCCGTTTCTTTTGCGCCAGGCGCCATTTCGGAGGGCGCGCCGCCATGGGCTGTGTTCGCCGTGCGCGCAAGCCCTTCCATCGGCGCTTCCGATCCATAAATTGTTCAACATCTGAGCGAAGGCTCATGGGTGGGCGAGTCGTCGCTCTTTGGTTTTTCGGGGTCAGCAAGCGTCGATGAGCGACGAAAACTGGAACGACGAGGGCGAGGGCGACGGTGGGGCCGATGGCCGTACCGGAACCAAGACGCTTACGCGGACCAAGAAGCCGTCCCTATATCGGGTGCTGATACTGAACGACGACTACACGCCCATGGAATTCGTGGTCTACGTTCTCGAGCGCTTCTTCAACAAGACCCGCGAAGAAGCCACGACGATCATGCTGCACGTCCACCAGAACGGCGTCGGCGTGTGTGGAATTTTCACGTACGAGGTCGCTGAGACGAAGGTCGCTCAGGTTCTCGATCTCGCGCGGCGGTCCGAGCACCCGCTGCAATGCACGATGGAAAAGGAATAAGATGGCGACTTTCTCCCGCACGCTCGAACACACGCTTCGCCGTGCGCTCTCGCTCGCGAACGAACATCAGCACGAGTTCGTCACGCTTGAGCATTTGCTGCTGTCGCTGATCGATGACGACGATGCGGCGGGCGTGATGCACGCCTGCAAGGTCGATCTCGACAAGCTGCGCACCAACCTCGACTCCTATCTCGAGACCGAGCTCGACAGCCTCGTGGTCCCAAACCGCGACCACGAAGAGCCGCGCCCGACCGCCGGCTTCCAACGCGTGCTGCAGCGCGCGATGCTGCACGTCGATTCAAGCGGCGGTCGCGAAGTGACCGGCGCCAACGTGCTCGTCGCCCTGTTCAGCGAACGCGAGAGCCACGCCGCCTACTTCCTGCAAGAGCAGGACATGACCCGCTACGACGCGGTGAACTTCATCGCCCACGGCCTGCCGAAGCGCGCGGGCGCCGCACAGCCGCGACCCGTGCGCGGCGCGCAAGAAGGCGAAGACGGCGAGCGCGTGGTGAAGCAGGGCTCTGAGGCGCTGGCCGCTTACTGCGTCAACCTCAACAAGAAGGCCAAGGAAGGCAAAATCGACCCACTCATTGGTCGCGAGCCGGAAGTGCTGCGCGCGATCCAGATTCTGTGCCGCCGCCAGAAGAACAACCCGTTGCTGGTCGGCGATCCGGGCGTGGGCAAGACGGCGATCGCCGAGGGCCTCGCGCGTAAGATCAACGAGAAGCAAGTGCCGGAAGTTCTGGCCGACGCCACCATCTTCTCGCTCGACATGGGGTCGCTGCTCGCCGGCACGCGCTATCGCGGCGACTTCGAAGAGCGCCTGAAGAGCGTGATGAAGGAGCTGGAGAACCACGCCAACGCGATCCTGTTCATCGACGAAATCCACACCGTGATTGGCGCAGGCGCGACCAGCGGCGGCGCGATGGATGCGTCGAACTTGCTGAAGCCGGCGCTGCAAAGCGGCCAGCTCCGCTGCATGGGCTCGACCACCTACAAGGAGTATCGCCAGCACTTCGAGAAGGATCGCGCTTTAGCGCGGCGTTTCCAGAAGATCGACGTCAACGAGCCGTCGATCCCGGATACGATCAAGATACTCCACGGTCTGAAGCCCTACTTCGAAGAATATCACAAGGTGAAGTACACCGACGAAGCCATCAAAGCCGCGGTGGAACTCTCCGCGCGCCACATGGGCGACCGCAAGCTGCCGGATAAAGCGATCGACGTGATCGACGAAACCGGCGCGTCGATGATGCTGATGCCCGCAAACCTGCGGAAGCAGATGATCGACGTCACCGAAATTGAAGAAGTCGTCTCGCGCATGGCGCGGATACCGGCGAAGTCGGTGTCGAAAGACGACAGCGAAATGCTCGCCTCACTCCCGGGCGATCTGAAGCGCGTGGTGTTCGGCCAGGACAGCGCCATCGAGCAGCTCACCGCCGCCATCAAGATGGCGCGCGCGGGTCTGCGGGAACCGCAAAAGCCGATCGGCTGCTACCTGTTCGCAGGCCCCACCGGCGTCGGTAAAACCGAAGTCGCACGCGCGCTCGCGAACATAATGGGCATCGAGCTGCTGCGCTTCGACATGTCCGAATACATGGAGCGCCACACGGTCAGCCGTCTCATCGGCGCGCCTCCGGGCTATGTCGGCTACGATCAGGGTGGCCTGCTGACCGACGGCGTCGATCAGCATCCGCACTCGGTGCTGTTGCTCGACGAAATCGAGAAGGCGCACCCGGACCTGTTCAACATCCTGCTCCAAGTGATGGACCACGGCTCGCTCACCGACGCGAACGGTAAGAAGGTCGATTTCAGGAACGTCATCCTGATCATGACCACCAACGCCGGCGCGGCGGATGCGGCCAAGCAAGGCATTGGTTTCGGCCGCGGCAAAAACGAACAAGAGAACGAAGAGGCGATCAAGCGTCTGTTCTCGCCGGAATTCCGCAATCGCCTCGATGCGTCGATCCACTTCAACGGCTTGCCGCCGGAAGTCGTCCGCAACGTCGTGCAGAAGTTCATCATCCAGCTCGAAGCGCAGTTGTCGGAACGCAACGTGCAGATCGAAATCACCGATCGCGCGGCCGATTGGATCGCGACGCGTGGTTACGACGAAAGCTTCGGCGCACGGCCCCTGGCGCGCCTGATTCAAGAGCACGTCAAGAAGCCGATGGCCGACGAACTCTTGTTCGGGAAGCTGAAGAACGGCGGCATCGTCAAGATCGACGTCGACCCTGCCGACAAGGACAAGCTCAAGTTCGCTTACAGCCAGGAGTCGCGCGGACTCCTGAGCAATTTCGGACGCAAACCGGAAAAGGCGTAGGCACTAGCGCGGCGACAAGCAGAAGCGGCGGCTCGCAAGGGCCGCCGTTTCTTTATGGAGCGCCGGCGTCCTCGCCGGCCAACACCAGCGCTGGCCGGCGAGACGCCGGCGCTCCATAGTGGCGTTCATGCTCCTGCGGCCTCAGATATTCGCCTCGATCTTCGCGCTCGCCGCCTGCGCCACCGCGTCAGCGCAAATCGCGCCGCTGCCCATGGCGCTCTGCGCTGGTTGGGAAGGCGAGCGCGTCTGCGAGCAATTGCACGAGGACGCACAGATCCGCGTTCTACGTTGCACGTTCCCGCCCGGCGTCGGCCACGACATGCACTACCACCCGCCGCACTTCGGCTACGTCGTCTCCGGCGAAAGCGTGATGCGGATCACGACGGCGGCTGGCGTGCGAGAAACGCCCGTGCGTACGGGCGGCTCGTTCTCCAACGACGCAGAAATCCAGCACGCCGCGCTAAATATCGGCGCGGAGACCACGACGTATCTGATCGTTGAGAAGAAATACGCCGACGTGCGCGCGCCGGAAGCCGTCGCGCCAGGATTATGCGCACACTAATATGGAGCGCCGGCGTCCTCGCCGGCATCGGCGTTTCGGATTGATGGATGCGTGAAGGTGGAAGCACCTTTGCCGGCGAGGACGCCGGCGCTCCATAGCTACAGCGCCGCGGCAATTTCCTTCGCGATCTTCTCCAACTCCGGAATATCCGCTCGGTTCGAGTGCCCGTGCCCCGCCAGCCGCACGCCCGCGTAGCGCGGGATGATGTGGAAGTGCAGGTGGAAGATGGTCTGGCCGGCGTCTTCGCCGTTGAACTGCGTGACCGTGACGCCGTCGGGCTTCAGCGTCTTCACCACGGCCTTGGTGATGCGCTGCACGTGCCACATTAATTGCCCGACTTTGCTTTCCGGCAACTCCAACAAGTTGCGCGCTCTGACGCCCTTCGGCACGACGAGCACGTGGCCGCGCGCTTGCGGGAAGATGTCCATGAACGCCATCACGGTGTCATCCTCATAGACCTTCACCGCCGGCACCTCACCGCGCAGAATCTTCGCGAACAGGTTGTTGTCGTCGTAAGTTCCGCTAAGGCTCATGGGGCAGGGCTCCTTCGGGCGAGATGTAGCGGCGCCAAAGCAAGCTGCAAAGAAGCTGCTGCGGTCTATGGGCTTCGTTTAGCCGAAGCAAAGCACGAGGGCCGGCGCTAAAATCGCGCCGCGAGTGACAATGTGACCTGCTCGGCATCGTAGCTGGAGACGAAGTCGGTCGAGTCGTTGTCGCGCGTGCGGTACTGCAGCCGAACATCGCAATCGCATGGCAGTACGCGCTGCAGCACGATGCTCGCTTGCGGTGAGACATAGCTGTCGGTGCGGTCAAAGCTGTCGAATTCGCGCTCGCGCACCAGGGCGCCTGCAGACAGTTGGACGTGATCGGTGAGCTGATAGTTGTAGTTCGCGTCCACGCCGTACTCAGTGAAGCTTCCCGGAGCAAAACCAAACACATCGCCGTCGACTGAGTTCCAACGGACGAACGGTTGGACGGTCAACTTATCGCGCTCAAGCAGCAATTGCGGCTTGGTCAAGCCCGCTTGCAACTCGACGAAAGAACCGTTGTCGTTCGCCGTGCCGAATACAAATGGGTCAACCTCTTCGTATTCGCGATAGCCTGCGCGCGCACGCGCCCAATAGGAAACGCCGGCGGCGCGGCCCTCTATCGTGAGCGCTGCATAGATCTCACTGAAGTAGAGCTCATCGCCCAACATTGCGGCGCCGATGCCGATGGAAGGCAGCGCCGCGATATGAGGCGCGACGTAGTAGATCGGACCAGTCTGGGCGCCGAGATAGCCGTAATTGAGCGCGTCGAGCTCGTCGTTGTCCTCAAGCGTTAGATTGAGGATGGAGCGCCAGCGCCGATCGCCGAGTGCGCGCTCGTCAGCGACCGTGAGCTTGGCGAAATAGGTGGTCGAGTCCGGAACAGGGAAGAAGAAGTCTTCATTGGAGTTGGCCGCATTGGTATCGTACCGGGCGCCGACCTCGACGCGCGTGACGGTGTAGCCAGGCTCGATGATGCGACGGAGGCGTTCGTAGCCGCGACGCGCAACTTCGTTCGACGGATCGTTGATGAGGATGCGTTCGTACGCAGCGAGAGCCAGACGCGGTTTGCCAGCCGCTTCAGCGGCGGCCGCGTAACTCAAATTGAGATCGACGTCTTGAGGATTGTCGAGAATGCGCTGGCCAAGCGTCTCGAGGTCGCCCGCCTGTTGGGCATGCGCGAAACCAACCGAGAGGGCAGTGACGCTCGCGGCAAGCATAAGCACCCGCAGGAGGCCCTGAGCTTTTCCCCGTACCATGCGCAAGTTCCCCGTCCGCCGTCCTGACGGCTCATGGCGCAGTTGAGCGGGTTCGGCCCCGGAGTTCAAGCTGACACGCCGAATGGCGTGTTCACAGTTGCCAGGCGCGACATGGGAGCGATACGGTCGGGTGATATCGCCAAGAGGATTCCACCATGCGGCATTCAGGTATGCTTTTCAGCGCGTTAAGCGCTGGCGCGCTGCTCTTTGGCGGGCCTGCGGCGGCGCAAACCGCGACCGGCGACATTGGCGCAGCCGTTGGGGTGCGTAACCAAGTTACCGGATTTCGCACTGGGCAGGAGCGGCCGCTCGCTGTTGGCAACCGCGTCTTCCAGAACGAGCGCATCAGCACGGGCGCGACTGGCGTCGCGCAACTCATGTTCACAGATCAGACAACCTTAAGTATCGGGCCGCGGTCGCAAGTGACCCTTGACCGCTACGTTTACGATCCGGGCCAGGGCGCGGGCGATGTCGCCGTGACGTTTACACGCGGCGCCGTCCGGTTCGTTAGCGGCACGCAGCGATCGCAAAGCTACCAGGTGCGCACGCCGGTGGCGACGATCGGCGTGCGCGGCACCATCGTCGATCTGCTGTTCGTCAACGGCCGCATGTTTGGCATCCTCGACGAAGGCGCACTCACGTTCACGCTGCCAAACGGACAGACGATCGATCTCGATCGTCCAGGCATGGCAGTCGAGTTTTTCTCAAACGGCACAGCGTCGCGTCCGTTCACCTGGCGCGGCAGCTACGAGAGCTCGCTCGGCGCGGCGACGTACCCGTTGTTCGGCAATCCGTTCTCCGAGTATCCGGGCTTTGAAGGCGCATACGACGCCGACGATCAAACCAATCGCACCGACGACATCTACTCGGCCTACCGCTATAACGACTGAGCGATGGACGAGAGCAGCGCTATTTGCGTTCGGGATCGTAAACGCCGGCCCAATCCGAGGGCGCCATATCTCCGGCGCGCTCCAGCCTGTGCTTGTAGTTGGCATAGAGCCCGGCGAAGCCAGCATGGGATGTCGTCTGCAGCTGCGTGAGTAGCGCGCGCGCTTCATCGAAGCGGCCTTGCCGGAAAGCGTCCAGAAAAGCTGTGTGCGCGGGGTCCGCCGCGCCTTGCTCCAGCGTCGCTGTGTACACGCGCGTGGCGCCTTCGCGCCCATGAAGGCGCACCAAATCTGCTTCGATGAGCCCAGCGTTGGCTGCGCCATTGCGCGTTTGCTCGCTGATCAAGAGCGTCAGGCCATACGCCTTGGTCAGGCTTTCCAATCGCGATGCGATATTCACGTTGTCGCCAATGGCCGAATAGTCGAAGCGCCGCTCGGAGCCCAGATTGCCAACGCAGCATTCGCCCGTATTGACGCCGATGCCGATGCGAACCTGTTCGAAGGGGCGGCCCGCCGCCTCCGCCTCGCTCTGCCAGACAGTGTTCAGGCCCTCCAGGCGTGACATGATTTGCATTGCAGCGCGGCACGCGCGCGCCGCGTGATCGGCTTGATCGAGCGGAGCGTTCCAGAAAGCCAGAATTGCATCGCCCATATACTTGTCGATTGTGCCGCCGTTTTCGATGACGATGTCGCTTAGCGGCGTGAGGAAGCTATTGATAAACGCCGTCAGCTGCTCGGCGCTCATGCGTTCAGCGATTTTTGAGAACCCACGGATATCGCAAACCAAGATGCTGAGTTCGCGAACTTCACCGCCAAGCTTTAGGCGCTCGGGGTGGGCAGTGAGCTGACGGATGACGCTCGGCGCCACGTACTGGCCGAACGCGCGTCGGATGTCGGCACGTTGGTGTTCGGTGCGCTGATAGAAATAGGTGGTCGCGCCCGCAGCGAAGACGAGCGCCGCCAGCGTTGGAAAGATGGGATCGAACAAGTAGTTCGATTGCACGAATAGAACGATGCCTAGCAACCAAATCGCCGCGACAAGTGCAAATCCAATGGCGGCGTTGATGGATGGCCCAAATCTCGGCGCTGCGATCGCAAGTACGACGATCGCCAGCATTGCGATCAACAGCTCGATGCCAGGCGCGAAATCAGGCCGTTGCAGGAAGTTGCCGGCCAAGATCTGTTCTAAGAGTTGGCGGTGCAATTGGACGCCGGGAATGCTTGCGTCGAGCGGCGTCGCGCGCAAATCCATGAGCCCCGGCGCGCTCGCGCCGACGAGGACGATAGCGCCTTCGAACTGACCTGGCTCGAATGACGAGTCCAAAACTTGCCATGCCGGCACGGCTTCGCGCTCGTCATAGGCGCGAAACCGCAGCCAAACTTGTCCCTCGGCGTCGGTCGGAATCGTAAGCGGTCCGACCTTGATGGCGTTGATGCCAGTGTGGGCGCCGAAAGCGGATGTGCCGCTCGCGTTGGCGGAGCGCACCACGTAGGTCGATGCGCCGAACGCAACACGCAAAGCTTCGAGCGCGAGCGACGGCGCAATCTCGTCGTTATGTCGGAGCAGGAGCGG
The DNA here is from genome assembly GCF_009792355.1 of Terricaulis silvestris. NCBI lineage: Bacteria > Pseudomonadati > Pseudomonadota > Alphaproteobacteria > Hyphomonadales > Hyphomonadaceae > Vitreimonas > Vitreimonas silvestris. The sequence continues at coordinate 1,428,812 of NZ_CP047045.1, forward strand.
AACCCGGCGCACGACTTGATCGCCGTCGGGCAGCCAGTTGATGAACCCCACGCCATCGGCCGCGTCGGAGAGCGCCGGCAAGCTCGTGGCGACGCCTGGCAGGTTGCGCAGATACGGACTGGGATCGTCACCGGCGACTGCAAATCCTGCGCGGAGTGGAAAAAGGACGCCATTGGCTTGATCATGGAGGCTCGCGGCCAGAACCGTGGGGAATTGATCAAGCGACGCAGCAAAGCGCGCGTCGTGACTTTCCGCATCGCCCAGTGCCCGTGCCAACGCAGCGCGGCGCGCCGCCGGCGCCGCAGCGAGCAATTGTTCGGGTGAAGTCCGGTCAGGTTCGGCGAACAGCACGTCGAACGCGATCGCCGCGGCGCCGGCGTCGCCTAGCCTCTGCGTGAGCTCAGCGATCGTTGCGCGTGACCAGGGCCATTGGCCAAGCCGGACAAGAGAACTCTCATCGATATGCACCACACGAATGGGCGCGTCGGGAAGCGCAGGCGCAGGTGCGATGCGTTGGTAAGCGTCAAACGCAAGGTTGCGCAGCGAACTCAGGATCGGCGGGCGCAAATAAAAGACGCCAGCGGCAATCACCGCGAAGATCAACACCACCGGCCAATAGAATTTGGGAAGGCGTTTTTCGGCTGTGGCTTTTGCCAAAGTCTAGACCCGGTGTGGCTTATTCTGCCGCACAGACCATTGCGCAGCGCGCAAGTCCAGTCTTTTGGGTGATGCGAGAGGGCCCAACGGGGATCAAAATAAGAGGATAGCCCGCACCTCTATCCAACACTTTCCCGCGCCAACCCCTTGTCGCCACTACGCTTCGCCAAAATCAATCCGACCGGCTTGCGTCGCGCTTAGCTTAGCGCCCATGCGTCTCAACGCCCCGCCCATCACCGAGCATCGCCTCCAGCGCTATCAGCGCTGGGTGCTGCTGTGGCTGAAATGGTTCGCGGCGTTCCTCCGCGAAGCCCGCGCCTTCGCGCCGTTCTCTGATCAAGCGGCGGCGATCGCGCACCAATGGCTCGACCGCATCGAGCGCATCCTCACCAGCATCGTCATGCTCCGCGCCGCGCCGCACGTGCGCGGCAACACCGCACCCAAACATTCAGCGCGCCGCCGCATAGAAACGCATATGCGGCGCGCCATCATCGGCTCAGCCATGCGCCGCGCGCTGCGATCGAAGGATCTAAACCAGCGCATCGCCGCGCTTTCAAAAGATGTCGATGCTCTAGTCGCGCGCTTGTTGAAGCGCCTGCCACGCGGCCTCACGCGACGGCGGCCGCACCGCGCCCGCCCGGAGCCACGGCAAATTGCACGCGCGATCGCCAGTGCCGAAGCCGCGCCGTCCGCCGACACGTCGTGAACGGCGTCGCTTCCATCGATCATCCACCATGGCGCGCCGCGAAAGCGGCGGCGCCGGCGCACGCACTAAGTCGCCGGCGACTGGATGTTGCGGACCATTTTCAGCAGCGTCGCGCGGGGGATGTATTTCACCATCCCGGCTTGGAACGCATTGCGGCCGCCTGTGACTTTGACGCGCTGATTCCGTTTCCACGCTTCATAACCCATGCGCGCGACAGGCATGGAGCCCATCACCTTGCTCACGTGCGCCAGGCGCGTTTTGCCGGTGCCCGCGCGTTCGCGGAATTTCGACACCGTCGGTCCAGGGCAAAGGCAGCTCACGTGCACGCCAGTGCCGCGCGCTTCTTCCCACATCGCTTCGGAGAAGGAGAGCACATAGGCCTTCGACGCATAATAGTTCGCCATCAGCGGCCCAGGCTGAAACGCCGCCGTGGAAGCGACATTGAGAATGCCGCCTTTGCCGTTCGCGATCATGCGATCCCAATAAATGTACGTGAGCTCAACCAGCGCCCGCACGTTGAGATCGATCATGCCAAGTTGCGTCGGCAAATCGGAGGAGGTGAGCGCGCCCGCATGGCCGTAGCCCGCATTGTTCACCACCACATCGACGTTGAGCCCACGCGCCGCGATCGATTGCGCCAGCGCCGAGCCGCCGCCGTACGCGCCGAGATCTTGCGCGATGACATGCGTTTTCACACCGTATTGGCCGGCAAGACGGTTGGCGACTTCCGCCAACGCGCCTTCGCTGCGCGCGGTGAGGATGAGGTCGTAGCCATCCTTGGCGAAGCATTCGGCCAGATCGACGCCGATGCCGGCGGATGCGCCGGTCACCAATGCGGTTTGGCCTTCGCCAGGTTTACGTCGCGCCATCTTGCCACTCCCTCTTTGCGCGCGACGATAGGCGGGTGCGGTTCCGGTTCCAAGCCAACGTGAAGGCCGTGCTAGGAGGGGGCGCATGAGCGCCAACGAGTTCAAACTCAACGCCGACGAAAAACCGTTCGACGCACCGGATGGGGCCAAGCCCAAGGCGTCCCGTCCGCGCGACGCCGCGACCCTGATCCTGGTCCGCGGCCGGCGCGAAGTGATGATGGGCCAGCGCGCCAAGGGTCACGTCTTCATGCCGGACAAATGGGTCTTCCCCGGCGGACGGGTCGATCCCGGCGACGCCCGCGCCAAAGCCGCGGTGGAACTCACCGCCGAGACCGAGACGCTGCTAAAGGCCGGGGGGCCAGTCCGCCGCCCGCCCCGCGCCTACGCCCTGGCGGCGGTTCGGGAGACGCGGGAGGAGGCCGGCCTGGTGCTAGGCGATGAGAAGGGCCCGGACCTTTCCAAGCTCCAATTCGTGGCCCGCGCCATCACGCCGCCCTACCGCCCCCGCCGGTTCGACGCCCGGTTTTTCATGGCCGACGCCGAGGCGGTCCTGGCCCACGATGAGCCCGCGGCTGGTGACGAAGAATTGCTGCACACCAAATGGTTTAGCCTGGACGAGGCCGAGGCCCTGGACCTGCCCTCGATCACCCGGTTCGTGCTTAAGGAGGTGCGCGCCAGGCTGGCCGGGGACACGGTCGAACCGCCGTTTTTGAGGTGGAGCCGGGGGGCGCACACGTTAGAGCGGCTAAAAAGTTGACTTTAGGTCCGGGGGTCCGTATTTCCCCCGCTCTTCAAACATCTGAGAAATCCGGTCCCGCGTCATGGCAAAGAAGACAACCATCAAGCTCCGTCTCAACTCGACGGCCGACACTGGTTTCTTCTACGTCACCAAGAAGAACCCGCGGACGAAGACTGAGAAGCTCAAGTTCCGCAAGTACGACCCGATTGCGAAAAAGCACGTCGAGTTCGTCGAAGGCAAAATCAAGTAAGCAGGCGCCTCGCGCCGCTTCTGCCTATTTCGGATACAAGATCATCTGCGTGCAGCGGAAAAGCGCGATCGTTTTTCCCGTCGCCTCCGCCGTGACCACCGCATCCCAAACCTGCGTCGTTCGCCCACCGTGCACAAGGCTGGCTTCAACGCTAACCCCGCCCTCGCGCGTGGTGCCGAGAAAATTCGACTTCAGCTCAATCGTCGTGAAGTTCAACGCCCCATCAGGCCGCGAAATGATGCAGCCATAGCCGCAAGCGCTATCGGCCAACGCGATGACGCTCGCGGCATGCAGAAACGTGTTCGGTGCAAGGTGATGCGTCTTCACCTCGAAGCGGCCTTTGACATAGCCGGGCCGCGCCTCGAGCCACTCCAAGCCAAGGTGATCCGGCAGGAAGCCTTTTTGCCGATCGGTCAGCTGGCCAACGTAGTCTTCACTCATCCGACACCTCGTGTTTCGTGCTAGTATGCGCGCATGACGCAACGCCAAGTCAAAGCCGCTGTTTTGCTAATCGGGGACGAACTGCTCTCCGGCCGCACGCAGGACGTGAACCTGCAAACCATCGCGAAATTCCTGGCGCCATTAGGCGTGCAAGTCGCCGAAGCGCGCGTGACCGCGGACATACCGGACGAGATCATCGCCAATGTGAACGAACTCCGCGCCAAATATGATTACGTCTTCACCACAGGCGGCATCGGCCCAACCCATGACGATAAGACCGCCGACGCCATGGCCGCCGCGTTCGGCGTCAGCATCGACGTGCGCGACGATGCGCGCGCGATTCTGGAGGCGCACTACAAGGGCATGAGCAATCTCAACGAAGCGCGCCTGCGCATGGCGCGGATCCCCGACGGCGCAACGCTGATCGCAAACCCCGTGTCGAAAGCGCCAGGATTTCAGATCGGCAACGTGTTCGTCATGGCGGGCGTACCGTCGATTACTCGTGGGATGCTGGAGGACGTGGGACATCGCCTCGAAGGCGGCATCGTGGTGCGCTCGCGGACGATCCGCGGCAAAGGCGTGCGCGAAGGCGCGATTGCGCAGGGCTTGGCGGAGCTGGAGGCGGCGACAAACGGTGTCGTCTCGTTCGGCTCGTATCCGTGGTTTGCGCCGCCGGACAGTTTCGGCGTCCATCTCGTGGCGCGTTCAGGCGACATTGCGGCGCTCGACAAGGCGGCAGCCGACCTGATGGCCATGATCCGCTCGTGCGGCGCCGATCCTGAAGAGGTCGTGGAGAGCTAACCGAACAGATCGCCGACTAGGCTCAACGTCAGCGCGAGAACCACCGTATTGAACACGAACGCAAGCACGCCATGCAACGTCACAACGCGACGGATCGGTTTGGCGGCGATCTGGATGTCGGCGGTTTGAGCGGCGACGCCGATGACCAGGGCGAAGTGGAAGAAATCGCCGAAGTCCGGCGCTTCGTCACCTGGAAAGATCAGGCCTTTGCGAATGCCGCCTTCGTCAGCAGGGCCAAAATATTCATGGGCGTAGTGCTTGGCGAAACTGGTGTGCACGAACAACCAGGAGATCGCGACGGTGAGGAAAACGAATCCGACATGCAGTCCGCGATCGTCGCCCGCGGCAGCGGATTGCAGTTCGACGACAATCGCCGTGAGGCTCGCAATGACGCCGGCCAGGGAAACGAAAAGAACAAAATAGCGTCCGTCATCCACGTCGGCTGCGTGGTCGATGATGGTCTGTGCGTTGATGCCGTGGGTCTGCACCAGCACGGTCAGGAGATAAACGAAGGCTGCCGCATCCCACGCAATCAGCGCCTGGTTGAGCGGCGACACGTCGGTATCGGCCAAGGCAAGGATGACGCCGGTGACGATGCCAACCACGAGGCCGAGCATCAGCGGCGTGTGACGGATCACGGCGCGTAATGTGTCACCCATTCGCTTTGCTCCACATGGCGTGCGTGACCTCGGTACGGAGTTCAAAGCCCAGATGTTTGTAGAGCGCGATGGCGGCCGTGTTGCTGGCGTAAGCGTGCAAGAAAGGCGTATCGCCCTCGCTCAGGATGCGATCACCAACGGCGCGCATCAAAGCCGCGCCATAGCCGCGCCCGCGATAATCCGGATGCGTACACACCGCGCTGATCTCAACGAACCCCGGCATCTGCATCCGCTCGCCAGCCATGGCGACGAGGCGGCCATTGTCGCGAATGCCAACAAAACGTCCGAGGGCGTGCGTTGCGGCGCGAAACGGCCCAGGCTTGGTGAGCGTGGCAAGCGCGATCATCTCGGGCGCGTCGGCGTCAGAGAGCGGTTCGATGGAGAAACGGCCGCCAGCGGTGAAGCCCTTCGTGGTCATCTGCACGCCGAGCGCGCTGAGCTTGAGTTGAATGCCCGGCGGCGGTGCGGGCGGCGCCACCTCGAGCAACGACATATCGTCGTCCGCGTAAGCCAAAGCCGCGAGTGCGGCTACAGCTTCCGGCGATGTGTCGCGCGTGCCAGCGAACGGGCCGATGTCCTCACGAAAGCGTCGCGCGTGTTCGCCACCAAGGCACAGCGCGGCTTGACGGCTCGTCAACGCGCTCCAGGCTGGGCAGTCGAGGGGATGCGCCATGTCTACCTAGATGTGGTGCGAGCGGCGGGAGTTGAACCCGCACCGCCTTTTGGGCGAACGGATTTTAAGTCCGCTGCGTCTACCAGTTTCGCCACGCTCGCGCCGGGCTTGCCTTACGGCGCGTCGCCGGACGGGGCAAGCTCAGGGCGTGAGTAATACGCGGCCCAGCACCTTGCCGGCGCGCAGATCGTTGATGGCGCTGTTGGCCTGGTCGAGCGGGCGTTCCTGCATCGGCGGGGCGGGCACAGCGCCTTGACGCAGCAGCCTGATCAACGCGCGCGCTTCGTCCAAACGGCCGACATAAGAGCCGATGATGGAAATCGGCCGAAGCGGCAGCGATGCGAGCGGCAACGTCGTGGCGCCGCCGAACAGCCCAACGATGACGTACTTGCCCCCGCGCCGAAGCGCCGCTGTGCCGAAGCCGAATGTCGCTGGCGCGCCAACGAAATCGATCGCCGCGCCAGTGCTGCCGTGCTTCGCCGCGACGGCTTTCCAAGCCGCCGGCGTCGGTTCGATCGCTTCGACCGCGCCATAGCCCAGCGCGGCTTCGCGTTTGGCCGGCTCAATGTCTGCGGCGATGATCTTGTTCGGCAGCACATTCTTCGAGAGCGCCATCGCCTGAAGCCCAACGCCGCCCATACCTATGAGCAACACAGGCTGATCCGGCGGCGTCGCTGCGATCTTTTTCAGCGCGGAATAAGCGGTGAGGCCGGAACACATCGCCAGCGCGCCGAGGCCGGGCGCCAGGTCGCCGATCGGGATCAGGGCGTCGGCAAACGGCACGTGGACGTACTCCGCCATGCCGCCCCATTGCGCGACGCCGAGCGCACGGCGCGGCAGTGCGATGCAAAGTTGTTGATCGCCAGTCTTGCAGGTGTCGCATTGATTGCAACCGAGCCATGGATAAACGGCGACGCGCGTGCCAATGACCGGTGCGCTCACGCCTTCACCGAGTTCGGCGACTTCGCCTTCGATTTCGTGACCAAGCACGGCGGGCATATCGACGACCACTGGCTGCTTCACCTCGCCGAAATCGAAATAGCCGTCGTGGATATGCAAATCGGAGTGGCACAGCCCCGCGCGCGTCACGCGCACGAGCGCTTCGCCGGGTCCGGGTTTCTTCGCGTCGAGATCCATCGGCGTCAGCGGCGCGCCGAAGGCGGTCATGGCTTGAGCTTTCATGCGCGGCACTATCAACCGCGTGCGCTGGATTTCAAGGCGGCGCACTGGATGTGACGTAGCGAAAGCGGCAAGGTGCGCCCGTGATCGCACCTGAGTCGCTTCCCACGTTGCCGCCCGTGCTCGACTATGCGGGCGTGACCGTGTTCGCGCTGACCGGCGCGCTGGCGGCGGCGCGGGATCGGCACGACATCATCACGTTCTGGTTCTTCGCGGTGGTGACCGGCGTCGGCGGCGGCACGCTGCGCGATCTGCTGATCGGCGCGCCCGTGTTCTGGGTGAATGACGCAACGTACCTGGGCATCGGCTTGGCGGCGGCGCTCGCGGTGTGGTTCCTGTCGCGCTATCTGGAGCGGGCGAAGACGCTGATCTGGCTCGATGCCGTGGGTTTGGCCGCGTACGCCGTGATCGGCGCGGCGAAAGCGCTGGCATTTGGCGTTGGGCCGTTGGTATCCGTGGCGATGGGCGTGCTGACCGCATGTTTTGGCGGCGTCATCCGCGACGTGCTGGCGGTGCAACCTTCGGCGCTGTTGAAGCGCGAAATCACGATATCGGCGGCGCTGCTGGCGGCGGGCGGGTTCGTCGCGCTGAACGCTATTGGGGTTCCCGCGCTGTGGGCAGGCGTATTGGGCGCGGTGGCGGGTTTTGGATTGCGCGCGGGCGCCATACATTATGGTTGGGCGCTGCCGGCGTTTGGAGCAAAGCGTGGCTGAGAAATTGGAGCTTGTCGAAGTCAGTCCGCGCGATGGGCTGCAGAACGAGCCGGGTATTGTCGATACTGCGAACAAGCTCGCCATCATCGCGCATATCGAGGCGGCTGGGTTCAAGCGGCTGGAGGCGGCGAGCTTCGTCAATCCGAAGAAAGTGCCGCAGATGGCCGACGGCGACGCCGTGTTCGAGCGCATCCGAGGCACGGACACCTACAACGACCGCAGCATCACCCACATCGCGCTGGCGCTGAATCTGCGGGGCGTGGAGCGTGCGTTGGCGGCGGGAGCGAAGGAGATCAACTACGTCTTCTGCGCCTCGGACGGCTTCTCCATCCGCAACAATGGCGGGACCGTCGAAGAGACGTTCAAGGTCTGGCCGGAAGTGGCGGCAACAGCAAAGGCCGGCGGCGCGCGCTTGAGCGCGACGATCTCGACGGCGTTCGGCTGTCCGTTCGATGGCGAAGTGCCGGTGCGGCGCGTCGTTGAAGTCGCGGAGCGCTGCGTGGCGCAGGAGATTTTCGAACTGGCCATCGCTGACACCATCGGCGTCGGCGCGCCGAGCGACGTGCATGAGCGCGTGCGCGCTGTGAAGGGTGCCGTCCCGGCGTCAATCCAATTGCGCGCGCATTTTCACAACACGCGCAACACGGCGCTGGCGAACGCGGTGGCGGCGGTGGAAGGTGGCGTGCGGGTGCTGGATGGCTCACTCGCCGGCATCGGCGGCTGCCCGTTCGCACCGGGTGCGGCTGGCAACGTGCCGACCGAAGATCTGCTCTACATGTTCAACCGCATGGGTTTCGACACCGGCGTCGATCTCGATCTGGCGATCGAGGCAGCGCAGTTCATTGGCGGCGTGCTCGGGCGCAAGACCCCGGGCATGGTAAGCCGCGCGCCAAAATGGCCGAGCTGAAACGGGGGGGACGCTTTGAGCGGAAAACTTGCAATGGCGTGCGGCGTGCTTGGCGCGCTGTGGCTGCTCGGGATGGTGATCATCGGCGGCGCGACCTATCCGGGATACGACCACGCTTCGCAATTCATCAGTGAGCTCGGCGCCAATGGCGCGCCGCAGGGCTGGCTGGTGAGCTACGCGGGCTTCCTGCCAGTCGGCGTGCTGACCTGCGCCTTCGCGGTGTTCGCGTGGATGGCGGCGCCGCGCTCGCTGCTGGCGACGCTCGGCTTTATCGGCGTGTTCCTGTTCGCGATTGGCTATGTCGGGGCGACGTTCTTTCGCTGTGATTTCGAATGCAGACCGGAAGAGCCAAGCCTCTCACAGATGCTGCACAACACGTTCGGGTTGATCGGTTATCTCTTCGCGCCGCTCACGCTGCTGCTGTTGGGGCTAGCGGCGCGCAAATGGCCGAACGGGGCGGGGCTCGCGATCTTCGCCTTCGTTGCGGCGACGGTGTTGCTGTGCGCTTGGCTCACGCTATCGCCGGACTCGCCCTATGTCGGCATCTCCCAGCGCGTTCTCGAAGCGAGCATGCTGAGCTGGGTCGTCGCGTGCGGCGTCTATCTCGGGCGTCACTCGCCACGAGAGTCGGATCTCTCCGACGCATTCGGCAACAGGCACACATAGGTGTCGATGGCGTAAGCCGGTTGCACCGAACCGGCGCCGCGCAGCGGTGATAACGAAAAGGCCGGCAGAACGAGATGCGCCAAGCGCATCAGCCGCGCGAGCGATAGGGCGCAATGCCTTGATCGGGCAGCCATAGACCTTCAAGCGCCGGCCCCGTCTGCCAGAATACGTCGATCGGCATGCCGCCCCGCGCATTCCAGTAACCCCCGATCCTGAGCCACGTCGGCGCAATCGCATCGACGATGCGCTTGGCGACGCCGACCGTGCAGTCCTCGTGGAACGCGCCGTGATTGCGGAAGCTCTGCAGAAAGAGCTTCAGACTCTTGGACTCCACGATCCAATCCTTCGGCGCGTAGTCGATCACCAGCACGCCGAAATCGGGCTGGCCGGTGACCGGGCAGATCGAGGTGAACTCTGGTGCGGTGAAGCGCGCGAGATAGAGCGTGCCCGTGTGCGGATTGGGAACACGCTCAAGCGTTGCTTCGTCGGGGTTCGCCGGAATGGCGGCGGGCTTGCCGAGCTGGGTCAGGCCCTTCGGATCAGTGCTCATGGGCTGACACTTGAAGAGCGGCGCCGCCGCTGGCAAGTCGCTAATCAGCAGAGGAGAGCGTCATGCGCGATTTCGACGGCAAGATTGTACTCGTCACCGGCGCATCGACGGGCCTGGGCGCGGCGATCGCGGTTGGCGCCGCCACCCGCGGCGCGAAAGCGGTGATCATCAACTACGCCAAGAGCGCCGCTGAAGCGGAGGCAACAGCCGAAGCCGTGCGCGCCGCAGGCGCCGAAGCCGTTCTGGCGCAAGGCGACGTCGGCGATGACGCTGCGTGCCGCGCCATCGTTGAAGCAGCCGCGCTGTTCGGGCGCATAGATGCGCTCGCCAACAATGCCGGCGTCACCAAGTTCGCACCGAACCACGGCGACCTCGACGCGCTCTCGCGCGCCGACTTCGAGCACATCTTCGCGGTCAACCTGATCGGCCCGTTCCAGATGATCCGCGCCGCGCGGACGCTGTTGGAGGCGTCTGACCGCGCCAGCGTGCTGATGACGTCGTCGATCGCGGGTGTGACCGGGATCGGTTCGTCCGTCGCCTACGCCGCGTCGAAGGGCGCGCTGAACACCATGACGCTTTCGCTGGCGCGCGCGCTGGCGCCGAAAATCCGGGTCAATGCGCTCTGCCCTGGCTTCATCGACACAACGTGGTTCTCGAAGAGCTTGCCAGCCGCAATTGTCGATCGGGTGCGTCAGGGGACGATAGAGACGACCCCACTCCAGGCCGCATCGACGGCGGAAGACGTTGCAGATGCAGGCCTTTTCTTGCTTTCAGACGCCGCCCGGCACGTGACCGGCGAGACCCTTTTGGTCGATGCCGGCTTGCATCTGGGCTACGCGCCGCTCGTCGCACGGTAGAAAACGCCCAGATTCACGGCGCCGACCGAGGCGCCCCGCTGTCATTTTGTGCGCTGCACAATTCCTCACACCGCTGAGCGCCGCCTCGCATTGAGCCAGGTCCAGCAACCCGCAAGCCTTGCTGCATTCGAAGACGCGAGCGCGCCACCGGCGTGCGCCAATGCGGGGGTTTGGAATGAAGAAGCAATTGTTGTTGGGATTGGCTGCGGCCGCTAGCGCGATGTTTGGCGGCGTGGGTGCGGCGCATGCGGAAGGCGCGTTCACGGGCAATGTGGCGCTCGCTACGGACTATGTTTTCCGTGGCATTTCGCAAACCGAAGGCGGTCCCGCCGTATCTGGCGGCATCGACTACACGAACGGCATTTTCTACGCCGGCACGTGGGGATCGAATGTCTCCTCGGCGACGATTTCGTCGGGCGGCGTTGAGCTGGATGTCTATGCCGGCGTGACGCCGACGCTCGGCCCGGTGTCGTTCAATTTCGGCGTCATCGGTTATTTCTATCCGGGCGCCGACGATCAGGCGGGACCAGAGACCGATTTCTACGAGGGCCGCGCCAGCGCGAGCTACAGCCCGATTGAGCCGCTGACGCTCACCGGCTCGCTCTACTATTCGCCGGATTTTGCGCTCGAGACCGGCGCCGGTCTCTATTACGAATTGGCGGCTGCCTACGCCGTCTCCGACGTGTTCGGCGTGAAGGCCGCGTTCGGCGAGCAGGATGTCGATGACTACGCCGATTCCTATACGACGTGGCTGCTCGGCGCGACGTACGCCTATTCAGGCTTCACGTTCGGCCTGACTTACACCGACACCGAAGACGCCTTCGACCTCGGCTATGCGCTCGACGAATCCGACGCGGACGAGGCCATCACGTTCTCGGTTTCGCGCGCACTCTGACCGAGCTCCCGCGCGAGACTACTGCGGCGCCGCGATCATCCGCGCGGCGCCGCTCGTGCGCGTTTTCGTGGCTTTTGCACCACAGGTGTGACTGCACATGAACATGAGGTAACGGGCGAGGCTGCGTCGTTAACTCTACGTTTACCTCGTGAAACGAGCCTCGCCACCGCGCGGCGAGAAGCTCCGCGGGGAATGAGGATGCGCAACATGAAAAAGTTAATTGGCGTCGCCCTTGCGGCTGGCGCGACTGTGATGAGCGCTGGCGCCGCCAACGCTGAAGTCTCGGGCAGCGTCGCACTTGTCAGCGATTATGTTTTCCGTGGCATCTCGCAAACCGATGGGGGCGCCGCGATCCAAGGCAGCCTCGATTGGTCGAACGACATGTTCTACGCCGGCGTCTGGGGCTCGAACGTCAATTACGGCGCAACGGGCACGACCGAGTTGGCTTCGATGGAGCTTGATGCATATGTCGGCGTCACGCCCACCACCGGTCCAGTGAGCTGGGATATCGCTCTGGTTGGCTACTTCTATCCGAACGCCGACGACGAACTGGCAGGCGGTGAACTCGACTATTACGAAGGCATCGTCGGCGCCTCGATGGATTTGACCGAACAATTCAGCGTCGGCGGTCAAGTCGCCTACACGCCGGAATATTTCGGCGAGACCGGCGAAGGCATCTATTACGAAATCAACGCTGGCTACGCGGTGAGCGATGCGGTCTCGTTCTCCGCCGCTTACGGCGTTCAAGACAACGACTTCGCGACAGACAGCTACAGCACTTGGAACGTTGGCGGCGCCTACGCCATCCACGGCTTTACGCTGGGCGCGACTTACAGCGATACCGAAGACGCGTTCGAGAATGGCTACTCGCTGGACGAGACCAATTCGGATGGCCGCTTCGTGTTCTCGATCGGCCGCGAACTCTAAGCTCAAACACGACGAAACGAATTGGGCCGCCGCTTCATTGCGGCGGCCTTTTTCGTTTTAGAAGCGCGAGATACGCGTGCTCACGTCTGGCCGGACGCGCTCGATCGCGCCTTCGCGCGGCGTGCCGAGATAAACGATGCCGGCGATACGTTCGTGTTCGGCCAAACCCAAAGCGGTGCGCGCGCGCGCGTCGTATGCAGGCCATTCGGTGAGCCAGCAGCCGCCGTAGCCCATCGCGTGCGCGGCTAGCAGGAGCGAAAAGCACGCGGCGCCGGAGGAGAGCTGCTGCTCCCATTCTGGAATCTTCGGATGCGGCGCGGCGCTCGAGACCACCATCACGCACGCCGGCGCGCGTTTCAGAAGGTTGCGCGTATGATCCAAACGCACGACGTCGATGCCAGAATCGTTTGCGATTGCTTTGGCCAAAGCCTCGCCAGCGCGCGCCCGTGCGTCGCCTTCAAACACAACGAACCGCCACGGCCCAAGCTTGCCGTGATCCGGCACGCGCGACGCGAGCGCGACCAGCGCATCGATCTCAGCGCTGGTCGGCGCCGGTTCAACGAGGTGCATGACTTTGCTGGATCGGCGTCGCGCCAGCAGCGCGAGCGTGTCCGCGCTTTCGTGGATGGCGTCGGCGGGTTGGCCTTCGACGGGTTGAGTGGGGATGACGGAGAGCGATAAAACCATGGGCGACACATGGCGCCGCGCTTCGCGCAAGGCTAGAGGGAAGCCATGAGCGATTGGCATAACGACGGCAATCCATGGACGGTGAAACGCGTGACGCGGCCGTTCGAGAACGACTGGTTCGCGATCGACGCGCATGACGTGGTGAGACCCGACGGCGCGGATGGGAATTACAGTGTGATCCGCGTGCGCCGCTTGGCCGTGGGCGTGCTGCCCATAGATGACGCGGGGCGCGTGCATCTGGTTGGGCAATGGCGGTTTCCGCTCGGGCGCTATTCCTGGGAGATGCCGGAAGGCGGCGCTGAGCCGGGCGAAGACGCTCTCGAATGCGCGCGCCGCGAGCTGGAGGAAGAAACCGGCCTCAGCGCGCAAACGTATCAGCAGATACTGGAGATGGATTTGTCCAACTCGCTCACCGACGAACGCGCCGTGCTTTTTCTCGCGACGGACTTGCGCGAAGGTCAATCAAACCCCGAGGCCGTGGAGGTCTTGCAACGCCGGACCGCGCCCTTCGCCGAGGTCCTTGCGCGCGTCGCCGACGGGCGCATTCGCGACAGTTTGACGGTTGCCGCTGTGCTGCGCGCCCACCACATGGCGGTGACGGGGCAATTGCCGCCGGCTTTGGCCGGCGCGATGTTGGGAGAATGAAGATGGCCGAGAGCCAAATGCGCCTGTTTGAAGCGTCCGGCGGCGTTTGGGCGCAGCTCCGCGTCGAGGCGATGCAGGCTGCGGCGGAGGAGCCGCTGCTGGCCTCGTATCTCCACGCGTCAATCCTGCATCACGACCGCATCGAAGACGCGCTCTCGTATCATTTGGCGCAGAAGCTCGGCCACGGTGATCTGCCGGCGCTGCAGTTGCGCGAAGTGATCCGCGAGGCGTACGCATCAGATCCCGCGATTGGCGCCATGGCCCTGCGCGACATGCGCGTCGTTCGTGAACGCGATCCGGCCTGTACGACGTATCTGCAGCCGTTCCTCTACTTCAAAGGCTATGGTGGCCTGCAATCATTCCGCATCGCGCATTGGTTGTGGACGCAGGACCGGCAGATCCTTGCATATCACCTGCAGAGCCGCGTCTCCGAACTCTTCTCGGTAGATATTCACCCGGCCGCGACGATTGGCGCGGGCGTGTTCATCGATCATGCGCACGGCATCGTCATCGGCGAAACCGCAGTAGTAGAGGACGATGTTTCCATGCTGCACTCCGTGACGCTTGGTGGCACCGGCAACGCTGGCGGCGACCGTCATCCGAAGATTCGCCGCGGCGTGCTGATCGGCGCGGGCGCGAAAGTGCTGGGCAACATCGAAGTTGGCGAAGACGCGCGCATCGCCGCGGGCTCAGTTGTGCTGGAAAATGTGGCGCCGCGCTGCACGGTTGCAGGGATTCCGGCGCGTCCTGTTGGCGGCGAATGCTGCGAGGATACGATCCCGGCGGTGGCGATGAACCAGCGCTTCGAGTCCGACAAGTCTCAGTCTTAGTTGGTCGGGCCGCTGACTTGATACGTCGCGGCGTTGCCGATCGCGGTCGATGTTGCGGCGACCGTGCGGGCGCGCGGCGACACTACCGATGAGCGCGCGTTGACGTCGCCGGTGTTCACTTGTTCGCTAGACGCCGTGAGGCTCGGCGTGCTGTCGTCGCAATAGGCGCAAAGCGAAGCGGACACGCTGTTGCCGTAAGCGGCCGATGATGCGAGAGCCGCGTCGCCGCCTTCGCCTGAAAGTGCTGCGTTGGCGTAGATGTCGCCGGCGTTGTCCTGGCTGACGTCCATAACTGTATCGGAGCCGACGTTCGAGACGATCGCCTGGTTGCCGACGCCGTAGGCGCCCGCTGAGGCGAAGCCGAGGAAATCGCCGCCAAGTGTGACGTAGGAGTCCGCCGTGACGGTGGCCGTCGCGCTTTGATCGATGCGCGCGTTCACGTAGCCCCATTGGTTGTCGATGGTGGCGGCGTTGGCGTTTGCGGTCGCGTTGCCGGAAACGTCCGTGGCGTAGCCCACGTAAATGTCACTGCGCGCCGAGACGCTATCGCCGTAAGCGGCTTGCGTGGTGTCGACGAGCACTGTCGCGGTTTCACCGCCGACGCTCAGATTGTTTGCGCTGGCGATGGCGGCGGACACAGCTTGGTCCGCGACGACGCCGTGATCGGCTTCGCTGATGGCGCTGACGCTGCCGGTGCTTTCCTGCAGCACGATCGCCCGCGCTTGGCCGTGGTCGGCCGAAACCGCGGCGACGTTGCCGCTCGCTGAGGCCGAAGTGCCGGCATTCAGCGAGTCCGCGCCAGTGAACGTCGTCGTGGCGTTGGCGTCGTTGTGGGACGCTTGGCCGGACCAGAGATCCAGATCGCCATTCTCAGTCGTCGCGGTTGTGCCGTTGCCGACCGCAGCCGAAGTGATCGCGACGTTGCCGTCAGCGTGCCAAACCGTGGCGTTCGCATTGGCGTTCGCGGCGCCATCCATGTGCTGGTTGTTGGTGAACTCGGCGTCGCCGTCTTCGTTCACAGCGGTTGAAGCGTTGCCACTGGCGACGGCCGTGGCGCCGGCATCTTGCGTATCGCCGACATTGACAGTCGTCGTCGCCGTAGCGTTGCCCGATTGGTACTGGTTGTTCGTCTGCGCGTGCGCCATAGGCGCAGCGAGCAGAGCGACGGAAGCGAGAAGGGCGGCGCGCATTGTTGGCTGCTCCGGTTGCAGACGCTTACGAGCGGCCGCGCAGGCCGGTGGTGATGTTATCATCGCGGCGAACGTTCCAAGCGTCGGTGCTTGCGCGTGATTGCTCGGCTGCGAGCGTTGCCGGGCTCGGTTGGATGGTGGCGGATTGCTCCGGGCCCATCGGATCGCCTTCGGCTTGCAGTTCAGTGCTGCACACCGAGCTGTCCGCGACGTTGTACATCCGGCTCATCACTTGGACGACTGAGCGTTCCACGCCGGCGCGGACGGCGAGTTGCACAGGCTCCAGCGCGCGTTCGCCAACGGCGATGTCGATCAGCGTGTCATCGAAGAACGAGAACACGCCAGCGCGCAGTTCGCGGCCGATGATCTGCTTTTGGTACGAGATCACGTCGACGACTTCGAGCGTGCGCGTGTCGATGAGGCGAAAGTCGAGCGCGATGTTCATGACGTACAAGCGGCCGCCAATGTTGCCGACGCCGTCGCGGGCGTCGGTGTGGCCGCCTTGGGCGTCAACGCCCATCGAGCGGATGTTGTAGTTGAGTTCGGTGATGCCGCCGACGAAGTAATAGTCGGAGCCCGGCATTTGGCCGGCATAGATGCGGCGCACGTTTTCATCGCCGCCTTCTTGGCCGATCAGGCGGTTGTTGGCGTAGCGAAGTTCAAGTTCGGTGACCGACGTATCGAAGCGCTCAACCAGGCGCGCGCCCGCCTTGTTGAAAGCCGACATCGCCATCAGCGAAGCGCCTTGCGTGATGCGGCGGCCGCCTTCTTCTGAAACCGAGCCGGTGTAATCGAGGATGCGGCCGACGGCGATGCGCGGCGCTGCAATGTTGTTGTTGCGGGCGTGCACGGCCAAGCAATCGAGCGCGTCGGAGTACGCGGTCGGATTGGCGGTGACCGGCGCGTCGCCAATCGGCAGCGCGTACATGCCGTCATTGCCGGCGTACGGCGTGACGCAAGCGGTGAGGCAGGATGTGGCCGCGAGCACGGCGATAGCTTTTTTCAGCGCGAACATTGGTCTCAGTCTCCAGTTTCGGCGCTGATATCGCCGTTGTTGATCTGCGTGGAATCCACGATCACGGTGTTGTAGTTGCCTTGGGTGACGACGTTCAGCTGGTTGCCGATCGCTTGCGCCGATTGGCCCGAAGCGAAGTCGTCCATCAGCCCGCCACTCAGCGTGCCTTCGAGCTCGATGCGCCCGTTGACGATGACGCGGTTGCCGCTCGCGTCACGCGTCGCCGGGTTGATCGGGGTATCGAAGCTTTCCCATCCCATGCCGAACGCGCGCTCGACATCGCCGTTGCCTGGGATGAGATCGTCAGCTGCGGCGGCGCCGGTGAAAGCGATGACCGCTGCAGCAGTAATGATGAACGTGCGCACGCTTGTGCTCCGTGAGAATTCGTCTGCGGAGCGAGAAAGCAACGCGCGTGCCACGCTAAAGGCGTCCGCCGTTAACGAATGCGCGCCGAAATGGGCGATTTTGGCGCGTTTTGCGCTGATGATGCGCCGATATGGGCGCGTTTAGAGCCAGTTAAGCTCGATGATTTCGCCGTTAACGTTGAGGCCCTTTAGCCGCGCGCGCCCATCGCGGCCGATGTTAACGATGGCGAACACGGTGGGCTGATCCTCAGAGGATTGCGCACGCATAAGCGCATCAATGCGTTCTGCTTGTGCTTGCGGCACGTAGAAGCGCTGAACGCCTGTGAGTTGCGTCTGCGCCGTGGCGACACGAAGGGGCTCGCCGTCTTCACCTGTCAGTTCGCTGCAGAACGCTGACCCCCGCACCACGAGTCCGCGTCGAGCGCGTTCGGGATCGTTGGTGATTGCTTGCGCCTCTGCTCGTGTATTCGCCACACCGATGGGGGCGTAGGTGAGGGGGCCGCGCGGCGCCATGAAAAGGTCAGGCCCGTAGTACGTCAGCACGACCCACGACTCATTATCTGCAAGGGCCGTAAACGCCGCGCATGGTGGGGCGTCTCCGGGCGGGTTGATCCGGGTCTGCAGGTTAATGATGACGTAGTGTCCGCTGAGCAAAGCGCGCGGATCGACCGCTTGCATAAGCATTTCGATATCGCGCGATGTCTCAGTCTGCGGGCGGCTGCGCTCGTAACCCTCGCGAACAACAATCGCAATCAGCCCCAGCATACACAGCGCGGCGACGATCATGATGCGGAGCGGCGCGTTAAGCATTGCTTTTGCCCCGACGCAGCAGCAGGCCCCCGACAAGGGCGGCGATCGCGCAGACGAGGAAGACGCCCGCCGCTGCAAGCAGATCGAGGCCGAGATCGGTGAGGAGAGCGCAGATCGCGATGATGATGCTTAGTGCGCCAATTGCGGTGACGAGGCCGTGTCGATCAAAGCGGCCGAGTGCGAGCACGCCACCGGATGCGGCGAGCCACACGATGCGATGCGCTATGCCGGCGTTGTCGCTGTTGCTGTCACCGAACCACGGCAGGTATCCAGCGATGGCGAAGAAAATGAGGGCGGCTGCCGCAAACCACCCATAGAACACGCTGGCGAAACGTTTGTCCTGTGTGCGCAGCCAGCGCGCACCTGCCGCCATCGCGCCAAGCAGGATCGAGAGAAACAGCAGAACGCCGGCGGCGCTTCCTTCAACGCGACCGGCAAACCAGCCGAAGCAATAGATGATGGCCAGCGCCGACGCGTGCGCCAGCGGCGCCGAGCCCCAACGCAATGCGAGGAACGCCGCCAGCGGCGCCGCGACCAGCATCCATGGCGCCTCGGCGTCGATGCCGGAGAACCAGGACCGATCGGTGAAGTCGCCAAGGGCGATGAAAACAAGCCCGACAGTCGCCGCGCCGGTTGAACGGCCCGCGAGGGCCAGTGC